>NZ_BMRK01000015.1:758-116808 GCF_014648595.1 Nocardioides luteus | reverse complement strand
CGAGCTTGTCGAGACCACCAAACCCACAACAACTATCCCGTTCACGGAAGAAAAAGTGGCCTATCGGGCCACTTACCATCCACAGATTCGATCCTAAGATTTGCGCAGAAAAGTGCGTCTGACCAGGGATTATATGTGGCATAACGGGATTTAGAGGAGTAGAATCGGATCCATCACGACACGCCCCGAGAGGAGGACCCGATGAGCCTCGAGCATGACACGGTCGATGTTGACCTGAGCGCCATCGAGGCCTCCCTTGACGACCTCCTCACCCGGGACCCGGCCTACTGGCGCAGGAGTCAGAAGAAGGAAGCACTCGCGCGGCTGGAGAAGATCCAGGCCAAGCAGGCCGCGGTGAAGCTCCGGCTGCTCGCTGCCTCGGGTGACATCGCTGAGGAGACCGGAGCGAAGGACGTCTCCGGGTGGATGCGCACCGAACTTTTGGTTGACAAGGGCGTCGCCCGTTCGCAGGTGAACCTCGCCGCGAGTCTGGCCAAGTACGAGCTGGTCGCTGCGGGTCTGGCTGACGGTGTGTTGTCCCAGGACAAGGCCCGGGTGATCACCAAAGCCCTCGACCAGATTGAGACCGACCCGGCCGCCAGCACCGAGGACCTGCTCCTGGCGGAGAAGTTGTTGGTCGAGCACGCCACCTGGTGGACCGCGAACGAGCTGAAGGTCGCCGGCAAGCGGATCCTGCTCATGGTCGACCCCGACCGGTTCGAAGAAGCCGAGGCCAAAGCACTGCAGCGGGAAGAAGAGCACGCCCAACGGCGCACGTTCTTCCAGTCCCGCGACAACGGCGACGGCACCATCGATATCCACGCCCGGGTCTCTCGTGCGGTCGGCCTGCGGCTACGCACCATGCTGGACTCGCTGGCACAGCCGCGGAAGTGGTCCGCAGAAGAGAAAGGCCGCAAAGCCCCCTACGACCGGCTGCTGGGTCAGGCCTTCGCGCGGGTGATCGAGACCTACGACGTCGAGAACCTGCCCCGCCACGGCGGCCACGCCACCACCATGTTCGTGACCATGAGCCTCGACGAGCTCCGCAAGGACCTCGCCACCGCCTCCCTCGGCTTCGACGGCGAGAAGATCACCGCCGCTGAGGCCCGCAGGATGGCGTGCAACGCCGACCTCGTCCCCGTCGTGTTGGGCACCGACTCCGAGATCCTCGACCTCGGCCGCACCGCCCGCCTGGCGCACCCGATCCAACACCGCGCACTCCGCCTACGAGACAAGTGCTGCCAAGCAGAAGACTGCGACGCACCAGCCGCTTGGACCGAAGCCCATCACCTCAAACCCTGGGGCGAAGGCGGAAAGACAGACCTCGCAAACATGGTGCTGCTGTGCCCGAGTGATCATCGACGGATCCACGATCCGAACTGCACCTACGACCGGCTGCCTGACGGGCGGATTCGGTTCAGCCGACGCACCTCCACGCTCTGACCCCACCCCTCGCGGTGGTGGAGCCTGTCGAGAACCCACCCCGGAGGTCGAGCTTGTCGAGACCCCTCTTCGAGCAACGACCGCCCTGATCTGTTGCGCCTAGGAAGGCCGTTCCACAGAGGGTGGTCTCGACAAGCTCGACCACCGGTGGAGACCACCGGGGCTCAGTCGCTACAAAAGCGGACGGCGAGCGACGGTGTTGGTCTCGACGCGCCTCCGCCTGGCGGCTCCGGCGGCTCGACCAGCGGACGCGAGGGGTCCCTGCTCAGACTCGACGTCGGCTCTTCCAAGTCACCTGAGCCCGCGCCACACTCCTCGCCGCCGCCCCGATATTGGCGGAGTCTTTTCTCGATCGGGTGCCGGGTCAAGGACCGCGAAGCGGCCGGCGAAGCCGGCGCCCGCAGGGCGTCCTTGACGCGGCGCGTGATCGAGAGACACTGAGAGATCGGGTCGGCGGCGAACCTGGGAACGAAAGACACAGTCGGCGACCGATGTCCGCCCGCGAGGTGGTCTCCACAAGCTTGACCACCGGTGGCTCAGTTCTCGACAACTCGCTTGCTGCGAGTCGCGGGGTGATCGTTCTCGAATGAGGTCACGACAAGCTCGACCCCTCCGGTGCTTGGGTTTCGACGGGCTTCCTGGCGGCCTCCGGCGGCCCGACTAGCGGGAGCGAGGGGTCCTCATCACATTCGACGTCGGCTTCCTCAGATCGCGTGAGCCCGCGCCACATCTCTCGCCGCCGCCCGATATAGGCGGAGTCTTTCTCGACCGGGTGCCGGGTCAAGGACCGCGAAGCGGCCGGCGAAGCCGGCGCCCGAAGGGCGTCCTTGACGCGGCGCGTGACCGAGAGACACTGAGAGATCGGGTCGGCGGCGAAACGTCGGAACGAAAAGACAGTCGCTTGGCGATGTCCGCACGAAGGGTGGTCTCGACAAGCTCGACCACCAGGGCCGGGGTCTCGACAAGTTCGACCACCGGGTGCCTCAGAATCCCAGACTGGCGTTCTCCAAACGCGTGATCTTCTCGGCGGGCCCATCGAAGACCAACCCACGCACCTCGTGCCGTCCGAAGCAGAAGAGGAGGAGCTCGCTGGCCGGGCCGGTGATGGTGACCGGCTCCTCGCCGGGGCGGAGGGTGACCGACTCGGTGCCGTCGCTGATCACGACCGGCGTGGCGGCGGAACGGACCAGGGCGCGACCGGCCAGCTTCAGGTTGCGCCAGAGGGTTCGTTCGGCAACGGCGGGGAGCGTACGCGGCGACCAGCCGGGCTGGGCACGGCGGAGATCCTCGTGGTGGACGAAGAACTCGACGGTGTTGACGGCTCGGTCGATCGGGTCGATCGCGAAGAGAGTGCCCTTGGGGTCGCGGAGGCGGGCGGTGAGCGACTCCAGCGACTCGGCGGCGTACGCGGCCTCGGCTTTCCTCTGCACCGAGGCGAGCGGCGGGATGAACATGCCGGCGGCGGCCCACGGGCGACGCTCGCGTACCAGCAGGTGCACGAGCAGGTCCTTGACCTGCCAACCCTCGCAGAGCGTCGGGGCCGCGGGACCGAGAGAGACGGCGGTGTCACACAGGGCGAGGCGCTCGGAGCGCGCGAAGGAGACCACGTTGCGACTCTAACGATCCCGTCCCAGCAAGGATCCCGTCCGAATGTCGACCCGAACCAGCGGTCGGTTCAAAAAAATTCGTCGGATGCACAGGGCTGACCTAGGATTTACTTCGACATGAGCGACGAGGAACCGACGCCCCAGAGGGCTACGACGACAGACGGGTTCCGGGTTCTCGGAGTCGCCATCCGACGCGAATGGGCGGTCTTCACGCTCTCTACGCTCGGCTCCGCGCTCTTCGGTGCGCTGACGGTCGCCGACGCCTGGGTGCTGGGCTGGTCGACCGACCACGTGCTGGTGCCGGGGCTCCGCGACGGCGAGATCGGTGCGGGCTGGCTCTGGGCGGTCGTCGGCCTCTTCGTCGGTGTCGCGATCCTGCGTGCGGTCGGGGTGGTGGCGCGGCGGCTGGGCGCCGGGGTGATGCAGTACCGGATGCAGGCCCACTCGCGGCGCGCCGTGACCCGGCAATATCTCTCGCTCCCGCTCGCCTGGCACCACCGTCACCCGACCGGCCAGCTGCTCTCCAACGCCAACTCCGACGTCGAGGCGTCCTGGGCGCCGATCGCGCCGCTGCCGATGGCCGTCGGCACGCTCGCGATGATGGTGATCGCAGTCGCCCAGATGTTCTGGACCGACGTCGTGCTGGCGTCGATCGCCATCCTGGTCTTCCCCGCGGTCGTGGTCGCCAACCTCGTCTTCCAGCGGTTCTCCTCGCCGCTCATGACCCGCGCCCAGCAGCTGCGCGCGGAGCTCTCCGGCATCGCGCACGAGTCCTTCGACGGCGCCCTCGTCGTCAAGACCCTCGGCCGCGAGGCCGAGGAGACCAGGCGGTTCCAGGACAAGGCTCGCGAGCTGCGCGACGTCAACGTACGCGCCGGCCGGATCCGGGCTGCCTTCGACCCGATCCTGGCCGCGCTGCCCAACATCGGCGTGCTCGCCGTCCTGGCCGTCGGCGTCGGCCGCGTCTCCAGCGGGGCCGCGGCGCCGGGCGACGTCGTCCAGATCGGCTTCCTGCTCACCATCGTCGCCTTCCCGATCCGCTCCTTCGGGTGGCTGCTGGGAGAGTTCCCGCGCAGCGTCGTCGGATACCGACGCGTGCAGCGGGTGCTGGAGGCGACCGGCCGGCTGCCCTACGGCACCGCGAGGACCAAGCGCGAGCCGACCGGCGCGCGGGTGCGCGTGGACGGCATCTCCTATGCCTACGCGGACGGCCCCACGCTGCTCGACGGCGTCGACTTCGAGGTCGAGCCGGGGCGTACGGTCGCGATCGTCGGCGAGACGGCCTCCGGCAAGAGCACGCTGACGATGCTGCTGGCTCGCCTGGTCGACCCCGAGAAGGGCCGGATCACCCTCGACGAGACCGACCTGCGCGACCTCGCCGCGGGGGAGTGGGCCCGGGTGGCGGCGCTGGTGCCGCAGACGGCCTTCGTCTTCGACGACTCCGTGCGCGGCAACGTCACCCTCGGTGCCGACCTCAGCGACGACGAGGTCTGGTCCGCGCTCAAGGCGGCCCAGGCCGACCGCTTCGTCGCCGCGCTGCCCCACGGGCTCGACACCACCCTCGGCGAGCGCGGGGCGAGCCTCTCCGGTGGTCAGCGCCAGCGCCTCGCCCTGGCTCGCGCGCTCGTACGCCGCCCTCGACTGCTGATCCTCGACGACGCCACCTCGGCGGTCGACCCCGAGGTGGAGCAGCGCATCCTCGCCGCTCTGCGTGACGGCGCCGGCGACACCAGCCTCGTCGTCGTGGCCTACCGCAAGGCCACGATCGCGCTCGCCGACGAGGTCGTCCATCTCGAGGACGGCAGGATCCGCGACCGCGGCACCCACGCCGAGCTGCTCGCCCGCGACGAGTCCTACGCCCGCCTCGTCAACGCCTACGAGACCCCTGAGGTGGCCCAGTGACCGCGACCCTCGAGCCCGAGACCCGGGTCGGCAGCGGCGAGGACCTCGGCGCGATCGAGACCATCCGCCGCGGCATCAAGCACTCCCCGGAGCTGGTCGAGGGCATCCGCGGCACCTTCGCGCTCGCCGTGATCGCCAGCGTCGGCCAGGTGGTCGTCCCGATCGTCGTCCAGCAGACCCTCGACAACGGGCTCAGCGGCCCCGGTGGTCCCGATCTCGGCTACGTCCTGCGCGCCGGCCTCGTCGCGCTGGTCGCCATCGCGGTCACCGGCGTCGCGTCGTTCCTGATGACCAGCCGGCTCTTCACCGCGGCCGAGCGGGGCCTGGCGACGCTGCGTACCAAGGCCTTCCGGCACGTTCACGACCTGCCGATGCTCACCCAGTCGACCGAGCACCGCGGCGCCCTGGTCTCGCGGGTCACCAGCGACGTCGACCAGGTCAGCCAGTTCATCGTCTTCGGCGGGCTGCTCTTCATCGTCAGCATCGGGCAGATGCTGATCGCCACCGTGGTGATGGTGGTCTACTCCTGGCAGCTCGCGATCCTGGTGTGGCTCTGCTTCGGGCCGCTCTTCCTGAGCCTGCGCTTCTTCCAGCGCAAGCTCTCGGCGGCCTACACCCTCGCCCGCCGCCAGGTCGCCAAGATGCTCTCGGCGGTCTCCGAGCCGGTCGTCGGGGCGGCCGTGGTCAAGGCGTACGCCGTGGAGGACCGCACCCAGCAGCGCATCGACCGGGAGATCGACGCCACCAGCGCCGCGCAGACGAAGGCGCAGGCCTACACCTCGATCTTCTTCAGCCTCGGCGGTCTCTCCGGCGGCCTCGCCAACGCCGGCGTGATCGTCGGTGGTGTCCTGCTCGCGCTGGCCTACCGCGGCACCGGCGGCGAGCTCACCGTCGGCGAGATCCTCGCCTTCGCGTTCCTGGTGACGCTCTTCGTGGGTCCGGTGCAGATGGGCACCCAGATCCTGACCGACGCGCAGAACGCGATCGCCTCCTGGCGCCGCACGATCGGGATCCTGGACACGCCTGCCGACCTCGTCGACCCGGGCGCGGACGGTGCGGTGCTGCCCCGTGGACCCCTCTCGATCGAGTTCGACTCGGTCACCTTCGCCTACCCCGGTGGCCGCCCTGTTCTCCACGACATCTCCCTCGAGATCGCTCCCGGCAGCCGGATCGCGGTCGTCGGCGAGACCGGCTCCGGAAAGTCGACCATCGCCAAGCTGCTCACCCGGGTGATGGACGTGACCGAGGGCCGGGTCCGGCTCGACGGCGTCGACGTACGCGAGATCGGCAACGCCTCGCTGCGCACCAGCGTGGTGCTGGTCCCGCAGGAAGGCTTCCTCTTCGACTCCACCCTCGCCGACAACGTCCGCTACGGCCGGCTCGACGCGACCGACGCGGAGATCGAGGAGTCCGCCCGGGTGCTGGGCCTGGGTGACTGGCTGGCCGGTCTCCCCAACGGTGTCCGCACCAGCGTCGGACAGCGCGGCGAGTCGCTCTCGGCCGGCGAACGACAGCTCGTCGCCCTGCTCCGCGCCCAGCTCGCCGACCCCGACCTGCTCGTCCTCGACGAGGCCACCTCCGCCGTCGACCCGCGCCTGGAGATGCGGATCAACCGGGCCCTGGAGCGCCTGATGAGCGGCCGCACCTCGGTCACCATCGCCCACCGCCTCTCCACCGCCGAGGCCGCCGACGAGGTCATCGTCGTCGACGAGGGCCGCCTCGCCCAGCGCGGCCCCCACGCCGAGCTCGTGGCGCAGGCGGGATCCACGTACGCCCGGCTGCACGCCTCCTGGGTTGCTCAACAAGGATCCTGACCCACACCCACCGAAACGTCGAAATTCGACGCCGAGAGGGCGAAGATCGACGCCGAGAGGACCATTTGGGCGTCGATTATCGACCTCTCGCGGTCAATATCTGACCTGTCGGCGGGCGTCGGGCCGCAGGTCGGATGTGTCCGTGCTGTTCCAGAGCGGGATACTGGAGACGTGACTATTGGATCCAGCAGCGAGGGGCTCGACCCCGCCATCGCCGAACGGCTCAAGCGCAACGCTGACGGGCTGGTGCCTGCGGTGGCGCAGCAGCACGACACCGGCGAGGTGCTGATGCTCGGCTACATGGACGAGGAGGCCCTGGCGCGCACGCTCGCGACGGGCCGGGCGACCTACTGGTCGCGCAGCCGGCAGGAGTACTGGGTCAAGGGCGAGACCTCCGGCCACCGCCAGCACGTCAAGGAGGTGCGCCTGGACTGCGACGGCGACACGATCCTGCTCAAGGTCGACCAGGAGGGTCCGGCCTGCCACACCGGCGACCGCACCTGCTTCGACGCCGGCCTGATCTCATGAGGTCCTTCGGGCCCACCGTCATCGCCGGTCTCGCCGGCGCGGCGCTGGCTGCCTGGGCCGGCTCCAACGAGTGGGTGAAGGTCACCGCGCCCGGACCGATGCCGGCCGACCTCAACGACTCGCCGGCCACCACCGGCCTGGCCCTGGTCGCGCTCGCCGCGTGGGGCGTCGTCCTGGTCACCCGAGGTCTCGTACGCCGCCTGGTGGCCGCCCTCGCCGGCCTGGCCGGGATCGGGGTCGTCGTCACCTTCTTCGGCCATGCGGGGATCGACGCGCTCGGTCGGGCGGTCGACTCCGAGGTCGTGTGGGGCGAGACCCAGCACGCCACCACCCCGTGGCCCTACCTCGCGCTCCTCGGTGCGGTCGTGACCGTGGCGGCAGCCGTCGCCGGCGTACGTCTGGCTCCGTCGTGGCCCGAGATGGGCCGAAAGTACGACGCGCCCGCCGACGCGAAGGCGGAGCAGAAGCCGCTCGAGGAACAGTCCACGATCGACGTCTGGAAGTCGCTGGACGAGGGTCGGGACCCGACATCCGGGGATCAGTGAATACACTGCAGTCAAGCCCAAAGGTTGCGTCGGGCTTCGCTTCAGCAAAGAGAACTCGTAGAGGAGTCATCGCATGTCCTCCGCCAGCCATGGCAACACCCCAGCCGCGTGGATCGCAGTCGCGGTCGGTCTCCTCGGCTTCCTGATCGGCAGCGTCGCGATGATGCTCGACCCGATCAGCTGGATCGTCTTCTGGGTCGGCGTCGCCGTCACCGTCGTCGGTGGTCTGCTCTTCATCGTGCTCGCCAAGCTCGGCTTCAACGTCGAGTCACACTGAGCCCGAGTACTGAGCCAGTGACACAGCGAGGCCCCCGGCGGATCCGCCGGGGGCCTCGCTGACTTGAGCAGACTCAGAAGCTGCTGCTGGTGCTGCCGGTGAAGTCGAGCGCGCCCGAGAGATTCAGGATGACGCCGAGGATGCCGAGAACCACGGCGATGATGCCGAGGATGAAGCCGGCGGTGGCCATGCCGCGCCCGCTCTGCACGCCACCAGAGGCGTCGATCTCGTTCTGGGCCATCTTGCCGAGGATGATCGCCGGGATACCGGTGAAGAAACCACAGCAGACACAACCGAGGATGCCGAGGACGAGTGCCCAGATCGCCTTCTTGTTGTTGCCCGCAGGCTGGCCGGGCTGCCCGGGCTGACCGGGCGCCGAGCCGTACGGCGGCGGCGGAGGAGGGGTTCCGTAGCTCATGTGTGTCTGACCTCCAAGTCAGGCGAGTTGGGTTGAGATGGGAGAAACGTAACGTTTCCCTCCCGCACAGTGGCGCCAAATCGGGCGTGTCACGGTTCGGGTGAGAGGCTTTGCGTGTGGGTCTTACCCGGAAACGAGAGGTTTAAACATGTCGGTGCTCGAAAAGATCATCGACGGCGTACGTCTGGACCTGGCGCAGCGCCAGGCGACGGTGTCCGAGGCGGACCTGCGGGCCCGGCTGGCCGACATCGACGCGCCTCGCGACCCGATGCCGCACTTCCGTGCGGCGGGCAGCAGCGTGATCGCCGAGGTGAAGCGGAAGAGCCCCTCCAAGGGGGCGCTGGCCGACATCCCCGACCCGGCCGAGCTGGCCGCGAAGTACGCCGCCGGCGGTGCCGCCGCGATCTCGGTGCTCACCGAGGAACGCCGCTTCGGCGGGTCGCTGGGCGACCTGCGCGCGGTGCGGGCGGCCGTCGACACGCCGATCCTGCGCAAGGACTTCATCGTCGAGCCCTACCAGCTGCTGGAGGCCCGCGCCGTCGGTGCCGACCTGGCCCTGCTGATCGTGGCCGCGCTCGACGACGACACGCTGCGCCGCCTCTACGACCAGGCACGTGAGCTGGGGCTGACGGTGCTGGTCGAGACCCACGACGAGGCCGAGGTCGCCCGGGCGGTCGAGCTCGGTGCCGAGCTGATCGGCGTCAACGCGCGCAACCTGAAGACGCTGGAGATCGACCAGGACGCCTTCGGCCGGCTCGCGCCGCTCATCCCCGAGGACCGGGTGAAGGTCGCCGAGTCCGGCATCTTCACCGCCACCGACGTCAAGCGCCACGTCACCGAGGGGGCCCGGGCGGTCCTGGTCGGAGAGGCGCTGGTCAAGCACGGCGACCCGCAAGGCACGGTCGCCGAGTTCACCGGAATCCAAGGCTAAGGCCAAGAGCAGATCCGAGAGCAGACACAGCCATGACTACGCACATCCACGAGACGACCTCCTACGACGCCGACGCGCTCGGCTGGTTCGGTGGCGAGGCCGAGGGGTTCGGCGGCCGCTTCATGCCCGAGGCCCTGATGAAGGCGCTCAACGAGCTCGACGAGGCCTGGCAGGAGGCCAAGGCCGACACCGACTTCGTGGCCGAGTTCGACGCGATCCTGCGTGACTATGCCAACCTGCCGAGCCCGCTCTACCACGCGACCCGCCTCTCCGAGCAGCTCGGCGTACGCATCCTGCTCAAGCGTGAGGACCTCAACCACACCGGCGCCCACAAGATCCGCAACGTGCTCGGCCAGGCGCTGCTGACCAAGCGGATGGGCAAGACCCGGGTGATCGCCGAGACCGGCGCCGGCCAGCACGGCGTCGCCTCCGCGACCGCGGCCGCCTACTTCGGCCTCGACTGCACCGTCTACATGGGCAAGGTCGACACCGACCGCCAGGCACTCAACGTGGCCCGGATGCGCCTGCTCGGCGCCGAGGTCGTCCCGGTGCCCTCCGGCAGCGGCACCCTGAAGGACGCCATCAACGAGGCGCTGCGCGACTGGGTGGCGACCGTCGACCACACCGCCTACCTCTTCGGCACCGCGGCCGGCCCCCACCCGTTCCCGACGCTGGTGCGCGACATCGTGCGCGGCATCGGCGACGAGGCTCGCCAGCAGAGCATCGAGCAGTACGGCGGCCTCCCGGACGCCGTGGTCGCCGCGGTCGGCGGCGGCTCCAACGCCATCGGGCTCTTCACCGCCTTCCTCGACGACGCCGATGTCGAGATCCACGGCTTCGAGGCCGGGGGAGAGGGCTTCGAGACCGGCCGTCACGCCGCCACCATCCAGGCCAACGACCCGGGCGTGCTCCACGGCGCCCGCACCTACGTGCTCCAGGACGACGACGGCCAGACCATCGAGTCCCACTCGATCTCCGCCGGCCTCGACTACCCGGGCGTCGGCCCGCAGCACGCCTGGCTGGCCAAGTCCGGCCGCGCGAGCTACACCTCGATCACGGACAAGGAGGCGATGGACGCCTTCGCGCTGCTCTCGCGCGCCGAGGGGATCATCCCGGCGATCGAGTCCGCGCACGCGATCGCCGGCGCGATCAAGATCGCTCCGGAGATCCGCGAGCGACACGGCGAGAACGCCACGATCCTGATCAACCTGTCGGGCCGCGGCGACAAGGACATGGGCACCGCGATCGAATACTTCGGCCTGGGCGAGGCCACCCGCGAGAGCGAGCAGGGAGAAGCACAGTGAGCACGTCGACCGCCTTCGAGAAGGCGAAGAACGAGAACCGGGCCGCCCTGGTCGGCTACCTCCCGGCCGGCTTCCCGACCGTGGAGGGCTCGATCGACGCGCTGACCACGATGGTCGAGGCGGGCTGCGACATCATCGAGGTCGGTTTGCCCTACTCCGACCCGGTCATGGACGGCCCCACGATCCAGGACGCCGTGCAGCAGGCGCTCGACGGTGGCGTACGCGTCGACGACGTGTTCCGTGTCGTCGAGGCCGTGGCCGCGACTGGCGTACCGACCCTGGTGATGACCAGCTGGAACCCGATCGAGCGGCGCGGCGTGGACCGTTTCGCCCAGCAGCTCCAGGACGCGGGCGGCGCCGGCCTGATCACCCCGGACATCACCCCGGACTTCGCGCCGGAGTGGATCGAGGCGGCCGATGCTCGCGACCTCGACAAGGTCTTCCTGGTCGCGCCGAGCAGCACCGACGAGCGGATCGCGATGACCACGGCCGAGTGCCGCGGATTCGTGTACGCCACCGCGGTCATGGGCGTCACCGGC
Source organism: Nocardioides luteus (assembly GCF_014648595.1). Lineage (GTDB taxonomy): Bacteria > Actinomycetota > Actinomycetes > Propionibacteriales > Nocardioidaceae > Nocardioides > Nocardioides luteus. The sequence continues at coordinate 105,500 of NZ_BMRK01000015.1, read as the reverse complement.
GCCCGCGCCAAGACCTCCGAGCTGGCCGCTCCGCTGGTCGCCCGGGCCAAGGACCTCAGCCCGGCGGGCTCCGACCTGCCGGTCGGCGTCGGCCTCGGAGTCAGCAACGGCGCCCAGGCGGCCGAGATGGCGGCGTACGCCGACGGCGTCATCGTCGGCTCCGCCTTCGTGCGTACGCTGCTGGACAACCGCTCCGACGAGCAGGCGGCGCTCAAGGCGCTGGCGAGCATGACCGAGGACCTGGCCGCGGGAGTCCGCGCGCGTTGAAGCACCTCGTTCTGCCCCTCCTGCTCGTCCTCGCCGGGCTTCTGGCCGGGTGCGGTGCGCCCGGCACCAGCCAGAAGCCGGCCTCGGCGCTGACCGGGCAGGAGCACACCCCCTACCAGCTGTCGGACACCTCGCTGACCGACACCGACGGTGAGCCGTTCGAGCTCGCCACCGATGCCGACAAGCCGCTGACCCTGGTGTTCTACGGCTACACCCAGTGCCCCGACGAGTGCCCGCTGGTGATGTCCAGCCTGACCGCGGCGCTGACCCGCCTCGACGAAGACGAGCGGAAGAAGGTCGACGTCGTCTTCGTCACCACCGACCCGGCGCGTGACACCGAGCAGGTGCTGGAGAAGTACCTGGACCGCTACGACGAGGACTTCATCGGCCTCACCGGCGACCTGAAGGACATCGTCGAGCTGGCCGAGTCGATGCGGCTCTACATAGGTGAGGCCGACCGGCTACCGAGCGGGGGCTACGATCTCGGGGTCCACGACACCCACGTCTCCGCGGTATCGCGGGGGCAGGCGCGTGTCGTGTGGTCGATGAACACCTCGCCCAAGCAGTTCGCCGACGACATCCACCACCTTCTTGAGGAAGATTAGCGCCGCATGATGCTCCCGATGTCCATCCCCAGCCCGGCCGAAGGGGTGCTCTGGCTCGGGCCGGTCCCGCTGCGTGGCTACGCCTTCGCGATCATCCTCGGCATCGTCGTCGCGATCTGGGTCTCCGAGCGGCGCTGGCAGGCCCGCGGCGGTCGCGCCGGCGACATCCAGGACATCGCTCTGTGGGCGGTGCCCTTCGGCCTGGTCGGTGGCCGGCTCTACCACGTCATCACCGACTGGCAGCTCTACTTCAGCGAGGGCGCCAGCCCGATCGAGGCGCTCTACATCTGGCGCGGCGGCCTGGGCGTGTGGGGCGCGATCGCTCTCGGCGCCGTGGGCGCGATCATCGGCGCCAAGGTCAAGGGCATCAAGATCATCCCGTTGCTGGACACCATCGCCCCGACCTGCCTGCTCGCGATGGGGATCGGGCGCTGGGGCAACTGGTTCAACCAAGAGCTCTACGGCCGCCCCACCGACCTGCCCTGGGGCCTGGAGATCGACCCTTCCCGCTTCCCTGAGGGCCCCAGCCAGTTCCCCGCCGGCACCACCTTCCACCCCACATTCCTCTACGAGTTCGGCTGGGACCTCCTCGCCTTCTTCGTGATCGTCTATCTGCAGAAGAAGCTGCGCCTCGGCGGCGGCCGCGTGGTCGCCCTCTACGTGATGGCCTACTGTCTGGGCCGCGGCATGATCGAGACCCTGCGCATCGACAACGTCCAGCTCGCCGACGTCCTCGGCCTGCGCTGGAGCGAGTGGATGTCGATCATCCTGTTCGTGCTCGCGGCCGCGTGGTGGGCGTACGCCACCTTCACCGGCCGGGGTAAGGTCGAGGAGGAGGTCTACAGCGATCCTGCCAAGGCCCCGGCGAACGACCCCGTCGACGACGATGCCGACAACGGGACCGACGACGAGGAATCCTCGACCAAGGCCTGATCAGGCGCAGGAATTGGGCGCAACGTAGCGCCTCGCCGGAGGGTGTCCACCCGATGACCCTCGTTCGCAACCCAGACGTGACGCAGTGGTAACCTAGCCACACTCGCGCGGGCCAACGCTGTCCCCTGCAGATTGCCAGTTTCATCCCCGCAAGGGCGCGCGCACCTGTCGCAGCACATCCCCAACGCTCCGGAGCTGACTCGAAGCAGAGTCAGAAAGCCGGAGCTATTGGGCTGCGTCGGTCGGTGCGTGCCTGAGCCCGGACAGACGGGAGATCCCGGTGCCGTACGAGCACTCGTATCCATCCCCCCAGGGCCTCTACGACCCTCGGTTCGAGAAGGACGCATGCGGCGTCGCCATGGTTGCGACGCTGACCGGCGTGGCCAGTCACGACATCGTGAAGCAGGGCATCCGTGCTCTCGTGAATCTCGACCACCGCGGCGCCGCCGGCGCCGAGACCAACTCTGGCGACGGCGCCGGCATCCTGCTCCAGGTGCCCGACGCGTTCTTGCGTGAGGTCGTCGACTTCGACCTCCCGGCCGAGCGTGCCTACGCCGTCGGCACCGCCTTCATCCCCGGCGACGCCGACCAGGTCGAGCGCACCACGAAGCTGGTCGAGGAGATCGCGACCGAGGAGGGCCTCGACGTCCTCGGCTGGCGCGAGGTGCCGGTCAACCCCGAGTCGCTCGGCGCGACCGCCCTGGCGGTCATGCCGACCTTCCGCCAGCTCTTCGTCACCGGCGCCAAGCAGCGCGTCACCGGTCTGGCGCTGGAGCGCCTCGCCTTCTGCCTGCGCAAGCGCGCCGAGCGAGAGACCGACGTCTACTTCCCGTCGCTGTCGAGCCGCACCATCGTCTACAAGGGCATGCTCACCACGCCGCAGCTGGCCGAGGTGTTCCCCGACCTGCGTGACGAGCGCGTCGCCTCCGCGATCGCCGTCGTGCACAGCCGGTTCTCCACCAACACCTTCCCGAGCTGGCCGCTGAGCCACCCGTTCCGGTTCATCGCTCACAACGGCGAGATCAACACCGTGATGGGCAACCGCAACTGGATGAAGGCACGCGAGTCGCTGCTCGCCTCCGACCTCATCCCCGGCGACCTCGAGCGGCTCTTCCCGATCTGCACCGAGGGCGTCTCCGACTCGGCCTCCTTCGACGAGGTCCTCGAGCTGCTCCACCTCTCCGGCCGCAGCCTCCCGCACGCCATGCTGATGATGATCCCGGAGGCGTGGGAGAAGCACGAGGAGATGGACCCGGCCCGCCGGGCGTTCTACGAGTTCCACTCCTCGCTGATGGAGCCCTGGGACGGTCCCGCCTCCGTCGTCTTCACCGACGGCACCCAGATCGGCGCGGTCCTCGACCGCAACGGCCTGCGCCCCTCGCGCTACTGGGTCACCGAGGACGGCCTGGTCGTGCTCGGCTCCGAGGCCGGCGTGCTCGACGACATCGACCCCGCCACCGTGGTCCGCAAGGGCCGCGTCCAGCCGGGCCGGATGTTCCTCGTCGACACCGAGGAGCACCGCATCATCGAGGACGACGAGATCAAGTCCGAGCTCGCCGCGGAGCACCCCTACGACGAGTGGCTCCACGCCGGTCTCGTACGCCTCGAGGACATCCCCGAGCGCGAGCACATCGTCCACACCCACGCGAGCGTCACCCGCCGCCAGCAGGTCTTCGGCTACACCGAGGAGGAGCTGCGGATCCTGCTCGCGCCGATGGCCAACACCGGCGCCGAGCCGATCGGCTCGATGGGCACCGACAGCCCGATCGCGGCGCTCAGCGACAAGCCGCGGATGCTGTTCGACTACTTCGCCCAGCTCTTCGCGCAGGTCACCAACCCGCCGCTGGACGCGATCCGCGAGGAGCTCGTCACGAGCCTGAGCGGCACCATCGGCGCCGAGTCCAACCTGCTCGAGCCCGGTCCGGCCTCCTGCCGCCAGATCGTGCTGCCGTTCCCGGTCATCTCCAACGACGACCTGGCCAAGATCCGTCACATCAACCGTGACGGCGACATGCCGGGCTTCCAGGTCCACATCGTCCGCGGCCTCTACGAGGTCGACGGCGGGGCCGAGGCGCTGCAGGCACGGCTGGACGAGATCTCCGCGGAGGTCTCCCAGGCGATCGAGGACGGCGCTCGCATCATCGTCCTCTCCGACCGCCACTCCACCCAGGAGATGGCGCCGATCCCGTCGCTGCTGCTCACCGGCGCGGTCCACCACCACCTGGTCCGCGAGCGCACCCGTTCGCAGGTCGGCCTGCTGGTCGAGGCCGGTGACGTACGCGAGGTCCACCACGTCGCGCTGCTGATCGGCTACGGGGCGGCCGCGGTCAACCCCTACCTGGCGGTCGAGTCCGTCGAGGACCTCGCGTTCGAGGGCTACTACGTCAAGGCCGACGCCGAGCAGGCGATGGCCAACACGATCAAGGCGCTCGGCAAGGGCGTGCTCAAGGTGATGTCGAAGATCGGCGTCTCCACCGTCGCCTCCTACACCGGCGCGCAGATCTTCGAGGTCGTCGGTCTCTCGCAGGAGGTCGTGGACCGCTACTTCACCGGCACCACCTCCAAGCTCGGCGGCGTCGGCCTCGACGTGATCGCCGAGGAGGTCGCCAAGCGCCACGCCACCGCCTACCCGCGCGACGGCGTCGCCAACGCCCACCGCGCGCTGGCCATCGGCGGCGAGTACCAGTGGCGTCGCGAGGGCGAGCCCCACCTGTTCGACCCGGAGACGGTCTTCCGCCTCCAGCACGCGACCCGCACCGGCCGCTACGACGTGTTCAAGCAGTACACCGACCGCGTCAACGAGCAGTCCGAGCGGCTGATGACGCTGCGCGGGCTCTTCAAGCTCAAGAGCGCCGAGGAGCTCGGTCGGCAGCCGGTCCCGATCGAGGAGGTCGAGCCCGTCGAGGCGATCGTCAAGCGCTTCTCGACCGGCGCGATGTCGTACGGCTCGATCTCCCAGGAGGCTCACGAGACGCTCGCCGTCGCGATGAACATCCTGGGCGGCAAGTCCAACACCGGTGAGGGTGGTGAGGACCCCGAGCGCCTCTACGACCCCGAGCGGCGCTCCTCGATCAAGCAGGTCGCCTCCGGCCGGTTCGGTGTGACCAGCGAATACCTGACCAACGCCGACGACATCCAGATCAAGATGGCCCAGGGCGCCAAGCCCGGTGAGGGCGGTCAGCTGCCCGGCCACAAGGTCTACCCGTGGGTGGCCAAGACGCGTCACTCCACCCCGGGCGTGGGACTCATCTCCCCGCCGCCGCACCACGACATCTACTCCATCGAGGATCTCGCCCAGCTGATCCACGACCTCAAGAACGCCAACCCGAGCGCTCGCGTCCACGTGAAGCTCGTGGCCGAGGTCGGCGTCGGCACCGTCGCCGCCGGTGTCTCCAAGGCCCACGCCGACGTGGTCCTGATCTCCGGTCACGACGGTGGCACCGGTGCCTCGCCGCTGACCAGCCTCAAGCACGCCGGCGGTCCCTGGGAGCTCGGCCTGGCCGAGGCGCAGCAGACGCTGCTCCTCAACGGGCTGCGCGACCGGATCGTGGTGCAGACCGACGGTCAGCTCAAGACCGGCCGTGACGTCGTCATCGCCGCGCTGCTCGGTGCCGAGGAGTTCGGCTTCGCCACCGCGCCGCTGGTCGTCTCCGGCTGCGTGATGATGCGGGTCTGCCACCTCGACACCTGCCCGGTAGGCGTCGCCACCCAGAACCCCGTCCTGCGCGAGCGGTTCACCGGCAAGGCGGAGTACGTCGTCAACTTCATGCGCTACATCGCCGAGGAGGTGCGCGAGTTCCTCGCCGAGCTCGGCTTCCGCAGCATCGACGAGGCCGTCGGCCACGCCGAGGCGCTCGACGCCCGGGAGGCGATCGACCACTGGAAGGCCTCCGGGCTCGACCTGTCGCCGATCTTCACCCGGGTCGCCTCGCCGCAGCAGTTCGCCGACCAGGCCCTCTACAACATCAAGGGCCAGGACCACGGTCTGGAGAAGTCGCTGGACGTCAACGAGCTGGTGCCGCTCGCGGCCCCTGCGCTCGAGCGCGGCGAGCCCGTACGCGCCCAGCTGCCGATCCGCAACGTCAACCGCACCGTCGGCACGATCCTCGGTCACGAGATCACCAAGCGCTACCGCGGTGAGGGGCTGCCCGAGGGCACCATCGACATCACCTTCACCGGCTCCGCGGGCCAGTCCTTCGGCGCCTTCATCCCGAAGGGGCTGACGCTGCGCCTGGAGGGCGACGCCAACGACTACGTCGGCAAGGGCATCTCCGGCGGCCGGATCGTGATCCGGCCGGAGCGTACGGCCGGGTTCCGCGCCGAGGACCACATCATCGCCGGCAACACGCTGGCCTACGGCGCCACCAGCGGACGGATCCACATCCGCGGAGGCGTGGGGGAGCGGGCCGCGGTCCGCAACTCCGGCGCCAGCATCGTCACCGAGGGTGTCGGCGACCACGGCTGCGAATACATGACCGGTGGTCGTGTCGTCGTGCTCGGTCCGACCGGACGCAACTTCGCCGCCGGCATGTCCGGCGGTATCGCCTGGGTCCTCGACTTCGCGTCCCAGCGGCTCAACGGTGAGCTGGTCGAGGCCACCGGCGTCGAGGAGAAGTACGCCGACGAGCTCGAGCGGCTCGTCCGCGACCACCTCGAGGAGACCGGCTCGGCCGTCGCCGAGGCGCTCCTGGCCGACTGGCCGAACTCCCTGACCCGCTTCACGCAGGTCATGCCCAGCGACTACAAGCGCGTGCTCGAAGCTCAGGAGGAGGCCCTCGAGGAGGGGCTCGACGAGGACGAGGCAGCCGCGCGGATTATGGAGGTCCTCCATGGCTGACCCCAAAGGCTTCTTGAAGAACGGCCGCGAGGTCGCCGAGCGGCGTCCGGTCGACGAGCGTGTCAAGGACTGGCACGAGGTCTACCCGGGCAAGGTCGGCAAGACCCTGCTCCCGATCATCAACACCCAGGCCTCGCGCTGCATGGACTGCGGCATCCCGTTCTGCCACCAGGGCTGCCCGCTCGGCAACATCATCCCCGAGTGGAACGACCTGGTCTGGCGCAACGACTGGGAGGGCGCCTCCGAGCGTCTGCACGCGACCAACAACTTCCCGGAGTTCACCGGTCGCCTCTGCCCGGCTCCGTGCGAGGCCGCCTGCGTGCTGGGCATCAACCAGCCCGCGGTGACGATCAAGAACATCGAGGTCTCGATCATCGACAAGGCCTGGGACTCGGGCTACGTCAAGCCGCAGCCCCCCGAGTGGCTCTCCGGCAAGGCGGTCGCCGTGATCGGCTCCGGTCCGGCGGGTCTCGCCGCCGCCCAGCAGCTGACCCGGTCCGGCCATACCGTGGCCGTCTACGAGCGGGCCGACAAGATCGGCGGGCTGCTGCGCTACGGCATCCCCGAGTTCAAGATGGAGAAGTCGCAGGTCGACCAGCGCCTGGCGCAGATGCGTCGTGAGGGCACGGTCTTCCGTCCCGGCGTGAACGTCGGCACCGACATCACCGGCGAGCAGCTGCAGGACCGCTACGACGCGATCGTGCTGGCCAACGGCTCGACCGTTGGCCGCGACCTGCCCGTCCCGGGGCGTGAGCTCGACGGCATCCACCAGGCGATGGAGTACCTGCCGCAGTCCAACCGCGCCTCGATCGGTGAGGCCGTCCCCGACCAGATCCTGGCCGAGGGCAAGCACGTGGTCATCATCGGTGGCGGCGACACCGGCGCCGACTGCCTCGGCACCGCGATCCGCCAGGGCGCCGAGTCGATCACCCAGCTCGAGATCATGCCGCGCCCGCCGGAGGAGCGTCCCGAGGGTCAGCCGTGGCCGACCTACCCGATGACCTACCGGGTGGCCTCCGCGCACGAGGAGGGTGGCGAGCGGGTCTACGCCGTCTCGACCAAGGAGTTCCTCGGCACCGACGACGGCCGCGTACGCGCTCTCAAGCTCGTCGAGGTCGAGTTCATCGACGGCAAGCTGACCGAGAAGGAGGGGACCGAGAAGGAGATCCCCGCCGACCTGGTGCTGCTGGCGATGGGCTTCACCGGCCCGGAGAAGGACGGCCTCCTCACCCAGCTGGGTGTCGAGTACGACGCTCGCGGCAACGTGGCCCGCGACGACTCCTTCGCCACCACCGTCCCCGGCGTGTACGTCGCCGGCGACGCGGGCCGCGGACAGTCGCTGATCGTGTGGGCGATCGCGGAGGGCCGCGCCGCGGCAGCCGCGGTCGACACCTACCTCACCGGCTCGACCAACCTGCCGGCGCCGATCCGCCCGACCGACCGGCAGTTGACCGTCTGAGACAGGACCACCGAGGCACAACGGCGTGCCGATGACTGGCCCGGCACCTCCACAGGGGGTGCCGGGCCAGTCGGTTTCGCCGGCCGGTTTGAGCGGCGAGGCTGGGGCGGCGAGACTGGCACAATGCCGGACGTACCTGCCGTCGCGAGTCCCCGGGAGTGCACGATCGCCGACGCTCTCGAGATCGTCGGCGACCGCTGGAGCCTGCTGGTCGTGCGTGAGCTCTTCTACGACCAGCTCCGCTTCTCCCAGATCGCGCGCAACACCGGCGCGCCGCGGGACGTGCTCACGGTGCGGCTGCGCAAGCTGGTCGAGCACGGTGTGATCGCGCGGGAGCAGTACAGCGAGCGGCCGGTGCGCTACGAGTACCGGCTCACCCGGGCCGGCCGAGCGCTCTCGCCGGTCCTGCTGACGCTGAAACGGTGGGGCAGCGACCACGCCCGTCCGGGCCCCGATCCGGCGCCGTTCGCACACAGTTGTGGCGAGGAGTTTGTCGCACACGTGCATTGCCGCGCCTGTGGCGAGCGGCTAGCTGCCGGGGACCTCAGCCCGGGCGCAGCGCGACGCGCCGACATCTGACTCCGATCGCGGCGTGAACACCGGGCGAACAGCCTCGTCACGACGTGGTCCGAGTGCTGGTTTGAACGTTCCACAGGGGTAGTCTGGGCTCCCGTGAGAAGAGCGAAGATCGTCTGCACCCTGGGACCCGCCGTCGGGACGGAGCGTCGCATCCGCGAGCTCGTCTACGCAGGCATGGACGTGGCCCGGATGAACATGAGCCATGGGTCCCACGACGACCACTCCGCCAACTACGCGCTCGTTCGCGACGCGGCCGCCGCCAGCGGCCACAACGTCGGCATCTTCGCCGACCTGCAGGGCCCGAAGATCCGCCTCGAGCGCTTCGCAGACGGCTCGACCACCCTCCACCGCGGCCAGGCCTGGACCATCACCACGCGCGATGTCACCGGCGACGACAAGATCTGCGGCACCACCTACAAGGGCCTGCCCGGCGACGTGAAGCCCGGCGACCCGATCCTGATCGACGACGGCAAGCTGCGCCTGCGGGTCACCGCGGTCGAGGACACCGACGTGCACACCGAGGTGCTGGTCGGCGGTCCGGTCTCCAACAACAAGGGCATCAACCTGCCCGGCGTCGCCGTCTCCGTGCCGGCCCTGTCCGAGAAGGACGAAGAAGACCTCCGGTTCGCGCTCAAGCTCGGCGTCGACATGATCGCGCTCAGCTTCGTACGCAACGCCTCCGACTACGCGGACGTCCGCCGGATCATGGACGAGGAGGGGCGCGTCGTCCCGGTCATCGCCAAGATCGAGAAGCCGCAGGCGATCGACAACCTCGACGAGGTCATCTCGGCGTTCGACATGTTCATGGTCGCCCGCGGCGACCTCGGCGTCGAGTGCCCGCTCGAGGAGGTCCCCTTCCTGCAGAAGCGGATCATCGAGCTGGCCCGCCTCAACGCCAAGCCGGTCATCGTCGCCACCCAGATGCTCGACTCGATGGTCTCCAACCCGGCGCCGACCCGCGCCGAGGCCAACGACGTCGCCAACGCCGTCCTCGACGGTGCCGACGCGGTGATGCTCTCCGCGGAGACCAGCGTGGGCGACTATCCGATCCACACCGTCGAGACGATGGCCCGCATCATCGCCGCGACCGAGCGCCACGCCCTCTCCACCGAGGGCAACGGCGCCGCCGAGCTCACCCGCATCGACTGGGACCCCCACACCCGCTCCGGCGTCATCGCCAAGGCGGCCGCCGAGGTCGCCGACCGGGTCGACGCGAAGTATCTGGTCGCCTTCACCACCTCCGGCGACTCCGCTCGCCGCCTGTCCCGGCTGCGCACCGCCATCCCGCTGATCGCGCTGACCCCCTTCGACGCCGTACGCAGCCAGCTCGCGCTCAGCTGGGGCACCGAGTCCTTCTGCACCGAGGAGGTCGAGCACACCGACGAGATGGTGCGCCAGGTCGACGAGACGATGCTCAAGCTCGGCCGGGCCGAAGAGGGTGAGTTCGTCGTCATCATCGCCGGCTCGCCTCCCGGCATCCCCGGCTCGACCAACGCCCTGCGCATCCACCGCATCGGCGACGCGATCAACTCCGTCGCCCCCGCCTACACGCGCCCGCCTAGGTCTTAGGGCCGATCAGCGCGTCGAGCGCCGCGACCGCCTCGCGGCGCGAGACGCTGATCGTCTTCCAGGAGGACCGGCGCCACGGGATGCCGACCAGATCCAGGGCCGCGGTGCACAGGCTGCGGATGTCGTCGGAGTGGTTGACGAACTGCCAGCGGGCGTACTCGTAGCGTTTCTTCTCGCCGTCGACGACTCGGGTGGCCCAGTTCTTCACCCGGCACCCGTCGGAGTGGAACAGGCCGCGTAGAAACGGCCCTGGATGGGCGGTCACGATCTCCTCCTGCCAGGGATGAAGAACGATCGCTCGATCGTGCTTGCGGCCAGGGCCGAGCTGGGGAAACAGGCAGGGGAGGTGTTTCCACGAGATCGTGGTGATCACGGCACCCGGGACCAGGCGGGTGTGTGGGAGACCGCCAGGTTTGACCCGGGCCATCAGCGTCGCGATGCGACGGTTGAGGTCGGGATACTTCAGGTCGTTGACGACGTGCAGATTGAAGACGCCGCGCCGGCCTTCGCTGATGTGGCCGTCCCCGAGATACCAGCCGAGCAGCTCCGCGTAGGCCTCCTCGTCGAGGCCGGCCCCGTCGCATCGCGGGCACGGCGGCGCGAGGTGGGTCTGGCCCCGGACGACACCGCGACGCTGGTAGAGCCGCCGCCATCGGCGGATCGTCTTGACCGCGACGCCGTGCTTCTTCGCGTTGTCCACGTCGCGCATCCCCTCGTCGGAGCAGCGCAGTGCGCTGTCGACGACAGACTGAGGGCGTACGTGGGCCATGCCCACATCATGCAGGCGACCACCGACAGTCTTGCGGTGCCGGATGTGGGATTCGAACCCACAAGCCCTTTCGGGCAGCGGTGTTTGAGACCGCCGCGTATGCCGTTCCGCCAATCCGGCTGGATCAGGAGAAAACCTACCGGACCGACTCTGAGATCACGTAGCCGGTGCGAGCGCCGGATGGCCTAGTCTGTGCTCGTGACGGAGAGCAACCCAGGCAGCACCCCGGAGACCCAGACGCGACGCACCGTCGTCATCGCCGAGGACGAGGTCCTGATCAGGATGGACCTCAAGGAGATGCTCACCGAGGAGGGTTATGACGTCGTCGGCGAGGCCGGGGACGGCAAGACCGCGATCGAGCTGGCCACCGAGCACAAGCCCGACCTGGTGATCCTCGACGTGAAGATGCCGGTGCTGGACGGGATCGCGGCGGCGGAGGCGATCGCGCGCGACCGGATCGCCCCGGTGGTCATGCTGACCGCCTTCTCCCAGCGGGAGCTGGTCGAGCGGGCGCGCGACGCGGGTGCGATGGCCTACCTGGTCAAGCCGTTCAACATCTCCGACCTGGTCCCGGCGATCGAGCTGGCGGTGAGCCGTTTTCAGGAGCTCGCCCAGCTCGAGCGGGAGGTCGCCGGTCTGACCGACCGGCTGGAGACCCGCAAGGCGGTCGACCGGGCCAAGGGGATCCTGCAGGAGGGGCTCACCCTGAGCGAGCCGGAGGCCTTCCGCTGGATCCAGAAGACCGCGATGGACCTGCGGCTTTCCATGCGTCAGGTCGCCGAAGGGGTCATCGAGCACGGGGTCAGCGGGCCGCGTACCTGAATCCGTGTATACGGCACGTCACAGATCGGTTGCGTTCTCTGAGGAGAGTCAATCTGTGGCTTGTTCGTGGGTGATGTCGGCCTAGACTGCCCGCGCGGATCCGGGCCGACCAGCAAATTCAGCTGGTGTCCGGATCCGTCTTCAGGACATACAGGCAGGAGTACCCACGTGCGCAAGCGGCTCTACAGAGTCCTCGTCGCGCTCATCGGTGCGCTGATGGTGCTGTTGGTTGGAGCCCCGGTCGCCGCACAGGCGACCGAGACCCCACCGCCGGACGCCACCGCGATCCAGGTGACGCTTCAGGATGAGGCAAGCAAGGATGCCGAAGGCAATCCGAAACCCATCCCGGGAGTGACCCTCCAGGTCAGCAAGGACGGCAAGAAGGCCGGAGAGGGCGTGACCGACGAGAAGGGCGTCGCGACGATCGTCGTCGAGGAGCTCGGCAAGTACACCGTGACCCTCGACGAGAAGACGCTGCCGAAGGGCACCGTCCTCGACGAGAACACGAAGAACGAGGCCACGGTCCAGGTCCGCTTCCAGGGGCCCAACAACCGCGCGATCTTCCCGATCGGCGTCGCGGCAGGTGAGCAGTCGAGCTTCGCCAAGGACCTCGCCCAGAACCTGCGGGCCGGCATCGTCTTCGCGCTGGTCCTGTGCCTGGCCGGCCTCGGCTTCTCGCTGATCTTCGGCACCACGGGCCTGTCGAACTTCGCCCACGGTGAGCTGCTCACCTTCGGCGCGGTGATGGCCTGGACCTTCGACCAGATCTTCAAGACCGGCGGCCTGGCCACCGTCTCGGTGATCCTCGCCGGCATCGTCGCGGTCGCGCTCGGCGGCCTCGGCGGCTACGTCCAGGACAAGGTGCTGTGGGGGCCGCTCCGCCGTCGCGGCACCGGCCTGATCGCGATGATGATCGTCTCGATCGGTCTCTCGATCTTCCTGCGCTACATCTTCCAGTACTTCTACACCTCCTCGACCCGGTCGCTGTCCCAGTACTCCGGACAGCAGCGCGAGCAGCACTGGTACTACCTGGGCCTCTCGTTCGCCGACCGCGAGGGGATCATCGTCCTGATCTCGCTGGTCACGATCACCACGGTCTGCCTGTGGCTGGCCAAGAGCCGGATGGGCAAGGCGATGCGGGCGGTCTCCGACAATCCGGCGCTGGCCGCCTCCTCGGGTCTGCGGGTCGACGGCGTGATCACCAACGCGTGGGTGATCGGCGGCGCGCTGACCGCGCTCGCCGGTGTCCTGTACGCGCTCACCCTGCAGGTCAACGCCTTCATGGGTATGCGCATCCTCCTGGTCATCTTCGCAGCGGTCACCCTCGGTGGCCTCGGCACGATCTGGGGCTCGCTGGTCGGCTCGCTGGTGATCGGGCTCGTCTACGAGCTCGGGCCCCTGTTCGGCGTACCCACGTCGATCAAGGAGGTCGGCCCGCTGCTGATCATGATCGTGATCCTGCTGGTGCGGCCCCAGGGCATCCTGGGTCGTAAAGAGCGGCTCGGGTAGGAGAGACAATGGACATTCTCGAGATTCTCCGGGCCGCGCTGCAGCAGGCGCTGGGCCCGCAGGCGATCGTCTTCGCCCTGGCCGCCATCGGCCTCAACGTCCACTTCGGCTACACCGGCCTGCTCAACTTCGGCCAGGCCGGGTTCGTCGCGGTGGGTGCGTACGGCATGGCCGTCACGGTGGTCACCTTCGACGCACCGTTCTGGCTCGGCATCCTGATGGCGATCGTGGCTCCGCTCCTGCTCGCGGTCGTCCTCGGTGTGCCGACGCTGCGACTGCGTGCCGACTATCTGGCGATCGTCACGATCGCCTCCGCCGAGGTGCTGCGGTTCGTCTTCGGCGCGGTCGAGACCAAGGACACCTTCGGTGGCTCCAACGGTCTGAACGGCTACGCCGGACCGTTCCAGCGCGCCAACCCCTACTCCAGCGGCATCGACCTGGGCGTCGTCTCCTTCGGGCGCAACGACCTGTGGTCGCTGACCGTCGGCTGGATCCTGGTCGCGGTGTGCTGCGTGCTGGTGTGGGCGCTGATGCGCAGCCCGTGGGGACGCGTGCTCCGCTCCATCCGTGAGGACGAGGACGCCGTCCGCTCGCTGGGCAAGAACGTCTTCGCCTACAAGATGCAGGCTCTCGCGCTCGGTGGCGTGATCGGTGGTCTGGGCGGCATGTTCCTGGCGCTCAAGCAGGCCTCCGTGGTGCCGAGCGACTACTCGACGCTGATGACCTTCTACGCCTTCGCGGCGCTGCTCCTGGGTGGTGCCGGCCGGGTGATGGGTCCGGTCATCGGGTCGGTGCTGTTCTGGTTCCTGATCGCCGGTCTCGGCTCGTTCTTCAGCCAGTCCGCGGGCGAGGGCGGCTGGATCCCTGAGGTGATCATGTCCGACACCCAGGCCAGCCTGATCCGTTACATCGTCCTGGGTCTGGCCATCATGCTGCTGATGATCTTCCGTCCACAGGGGATCATCGGCGACCGTAGGGAGATCGCGATCGATGGACGCTGACATGACCGACCAGAGCAACTCTGAGATCAAGACCGGCCCCGCCGGCCTCGCCGGCGTGAGCACCGAGCCGGGCGCGAAGAAGCCCGACCCGATCCTGGTCGCCGACAACATCACCCGTACGTTCGGTGGTCTGACCGCCGTCGACGTCGAGCACGTCGAGATCCAGCGTGGTGCGATCACCGCGCTGATCGGCCCCAACGGCGCCGGCAAGACGACGTTCTTCAACCTGCTGACCGGCTTCGACCAGCCGAACACCGGATCCTGGAGCCTGGAGGGCAAGTCGCTCAAGGGCGTGGCGCCCTACAAGGTCGCCCGTCTCGGGATGGTACGCACCTTCCAGCTGACCAAGGTGCTGGCCAAGCTCACCGTGATCGAGAACATGCGCCTGGGCGCCACCGGGCAGAAGGGGGAGCGGTTCTGGGCCGCGCCCTTCAAGTTCCTGTGGGGCGCTCAGGAGCAGTCGGTCACCGAGAAGGCCGACGACCTGCTCGCGCGCTTCCTGCTCGACAAGAAGCGCGAGGACTTCGCCGGATCGCTCTCGGGCGGTCAGCGCAAGCTGCTGGAGATGGCCCGCGCGCTCATGGTCGACCCGGAGCTGGTCATGCTGGACGAGCCGATGGCGGGTGTGAACCCGGCCCTGAAGCAGTCCCTGCTCGGCCACGTGAAGTCGCTGCGCGACGAGGGCCGTACGGTCCTGTTCGTCGAGCATGACATGGACATGGTCCGCGACATCTCCGACTGGGTCATCGTGATGGCCCAGGGCAAGATCGTCGCGGAGGGCACCCCGGCGGCGGTCATGGCCGACCAGCGGGTCATCGACGCCTATCTCGGCGCCCACCACGACACCGATCTGAGCGAGCTCGACGAGGAGCGGCTCGAGGCCGAGGTCGAGGCCGAGATCGCCCAAGAGGAGGACTCGAAGTGACGTCCAGCGATGCGGAAGAGTTCCGCGCGAAGCACCTGAGCGAGGCCGAGGGTGCGGTGCTCCGTGCCGACGGGCTCATCGCCGGCTACCTGCCCGGGGTCAACATCCTCAACGACACCGACCTCTACTGCCAGCCCGGCGAGCTGGTCGGCATCATCGGCCCCAACGGAGCCGGCAAGTCGACGCTGCTCAAGGCGCTGTTCGGACTCGTGAAGATCCACGAGGGCACGGTGCAGCTCAACGGAGAGGACATCACCGGCAAGCGGGCCGACGAGCTGGTCACCCGCGGGATCGGGTTCGTCCCGCAGACCAACAACGTCTTCCCGAGCCTGACCATCGAGGAGAACCTCGAGATGGGCTGCTACCAGGCCCCGAAGAAGTTCTCCGAGCGGTTCGACTTCGTCACCGGGATCTTCCCGGCGCTGGGCGAGCGCCGCAAGCAGCGGGCCGGTGGGCTCTCGGGCGGTGAGCGCCAGATGGTCGCGATGGGCCGGGCGCTGATGATGGAGCCTTCCGTGCTGCTGCTCGACGAGCCCTCCGCGGGCCTCTCGCCGGTCATGCAGGACGAGGTGTTCGTGCAGACCCGCAAGATCAACAAGGCCGGGGTCTCGGTCGTGATGGTCGAGCAGAACGCCCGCCGCTGCCTGCAGATCTGTGACCGTGGCTATGTCCTCGACCAGGGCCGCAACGCCTACACCGGCCCGGGCCGGGCGCTGGCCGACGACCCGAAGGTGATCGAGCTCTACCTCGGCACCTTGGGTGCCAAGGGCGACTGAGCAGGTCCTGAACCGAAGAGAGGCCCCGGAGCATCGTGCTCCGGGGCCTCTCTCGTGCGGTGCTCAGGCGACGGTGTGCGAACGACGCTGGGAGCGCCGGGCGGCGAGCAGCTCGCTGACGGTGCTCGACTGCATCTGGCCGCGCTGCAGGCGGGTGCGATGGGGCAGGGCCCGGCCGAGGACGTTGAGCCTGGAGCGTACGACGGCGGTCGGTGCCACCCGCATGACCGCCTGCGCGCCGAGGCCGAGGCGGGCCAGGAAGCGGTTGCCGTCGCGGCCGCCGGACGAGCCCGCTGCAGCGACCGTCCGTACGCCGCGCTCCTCGGCGAAGACGACGGCCGAGTCCATCAGCATCCGGCCCACACCGCGGCGCCGGAAGGACGGGACGACGTGGGGCGCGAAGATCTGCACCGTCGGCTCCAGGTTGAGCGGCCCGAAGGTCGTCGCGCGCACGAAGACGGCGCCGACCGGCTCGCTGCCGCACTCGGCGACCAGGAGGCGCTGGTCGGGGGAGGCGTCGGCGTCGCGGATGATGGTCTCGAGATCGCCCAGCTGGGTCTGGGTGTCTGCCATCCGCAGCGCGTCCTGCCAGATGCCGAGAAGGAAGAGCGCGTCGTCGGCCCTGGCCTCTCGCATCGTCACCGGCACCTTGCTCATCGAGTCGGTCCTCCAGGGGTGCGGTGGCTACAGATCATCACAATTCCTCCACGATCGTGCCCGTTCACGTCCGTAATCGAGCTTTCCGAGTGATCATTGGTCACCTCGGTGCCGACGATACGAAGCCGATCATCGCGGCAACCCAGGCAATGATGCCATGGGGGAGATGTAACGGATTGGTGAAAAGACAGGTACCTCGGGTGATTCACCCCCTGCGCGTCTCTAGTGTGACTCCGCAAGGTCCGACGTTGGCCGGGCCAGCACATACGAAAGAGGGACTACAGCAGTGAACTCATCATCCTCTACCTGGATGAAGCTGACCGCAGGCGCCGGCGCCTTGGCGCTCAGCTTCTCCCTCGCCGCCTGTGGTGGTGGCGAGACCGCTTCCGAGGAGCCCGAGAAGAAGGCGCCCGCCAAGGGCGACGGCACCTTCGTGGTCGGCCAGCTCCTCCCGCAGACCGGCAGCCTCGCGTTCCTCGGCCCGCCCGAGTTCGCCGGTTCCGACCTGGCGATCCAGGACATCAACGCGGCTGGCGGTGTGCTCGGCAAGGAGGTCAAGCGAGTCGTCGCCGACGCGGGTGACACGACCTCGGCGATCGCTCCGGCCGAGGCCGACAAGCTCATCGACGCCAAGTCCGACGTCATCATCGGCACCGCCTCCTCGGGCGTGTCGATGACCGTGATCGACAAGATCATGTCCTCCGGCACCGTGATGTTCTCCCCGGCCAACACCTCGACCGAGTTCGACGAGGGCGACTACTCCAAGCCGGACCTCTACTTCCGTACGGCTCCGTCCGACATCCTGCAGGGCGCCGTCATGGCCAACCTGCTGCTCGAGGACAAGCGCACCAACGTGGCCATCCTGTCCCGTCAGGACGCCTACGGTGAGACGCTGGCCAAGGAGGTCAAGGCCAACCTGGAGGGCGCCGGCTCGAAGGTCGCCACCACGGCGTTCTACTCCGAGGACGCCTCTTCCTACAGCGCCCAGATCAACGAGATCGCGGGCTCGGGCGCCGACGCGGTCGTCGTGATCGCGTTCGAGGAGACCAAGAAGCTCATCCCTCAGCTCATCTCCGCGGGCGTGGGCCCGGCGAAGGTGCCGACCTACTTCGTGGACGGCAACCTCTCGGACTACTCCGCCGACTTCAGCAAGGGCGAGCTCAAGGGCGTCAAGGGCACCCTCCCCGGCGCCGAGACCGCCGGGGACTTCAAGCAGCAGCTGCTCAAGGTCAACCCGAAGCTGAAGGACTACTCCTACGCTGCTGAGTCCTACGACGCCACGATCGTCTCCGCGCTGGCGGCGATCAAGGCCGACAACGACTCCGGTGAGGCCGTCGCCGAGGAGATCGTCGACATCACCACCGGTGGTGAGAAGTGCGAGACCTTCGCCGACTGCGTCAAGCTCCTCGAGGAGGGCAAGGACATCGACTACGACGGCAAGTCGGGCCCGATCGAGCTCGGCGAGACCGGTAGCCCGACGGCTGCGTCCATCGGTATCTACCAGTACAACGACAAGGGCACCTACGCCCCCGTGAAGTACATCGCGGGCGAGGTCTGAGCCTGTGACCTGCGACGAAGTCGCAGGTCACAACGCGAAGAGATCGAGCGAGCGCAGCGGGTGAGCTTGCGAACCCGCGAAGCGGGTCGAGATCTACACGCTGAGTGACATCGACAACGAAGGGCCCCGGAACCGAACGGTTCCGGGACCCTTCGCGTATGTGCCTACTTGGCGCCGTCGATCAGCGCGCAGGTGATCCGCGAGGTGCAGACCCGCTTGCCGCGCTCGTCGGTGATCACGATCTCGTACGCCGCCGAGCTGCGCCCCAGGTGGATGGCGGTCGCCGTGCCGGTGACGGTGCCGGAGGTCGCCGAGCGGTGGTGGGTGGCGTTGATGTCGACGCCGACGGCGATCTTGCCGAGCGAGGCGCCGTGGATGCCGGAGCCGATCGAGCCGAGGGTCTCGGCGAGGACGACCGAGGCGCCACCGTGGAGCAGGCCGTAGGGCTGGGTGTTGCCGTCGACCGGCATCGTGCCGACGACCTTCTCTGCCGAGATCTCGATGATCTCGACCCCCATCTTCTCGTTGAGCGCGCCCGCGCCCTGGGGGAGCGACACGAACTTCGCGATCTCGGTGGGGTCGGTGGTGTGGAGTGCTTCGGTCATGGACGCATGTTCGCACGCGGCTGTCCACCGGTGGGTCTCGACCCGCTTCGCGTCTTCGCAGGCTCACCCGCTGCGCTTGCTCGACCTTCTCTCGTTGCGCCTCGGCTCCTTCGTCGCCGTGCCGCAGGTTCGAATGTCGGTGGTCGTGGATAGAGTCGGACCGTGGCTGATGTGACGCGTGACCGACTGCTCCTTCTCGATGGGCACTCGCTGGCCTACCGGGCATTCTTCGCCCTGCCGGTGGAGAACTTCTCGACCGTCACGGGGCAGAACACCAATGCCGTCTACGGCTTCACCTCGATGCTGGTCAACGTGCTGCGCGACGAGACCCCGACCCATGTCGCGGTCGCCTTCGACCTCTCGCGCCAGACCTTCCGGCTGGAGGAATACTCCGAATACAAGGCCAAGCGCAACAAGACGCCCGACGAGTTCAAGTCCCAGCTGCCACTGATCCAGCGGCTGCTCGACGTGCTCCACATCCGTCATCTCTCCGTTGCGGGCTACGAGGCCGACGACATCATCGCGACCCTGGTCACCCAGGGGCTCGAGGCCGGGATGGAGGTGCTGATCCTGACCGGTGACCGCGACTCGTTGCAGCTGGTGACCGAGTCCTCGACGGTGCTCTACCCGATGCGCGGCGTCTCCGACCTGGCCCGGATGACGCCGGAGGCCGTCGAGGCGAAGTACGGCGTGCCGCCCCACCGCTACCCCGAGCTGGCCGCGCTGGTGGGCGAGGACTCCGACAACCTCCCCGGCATCCCGGGCGTCGGCCCGAAGACCGCCGCGAAGTGGATCAACACCTACGACGGCCTCGACAACGTGATCACCCACGCCGACCAGATCAAGGGCAAGGCCGGCGACAACCTGCGCGCCCACCTCGGTGACGTGATGCGCAACCGGCGGCTCAACGCCCTGGTCCGCGACCTGCCCCTCGAGATCGGCCCGGGGGACCTGGGCCGGGTCGAGTGGGACCGGGCGGCTGCCCTCGAGCTTCTCGACGAGCTGGAGTTCCGCGGCGAGATCCGCACCCGGATCACCGACGTGCTCGCCCCGGAGGACGACACCCCGATCGACGACAGCGGCTTCGCGCTGGTCGGCGAGACGCTGGCACCGGGCGGGGTCGGGGCGTTCCTCGACGACCTCGGCACCACCCCCGTCGGGGTGCACGTGCGCGGCAGCTGGGGCTCCGGCACCGGCCGGGTGGACGGGTTCGGGTTCGCGACGCTGGAGCGGGCTGCGTACGTCGGGGTGGCGGAGCTGACCCCGGAGGACGAGGCGGCGCTGGCCGGCTGGCTGGCGGACCCGGCCAAGCCGAAGATCATGCACGACGCCAAGGGGCCGTCGCTGGCGATCGACGCCCACGGTTGGACGCTGGCCGGGCTGGTGACCGACACCGCGCTCTCGGCCTACATCGTGGCGCCCGACCAGCGTTCCTACGACCTCGCCGACCTGACGCTGCGCTATCTCAAGCGTGAGCTCAAGCAGGAGGACGAGAGCGGCCAGGAGTCGCTCTTCGGTGACGACGAGGTCGGTGGCGACGGCGTCGCCAGGACGACCATGCTCTACGCGCGGGCGGTGATCGATCTGGCCGTCGAGCTCGACTCGGCGGTGGAGGCCGCCGGGGGTCACCGGCTGCTGTCGGAGGTCGAGCTCCCGCTGCTGCACCTGCTGGCGCGGATGGAGAAGACCGGCATCGCCGTCGACACCGAGCACCTCGACGCGCTGGAGCGCCACTTCGCCGGACAGATGAAGCAGGCCGCCGACGAGGCCTACGGCGTCATCGGCAAGGAGATCAACCTCGGCTCGCCCAAGCAGCTGCAGGTGGTGCTCTTCGACGAGCTCGACATGCCGAAGACCAAGCGCACCAAGACTGGCTGGACCACCGACGCCGACTCGCTGCAGCAGCTCTATGTCAAGACCGAGCACCCGTTCCTGCTCGCCCTGTTGCGCCACCGCGACGTCACCAGGCTGCGGGTGACGATCGAGGGTCTGCTGAAGACCGTGCAGCCCGACGGGCGCATCCACACCACGTTCAACCAGACGATCGCGGCCACCGGGCGGCTCTCCTCGACCGAGCCCAACCTGCAGAACATCCCCGTACGCACCGAGGAGGGCCGCGGCATCCGCAAGGGCTTCGTCGTCGGCGACGGCTACGAGTCCCTGATGACGGCCGACTACAGCCAGATCGAGATGCGGATCATGGCTCACCTCTCCGAGGACGAGCTGCTCATCGAGGCGTTCCGCTCGGGCCGCGACTTCCACTCGATCACCGCTGCGCGGGTCTTCGGTGTCGACCCCGACGCCGTCTCGGTCGAGCAGCGCGCCAAGATCAAGGCGATGAACTACGGGCTCGCCTACGGCCTGTCCGCCTTCGGTCTCTCCCAGCAGCTCGGCATCGAGCCGAGCGAGGCACGCGGCCTGATGGAGGAGTACTTCGAGACCTTCGGCGGCGTCCGTGACTACCTGCGCAGCCTGGTCGGCGAGGCGCGGCGCACCGGCTACACCGAGACCATCATGGGTCGCCGCCGCTACCTGCCCGACCTGCTCTCCGACAACCGTCAGCGCCGGGAGACCGCCGAGCGGATGGCGCTGAACGCTCCCATCCAGGGTTCTGCCGCCGACCTGATCAAGGTCGCGATGCTCCGGGTGCAGGCCGCCCTCGACGAGACCGGCCTGACCTCTCGGATGCTCCTCCAGGTCCACGACGAGCTCGTCTTCGAGGTCGCGCCGGGGGAGCGGGAGGCGCTCGAGGCGCTCGTCCGCGAGCAGATGGGCTCGGCCGCCGACCTCAACGTCCCGCTCGACGTCTCCGTCGGCACCGGCCTCTCCTGGCACGAGGCCGCGCACTGACGCCTGGCCAACCGGCCGCGTCCGCAGGTTGAAGCTCCGGATTGACGTCCGGGGCTTTCTCCGGCATCGTAAAAGAGACCGATCGTTCTGTCTCTTTCGGGCAATGCGACACCCATCTCGTGAAGGTAGATCGATGAACCTGTCCAAGCACACGGCGCGCTACGCCATCCCCGCTGCGGCCATCGCGGCCGTCTCTACGCTCGCCGTCGCTCACCCGGTGTCCGCGGCGGCTCCTGCGGCGGTCGACTTCAGGTCGGTCGCGGGCGGCCCGGCCAAGCCGCTGGGCGCCCTCGGCCCGCTGACCGACCTGGTCATCCAGCGCATCCTCGTGGGCGACCAGGTGGCCGCCTCCAAGTTCGG
The DNA here is from genome assembly GCF_014648595.1 of Nocardioides luteus. Lineage (GTDB taxonomy): Bacteria > Actinomycetota > Actinomycetes > Propionibacteriales > Nocardioidaceae > Nocardioides > Nocardioides luteus. Next base: position 83,419 of record NZ_BMRK01000015.1, on the reverse strand, counting down.
CACCGACTCCCCGATCGAGGACCCGGTGCGCGAGGCGCAGGTCCTCGAGCAGGTGCGAGCCCAGGCGGATGCCTCCGGAGTCGACCCCGACGAGGCGGGGAGGTTCTTCAGCGACCAGATCACCGCGAGCAAGATCGTGCAGCAGGGGCTGTTCGACCGCTGGACGAGCCACCCGGAGGAGGCGCCGACAACCCGCCCTGACCTCGCCGAGATCCGCGAGCAGCTCGACCGGTTGACCGTGGCCCTGCTCGACGAGCTCGAGCGAACCCAGGCCGTACGCGGAAAGCCTGTCTCCTGTGCGGTGCAGCAGTCCCTGGCGAACCTCACCGGTGCCGCGACCGAGCATCTGGATGCCCTTCACCGCCGCGCGCTGACGGAGGCGACGCACTCGGTGTGCCGCCTCGGTGAGTGACCTGGCGTGCGACACGCCCGAGCGGTGATTTTCGGGTACTCCAGGGAGTTTCGGTCGGTTACTGACGAGTAGACCGACCGAAACTCCCTGGACTATCCCGAACCGGCGGCCGTCTCAGCGACGAGCGGGCGTCTGGCCGAGCCGCCAGAAGGTGACCGAGAGCAGGACGGCGGCCAGGATCGCGTCGACGCTGAGGACCGTCCAGACGAGACCTTCGGCGGTGGTCTGCATGGCGCCGAGGCCGAGGACGGCGACGACCGCGATCCAGAGCAGGTACGCCGAGAGGCGGCTGCGCCGGGCGAGCACCGAGTAGACGAGCAGCTGGAGCACGGACAGCACGGTGCCGAGGATCGCGAAGACCCAGAGCAGTCCTTCGATCTCGGCGTAGTCGGGGCCGCCGATGAAGATCATCGCGAGCCCGGACAGCAGCCACGCGCCGGCGATCGCGCACGCACCGAGGCCGCCGACGAGGGCCAGCGACTTGATCAGTGCGGAGCGGCGGCTGTCCTCGGCCGACATCGACGGGAAGGCGATGATCACCACGAACTGCGGCAGGAACAGCACGGCCTTGGTGAGGATCAGGCCGCCGGCGTACAGCCCGGAGACGTGGTCGGAGAGCACGTTGCGGGCGAGCAGGATGTCGACGTTGGAGAGGGCGAAGAAGCCGAGCAGGGCGAACGACCCGTGGAGCATCTCGACGACGACGGGCTTGATCCGGCCTGCCTTCGCGGCCGCGGCGGTCGTCGTGTCGGTCTCGGCCTCGGTGGCGTTCGTGTGGCGGCGCAGCACCCACCAGCCGACGATCGCCGGCGCGAACTGTGCCAGCGCGACACCGGCCATGGCGGCGCCCTCGGTGGGGCGTACCCACATCGCTGCCGTGGTGATCACGACCCGCGGAATGCCGAGGGCGAGGTAGACCATCGCCAGCCCGAGCCAGCGGCGCTCGCCCTGGAGCACGCCGGCCTGCCCGCCCATGACCGTCAGCGGCACCGCGCACACCGCGACCAGCAGGGCCGGGTAGATCGAGTCGAGCCGCAGCAGCCGCCACACCAGGGGGGACGCGACGAGCATGACCAGGCCGACCACGATCGCTGCCCGGTAGGTCGCGCGCAGGACGGTCTGCTCGATGACGCGCTCCTGGCCGGGGGTGCCGGTCACCCGCCGGGACGCGGTCGCCTGCATCCCGAGCTGGACCACGCCGACGACGAGGAGCAGCGACATCATCGACGCGACGCCGCCGTACTGCCCCGGGCCCAGGATCCGGGCGGCGATGATCTGGAAGCCGTAGGTCGAGACGTTGGTGACCATGATGCAGACCGCGAGGAAGCCGCTGCTGCGGACGAGCGCGGACAGCCTGCGCCGACGCGCGCTCGTCGGGCTGGCGGTCATCGTGGGCACCTGAGAAAGCCTAGGGCGCGAGAGGTCACATGCCGGCACCGGCATCCGCCCAGTTTCGAAACTCGATCGCCACAAGTGCCGACTCGGCCGACAGAACTGCCGTCTCGGCCGACAGAACTGCCGTCTCGGCGGGTGTGGGCCTAGGGTTGCCGCGTGAGCGAGCGGTGGGTGCCTACCTTGTGGGCGGCGGTGCTCGCGGTGCTGATGCTCGGGCCGGCGCTGGGGCCGGGGTTCGTGCTGACCTACGACATGGTGTGGGTGCCCGACCTCGCGCTGACCTCGGACGTGCTCGGGCTCGGGACGGGGCTGCCTCGGGCGGTGCCGTCGGACGCGGTGGTCGCGGTGCTGGACGAGGTGATCCCGGGCCTCGCGCTGCAGAAGATCGTGCTGGTGGGCGCGCTGGTGCTCGCCGGAGCGGGGGCGGCCGAGCTCACCCGGCACCGCTCGCTGACCGCACGGGTGGCGGTGGTGAGCTTGACCCTCTGGAGCCCGTACGTCGCCGAGCGGCTGTGGATGGGCCACTGGCCGATGCTGCTGGCCTACGCCGCGGTGCCCTGGCTCGTCATCGCCGGTCGCCGGTGGGCGGCGGGGGAGCGGAGCCCGGTGTGGCTGCTGCCGGTCTTGATCGCCGGCAGTCTGAGCGCGAGCGCGGGGATCCTCACCGGTGCCGTCCCCCTCGCCACCGGTCTGCGCCGTGGCCGGCGCCCGGTGCTGCTCCTCGTCGCTCTCCTCGCCGTCAACGCACCGTGGCTGGTCACCGGCCTCGCCCACACCGCCGAGGCCACCGCCTCCTCCGGCTTCGAGGTCTTCGCGCTGCGCGGCGACGCCCTGCCGGCCCCGCTGGCAGCCCTCGCGCTCGGCGGGATCTGGAACACCTCGGTCGTCCCGGACAGCCGGGAGAGCTGGCTGGCCTGGCCGGCGCTGCTCCTGCTCGCGGCTCTCGTCGCGGCCGGCGCGCGCAGGTGGTGGACCTCGGAGAGCGGACGCGCCCCGATCCTCGCGCTCTGGGTGGCCGGGCTCGCGATCGCGCTCGCCGGCTGGATCGCCCCGCTCGCGCTCGACGACCTCGCCCGGCACGTCCCCGGCCTCGCGCTGTTCCGCGACAGCAGCCGCCTGCTCCCGCTGGGCCTGCCGCTGCTCGTCCTGACCGCTGCGGCCGGGATCGACGCCGTGCGCGAGCGGCTCCGCGGCACCGCACCCCGCTGGGCGGCCGCCGTCGTGGTCGCGCTCGCTCCGATCGCGGTGCTCCCCGACGCCGCCTGGGGCCTCGCCGGCGGCATCGGCACCGCTGAATACCCCGACCAGTGGCAGCAGGCCCGGGCGGCGCTCGAGGAGGAGACGGCAGCGGGTGACGTACTCGTCCTGCCGTGGTCGTCCTACCGCGCACCCGAGTGGAACGGCGCCCGCCCCGTCCTCGACCCGCTGCCGCGGATGCTGACCCGCCCCAGCGTCGTCAACGGCGACCTCGTCGTCGGCAGCACCGCGATCGAGGGTGAGGACCCGCGCGCGACCGCAGCCGCCGAGGCCCTCGCCGAGGCCGACCCCGAGACCCGCTCGGCAGCACTGAGCCGCCTCGGGATTGGGTACGTCATCACCGACCGCACCGCCGGCGACTCCGCGCAGGTGAGCGGGGAGACGGTCTTCGAGGGCAGCGGCCTTCTGCTGCAGCGGATGCCGGAGCGCAGCGGCCCTCTGGTTGGATACTCCACCGGTCCGGTGGCGCTCGCAGCCGTCGCCGGAGCGTGGGCGGCCTACGCCGTCGCGTGGCTCGTCGCCACAACGTCAACAGTTTTGCTACTGATCAGTATTGTTCGCCGGCAGACTGCTAGGGTTCCCGGCTAGGAGAGGGAGGTCACATATCCATGGGCAACATCATTGCCATTGTCGCCAGCATTCTTGTGGGCGGCGGAGTCGCCGCAGCGACCATCGTCGGAGTCGTCACCAGCAGCACGGACAGCACCGTCGATAATCCTCCGAGCGTCTCTGAGTCGACGATTCAGTACGGCACGAACGACTGACTCGACAGAGCTGACAAGGGGCCCGGCGGATCACCGCCGGGCCCCTTCTCTGTCGTCGTCTGTATAGAGAGTCTCAGTCAGCGCTGACGATCTGCCCCTGCAGGGTCGAGGAGAGCACGGCGTTGAAGTTGAGCTGGCTCTGCTCCCAGGTGTGCTTGCGCGCGTGCCAGCGGGCACCCTCGGCCAGCTCCTTGCGGCGGATCTCGTCACCGAGCAGATGGTCGAGCGCGGCCACGAACCCGGCCTGGTCCTCGACCAGCACCCCGGACTCGCCGTCGTCGATCGACTCGGTCGTGCCGCCCGCGCCGCGGAAGGCGACCGTGGGGGTGCCGTGCTGGGCGGCCTCGGTGACCACCAGGCCCCAGCCCTCCTTCAGCGACGGCAGCGCCATCAGCCAGGAGCGCTCGTAGACAGCCTCCTTGGTCTCCTCGTCGACGTGCCCGAGCAGCTCCACGAACTCATCGGCCCCCACCCGCGAGACGTACGCAGCCAGCTCGTCGGCCCACCAGCCACCGCCGACGATGGTCAGCCTCAGGTCCGGGTGGGTCGCACGCAGCGCCACCACGGCGTCGACCGCGAGCTCGACCCGCTTGTGCGGCACCAGCCGGCCGACGACGCAGATCGAGGGGTGCTCGGTCTTCGCGGGCCGGTCGCTCAGCGCCGGCGCGGAACCGTTGTGCACCACGGCGACCCGGGCGGGGTCGACGCCGAGCGTCGCCAGCTCGGCCCGGGTGGCTCGGGAGACGGCGATGTACTGCTTGCGGCGGTAGAGCCGCGGCGCGAGCCGGGACTCGACCCACCAGCCGATCTTCCCGGACAGGCCGGGGTAGACGACGGGCCACTGCTCACGGTGGACGTGGTGGACGAGCACCGCCACCGGGGCGCGGGTGCCGAGCGGCGTGAAGAACGGCAGCCCGTTCTGCACGTCGATGACCGCGTCCACGCGACCGATCGGGCCCAGCCGGCCGAGGGCGAGCAGCAGCACGCCCCACAGGTAGATGCTGAGCTTGCCGCCGCGGCGTACATAGCGGATGCCGTCGCGCTCCTCGCGGGCGCGCGCGCCCGGGTAGGAAGCCGTGAAGACGGTCACCCGTGCGCCGGCCTCCACGAGGCCGGCCGTGATCTGGTGGAGGTAGTGCTCGGCTCCACCTGCTTCAGGATTGTCGGTGTCGCGCCAGCTGAACACGGCCACATGGCCGCCGGTCAGCTGCGCTCCCTCTCTCGCGCGCAAAAGACAGTGCTCCCCTGAATCTCGCAGTTCCCCGCTGCTGAGCGCTCCCTCCCCAGGGGTCACGCAGTTACTGGAGAGTAGGACATTTCGTGATCAAATGCACACCCGTTGGGGTAATCGGTTAGGGTTCCCGCCGTGCCGAACCTCCTCGACTCCCAGCGCCACGCCGCGGCCGGCATCGGCTGGAAGGCGACGCTGGGGCGCTCCGTACGTCTCTTCAGCGACTTTCGCGTCGAGCAGACCGACCCGGCACGCTTCTACACCGCCCTCGCCGCGGACTCCGTCGGCCAGTTGGCGCACTACACCGACGGCGAGACCCTCGACGGCACCGTGCTGCTCGACGTCGGCGGCGGCCCTGGCTACTTCCGCGACGCCTTCATGAAGGCCGGCGCGACCTACCTGGCACTCGACGCGGACGCCGGTGAGATGCAGGGCGCCGGCATCGTGGCCGAGGGCAGCATGCTCGGCGACGGGATGCGGCTTCCCGTCCGCACCGGGAGCGTCGATGCCTGCTACTCCTCCAACGTGCTCGAGCACGTCCCGACCCCGACCGCGATGCTCGACGAGATGCTCCGGGTCACCAAGCCCGGTGGCGTCCTGTTCTGCTCCTACACGCTGTGGTGGGGCCCGTGGGGCGGCCACGAGACCAGCCCGTGGCACCTGCTCGGCGGCCGGTTCGCCCGCCGTCGCTATCTGCGCAAGCACGGCCACGAGCCCAAGAACAGGTTCGGCGAGTCGATGTACGCCGCGACCGCCTCCGCCGGGCTGCGCTGGGCGCGCGCCCAGCGCCGGGCGGGCAACGCCGAGATCCTGGCCGCGGTCCCGCGCTACCACCCTGCGTGGGCGGCGTGGCTGATGCGGGTCCCGGTGGTGAGGGAGGTGCTCTCGTGGAACCTCCTGCTCGTGCTGCGCAAGACGTGACGCAGGGCCCGACCGTCGGCGAGCCCGTCGTCGAACCGATCCCCGAGCCCACCGTCGAGCCGATCGCCTCGCCGCCACCCTCGGCCACCTCGAAGCTCCGGGTCGCCGCGTACGTCGCGATCCTGACCGCGATCACCTTCACCCAGGCGCCGGGCCGGATCGTCGCCGACACCAAGTTCGACCTCAGCGCCGACCCGTGGGCCTTCCTGGCCCGTGCGCTGCGGATGTGGGACGCCCAGGGCGCCTTCGGTCAGGTGCAGAACCAGGCGATCGGCTACCTGTGGCCGATGGGCCCGTTCTACGGGCTCGGCAAGCTGGCCACGCTGCCGGAGTGGGTGATCCAGCGGCTGTGGTGGGCGCTGCTGCTCAACCTGGCCTTCCTCGGCATCCTCCTGCTCGCCCGCGAGCTGCGGCTGGGACGGCCGTGGGCGCAGGTGGCGGGTGCCGCCGCGTACGTCCTGACGCCGCGGGTGATGACCATCCTCGGCGCCAACTCGGTCGAGCTGTGGCCGACCGCGGTCGCGCCGTGGGTGCTGCTCGCGGTCATCCGGGCCAGCGGCACGACCACGACCAAGGACCTGCTGCGCTGGTGCGCGGTGGCCGCGCTCGCGGTCGCCTGCGCGGGCGGCGTCAACGCCACCGCGGTCTCGGCGGTGCTCGTGCCGGGCGTGGTCTTCCTGCTGACCCGCACCGGCGCCAGACGCTTCGCGGTGCTGGTCCTGTGGGGCGCGATGACGATCCTGGCCACCCTGTGGTGGACCATCCCGCTGCTGCTCCAGGGCCGCTACATCCCGCCCTTCCTCGACTACATCGAGACCGCTGCGGTGACCTCCTCCACCACCGGTCTGCTGCCGACGCTGCTCGGCACCTCCGACTGGGTCGCCTACGCCGACCCGATCTACTACCCGGCCGGGCAGAGCCTGCACGCGACTCCCTACCTGGTCCTCGACGCGGCCGCGGTGGTCGCGATCGGCCTGGCCGGGCTGGCCGGCCTGGGCCGGGCCCGCAAGCACCCGGAGAGCCGGTTCCTGATCGGCTGCGTGCTGGCCGGGGCGGTCCTGGTCGGGATCGGCTACACGGGCGCGCTGGCCGGCTGGGGCGCCGAGTCCCGCCAGGACCTGGTCGACGGCGCCCTGGCCGCGGTGCGCAACAGCCACAAGTACGACGCGGTGCTCCGCATCGGCCTGGCCGCCGGGGTCGTGCTCACCGTCGAGACGATCCTCTTCCGGGCCGAGCTCGCCCGGCGCGCGGCGGCGACCTCCAAGGCTGCGCAGTGGCTGCGCACCGTCTTCGTGATCGCGGTGGTCGCCTCGCTGGCCGGCCTGGCGGTGCCGTGGGTACGCGGCCAGGTGCCGCCCCCGGGCTCGATCGAGAACGTCCCGTCCTTCTGGACCGAGGCCGCCGACTACCTCTCCGAGAACGACGACGGCGGCGTCACCCTGGTCGTCCCCGCAGCGCGGTTCGGCGACTACCTGTGGGGCAGCACCCACGACGAGGTCCTCCAGCCCTACGCCGACTCCCGCTGGGCCGTACGCGGCGTGGTGCCGCTGGCCGAGCCCGGCAACGTGGTCTGGCTCGACCGGGTCACCGAGGAGCTCGAGCGCGGCGGCCCGAGCAGCGACCTGGCGCCGATGCTCGCCAAGGCCGGCGTCACCCGGCTGCTGGTGCGCAACGACCTCCACTGGGGCACCACCGGCGCGCCGCCGCCCTCGCTCGTCCACTCGACCCTCGACCAGTCACCCGGCCTGACCCGGGAGAAGCGCTTCGGCGACGACTTCGGCAACACGACCTACCACCGGGAGAAGGGCACCCGGGTGCTCGTCGACGGCGGCCTGGCGGGGGAGTACCCGCCGATCGAGATCTACGAGGTCGACGACGCCACCTCCGGCGCGACCCTGATCCCGGCCCGGACGACCGTGATGGGCGACCCCGGTGAGCCAGCGAGCGGTGCCCCGGCGGTCCTGACCGCCGACGACACCAGGGCCGAGGACGGCGGTGCCGAACGCACCGACGTCATCCTCACCGACGGGCAGCGGCGGCGGACGACCCTCTTCTCGGGAGTCCGCGAGAACACCTCGGCGACCCGCACCGCCGAGCAGGGCGTCGACTCCGACAAGCCGGAGAACTTCCACCGCTACCTCGAGGACCAGGAGCGCTGGCAGAGCACCCTGGTCTGGCGCGGCGTCGAGGCCGTGGAGGCCTCCAGCTCGGCAGCGATGCCGAGCGACCTCCCGGTCGACCGGGGCCGCGCACCGTCCGCTGCCCTCGACGGCGACCCCGAGACCGAGTGGCGCACCGAGACCGGCTGGGGGCGCAGCCCCGAGGGCGCCTGGTTCCGGGTGCGCTTCGAGGACGAGGTCGACCTCGGCAAGGTGACCATCTCCATCCCCGCGAACGTGATCGGCGTCGAGCGGCTCGAGCTCGTCGCCGGTGCGCAGATGCGGAAGGTCTACGCCCCGCAGCCGGGGGAGGAGGCGACCTACGACCTCACCGGCTTCAGCGCCCGCAACCTCACCATCACCGCGCGCGGAGCCGCGACGTACGGGCCCTGGGGGATCAGCGAGCTCGAGATCGAGGGCGTCGAGCCGCAGCGGATGGTCGCGCTGCCCGAGCCTCCCGAGGACGCCACGATCCGCAAGATCCGGCTCAGCCGCGACGCCGACCGCAACGGCTGCATCGACCAGAGCGGGGTGCTCTACTGCGAGCCGTTCCTGGCCGACCACGGCGACGACGGCGACGATCTGGACCGGCTGGTGACCCTCACTCGCGGCCAGTCCTTCGGCATCACCGGCACCGTCTCGCTGCGCCGCGACCACGCCTACGCCACCGCGGCCGCGAAGCTCGCGGGCGTCGACATCACCGCCCCGAGCCGTGGCGACATCGCCCAGTCGGCGCTCGCGATGGTCGACCGCGACGAGGGCACCTCGTGGCGGGCTCCCACGACCGGCGAGGCCGCGGTGACCCTCAGGCTGCCCGAGCGGCAGCGGGTCAGGTCGCTGCAGCTCCTGGTCAACGAGGCCGCCGCGGTCAGCGCCCCCACCGAGGTGGAGGTCACCGACCTGCGCCGCCCCAAGAAGCGCTCGGTCACCCGCAAGGTCGGCGAGGACGGCACCGTGGAGCTGCCCCGGGCCTGGCGCACCGACCGGCTGAAGATCCTGGTCACCGAGACCGACGCCGCCTACGACCAGCCCTCGAGCCTGGCCGACGCCTCCGAGGTCCCCGTCGGCATCACCGAGCTGCGGATCAACGACCGCCCCCTCGGGAAGGGTCGGCTCGAGGCCGGCTGTGCCGACGGGCCGCGCATCGAGGTCGGCGACCGTCAGGTCCGCACCTCGGTCAGCGGGTCGCTCTCCGACCTGCTGCGCGGCGTCGACGTGCACCTGAAGGTGTGCGACAAGGACCCCGTAGAGCTGGAGCCGGGGGAGAACACGCTGCTGGCCCAGCCGGGCACCGCGCTCCGCGTCGACAGCCTCGAGCTCAGCGCCGACGTCATCCCGGACGCCGAGCCGCCGGTGCCGGTCTCGGTCGAGCGCGACGACCGTGACGCCGCGGTCTCCGCGACCGTCTCCGCCGAGCCGTACGACCGGGTCCTGGTGCTCCCGCAGAACATCAACCCCGGCGCCACCGCGACCCTCGACGGCGAGACCCTGCGAGCCCAGCGCGTCGACGGCTGGCAGCAGGGTTGGATCGTGCCGGCAGGCGCGAGCGGAGAGGTACGTTTCGGCTTCGCGCCCGACGGTGCCTATCGCGCCGGGCTGATCGCCGGCGGCATCGGCGCGGCGATCGTCCTGGCGCTCGCGCTGGTGACCTCGTGGCGTCGCCGTGGCACCCCGCCCAGCCTCGAGCTGTTCCCGGTCGCCGCACCGTGGCGCTGGTACGACCTGGGGGTGCTCACCCTCGTCGCCGGCCTGCTCGCCGGCTGGTGGGGCGCCCTGGCGTCCGTCGCGGCCTGGCTGCTGCCGCGCGTGACCGGCCGCAGCCCCGCCGTGGTGCGCCTGCTGGCCACCGGATCAGGGGCTGCGCTGCTCGCCGGGGCCCTGGCCGTGGAGATCCTCCCGACCGCCTGGGAGATGCCCTGGGACCCGCCCGCCTGGACGGCTCAGGCGCTCTCGCTGCTCGCGCTGGTGCTCGTCGCGGCGGCCGCCTCGGCCGAGCCGCGGCTGAGGCTCTCGGTGGGCTGGCGCGACGAGGCGCCCCTGACCGGCCGCCAGCCGCGCAGGCGCATCACCCGGCGCTCGAGGAGGAAGTAGGACAGCGCCGCCAGCGGCACGGTGACCACGACGGTCATCCCCAGCACGGTCCAGAAGCGGTCGTTGAACGTGCCGAAGCCGAGCAGCTCCATGCCCATGAGCAGCACGAACATGTGGATGGAGAAGATGCCGTAGGAGATCTCGCCGAGCCCGCTGGGCACGGGCCCGGCCAGCCACCGCCGCACGGGCCCCTCCAGCTCGGGCCCGAAGACCAGCGGCACGATGATGCACACCGCGACCGCGCAGTAGAGCACGCACTTGAGCGCCGACTCAGCCGGCGTCGGCGTGTCCACGAGCCCGGTCGGCCCGGTGATCGGCGTGCACGCGGCCACGAAGAGTCCCAGGGCCAGCAGCCACCAGCCGGCCAGGTCGCGGGCGGCGATGTCCAGGCGTGCTCGCATGCCGGGGTCGACCGAGCAGGCGGCCAGGGCGGTGCCGGCCAGGAACCACGGCAGGTACGCCGGCAGCCACTCGGCCGCGAACGGCTGGTCGAACCAGGTGCGGGCGCCGGCGGCGAAGACCACGCCGCCGATCGAGAGGACCAGCGAGACGACCAGCACGCGGCGTACGTCCAGGCGGGAGCGGGGCGTCAGCAGCCGCACCACCAGCGGCAGGGCGAGGTAGAAGGCGACCTCGGTGCACAGGCTCCACATGTGGGCCAGGCCGTAGGCGTGGGTCTCCTGGGTGTAGATCTGGGTCAGGGTCAGGTTGGCGATCCAGCCACCGAGGCCGACGTCTGAGTTGGCCGGCGCGAAGATCAGGCAGACCGCGACCACGACCCAGTAGAGCGGCAGGATGCGCAGCGCGCGCTTCCACAGGTAGCGGCCGGTGCTCGGCGGCCGGGTGCCGGCGGCGCTGGCCGCGAACCACGGACGGGCCAGCAGGAACCCGGAGACCACGAAGAAGATCGCCACGCCGAGGTCGAGGTGGGCGATCATCGCCCCCGTCCAGCCCTGCGGATAGCGGCCGGTGTGGAAGCCGACGTGGGTCAGCACCACCATCAGCGCCCCGACGGCACGCAGCGCGTCGAGGGTGAGGAACCGGCGGTCCATCACTCCTCGGCCTCCGGGCCGGAGATCGGGTCACCGAACGGCACCACGTTGCCGATCTCGACGCCGCCGAGGCACGGCTTCGAGCCCGGGGTCAGGCTCTGGAACTCCAGGGTGTCGAACCGGCCCTCGCCGGTGCGCAGGTAGAGGCTGCGGAACCCGGGCCGGATGTCCACGTCGTAGCTGTGGTCGCCAGCGGTGACCCGCATCCGGCCGGCGTCGTCGGCGCCGGCCACGTAGGAGACCCGGACCCACCACCCGGCACCGTCCACACCGCCGTCCAAGGCGACCTGGAGCGGGGTCTGCCGGATCCGCATCGTGCACTTGTCGCGGCTCTGCGAGGCGGCGACGGCACCGATGGCGCGGCGCTCGGGGTCGACCGCCGCCGGGCGGATGTGGCCGTCCTCGTCGACCAGGTAGAGGTGGTCGGTGCTGGCCCGCGGGAACTCCATCTTGTCGGCCAGCGGCCGCAGCACCCGGCTGACCTGGTTGTAGGGGTGTGAGGCACCCCAGACCATCCACTCCGGCACCGGGCCGTCGGCCATCGGCAGCGGCTCGTCCACGTCGGCCAGGTCGGCCTGGACGGTGTCGATGTAGCGCCTGGTGTTGTCGTCCTCGTGCCAGCCCTGGGCGTAGGAGAAGGACGAGAAGAGCCCCAGCCCGGCGACGATCGCGGTGACCACGGCGACCCGCTTGGGCACGTCCAGGAAGGCGGAGGTACGCGTCGGAGCGAGCGTCTCCACCGCCCCGCGCAGGGGCAGCGTGGCCAGCGCGAGCGCCATCGCGGTGACCGCGATGGTGTCGGTGAGGTAGCGGTAGGCCAGCGCGATGTCGGGGCCGACCCCTCCGGCCCGGATGCCGGTGATCAGCCCGATGTCGATGACCAGGATGCCGCCGACCAGCCACCAGGCGCGCAGCGGGATGGAGCGGGTGCGGCCGAGCTCGTAGGTCAGCAGAGCCAGCGCGACGACAGCGAGCACCGAGACCACCGCCCCTGGCTCGGACCAGCCTGCCGAGTTGCCCTCCAGCCACGTCCAGCGCAGCGGCCCACCGACCGCGCCGGGCGCCCAGGACTCGAACAGGAACCGCTGGGCGACCATGGCGAAGCCGTTGGCGTCGGTCGTGCCCGACGCCTTCGAGGAGGAGGCTCCGAGGAAGAGGTATGCCGCCACCGAGCCGAGCGAGACGATGCCGTAGAGGATCACGCCGGGCAGGTAGGTGGTGAACAGCGTCCGCATCCGGGCGAGGATGTCGCCGGTGGCGAACCAGCCCAGGGCCAGCACGGCGTAGGGCCAGAAGAGCAGCATCGCCTTCTCGCCGAAGGCGATCGCCGCCAGCGTGATGAGCATGGCCAGGAGGGCCCAGCCGAAGCGTCGGGTGCGCAGGTAGTTCAGATGGGCCCACGCCCCCCAGAAGATCGCGGCCAGGAACGGCAGCTGGGTGATCCCGGGGCCCCAGGTCAGGAACGCCGGCAGGCTGATCGAGGAGAAGAGGAACAGCGCCAGCGGCGGCAGGATCCCGCGGCGTACGCCGAACGCCGAGCAGAGGAAGACCAGCGCACCGAGGTTCGCCACCGCCTGGAGCACCAGCAGCTCGATCGCCGGGTAGGCCCACGCGTACGGGTCCAGGCCGAAGTTGTAGGCCGTCAGCGCGAACGCGCCCGGCATCAGGTGTCCGGCGAACCCGTGGAAGAGCAGGTCGGCGGAGAGCCCGTCCGACATCAGCTTCGACATGAAGTTGGCGTCGTCGAAGCGATACCAGGAGCCGCTGATCGCCCAGGCGCGGAAGGCGAGCTGGGCCAGGATCATCACCGACGCGGCAGCGAGCACCTGACGGCGCGTTGCCAGCAGGTCGTCATGAACGCTGTCATCAGCGGTCGATACGGGGTGGGGGAGTGACACGAGGACGAAGTGTCGCATAGATCACCGACGGTTCCGGCCTCGTTGCGTCCATGGTTTGTGACCCGTTGCACACCGGCCCCGGTATTGCTGCTACGGTTCGCGGATCGAGGGGGGGACCCGAAGGCCTTGGGAGGGGCAACAACATGCGAAGAGTGATTGGTTATGTCTTCTTGCTGGTCGGCGCATTCGCGCTGGCCGCTGCCGCGGTAGCAGGTTTCTGGGGCAGGGACGCCGCGGCGACCGTGCCGCTGAACGTCGACACGAAGACGGTCCTGGAAGGCACCGCCAGCGGCGCTCTGGCCAAGTCGGACACCCCGGTGGCGGTGAAGTACACCCGGACCACGCAGGCGGCTCCGGACGACTCCACCGACGAGGTGGTCGTCTTCGTCGAGACCGCCTGCATCATGATCCAGGAGGGCGAGACGCCCACCTGTGCCCGGGCCGAGGACGACGAGCGCGTGGTGACCGCCTCCGAGCGTGCCTACGCCATGGACCGCAAGACCTCCGAGGTCGTCAAGGACCAGGTCAAGTACGTCGGCGAGGAGCGGGCCGTCGAGGGGATGACCGGTCTGGCCGGCAAGTTCCCGTTCGACACCCAGCGCCACGACTACAACTACTGGGACGACACGCTCGGCACCACCGTGATCGCGACCTACGTCGACGACGTCGAGGTCGAGGGTGTGAAGACCTACCAGTTCGAGGTCTCCGCCTCCTCCGACGACGAGATCCTGTCCAAGGGCGAGGACGGCGAGGCCGACACCGACGACGACGTCCGCGGCAGCTACGAGGCCACCCAGACGATCTACGTCGAGCCCACCACCGGCTCCTACATCGACCAGACCGCGACCCAGAAGATGGTCACCAGCAGCGGCATGGTGCTGATCGACGCCGAGATGAGCTACGACGACAAGACCGTCTCGACCAACGCCGAGGACGCGGAGGCCAACATCTCCAAGCTGACGCTGATCGGCACCTGGATCCCGGTCGGTGGCCTCGTCGCCGGCCTGCTGTTCCTGCTGGTCGGCCTCTGGCTGGTCCTCAGCGGCCGCAAGCCCAACGGCGGCTCCCACGCCGCCGCCGACGACCGCACGCTGGTCGATGCCTGAGGGCACGTAGGACGTAGAGCGACGGGTCTCGACAGGCTCGACCTCCAAGGGTCGAGCAGGTCGGGACCTTTCGCCTATTTCGGGTATCTCGTCAGCCGAGAAGGTCGGCGCCGAAGATCGCGGTGCCGGGGGTGAGCACACCGCGGGTGCGCGACCAGCCGCCCCAGACCCGCTCGTGGCCCTCGGGCCACTCCGGCTCGACCAGGTCGGTGATCCGGAACCCGGCGCCGGACAGCAGCGAGACCCAGTCGCCGAGGGTGCGGTGGTGCTCGACGTAGGAGACCCTGCCGGTCTCGTCGTCGACCTCGACGTAGGGGGTGCGGTCCCAGTAGGACTGCGCGGCGATCAGGCCCTCGGGGCCGGGGTCGTCGGGGAACATCCACCGGGTCGGGTGGGTGATCGAGAACGCGAAGCGGCCGCCGGGGCGCAGCACACGCACGGTCTCGGCGAGCGCGTGCGCGATGTCGCTGACGAACTGCAGCGCGCCGAAGGAGCAGAAGACCACGTCGAAGGAGTCGTCGGCGAAGGGCAGGTCGGTGGCGGTGGCCTGCACCGCGGGTACGACCACGCCGGTCTGCTCGTCGAGGCGGCGCGAGTGCTGGAGCTGGCGGCCGGAGAGGTCCAGACCCACCGCGCGGCCGCCCTGGGTGTTCACCCATCGCGAGCACTGGCAGGCGCCGGAGCCGAGCTCGAGCACGTCCTTGCCGCTCACGTCGCCGAGGACGCCGAGGTCGGCCTCGGTCAGGCCCTCCGGACCCCAGACGAACCCGGCCGCACCGAGGAACGGCCCGTGGGTCGCTTGGTACTCGTCGGCGTACCTGTCCCAGTCGGGGCCGTTGGCGCGGCGCGACTCGTCCTCGTCGACCGAGCGCCGCTCGGCTCTGACGACCGGGCCGGTGTCTGTGAAGGCCCTGATGGTGTCGACGGGATCGACGGGCGCCTCCGGTCGAGCGACCGGGCTGATGGCTTGGTCCACGCTCCAAGCGTATGCCCAGTGCGGTGAGGTCGACAGTTGGACGGGGCATGTGCGCGGAGCGTAGGCTTGGAAACTGCGTCTGAAGTCTGCCCGGGTCCCGGACCTAGCGGACCTTGGCTTGCTACCTCGACCGCCGGCTCACACCGGGCGACGAAGCCTGTTCGTGCCGGTCCTGGCAGAGGTGGTCGACCACGGCTCCAGACGTGTGTGACCCGACGACATCTGTCCACCCAAGGAAACCACCTCCCTTATGACGAGCACGCTCAACATTCCTCTTCCCGACTACGACGCGCCTCAGGTCGCGATCAACGACATCGGGTCGGAAGAGGACTTCCTCGCCGCGATCGACGAGACCATCAAGTACTTCAACGACGGCGACATCGTGGACGGTGTCATCGTCAAGGTCGACCGGGACGAGGTCCTGCTCGACATCGGTTACAAGACCGAAGGTGTCATCCCCTCGCGCGAGCTCTCGATCAAGCACGACGTCGACCCGTCCGAGGTCGTCGAGGTCGGCGACAAGGTCGAGGCCCTGGTGCTCCAGAAGGAGGACAAGGAAGGCCGCCTGATCCTGTCCAAGAAGCGCGCTCAGTACGAGCGTGCCTGGGGCACGATCGAGCAGGTCAAGGAGGAGGACGGCGTCGTCGAGGGCGCGGTCATCGAGGTCGTCAAGGGTGGTCTCATCCTGGACATCGGCCTGCGTGGCTTCCTCCCCGCCTCCCTGGTCGAGATGCGTCGCGTCCGCGACCTGCAGCCCTACGTGGGTCAGACCCTCGAGGCCAAGATCATCGAGCTCGACAAGAACCGCAACAACGTGGTCCTCTCGCGCCGTGCCTGGCTCGAGCAGACCCAGTCCGAGGTTCGCCACGGCTTCTTGACCCAGCTCCAGAAGGGTCAGATCCGCAAGGGTGTCGTCTCCTCGATCGTCAACTTCGGTGCGTTCGTGGACCTCGGCGGCGTCGACGGTCTCGTCCACGTCTCCGAGCTCTCCTGGAAGCACATCGACCACCCGTCCGAGGTCGTCACCGTCGGTGACGAGGTCACCGTCGAGGTTCTCGACGTGGACATGGACCGCGAGCGTGTCTCCCTGTCGCTGAAGGCGACCCAGGAGGACCCGTGGCAGCACTTCGCCCGCACCCACCAGATCGGTCAGATCGTCCCGGGCAAGGTCACCAAGCTGGTGCCGTTCGGTTCGTTCGTCCGCGTCGAGGAGGGCATCGAGGGCCTGGTGCACATCTCCGAGCTGGCCGAGCGCCACGTGGAGATCCCCGAGCAGGTCGTCCAGGTCAACGACGACGTCATGGTCAAGATCATCGACATCGACCTCGAGCGTCGCCGCATCTCGCTCTCGCTCAAGCAGGCCAACGAGACGGTCACCTCGACCGACGTCGAGGAGTTCGACCCGACCCTCTACGGCATGCCGGCGACCTACGACGACCAGGGCAACTACATCTACCCCGAGGGCTTCGACCCGGAGACGGGCGAGTGGCTCGAGGGCTACGACGAGCAGCGCGCGAAGTGGGAGGAGCAGTACGCTCAGGCCCACGCTCGCTGGGAGGCCCACATCAAGCAGCAGCAGGAGGCCGCCGAGAAGGCTGCCGAGGCCGGCGAGGCCACCTCCTACTCCTCGGGTGGCTCGGTCGACGAGACCGTCTCCGAGGACGAGGGCGGCTCGCTCGCCTCCGACGAGGCGCTCCAGAAGCTGCGCGAGAAGCTCACCGGCGGTCAGTGATCACGCTGACGCGCCAGAGCTGAAGCTCTGACACGCACGAATGCCCGGCCCCTGCGAGGGGGCCGGGCATTCGGCATTTCACGGGGTGGATCGCGGTGGCCTAGTGCCACCGCACCGCGGGCAAGAAGTCGGGATCGACGTTGTGGGACCGGGGTGCGGCCTTGGGGCGGTCGCCGTGGACGGCGGCGGCGGTGGTGACGCCTGCGAGGACGAGGAAGACGATGAGGACGATTGCTGTGGTCATGGCAGTAATTCTCCTCTCCTAGGCATTCCTGCCACATTGGCAGAAATGCCTAAGTTGCGCGATTTCCTGCCAAGTGGCACTCTTCTGAGGTGCTTAGAAACGTCGCCGCGGTGATCTGGGACGGGGTCGCGCCCTTCGAGTTCGGCGTCGTCTGCGAGGCGTTCGGCCTCGACCGCCGCGAGGACGGCGTCCCGCTGCTCGACTTCGGCGTCTGCGGGCCGCAGACCGGGATGGTGCGCACCAACCTCGGCTTCGGGATCGAGGTCCTCCACGGCCTCGAGCGGGTCGAGGAGGCCGACCTCGTCTGCGTGCCGGCGATGCGCCGTGGCGACCCCGTGCCACCCGGAGTCGTCGAGGCCCTGCTGCGCGCCCACGAGCGTGGTGCCCGGATCCTCACCGTCTGCAGCGGCGCGTTCGCGCTCGGCGAGGCCGGGCTGCTCGACGGTCGCGAGTGCACGACCCACTGGAAGTACACCGACGAGCTGGCCGAGCGCTTCCCCCAGGCCAAGGTCGTGCCCGAGGTGCTCTACGTCGACTCCGGCCAGGTCATCACCAGCGCCGGCACCGCCGCGGGCCTGGACGCCTGCCTGCACATCTGGCGTCAGGAGCACGGCGCCGCCGTCGCCTCTGCGGTCGCCCGCCGGATGGTCGTCCCGCCCCAGCGCGACGGGGGACAGGCACAGTTCATCTCCCGCCCCGTCCCGGAGCCCGAAGCGGAGACGCTCGGCCCGCTGCTCGCCTGGATCACGGCCCATCTCCACGAGGAGCTCGACGTGGACTCGCTGGCCCGCCGGGTGCTGATGTCGCCGCGTACCTTCGCCCGCAGGTTCCGTGCGGAGACCGGGGCCACGCCGTATGCCTGGATCACCGCCCAGCGCGTGCACCGGGCCGAGGAGCTCCTGGAGCGCACCGAGCGGCCGGTGGAGTGGATCGCGGGGGAGGTCGGCTTCGGCAACGCCGCCGCGCTGCGCCACCACTTCACCCGGGTGCGGGGCCTCTCCCCGCAGGCCTACCGCCGCCGCTTCGCCTGTGGCGAGCCCGGCGACGCGGCCGACTCGGCGCTGCCTGCCTAGATGCTGCCTGCCTAAGTGCTGCCTGCCTAGGTGCTGCCTGGCGAGGTGGTGTCGAGGGCCGCGGAGCGCACCACTAGGTTGGGGCCATGCGCGTAGGACTCACCGGCGGGATCGCCTCGGGGAAGAGCACGGTCTCGGAGCTGCTGGCGGCTCTGGGAGCCGTCATCGTCGACTCGGACAAGATCGCTCGCGAGGTCGTCGAGCCCGGTACGCCGGGGCTGGCACAGGTCGTGGAGGAGTTCGGGCCGACGGTGCTGACCGAGGTCGGCGAGCTCGACCGAGCCAAGGTGGGGGAGATCGTCTTCGCCGACGAGAGCGCCCGGGAGCGCCTCAACGCGATCGTGCACCCGCTGGTCGGCGCGCGCTCCGCGGAGCTCGAGGAGGCCGCCCGGGTCGCGGGCAGGCTGGTGATCAACGACATCCCGCTGCTGGTCGAGGTCGGCTACGCGCCGTTCTTCGACGAGGTGATCGTCGTCGACGTGCCGGTCGAGACGCAGGTGGAGCGGGCGATCGCGCGGGGGATGTCCGAGTCCGAGGTGCGCGCTCGGATCAAGACGCAGGCCAGTCGTGAGGACCGGCTCGCTGCCGCGACGTACGTCATCGACAACACCGGCACGCTCGAGGATCTGCGCGAGCGGGTGCAGGAGATCTACGACGCACTCGCCTGAACGCGGCAGTAGGCACCGGTTGCTGCCATACTCGGCCGGGTGACTGGGGGCATGCACACCGATTCGTATGAGAAGCCGCGCCGCGCGAGGCGCTGGGTCCGACCGGTGATCGCAGGTGCGGTACTGGCTCTGGCAGCCGGTGCCGGCGCTGCTGCGGTGACCGTCGGCGTGCCGACGGAGGTCGAGCCGGGGGTCACCTCGGCACCCTCCGAGAAGCCAGACCCGAAGCAGGACACGACGCCGCTGACCTGGGGTCCGACGCGCGGTGAGCTGGCCACCGCCCGCGAGATGGTGGCGGGCTGGGACGAGGAGCAGCTGGCCGGTCAGGTGATCGTCGGCCGCTACCACGGCACCGACCCGGCCAAGGCGGCGAAGATGGTGCGCAAGCTCCACCTCGCCGGCGTCAGCGTGACCGGTGAGAACGTCGTCGACGAGGAGCAGGTGCGCGAGACGACCGAGGCGGTCAGCGAGGCGGTCGCCGCCGACGGGCGCACCTTCCCCGCGGTCATCGGCGTCGACCAGGAGGGCGGCGTCGTCTCCCACCTGCGCGGCGTGGCCACCGAGTTCCCGGAGTTCGCGGCCACGGGTGAGGCGATCGAGGCGAAACCGCGCAAGGGCGTCCGCGTCACCACCGAGGCGGCGCGCACCACCGCGCTCGAGCTCCGCGACCTCGGCTTCACCTGGGCCTTCGCCCCGGTCGCCGACGTGACCGTGGGCGCCTCCGACCCGACGATCGGGTCGCGCTCGCCCAGCGAGCACCCGCGCACCGCGGCGACGGCCGTCGCCGCGGCCGTACAGGGATACAACGAGGCGGGTCTGGTCTCCACCACCAAGCACTTCCCGGGCCACGGCGCCGTCACCGGCGACACCCACGTCGGGCTCCAGGAGCTCGACTTCGGCCGCAAGAAGCTCAAGCGGCGCGACCTGGTGCCCTTCGACGCCGCCGTCGACGCCGGAGCCCCGGCCGTCATGGTCAGTCACGTCGACGTCAAGGCGATCGCGCCTGGCAAGCCCGCCAGCATGGCCGGCCGCATCTACGACCTGCTCCGCGACGATCTCGGCTTCGACGGCCTCGCCGTCACCGACTCACTGGGCATGGGCGCGGTGACCACCACGACCAAGAAGCCCTCCGTCGCCGCCCTGCGCGCCGGCGCCGACCTGCTGCTGATGCCGGCCAAGCCCCGCGCCGCCCACCGCAGCGTCGTCAAGGCGCTCCGCTCCGGCCGCCTCGACCGCGAGCGCGTCGAGGACGCTGCCGCCAAGGTCGTCGCCATGCAGCTGTGGCAGCAGCGCATCGCCGAGCAGGTCCCGGTCCCCGACGACGTACGAGACCAGGCGGAGAAGGCCTCCGAAGCCCTCTCCAAGGCCGCCTCCCACTGACCCACCGCCGAAACGTCAGAAATCGACGCCGAGACGTCGATTTTCGACGCCGAGGCGTCACTGAGCGGGTTCGTGGCACCATCGGGCCATGAGCGATGTGGTGCTTCACGTCGACCTCGACCAGTTCATCGCGGCGGTCGAGGTGCTGCGCCGGCCCGAGCTCGCCGGGAAGCCGGTGATCGTCGGCGGGCGCGGCGACCCGACCGAGCGAGCGGTGGTCTCGACCGCCTCCTACGAGGCACGCGCCTACGGGGTGGGATCCGGGATGGCGCTGCGGCTGGCCGCCCGGAAGTGTCCAGACGCGATCTTCCTGCCGGTCGACCACACCGCCTACGACGCCGCCTCCGCGGAGGTCATGGACACGTTGCGCTCGCTGCAGTGGGGCGGCGTACCGGTCCTGGTCGAGGTCCTCGGCTGGGACGAGGCCTTCCTCGGACCGGGGCCCGGCCACGGCGACCTCGGCGACCCGGCAGCCTTCGCCCAAGACGTACGCGACCTGGTGCTCGAACGCACCCGGCTGCGCAGCGGGGTCGGCGTCGGTGACAACAAGCTGCAGGCCAAGCTCGCCACCGGGTTCGCCAAGCAGCGGGTGGAGGGTGCGGTCGCGCGCGAGGCGGGGGCGGGCGGCCACGAGCCCGGCCCGGACGGGCAGCTGCGGGGGACCGGCGTCTACCGGATCAGCCACGAGACCTGGCATGCGGAGATGGCCCACCGCCCGACCGACGCGCTGTGGGGGATCGGCGCGAAGACCGCCAAGCGGCTCGCCGCGCTCGGCATCGAGACGGTCGCCGACCTGGCCGCGGCCGACACGGCCTGGCTCGCCGCCGAGATCGGTCCCACGACGGGTCCCTGGCTGCGCCGGCTCGGGCGCGGTGCGGGCGCCAGCGCGGTCGACCCCTCACCCTGGGTCGCCCGCGGCCACGGCCACGAGGAGACCTTCCAGCAGGACCTCGTCGAGTGGCCCGACATCGTCGCCGCGACCCGCCGGCTGTGCGCGGAGTGCTACGAGGACGTGGCGAAGGAGGGACGGCCGGTGACCAGGGTCGAGATCAAGGTGCGGCTCAAGCCGTTCTTCACCGTCACCCGCGGCCACAAGCTCCCCGAGCCGACTCTCGACGCCGACCGCCTCGCCGACGAGGCCGAGGCGCTCCTGGAGCGGATCGAGAAGGACCGGCCGATCCGGCTGATCGGGGTGCGGCTCGAGATGGCGCCGCCTCCGGGCGGCTACTGACGGCGTGAGACAGAAAGACCCGGCGCCCCCGAGT
Source organism: Nocardioides luteus (assembly GCF_014648595.1). Taxonomy (GTDB): domain Bacteria; phylum Actinomycetota; class Actinomycetes; order Propionibacteriales; family Nocardioidaceae; genus Nocardioides; species Nocardioides luteus. Next base: position 61,795 of record NZ_BMRK01000015.1, on the reverse strand, counting down.
CGGGGGCGCCGGGTCATCTGAGCAGATCAGGCGGCCGGCCTTGACCGGCCCGCGCCGTCGGGATCGCGCTCCGTGAGGCGACCCCGATCTGTCGGCTACGCCGCCAGGTCCGGGTCAGCGAACCGGCGCAGCTTCTGCAGGGCCTCGCGCTCGAGCTGGCGCACTCGCTCGGCGGAGATGCCGTGCTTGACGCCGATGTCGGCCAGCTTGTGCTGACGGCCGTCGGTGAGGCCGTAGCGGGAGCGGACGATGTCGGCGGAGCGCTCGTCGAGCTGACCGACCAGAGAGTTGAGCCGCTCACGGGACTCGACATCGATGATGTCGGTGTCGGGGCTGGGAGCGGACTCCTGGGCCATCAGGTCGCCGAGGGACGTGTCGCCGTCCTCGTCGATCGGGGTGTCGAGCGAGACGTGGTCACGGCCCCAGGAGAGCAGGTCGAGCACACGATCGATGTCCATACCGAGCTCGGTGGCGATCTCCTCCGGCTCCGGGTCCCGACCGAGCTGCCGCTCCAGGGTGCGGCGGGCGCCGCCGACCTGGTTGAGCTCCTCGACGACGTGCACCGGAAGGCGCACCACGCGCGCCTGCTGGGCGATGCCACGGGTGATCGCCTGGCGCACCCACCACGTCGCGTACGTCGAGAACTTGTAGCCCTTGGTGTAGTCGAACTTCTCGACAGCCCTGATCAGGCCGGTGTTGCCTTCCTGGATCAGATCGAGCATCGGCATCTGGGCGCGACCGTACTTGCGCGCGATCGACACCACCAGACGCAGGTTGGCATTGATGAACTCGCGGGTGGCTCGGCGGCCCTCTTCGGCGAGCCATTCGAGCTCGGCTCTGGTGGCTCCGCCGGGCGCCTTCTTGCGGCCTACGCGGCCTTCGGCCAGGAGGTGCTCGGCCATCAGGCCGGCCTCGATGGCCTTGGACAGCTCAACCTCTTTGGCAGCATCCAAGAGCTCGTTGCGGGCGATCTCGTCGAGATACAGCCCAACACTGTCACGGCCCTCGATCTCTCGGGTGGCGGTGGCGGTTGCGGTGCGTGTCGCCATGGGAACCTCCTCACGGTGAGGTTGGTGGCCTCACGATGCTTTCAACGCTTCGCTCGTCCCGGGTGTTCCCCGGTAGAGCGCCTTGTCATCGATCCGATTTCGATCTCTTGTCCGGTTCGACGTACGCGGCAGGCGATAAGTTGCATCGAGAGGTGAATCTCAGGGTCTTCTCATGGAGTACCCCGAGAGGCGCGCCGCTATGCCTTACGCGGAGGTCACCTGGTCGATCATCCAGGCAAGGCTGAACGCCCGGTCCTCCCACGCCTTGTAGCGGCCCGAGACCCCTCCATGACCGGCTGCCATCTCCGTCTTCAGGAGTACGTCACCAGGATTCTCCGCCGTCGCCCGCAGCTTGGCGACCCATTTCGCGGGCTCGACGTAGAGCACGCGGGTGTCGTTGATGCTGGTCTCGGCGAGGATCGGCGGGTAGTGCTGCGCGGTGACGTTGGTGTAGGGGTCGTAGGAGGACATGTAGTCGTAGGTCTCCCGGTCGGCCTCGGGGTTGCCCCACTCGTCGTACTCGGTGACGGTCAGCGGGAGCGTCGCGTCGAGCATCGTGGTCAGCGCGTCCACGAACGGCACCGCGGCGACGACCGCCCCCACGGCGTCGGGCGCCTGGTTGGCGACCGCGCCCATCAGCAGGCCGCCGGCGCTGCCACCCTCGGCGATGATCGTGCTCGGGGTCGACCAGCCGGTCTCGGCGAGGTGGCGGGCGCAGGCGATGTAGTCGGAGAAGGTGTTCTGCTTCCTCAGCATCTTGCCGTCGTCGTACCAGGCCCGGCCCATCTCGCCACCGCCGCGGACGTGGGCGATCGCGAAGCCGATCCCGCGGTCGAGCAGGCTGAGGCGCGGGATGGAGAAGTAGGGGTCCATGCTCGCCTCGTAGGACCCGTAGGCGTAGAGCAGCACCGGCATCGGACCCTGCTCGTGGAGGCCCTTCTTCGCCACGACCGAGATCGGCACCTGTACGCCGTCCGGGGCTGTCGCCCACAGCCGGTGCTCCTCGTAGTCGTCGCGGTCGTAGCCACCGAGCACCGGGGCCTGCTTGAGGAGGGTGAGCTCGCGGCTGCGTACGTCGTAGTCGTAGACGGAGGCCGGGGTGCGCATCGTGGTGTAGCCGAGCCGCACGACCGGGGTCTCGAAGGCCGGGTTGGAGCCGGAGCCGATGGTGTAGAGCTCGTCGTCGAACTTCACCAGGTAGTCGTCGGCGACGCCGTTCTCGCCGAGCTCCAGGATGCGGAGCTGGGTCAGGCCCTCGCTGCGCTGATGGACGACCAGGTGGCCGGCGAAGGCGTCGATGTCCTCCAGGCGTACGCCGGGGGTGTGGGGGAGCAGCGGCTGCCACTGCTCCCGCGGGGTCGGCGCGATCGGCGCGGTGGCGATCTCGAAGTCGGGGCCGGAGGCGTTGTGGGTGACCAGGAAGACGTCCTCGCCGGCGATGGTGGCGTGCTCCAGGGCGTACTCGACGCCCTCCTCGCGGGGCGCGAAGACCTGCCAGCCGGCGTCGGGGTCGTCGAGGTCGAGGAAGCGGTACTCGGCGGTGATCTTCGCGGCGGTGCCGATGAACATGAACCGGTCCGAGCGCGTGCGGCCGACGCCGACCCAGAACCGGTCGTCGGTCTCGTGGAAGACGAGCTCGTCCTCCTCCTGGGTGGTGCCGAGACGGTGGCACCAGATCTTGTCGGCGCGCCAGGACTCGTCGGCGGTCGTGTAGTAGAGCGACTCGGACTCGCGGTCCCAGGTCGCGCCGCCGTGGACGTTGGTGAGGACGTCGTCGAGCAGCTCGCCGGTGGCGAGGTCCTTGACGCGTACGGTGTAGCGCTCGTCGCCGGTCACGTCGGTCGCGTAGGCGAGCAGGGTGGTGCTCGGGCTGACGCTCGAGCCGCCCAGGCTGAAGAAGTCGTGGCCCTCGGCGAGCGCGTCCAGGTCGAGGAGCACCTCCTCACCGGTGACCTCGTCCGGGTTGGGCGGGGTCCAGTCGTCGGGGTCGGTGACCTTCACCCGGCAGCTCGCGCCGTACTGCTTCCCCTCGAAGCTGCGGCCGTAGTACCAGTAGCCGCGCGCCCGGCTCGGCACGCTCAGGTCGGTCTCCAGGGTGCGCGCCTTGATCTCCTCGAAGATCTGGGTGCGCAGGTCGGCGAGGTGCTCGGTCTGCGCCTTGGTGTAGGCGTTCTCGGCCTCGATGTAGGCGATGACCTCGGGGTTCTCCTTGTCGCGGAGCCACTCGTAGTCGTCGGCCCGGGTCAGGCCGTGGAACTGCTTGGAGGAGGGCTTCTTCGGTGCGATCGGAAACTCAGCAGGCATAGACGAGACCCTATCCTCGCGAGCCTCGAACTCCAGCGGACGGCAGCTGTTGCAGACTCTTGTCATCGCGTGGCTCTATCGCACAGCCGGGTCGCCGGCCGCGATACTGCACCCGATCGCCGTGACGACAAGGGCCGGTGGGCTGCCCCGGGAGCGGCCGAGGAGCCGCTCAGGTCTCGCTGTAGGGCTGCAGGTCGGGGTCGTCGACGGGGTAGGACCGCACCGGCCCCGCCGGCGTCTCGGCGGTCTCGAAGCGGACGGTGACGACGCCGCGTCCCGAGCCCCAGACCCAGCCGCGGCCCATCTCCGCGTGGACGACGTCCATCCCTGCGGCCCAGGTCGGCCGCCGCACCGGCTCGGGGAGCGTCAGCTCGGGCTCGGGCTCCTCCTCGGCGTCCTCGCCGAAGAGATCCTCCTGGATCCAGTCGGCGAGCCCCGAGACGCCGACCCCGAGGAGGCGTACGCCGCCGGCGGTCTCCCCGGCGGTGAACAGCTCGCCCAGCAGCGTCCTGGCCAGGCGGGCGATGGCTCCGGCCTGGTCGGTCGGGGCGGGCAGGGTCGCCGAGCGGTTGATCGTGGTGAAGTCGTAGAGGCGGACCTTGATCGTGATCGTGCGCCCGGACAGACCGCTCTTCTTCAGTCGCCCGGCGACCTCGGTGGCCTGCCGGGTGAGGATCTGCTCCATCAGCGGCCGGTCGGTCAGGTCGGTCTCGTAGGTGCTCTCCACGCTGACCGACTTGGTCTCCCGCTCGGGCTCGACGAGCCGGTCGTCCTGGGCCCTGGCCAGCTTGTAGAGGTTGGTGCCGTGGGACTTGCCGACGAGGCGTACGAGCTCCTCGACGCTGACCTGCTCCAGATCGGCCACCGTGTGGATGCCGGCGCGGCGCAGCCGTTCGGTGGTCGCCGGGCCGACGCCCGGGATGACCTTGACGTTCATCGGCCGGAGCAGGTCGAGCTCGGTGCCGGGGGCCACCACGACCAGGCCGTCGGGCTTGTCCAGGTCGCTGGCGATCTTGGCGATGAACTTCGAGCTCGCCAGACCGACGCTCGCTGTCAGCCCGCCGGTGACCTCGGCGACCTCGGCGCGGATCCGGGCGGCGGTGGCGGTCACCGTCTCGACCTCGAGGTCGGGGAGGTCGGCGGCCGCGAGGTCCACGAAGGCCTCGTCGAGGGAGAGCGGCTCGACGAGAGGGGAGAGGTCGCGCAGGATGCCGAAGACCTGCTCGCTGACCTTCTTGTAGGCGGGGAAGCGCGGATAGAGGAAGGCGGCGTGCCCGCACAGCGCCCGGGCCTCCCGGGTCGACATCGCCGAGCGGACCCCGAAGACTCTGGCCTCGTAGGAGGCGGTGCTGACCACACCGCGACCGCTGATCCCGCCCACGACCACCGGCCTACCGCGCAGCGACGGCTTGTCCCGCTGCTCGACCGAGGCGTAGAACGCGTCGAGGTCGAGGTGCATCACCGACGCCTGCGCTCTCATGGTGGCAACCTATCTGGCGGCGGGGACAGTTCGGACGGGCCGGTTGCGGTCCACAGGCATGCTTCGGGACGCGGTTGTCCACAGGCCGCGGTATTGGCGAGGAAACTGTCGGTGGGTGGCGGCGAGTGTGGATCGCATGACCACTACGAAGCTCTCCATCACCCGCCCCGAGGACGTCCTGGCCGCGGTTCCGGTCCTCCTCGGCTTCCAGCCCGAGAACTACCGGGTTTACGAACAGGTGAGAGGATCTGCACATGCCAGAGATGGGGAGTGGCTACGTTCGGCTGTCGGCCGTGGCCGGGGAGGACAACCTGAGCCTCGCCGGGATGGTCGACGAGGTCAAGGCCCTTGCAGCCAGCGAGGGAATCCACCTCCTGAACGTACATGTCGATGAGAAGTCCGGCGGCTACCGCGACCGGCCTGCCTTTCAGGCGTGGTTGGCGGAGCTTGCTCTGGATCACGTCTCGGTTGCCGTTGTCCACAGTGTCGACCGGCTGAGCCGCGAAGGCGTAAACGTCCTCGGCTCGATCTTGGACCGCCTAGAGGGCAAGGATCCGGCCACGGGCCGAGTCGTCCACGAGCCCGTACGAATGATCTCGGTTGACGGTCTCGACTCGCAGAGGGATCCCGAGGCATTCCGCTGGCAGATCGTCATTCGTGGTGAGGTCGGACGAGCCGAGCGCGGACGCATCATCCAGCGAAACAAGGACAACAAGCGACGCCTGAGGGAGGCTGGCCGCCATCCCGGCGGGCGCGCCATCTTCGGATGTCGTGTGGTCAAGCGCGAGTTGCCAGAGGGCGGCGTCGGAAAGTTCCTGGAGGTCGACCCTGTCACGGGCCCGATCGTGGAAGAGATCGCACGCCGCCTGATCGACAACCAGCCGATGAATCAGGTCCTCCGGTGGTTGGCGGCAGAGGGGATCACAACCAACAGGGGCAACGCGTGGTCGCCACGCTCGCTTCGGAACACGCTCCGCTCAACCAGCATTCGGGATCATGTCCTGGATCCGGCTACATGGCTGGCTCTCCAGGCCCGTCTGGACTCGACTCAAGAAACGCGATCTGAGGGCCCCGAACGGCCGTCATGGTCCGGGAGGCCGCCGACCTGGTTGCTATCGCGGGGGAACGGCGTCTGTGGCCGCTGCGGGTCGACCCTCTCGATCACCTATACCCGTGGTCACGCCCGGTACAACTGCACCGGGGTCGTAAAGGGCATCTGCCCCGGGGTCACCATCGCCGCTGAGCCGACAGACGCGTTCATCGCCGCCGAGTATCTGGCCGTCCATGGGGAGCAGCCCGCTATGCAGATGATCCCGACATGGCCAGGACAGGAGGAGCTCCGAGCGGCCACGCTCGCCAGGGACACGGCCAGGGATGCGCTCACGATGGCGGCGAGGGGTGGCGGGGGTGACGTCGTAGCCCTCGCGACCGACCTACAAGCGAAAGAGGCTGAGGTCGTCCACTGGGATCAGGTCGTCAAGTCCTCGAAGGTCTCTGTGACTCTCTCACTCAAGGGCTACACGCTCGGTCAGGAATGGGAGCGGGCGGCGCGTGAGGACCGCTGGCACATCATCTATCAGGCCATCGCCTATCCGATCGTTGTCCAGCCCGCCAGCCGGGGCGGCGTCACCGTCAAGGGAGAGATCGACACATCCCGGATCGAGGTCGCTTGGGAGGTCGAGATGCCGACTCCGACGCTGAACGACGAGTGAGTAGACTCGGCAACGTGTTCCCGTTGTTCGGTGACACAGACCGGTGGGGGAGGGCGGCAACCCTTTGATCCCGCCGGTCGTAGACGTGAAAGAGCCCGGAGACTGTCAAAGGTCTCCGGGCTCTTGTCGTTCGGTCAGTCGATCGTGTCGCCGTCGGCGTTGCCGTCGATCGTGTAGGTCGGGTTGCTCTTCGAGTTGGTCGAACCGCCGGGAGCGTTCGCCAGCGTGGAGGTATCGAAGACTTCGTCAGTAGCGGGCCACTTGGGGTCCTCGCGGTTGGCCGCCACGGTCGGGTCGCTCACGGGGAGGACACCGGCCGCCCGGCCACCAGCATCGAGGGTCAGGCGCCCATCGATGGTGACGTCGCCGGTGTAATCGGTCGCGTTGTCGTTGCCATCCTCGCCACGGTCGAACTGGCCAGCGGTGAGGAACAGGTTCGCCAGGACCGAGCCGGTACCGGAGATGATTCGGACGCTGGAGAGCGAGCCGGTCGAGTCGGACGCGAGACGGAAGTTGCCAGCATTCAGCGAGGCCGTCGCTACGGCACCGATAGCCGCGTTGACCTTGGTCACGACGGCGGCCGGGGTGTCAGCCGCAGCGAGAGCGATGGTGTAGCGGTTGTGGCCGTCGACCTCGACCACCAGGGCACCGGCCGCGACGATGTTGACGGCGTCGGCCGAGCCTTCGACAGCGGCAGCGACCGGGGCGGGGGAGATGGCGAACGTGTCGGCGTACGCGACGGGCGCGGCGGCCTTCGCATATCCATTGACGACCAGCCAGCTTTCGAGCGTGCCGGTGTAGTTATCGCCGACATTGAGGCCCTGTACAGGGCTCGTAAGTACGACAGTCATTTGACCTCCAAGGGGTTGGGATTGGCTATCTCAAATTCTCCCTTATCGGCGCCGACCATATGCCGATCGTGTGATAATCGTCAGGTGCCAAGGGGGTTGGCTGGCTTGGTGTTTGAACCTTTCGGCTTAGGCCTTCGACATTCGTGTCGAGGGCCTTTGTCGTTTGATTCCAATAGCGAATGCCCGACCTCAATGACGAGGTCGGGCATTCGCTGTCTAACAACCGCCGGGGGAACGGAGGGAATCCCGAGGTCCAGTTTACGGCGCTAGAGGGCGGCCGGTGTCGATGGCGGGATATTGCTAGGCGTCCACTTCGGCCACGTGCTGAATCGGGACTAGGCAGGCTCCTCGTACTGCTCTTCGAAGTCTGGCTCGTAGCGGGTGAGGAACCACGTCTTGTCCCTAAGGGCAGGGTGATCCCGCGCCAGGAAATGGCGTTCGCCCTGCTCGCTCAGGCGGACCTGGTGTTCTTCCCAGGAGACGATCGACTGCCACTTGACGATCTGCGCTACCTCGCACCTGTGGAACAGGTCGCCGCAGGAACACCGGCGCCGGTTGTCGGGGTCCTGGTGGTGTAGCCGCCGGAGGTCGCTCAGTGCGCCCATCGCCTTGTCGCGGCGTTCGTACGCCTCCTCTCGCTCCTCGTGGGCGACGGCCACGACAAGCTTGTCGAGGTTCTCCACGCGGACTAGGACGCGCGTCGGGCGAACCTCCAACTCCCGGCGAGCGTCTTCGGTCCTCCTGTCGGCGGCTGCTACCTCCCGTTGAGCAGCCGCAATGTGTGCGCGCATCGCTGGATAGATCAGCCGGAGCATCCTGAAGTGGTTCTGCGCCCGCAGTTTCCTGACCTCTTTGCTGTCGCCCTGGTGGTTGACGCAGTCTCGGCAATAGCCGGACGTGGTGAGCGCTGGGCGATAGGATCCCCCCGACGCGTGCATCCCCTGATAGAAGAGCTTGCAGCAGGGGCACTGCACTTCGTTTCCTTTCATACCCTCTAGGGTGTGCGCGAACGAGGGGCATCCGCGGACGACACGCTCGAACGCGTGTTCGCCCTTAGCGAACATTTCGGGGCTAGCCTTCAACGGTGAATGAACACCTACAGACTCGGCTAGAGGTTGTCGTCCAGAGTGCCCGCGAGTGGTCCGAGGCCAAGGCCGTCCTAGAGACCCTCGCCGCCAACGAGTGGGAAGCGGGCGACCTGCCCGACGCAGAGAATCGGCTGCATGAGCAGTTGGTTCACGACGTGCTCAAGTTCGCTGACGACTACCGAGCTTGGGAGCAGAGCCGGTCCTAGATCGCGAGCAGGATTGCTCCCCCAAGCGTGAAGACTTGGCCCAACCCGGCAGCGGCCAGCCCAAGGGCTTCCATCGGCAGCGCCTCCGCCCACTTCGCTTGCTCTTGCTGTTCTGCGACCTGCAAACGTTCCTCTAGAGCCGCGACGTGCTCGCGATGCGTCGTGACCCTGTCTTCAATCCCTGTCATGCGTTCGTCGTGCCTTGTCGCCTGTTGCTTGAGGCTGTCCTCAAGGTGTCCGAAGTTGCGAATCAGTTTCGCCACCTTCGTCTCTAGGTCGTCACTGTCTTCGATAGGCGTTCGCATGGTTGCGTAGATCGAATCGGCTATTCCGACGCCCGGCAGCGTGGCAAAGACGGCGCCTGTGATCGGCTCCGGTGGTCGCTTCCTCCGCATCAGCTTGACGACCTGGTCCCACGCGCTGCCTACCCACGACCACATCAGGACGCCGTCCGGGTCATCGTGCGCAATCTGCATCGCTCGTGCGGTCCACCAAAGGCCGCCGACAGTGAGGGCAAAGCCGATGGCCGTTGAGATCCAGCCCAAGACATCTGTCATGACCGGAACGCTAGGGAGTCGCGTCCTCGCGAATGGCGTACGTCGGCGCTGAGGTCCCCAAGATGGGCGATTACCGAGCGTAGAAGTCGCGCTCTGATGACTGGGGCTCAGGAACAGGGTTCAACTCGTGTGAGCGCGCCCAGTCGAGATGAATGCTCCAGCGCAGTAGACCGCCCTTGCTCTCTGCCCACAGGACCAGGCCATCCCACCGTTTCGGGCGCCCGGGAGTCTCGACCTCTCGCCACTCAAGCAGGATCCCGGGGCGTGGCGGGCGCCTCGGGATGTGGCCGCCGATCGACTGGTCCCACTGCCACCACACGAGCGTCGGAAGCGTCCTCTTCCGCTGCCGCTTCATCGTCGCTCTCATGAAGTGATCCTAGAACACGCGTTCGAACAGATCGGCCCCGACCAGCGCCTAGGCTGGCCGGGGCTTCTGTCGTTCTGGGTCAGGCCTCCGAGGGGTCGACCTTGACGGTCTCCCAACCGCTGCCGTCGGCCTTCATGCGGCGCTCGTAGGCCGTCTTCTGGCGGGAGGGCTTCGGCTCGCTGCGATCGACCGGCGCCACGAAGCCAGCCGGGGGAGCCGACTTGGTGCCCTTCATCAGATCCGTTGTCGCGATCGGCGAGGCATTGGCCAGGATCCGAGAGTCGCGCATGGTGACCGCGTCGACCGCCGCGCCGTCGTTCGGGTGCGGGTTGCGCGCACGCTGGTAGACCTGCTCAGCGAACGAGCCGGGACCGGCGATCTCGGCCGCACGCTTCCACTTCGCGAGCAGGCTCGGCGGGAACTGGCCATCGGGGTAGGTGGCGGTGACCACTCGCCCATTGCGGGAGTCGTCATCGCTTTCGAGGTCCTCGATAGCCGCACGCATGGGAGCGATGGCGGCGTTGAGCTCGGTCGTGTTCTTGACACCCATCGTCCAGCCCCGGTCGTACTGGCCGATGTCGATGCCCGCCTGCGTACCCACCTCGACCAACTGGCGGAAGGCCGAGAACGAGGCAAGGGCGGCCTTGAGGTCGGCGAGCGCCTGGGCCCGTCGACTCTCGATGTTCTGGCCGACAGCGCCGAAGATCTCTTCGCTGTTGTCCATCACCGCGCGCTCAAGAGCACCGACCGCGCGGGTCGCGTCGGAGATGGCGAGGGTCACCGCATCCTTGGCGGCGACATCGCGAGCCTTCCCCGGCTCGTCCCCGGCGTTGTCGTAGGCGCCGAAGGCGGCCAGCACGGCGTCACGCGCGGCCCGCTCGGCGTCCTCGACCTCGGGGACGGTGCCGAGGCGTACGGCGCGGGTGATCCGGCTCTGGAGGTCAGAGATCGAGGCGCGGCGCGGGAGGTTCAGGGCTCGAGCTGCCTGGCGGCGGCGCTGCTTCTCCCGAGGGCTCACCCACTCGGTCGGCTGGCCGGGAAGGTTGGAACTGCCAGTGTCGGACTGGCCGAGCATCTTCGAGACCTCGGCGTCGTAGTTGATGACGTCGGGGCCTTGGTCGTCGGTGGAATCACCGGGGTTACTCAGATATGCGGTCACGTGTCCTCCTTGGGGACGATTCGGTTATGGATGTGAGCCCTGCTGGCCCACGCATGGGAGATCTCCTCTCGCTATTGGTTGGTGCTGTTGGTGGTGCTGGTTCTCTGCCCCCGGGCCGAGCAAATTCGGCCCGGGGGACAGGGTGTTAGGCGGCTTCGCTCTCGACGCCCGGCACGCCCACGATCTGATAGAGGCCGCCGCGCTTGCCTCCGCAGCGACTGGTCCGAATGAGCGGCGCCGTCGGCAGCACATCCACCGGGACGCAGTGGGCATGCGTGGTCGGACAGAAGGGGCAATCGACGACGACCATTCGGACGTCGTCTTCCAAGTAGATCTCGACGACCGGCGCCACCTTCCCGCCGGAGCCTCGGAAGGGATCCCGGGTGGCCGCCGACTCAGCCTCTCGCTTCTCGGCGTGCATCGCGGTCATCGTCTGGGCGGCGCGCTCGGTCTTCATGCAGCCGCACGAGCGAGTGCCGTTGGCCAGGCCAGCCACTCGGACGAGCCTCTCGGGACTACCGCAATCGCACTGGACCCACACCTGACGCCTCTTCTTCCGGTCCTTGGCCCTCTCGCCCTCGCGAAGGACCGTCAACCGGCCGAACACATCGCCGGGGAGAGCCATGCTGGCCGTGGGTCCCGCCATCAGCGACCCATCCAGAAGCGTCGGAACTGCTCGCGGGCGCGCTGTTCGAGGTCAGGCTCGCCGAGATCCTCCCGGCTTGCGACGATGTCGCCCGCGCGAAGGTGGTAGCCGAGGATCTCGGCCTGAGTCTTGTCGGCCGCCCATTCCCTCACGGCGGCGACCCATGCGGGTCCGGCCTTCTCGACGTCCCCACCGAAGCGGGCGAGGAAGTCGAGGGCCTGGGGGTACTGATCGGTGGTGCTCTTGCGCTTAAAACGCGGCATGGTTCCTCCTAGTTAGGATCGGGTTCCCCAGCGACCGCCGGACTCGGTCCGGCTCGGTCGACCAGGGCGACGGCGCGGGTTGCCGTCGGTGTCGGTGGCCGCGCCCAACTGTTTGATGAGAGCGGCGAGCTGAGAGCGGATCTGGCGGATTTCCTGGATCCGGGGCTCGATGATTTCCTGCCCCATGGATCCCTTGGATGTGGTCGGCTGGCCGTCCTTGACCCACGCACTCTGGATCAGGTCGAGCATCGTTCGCGTCTCGGCGATCTGCTCCAGGATGGCCATCTCAGAGAGGGTCAGTTCCTGCTCCTCCAGCACGGCGTACCAATACGCCGTGGCGGCCGGGCTGCTGCCGATCGGTGGCGGGGGCGAGGAGGGCTCCACAGCGTTCTCTTCGACCACCTGGACAAGACCGGCGGCCTGAGCCTCGGCGAGGATGTCGAGGGCGGCTGAGTCGCTCGTCACGGCGACCATCCGAAGAAGACCCGGGCGTAGGTCACCAGGCTGGCGACCGCGATCAGGTAGGTGAGGGCGATCATCAGGCGTCCCACACGATGACGGGCTCGCCCGCTTCGCAGGCCTTGATCGAAGCCAGGTCGTGAAGGAACTGATCGGCCATGCCGATGCCGCCGACCTTGCCGTGGATAACCTCGCTGGCGAGGCGTTCGCCGAGGTGCTCGGCGAGGGCGTCGGGATCGGTGAAGGTCTTGACGGCCATCACTGCCCCCGGTTGATCTTGGCGGGCACGCGACGGATCTGGGCGAAGTCGATCAGGACGGGGAGTTCCACGCCCATTTCGCTGCCGGTCGGGGTGATGTAGACAGCCTGAAGGCTGCCGTCAGCGATCCAGCGTCGCACCGTCTGAAGGCTGCGATTCAGCCCTGCGGCGACGTCGGCCAGCGGAACGATATCGGGGAGTGAGGCGAACGGTTCGCCGGTCCAAAGAGTGTTGATGGGAATGCCTCCAGGTCGAGTGATTAGCGGGGTACAAGAAATGTCCGCATTCGACCTGGCGAGCTTGGATATTAGGCGTCCTAGCGCCTACGTCAATGATAAAGGATGAAAGGTGGTGGATGTGTGTGAGAGGCGATAATAGGTCCCGAGCCGGCGAGCCTCGTATGTTTAAACGACGCGCCCCGCCACCGATCGAAGTGGCGGGGCGCGTTGTCACATCCCCGTTGCCCCGGCGGGGATGGCCTGAATGGGGCGGAGGAGGACCGGCCGAAGATGGACCTTCGCCCCGCCTCTCTTGGCCTGTACTCGATCGAAACCGCGCGCGGTCATTCGCTTTCCGAAAGCCTTGTCCGAGAGGGGAATGCCGGAGCGGTCGGATAAGCGACGCCACTGCATGTAGTGGCTGTAGATCGCCGTCGTCGTTGCCCACGTGGACCGGTCCTCGTTGGTGGCGTCGATGACGTACGCATCGAACCACTCGGCGGAGTCGTCCTCGTCGGCGAAGTACATCGACTTTGCCGCCACCGACACACCAGGTTCGACAAGGCCGGTCGACGTCTCGGGCGAGTTGTAATCCTCCCACCAGCGCCGCGCGCCCTCGACCAGCCAGGCGAGGATTCCGGGGTACTCCCGCCTGAGCTTCTCCTCAAGCATCGGGTCGGGGTTGTCGATGAACGACTGCGTCCACGGGATTACCGTCACGCGAACCTCGGTTGCACGGTCCGGTGTCAGGTGGGGAAGGTGGTTCGTCACCAGGTGCACCTTGCCGGTGATGCGGATCCGAGTGTTGCCCTTGTAGTGAGCCCGCTCGGTGCGCGGATCGCCGGAGGTCACGCCCTTGATGATCTCGCCGTCGAGGGTGTCGCCCTCGTTGGTCTCGTTGAGCACAAGGAGCCGAGGACCCTGGAGATCGACGATGTCCTGACCGATCCGACCAGAGCCGCGCGTTGACTTGATGAGAGCTTTCGCCGGTGCGGGTGAGGCGTACCCACCGAGGATGTCGAGCAGCGCGTTGAACAGCACCGACTTACCGTTCGCGGTCGTGTCGCCCTGGTGGATGAACATGCGGCGCTCGCTGGTCAGATTGAACAGCGAGTAGCCGAGAGCCTTCTGGAGGAAGTCCCGCACCTCGGGGTCAGGGTGCGAGGTCTCCAGGAAGCGCCGGAAGGTCGGGATCGCCATATCCGGATCGTGCGCGATCGGCGACGCAGTCGCGATCATGTCCTCGGGCCGGAGCTCCCGACGTGCGCCGGTCCGCAGGTCGATGACGCCATTGGCGCAAGCGAACAGGTACGGGTCGGCGTCGAACTCCGACACGCTCGCGTTGACTCGCCAGGTCTCAGGATCCTGGCGCATGAGAGCGGCGACCGCGTTCTGCATCTCGACCTTGGGGCGCATCGCCTGCTTGAACTTGTCCCGCTGGGAGGAGTTCGGGATCTCCTCTCCCTTGTCGTTTCGCTTCGGGGTGTCGTCGTAGTGCCCAGACTCTCGCTCGGCCGCGACCCGCATCGCCCGACCAGCCCACTTGGCCGCCGTGTCGCCGTCGCGCTTCGAGGGAGCCGACCAGAGGCCGCTCTCCAGGCACTCGTACCAGGTGCCGTCAGCGAAGAGCAGGCGACCGTCGGTGAGCCGCACCGTACGCCGGGCGTTGCCCTCCTGGTCCCAACCCTCCTTGGGCCAGGACGTGTCAATGGCGGCGCCGTCGTCGGGGCGGGAGCCGCTGCTGTCAGCCGCCTCCCATCGGCGAGCACCCATGGCGCGGTCGATCCAGGAGCCGCCCACCATGTCGGCGGGCATGTCGCGTGACTTGTCGCCGACGGTGGCCTGAGCAGACCGGAGCTTGGCCGCGTTGTTGGCGGCCGTCCAGTTGGCATCGGTCGGGGCGTGCTCGATCAGGATCGTCTCGATCTCCTCGACGCCGAACGGGAGCCACGAGGAGTTGGCCAACTCGACCAGGTTGCAGCAGACCGAATGAATGGTCTCGTCCCAGGGCTCGCCCCGGTAGTTGCGCCCGTCGGGGGTGGCCGCGTTCTTGAGGTCGAGCAGCCGCTGAATCTCGCCACGCAGGGCGGCGTCGAGCCACCGGGAAGCACTGGCCTGCTCGTCGGGCTTCATGGCCTCGTACTCGACGGTGTCGCCAGCGACGGGGAGCGCCTTGGCGTACGCCTGCGGCCGGATGAGCTCGAGAAGCCAGTCGGGGGCGTCGGCGATTGGCGCCTGACTGATGGTCGCGTACGTGCCCTTGCTGGTCACCGACGAGGGGGCGACGATCTGACCACCGTTGCCGCGTACGTCGATGCCGGGGTAATCGCCCTTGAGCCGACCACGGGAGTTGGTGACCTCGAAGTCGGCGGGGAGCTTGAAGAGGAAGTGTCGACCGCCGGAACCGGTGCTGTGGGTCCACGTCTCCGGCAGGGCGGCATAGCGAGCCTCAAGGTTCGCGAGGGACTCGTTACCGCCGTCCTTGGGGTCGATGTCGAGGACCCAGAATCCGGAGTCGTCGCCGGTGGCGATGCCGACATTGCGAGGGGCGCTCTCGGTGTCCCACACGCTGTAGGTGTCCTGCTTGGTGAGCCGCTCGGCCTTCTGCCACCCACCGTTGACGGGGTGCTTGCCGGGGGCGCAGTTGGCCTCGCCGCAGGTGCAGGAGCCATCAGCGTTTACACCATGCAGGGCGATGGGGCGCCAGCCCATGTCGATGGCGAAGCGGGCGTAGTCGCCCCGCCCGCCGTTACCGGCTGGATCGCGTTCGATGTCAGTCATTGGGATGCCGTGCGGCTTGCTCCCGCGAGTGTCTGGCTCGGGGTTCGGCTCTAGGTCCGATCGCTACGGCGACCTCTTCTCAGAGGTAGGAGGCAAGCATGGGCTGCTCTTTCGGGTTCGGCTCTCCACCCTCGGCGACGCCTCCCGGGTCGCTGTCAGGTCTTCAACACTGCTGCTCGCTCTGGCTTTGAAGAGGCGAGCCCCCGGGCCGGGAGCCAGACAACCAGGCCCGGGGAGTGAAGAACTTGCCTCCACCTAGATGGTACCGATGAGCGGCTTCCGTGTTGCGTGCCCGGCGAAATTGCCGGTGATCCGACCAGTGCGCGGCGGCGGCGGGTATCGAAACCCCTTCCGCCCGGAAAGGAGGGGTACCCGTTTGAGGTACCCGTTTCGATATGGGCACTTTCCCCAGGTCAGGACAGGATTTACTCAAGGTACCCGTTAAGTGCACAAGAGTCTCTCCAGGGGAAGAAAGACGTAGAGCTATACCTACCGATTTCCCTAGAACTACTCTTTGCAAAGAAACGGGTACTTCGGGGACCATTCGTCGTGACCTGGGGTTTTACCTCTCAAGAGCCAGGATGAAACGGGTACCCCAAACGGGTACCCCCTGAAGAGCTTTCGATACGCCGCCGCCGCGCACTGGTCGGCCGTCCGTCCGCCATCATCGCGGCCTTGACACAGTGTGCTACAAACCCTGCCTCACGGTGGGCGTTCCCGCTCCCCGAGGGTGCGTGGGGGTATATGGGGCAGGCTGAAAAACAGGAGGAGGGGAGTTAGTTCCAATCTCCCGCGCTATTGCAACCGGTCCCGGCCGGTCAGGCGGTCAAAGGGGGTACCCCCCGGGGGTAGGAGCAAGGCGAGGAAAGTATGTGGGACACGGCAGGCGCAAGCGACCAGGTCGACCAGGTGAACGGCGCCGACAGGGTCGACCAGTTGGAGAGTCGAGCGACCAGGTCGACTAGAACGAGCTCTGCCACAAGCAAGTAACAAAGTCTTGAGATATGAGACCGAGAGACACAAACAGGTAACAGTAAGGTGTCAATACAGTGACAGAATGACAGACATACTGGGGGTACGCGAATGAGGGTAAATAGGCCTCTGACCTGCGGAAACGCCTGGTTCCCCTCGCGTGCGCGCGTTCTCCCCTCCACTTGACACCGATGTTTTCCTGGATCCGTGCCACCGCTTTGCCGAGTGATGGCCAACCACCGAACAACAGACCGCCTAGTCAACGGACTAGGCCGACCGACAGGAACACATCATGACGAACACCAACGCCGCCGACGTCAAGGCCGACCAGGTCGCCACCGACAACGCGACTGCTTTCCTCGGCGCCATCCTCCCCGACCAGTCGGCTGCCGTGACCAAGGCGGCCAAGTCGATCCTCTCGACTGCAAAGACTCTCGCGACCCGGGCGGCCAACCTCGGCGATGCCCTCGCCGAGATGCACGCGGCTGCCGAGTCCAACGGTCACACGTTCCGGGACTACGCCACCGCTGCCCATGACGCCATCGTGGCCGCCGGTGACTGGTCGGTGGTCGACCTGGACACGCGTAAGGCAATCGCCGCCATGGTCGGGACGCGTGGCCGCCTGTCGTCTGTCATGGTCGCCGACGCTCTCAGCCTGTCTCAGTCGACCGCTAACCGAGTCATCCGCGCGGCCAAGTCTGAGCACGTCGACCAGGTCGCCGAGGCTGCCGCCGCTGCCGTCATCGCCGAGGCTGCCGACCAGGGTCACGACACCAACGCCGCCGAGGTGGTCGAGGCTGCCGAGGCTGCCGCCGAGTCTGCCCGCGTGGCTGCCGCTGCCGAGGCCGACCAGGTCGTTACCTCCTCGGGGTACGTGACCACGTCCGGCCGTGGCGACAACGCGACCCGCGCGGCCAAGGGGTCGAGCGTGGCTAAGTCCCTCGCGTCGACTCTGGCCAAGGTCGAGGCTCTGGCAGACGGCACGGTCGAGGCTGCCGACGTCGCGACCCTGTCCGCCGCTCTGATCGCCGCCGGTGAGGCTCTGGCCGCCCGCGTGGATGGCATCCGTGAGACGGTCGAGACCAAGCGACGCGCCGAGGCTGCCGCCAACGCCGAGGCTGCCGTTACCAAGGTCGAGGAGACCAACGCCGACCGCCAGAGCGGCAAGCCCTACCCCGCCACGGCAAAGGGTGTCGAGCGTGCCGAGGCTGCCGCCAAGGCCGCCGAGACTCTCGCCGCCGACCTGGCCGCCGAGGGTGTCGACCCCGCCATCGTCGAGCGTGCCAAGGCCGCCGCTGCCGTCGCCGGATCCATCTTCCGCACGACGCGCGCCGACGCCACCGACCGCGCGGCGGGCAAGGCTGCCAAGGATGCATCCGCGTGGCTCGCCGGAACGTTCGGTGACGAGATGGCAGCCAACCTGACCGACGGCAAGACCAACGGCGAGATTGTCGCCATGGTCGCCGGTCTCCGGTCCAAGGCCGCCGAGTTGCTCGCCGCCTGACCCTCACCCCCTCGCCACCTGAGGCGACCTGGCCGACCGGTCGGGTCGCCTAGGGGTGATTTGTCGCCATCCCCGGGCGGCCTAGTCACGTGACTAGGCCGCCCGGGGGAGTCGTCCTGTCAATGCCCTTTGCCGAGGGCATGCCACCGAACACAGACCGCCTAGTCATGTGACTAGGGGAGAGGAACCGACCATGTCTGACCCCTTCAACCTGCCACCGATCGAAGTCACGCCGCGCCCGACGATCCCGAACGGTCGAAAGGTCACCTGCTCATGCGGGGCAACGTTCCGGCTCGACTCGGAAGACGAGAACAACCACTACGTATGGGCGGTTCGGTGGGTCGACATCACCCGCCGTCTCGCCGAGGTCTCGAATCTGGGTCACTGTCCAGCCGCCGACGGTTTCGAGGGCGCCGTACGCCGGGCCCGATCGTCCTTCGGGATCAACCCCGCTTGGTATCGGGGGCAGGTCGTCAGGTGAGCCGCCGTCGCGAGGTCGAAGAGCTCGTCAAGGCAGCCGCCGACCAAGGCTTTCGATGCCAACCAACCCATAGCGGCGTGCGGATCCTCGGCAAGGACGGTCGGTCGACCGTCGGCGCCCACTGGACGTACTCCGACCACCGATCCATTCGCAATCTCCGGGCGGCCCTTCGCCGTCTCGGTGTCAAGGTCTGAAAGGACATCATCATGAGTAAGGCAGTGGCCGAGTTGCTCTCAGCGCTCCCCGGTTCCACCTTCGACAACACCGGCGGCGGGTGCATGGTCGTCGCCTGGCCGACCGGGGGTGACGGCGCCATCGTCATCACTGGCGTCTACGGCAACTCGGGATCCGACAACTTCTCGTGGAACGACCACGACCCCGACGTCGAGGACTCAGACCTCACCGGCTTCTATGCCGCGTTCCACGCCGCTTGGTTCGGCGAGGATCCCCAGGACATCGACCCGGTCGACGTCTACGAGTCCGAGCCCTTCGATGCAACCGCCGACCTCGACATCGACGGATGGTGGCCCGCCGACGAGTACGCGTTCTGCTCGATTCAGAACGGAGCTCACGCAATCGCTGAGGTCCCTCGCGTCGCCATCGCCGCCCACAACTTCGCCAAGTCTCTCTGATCTTGGCCGCCACGATTTGCCGGTCGTGGCTCCTCACCGAACAACGCCCTAGTCACGTGACTAGGGAGACAGGAACCACCATGTCTATCACCCCGAACATCGCCGGTCGTGAGTGCTGGTATGGCTGCGGCCAGCCTGCCACCGTGCGCATCGTGGCGGATCACCGTCACGGGTCTGTCACTCGTCGAGTCCGTTACGCCTGTGACGGTCACACCGAGCGCGCCGTATCCACGTTCCCCGCTCTCTCGTGGGACATCACTATCTCGGCACTCCCCAAGCCGACCGTCTGTGATCGGTGTGGTCGGCCGGTCGCCAACGTCGACGGTCGGTGGAGCGATACCGAGTCAGACACGGCCATTCTCGGATCCGGCCAGGTCTGCCCCGAGGGCGGTCGAGACGGTCTCCTTCACATCGTGAACGGATCGACGGCGGCCGACCATGGGTGACGTCGTCCATCTGCCCGGCGCCGAGGACGCCACGGCCGACGCATACGAGAGATGGGTCGAGACGGGAGAGATGCCGACGTTCGGGCCGGTCCTCGTCAAGGTCCTGACCATGGCTCGCGCCGAGATCCTCGCCGCGCGGTCTGACATCGCCCCAAACGAGTCCTGACTTAACGATTCGCCCACGGCAACCGCCTTGCTGCCGGACAATGGCAAGGCGGTTGCCGGAGTGGCTCGATCGAGCATTCGCCCGAGCAACCGAGACCAAATAGAAGGAACAATGAAGAACATCACCACCACTCTCGCGGCTGTCCTGGCCGCGTTCGTCCTGGCCGCCTGTGGATCGAGCGGGGGAGGGGAGTCGGCAGGCGAGAGCGACTCCGCGCGTCCCGGGCCGGGCAAGCCAGCCACGCCGACCCCGGCAACGCAGTCGAAGGAAGGAGTCGAGGCGGCTGAGCGGGCGATCGTGAAGGCGTACGCAACCAAGCGCTGGTACAACGCCTACTCACTCCAGAGCAAGCGATGCCGCACGATCACCGACTTCGAGACCTTCCAGGGTCAGATGTTGATGGCGTTCGGGATGCTCCCGCCGGACATGGATTGGACGATCGAGAGCGTTACGGTCCACTCGATCAGTGAGGACAAGAAGGTGGCGAAGGCCGAGGTGGTCATTCCCGACCTGAACGCCGCCATGGGACCGTCGTCGACCGAGGGTGACCGCTGGGTCTATGAGCCCAAGGATGGGGACATCGCCCAGGGTTGGAAGCTCGACGACTGCGAAGACAAGCCCGCGTCCTAGTCCGACCGAAGCGCCCCGCCATCGAGAGTGGCGGGGCGCTCTTTAAGTGGGTATATCCAGCCCGAGAAGTCCCTCGTGATGCTCACCTTCGGCGGTGAGCACCAGGTCCACGGCCGCATCGACCTGCCGCCGCCCGGCGAGGTCGAGGCATGTCTCGACAGCCTGCTCCTGCCCGCGGTCCGTCATCAGGTGCGCGGCATCCTCCTGGTCCTCTACGACAGCGGACCACGTTTCGGGATGAAGCTGGCCCGTCGGCTCGCCGAGCGTGTCGCCGAGTGCGACATCGACCTGATCGGGTGCCTGCGGGTGCAGGACGGCCGCTGGTTCGACCCGCTCGGCTTCCACGACGTGCCCGAGGAGGGTGTCGCCTTCGACATCGACGCTCACCCGATCCTCGCGCAGGCGGTCTTCGACGGCCGGATGGTGCGCCGCTCCCGACATGAGCTCGCCGGCTCCGTCGCCCCGCTGCCCGAGGCCGTCGCCGAGACCGAGGCGGCGCTGGAGCGGGCGGTGTCCTTGAAGACCTACGAGGTCGGCAGGCTCATCGACGACGCGGTCGCCGGCGCGGTCCTCTCCGCCGACCAGGTCGCCTCGCTGCTCCTCGCCCTGCGCGACCCGCAGCAGCGCGACGCCGCCTGGGGCGGGATGAGCCGGGACGAGGCCCGGGCCCACGTCCGGTTGTGGACCGATGTCGTCCGCCGCAGCCCGGAGGACCACCTCGCCCACCCGGCCGCGGTGCTGGCCTTCGCCGCCTGGCTCAGCGGCGACGGCGCGCTCGCCTGGTGCGCCCTCGACCGGTGCTTCGCGAGCGAGCGCCACCACGGTCTCGGGGTGCTGGTGGCGCAGATGCTCGACGGCGCGGTCCCGCCGACGGCGTGGGACGAGGTTCTCCTCCGGCCGGAGCGTCCGGCCTAGATGATTGATGCATGGGCTGGCCTGCTACGCGACGGCCACCCCATGCATCGATCATCTAGTCGTTGCGGTAGCGCAGCCGCTTCCACCGGCGGGTCAGCCCGGAGCGCGGGTCGACCCAGGCGTTGCGGGTCACCACCACGTACGTCAGCGGCTTGTCGATCTCCTGAAACACCTGCCGAGCGGCGGCGAGCCAGCGGAGGTCGACGTCCTCGATCCCTGGGCCGCCGGCGCGGGTCAGCCACACGATCGGATCGGGCACACCCGCCCGGCGGCGCATGCTGTGCAGGATGTCGGCGCGCAACCACTGGTCGGTTGGCTCGTCGTCGCGGTGGGCGTGCACGACCTCCTTGCCGCCGGGGACGCCGAGGTGCACCAGCGCCAGGAAGGAGCGCCGGTGCTCGGTGGCGGTGTGGTCGAGCACCGCCCGGCGCAGCCGCTTCTCGACCAGTGACGGGAGCGGCTCGTGCAGCCCCTCGATGGATGTCTCGGATCGGACAGTTGATGTGGTCATGCCCTCAGCGTGCAACGGATGCGAGATTCGTGCGGCGCGCTATCCACAGGCTTCACGAGGCGATGTCCGGCGAGATGAGGCAGGATGTCCCTTATGCCTTCGCTCCACATCACCGGCGACGAGGCCGCCGACAAGCTGCTCTCCGAAGACCCGTTCGCGCTGCTGCTGGGTATGGCACTCGACCAGCAGTACCGGATGGAAGATGCGTTCAAGGGCGGTCACAAGCTGGTGACCCGCCTAGGCCACCTGGACCCCGCCAAGATCGCCGAGATGGACCCCGAGGAGTTCAAGACGATCGCCTCCACACCGCCGGCGATCCACCGCTTCCCCGGCTCGATGTCGGCGAAGGTGCAGGGGATCGCCGCCATCGTGACCAGCGAGTACGGTGGAGATGTCACCCGGCTGTGGACCGAGGCCGCCAGCGGCAAGGACCTGCTCAAGCGGGTCCAGGCGCTTCCGGGCTTCGGGAAGCAGAAGGCCCAGATCTTCGTCTCCCTGCTGGCCAAGCAGCTCGGCGTCCGGCCCGAGGGCTGGCAGGAGGCGGTCGGTGACTACGCGCTCGACGGTTACCGTTCTGTGGCTGACGTCGTCGACGTCGACTCGTTGCAGAAGGTGCGTGACTACAAACAGCAGAAGAAGGCCGCAGCCAAAGCTGCCGGATGAGGCGATTGTGGACACGGTGCCCCGGATGGGGACTGTTCACCATCACCGTGGCAGAATGAATCTGCGGCTCTTGACGACCCCGGGCCCTGCCGCGCCCAAACTCAGTTTTCGATAAGTCTCGACCAAGTTCGACGGAGAGGTGTTCGTGTCCTCGAACGCGCGCAAGATACCCGCTGAGGTTCTCGCCCACCCTGCCGTGAAGGCACTGATCGACCAGGCCAAGCCGACTGGACGTGTGAGCCCCGACCAGGTCCGCCAGGCCAGCGAGGACGCCGCGGTCGAGCCAAGGCACCTGAAGGCGCTGCTCGGTCACCTGAGCACGCTCGGCATCTCGGTGGACCTCGGCACCGCCGTCGCCGGCCGTGCGGCCGCGGCGACGACCTCGACCCGCAAGACGACGACCGCCAAGGCGCCGGCCAAGAAGGCCGCCGTCAAGAAGGCCGCCGCCGCAGCCGACAAGCCGGCGAAGAAGACCGCGGCCAAGAAGGCTGCCGCCGACGAGCCGGCGCCGAAGAAGGCGACCGAGATCGACGAGGACGGCGAGGAGATCGTGCTCGAGGACGTCGAGGTCGATGTCGACGACATCGAGGTCGACGACACCGAGACCGAGACCGACGCCGAGGAGACGACGGTCGTCCAGATCGGTCCCGACGGCAAGAAGGTCCTGCCCGACATCCCGGACGAGCAGTTCGAGAAGGACGTCGCCGCCGACCCGACGATCAAGGAGGACGAGAAGGAGGCCGAGAAGCAGAGCTTCGTCGTCTCCACCTCCGACGACACCGACGAGCCTGAGCAGACCGTCATGGTCGCCGGCGCGACCGCCGACCCGGTCAAGGACTACCTCAAGCAGATCGGCAAGGTCCCGCTGCTCAACGCGGAGATGGAGGTCGAGCTCGCCAAGCGCATCGAGGCCGGCCTCTTCGCGGAGGAGAAGCTCGGCAAGGGCGGCAAGATCACCCCCAAGATCCTCGACGAGCTCGAGTGGATCGCCGAGGACGGCAAGCGCGCCAAGAACCACCTGCTGGAGGCCAACCTCCGTCTGGTCGTCTCGCTGGCCAAGCGCTACACCGGCCGCGGCATGCTCTTCCTCGACCTGATCCAGGAGGGCAACCTGGGTCTGATCCGTGCGGTCGAGAAGTTCGACTACACCAAGGGCTACAAGTTCTCGACCTACGCGACCTGGTGGATCCGTCAGGCCATCACCCGCGCGATGGCCGACCAGGCCCGCACCATCCGCATCCCGGTGCACATGGTCGAGGTCATCAACAAGCTGGCCCGTGTCCAGCGCCAGATGCTCCAGGACCTGGGCCGCGAGCCCACCCCGGAGGAGCTGGCCAAGGAGCTCGACATGACCCCGGAGAAGGTCATCGAGGTCCAGAAGTACGGTCGCGAGCCCATCTCGCTGCACACCCCGCTCGGCGAGGACGGCGACTCCGAGTTCGGTGACCTGATCGAGGACTCCGAGGCCATCGTCCCGGCCGACGCGGTCTCCTTCACCCTGCTCCAGGAGCAGCTGCACGCCGTGCTCGACACGCTCTCCGAGCGTGAGGCGGGCGTGGTCAGCATGCGCTTCGGTCTCACCGACGGCCAGCCGAAGACTTTAGACGAGATCGGCAAGGTCTACGGGGTCACCCGTGAGCGCATCCGTCAGATCGAGTCCAAGACGATGTCGAAGCTGCGACACCCGTCTCGTTCGCAGGTCCTGCGCGACTATCTGGACTGAGTCTGGCTAAGATCTCCCCGAACGCCCTCCCGGATGACTGGGAGGGCGTTCGCCATGGTGGATCCGCCGCTGCTGCGAGGCAGCCTCGTCTCAGGCTTTCTTGCGCAGCTTGCGTTTGGTCGGGCGTACGACGAGCACCGGACACGGAGCGTAGTTCTGGATGCGCTGGGCCGTGCTGCCCATCAGCACCGTGTCGCTCAGACCGCGGCTTCCCGATGCCACCACGATGAGGCCGGCCCCGATCTGAGAGGCCGCCTTGATGATCTCGTTGGCCGGCGAACCGCTCCGGATCTTCTTGTGCACCTTGGGCCCCCAGTCGTCGAACTCGCCCGCGACCGCGGCCACCGCGGACTCCGCCGCCTTACGGAAGTCGAGAGACTCGAACGCCGACGCCTTCGACGGCGCGAGGTCGTCGGAGAAGCCCACCGCGGCAAGTGGTCGGACCACGGCGATCACGGAGATGTCGCTGACCTTGCTCGGATCAGCGAACGACTTGAACTTGCGGGCAGCCTGCAACGACTGCTGCGACCCGTCCGTGGTGACGATGACGTGCATGCCGGTCATGATCCCTCTCCTTCGTGCTGGGTGTCCTCGACGGTGTCGTCGCTGGCCGGAGTCGGCTCGCCTCGCTCGACGCCTGCAGGACGGTCGCGATGGCCGAAGAGGCGCTCCGCGGCGTACAGGGCGAGGCCCAGCCCGAGAAGGCCCGCACACCACCACAGCGATGTCGGGTCGTCCACGATCACGTAGACCAGCAAGATGGCGTTGCCGAGCAGGCCGACGTAGAGAAGTGCGGTGTTGGCCCGGAAGGTGTCCGGCCCTTCGTCGGACCCGCGCAGCTTGAGGGCCGAGACGATGACGAGGCCGTAGATGAACAGCGTGAACACGACGGTGACGGTGGCCAGGCGCGCGACGACGTCGATGCCGATCCCCGCGTTCGAGAGCAGCTTGCCGACCACCAGCAGCGTGATCACCACGATGGCAGCGAAGATCAGGGCGACCCAGGGGCTGCGCCGGGCACGGTGGATCTTCGCGAAGACTCCCGGGACGACGTCTTCGCGAGCCATGCCGTAGAGGATGCGTGACTCGGTGACGACGGCGACCAGCGTCGTGTTGGTGATCGCCACCATCGCGATGACTGCGAAGAGGACCGTCATGAACCCGACCGGGAACGGCAGGATGCCTTCCTTGACCACCTCGAGAAGTGCAGCCGGCGACTCGGCCAGCTGGTCGAGCGGCACCGTGAGCGCCGCGGTCATCGCCACGATCACATAGATGGCACCAGCCGCCGCCATGCCGCCGACGAGCGCCCGCGGAAAGGTCTTGGCCGGCCTGACGGTCTCCTCGGCGACGTTGGCGGCGTTCTCGAACCCTGTCATGGCGAAGAAGGCCAGCGCCACGCCTGCGACGATCGCGAAGATCGGGTTGCCCTCGCTGGAGAAGTCGGTGAGCACCCCGAAGTCGGCGTCACCACGGCCCACGTGGATCACCCCGATCACCATGATGATGGCGAGCCCCGCGATCTCGACGAACGTCATCAGCATGTTGACCACCACCGACTCGGTGATGCCGATGAAGTTGACGACCGCGAGCGCGAGGACGAAGACGATCGCGACCAGCAACACCGGCGGCAGCGCCCAGACCTCGGCGAAGTACGAGGAGAACCCGGTCGCCAGCGATCCAGCGGCCGCGAAGCTGGCCGAGAGCATGCAGATGGTGACCAGGAAGGTCAGGAACGTGTTGCGGAAGGCCTTGTTGACGTAGAGCGCGGCCCCGGCTGCCTGGGGGTACTTGGTGACGAGCTCGGCGTAGGCGAGTCCGGTGATCGTCGCGATGCTGACGCCGACCGCGAAGGCCAGCCAGAAGGCGCCGCCCACAGCACCGGCGACGAGGCCGATCAGGACATAGACGCCCGAGCCGAGGACGTCACCGAGGACGTAGAAGAAGAGCAGCCGACCCGTGATGGACCGTTTCAGGTCACCCTCGTCCGGGTGGTCGAGCTCAGTGGCGGTCGTTGACAAGGTGCCTCCCGAATGGGTTGTCGGTGATCCAACCCGACCCTGTCCGGGTCACCATGTCAAGCATGCATCACCGACCGGGGTGTCGATGCAGGCCGAGTTCTCGTCGAACTCCACGGACTCTGCCCGAGATGTCAGCCGACGTCTGCGCTGAACTCGTTGTCGACGTAGACGTCCTCGGCGGCAGGAGCCTTCTTGATCATCTCGACCGACGCCATGAACTCGGCGAACTCGTCGAAGCCGGTCGGGGTGAGCGACCAGGTGACGTCGGGGTCGGTGATCTGGGTCTTGACCTCGTCGGCGCTGAGCTCGCCCTCGGACTCGGCGGAGAGGAGCTCGGCGGCCTTGTCCGGGTCGTCGTTCAACAGGGTGTTGGACTCCTTCAGCGCCGCGTAGAAGGCCTCGGTGAACTCGGGGTTGGCGTCGAGGAAGTCGGGCTTGGCGTAGATCGCGTTGAAGGTGGTGCGGCCGAAGAGGTCATAGCTCTTCAGGATCGGGTGGGCGCCGGCGGCGGCCTCCTGCGCCACGAACGGCGGGGCGGTGAGGTGGCCGGTGATCTGGCCGGAGACGAGCGCCTGGAGGCCGTCGGGGTGGCCCATGCCGACGATGGCCTGGTCGAGCGCGCGCGGGTCGCCGAGCTGCTCCCCGGCCGCCTTGCGCAGCGGCAGCGACTGGATGGAGTCGGGTGCCGGCATGGCGATCTTGGCGTCCTTCGGAAGGTCCTTCAGCGTCTTGATCGCGGGGTCCTTGACCATGAGCTGGAGGTTCATCTGGTTCATCGCGGCGACGGTCTTCCAGCCGACGCCGGCGTCGACGCCGACCAGGAACGGCGAGGCACCCATCGCGGCGATCTGCACGTCGCCGGCGATGACGGCGTCGCGCAGCGCGCCACCGGAGTCGAGCTCGCGCCAGGTGATCTCGGTGTCGGGCAGCGCCTCCTCCAGCACGCCCTGCTCCTTCATCAGCAGCAGCGTCGAGTAGCCCAGCCCCGGCTGGTAGCCGATCGTGACGGTCTCGGCCGGGCCGTCGGAGGCGCCGGCTCCGCAGGCGGTGAGCACGCTTGCGAGCAGCGTGGCAGCGCAGGCGCCTGCCAAGCCGCGCACGCGGCGACGGGATCGACGAATGGACATGGTGGAGCTCCTTGGTGTGGGGAGGGCGACGGGGGAGATGGCGGAGGTCAGGCGGTCTTCATGCCCCAGCGGACGACCGTGCGGCGCTCCAGCCAGGTGAAGACGAGGTCGAAGCAGATCCCGATGAGCGCGATCGTGACCAGCCCGGCGAAGGCGTCGGCGATGTGCAGGTAGGTCTTGGCGTTGTTGATGAAGTAGCCCAGCCCACCGCCCTCGCCGGCCACGCCGA
This sequence comes from Nocardioides luteus, assembly GCF_014648595.1. Lineage (GTDB taxonomy): Bacteria > Actinomycetota > Actinomycetes > Propionibacteriales > Nocardioidaceae > Nocardioides > Nocardioides luteus. The sequence continues at coordinate 34,376 of NZ_BMRK01000015.1, read as the reverse complement.
AGACCAGCTCGGCGGCGATGATGGTGCGCCAGCCGAAGGCCCAGGCGCTCTTCAGCCCGGAGACGGTGTGGGGGAGCGCGGCGGGGACGAGGACGTACCAGACCAGGCGTACGCCGCGCAGCCCGATGTTGCGACCGACCGCGACGACGGTCGGGTTGGCGGTGCGGAAGCCCTGGCTCACGTTGATCGCGATCGGCCAGATCACCGCGTTGGCGATCACCACGATCAGGGCGGTGGTGTTGATGCCGAACCACAGCATCGCCAGCGGCAGGATCGCGACGGCCGGGAGCGGGTTGAGCATCGAGGTGAGCAGGACCAGCAGGTCCTCCCCGATCGTGGTCCAGGTGGCCAGCGTGGTCAGCACGGCCGCGGCCACGATCCCGATGGCGAGCGCCTGGCCGAGGATGCGCAGCGTCAGCAGGGTCGAGTCGAGCAGCGCTCCGCTGCGTACGCCCTCGACCATCGCCTCGGCCACCTCGAGCGGCCCGACGAGCACGAGCGGGCTGACCCCGCCGAAGCGGACTCCGAGATCCCAGGCCACCAGCAGGACGAGGAGCAGGAGGCCGCGGCGTACGACGGTCGGCAGGTCACCCCAGCGCGGGGCCCGGCGGGCGACGTCGGCGGGCACGTCGGGGCCGGTGGCCGCCGCGGTGGGCGGGGGAGCGGTCTGCGTCATGCCGCCACCTCGTCCCCGGCGAGCAGCGACCGCAGCCGGGTCTGCGCCGCGACGAAGGCTGCTTCGGTCGGGTCGTCGAGGCCGCGTACGTCGAGGGTCTCGACGACGTCGGACGGGGGCGTCGACAAGACGACCACCTGGTCGCCGACGTAGACGGCCTCGGAGATGCTGTGGGTGACGAACAGGACGGTGATCCCGGTGTCTGCGGCGACCTGCTTGAGCTCGCGCTGGAGCCGGTCGCGGGTCTGCGCGTCGAGGGCTCCGAAGGGCTCGTCCATCAGGAGCACGTCGGGCTCGAGCGCCAGCGCACGGGCGATCGCGACGCGCTGCTTCATGCCGCCCGAGAGCTGATGGGGGAAGCGGGTCGCGGCGTGGTCGAGTCCCATCACCGAGAGCCAGTGGCCGGCGCGCTCGCGGGCCTGCTCGCGCGTGCGGCCGTTGGCGCGCAGCGGGAACTCCAGGTTGCCCCCCACGGTGCGCCAGGGGAAGAGCTGGTCGAACTCCTGGAAGACGACGGCCCGGTCGGGGCCGGGTGCCGCGGAGGCGGCGCGGCCGTCGACGGTGATCGTGCCCGACCAGGGCTGCAGGAACCCGGCGGCGGCCTTCAGGATGGTCGACTTCCCGCAGCCGGACGGGCCGAGCAGCATCGTCGTGGATCCGCGGGGGATGGCGAACGACACCCCGCCCACGGCGAGGTGCGGCTCGCCGTCGACGACGTAGCCGAGGCGTACGTCGCTGACCTCGAGCATGGACACGGAGGGCCTCCAGGTGTGGTCGTCAGAGTCGACTTAGAAAACTAAGTCACTCGACTATAGCGACGCGGAGAGGTCTCCCTGGGTGTGGCTCAGGTGATGAACAGACCCACGACCCAGGTGATCGTGGCGAGCGTCGCGGCGACGGCATCGATCACGATGAAGAGGCCGACCGCCTTCATCGCGGTCCAGGTCGAGGCCCAGGCCTGCCCCGCGCTGCCGCCGTGGCGGCGCAGTTCGGCGAGGAAGACGCCCAGGGGGAAGCCCACGAAGACGCCGACGACCGGGATCACGAAGAAGCCGACGATCGCCAGGATCGCGCCGACGACCTGGGTGGAGAGCGGCATCCCGGAGTCCTTGAGGCGCTTGCCGGGGATGGCGTACTTGGTGATCAGCCCGATGGCGATGAAGACCGCGGATATGGCGAAGATCACCCACCCGGTGGGCTCGCCCAGCCAGATGGCCCAGCCCAGGATCGCCGCAGCGACGAGCAGTGCACCGCCGGGGAGGATCGGGACGATGATGCCGGCGATGCCGAAGGCGATCACCAGCGCGACGAGGACTTCGACGAGACTCACGGGGTGACCTTAGTCGCACTGCGGGCTAAATGCGCCGGAGGCCCGGACCGTCGTGGTCCGGGCCTCCGGGGAGTCGGTGGGTGATCAGTTCTTCTCGGTGAGCTTGTGCGTCTCGTCGGTGATCGAGCTGGCGATCTCCTTGAGCTTCTCGCCGTGCTCGCGGGCGTGGTGGGCACAGAACAGCAGTTCGCCGCCGGAGTGGAGCTCCGCACGTACGTAGGCCTGCGCCCCGCACCGGTCGCAACGGTCCTCGGAGGTGAGCGGCGAGCTGGTGGCAACGGCAGTGGTCACATCGGCCTCATTTCTGAATCATGATTGCGCCGGGATAACGTACGTGAGCCGTAGAAGATTCCCCAGATGGCTGGCATCTCTTCGCGGACTCTTACCTCCGTCGCACCTCTAATCCTTGCAGTTGTCGCTCCTGGCTGGGGGCCCGGGTCGGACCTACCCCGCGGGACATCGCTGTCCGTGACAGACATTCTTACCTGTCGACTGATCATTTCGTGCATCGAAACCCGCAAGTTCCGCGTAACGGACCGATCACGACGCGTCCTGTGCCGCCCGGCGGCGCGTGCCCTGTTGCCGCGTGCCTCCGTCAGAGCCGGGCGTGTCGCGCGGTAGATTTCTACTCAGCAGCACCTCGGTGACGCCCCGAGAACCCCACGAGCAGCAACGCAGCACAGCCAGGAGCCGATCATCTCTGACAACACCTACAACGCAGCGCACCTCCTCGTCCTCGAGGGCCTGGAGGCGGTGCGCAAGCGTCCCGGTATGTACATCGGCTCGACCGATACCCGCGGTCTCATGCACTGCCTGTGGGAGATCATCGACAACGGCGTCGACGAGGCGCTGGCGGGTGTGGCCGGTCACGTCGAGGTGACGATGCACCCGGACGGCTCGGTGGAGGTCTACGACGACGGCCGCGGCATCCCCACCGACAAGGAGCCCCGCACCGGTCTCCCGGGCGTCGAGGTGGTCGCGACCAAGCTGCACGCGGGCGGCAAGTTCGGCGGCGGCTCCTACAACGCGACCGGCGGCCTGCACGGTGTCGGCCTCTCGGTGGTCAACGCGCTCTCCAGCCGGATGGACATCGACGTGGACCGCTCGCCGGCCCAGCAGGGCATCTCCTTCCGCCGCGGTGTGCCCGGCGTCTTCGACGGCGACGGCCCCACGGCCGCCTTCACCCCGCAGAGCGGCCTGAGCCGCAAGGGCAAGCGCGTCGCCAAGGGCAAGACCGGCACCCGCATCCGGTTCTGGCCCGACAAGCAGATCTTCACCAAGGACGCCCGCTTCGAGCTCGAGGGGCTGCTGGGCCGCGCGCGCCAGACCTCGTTCATCGTCCCCGGCCTGGAGTTGGTCATCCGCGACCTCTCCGGCAACAGCGGCGAGGGCCCGGTCGAGGAGAAGTTCCGCCACGACGGTGGCATCGCCGAGTTCGTCGACTTCCTGGCCAAGGACGAGCCGGTCAGCGGCGTGCTCCGGCTGCAGGGCTCCGACACCTTCACCGAGACGGTGCCGATGCTCGATGACGCCGGCCACATGACGCCGCAGGACGTCGAGCGTGAGCTCGGTGTCGACATCGCGGTGCGGTGGGGCAGCGGCTACGACACCGAGATCCGCTCCTTCGTCAACGTGATCGCCACCCCGAAGGGCGGCACCCACGTCAGCGGCTTCGAGAACGCGCTGACCAAGACGTTCAACGACGCCATGCGCGCCACCAAGGTGCTCAAGGTCAGCGACAAGGACATCGTCAAGGAGGACGTCCTCGAGGGCCTGACCGCGGTCGTCACCGTGCGGCTGGCCGAGCCGCAGTTCGAGGGCCAGACCAAGGAGATCCTCGGCACCCCGGCGGCCCGCAGCGTGGTCCGCAAGGTCGTCGCCGCGGAGATGAAGAAGTTCCTCACCGAATCGCGCGGCGCTCAGAAGCAGCAGGCCAAGCTGGTGATGGAGAAGGTCTACTCCGCCTCCAAGACCCGGCTCTCGCTGCGTCAGCAGAAGGAGAACCAGCGCCGCAAGAACGCCCTGGAGTCCTCCGCGCTACCCTCCAAGCTCGCCGACTGCCGCACCAGCGACGAGCGCGCCGAGCTCTTCATCGTCGAGGGTGACTCCGCGCTCGGCACCGCCAAGGTGGCCCGCAACTCCGAGTTCCAGGCGCTGCTGCCGATCCGCGGCAAGATCCTCAACGTCCAGAAGGCATCGGTCGGCGACATGCTGAAGAACGCCGAGTGCTCCGCGATCATCCAGGTCGTCGGCACCGGCACCGGCCGCTCGTTCGACCTGGACGGGGCGCGCTACGGCAAGATCATCTTCATGGCCGACGCCGACTCCGACGGCGCCCACATCCGCACGCTCCTGGCGACGCTCTTCTTCAAGTACATGCCGGAGCTGATCGCCGCGGGCCGTGTCTACACCGCCGTCCCGCCGCTGCACCGGATCGAGATCTCCAACCCGAAGAAGGGCATGGAGAAGTACGTCTACACCTACTCCGACCAGGAGCTGCAGCGGAAGCTCGCCGAGCTGAAGAAGAAGAACGTCACCTGGAAGGACCCGGTGCAGCGCTACAAGGGTCTGGGTGAGATGGACGCCGACCAGCTGGCCGAGACCACGATGGACCCGCGCCACCGCACGCTGCGCCGGCTCACGCTCGACGACGCCGACGCGGCCGCCGGGGTCTTCGACCTGCTGATGGGCTCCGACGTCGCTCCGCGCAAGGAGTTCATCGTCGCCGGGGGCGGTCAGCTCTCCGAGACCGACCTCGACTTCTAGGCGCGACGGTGGACCAGAAGGCGGCCCGGACAGCGGCGAGCAAGGCGTTCAAGGCTGGCGGAATGCCGCTGCGCAAGGGCCACCACCGGCTCGGTGACCCCAAGAAGGACGACATCGTCTGGTACGTCGACCTGCGCGCCAAGGGCGCCGGACCGACGGCGCCGCTGCTCTTCGAGATCGGGTGCTGGGTCGCTGCCCTGGGTCATCCGGAGCCGGAGGGCGGCGCTGTCGACTGCCCGCTCCTGCTCGACCGGCGGGTCGCGGCGACCACCCCTGCCGAGATGACCGATGAGGTCGGCGAGCTCGTCGCCCTCGTCGGTGATCTCGACTCCGTCGGCACGCTGCGCGAAGCGCTCGCCGACGGTCGGCTGGGTCGACCGCTGGTCGACCAGTCGCTGCGCAGCCACCTCGACGGCTGACGGCTTCGGTCGGGTCGGGCTCAGCGCTGGTCGGGCTCAGCGCTGGCCGGTCTCAGCGCTGGCCGAGCAGCGCGAAGAGGTCGCCGACCTGGCCGAGGTGACCGAGCTTGTCGGGGTTGAGCACGTTGTGCAGGCGTACGATCCGGCCGTCCTCGACGTCCAGCGCGACGACACCGAGCAGGGCGCCGTCCGCGCCGCGGGTCAGCATCGCGGGCTGCCCGTTGGCGTAGGAGAGCTCGAGACGTACGCCGAAGCGCTCGCCCTGACGCATGAGGCCGAGCAGGAAACGGGCCACGGCGACCGCGCCGAGCATCGGCTTCTGGATCGCGGGAGCGCGGCCGCCGCCGTCGGCGACGAAGACGACGTCGTCGGCGAGGAGCCGCTCCAGACCGGCGACGTCGCTGGCCGACAGGGCGGCGACGAACCGGGCGGCCAGCTCCTCGCGCCGCTCGGGTGAGGGGTCGAACCGCGGCGTCCCGTCGGCGACCCGCCTGCGCGCGCGGGTGAAGATCTGGCGGCAGTTGGTCGCGCTCTTGTCGACGACCGCGGCGATCTCCTCGTAGTCGTAGCCGATCACCTCACGCAGCACGAAGACGGCGCGCTCGACCGGGGTGAGCGACTCCAGCAGCACCAGGAACGCCGTGCTGACGGTCTCGTCCAACTCGAACCGGTGGGCCGGGTCCTCGTCGGTGACCAGGATCGGCTCGGGCAGCCATGGGCCGACGTACTGCTCACGGCGGTGGCGGGCCGAGCGCAGCGTGTCGATGGCGACCCGGGTGGTGACCGTGGTGGCGTACGCGTCGAGGTTGTCGACGTCCTCCCCGGACTGCTGAGCGCGGTGCATCCGCAGGAACGCTTCCTGCACGACGTCCTCGGCCTCTGCGACGCTGCCGAGCATGCGGTAGGCGATCGAGAACATCAGCGGGCGGAGCCCGTCATGAGCGGTAGCGAGGTCCACGAGCGCAGGACGTTACGCCTGCTGTCACACGAGCGCACGCTGTTTCGTCGGTCGGGTCGGACATCGAGGAAAGGAACCAACATGCGCATCTTCATCGCAGGCGGAACCGGTGCGGTGGGCACCCGGATGGTGCCCCTGCTGGTGGCTGCAGGACACCAGGTCTACGGGTCGACCCGCCACGACGCCGGGTGTGAGCGGCTGGCCGCCATGGGGGCGAACGGAGTCGTCATGGACCCGCTGGATGCCGACAGCGTCCGCGTCGCCGTCGCCGTCGCGAAGCCGGAGGTGGTCGTCCACCAGCTCACCGCCCTCGGCAGCCTGAGCGGCAACCTCAAGAAGTGGGACGAGGAGTTCGCCGTGACCAACCGGCTGCGCACCGAGGCCACCGACCACCTGATGGCGGCGGCTCGGGCGAACGGTGTACGGAGGGTCGTCGCGCAGAGCTTCGGCGGCGGCTGGACGCTGGAGCGCACCGGCGGCTGGGTCAAGGACGAGACCGCTCCGCTGATCGCCGACCCCGGCAAGGAGGCACGCGCCACGCTCGCGGCGATCCGCCACCTGGAGGAGGCGGTGACCGCGCCGGAGGCCGGTGTCGAAGGCCTGGTGCTGCGCTACGGCAACTTCTACGGCCCCGGCAACGCCACCTCCCGCGAGGGAGCGATCGGCGAGCTGCTGCGCAAGGGACGGATGCCGGTGGTCGGTGGCGGCACCGGGGTGTGGTCGTTCGTGCACATCGACGACGTCGCCTCGGCGACCGTGGCCGCGATCGAGCGCGGCGCCCCCGGCATCTACAACATCGTCGACGACGAGCCGGCGCCGGTGAACCAGTGGATGCCCCACCTCGCCGAGCAGGTCGGCGGCCGGACCCCGATGCGGCTGCCGGCCTGGCTGGCCCGGCCGATGATCGGTGAGTTCGGCGTCGCGGTGATGACGTCGGTACGCGGCTCCTCGAACGCCAAGGCCAAGCAGGAGCTCGGCTGGTCGCCGTCGTACGCGACCTGGCGCGACGGCTTCCGGACGGGTATCGGCTGAAGGTTATGGTGACGCGGTGAAGATGATCGCGTTGCAGGACGAGTGGTGGCCGACGATGACCTGCTTCGGGTGCGGGCCTGCCAACGCCGAGGGGCTCCGGCTGAAGAGCTATCCGCAGCTGGACGGGAGCGTCACCGCGACGTTCCAGCCGTGGCCGCAGCACGACAACGGCGGCGGCTTCCTCAACGGCGGGATCATCGCGACCCTGCTCGACTGCCACAGCGCCGCCGCGGTGCACCAGGAGGCGTTCCTCAACGGCTGGATGCCTGCCCAGGGGGAGTCCCTGGCCTATGTGACCGCCGGGATCGACGTACGCTACCGCCGGCCCGCTCCGCTGCGGGAGCCCGTCACGCTCATCGCCTCGACCAAGGAGGCCAGCGAGGACGAGATCACCTCGTTGGTGCGGCTGGAGTGGGACGGGAAGGTCCGCGCCGAGGGCGAGGCGCTGTGGAAGCGGTGGCGCCCGCGCAGCTGAGAACGGAACGGCCCCCGACTCATGGTCGGGGGCCGTTCGTGTTCATCGGCGCTAGTCGAGCAGCTCGGTCACCGTGCCGGCGGCGACGGTGCGCCCGCCCTCACGGACCGCGAAGCCGAGACCGACGTCCATCGCGATCTCCTTCTCCAGCTCCACCCCCAGCTCGACCGTGTCGCCGGGCATCACCAGGGCGATGTCGCCCAGGTCGATCCCGCCGGGCACGTCCGTGGTCCGGAAGTAGAACTGCGGCCGGTAGTCCGCGGCGAACGGCGTGTGCCGGCCACCCTCGGCCGTGGAGAGCGCGTGCAGGTTCGCGCGGAACCTGCGGTGGGGACGTACGCTGCCGGGCAGCGCCACGACCTGGCCGCGGCGGACCTGGTCGCGCTTGACGCCACGCAGCAGCACCGCGGCGTTGTCTCCCGCCTCGGCGGACTCCAGCGACTTGCCGAAGGTCTCCATCCCGATCGCCGTGCTGGCGAACGTCGGGCCGAGACCCACGACCTCCACGGCGTCGCCGACCTTCAGGGAGCCGCGCTCGACGGCTCCGGTGACCACGGTGCCTCGTCCGGTGATTGTGACGACGTTCTCGATCGGCATCAGGAACGGCTCGCCGAGCTCACGCTCGGGCACCGGTACGTACTCGTCGACCGCGTCCAGCAGCTCACCGATCGCGCCGGTCCACTTTGGGTCGCCCTCCAGCGCCTTCAGCCCGGAGACCCGCACGACCGGCACGTCCTCGCCCGGGAAGCCGTACTCCGAGAGGAGCTCACGGACCTCCAGCTCGACCAGGTCGAGCAGCTCGGGGTCGTCGACCATGTCGGCCTTGTTGAGCGCGACCACCAGGTAGGGGACACCCACCCGGTGCGCGAGCAGCACGTGCTCACGGGTCTGCGGCATGGCGCCGTCCTGAGCGGAGACGACCAGGATCGCGGCGTCCACCTGGGCGGCGCCGGTGATCATGTTCTTCACGTAGTCGGCGTGCCCGGGCATGTCCACGTGGGCGTAGTGCCGGGTGGCGGTCTCGTACTCGACGTGCGAGATGTTGATGGTGATCCCGCGCTGCAGCTCCTCCGGGGCACGGTCGATGCCGTCGAAGGCGATGAAGCGGTTGGCACCCGGGTCCCGCTCGGCGAGCACCTTGGTGATCGCAGCGGTCAGGGTCGTCTTGCCGTGGTCGACGTGACCCATCGTCCCGATGTTGAGGTGCGGCTTGGTCCGCACGAACTGGCTCTTGGCCATCTGATGTCCTTGTGTCTGTCGAAGGTTTCGGGGTGAGCCAGGACCCTCCGGCAAGCCCTCGCGGCGCTGTCACCGCGGCGAGGGGGCCGGTGCGGACCACCCTCCTCCGCGGGTCCTGCAGGGCAGGAGGAGGGTCAGCTTCGAGTGCCGGTGCAATCGACAGACGGCGTCCACGCGGGAGCGCCCGTCAGGCCGTTGCCTGACAGGTGGAGCTCGGAGACCACGCGGAACATGTGCATCACGGTAGGCGTCAACGCCCACCGCGGCAACGGAATTCCCGGCGCCCTACCGGTGTGGCTCGAGGCGTACGACGACCGACTTCGAGGTCGGGGTGCGGCTGCCGTCGGCGTAGGAGTCGAGCGGGACCAGGACGTTCGTCTCCGGGAAGTACGCCGCCACACAGCCGCGCGGCGTGCCGTAGGCGACCACGCGGAAGGTCTTGGCGCGCCGCTCGCCGTCGGTCCACACCGAGACGATGTCGACGGTCGCACCGTCCTCGATGCCGAGCTCGCGCAGGTCGTCGGGGTTGACGAAGACGACGTGACGCCCGCCGGTGATGCCGCGGTAGCGGTCGTCGTAGCCGTAGACGGTGGTGTTGAACTGGTCGTGGGAACGCAGCGTCTGCAGCAGGAGGTGACCCGGCGGAGCCTCGACCGCGGTCAGTGGGTTGGCGGTGATGCGGGCCAGACCGCTCGTGGTGGTGAAGGTGCGGGAGTCGCGGGGGCCGTTGGGCAGCGGGAACCCGTTGGGCGACTTCAGCTTGTTCTCGAAGTCCTCGAAGCCGGGCACGACCCGGGAGATGTGGTCACGGATCCGGTCGTAGTCGACGCCCAGCCCGGTCCAGTCGACACCCTGGTCGGACCCGAACAGGGCTTCACCCAGCGCACAGATGATGCCGACCTCGCTGCGTAGGTCCTTCGACCCGGGCAGCAGCCGGCCGTAGGAGCCGTGGACCATGCCCATCGAGTCCTCGACGCTCACGTGCTGCTCGCGGCCGCCGGTCTCGTCGCGCTCGGTGCGGCCCAAGCACGGCAGGATCAACGCCTCGCGCCCGTGGTGCACGTGGCTGCGGTTGAGCTTGGTCGAGACCTGGACCGTGAGGCCGACGTCGGCGAGCGCTGCGGTGGTGACGGCGGTGTCGGGCGTGGCGGCGGCGAAGTTGCCGCCGAGGGCCATGAAGACGTCGACGGCGCCGTCGCGCATCGCCTCGATCGCGGCGACCACGTCGTAGCCGTGCTCGCGCGGCGGGTCGAACCCGAACTCGTCGCGGAGCGCGTCCAGGAACGCCGCCGGTGGCTTCTCCCAGATGCCCATCGTGCGGTCGCCCTGCACGTTGGAGTGACCTCGGATCGGGGCGACGCCGGCGCCGGGCTTGCCGATGTTGCCCCGCAGCAGCAGGAAGGAGGCGATCTCGCGGATGGTGGGGACGGAGTTCTTGTGCTGGGTCAGGCCCATCGCCCAGCACACGATGATCCGCTCGCGGGACTCGACCAGGTCGGCCAGCGACTCGATGTCCTCGCGGGGGATGCCGCTGAGCCGGGTGATGTCGTCCCACTCCATCGCCGCCCAGGCCTGCGCCGCGACGTCGAAGCCCTCGGTGTGCTCCTCGAGGAACGGGTGCGCCACGGCGTCGCGCTCGACGAGCAGCTTGTTGAGCCCGGCGAACAGGGCCAAGTCGCCGTTGACCTTCACCGGCACGTGGACGTCGGCCAGCTTGGTGCCGACGCTGGAGACGCCGCGCAGGGTCTGGGGGTTGCGGAACTTGACCAGACCGGCCTCGCGGAGCGGGTTGATCGAGACGATCTTGGCGCCGTGGGACTTGGCCTCCTCGAGCGCGGTGAGCATCCGCGGGTGGTTGGTGCCGGGGTTCTGGCCGGCGATCATGATCAGGTCGGCGTGCTCGGCGATGTCGGCGTACGTCACCGTGCCCTTGCCGATGCCGATGACCTCGCCGAGCGCGGTGCCGCTGGACTCGTGGCACATGTTGGAGCAGTCGGGCAGGTTGTTGGTGCCGAGCTGGCGGGCGAGCAGCTGGTAGACGAAGGCCGCCTCGTTGGAGGCGCGGCCCGAGGTGTAGAAGACCGAGCGGTCGGGGTCGGTCGCGCGCAGCCGGTCGGCGATCAGCCCGATCGCGTCACCCCAGGAGATGGGGGAGTAGTGGGTCTCGCCGGGGCCGATGTACATCGGCTCGGTCAGCCGCCCCTGCGCCTCGAGCCAGTGGTCGTCGCGCTCCCGCAGCGAGGCGACCGAGCTGGCCGCGAAGAAGTCGCGGTCGACCCGCTTGCGGGTCGCCTCCCAGGCCACCGCCTTGGCGCCGTTCTCGCAGAACTCGGCCGCCTTGCGGTGGTCGGGGTCCGGCCACGCGCAGGAGGGGCAGTCGAAGCCACCGACCTGGTTGACCTTCAGCAGCGTCTGCAGGCTTCGCTTGGGGCCCATCTCGCGCAGCGAGTACTCCAGCGAGCGGAGCACTCCCGGGATCCCGACCGCGGACGTCTTCGGGTCGCGGATGCGGAGGGTGGGTTCGGGCAGGTCCTCGGCGTGCTCGTCAGTGTGCTCGGTCACTCTCAGCACACTACTCCGAGGCGATCGCCTCGAGGACGTCTTCCCGCCCGGCGCGGATGGCTGGGAGGAGCGCGGCCAGCACACCGACGACCACGGCGACGCCGAGGAACGTGGCGAGCTGGTCGAGCGGCACCCACAGACTGGTGAGGTCATCACGCAGCGCGTCGCGCAGCAGCACCCCGAAGAGCACCCCGAGGGCGAGACCGAGGACCGCGCCGAGGACCGCGATGGTCACCGACTCCAGGGTGATCATCCGGCGCAGCTGGCCCCGGGAGAGCCCGATGGCCCGAAGCAGGCCGATCTCGCGGGTGCGCTCGATGACGCTGAGGCCGAGGGTGTTGACGATGCCGATCACGGCGATCACGATCGCCAGCGCGAGCAGACCGTAGATCATGTAGAGCAGCTGGTTGACCTGCCCCTTGATCGACTCGGCGAACTCGTCCTTGTCCTGCACCGCGACCACCGGCCGGTCCTCGACGAGCTCGTCGAGACGCTCGTGGACGGCGCCGGCGTCGGCGCCGGGGGAGAGCAGGATGCTCAGCGAGGCGTCCTCGCGCGGCACCTTCGCCGAGACGAGGTCCTCGATGCGGATGTTGATGTTGCCGGTCACCTGGGTGCGGGCGATGATCCCGCTGATCTGCGGCTTCAGCTGCCGGCCGCTGGCGAAGGTCAGCTGGATGCGGTCCCCGAGCTTCCAGCCGTGCTCCTCGGCCTCCTCGTCGGTGACCAGCACCTGACCGGGCTTGACCGCGTCGGTGCCCTCGAGCACCTCGAGGTCGTAGATCCGGGAGAGGTGCTCGTCGACGCCGAAGAGGAAGGCGACGTCGTTCTTCTTCGGGTTCTGCAGGTCGACCTCGCCGAGGACGGCCTGGGCGATCTGGGAGCGGGAGATCGTGGAGACGCCCTCGACCTCCTCCATCTCGTCGCCGATCGAGGTCGGGAACGGCGTGAAGGTCGGGCTCTGCACGACCAGGTCGGGCTTGAACTGCTCCTCCACCACGTCGGTGATCGAGGCGTTCATCGAGGCGGCGAGCACCCCGATCAAGGAGACCAGCGCCAGCCCGATCATCAGCGCCGACGCGGTGGCACCGGTGCGGCGCGGGTCGCGCATGGCGTTCTGACCGGCCAGCTTGCCGGTCATCCCGAAGACGAGGCCCGAGACCGTACGCAGCGCTGCCAGCACCGGACGGCCGAGGAATGCGCTGATCCAGGCGACCGAGAGGATCGAGATCCCGGCGCCGACACCCACCCACAGGGCGGGGCTGGTCGGCACGTCGAACCCGCCGGGCAGGGTGATCTCCGGGATCCCGATCCGTGGCACCGCGGCGAGGCCGAGACCGACGAGGAGGAGCACGAGACCCACCGACGTACGCAGGACGGTGGACCTGGCCGGAGGCTGGGTGTCCTCGCGCATGGCCGCGACCGGCGGCACCTTCGCGGCTCGCCGCGAGGGGAGCAGCGCAGCGGCGAGCGTGACGGCGACGCCGACGGCGTAGGAGACCCAGATGGTGCGTGGGGTGAGGACGAGGACGTCGGAGGCGATCTCCAGCCCGGCCTGCCGGAAGGCGCCGGCCAGGGCGTGGGCGAGCCCCCAGCCGGCGAGGACGCCGATGGTCGCCGCGACCAGGGACATCACCAGCGCCTCGAACAGCACCGAGGTGGTGATCTGGCGGCGGGATGCGCCCAGCGCGCGCAGCAGCGCCAGCTGGCGGGAGCGCTGGGCGATCAGGATCGAGAAGGTGTTGACGATGATGAAGGCGCCGACGATGACCGCGATCACCGCGAAGACGATCAGGAAGACCGAGATCACGTCGAGGAAGTCGCCGATGGCGTCCTCGGACTCGGCGACGACCTTGTCGCCGGTGATGGCCTCGAAGCCCTTGGGCAGGACCGTGTTCGCCGCCTCGACCAGCTCCTTCTGGCTGACGCCCGGAGCAGCGGTCAGCGAGACGCCCGAGTAGAGGTCCTTCCCCTCGGTGAACAGCTCCTGGGCGCCGATGGTGCTGAAGACGAGCAGCTGGGCGCCGGCGGTGCCGCCACCGTTGAACGCCGCGGTGCCGGTCAGCGTCGCCTTGCGCCGGGTCTCGCCCTGCGGCACGATCAGGGCCACCGAGTCGCCGACCTCGTAGCCGGCCTTCTCCGCGGTCCCCTCGTCGAGGACGACCTCCGTGGTCGACTTCGGCCAGCGGCCGTCCTGGAGCTCGAGCATCGGCTCGCCGAGGAGGTTGGGCGAGCCGGTGTAGTTGAACGAGAGCGTCGGAGCCCCCGAGCTGTTGATCAGCTTGTCGTCGGTGTCGAGCACGTAGAGACCGGAGCCCTGGACCGTGCCGTCGGCGCGCTCGACCTCGGGCAGCGTACGCAGCCTCTCGATGGTCTCCGGCTTCAGCGACGCCGCGCTGCCACCGCCGGGGCGGGCGGCGGCCTCGGCGTCGGTGGCGCTGTTGGCGGGCCGTACCTGGGCGTCGGGGGTGGAGCCGTTGATGATGCCGGAGAAGGTGCGGTCCAGCCCGTGGGAGAAGGTGAGGACGCCGGCCAGGAACGCCACGCCCAGCACGATCGCGAGCGTCGACATCAGCAGCCGCACCTTGTGCGCCGCCAGGTTACGGAGGGTCAGCCGCAGCACCTCAGGCGCCTTCGCCGATCGGAGCCAGCCCCATGGCCCGGGACTGCAGGTCGGACATGTGGGCCAGGATCTCCTCGCGGCTCGGCCTGGCGAGCTCGTCGACGACGCGGCCGTCGGCCAGGAAGATCACCCGGTCGCAGTAGGACGCGGCGACCGGGTCGTGGGAGACCATGACGATGGTCTGGCCGAGGTCGTCGACGCTGTGGCGCAGGAAGTCGAGCACCTGGGCAGCCGAGGTGGAATCGAGGTTGCCGGTGGGCTCGTCGGCGAAGACGATGTCGGGCTGCGAGACCAGGGCGCGGGCACAGGCGACCCGCTGCTGCTGCCCGCCGGAGAGCTCGCTCGGCTTGTGGCCGAGCCGCGGCCGCAGGTCGACCGTGTCGATGACCTGGTCGAACCATTTCGGGTCCGGCTTCTTCCGGGCCAGCGAGAGCGGCAGCAGGATGTTCTCCCGCGCGGTCAGCGTCGGCACCAGGTTGAAGGCCTGGAAGACGAAGCCGATCTTGTCGCGGCGCAGCGCGGTGAGCCGGCGGTCGCGCATCCTGCCGAGCTTGCGGCCGCCCACGACGACCTCGCCGGTCGTGGGCTTGTCGAGCGCCGCCAGGCAGTGCATCAGCGTCGACTTCCCCGAGCCCGAAGGGCCCATGATGGCGGTGAACTGACCTGCGTAGAGGTCCAGGCTCACGCCGTCGAGCGCGCGGACCTCCGCGGCGCCCTTGCCGTAGGTCTTGTGCAGGCCGATCGCCTGGGCGGCGATCTCACGAGGAGGTGCCGGGTCCTGCTGTGCCGGGTCTGTGAGGCTCACGCCCCAACTCTTGCCTACAGGTGGTTGAGACGCATGCCAATTCAAGCGTCATCTGAGGCCAGGTTTCCTCAAAGCGTAGATCTCGACCCGCTTCGCGGGTTCGCAGGCTCACCCGCTGCGCTCGCTCGATCTCTTCGCGTTACGACCCTGCTCGCTTCGCTCGCAAGGTCGTAGGCTCAGATCTTCTGGTTGAGCAGACCGGTGTCGACGTCGTAGATGAACCCGCCGACCTCGACGTCGTCGGGGATGAACGGGTGGGAGCGCACCTTGGCGACGTCCTCGCCCAACGCGCGGACCTGGTCCTCGATGACGTGCAGGTGGAGCCAGGAGGCGTCCTGGCCGGCGGACTCGGCGAGCTTCGCCCGCAGCTCGGCCTCCGACTGGGAGGCGACCGCACAGCGGGTGTGGGGCACCACCAGGATGCGCTTGACGTTGAGCAGGTGGACGCCGAGCACCAGCGCCTCCATCGCCTGCGGGGTCACCCGGCCACCCGGGTTGCGGAAGATCTTGGCGTCGCCGAGGCCGAGCCCGAGCATGCCCAGCGGCTCGATCCGGGAGTCCATGCAGGTCACGATCGCGACGCCGGCGTGCGCGACGCCGTCGAAACCGCCGTCGCCGAACTCCTCGGCGTAGGTCCGGTTGGCGGCGAGGAGATCATCGAAGGCACTCATGCCGCCAAGGTATCCGATATCCCGGCGACTACCCCCGGTTGTGTCAGATAGCGTGCACGATGTGATCCACGCCCTACTCGATCCCAGCGACCTGCCCCACCGACTGCCCCGCTTCGCGGACATCGAGATCGACGACTACGGTCCGGCGATCGAGCAGGGGATGGCCGAGCAGCTGGCCGCGCTCCAGGCGATCACCTCCTCGCCCGATGAGCCGACCTTCGAGAACACCCTCGTCGCCCTGGAGCGGTCCGGCGAGCGGCTCGACCGGGTCCTGCGGGTCTTCTTCTCGTTGCTCTCCGCGGACTCCTCCGACGCCCTCGACGAGCTCAACGCTGCGTACGCTCCCCGGCTGGCGGCCCACCACGACGCGCTGCTCCTCGACGATGTGCTCTTCGCCCGGGTGAACGCGGTCTACGAGAAGCGCGAGGAGCTCGAGGGCGAGGACCGCTACCTGGTCGAGCGCTACCACCGTGACTTCGTGCTCGCCGGTGCCGCGCTCGGACCGCAGGAGAAGGCCCGGCTGCGCGAGCTCAACCAGGAGATCTCCGGGCTTGAGGCCGCCTTCGGCCAGGCCGCGCAGGCCGACTCCAACGACCTCGCCGTGGTCGTCGACACCGTCGAGGAGCTGGCCGGGCTGACGCCGGGGGAGATCTCCGCGGCCGCTGCGGCCGCCGAGAACAGAGGACTGCCCGGCAAGTTCCTGATCACGCTCACCCTCTTCACCTCGCACCCCTACCTGTCGGTGCTGGAGAACCGCGGGCTCCGCCAGCGGCTCTTCGAGGCGCAGATCTCCCGCGGCTCGCGCGGGAACGCCGACGACACCCGAGGCATCGCGCTCGACGCGCTGCGGCTGCGCGCCGAGAAGGCGCAGCTGCTCGGCTTCGACAGCTACGCCGGGCTGGTCACCGCCGACAACACCGCCGGGACCCCCAAGGCCGTGCGTGACATGCTGGAGCGGCTGGCCGCGCCGGCGGCCCGCAACGCTCGCGCGGAGCAGGCTGCGCTCGAGGCCTCGGCGCGCGCCGCTGACGGTCTGGAGACCATCGAGGCCTGGGACTGGCCCTTCTACGCCGAGAAGGTCCGAGCCTCCGAGTACGACGTCGACCTGGCCGTCCTGCGGCCGTGGTTCGAGGCCGACCGGGTGCTGCGCGACGGAGTCTTCTACGCCGCGGAGCGGCTCTACGGCCTGACCTTCGAGGAGCGCCCCGACCTGCAGGGCTACCACCCGGAGGTACGCGTCTTCGAGGTCTCCCGCGACGGCGAGCCGATCGGGCTCTACCTGCTCGACCTCTACACCCGCGACTCCAAGAAGGGCGGGGCGTGGATGAACTCCTATGCCACCGCCAACACGCTGCTCGGCGAGCCGTCTGCCATCGTGACCAACAACCTCAACGTGCCGAAGCCGGCGCCGGGGGAGCCGACGCTGCTCACCTTCGACGAGGTCAACACGCTCTTCCACGAGTTCGGGCACGCGCTCCACGGGCTGCTCGCCCGGGCGACCTACCCGCGGTTCGCGGCGACGGCGGTCTACCGCGACTTCGTGGAGTACCCCTCGCAGGTCAACGAGATGTGGATGCTCTGGCCCGAGGTGCTCGCCAACTACGCGGTGCACCACGAGACCGGCGAGCCGATCCCGGCCGACGTGCTCGGCAAGCTCGAGGCGTCGGCCACGTTCAACGAGGGGTTCGCGACCTCGGAATACCTCGCCGCGGCGCTCATCGACCTGGCGTGGCACGAGCTGTCGCCGGCCGAGGTGCCGACATCACCGGAGGCGGTGGCGGAGTTCGAGGCGGCGACGCTCTCGGCCGTCGGGCTGGACAACCGGGCGGTGCGGGCGCGCTACTACACGGCGTACTTCAAGCACATCTTCGGCGGCTACGCCTCGGCCTACTACTCCTACATCTGGTCAGAGGTCCTGGATGCCGACACGGTCGCGTGGTTCACGGAGAACGGCGGTCTGACCAGGGAGAACGGTGAGGCGTACGTCCGTCATGTGATCGGCATCGGTGGCACGCGCGACCCGCTGGAGTCCTATGCGGAGTGGCGCGGCCGGCCGGCCCCGATCGCTCCGTTGCTGGAGCGCCGGGGCCTGGCCTGAGGGTCAGCGGTCGCGCGGGTCCTGCGGGCCTGCCCAGCTCGCGCCGGGGTCGCTGGCCGGGAAGGTCTCGGCCGCGGCCTCGTCCTGCTCGTCGTAGTCGGACGAGTCGGAGCCCGACTGGCCCGAGCCCCGCTCGGCGGCGCTGGGCTGCTGCGAGCCCTCCTCGCCGGAGCTGTGCTGGTCGGGGTTGGACGGACCGAAGTCGGACTGGTCGGCGTCCGACCCCTCCTGGGCGTAGTCCGGGGTGGGGGCGGTGATGGTGCCCTCGCTGTTGCCCTCGGTGCCCTTGTCGTCCGCGCCGGTCTGGTCGTCCTGCGGCTTGTTGTCAACCATCGTTCGGCTCCTGTCCTGAGCACCGGGGTGCTCGAGTTGTCGATACAGCTTTCACTCTGCCACTCAGGAACGACTCATCGCGTCCCTGACACGGTCCACGATGGAGTGGAACGGCATGGTGGCGAGCTGCTTGGGCACTGATCCGGCGGCGCCGGGGTGCGGGTGGGTGGGAGCGACGAGCTCGGCGGCCGAGAGCCGCTTGCCCATGGTGTGTCGCTCGGTGTCGTCGAGCACCTCGAGGAGGGTCGCGAGCTCGACCCGCTCCTCCTCCTCGGCATGCTGCTCGACCGCGATCCGGAAGATCTCGAAGAGCTCGTCGAACTCGGGGTTCTCGATCCCGAGCTCCTCGAGCCGGGCGAGCATCTCGGTGGCTTCCTTCTCGTCCGCGTTGAGCGCCTTGGTGAGACCTTCCCCACAGTGCACGGCGGCGACCGGGTGGACCACCAGCTCCTCCGCGGTCTCGTGCACGGCGAGAAGCACGCGCAGATCATCGAAGGCCTGCCTCTTGGCAGCACCCTCGGAATGACCCACGGTGGCGCAGAGCTGCCTGATTCCGGCGTGCTGCTGCAGCAGGATGCGGACCACGTCGCCCTCTGGAAGCTCGGAGGCCTTCTTCAAGACCTCGGTTGCGTGGGACATGAAACGCTCCTGTCTCAGGGGCATGTGCGGACGAAAAGCCCCTGTACCCATCGCGTGTTGTGCCTATACAACTGTCAAAACGCCCACCGATCTGAGAAGGTTCAAGGGTGATGCGGCGGGGAGTAGTGCGTGTAGCAGTTGTCAGTCCACAGGAGGTTGTCCAGCGTGGTCTGACGACGATGCTTGCCGACTACCCGGACCGGCTGGTCGTGACCGCCCTCCCGTCGATCCGCAGCAAGGCCGTCGGGGTCGACGTGATCCTCTACGACACGCTCGGTCTCCACCTGCGCGACGGCGCCGACCTTCAGCACGTCATGCAGCACACCGACGCCAAGGTGCTGATCTTCAGCCGTGACATGCGTCCCGACCTGCGCGCCAAGGCATACTCGCTGGGCGCCAACGCCTGGGTCTCGATGAGCGTCCAGGCGGGTGAGCTCGTCCGCACCATCGAGCTCACCGCCGCCGGCGAGCCCGTCGGCGAGAACCGTGACCGGCTCGGCACGGTCGCCGGGCTCACCACCCGCGAGGTCGAGGTGCTCGCGCTGATCTCCCAGGGGCTCTCCAACCAGGAGATCGCCGCCAAGATGGTGCTCAGCGTCAACACGCTCAAGAGCCACATCCGGCAGGCCTACCGCAAGATCGGCGCCACCACCCGCAGCCAGGCGGTGAGCTGGGCGATCACCCACGGTTTCGCCCCGCCCGACGCAAAGACTTTGAGCTCCGGCGCATCCCTGGCCCCCGGAATGGATACCGGAACCTCATCGGCGGGTCAGTCGGGGTGACTGTTCTCTGCCCCGGCGCGGGGGAGAGACACCACGATAGAAATCAGTCGATGCCGCGGTCTCGGTACCTGATATCGAGGCCGCGGTTTAACCCCTAGGGGTGGGTTCGCTGTGGGGCTCCGCTCACCCCTAGGGACCATTTACCACTCTGAGCGGCACAAACAGGCCGTTCATGGCGAAGACTTGAGCCATGAACACGACCTACGAGGACCTGGTGGTCCGTCACCTTCCGGTGGCACGCTCGCTGGCAGCCCGCTACGCCGGCCGCGGAATCGAGGTCGATGATCTGCGTCAAGCCGCGAGGATGGGCCTCGTGAAGGCCGCCGTGCGCTACAACCCGGAGCGCGGTGAGTTCCTCAGCTACGCCGTGCCGATGGCCAAGGGCGAGGTGAAGCGCTGTTTCCGGGAGCTCTCCCGCAGCGTACGTCCGGAGCGTCTCGACGACGACGGCACCGAGTCCGCCACCGAGATCGGCGAGCCGGACCCCGGCTTCGACCGCGCCGAGGCGCGGATCATCGTCGACCACGCGATGGGCCGGCTGAGCGTCTCCGACCGGGAGATCGTGCAGCTCCGCTACGTGGAAGGGCTGAGCCAGGCCGAGATCGGCGCGCGGATCGGCGCCACCCAGGCACAGGTCTCTCGAGCGCTGGCCCGCATCCTGCGGTCGATGCGCGAGGCGGTCGCCGCGTAGGCGGCGCCGCGGATGGGTACCGAAAGACCATGAGCACACCAGTCATCATCTTCATCGTGGTCGGTGCGATCGTCGTCCTGGGGGCGGCGACCGCCTGGCTGGTCGACGCGCGCCGGAACAAGGACGTCGCCGACAACGACGATCGCTTCCACCAGCACTGAGGAGGAGCCGACATGCCGCAGCGTGCCTGGAGCAAGAAGAGAGAGCGCCAGTACGAGCACATCAAGGAAGGCCTCGAAGACCGCGGCAGGAACGAGGACGACGCGGAGGAGATCGCCGCCCGCACGGTGAACAAGGAACGTGCCCGCGGCGGCGAGTCCAAGCAGAAGAGCAAGACCTCCACCCAAGACATCTCCTCGGGTCGACGCGGCGGCTTACGCAGCAACCGCAACGGCCCGAGGGGGCGAACGAAGGCCCAGCTCTACGAAGAGGCCAAGAACAAGAACATCGAGGGGCGCTCGAAGATGAGCAAGGCGGAGCTCGAGAAGGCCGTCGGCCGCTAAGACCCCCGAACCGACTGGTGCAGGCCGCCGACCCGATCCGGTCGGCGGTTTTCTCTATGTATCTGTACAACCTCCCCGCCGAGTCGGCGCATCTGTCCCACTGTCGAGCGCCGAGTCGGCGCGTCTGCCTCGCTGTGGGGCGTCGAGTCGGCGCGTCTGCCCCGCTCCGAACCGCCGAGTCGGCGCATCTGCCTCAACGAGAGACGCCGAGTCGGCGTGTGAGAGTGGGGCAGTTGCGCCGACTGGGCGTCTGGGGGTGAGGCAGATGCGCCGGGTCGGCGACGTACGGCGGGGCAGATGCGCCGGGTCGGGAAAAGCAGAACCGCCGCCGGCCCTTGCGGGCCAGCGGCGGCGTGCGACGATCGGCGCCCCGTCCGTCAAGGACGGGGGCGGGCTACGTACGCGGTGGAGGTGCGCTCGACGACGCTGTCGGCGCTCTCCGGAGCCGGCGTGCCAGATCCACGGTGGTCGCCGGAGCGGCCGAGGGTGGAGCTGGACACCTTGCGGGCTCGTGCGCGTGCGAGGTCTGCGGTGCTGCGCACCGTGTCGGAGACCCCTTCGGGGTGGCGGCCGACGACGTAGCCGGCCACCCCGCCCACGGCGAGAAGGAGCAGGTTCCGTTTGGTCCTCACTTCTTCACACCTGCCTTCTTCAACTTCTTCGTCACCTTCCGCATCAGCGTGTCGGTGCTCTTCTTACGGATCACCGTGGTGATGACGGTGATCGCGACGGGGACGAGGACGCCGGCGATCGCGGCGATGCGCTTGCCCCACGACGACTCCTGCCATCTGGTCTTCGGAGTCGCGCCGTTCCACAGCGAGCGCTGAGCAGTGGTGTCGCGCTCACCGGTGATCGTTGAGAACGTCATGACAGATCTCCTTCGTGTGATGGCTTCTGGATCCCGTACCCGCCTGGAAGCGGGTCATGCAGCGAGCTCGACGTCCTCCAGCTGCGCGCGGAGCTCGTCGACGATACGGGTCAGGATGCGGGAGACCTGGGTCTGGGTGACGCCGATGGTCTCGCCGATCTCGGCCTGGCTGCGGTCCTCGATGAACCGAAGCCGGACCACGAGCTGGTCGCGCGGGGAGAGCGAGCTGATCGCCTGCTCGAGAGCGAGGCGGGTCTCGCAGTCGCTCAGACCACCGTCGATGCCGGGCAGCATGTCGCCGATGGTGGCCTCGGAGGACTGGCCGTCCACCGCACGCAGCGGGGCGTCCAGCGAGGAGGGGGTGAAGCAGCCGCGGGCGTCGAGCGCCTCGCGCACCTTCTTCTCCGGCATCGCAACGATCTCGGCCAGCTCAGAGGTCGGCAGGTTGCCGCGCTCGGAGCCGATCTTGAGCAGCGTGCTCTGCAGCTCCTGGATCGGGCGCGGCGGGCGCACGGTCCAGCCGTGGTCACGGAACCAGCGCTTGACCTCGCCCCGGATGGTGGGCACCGCGTACGTCAGGAAGTCGTCGGCACGGTCGGGGTGGAAGCTCTTCGCAGCCCTGACCAGTGCCATGTACGCGACCTGCTCCAGGTCGGCCCGCGGGATGCCGCGACCGGTGTAGCGGTGGGCGATGGAGCGGGCGACAGCTGCGTTGAGCAGGATCACCTCTTCGAGGAGTCGGTCGCGCTCGTCGCCCTCGGCGAGGTGTGCGGACTCCAGCAGCTCGGAGGTGAGTTGCTGTCGCTCGGCTCGGGGCAGGTCCTTGTCGAATGTCGTCGTCGTCATGCCTAGGTAGTGCCCGGATCGAGCCCGCCCCAACGGCTTTGATCCAAAGTTCACCCCCCTGGGTGCCGGTATGGGTAGCACAAATCACCCATAAGGGTGGGAATAGCCCAGATTCGGTGGGTCTTGGACTGGTGAGAGCGCGATGACTCACCCCAGAGGGGCCACAGCCGGGCCATACGTCCCGGATCGCTGCGGTCAGCGACGCAGCCGAGGGTTGCTCAGGCAGGGCCGGGGCTCGGGCCGGGGCTCCGGCGCGCGCAGCAGAGTGCTGTCGCCTGCCGTGCCAGAGGTGGACAGCACGCGACGCCAGTCGTAGCGCGCGACCGCATGGTCACGTGCGGCGTCGCCGTAGCGGCGACGCCGCACGGGGTCGCGCAGCAGGGAAGCGAGCGTCTGAGCCAGCTCGTCCGGCCGGCGTGGTGACACCAGGTCGCCGGTCACCCCTGGAATCACGGTCTCTCCGACCCCGCCGACGGACGTCCCGACCACAGGCCTTCCACAGGCCATCGCCTCGACGGGGGCCGTCGCGAACGGCTCGTACCACGGCACCGCGACCACGACGTCGCTCCCGCGGACGAGCCACGGCACCTCGTCAGGGGCGACGCTGCCCTGGAAGATCGTGCGGCCGGCGACGTGATGGCGGATGGCCAGCTGACGCAGTCGGATCGCGTCGGTGTCCACAGCGAGCCGGCTGCGCGAGGGCCCACCGGCGATGACCAGCTCGGCGTCGAGGCCCTCCTCGTGCACGAGATGAGCCAGCGCCTCGATCGCGTTCTCCATCCCCTCGCCGGGCACCATCCGTCCCATGCTCAGCAGGCGCAGGCGGTCGGTGAACGGGCCGGGCCCCGGGCGGAACAGATCGGTGTCGACACCGCACGGGATCACGCGGGCCCGCCCCTCGGGCAGCCTCAGGTCGTGGTCCTCGTGGGCGTCCTCGGTGCAGCCGACGAAGACGAGTCCGGCGCTCGCCACCTCGGCCGGCGGCCCGTCCGGGACGTGCTCGACCACGAATCCGTCGCGGTGTACTCGTTCGGACGTCTCGTAGTGATAGCGCCGGGTGTAGACCGTCACGTCGTGGCCGTCGCGGACCAGACCGGCGGCCAGGGCAGCGACGTGCACGTTGTGTCCGTCGGCCTTCTCTCGGCCGAGGGCGCCGAGCGGGTTCGCGTGTCCGGAGACGACTGCGACGCGCATCAGCGGCTTCGTCCTCGGCGGGAGATGGGGACGAGGGTGCTGGCGGTGACGCCGAGAACCTTCATCTGCGTTGCCTCCCGGATCGGACGAACATCTGACATCTGGGAGTGGTACCCGCAAGGCGCGGGATCGATCCCCTCAGCAGCAGAACTTCTTCATTCCTGAGGCATCACCGAAGGTGGTCCCGGGCACTGAGATGGCATGAGAATCCTGATGTGGCACGTGCACGACGCCTGGACGGCGGCGTTCGTGCGTGGCCGCCATGACTATCTGCTCCCGGTGACCTCCGACCGTTGTCCCGACGGTCTCGGCCGCGACCGCACGGGGGAGTGGCCCGAGGCCGCGCGCGACGTGGCTGTCGAGGAGCTCGCGGACGAGGACGTCGACGTCGTCGTCCTCCAGCGTCCGCACGAGGTCGAGCTGGCCGAGCGATGGCTTGGTGGGCGACGGCCGGGACGGGACATACCTGCCGTCTACATGGAGCACTACGCGCCGGCCGGTGCCGTTCCCGACACCCGGCACCCGATGTCCGGCGGTGGGATCCCGATCGTGCATCTCACCGGCTTCAACGATCTGCTCTGGGACTGCGCGGGCACCCCGACGACGGTGGTCGAGCCCGGCATCGTCGACCCGGGCCGCCGCTACACCGGAGACATCGAGCGTGCGGGCGTGGTCGTCAACGATCCGGTACGCCGCGGCCGCTCGGTCGGCGCCGACCTGATCCCGGCGCTGGCCGAGGGGGTCGGCGCCGACGTCTTCGGCAGACGGGTCGACCATCTCCCGGCACACCGCGGCCTGCGTACGTTCCCAGGCCTCTCGCAGCAGGACCTGCACGACCACCTGCCGCGGCGCCGGGTCTACGTCCACCTCAACCGCTGGACCTCGCTGGGCCTGTCCCTGATCGAGGCGATGCATCTCGGCATGCCGGTCGTCGCTCTGGCGATGAACGAGATCCCGCTCGCCGTCCCGCAGGAGGCCGGCTTCGTGACCACCCGTCGCGACGAGATCGTGCCGGCCGTACGCCACCTGATGAAGGATCCCGACGTCGCTGGGGAGGCGGGGCTCATCGGCCGCCGCCACGCGAAGCGGCGCTACGGCCTGGGCCGGTTCCTCGACGAGTGGGACGACGTACTGCACTCGGTCGTCACCGGGACCGGACTGTGACCTACATCCATCTGCTGGCGCATTTTGAGAGGTTTGAAAGCTCCCCCGGTGGGTACCTAGAGGGCGTACGCAAGAGGAGTCATGAGGAGTGATCCGAATGAGCACGACGAGCGTTGAGACCGGCATCGTCACCGGGACACCGGACAAGGACTACAACCTGATCTGGTTCACCGAGGCCCGCCTGGCCAACGCGCTGCGTCTGGACAACTACATCCAGGACGCGCGCCGGGCGAACGACCACGATCTCGTGGACCTGTTCATGCGTGCGCAGGCTAACTCCGTGCAGGGCGCCGAAGAGGCGAAGTCCCTGCTGCGTAGCCGCTTGGGCGCAGAGGAAGCCTGAGCACATCCCCCGCAACAACTACACACCGAGGTGAGATCGATATGGCACTAATTCTATGGCTGATCGCGGCAGTCCTTGTCATCAGCGGCATCGTTTCGCTGGTACGTGGCCAACTCCTCTGGGGAGTTGTCCTCATCGTGGTCGGCCTGCTGGTCGGCCCTGGTGGAGTCAGCATCTTCGGATAGACACCATGCGGCCCGGTGCCCCTCGGGGGACCCGGGCCGCGTGGCGTCCGTGCGAGCTGCGTCAAGCACTCTGATTCGGGCACAGCACTGAAGTCGAACGAAAGGACCGGTCATGGGCACCTGTGTCACATGCGGGAACGAGTACGACGGAAGCTTCGAGGTGACCACGGCGTCAGGTGAGCGCCACGTCTTCGACTCGATCGAGTGCGCCGCTGCCACCATCGCCCCGGAGTGCGTCAACTGCGGCACCCGCATCCTCGGCCACGGGGTGCAGAACGAGCAGCACATCTTCTGCTGCGCCCACTGCGCCGGCGCGTACGGCGTGACCGGCGCGAGCGACCGCGTCACCAGCGGTTCCTGACGCGGCCACCGGATGACCCGAGATCTCGCCGCAGGCCTGCTCCGCAGCGGCTACCGAGCGATCCCCGAGGCCTGGCAGCGGGCCGGCGACGTGCCGGTCTGCCCGGTCAAGCTCCTCGGCAAGGGTGCCCTGGTAGTGCGGGGGCCGGCCTCCGTACGCCGCTTCTACGACCCTGACTCCATCCGACGCGCCGGGGCCGTGCCCGCGCCGCTGGCCGCTCTTCTCTTCGGCCGCGGCGCGGTCCATGGCCTCGACGGGGCCGAACACGCCCACCGCAAGGCGGGCTTCCTCGATCTGCTCGACGATGACGTCTCCGCCGCCCTGCAGGACCTCGTACGCCGCCACCTGAGCGCCGAGCTGCGCGAGCGTCGTGGGGAGACGGTGAGGGTGTTCACCCTCCTCGCCGAGGTCTATGGCCGCGCCGTCCTCGAGTGGGCCGGCATCAGCGTGCCGCACCCCGACCGGGTCGGGCGCCGGCTGGCCGCGATCGTCGACGGCTTCGGCATCTCCGGGCCCTCCTACGCCACCGCCTGGGCGGCGAGACTGTGGGCGAACCGCTGGGCCCGCGGACTGGTCCGGGAGGCGCGCTCCACGTCGGCGCCGCCCGCCACCCCGCTCGAGATCATCGCCGCCTGGCGCGACCCGCAGGGCGACCTGCTGCCGGTGCGGGTGGCTGCGATCGAGCTTCTCAACGTGCTGCGTCCCGCCGTCGCGGTGGCCTTCCTCGGCTCCTACGCCGTGCAGGCCATCGACGACCAGCCGCAGGCGCGCCGCTCGCTCGGGGACCCTGAGCGACGGCACGGCTTCACCCAGGAGGTACGCCGCGTCTTCCCGTTCGTCCCGGCCCTGGCCGGCATCGTCCGCGAGCACGGTGACTGGGACGGCGAGCCCGTCGAGGAGGGACAGCGGATCGTCCTCGACGTCCGCGGGACCAACCTCGACCCGGAGTCGTGGACCGAGCCCCAGGACTTCTCGGCCGAACGGTTCGTCGACCGCGACGTCGACCCCTTCGAGCTGGTGCCGCAGGGCGGGGGAGACCCTGCTGAGGGCCACCGGTGCCCGGGTGAGCCGGCGACGATCGCGATGATCTCCGCGACCGTCGAGGTCTTCGCGGGCGCCGCCTGGGCCGTGGTCGAGAGCGGCAGCAACTATCCGCGGATCCCGACCCGCGAACGGCTGCGGGTCCGGATCGGCTGACTCAGCCGCGCCCGTCGAAGCGCAGGGCGCTGTGGTGCTCGTGCGCCAGCCGGCGCAGGCTGAGCAGGAACTCGCCGAGCACGACCTGGCCCAGCACCATCTGCTCCATCATGGTCTCGCGGTCCTGGCTGTCGTCGACCTGATCGATCTCGTAGGCGGCGATCGCATCGACCAGCGGCAGGTAGGTCGCCGCGCCCTCGGGATCGGTGCGCAGGCCGCTGTCGAGGATCACCCGGATGATCGCGGCCAGCTGGTCGCGCTCGGGGGCGTCGGGCCGGACCTGGTCCCACCCGGCGCGCTCGACGATACGGTCGGCGAGCTCGCGAGTGTGCTCGTCGGGGGTCGCGGGCACGGCGGTCTCGACGCGGAGGGCGTCGCAGGCCTCACCGAACATGTCATGGATCGTCGTGCGGCGGTCCTGGGTCGCCTCGACCAGCGCCTTGAGTGCCCCGACCGGAACTGCGCCGACATCGCGGAGCACGCGGAGCAGGCGCAGGCGGCGTACGTGCTGGTCGTCGTAGTCGGCGAGGCGCTCAGCGAGCTTCCTGCCGGGGGAGAGGAGACCCTCGCGCACGTAGTACTTGATCGTCGCGACGCTCACTCCGGTCGACTCTGAGAGCTCGGAGATCCGCATGTTTCCTCCACGAAATTGATTGACAGAGGCTCTGGATAGCGTCACTATCTTAGACTAGATACTGAAACTATCCAGAAAGGAGGACGGGGATGTCCAAGATCGCCTGGGCCTATCGAGAGGCCCCTGAGAACGTGCCGGCGGGCGTCCTGCCAGGCCACAGCGTCGCTGACGTCGGCAGCGACGAGGTCGTCGTGTTCCTGATCGGGATGCGGATCAACCGCTGGCGCAAGGTGCGCAGCTGGTTCCCGGTCTTCACCGCCATGCCACGGATGCTCGCCGAGCTCGCGAAGAACCCTGACCTCGGGCTGCTCTCGGTGCGCAGCTACTGGTCGGGGCGGGTGCTGATGACGGTGCAGTACTGGCGCAGCGTCGAGGAGCTCGGCCGCTTCGCCAAGGATCCCACGCTCACCCACGCGCCCGCCTGGTCGGCCTTCAACCGGCGCGCGGCCTCGACCGGTGACATCGGGATCTGGCACGAGACCTACCGGGTGCCGGCAGACCAGGTCGAGACGCTCTACGGGAACATGCCTGCCTTCGGTCTCGCCGCCGCGCTCGGTGCCACCGAGCGCGCGGCCGGGCGGCGCAACACCACTCACGAGCGGCTGCACTCCACCCGGCCGGAGTACGTCGAGAGGTGACTGCTACAGCGCGGTGACGGTCTCGCTCGGCGACAGCGCCCGTGTCGGCGCGCCGCGCAGCAGCACCACCGCCAGCAGCGCGGCGATCGCGGCACAGACGGCGGCACCGGCGAAGACGGTGTGCTCCTGGGCGATGGCGGCGCCGATGAGCAGATCCTGGTATTCGGCACACATCCCGCCGCCGGTGCACACCGAGGAGAGCGAGGGCAGGTCGGCCTGGGCGGAGTAGTAGCTGCGCAGGCCGATCGAGGTCAGTGCGGAGATGCCGACGAGCATGCCGACCATCCGGGCCACGACTGTGAAGGAGGTGGTCAGACCATGCATCGACTGCTCGGTGGTGGCCAGGATCGCGGCGTTGACCGGCGCCAGCGCCAGCCCGAAACCGAGACCGCCGCAGACCAGGACCACGGTCGCCAGGACCGAACGCAGCGCGTCGGCGTCCCAGCGGGCCATGAAGACGAAGGCGACCGCCGCCAGCAACATCCCGACACCGGCGATCACACCGGCGGGCAGGCGCCGAGTGAGGAACCCGCCGAGGACGGCGCCGACCGGAAGCGCGACCAGGAACTCCAGCAGCACCAGGGCCGCCTTCAGCTGGCTGTCGCCGTAGATGGTGGTGCGGGCGAAGAGGGGTACGTCGATCAGCGCGGCGACCAGCGCAGCGCCGACGAAGAACGAGACCAGCACCGAGCCCCATGCCGGCACCCGGGCGAACGCACCGCGCGGCACGATCGGGTCCTGCGCGCGACTCAGGTGGAAGACGAAGCCGAGCAGCGCCAGGCCGCCGGCGACGAGATACCAGACGCCCTGGTCGGAGAAGACCGCCACCTCGGGGTCGGCGGTCGCGAAGGCGAGGATCACGCCGGCCAGGGCGATCGAGAGCAGCAGCGCCCCGAGCAGGTCGATCTCGGCCGCGATCCGGCCGAGCAAGCTGCGTACGCCGGGCCGGAGGCACCACTTCACCAGGAAGCCGATCGTGGCGACGATCGTGACCAGGCCCAGCGGCGTCAGCCAGCGCGTGGAGCCGGCGGCCGGGACGTAGAGCGCGCCCCAGGTGAGGTCCTGGACGAGAGCCGGTGGCTCGACCGCCAGCAGGAGGAACGCTGCGCCGGCGACGAGCATGAGCAGCAGCGCGATCAGGTCTGGTCGGGTGCGGCTGCCGGCAGCGGACGGGTCGGTGCGGCCCAGCCGCCGGATCGCCACCGCCAGCACGAGACCGACCACCAGGTTGAGCACGAAGATCGCCCGCCAGTCGGCGACGGCGAGCACGGCCGCGCCGATGAGGGGGCCGAGCACCGAGCCGAGCTCCTGCACGGCGGAGACGAGCCCGAGCGGTACTCCGCGGCGCTCGGCGGGATAGAGCGCGGCGACGAGGGCGAGCGTCGCCGGCACCAGCGCGCCGCCGCCCAGGCCCTGGAAGAAGCGGCCCACCACCATCGCGGCGAGGTCCCAGGAGAGCGCGGTCAGGAACGAGCCGAAGGCGAAGACGACCAGGCCGCCGACGAGCACCGGCAGATGGCCGAGGAGGTCGGCGAGCCTGCCGATCAGCGGCAGCACCGCGACGTACCCGAGCAGGAAGCCGGAGATCAGCGGAGCGGCCCGCTGCAGCTCCTCGATCGAGAGCCCGACGCCCGCCATCATGTCGGGCAGGGCCAGCACGACGACGTAGGTGTCCGCTGCCGCGAACGCCACCGCGATCGCGGCGAGCCACACAAGAGATCGCATGGTCAGGGCCGCCTGCTGCGCGTCGCGATACGCACGCCCTGGCAGCGTTGCGGTCTCTCACCGGTACACCGCACCGCTGTCGAGCCCGCGCCTTGCCAGGCCATACGTCTCCCGCCGCTCGCGACGTCGCCCCTGGCCATGCGATCTCTTACCGCCCTCACGGCTTGGTGATCTCCTTCTCGACCCCGTAGTCGGTCACCTTGATCGTGTAGGAGTACGCCGCCTCGCCCTCACCGCTGAAGTGGCCATCGATGGTGGCCTCGGTGAGGTCGTCGGAGTCGTTGATGACGTAGGTGACGTCGAAGTCGCCGCTCGCGCCGGCGAGGATCTTCTTCACCGCGGTGTCGGGGAGCGTGCCGGTGTAGGTCGAGAGGATCTCGTCGTTGTCGGCTCCGCCGCGCACGGACTTGCCGATCTTCACGTCCTCGGTCGCAGGCAGGAGCGAGGAGATGCCGGTCTCCGGGGCGATCAGCGCGGCCGGGTCGGGCACGCCGTAGTCGGCCGGGTCGAGCTCCTGGAACGAGGTCGTGAACGGCAGCTTCGCGTAGACCACGCCGTCGACCGAGACCACGTCGACCTGAGCCTCGGCACCCATCACCGGCACGGTCAGCTTGCCCTGGAACGCCGGGTCGCGGGTCAGTGTGCCGGTCGCGGCCTTCAGCGTGGTGATGCCGTCGGGCAGGTCGTCGGAGGAGATCGAGAAATTGATCCCGCTCGTCTCGTCGAGGTGCTTCTGCGCGGCCGCGAGCACCTGCTTCGGGGTGCGTCCCTTGGTCGGGTCCTCGTCGTTGCACGCGGTGAGCACCAGCGTGGCGGCGAGGAGCGCGACGAGAGCGAAGGCGAGGCGCGGCAGGTTCCGCCCCAGAATCGAGCTGAGCATGCGGGTCAGGATGCCACGCCTCGCAACCTCATGTGGCGGAGGGCGCGAACGTGTGGGCCACCGGACCGGCGACGGCGTCGATCGGCTGCTCCAGCGGCACCCCGGAGCCGTCGCGGCGCGGGTCGATCTCGGGCAGCTCGATCGGCGCCCCGGAGGCGGCCGCGGCGAATGGGGGAGCGGCGCCGACCCAGGCGAAGACGAGGCTGTCCTCGCCCTTGAGGTAGCGGTGGGCGCGTACGCCGCCGGTGGCTCGGCCCTTGGCTGGGAACTCGCTGAACGGCGTGGTCTTCACGCTGCCGGTCTCGGTGCCGGGCAGTGCGCTGGAGGAGCCGGCGACGGTGACGACCGCGGCGCCCTCGGGGGCGTCGGGCGAGACGATGCCGAAGAAGACGACCTTGGAGCCGTGGGCCATCCGGACGCCGGCCATGCCACCCGCGCTGCGACCCTGCGGTCGCACCACCTCGGCGGGGAAGTGGAGGAGCTGGGCGTCGGAGGTGACGAAGACCAGCGACTCGTTGCCGGTGCGGAGCTCGGCCGCGCCGACCACCTCGTCACCGTCGGCGAGCTTGATGACCTCCCACTCGTCCTTGTTGAGCAGCACCTCGGGGTTGACCCGCTTGACGACACCGAGCTTGGTGCCGAGCGCGAGTCCCGGGCCCTCGGTGGCGAGCGTGGTCAGCGCCAGCGCCCGCTCGTCGGACTCCAGCGAGAGGAGCGCGGACAGCGGCAGGCCGCCGGACAGGTTCGGGTCGCCCGCGGTCGGCGGCATCGCCGGCAGGTCGAGCACCCCGAGGCGTACGAGACGGCCGCGGGAGGTGAGCACACCGATCTGGCCGCGTGCGGTCGCCGGGACCACCGAGACGATCACGTCGTGGTTCGCGCGTCCGGAGCCGGTGGCGAAGGGCTCCGCGTCGGAGGAGCGGGCCAGCAGGCCCGTCGAGGAGAGCAGCGCGAAGCACGGGTCGTCGGCGACCTCGAGGCTCATCGCCTCCAGTGCCGGGGTGCCGGCCGAGGCGAGCAGGACGGTACGTCGCGGGGTGCCGAACGTCTTGGCGACCTCGCCGAGCTCGTCGGAGACGACCTTCCGGAGCATGTCGTCGTCGGCGAGGATCGAGTCGAGGTATTCGATCGTGGCGCGCAGGTCGTCGCGCTCCTTCTCGAGCTCGATCTTGGAGAACTTCGTCAGGCGGCGCAGCGCCATGTCGAGGATGTACTCAGCCTGCGGCTGGCTGAGGTCGAAGACGGTCATCAGCCGGTCCTTGGCCTCGGCGGCGTTGTCGGAGGAGCGGATCAGCTGGATGACCTCGTCGATGTCGAGGATCGCGATCAGCAGCCCGTCGACCAGGTGGAGCCGGTCGGCGGCCTTGTCCCGGCGGAACTGCGAGCGGCGGCGGACCACGTCGTAGCGGTGGCCGAGGAAGACCTCGAGCAGCTCCTTGAGGCCGAGGGTGCGCGGCTGGCCGTCGACGAGCGCGACGTTGTTGATGCCGAAGGAGTCCTCCAGCGGGGTCATCTTGTAGAGCTGCTCGAGGACGGCCTCGGGCACGAACCCGTTCTTGACCTCGATCACCAGGCGGGTGCCGTGCTCGCGGTCGGTGAGGTCCTTGAGGTCGGCGATGCCCTGGATCTTCTTCGACTGCACCAGCGTCTTGACCCGCTCGATGATCTTCTCGGTGCCGACGTTGAAC
This sequence comes from Nocardioides luteus, assembly GCF_014648595.1. GTDB lineage: Bacteria > Actinomycetota > Actinomycetes > Propionibacteriales > Nocardioidaceae > Nocardioides > Nocardioides luteus. The sequence goes on along the minus strand of NZ_BMRK01000015.1, from coordinate 2,051 downwards.
GGCAGCTCGGTGATCACGATGCCCTTGCGGCGCCCGAACGGCTCGATTCGCGTCGTGGCGCGGATCTTGAAGGAGCCGCGGCCGGTCTCGTACGCGTCCCGGATCCCGTCGAGGCCGACGATCGTGCCGCCGGTGGGCAGGTCGGGCCCCGGGATGAACTTCATCAGCGTGTCGAGCTCCGCGCCCGGGTGCTTGATCAGGTGGCGCGCGGCGGCGATGACCTCGACCAGGTTGTGAGGCGCCATGTTGGTGGCCATACCGACCGCGATGCCCGTGGCGCCGTTGACCAGCAGGTTGGGGATCGCCGCGGGGAGCACGCTCGGCTCCATCTCCCGCGAGTCGTAGTTGGGCCGGAAGTCGACGGTGTCTTCCTTGATGTCATCGGTCATCGCCAGCGCCGCCGGACCCATCCGGGCCTCGGTGTAACGCATCGCGGCCGCCGGGTCGTCACCACCGGGAGAGCCGAAGTTCCCGTGCCCGTCGATCATCGGCAGCCGCATCGCCCACGGCTGCGCCATCCGCACCAGCGCGTCGTAGATCGCACCGTCGCCGTGCGGGTGCAGCTTGCCCATCACCTCACCGACGATGCGAGCACACTTCACGTGTCCCCGGTCGGGGCGTACGCCCATGTCGTTCATCGTGAACAGGATCCGGCGCTGCACGGGCTTCAGCCCGTCGCGCGCGTCGGGCAGAGCGCGGGAGTAGATGACCGAGTAGGAGTACTCCAGGAATGAGGACCGCATCTCGTCCCCGATGTCGGTGTCGAGGATGTGCTCCTCGAAGTCGTCGGGGACGTCGTTTTTGGTCTTGCCGCGTGCCATAAGGCGCATTGTCTCGAATCCGTGTGCGAGTGCGACATCGGGCTCGCCGGAGTGGGGGATCTTGTACCTCCGGTGTTCCGCTGGTCGAGCTTGTCGAGACCACCCCGCGTGCGGACATCGGTAAGGGACTGCGTTTTTCGTTCCCAGGTTCGCCGCCGACCCGATCTCTCAGTGTTTCTCGATCACGCGCCGCGTCAAGGACGCCCTTCGGGCGCCGGCTTCGCCGGCCGCTTTGCGGTCCTTGACCCGACACCCGATCGAGAAAAAGATTCCGCCTATATCGGGGCGGCGGCGAGGGGCGTGGCGCGGGCTCATGAGGCTTCGAAAGAGCCGACGCTGGGTAGGTAGGGGGCCATCGCTCCGCTGGTCGAGCCGCCGGAGCCCCTGGGCGGAGGCGTGTCGAGACCTGAGTCTCCGGTGGTCGAGCTTGTCGAGACCACCCTGCGAGCGGACATCGGTCAGCGACTGTGTT
>NZ_BMRK01000015.1:0-748 GCF_014648595.1 Nocardioides luteus | reverse complement strand
CGAGCCGCCGGAGCCCCTGGGCGGAGGCGTGTCGAGACCAACACGGTCCGTGCCGTGGATGATCGCTCCAAGACCCAAGCCCCCGGAGGTCGAGCCTGTCGAGACCCCTTTCGCGGACGCACCGCCCCACCGGTGGTCGACCTTGTCGAGACCACGCGCGTGCGGACATCGCTAAGCGACTGTGTTTTTCGCTCCCAGGTCCGCCGCCGACCCGATCTCTGAGTGTTTCTCGACCACGCACCGCGTCAAGGACGCCTTCGGCGCCGGCTTCGCCGACCGCTTCGCCATCCTTGACCCGGCCCCCGATCGAGAAAAGATTCCGCCTATGTCGGGGCGGCGGCGACGGGTGTGGCGCGGGCTCATGCGGTGCGAAGAGCCGATGTCGAGCCAGGGCACGGGTCCTCGCCCACGCTGGTCGAGACCCGGCCCCCGGTGGTCGAGCTTGTCGAGACCACCCCTGCGTGTGGACATCGCTAAGCGGCTGTTCTTTCGTTCCCAGGTTCGCCGCCGACCCGATCTCTCAGTGTCTCTCGATCGCGCACCGCGTCAAGGACGGGCTACGCCCGCCGCTTGCGCGGCCGCTTCGCGGTCCTTGACCCGGCACCCGATCGAGAAAAAGATTCCGCCGATATCGGGGCGGCGGCGAGGGGTGTGGCGCGGGCTCATGGGGCTTCGAAAGAGCCGACGTGGGGGTAGGTAGGGACCCCGCCCCCGCTGGTCGAGCCGCCGGAGCCCCTGGGCGGAGGCG
>NZ_BMRK01000014.1:27195-161647 GCF_014648595.1 Nocardioides luteus | reverse complement strand
GGGCGGGGTCGTAGACGCCGCAGGGCAGGTCGCAGTGGGCAGAGACCTCGATGGTGGGCGCGAACAGGCGCATGGATGGTTCCTCTCGATGATGTGGTGGAGAGACCGTCGGGTCGACGGTCAGGAAGCCTTCTCGGGGAGGACGCGGTCGAGCGGGAGGGTGCTGACCTGGGCGCCGAGGGACCAGTAGCGGCGGTCCTGGTGCAGCAGCGGGTCGGCGGCCTCGTCGAGGGTGATCGACTCGATCTCGACCAGCACCAGCCAGGCCTCACCGGCGGGTACGACGCGGACCACCTGGCCGTAGAAGCTCGCTGCGGCGTCCTCGAGCACGGGCGGCTGACCCTGGGGGAGCCGCCAGCCCTGCCCGAGCGTGAAGCGTGGAGCGGTGCGGTCGGCGAAGGCTGCGGCCACGTCGGCCTGCGCCTCGGTCAGTACGTGCACGCCGACCCGGCCGCTGCCGGCGAGCGCCGGCCCGGAGCGGCTGGCCTGGGAGACCGAGAACGACAGCAGCGGCGGGTTCGCGCTCACCGAGGCGACGCTGGAGACGGTCGCTCCGACAGGTCCGGTCTCGGTCGAGGCTGCCACGACGGCCACGCCGGTGGGATATCGACGGAAGCCGGCCTTGAACTGGTCGGTGAGTGTGTCGCTCACACCCCCTCCTCTCTCTTCGAACAGCGACGCTAAAACATCAAGTGCGGTTGAGGTCCAGTCATCCGCAGTGTGATCGTCGCCTCATCGGTCTTTCCTCGCCTGAGAGCATGGGGATGCCGGAGATGCCGCTTGTTAGATTGGTCGCACACTCGTCGTACAACCGGGGTCCGGCCTGCCGCTACTTTCGAGGCTGAGACCTCGGTCGCCTAATCTTCGGCGAAGACCCGCTTCTGCCTCACGATCAAAAGGAGTCCCTTCGTGGACGTCTCCCCGCTCATCTGGTGGTTGACCATCGGCATCGCCAGCGCAGTGCTGCTCGTCGACGTGCTCGTCATCGGACGACGACCCCATGAGCCCTCGCGTCGTGAGCTGATCGGTGCCCTCGGCCTCTACATCGGTCTGGCCGTGGTCTTCGGCATCGGGGTCTACTACTTCTCCGGCCCGAAGTACGGCACCGAGTTCTTCGCCGGCTGGCTGACCGAATACTCGCTGTCGGTCGACAACCTGTTCATCTTCATCATCATCATGTCGAAGTTCGCGGTGCCACGTAAGTATCAGCAGAAGGCGCTGCTGATCGGCATCATCCTGGCGCTGGTCTTCCGCGGCATCTTCATCGGCGTCGGCGCGGCGGCGATCAACAACTTCAGCTGGGTCTTCTACCTCTTCGGCGCCTTCCTCATCTACACCGCGGTCAAGCTCGCCCTGGAGGGCAACGACGACGATGACGAGTACGAGGAGCCCGCCGTGGTGAAGTTCCTCGAGAGCCGCATCCCGCTCACCTCGCAGTGGACCAGCGCGAAGATGTTCATCCGCGAGAACGGCAAGCGCGTGGCGACGCCGATGTTCGTGGTCATCTGCGCCCTCGGCACCACCGACCTGCTCTTCGCGCTCGACTCGATCCCCGCGATCTACGGCCTGACCAACGAGCCCTACCTGGTCATGACCGCCAACATCTTCGCGCTCATGGGTCTGCGCCAGCTCTACTTCCTGATCGGCGGCCTGCTCGAGCGTCTGGTCTACCTCTCCTACGGTCTGGCGATCCTGCTCGGCTTCATCGGCTTCAAGCTCGTCTTCCACGCGCTCCACGAGAACGAGCTGCCCTTCATCAACGGCGGGGAGCACGTCGGCTGGGCCCCGGAGGTCTCCATCGAGGTCTCGCTGAGCGTCATCGTCGGCATCCTGGCGGTCACCACGGTGCTGAGCCTGCTGAAGTCGCGCAGCATGGAGAAGGCCGAGCGCAACGAGACCACCGGCCCCCGGGGCGAGTGACCCGCAGCCGATAACACGGTCGTCCTCTGCGCCCGCTGGTTCTAGGGTGAGCGCATGACCGTGGCCGCCGCACCCGGACCCCGCTGGCTGGGGGACGCCGGCCAGCTCGCGCTGGCCGGGGTGCTCGCGCTGGTGCTGCTGCCGGTCGGCTGGACCTCGGTCACCGAGGGCGAGGTCGCCACGGCCTGGGAGGTCGCGCTCGTGGCCGCGCTCGTGGTCCTGCACGCGGCGGTGGCCACCGCCCGGCGCTTCCCTCTCGAGTCGTACGCAGCGGGTGCTCTCGCCGAGCTGGTGCTCGTCGCCGCTCCCGACCTGGACGGCCCGACGGCGGAGGCGGCGGGCAGCGCGTACGGGCCGGTGCTGCTGCCGAGCAGCCTCTGCTTCTTCGTGCTGCTCTACGCGGTGAGCGCCCAGGACCGGCGGCCGTGGCCCGGCGTCGCGCTCGGCGTCGCGCTGGTGGGCTGCCTGCTTACCGTGGTGAGGCTCTGGCGGTTCGAGGGCACCGGTCTGGAGGGCTGGGCGTGGTGGCTGATGGTCGCCACCGCGACGCTGGCCGCCACGGTGGCGGCCTGGGCTCTCGGCCGGTTCCGAGCCACCCGGATCGCCTGGGTCGGCCAGCTCGCAGACCGTGCCGCCGCCGACGAGCGCCAGCGCATCGCGCGCGAGATGCACGACGTCGTCGCCCACTCGCTGGCCGTGGTCGTGAGCCACGCCGAGGCCGGTCGGATGGTCGTCGGGCAGCAACCGGAGCGGGCCTCGGGCATCCTCGACACCATCGCGACCACGGGCCGCGAGGCGCTCGTCGAGATGCGCGGTCTCCTCGGGGTGCTCGGCGGCGAGTCCTCCACCGAGCCGCAGCCGGGACTGGCCGACATCGACGACCTCGTCGAGCGGATGCGCCGGGCCGGACTGAGCGTCGACCTCGAGACGGGCGACCTCGGCCAGGTCGCGCCCAACGTCGGGCTGACCGCCTATCGCGTCGTGCAGGAGGCGCTCACCAACGTCACCCGCCACGCCGGTCCTGGTGCGGTCGCGACGGTGTCGGTGACGCGCGCCGCGCGCCGGCTCCGGGTCGAGGTCACCGACGACGGCGTCGGCGGCCAGCGCCCTCCGGGCCGCGGGCTGCGCGGGATGAGCGAACGGGTCGCCGCGGTGGGCGGCACCCTCGAGACCGGACCGAGCGGAGAGGGCTGGCGAGTGCTCGCCGTGCTGCCGTTGTGAGCGAGGAGAACCCGATCCGGGTCGCGATCGTCGACGACCAGGAGCTGATGCGCTCCGCGCTGCGGATGATGGTGGAGAGCCAGCCAGACCTCGAGCTCGCCGGCGAGGCGGCCGACGGTCACGAGGCGCTCGCCCTGGTGCGTACGAGGCGGGTCGACGTGGTGCTCATGGACCTGCGGATGCCTCGCCTCGACGGGATCCAGGCGACGGCCGCGATCGCCGCGGAGCAGCCGGCGACGAGGGTCGTCGCGCTGACCACCTTCGACCTCGACGACTACGCCTTCCCGGCGATCCGGGCCGGGGCCAGCGGCTTCCTGCTCAAGGACGCGCGCGCCGAGGAGATCGTGGCCGCGATCCGCACCGTCCATGCCGGTCACGCGGTGGTCGCGCCCTCGACGACGCGCAGGCTGCTGGAGCACGTGGCGACCGGGCCGGCGCCCGACAGCGGTCGCATCGCCGACATCCGGGAGGCCCTCACGCCGCGCGAGCTCGACATGCTGCTCGAGCTCGCGACCGGTGACAGCAACGCCGAGATCGCCCGTCGCATCCACCTCTCCGAGGCGACGGTGAAGACCCACGTCGGTCATGTGCTCGCCAAGCTCGGGCTCCGCGACCGGGTGCAGGCGGTGGTGCTGGCCTACGAGACCGGCCTGGTCGGGCCGAGGGGCTGAGCCTCATCCTGGAGGATGAGAAGGCCGCGACCTGAGGGCGACGAGGCGGCGCTCTGCACGGACCAGTGTGGAGACATGACCACACAGACCAGAACCAGACCCCTCCCGTCGGGCGCCTACTCCGGGCAACCCTGGCGGATCCATGAGATCGCCGGTGACTTCGACCTCGAGGACACCTGGGCGCTGCCCGCCCACGGTGACGCCGGCGACTTCCCGCGCTTCGTCGAGGCGATGATGAGCACCGACAGTCGTGAGTTCCCCGCGGCGTACCGCTTCCTCTTCGCGGTCCGCTGGGCTCTCGGCCGCGTGCTCGGCACCGACGCGGACCAGCACGGCCTGGGGCACCGCGTCACGCCGCTGCGCGACCGCCTGCCCGAGGACCTCCGGGACCGCCCGGTGCCCGAGCGCGACACCGGCCCGTTCGAGCCGCTCTACCTGACGGACCGGGAGTACGCCGCGGAGATCGCCAACCGCACCGTGCACGGTGTCCTGCACCTCGGCTGGGCAGAGGACGCCACCGCGCCCGGTGGCCACACCGCGCAGCTGAGCGTGCTCGTGCGGCCGAACGGACGGCTCGGCGAGGCGTACCTGGCCTTCATCAAGCCGTTCCGCTACGCCGTCGTCTACCCGGCGCTGCTCCGCACCGTCGGCCGCCGCTGGGACAGCGTCAGGAGCGTGGCGCGATGACCATCACGATGAAACGTACGCAGCCGCGATCCGCCGCTCGCCGAGCGGCGCCGTGGCTGGCCGGTGCCTGGGCCCTGGCCTTCGGCGCGCTGTCCGGGCTCGCGCTCCTCGGGCGCATCCCGGCCCCGTGGGTGCCCACCGACGCCTCGCCGCTCAGCGGTCTCAGCGGCGCGCAGATGTCCGGGGCGGTCGGAGTGGCCGCGCTCCTGGCCCTGGCGGCCGGAGCCGTGGGCGTCGCGACCCAGGACCGTCGGACACGGCGACGCACCGGCCGGCTGCTGATCGTCGTCGGGCTCGTGGTGGCGTTGGTCGTCTCCGACGTCCGCGCACTGATGTTCCTCGGCTATCTGCCGCAGATCCTGCTCGCGCTCGTCGGGACCGGACCCGGCGCCGGGCAGCTGGGCTGGGACATCGTCCTCGACGCCGGCGCGGGCCTCGCCCACGCGGTCGGCGGGCTGGCGACGGTGGTCGCCGGCATCGGGCTGCTCGAACGGGCCGAGCCGAGCGGCCGGCTCGACTGGGGCCGCTGGGCGCGCTGGGGGCGCCCGGCTGTCGCGGTCGCCGCCGTCGTACCGCTCCTCTACGCCGTCACCCGCATCGCCTGGGCGGTCGGCGTGCCGCTCGGGATCCGGCGGGAGATGCTCGACGAGCTCGGTGAAGGACGCTGGGCCGGCCTCGGTCTGGCGCTCTTCGCGGTGGTCGGATCCGCGCTGACCTGCGGTCTGATCGCCCGCTGGGGTGAGGTCTTCTGGAGGTGGGTGCCGCGGGTCGGCGGCCGCGAGGTCCCGGTCGCGATGGCGCTGATGCCGGGTCTCCTGGTCGCCGGTGCGGTCACTTCGGCAGGACTGTCCTTCTGGCGGATGATCGTCGGTGGTGACCTGGCGAGCGTGCCGGGCGCCACCGAGGACTGGGCGGCGTGGGCGCCGGAGACGCTGTGGCCGCTGTGGGGAGTGGCGCTCGCGGTGGCCTGCCTCGCCTATCTGGGTCGGCGTACGAGCGCTGATCCGAGGGAAATCTCGGCGAAGTCTGCAAAAAGTATTCGCTGAGGGGAGGCGGCCGGCGCGTACAACAGGGACTATGGACCCATGCGTTTCCGTCCCCCACGCGCCGGTCGCCAGCATGTGAATCGTTCGACCGGACAGGACGGGCCCGCTCCCGACAGTCACAGTCTGGCCGCCCGGCTGGCCCGCGGGCACCGCATCTCGGCCGACGAGGCCTCCGACATCGTCGGCCAGATCGCGCGTGTGCTGATGGGCGGCCACGCCGAGGGTCAGGTGCACGGCGACATCCGGCCGGCGACGATCGGGTTCGGCAAGGACGGGCGGGCCGTGCTGGTCGCCGCACCACCGCCGCGGCCGGGGGAGAGCATGGCCTACCTGTCTCCCGAGCAGATCCAGCGGCAACGGGTCGGTACGCCCACCGACATCTACTCCCTCGGCGCGGTCTTCTTCGAGATGCTCGCCGGCCGCCCGCCGTACGCAGGGCCTGACCCGGAGCGCGTCGGCTCGGTCGTGACGGTGCCCGGTCAGATCGACGGCATCGTCACCGCGATGCTCGCCGAGAACCCCGGCGCTCGGCCGCAGGCGGAGGAGGTGGTGACGGTCCTGGAGAGCGAGCTGACCGCGCCGCCGAAGAAGATCGTGCGGACCACGAGCGCGAAGGCCCGACGAGCGCGGGCCGCTCCCGCGCTCGTCGGGGTGCTGATGCTCCTCCTCCTGCCGGGTCTCGTCCTCGGTGGGTGGAGCGCGGTGCGCGCTGGGGAGACCAGAGCCAGGCTCGGCGACGCCGAGCCGCTCGCCGAGATCCTGCCGAGCAGCGTCGCGCTCGCCTTCGACCTCTCGATCGAGAGGGACGCGCTGCGCGGCGGTGGACGGGTGCCGGAGGAGTTCCTCGCCGTCACCGACGAGTCGATCGAGGCCTGGACCGCCGCGGTGAAGAGGCTCGAGCGCGGTGGCGACCCCGGGCCGCGGCGGCGTACGGAGCGGACGGCGGCAGCGCTGGAGCGGCTCTCGGAGTTCCGCTCGGCGATCCGCTCGGGGGACCGCACGAACATCTCGGCGGACCTGGCGACGTACACGAACGCGGTCAACGGGCTCTTCGACCTCACTGCCGAGCTGCCGACCTTCGACGAGGAGGATCTCGCCCGGCAGGCGCGCAACCTGGAGGCGATCGGACCGGTCGCCGAGGTGCTCGGATTCGAGCGCAAGATCATGGCCAACGCGCTGCGTCGGGGACGGATCAGCGACCGGGCCATCGCCGAGCTGCGAGCGGCGCAGAGCTCCTGGGCCACCAACAGCGAGTCGATCTACCGGGAGGCCGAGCCCGGCACCAGGCAGGCGCTCGACGCCATCTCCGCGCGCTCCTTCGAGTACGGCTCCTACAGCGTGCCGTCGCAGCGTGTCGTCCTCCGGGTGCTCAACGCTCGCGCGGTCGGCGACGTCGTCGAGCAGCTCGAGGACGGCGGTGAAGGCACCTCGGCCGACCAGGTCTGGCTGGCCGACGCGGCCACCTTCGTGCAGGACCTGCGCAACGTCGTGGTCGACGCCGCCCAGAAGCTCGCCGACGACATCACGCGCGAGCACGATGAGGCCAAGAGTCGTACGATCGCGTGGGGGACCTTCACCGGCGTGATGCTGGCCGTGCTCGTCGCGCTCGGCGTCGTGCTGCTCCGTTCGAGAGGACGTTCTGTTGATGCGTAAACCGGCGACCATAGCAAAGATCTGCCGATCTCATCGGTGCGTACACGAGACGCGCGGGGTGTGAGTCCGCCAACATATGCGCATGCGAACCCGCCCCCCGATCGCAGGCCGATACCGCCTGCACCGACTGCTCGGCCGCGGCGGGATGGGCGAGGTCTGGCAGGCAGCCGACATCCGGCTCGAACGTTGGGTGGCGGTCAAGGTCGTGGAGACCTCCGCCGACCCGAAGGTGACCGAGCGCTTCCGGCGTGAGGCGCTTTCGACGACGGCTGCCAGCCACCCCGGCACGGTGCAGGTGCACGACGTCGGGGTCGAGACGACCGAGTACGGCAACATCGTCTACCTGGTCATGGAGCTGCTCCCCGGGCCGACGCTCGCCGACCGGCTGGAGAAGCAGGGGCGCTTCACCGTCGAGGAGGCGAGCGAGGCGATGGTGCAGGTCGCGCGGACGCTCACCGCGGTGCACGCCTCCGGCATCATCCACCGCGACATCAAGCCCTCGAACCTCGTCTACGACGGCGACGGCCGGATCCGGGTGCTCGACTTCGGCATCGCCCAGCTGGCCAACCACGAGGGCGAGCGGCTCACCTCCACCCGGCACGTGATGGGCAGCCTGCCCTACATCTCGCCCGAGCAGGCCGCCGACACCGTGGTGGGGCCGCCGAGCGACATCTACGCCCTGGGCTGCGTCTACTTCGAGCTGCTCACCGGGCGCGCTCCCTACGCCGGCGCCGAGCCGGTCTCGATGATCTACCAGCACGTGACCGCGCCGGTCCCGCACGTCAACGACGTGGTCACGGTGCCGGCGCACGTGGACGAGTTCGTGGCCTCGATGATGGACAAGGACCCGGCCAGGCGTCCGACCGCGGGTGAGGTCGTCGCCTTCGCTCGCCGGCCCGGGGTCGCGCCCGCGACCGTCACCGGCATGCGCGAGCTCTCCGCCCCCGCGAAGCCTGCGGCGATCGCGGCTCCCAAGGCTGGTTCGGCCGCTCCGTCCTCGGCGGCGACGCTCGGGGCCTCGGGGGCGGGACTGTCGGGGTCGCCGGGGTCGGGTACGTCGGTCGTCGGCGTGGTCGAGTCGCTGCAGCGTACGCCTCGGTCGCATGCTGCTGCGAAGCCGAGGCTGCTGCGCACGAAGGTGCTCGTCGCCCTCCTGATCCCGGTCGTCGTCGCGCTGGTGGCGGGTGTGCTGACCTTCGTCGACGCGATCGGCCAACGCTCCGTCTCCAGCCGCGCCATGACGATCGCGGGAGCGCTCCCCGAGAGCTACGAGCTCGGCATGGACCTCATCTTCGAGCGCGATGCGCTCGGCTCCGACCAGGTCCCGGACGCGGTGCGGCAGGCCTATCAGAAGGTGACCGACGACTCGATCCGCGCCTGGCACGACGACATCACCAAGGTCGACCTCGCCGACACCCCCAGCCTGCGCGAGCGCGTCGAGCGCACCTACACAGTGCTCAAGGGCATCGACGCCTATCGCGAGGACCTCCAGGACGGCGACAAGGCGAGCACGGAGGCGGCCGTCGCGGCCTACACCGACACCGCCTACGAGCTGCTCGACTTCGCGACCGAGATGCCCAACATCCCCAGCGAGAAGATCTACAAGCAGGTCACCAACCTCAAGTACGTCCGGTCCGCGGCCGAGTCGCTGGGTGTGGAGCGCGCGGTCATGGTGCCGGCACTGGTCACCGGGCACATCGACGAGGAGTCGATGGAGGCGATGAGCAAGGCGCGTACGTCGTGGCAGCTCAACTCGCGCTCCTTCTACGCCGACGCTCCCGAGGTCACTTAGAGGGAGCTCGACAAGATCTCCGACGGCACCTTCGCCGACGGTTCCCGCGGCGTGGTCTCGCAGAACGCGGTGGTGCAGGTCATCAACGACGGCTCGCTCGCCGGCGTGGTCCCGGCACTGCAGGAGCACGGCCTGGGGCGACCGGCCGCGCAGGTCTGGTCCGAGGACATGACCCGCTTCATCCAGCTGCTCAAGGACACCATCGTGTCGATGACGCTGATCGTCTCCGACGACGTCGCCGAGCAGCACCGAGGCATCCAGACCAAGGTGATCCTGAGCGGGTTGCTGGCGGTCGTCTCATTCCTCGCCGCCCTCGCGCTGCTGGCGGGGATCTTCGTGGTGCGACCGCTGCGCGGTCGGCGGCGCTCGACACCTGCCTGAGGTTGGGGCAGAGGGTCAGAGGAGGGTGCTCAGGTTGGCGACCAGGACGTCCCAGCGGCTCTCCACGTCGAAACCCATCTGGCTCAGCATCGCCCACCCGAAGCCGAGGATGGCGTAGAGGCTGATCGGGGTCATCACGACCCACTCGCGGATCGAGCCGGCGTCGCCGAGGACGGGCAGGGCGAAGTGGCCGCCCCGGGTCCACATGTTGTCGAACGGCAGCCACTTGTTGCGGGTGATCCACCGCGGCGGCCGGGTCGGGAACGGCCACAGCAGCGGGATCCCCATCGTGGTCAGCAGGTCGCCCAGCAGGTGCACCACGCACCCCAGGGCGACGGAGAAGGGCATCCACCACCACTCTTCCGGCGCGAAGACGGAGATCAGCGCAGCCAGCGACACCGAGGAGATCCACGGCCACAGGACGCCCTTGCGGGTGAGCTTGAGCGCGTCCAGCGCGAAGGCGACCAGCAGGACGCACATGATGCCCGGGCCGATCAGGACGGTGCCGAAGGTCTTCGTCTCGAGCGAGAGCATCCCCGCGCCCCAGGCGAGGCCGGTGAAGGCGAGCACGCCCAGGATCGAGTGGGTGCCGTTGCGGTGGCCGCCGGAGACCTGGCCGACGATCTTGGTCACACCCTCGGAGACCGGCGGGAGAGAGTTGGCGATCGTGCCGTTGTGGTGGTCCGCGTCCGGGAGCAGCGCGGCGCCGGCACACACCAGGGTGCCGACCATCACGCCCACGTCCGAGACGCCGGGATACCACCCGAACGCGATCGGTGCCGACGAAGTCACTGCAATCCACGCGGCAGCCCCGGAGGCCGCGTGATGCCCGCCCATCATGTGAAGTTGTGTCCCTCTCCAATGTGCCCTGCTGAATGACGCGGTCGAAACGTATCGGTACGCGAGGGGTCCGGTGCGCGCCGGGGTCGCGTGTCCGGGTGACGAGATTCGAATCACTGTTCGAAGGGCCATCCGAGAAGTGAAAAGGGTGTCTTCGGGCTGCCGACCTCAATAGGATGCGCGGTCATGACGACTCCCGGCGCCCAGGGCGAAGCCCGTCGTACGCCATGGGCGTTCGAGACCAGTCGGTGCGCCGCGACGGTCACGCCTGAGGCGATCGAGTTCCGGTTCATGGTCACCGGGCCCGACGGCTCGCTGAGCGAGATGCTGCTCTCGGTGGGGCGTCACGACATGCCGACGCTGCTCGAGGAGATCGCCTTCGAGATGCCCGAGGCGGTCGAGTGGATGTCGGCCGCGATCATGACCGTCGCGCGGGAGCGGCGACTGGCCGACGAGGCGTCGGCCGTGCCGCACCAGCGCGGGGCATAACCTCGGGCGGGTCCGGGTTGTCGCCACGACAGGCTCGACCACCGATGTTCGACGTTCCGACGTTCCGAGGAGAGATCTTTGACCACCACGCACGACTTCGAAGCGACCGCCGCTGACGGCAGCACCGTTGCGCTCGGCGACTACAGGGGAAAGCTGCTGCTGATCGTCAACGTCGCGAGCAAGTGCGGTCTGACGCCGCAGTACGAGGGGCTCGAGGCGCTCTACCGGGAGACCAAGGACTCCGGCGTCGAGGTCATCGGGTTCCCGACCAACCAGTTCATGGGGCAGGAGCCGGGCACCGACGACGAGATCCAGGACTTCTGCCGGTCGACCTACGACGTGACCTTCCCGGTCCTGGCCAAGGTGGACGTCAACGGCGAGAACGCGTCCCCGCTCTACGAGTACCTGCGAGCCGAGGCGCCCGGTGACTGGGGCCCGCACCTCGGGCCGTTCTACGAGCACGTCAAGGAGATCACGCCCGCCGCCGATCCGGGTGACATCAAGTGGAACTTCACGAAGTTCCTGATCGGCCGCGACGGCCAGGTCATCAAGCGCTACGAGCCTCCGGTGACGCCCGAGGAGATCCAGAAGGACCTCGCTCAGTATCTCTGAGTCGGCCGCTCGCGGCCGGCGACGGCGGCGGTGCTCGATCCTGTTCTCAGGGTTGGCGCCGCCGCTTGGATCATCCGACAGAAGATAGTTCGTTATCGGATGATTCGTTAGGATCTAGTTCATGACTGGACCGCGCATCGACCTGCTGTTCCTGCTCAACCAATCCGCCCATGCCTTCGCTGCCCAGGTCGGCGAGGCGCTGGCCGACATCGACCTGTCGGTGCGCGAGTACTGCGTGCTGATGAAGGCGGCGGAGGGCGAGTACACCCAGAACGCGGTGGCCGAGATGGCGATGCTCGACAAGACCACGATGGTGACCACCCTCGACAACCTCGAGCGACGCGGTCTGGCCGAGCGACGGGTCTCGGACACGGACCGCCGCGCGCGCATCGTGGCGATCACTCCGGCCGGCGCGAAGCTGCTCGAGGCCGGCTCGAAGGCCTACAACGCAGCCGTCGCGAAGTCGCTCGAAGGACTCTCGCCCAGCGAGGGTGAGACGTTCATCGAGGCGCTGCAGCACCTGGTTGCCGGCCCGTGGTCGACCCCGTCGCACACCATGACGCTGCGCCGTCGTGTCACTGCATCGTCTCGCTGAAGATAGGCCTGTAACTGAATATCTCGAAATAGATTGTTTCATAACAAACAATCTCTTATGGTCGTATCTATGACGACCAAGACAGTCGCGCTCGCGACCCTTGCAGCCACACAGCTGATGGTGATCCTCGACGGCACGGTCGTGACCGTGGCCCTTCCTGCGATCCGCGACGACCTGGGCTTCAGCGGCACCTCGCTGTCCTGGGTCGTGAACGGCTTCCTCCTCGCCTTCGCGCTCGTCCTGCTCCCGGCCGGTCGGGCCGGCGACGCGCTCGGCACCCGCCCGGTCTTCCTCACTGGCCTGACCCTCTTCACGATCGCCTCCGCATGGTGCGGCCTGGCCTGGGACCCGATCTCGCTGGTCCTCGCCCGGTTCGCCCAAGGGGTCGGCGGTGGCGTCGCCTCGGCCGTGGTCCTCGGCATGATCGCCGGGCTCTACCCCGAGTCTCGTGAGCGGCTCCGCGCCTTCGCGGTCCTGGCCTTCGTGGGCTCGATCGGTGCCTCGGTGGGGACGGTGCTGGGTGGCGTACTCACCGAGGTCGCGTCCTGGCGCTGGGCCTTTCTGATCAACGTCCCGCTCGGGATCGTCGCGCTGATCGCGGCGCTCCGCGCCGTGGAAGGTACGCCGCGGACCGGCGTGCAGGGCGGCCTGCTGCCACGCGGCCTGTTCGCCCAGCGCCGGTTCGCGCTCGGAAACCTGATCCTGCTGACGCTGACCTTCGGTGGGTTCACGTTCCAGTTCGTCACCACGCTCTACCTCCAGGACACTCTCGGCTTCGGTGCGCTGATGACGGGGCTGGGATTCCTCCCGGTCAGCGCGGTGATCGCGGTCGCGTCGCTCGGCTTCAGCGCTGCGGTCGCCGAACGGTTCGGGTCGGAGCGGGTCCTGCTCGTCGGCATGGCCGTCTTCGTCGCCGGCATGCTCTACCTGGTGCGGGTCCCCGACGCGGGCGTCTACCCGATCGACGTCCTCCCGGGTGCGGTCGTGATGGGGCTCGGGTTCGGCCTCGCGATGCCGCAGGTGACGGCGCTGGCGATGAGCGCGCTCGCCCCGGAGCATTCCGGCATCGGCTCGGGTCTCACCACAACCACCCAGCAGGTCGGAGGGTTCCTCGGCACCCTGGTCGCCGCCGGCCTGGCCGTCAACGTCGGCTACGCCGCCGCGTACCTCGCGGCCGCGATCGCGCTGGCGGTGGGTGCGGTCGTCGCTGCGTACCTGTTGGTGGACGCAGCACGCGCCCGGGACCCGAAGGTCACCGAGCGCGTGCCGGACGAAACTGTCAGATCCTGACGTCTCGACGTCGAAAATCGACCCTTCGACGTCAGAATTCGACGTCTCGGCGTTACTTTCGGACGGGGAGGACCACGGTCGAGGGGTTGTCCTTCGTGTGGTGGATTGTCATCACGCCGGCTACGCCGCGGACTAGCTGCTTGACGTTGGGCAGCAGGTGGGGGAGGTCGTAGGAGTGGACGGTGACGCGGAGGCGGTGGCCCTTCTCGATCACCGCGCCGGTCGGGAAGACCTCGACGGGCACGCGGTAGACCGTGCCGGGCTTGACCGGCTGCTCGGCCTCGACGGTGTAGGGGTGCCAGGGCTGGACGACCTGGCCGTTGAGCTTCCGCGACTTCGACGGGGTGACGGCGCGGTGGCGCAGGGTCTGCCAGCCGCCGGTGATGCGGTCGACGGAACCGTCGGGGGCGACGTCCTCCACCGACACCGAGATCAGTCCGTCGGTGCCGGTCGTGGAGACGGAGAGGTCGGCGCTGATCGGCCCGGAGAAGGAGAGGTCGGAGGTGGCGGGAGCGGTCTCGTAGGAGACACCGAGCGCGTCGTTGACCCGGTTGTCGGTCTCGCAGCCAGGGATCGCTGCCAGGCCGGCGGTCCACTGCGCGGTGCTGCGCGAGCACAGCCCCTGCACCGGCAGCGGCAGGATCGTGTCACCGCGGACCGGCTTCAGGGTCGAGCCGAGGTCGTACGACTTCGCGGTGACCTCGCTGCCGAGCCACGACTTCATCGTGCGCCACTTCCCGGAGCCGATCTCGTGGTAGGTCACCGGGGCGACGTCCTTGTCGAGAGCGGGGTCGGGGATGTCCTTGATGTGGGTGTCGAACCACCGCAGCGCCATCTCGCTCATGCTGTTGATCCCGCTGCCCTCGAGGCCGGCGCCGGTCGACGCCTCGGTGTGGGTCCACGGGCCGATGAGGAGCTTGGTGTCGACGCCGTTGCGCTGAATCCGGTCGAAGAGCATCGGGGCGCCGCGCTGGAAGATGTCGTACTGGCCGGCGGTCACGAAGGTCGGTACGTCGATCTCGTCGACCACGCTGAGCGGCGACCGCTTCTGGAAGAACGGGCCGTCGTAGCCGACGTCGCTGGCGAGCAGCGCACTGGCGAGCATCGGCACCTGGAAGCCGAGCGCTCCGCCGACGTGCTGGAGCAGGGTGGTCAGGCTCGCGTCCGGACGGGTCGAGTTCACCGCCGGCGGGATCAGGCCGGCGCCGGTGACCGCGCCGAACCACAGCGGGATGAAGCCGACGTCGATCTGACCGCCGGAGGCGACCACGTCGCGGTAGACGTCGCCCGCGGGCACGATCGGGAACATCGCCTTCAGCCCGCGCGGGTGCTGGGCGGCGGTGAAGAACTGGTTGATCGCCATGTAGGACGGGCCCCACAGGCCGAGCTCGCCGTTGCTCCACGGCCGCGCCTTCGACGTCGCCCAGTTGGCCACGTCGAGGCCGTCCTTCTGCTCGCGGTCGCCGAAGGCGTCCCACTGGCCGGCGGAGGAACCGGTGCCGCGTACGTCGGTCTCGACGAAGACGTAGCCGCGCTGGACGAAGTAGTCGCCACCGCCCGCGGTGATGATGCCGGCGACGTTCTTGTTGTAGGGGTTCTGCGTCAGGATCACCGGGAACCGGCCCGGCGCAGGCGTGCCGTCGGCCTTCGCCGGACGGTGGACGTCGGCGCGCAGCACCACCCCGTCGGACATCGTGATCTCGATGTCCTTCTCCACGACCACGTCGTACGTCGCGAGGCGAGGCTTCCAGGCGCCGGCCCGCGCCTGGGCCGCCTGGGGTGCCTCGGCCCGCGGCGACAGAGGCGCTTGAGGCGTCTGAGCCGACGGGGCCGACTGGTCGGGCTGGGCCGTCCGGCCCGCCTGAGCCGACGGCAGCGTACGTGCCAACCCCTCGGCCTCGCCGGCGAGCGAACCCACGTCCGGAGCGGTCGTCGGCATGAAGCCTGCGACCAGCGCCAGGAACGGGAACAGGAACGACAGGATGCCGATATTCACGACTCACTCCAGGTGTGTGGTTGTTGTCACACCAAGAACGAGAAGTGCAAACGGGAGTTACGCCAACCGGCGCCGGTTCTGCATAGCGAGACTAAGCGATCGCCGACGAGGCCTCGGTGCGGTCGACGACAGGCGCTCCGGTGGCCGCCTGGACCTCGTCGTACGTCACTCCTGGCGCGAGCTCGACGAGCTCGAACGCCTCTCCCGCGACATCGAGCACGCCCAGATCGGTGATGACCCGCTTGACGATCCCGCGGCCGGTCAGCGGCAGGTCGCAGGAGGCGAGCAGCTTGGGGGCGCCCTTCTTGGTGACGTGCTCCATGAGCACGATCACCCGGCCCGCGCCGGAGACGAGGTCCATCGCGCCGCCCATGCCCTTGACCATCTGGCCCGGCACCATCCAGTTGGCGATGTCGCCGCTGGTCGAGACCTGCATGGCGCCGAGGACGGCGACGTCGATGTGGCCGCCGCGGATCATCGCGAACGAGGTGGCGGAGTCGAAGTAGGAGGCCCCGGCGAGCACGGTCACGGTCTGCTTGCCGGCGTTGATCAGGTCGGGGTCGACCTCGTCCTCGTAGGGGAACGGGCCGACGCCGAGGACGCCGTTCTCGGCGTGCAGCACGACCGTCGAGCTCTCCGGGATGTAGTCGGGGATCAGCGTCGGCAGGCCGATGCCGAGGTTGACGTAGTCGCCGTCCTGCAGCTCCTGCGCAGCACGCGCGGCCATCTGGTTGCGGTCCCAAGCCATGACTCAGGCCTCCTTGCTCGAAGTGGTCTCGGACGGCCGCTCGCCACGCGTCGTACGCTTCTCGATGTCCTTGCGTGCCGCCTGCTCGGGCGTCAGCGCCACGATCCGCTGCACGAAGATGCCGGGCAGATGTACGTCATCGGGTGCGATCTCACCGACCTCGACGACCTCCTCGGCCTCGACGACGGTCACCCGGCCGGCCATCGCGGCGGGCACGTTGAAGTTGCGCGTGGAGGCGTTGAACTGCGCGTTGCCGGCGCGGTCGACGCGGGTCGCGCGGACCAGCGCGAAGTCGGTCACGATGCTCTCCTCGAGCACCATCTGTCGACCGTGGAACTCCCGGACCTCCTTCGGCTCGGAGGCCTCGGCGATCGTGCCGTCGGGGTGGTAGCGGTAGGGGAGACCGCCGTCGGAGACCATCGTGCCGACGCCGGTCGGGGTGTAGAACGCGCCGATCCCGCTGCCGCCGGCACGCATCCGCTCGGCGAGGGTGCCCTGCGGGGTGAGCTCGAGGGTGAGCTCACCGGCGAGGTACTGCCGCCCGAACTCCTTGTTCTCGCCGATGTAGCTCGCGATCACGCGGGAGATGCGGTGGTCGTCGAGCAGCAGCCCGAGACCGGCGCCGTCGACGCCGCAGTTGTTGGAGACGACCATCAGGTCGTCCGCACCCTGCTCCCGCAGCGCCTCGATGAGGAACCACGGGATCCCCACCAGCCCGAAGCCGCCCACGGCCAGGCTCGCACCGTTGTGGATGTCGGCGACCGCTTCTGCGGCCGAGCCGACGACCTTGTCCAGACCCATGTCTTCTCTACTTCCTTTGGTGGTCGAGCTTGTCGAGACCGTCGAGCTTGGTCGAGACCCGGTCAGTTCACCGACTCGAACACGGCCGCGAGCCCCTGCCCGCCACCGATGCACATCGTCTCCAGCACGTACCGCGCCTCGCGACGCTGCGCCTCACGCGCTGCGGTGGCGAGGATGCGGGCACCGGTGGCACCGATCGGGTGACCGAGCGAGATGCCCGAGCCGTTGGGGTTGAGCCGCTCGTCGGTGGCGTCGATCTTCCACTCGCGCAGGACCGCGAGGACCTGGGCGGCGAAGGCCTCGTTGAGCTCGATCAGGTCGATCTCGTCGAGGGTGAGCCCGGCGCGGTCGAGCGCGGTGCGGCTGGAGAGCACCGGACCGATGCCCATCCGCTCGGGCTCGCAGCCGGTGACCGCCCAGGACTTGAGCGCCAGCAGCGGAGTCAGACCGCGCTTCTCCGCCTCGGCGCGGGTGGTGACGACACACATCGCAGCGCCGTCGTTCTGACCGGACGCGTTGCCCGCGGTGACCGTCGACTCCTCGTCGACCTTCAACCGGATGGGACGCAGAGAACCGAGCTTCTCGAGCGAGATGTCGGCCCGCGGGTGCTCGTCGCGGTCGACCACGACGTCCGGCTTGCGGCGGCCGCCCGGGACGGTCACCGGGACCAGCTCGTCGGCGAACTTGCCGGCCTCGTGGGCGGCCACGGCACGCTGGTTGGAGCGCAGCGCGAGCTCGTCCTGCTCCTCGCGGGAGATGGAGTAGTCGCGGCGCAGGTTCTCAGCGGTCTCGATCATGCCGCCGGGGATCGGGTGGTCCTTGCCGCCGGCAGTCTCCCGGGCACGGTCGAGGCGGTCGAGCAGCTCGATGCCACCCTGCTTCACCCCGCCGCGCAGCCCGAGCGCGTAGTGCTCGACGTTGGACATCGACTCCGCGCCACCGGCCACGACGAGGTTCGCGGCGCCGGTGGCGACCGAGCCGGCTGCGTACAGGATCGCCTGCAGGCCGGAGCCGCAGCGACGGTCGATCTGGAGGCCGGGCACGCCGTTGCCGAGGCCGGCGTCGAGCGCGGCGATGCGGCCGATCGCCGGGTTCTCGCCGCTCGCGTACCCGTTGCCGAGGATCACGTCGTCGACGTCACCCTCCTGCAGGCCGGTGCGCTCGACCAGCTCGCGCAGCACGGTCGTGGCGAGGTCGGTCGCGGTCAGTGGCGCCAGCGCGCCGAGGAACCGGCCGACGGGGGTGCGGAGGGGCTCGCAGATGACGATGTCGTTGGCGGCGCTCATGGTGGTGACGGTACGCGGGAAGCCATGACTTCTGAAGTATTCATTTATCGACAATTAGGACGTCACAAGTCTCGATCGAGGTGGCGGGGTTGTTCGCAGGACCCCAAGTCGTGTGACACCGCTCTGCTATTGCGATAATTTCGCATTAACAGCCACCCCCACCAGATCCTGAGGTGACCATGCACGTCCCCGACGGCTTCCTCGACGCTCCGACGTCGATCGCCACCGGCGCTGTCGCTGTCGTCGCGGTCGGCGTCGCGCTGCGCGGCGCCCGTCGTGAGCTCGACGACAAGACCGCGCCGCTGGCCGGCCTCGTCGCCGCATTCGTCTTCGCGACCCAGATGCTCAACTTCCCCGTCGGGGCCGGCACGAGCGGACACCTGATGGGCGGCGCGCTGGCCGCGGTCCTGGTGGGTCCGTGGACCGGGGTGCTGTGCGTCTCGGTCGTGCTGATCGTGCAGTCGCTGCTCTTCGCCGACGGCGGCATCACCGCGCTCGGCACCAACATCCTGCTCATGGCCGTGACCACGGTGGTCGTCGGCTGGTTCGTCACCCGGGTGCTGATGAAGGTCCTGCCGAAGCGGGTGGGCACGGTCGCCCCCGCAGCGGCGGTCGGCGCCTTCGTCTCCGTGCCCGCGGCGGCGGCCGTCTTCACCGCTCTCTACTTCGTCGGCGGCACCGCCGACATCTCGCTGGCCACGCTGACCACTGCGATGCTCGGCTGGCACACGGTCATCGGTCTCGGCGAGGGCGCGATCACGTTCCTCGCGGTCGGCGCGATCCTCGCCGTACGTCCCGACCTCGTCTACGCGGCCCGCAGCGTGATCGCCGAGCGCGACCTGGTCATCAAGCCGAAGGAGGCGGCCGCGTGAGCACCACCGAGCAGACCGAGCAGACGACCGACAAGAAGCGCGTCCCCTTCACCTGGGTGGCCGTCGGCATCGCCGTGGTCGCGCTGCTGCTGGCCGGGGTCGTCTCCTACTACGCCTCCGCCAACCCCGACGGCCTCGAGTACGTCGCGGAGAAGACCGGCTTCATCGACAGCGCCTCCGAGCACGGCGCCGCCGATGGCCCGCTGGCCGACTACGGCACCAAGGGCGTCGACGACGAGCGGCTCTCCGGCGGCCTGGCCGGCGTGATCGGCACCGTCGTGGTGCTCGTCCTCGCAGGCGGTCTCGCCCTCGTCGTACGCCGTCGTCCCGGCTCGACCGAGGAATGAGGCCCGTGCCCGCCCACCTGAAGGTGCTGGCCCTGGTCGGGTTCATGCTCGTCGTGGTGGCGACGCCGCGGGAGTGGTTCGCTGCGTACGCGGCCTTCTTGGCGGTCCTGGTGACGGTCGGTGCGGTGGGACGGGTGCGCCCGGGGTGGGTGCTGAAGCGGATGGTGGTCGAGGTGCCGTTCGTGGTGTTCGCGGTGCTGATGCCGTTCATCGCGCAGGGCCCGCGGGTCGAGGTGCTCGGGCTGAGCCTGAGCGAGTCGGGCCTGCTCTCGGCCTGGGGCCTGCTGGCGAAAGGCACGATCGGCGTCATCGCCGGTCTGCTGCTCGCCGCGACCACCACGCCGCAAGAGCTGGTCCGCGGGCTGGAGCGGCTGCGGCTGCCTCAGCAGCTGGTGCAGATCATGGCGTTCATGGTGCGCTACCTCGAGGTGGTCACCGACGAGATGCGCCGGATGGCGGTCGCGCGGGCCTCCCGCGGCTTCGTCGCCCGCAACCCGCTCCACTGGCCGGTGCTCGCCCGGTCGGTCGGCGCGCTCTTCATCCGCTCCTTCGAGCGCGGCGAGCGCGTGCACCTGGCCATGGTCTCGCGCGGCTACACAGGGAGAATGCCCCGGTGACCACTCCAGTCCTCGACGTACGCGGCCTCGCCTTCGCCTACCCCGACGGCCATCAGGCGCTCTTCGGCGTCGACCTGCACGTCCACCGCGGCGAGCGCGTCGCCCTGCTGGGTCCCAACGGCGCCGGCAAGACCACGCTGGTGCTCCATCTCAACGGCATCCATCTGGCGGGCGCCGGGTCGGTCGCGGTCTCCGGGCTGCCGGTCACCAAGGCCAACATCAAGGAGATCCGCCGCCGCGTCGGCATCGTCTTCCAGGACCCCGACGACCAGCTCTTCATGGGCACCGTCCGTGAGGACGTCGCCTTCGGCCCCGCCAACCTCGGCCTGCGCGGCGAGGCGCTGGACGCGAAGGTCACCGAGGCGCTGACGAAGGTCGGCATGGAGGAGTTCGCCGACCGCCCGCCCCACCACCTCTCCTTCGGTCAGCGCCGCCGGGTCGCCGTAGCCACCGTGCTCGCGATGGACCCGGAGATCCTGGTGCTCGACGAGCCCTCTTCCAACCTCGACCCGGCCTCGCGCCGGGAGCTCGCCGACATCCTCCGCGACCTCGACGTGACCGTCCTGATGGTCACCCACGACCTTCCATACGCCCTCGAGCTCTGCGAGCGCTCGGTCATCCTCGACGGCGGCGTCGTGGCCGCGGAGGGCCGCACCGTCGACGTACTCTCCAACGCCGACCTCATGCGCGCCCACCGCCTCGAGCTCCCCTTCGGCTTCGACCCTGTCGCTGCTGCCGCCACGCTCTAGCCGAGACGTCGCCTGCGACGGCCGAGACGTCGGGTAGGTCGGCCGAGGCGTCACCTGGTGCCGCTTCGACCGACCCCAGTGACGCTTCGGGCGAAGCGGGTGACGCTTCGAACCTGCCGCCGGCCACCGTCGAGCCGAGGCGTCGCGTACGTCAGCCGAGACGTCAGGTGCGTAGGTCGAGGCGTCGCGTACGTCGGGCGACACGTCATCTGGTGCCAACTCGGCCGACCGCGGTGACGCTTCGGTCGACCGCAGTGACGCTTCGGCCGACCGCTCTGACGCTTCGGCCGACCGCAGTGACGCTTCGGCCTAATCGGCCAGGCGGCGGGAGCGGTAGCGGATCTTGGCGCTGACGTAGCCGCGCCAGCCCATCAGGGTGAGGCCGAGGAAGAGGAGCGAGACGACCAGGAACGCCGGGGCGAGGCCGCCGCCGGTGAGGCCGCGCAGCACCATCCCGATGACGTACGTCCCGAGCCAGACGACCACACCGGCCGGCCAGGAGCGCATCGCGGGCCAGCGGCGCCAGATGGTCACGGCCCAGGCCACGGCGAGCCCGGCCAGGAACGGCCAGGCGATGCGGATCACGACGAGCGCCGGGCCGGAGTCGTGGGACTGGCGGCCGGCGAAGGCGAAGAGGAGCACGAACAGGACGTCCACGGCGAAGGCGACGATCGCCCACCTGGGCGCGAGCCCGGCGATGCGTGGGGTGGCGGCGTCGGGCTTCGTGGAGGACATGGTGCTCAGGATACGAGCCCGGGGTGGGCGGTGAGCCACTCGCCGCCGCGCATCACCCGGGTCGGCTGCAGCGACTCGTCGGTGACCACCAGGTCGGCGCGGACACCGGGCTCGAGACGGCCCGCGTCGAGGCCGACGACCGAGGCGGGACGCAGGCTCGCGGCCCGCATCAGCAGGGCCAGGTCGATCCCGGCGGCGGCGTGGCGCCGCACCTGGTCGATAAGGCGGGAGGTGCCACCGGCGATCGGTCCGCTGCCGGTGCCGTCGGCGACGCGAGCGACCCCGGAGCGTACCTCCACGGAGAGCGGGCCGAGCTGGTAGTCGCCGTCGGCCATCCCGGCGGCGGCCATCGCGTCGGTGACGAGCACGACGGACCCGGGCACCATCGACATGACCGAGCGGACCGTCTCGTCGGCGAGGTGTACGCCGTCGGCGATCAGCTCCACACAGGCCGAGCCGACACCGGCGGCTCCCAGGGAGCCGAGGACGGGGCCGGGGTCGCGATGGTGGGCAGGCGGCATCCCGTTGAACAGATGGGTCACCAGGCTGCCGGGACCGTCGAGGAAGGTGCGCGCCTGGGCAGCGGTGGCGGCGGTGTGGCCGAGAGCGACAACAGCCCCGGCCTCGGCCAGCACCTCGGCGACCTCGACAGCCCCCGGGAGCTCCGCGGCCAGCGTCATCACCCGCAGGTGGCCGCGCGCGGCGGCGACGAGCTCCCGGGTGAGACCGGCGTCGGGCGCCAGCAGCAGGTCGGGATCGTGTGCACCTCGGCAGGAGTGCTCCAGGAAGGGACCCTCGAGGTGGATCCCGGCGATCAGGCTGTCCTCGGCCGCCGTCGCCAGCGCGGCGACGACCTCGAGCAGCCGCTCGGGCGCATCGGTCACCGTCGAGGCGAGCAGCGTCGTGGTGCCGGCCGCGTGGTGCACGCCGGCCGCGACCGCGATCTCCTCGGCGGAGGTCGAGTGGAAGGAGGCCCCGCCGCCGCCGTGGTTGTGGATGTCCACCAGCCCGGGGAGCAGGATGCCGGCCGGCTCAGGATCGTCGGCGAGCGCGGCCCGCACATCCGAGACCACCCCACCGGAGATCGCGACGACGACGTCGTCGAACCCGCCCGGCCGCGGCACACGGCCCCGCACCACTTCGTCCACGCCGTCCGTCCCGTCTAGATCCATCGTTTGAACCAGATCCTCGTCAGCCATTCCTGCCGGGTGAGCAGCTCGTCGGTGTAGATCGGCCAGAACCAGGCGAAGTTGCAGACCACCAGGACGACGAAGATGCCACCGGCGACGGCACCCGCGATCCTCCGCCGGTCAGCCGTCCGACCGCCCGCCGCCGGAGGTGGCCGGTCCAGCATCTTGCCGAGACACAGGCACAGCCCGAGCACCAGGAACGGCAGCGCGATGATCATGTAGAAGGAGAAGATCGGTCGCCCGGCGTACTGCAGCCACGGCAGCCACGTCGACAGCACCCCGACCACGGCCACGCCGAACCGCCAGTCGCGGGCCGCGACCCACATGAACCCGGAGACGATCAGCGCGACGAACGCTCCCCACCACAGCACCGGGGTGCCGAGGAGGAGCACCTGCCGCAGACACGTCCCGGCCTCCTTCGGGCCGTCGCCGTCTGGGTCGGTCGTCGGCGTCGCCTCGCACATCTCGCCGCGCGACTTCGCGCCCGACAGGATCCCGGTGTCGGCGGCGACCCCGACGGGCCGGTTCAGCACGAGCCAGCCGACAGGGTGTGAGCCGTAGGTGTGCTCGGCGCACTCGAGGAAGTTGGTGTGGAAGGTGTAGACGTCGCGGTGGTAGTACCACAGCGACCGCAGCGACTGGGTCACCTCGCCGAGCCCGGAGGCGTCCGGCTCGGTCGCGGTCGGCCAGCGCTTCTCGTTGAGGTTCTCGGGGACGTACGACTTGTCCTCGCAGTGGCCCTCGCCGGTGTAGCGCGTGTACTGCGTCGCCGAGAGCGACTCCTCGTAGACGTCCGCGTGGGTCATCCACGGGATCCAGGTCATCACGTAGACCGCGGCCGCGACCCCGACCAGGTGGACGAAGGCCGTCGGCCCGTCGGCCACGCAGGCACGCAGCCAGGAGAGGCGTACGCCGAAGGAGCGCCGCATCCCGGCCGACCAGGCGACATAGAGGAGACCGAAGGCGGCCAGCGGGTAGAGCGCCTCCCACTTGCAGCCGATCGCCAGCCCCCACACGACGCCCGAGAAGAGCAGCCAGGGACGGAAGAGCATCCGGCGCACCGGGCCCCAGGCGCCGGGCGCGGCGAGCTGGGTGGGCGCGAGCGTGGCGAACCGTCGTCGGCACCAGTCGCGGTCCATCACCATCAGGTGCACCGCCAGCAGCAGGAAGAAGGCGACGAAGAGGTCGAGCAACGCCAGCCGGGACAGCACGAACGCCAGGCCGTCGAAGGTGACCAGGATGCCGCCGACGAGGCCGAGCAGCATGGAGCCGGACACGCGGCGTACGAAGCGGATCGTGAGCAGCACCAGCAGCGAGCCGACCACGACCGAGGCGATCCGCCAGCCGAACGGATCCATCCCGAACAGCTTGATGCCGAGCGAGATGATCCACTTGCCGACGTCGGGATGGACGATCATCGACGGGCCGTCGGCGAACTGCCCGGTCAGACGCCCGGCGAGGATGTTGTCGTCGGCGCCCTCGACGAAGTTGCGCGCATAGCCGAACTGCAGCAGCGACCAGGCGTCCTTGGCGTAGTAGGTCTCGTCGAACGCGAAGACCTTCGGCGTGCCGAGGTGCCACAGCCGCAGGAGGAAGGCGACCAGCGTGATGCCGATCGACGCGAGCCAGCCGGCACCGGCCGAGCCGCTGATCCGCCGCTGGGCGCGCTCCCACGCGGTCGGGAGCGGGTGACCGGAGGGGGTGCCGGCCAGGCCCTCCAGGGGCTCCGGCTCCTCGGTCACCGTCGTCGTCACGAGGGAACCCTATAACCTGCGACAATCGTCGAGTGGTGGTTACTGACGAAGGCGTGCTCGTACTTGCGGCGACCCCGATCGGGCGTGTCGAGGACGCCCCACCCAGGTTGGCCTCCGAGCTCGCCACCGCGGACGTCATCGCAGCTGAGGACACCCGCCGCCTCTCCCGCCTGACCCGCGATCTCGGCGTCGAGATCAAGGGCCGCATCGTCTCCTACTTCGAGGGCAACGAGAGCGCGCGGACCCCGTTGCTGCTCGCCGACCTCCTCGACGGCAACCGGGTGCTGCTGGTGACCGACGCCGGCATGCCGTCGGTCTCCGACCCCGGCTACCGGCTCGTCGCCGCGGCGGTCGAGGAGGACGTACGCGTCACGGCGGTGCCCGGCCCCTCGGCCGTGCTGACGGCGCTGGCCGTCAGCGGCCTCCCCGTCGACCGGTTCTGCTTCGAGGGCTTCCTGCCGCGCAAGGCCGGCGAGCGCTCGCGCCGCCTCGCCTCGCTGGCGAAGGAGGAGCGCACCATGGTCTTCTTCGAGGCGCCCCACCGCACCGAGGCCGCCCTGGCGGCGATGCGCGACGCCTTCGGTGGCGACCGCGCCGCCGCGGTCTGCCGTGAGCTCACCAAGACCCACGAAGAGGTACGCCGCGGGGGCCTGGCCGAGCTCGTCGACTGGGCCGCCGAGGGGGTGCGCGGAGAGGTCACCATCGTCGTCACCGGCGCCGACCCGTCCGCCGAGATCGCCGACGACCCCGACAGCCTGCGTGCCGCCGTCGCCGACCTGCAGGAGGACGGCATGACGAAGAAGGAAGCCATCGCCGAGACCGCCAAGCGGGCCGGCGTACCCAAACGCCAGGTCTACGACCTGGTCCACAAACCCTGACCCGACCCGTCGAAAATCGACCCCGAGACGTCGAAAATCGACGCCGAGAGGTCAGTCAACTGACCTCTCGACGTCGATCTCTGACGCCTCGGCGCCGATTTCTGACTTCTCGGGGGATCTAGGATTCCTCGTGTGAGTTTTCCGCCGCTTCCCGAGCCGCTGCCTGCGCCTGTCGTCGACAACCACACCCACCTGGACATCGTCCGGGGCGAGGAGGGTCTCCCGGTCGAGGAGGCGCTCGCCCGGGCGGCAGAGGTGGGGGTCACCCGGGTGGTGCAGGTCGGTTGCGACCTGCCGGGGGCGCGCTGGGCGGTGGAGGCGGCCGAGACGTACGACAACATGGTCGCCGGTGTCGCGCTCCACCCCAACGACGCGCCGAACCAGCCCGACCTCGAGGCAGCGCTCGACGAGATCGAGAAGCTGGCCGGGGCGCACGACAAGGTGCGCGTGGTGGGGGAGACCGGGATGGACTTCTTCCGCACCGACGAGAGCGGCCGAGAGACCCAGGCGTACTCGTTCCGGCGCCACATCGACATCGCCAAGCGGTTGGACAAGACGCTGATGATCCACGACCGCGACGCCCACGACGCGGTGCTCGAGGTGATCGACAGCGTCGGCCCGCCCGAGCGCTGGGTGATGCACTGCTTCTCCGGCGACGCCGACTTCGCCCGCCAGTGCCTCGACCGCGGTGCGTATCTCTCCTTCGCCGGCACGGTGACGTTCAAGAACGCGCAGTACCTCCGTGATGCGCTCGCGATCACGCCCCAGGACCGCATCCTGGTCGAGACCGACGCGCCGTTCCTGACGCCGCACCCGCACCGCGGCGCGAACAACTCCAGCTACATGATCCCGGCGACGATGCGGGTGATGGCGGAGGTACGCGGCGACGATCTCGAGGCGCTGTGCCGCGCTGTCAACACCAACACCGAGACCGCCTTCGGTGGCACCTGGTGACCCACCGGCGCTGAGACGGACGAAGGGCCCGAGGCGATCGTCTCGGGCCCTTCTCGATGGTGGATCAGGTCAGGAGACCTTGATCTGCATCGTGCCCTTCTTCTCGTTCGAGGAGAGGACCTTGATCTTCACGCCGCTGCCGGCGGTCTTGGTGGAGTGCGCCGGGTTGGACGGGTCCCAGTAGGCCGTCTCGGAGCTGTCGTGGAAGGTCGACACGCTCTGGTGCTTCGGCACGTCGAGAACGTTGTTCTCGCCACCGGCGACCTCGGCCTCGAGGTGCAGAGCGTCGGCACGGTCGACGTCGAAGGTCGCGTCGTAGCCCTGCATCCGGCCCCGGGCGATGCTGCCGTCCGACCACAGGTTCGCCTTCGCGGTCGAGTCGATCGGGAGGGCCTGGCCACCACCGGGGTGCTGCGAGGTGTTGTTGTCGGTGTAGGCACCGTTCTGGTACCAGACCAGCAGACCGTCCTGATAGGCGTAGTGGTCCACCTTGTCAGGCGCCGAGACCGCGTAGTCGAAGCTGTACGGGCCCGTGGCGAGGGTCTTGTCGTAGCCCATGTACTGCCGGTTCTCGGCGATGTAGAAGCGCGGGTACGTCTGGGTGTAGGTCCCGTCGGTGATGCCCATGTACTCCTTGACGGTCCAGTCGTCGAAGGACGAGAAGTCCGTGCTGTAGGCCGAGCCGACCGACAGGTCGTCGACGGCGAAGCCGTAGTAGTGCAGGCCACCGTCGTTCGCGGTGCGGAAGCGGAGCTGCACGTCCTGGCCGGCGTACTCGGAGAGGTCGGCGGTCAGGTCGACGTACTCCTGCGGGTCGTGGTCGGCGCAGTTGACGTCGCACGAGCTGTCGGAGGTGCCGTGGATGCCGTTGTTGTACTCGGCCGAGGAGAGGTTGGTGGCCAGCGGGGACGACCAGGTGGCGCCGCCGTCGGTCGAGGCCTCGAGGAAGGTGAAGTCGTACTCCGCCTCGAGGTCGTACTTCACCTTGGCCGAGAGAGTGCCGCCGTCGGGGACGGTGATCGCCGGGCTCACCGCGGTGGCGGTGCGGTCGTCGCCCTTGCCCGAGTAGAGGAAGGTCGTACCGGACGAGCCCTCACCGACGTCGTGGGTGGTCTCCCCGTCAGGCAGGTTGACCACGAGCGCCTGCGGGGTCTTGTCGCCGGTGTCGTGGTAGCTCGGACCCAGGGTCAGCTTCTTCGACGTGCCCGCCTCGACGGTGTCGTGGTTGAGCCAGCCGAGGAAGAGCTTCTCCGGGGCACCCATGTGGTTGGGGGTGGTGCCGATGGTGCCGTCACCGTGACCCAGCCAGGAGCCGGAGCTCATCAGGGTCCAGAAGCCGGTGCCGTTTTCGCCGCCGGCGGTGTCGTAGAAGTCCGGCAGACCGAGGTCGTGGCCGAACTCGTGGGCGAAGACGCCCAGGCCGCCGTTCTCGGGCTCGGTGGTGTAGTCGCGGATCCAGATGTCGGTGTTACCGATCTTGACGCCGCCGGCCTTCGGGAAGTCGGCCGGACCGTCGGAGCCGGAGGCGTTCGCGGCCCAGCGGTGCGACCAGATGGTCCACGGGTCGGCGCCGGCCTCCTCGCCCTCGCCGGAGTGGATCGCCTGGAAGTGGTCGATGTAGCCGTCGGGCTCGTTGAAGTTGCCGTCGCCATCGAGGTCGTAGCGGTCCCAGATGTCGAAGTCCTTCAGGTACTCCGTGATCTCGGCGTCGGTCTTGCCGGAGGCCTTCTGCGACTCGTACCAGGCGTTGGCGGTGTCCTGGATGTAGTTCTTCATCGAGGTGGCGGTCTCGTCGCCGTCCGCGCTCTGGTAGTAGGACTCCGCG
Organism: Nocardioides luteus; assembly: GCF_014648595.1. Lineage (GTDB taxonomy): Bacteria > Actinomycetota > Actinomycetes > Propionibacteriales > Nocardioidaceae > Nocardioides > Nocardioides luteus. Next base: position 133,698 of record NZ_BMRK01000014.1, on the reverse strand, counting down.
TGCGGGAGCGTGATCCAGTCGCTGACGTCACCCTGGAGGTCGAAGCGGCCGCTCGACATCTCCTTGTAGGCGTTGTGGAAGGACTCCTTGCCCTTCGTCTGGTCGAAGAACATGTCCATGTAGTGGTCGCGCGAGAAGTCCTCCTCCCAGTAGGTGGAGTTGTCGTCCTCGGCGGGCGGGGCGATCTCGTTGTGGAGCGGGCCCGAGGTGTTGTCGGGGAAGGCCGGGTTGCCGCCCTCGCCGAACTCGACCAGGAAGCTCAGCAGCTGGGACTTCTCGGTGGGCTCGTGCTCCACCCAGCGGGCGTTCTTGCCCTTGCCCATCTTGACGACCTTGCTGCCGTTCTTGGTGACGGTCTGCTTCTCGCCGGTGGCGACAGCATTGGCGGCGTTGGTCTTCAGCTCGCGACGCTTGGTGTTGAGAGCGTCGGGCTTGTCATCGACCTTCTGCTTGACCGCAGCGGCGGCGGGCGTGCCCGTCTCCTCCGCTGCGTTCGCCGACGAGTGGGTCAGGGCGACCGGCGTCACGCCGGCGACCGCGACCGCGGCGAGAACGCTGGTTAGGCGTCTGTTCATCGTTCCTCCGGAGTCTGGTGACATCGCGCACATCTGCCTTCCCCGAGAAATGACCGGCACGACGGGCCATCACGACACAGATGGCTGTGGAGTACAACACCAAGCAACCCAGTTACCTGTAAAGGATTTGTCGCCTATTGGCCATAGACCGCGATATTTCGTGGCGGGATTACGACATGCACCGTGATCAACCGGCTTGACCTGCGATTTTGCCATGGTGAATCGCACATGTGTGATTCGCTGCGACAGGGATTGACAGCTCGATCTGGCGCTGTTTTGAGGCCGAGATTGCACGCTTGTAATTGCGTACGGATCGAGTGGCGAACTTGCATTTAACCGACGCGTTTTGTTCCGCTGGAGGACGAATAGCCGGGATCGGGACAGATCCGGGCGGTGTTTGGGGGTGGGCCTCAGCGCGTCGATCGACAGATTGCGCAGCACCGCGCGCCCGTGCCCGGGGGGATCGAACATCGGAGCATCGTGCCCGTCAGCAGCACCAATTCGTGGTACCGCAACATCGCTTCAACTCGCCGCCGTAAAGCCGTCCTGGTCGGCGGCCTCGCCGCAGCAGTAGTTGCCGCAGGGGGCGCGGCATACGCCGTGAACACCGCGCAGACCGACGTCATCGTCTCGGTCGACGGGAAGGCCAAGGACGTCAGCGTCCACGCCGACACCGTCGGCGAGGTTCTCGAGGCCGAGGGCATCAAGGTCGGTGACCGTGACGCCGTGGCTCCGTCGGTCGACACCAAGGTCGAGGACGGCAGCGCGATCAGCGTCCGCTACGCCCGTCAGCTCAGCCTCGACGTCGACGGCAAGGCTCAGGATCACTGGGTCACCGCGACGACCGTCGGCGGCGCGCTCGCCGAGATCGGTCGCGACTTCGACCGCGCCGAGCTCTCGACCAGCCGCGGTGCGTACATCGGTCGTGACGGGATGTCGCTCGACGTCGTCACGCCGAAGACCATCGAGGTAGAGCTCGCCGGCAAGAAGGCCAAGAAGGTCAGCGTCACCGCGCTGACCGTCGGTGACGCGCTCGAGGACCTCAAGGTGGATCTCGAGCGTCGTGACAAGGTCACCCCGGCGGCCGACAAGGCCCTGAAGTCCGGCCAGAAGATCGTCTTCACCGACTTCTCCGCGAAGAACGAGAAGGTCGCCCGCGAGACCATCGAGGCGCCCGTGGAGAAGCGCGAGGACGACTCGCTTCCGAAGGGCGAGACCGAGGTCGTCGAGGAGGGCGCCGACGGCGTCCGTTCGGTGACCTACCGGATCGTCTACAAGAACGGCGAGGCGGTCTCCAAGAAGGTCCTGAAGCAGAACGTCCTCGACAAGCCCGAGACGCGCATCATCAAGGTCGGCACCAAGGAAGAGGCCCCGGCGGCCAACTTCGCCGGCGGCAGCTCTGTCTGGGATCAGATCGCGCAGTGCGAGTCCGGCGGCAACTGGGCCATCAACACCGGCAACGGCTACTACGGTGGTCTCCAGTTCGACGCGCAGACCTGGCACGCGTACGGCGGCTCGGGTCTCCCGCACGAGAACAGTCGCGAGACCCAGATCTCGATCGCGGAGAAGGTCCGTGACGACCGCGGTGGCTACGGCTCCTGGCCTGCCTGCTCGCAGAGCCTCGGCCTGCCGCAGTAGGGCTGTTTCGGCCTTCGGGCCATAGTCTGTACCCATGACCGACCGCACCCCGCCGCGCCTGTTGGGCCCGGCGGAGGTGCGGTCGCTCGCGTCTGAGCTCGATCTGCGCCCCACCAAGCAGCGGGGGCAGAACTTCGTGATCGACGCCAACACCGTGCGCCGGATCGTCCGCGAGTCCGGCGTCGACTCCTCCGACGTCGTCGTGGAGGTCGGCCCCGGCCTCGGCTCGCTCACCCTGGCCATCCTCGAGACCGGCGCGCGGGTGACCGCCATCGAGATCGACGAGGTGCTCGCCGAGCGGCTGCCGCGCACGATCGAGGAGTACGCCCCCGACCAGGCCGACGCCTTCAGCCTGCTCCGCGCCGACGCCCTGCGGGTCGACTCCGTGCCCGCCCCGCCGCCGACGGCCCTGGTCGCGAACCTGCCCTACAACGTCTCGGTGCCGGTGCTCCTGCACCTGCTGTCCCTGCTGCCGTCGCTGCGCCACGGCCTGGTGATGGTGCAGGCCGAGGTCGCCGACCGGCTCGCGGCCAAGCCCGGCTCCAAGGTCTACGGCGTCCCGTCGGTCAAGGCCGCCTGGTACGCCGAGGTGCGCCGCGCCGGCGCGATCGGCCGCAACGTCTTCTGGCCGGCTCCCAACGTCGACTCCGGCCTCGTCTACTGGAAGCACCGCGAGCCGCCGTCGACGGAGGTCTCCCGCGAGGAGGTCTTCGCGGTCGTCGACGCCGCCTTCGCCCAGCGCCGCAAGGGGCTGCGCGGGGTCCTCAAGCCGCTGGCCGGTTCGGCCGAGGCGGCCGAGAAGGCCCTGGTCGCCGCCGGCATCGACCCGCTGGCTCGCGGCGAGTCCCTGACGATCACCGACTTCGTACGCATCACCGAATCGCTCCAGAGGGTCCCGTCATGACGATCACCGTCCGTGCCGCCGCGAAGTTCAACCTGCACCTCGGCGTTGGACCGGTCCGGGAGGACGGCTATCACCCGCTGGCGACCGTCTACCAGGCGATCGGTCTCTATGACGACGTCACGGCCGGCGAGAGCGACGCCTGGGATGTCGAGCTCACCGCGGAGGACCACATCGCGCTGGGGGAGATTCCGAGCGGCGACGACAACATCGTGATCCGCGCCGGCAAGCTCCTCGCCGCCCACCACGGGATCGACCGGGCGGCGAAGATCGCGATCCACAAGGGCATCCCGGTCGCCGGCGGGCTCGCAGGAGGCTCTGCCGACGCGGCCGCCACCCTCGTCGCCCTCGACCGGCTCTGGTCGCTGGAGACCCCCGACGAGGAGCTGCTGAGCCTGGCGGGGCAGCTCGGGTCCGACGTACCCTTCGCGCTCATCGGCGCGACCGCCGTCGGCGGCGGCCGGGGCGAGCTCGTCGAGCCGCTCACCGACAACGGCGACTGGTGGTGGGTCGTGGTCGGCAACGAGCAGGGTCTCTCGACGCCTGCGGTCTACCGTGCCTTCGATGAGCACGCGGGGGCCGACGTCGCCGACCCGGAGGTGCCCGAGCGTCTCCTGATCGCGCTGGAGAAGGGCGACCCGGAGCTCCTCGCCGCCGCCCTCGACAACGATCTGCAGACCCCCGCGCTGGCGCTGCGTCCCGACCTGGCGCAGACCTTCGCCGACGGCGAGGAGGCCGGCGCCTTGGCCGTCCAGCTCTCCGGCTCCGGGCCCACCGTCCTCATGCTCTGCCGCGACGCCCCCCACGCCCGCGAGGTCGCCGGCGCCCTGCAGGCGAAGTCGTACGACCGCGTCTGGACCGCCCCTGCCCCGGTAGCCGGCGCCCACGTGCTCACCTACTGACACCCCCGCCGAGACGGCAGAAATCGACGCCGAGACGTCAGTTATCGACGCCGAGAGGTCAGGAGAAGTGACGCCTCGACGTCGAAATTCGACGCCTCGGCGTCAGATTTCGACTTCTCGGGGTCAGGCGGCGCTGGAGACGACCTCGTCGGAGATAGCGGCGGCGGCACGGCGCAGGTGGCGGGTGATGCTGGCGGCGTTGAACCCGGCCGCGCTCCCGGAGACGGAGACGGCGGCGATCGCGCGGCCCTCCATCATGATCGGTACGGCGGCGCAGACGATGCCGAGCTGAGCCTCCTCCCGGTCGAAGGCGATGCGCTCGCTGTTGGCGCGGCGGAGCTCGGAGAGGAACTTCGCCGGGTCGCCGTGCGAGTGACGGGTGCGCCGGACCAGGCCGGACTCGAGCACGGCCGCGATGTGGTTGCGGTCGCTGAAGGAGAGGATCGCCTTGCCGAGCGCGGAGCAGGCTGCGGGTGCTCGCCCGCCGACGTACGTGTCGGTCTGGATGCCGCCGCGGCCGGCGATCTTCTCGAGGATGACGATGTCGGTGCCCTCGAGGATGGCCAGGTGGACGGTCTTGCCGGTCGCCACGTAGAGCTCGGCGAGGTGGGGCATCGCGGTCTCCCGGATGCCCTGCGGACGACAGATCTGCACCGCGTTGCCGAGCTCGAAGAGCCGGCGGCCGAGCACGTAGTGGCGGCCGGTGCGCTCGACGTATCCGCTCTGCTCGAGGTGGCGCAGGAGGCGGAAGGCGGTGGACTTGGGCAGCCCCGCGGTGCGAGCGATCTCGCTGACACCGAGCTTGGGGCCGGCTCCGAGAAATGCCTCCAGGATCTGGAGAGCCTTCGTCGCAGACGGGGTTGCCGAAGAGGTCGTCCTCGGGGCACCTTCATGGTCGTGCTGACTAGCCAGGGTGGGGATAGCAGAGACGCTCATGGGGGGATCTCCTTACTGAGACAGAAACCCACCACGATGGGGGGATCTGGTGGCTCTGACTCTCTGTGACAGCAGTCACTGTAACGATCGTTCCGGAGGTTGTGGCGGAAATGTTGGATAAATCTCATTCCTGACCTGCGGAAATAGATGACACGGCACATATTTCTATGCGTTTTCGACCGTTAGCGTCGTAGATCGTCTGTGGATCTACGGTAGTAGGTCAGTGACTGACCTGTGCATGAAACGGCGTCGCGGTGACCAGTCGCGCCAGCAGGTCGGAGGTCGTGGCCGGTGGCATGTCGGCGCTGTCGAGGGCCTCGGCGAAGAGGAGTCCGTCTACGATCACGAGCAGTAGCGCGGCCATGCCGTCGGCATGTTCCGGACCCTCCTCGGCAAGGGCTCCGCGGAACCATCCGGCGAACTCGTCGCGCGTCCGGCGGCGTACGTCGAGGAACCGGTCGCGCCCCGGCAACGGCTCGGAGCGCTTGGGGAGCACCAGCATCAGGCCGATCCGCAGGAACGGCGGAAGCTGGTGGAGGCTGGCCAGCAGCGGCGTCAGCATCCGGGGCAGCTCGGTCGTGCAGTCGCAGGCCTCCGCCGGGGGCTGCCACGACGGCTGCGTGCGGTTCCAGTCGCGGTAGGAGTCGTCGACCGCGGCCGAGAAGAGGTCGTCCTTGTTCTCGAAGTGCCAGTAGACCGAGGAGGCCGGCAGCTTCGCCGCGGCACAGATCCGGCTGATCGAGGCACCCTCGTAGCCGCTCTCCGCGGCGACCTTCAGCGCCGCGGCGAGTAGCTTCTCGCGGCTGCTGGTCGGTTCCTCTGCAGATGTGAGCGGCAGGTCCGCCTCCTCCGGGGCGATCGCCGGGTCGTGATCCCGCAGCCGGTCCACGATCGCGACCAGCCCGTCGGCCAGCCGCTGCCGGAGCTGGTCGAGGTCGGCGTAGTCGTCGGCCTGGACATGGATGAAGAGGCCGTCGTGAGCAGCGAGGGTCAACCGGGCGAGCACGCGGCTGTGCGCAGGAGGGAGGCCGGTCGCGGCGGACCACCACTGCTCGAAGTCGCTCAGGGTCCGGACGCGGATGCGGAGGAAGCGCTCCCGGGGCCCGTCGCCGACCGTCGGCCCGGACTCGAGGGCGAGCATCAGGCCCATCCGCCACCAGTCGGCCCTCGCGTCGAGCGTGGCCGAGGTCGTACGCCGCAGCCGGGTCAGCAGCGCCTCGCGGAGGTCGACCCCGGGTGAGGCGGGCTTCCAGCGCGGGACCAGCCGGTAGAAACGTCGATGGCCGTGCTCGAGCGCCTCGGCGAGCAGCTCGTCCTTGTTGGAGAAGTGCCAGTAGAGGGACGACGGCGGCAGGCCCGTCTCGCGACGGACGAGCGCCATCGTGGTGCCGACGTAGCCGCGCTCGGCGGCGAGGCGGAGGGCAGCTTCGAGTATCGCCTGACGCGAGCCGTGCTTGTGCTCGCGGAGCGACTTCTCGACCATTGCACGGAGTCTAAGCAGGTCAGGGGCTCTTCGTCCGCCCGGCGTGCCGCTGGATGGCCGCCGCGATGCGGGCCGCCTCACCGCCCTCGGGGAGAATGGGAGGCGATATGGCGAACCTCCTCAACCTCGAGCACGTCTCCAAGGCGTACGGCATCCGGCCCCTCCTCGACGACGTCTCCCTCGGCATCAGTGCCGGGGACCGGATCGGCATCGTCGGACGCAACGGCGACGGCAAGACGACGCTGCTGCAGGTGATGACCGGGCTGGAGGAGCCCGACTCCGGCCGGGTCTCGCGCCAGCGGGGGCTGCTGGTCGGCTTCCTGCACCAGGGCGACCAGCTCGTCGACACCTACAGCGTCCGCGAGGCCGTGCTCGGCGGACGCTCCGACCACGAGTGGGCCGGCGTACCCGCGCTGCGCGAGATCGTCGAGCAGCTCCTCGCCGGGATCGACCTCGACCGAGCCGTCATGGGGCTGTCCGGCGGTGAGCGGCGCCGCTGCGCGCTGGCCGAGCTGCTGCTCGGTGAGCACGACCTGATCGTCCTCGACGAGCCCACCAACCACCTCGACGTCGAGGCCGTCGCCTGGCTCGCCTCCCACCTCGCCGCGCGCTCCTCCGCGCTCGTCGTCGTGACCCACGACCGCTGGTTCCTCGACGCCGTCTGTCAGTTCACCTGGGAGGTCCACGACGGCCAGGTCGACGCCTACGAGGGCGGTTATGCCGCGTTCGTGCTCGCCAAGGCGGAGCGTCAGCGTCAGGCGGCCGCCTCCGAGGTACGCCGCCAGAACCTCGTCCGCAAGGAGCTGGCCTGGCTGCGCCGCGGCGCTCCGGCACGCACCTCGAAGCCGAAGTTCCGCATCGACGCCGCCAACCAGCTCATCGAGGACGTGCCCCCGCCGCGCGACCGCTTCGAGCTGCAGAAGTTCGCCACCCAGCGGCTCGGCAAGGACGTCATCGACGTCGAGGACGTCGACCTCTACCGCGGCGAGCGGCAGCTGCTCTCGCACGCCACATGGCGCATCGGCCCGGGTGACCGCATCGGCATCGTCGGCGTCAACGGCGCGGGCAAGACCTCGGTGCTCTCGCTCCTGGACGGCTCGCTCCCGCCTGCGGCGGGGAAGGTACGCCACGGCCGCACGATCGCTCTCCAGCACCTGACCCAGCAGCTCGACGACCTCGACCCCGAGGCGCGCGTCCTGCCGACGGTGGAGTCGATCAAGCGCGTCACCAAGACGACCGACGGCCAGGAGCTCTCGGCCACCTCGATGCTCGAGCGGTTCGGCTTCACCGGCGACAAGCTGGTGACCCGCATCGGCGACCTCTCCGGTGGCGAGCGCCGCCGCTTCCAGCTGCTGCGCCTGCTGCTCACCGAACCCAACGTGCTGCTCCTCGACGAGCCCACCAACGACCTCGACATCGAGACGCTCAACGTCCTCGAGGACTTCCTCGACGCCTGGCCCGGCACCCTCATCGTCGTCTCCCACGACCGCTACTTCCTCGAGCGCGTCACCGACTCCGTCTGGGCGCTCCTCGGCGACGGCCAGATCTCCATGCTCCCCCGAGGCGTCGACGAATACCTCGAGCGCCGCCTCCCCGCCCCCGCCGAAAAGGCACAAACCGACGCCGAGACGTCAGAAAATCTCGGCGAGACGTCAGAAATCGACCCCGAGACGTCAGTTTCCGCGCAGCCCAAGGCCAAGGCCGGCTCCGCCGAGGAGCGCGCGGCGAAGAAGGTCATCGCTCGCATCGACAAGCAGCTCGAGCGGATCTCCGAGCAGCAGCAGAAGCTCGAGGTCGCGATGGCCGAGGCGGTGAACGACTACACCCGCCTCGCCGAGCTCAGCGCCGAGCTCGACCAGCTCTCCGCGGAGAAGGACGAGCTCGAGATGGAGTGGCTCGAGGCCGCCGAGGTGATCGAGTAGCGACGCTCAGGCGGAGAACGGCACCAGCAGCCGGCGCAGCAGATCGGTGAGCTGGCTGCGCTGAGCGTCGTCGAGGCCGTCGAGGAACTCCCGCTCGGCGGCGAGCAGGGCCTCGAAGGCGCTGTCGACGGTCGCCTTGCCGTCCGGGGTCAGCCGGACGAGCACGCCGCGGCGGTCGGCCGGGTCGGGCAGGCGCTCGACCAGGCCGCGGGAGGCGAGCCGGTCGACGCGGTTGGTCATGGTGCCGCTGGTCACCAGGGTCTCGCGCAGCAGCCGGCCGGGGGAGAGCTCGTAGGGCGCGCCCGCGCGCCGCAGCGCGGCGAGCACGTCGAACTCCCAGGACTCGATCCCAGAACCGGAGAACGCGTCGCGACGGGCGAGATCGAGGTGGCGCGAGAGGCGGGAGAGTCGCGAGAAGATCTCGACGGGGCCCAGATCCAGGTCCGGCCGCTCGTGTGCCCAAGCCTCGCTCAGGTCGTCGACTTCGTCGCGCATGGCGCGAGCCTAGCCCACGATCGCCTCATCGAGAATCTTGACATCGAGAGAAGTCGGGAGGACGATCGGGATATCTTGACATCAAGAGATTCTGCTGAGAGGACGTACGCCATGACCGCATGGGACCCCGAGCGCTACCTGACCTACTCCGACGAACGCGGGCGGCCGTTCGTCGAGCTTCTCCGCCGGGTCGACGCCGACCACCCGAAGACCGTGGTCGACCTCGGCTGCGGACCGGGGAACCTGACGGCGCTGGCCGCCGAGCGCTGGCCGACGGCGCGGGTCGTCGGCCTGGACTCCAGCTCGGCGATGGTCGACAAGGCTCGGGCGAGTGTCAGCGGCATCGACTTCGCGGTGGCAGACCTCCGGGACTGGGCGGAGTCGGCCGCGCCCGGCTCGGTCGACGTACTCCTCTCCAACGCCACACTCCAGTGGGTCCCCGGCCATCTGGAGCTGCTTCCCGCGCTCGCTCGCGCGGTGCGTCCCGGAGGTTGGTTCGCCTTCCAGGTGCCCAAGAACTTCGACGAGCCCAGCCACACCGTGCGCGCCGAGTTCGCCGCCGAGGAGCCGTACGCAGCGCACACCCGCCACCTCGAGGCGCCGGCATCGCACGAACCTGCCGCCTATCTGGACGCACTGGTGCGGGAGGGGTTCGCGGTCGACGCCTGGGAGACCACGTACCTGCATGTGCTGACCGGCGAGGACGCGGTCTTCACCTGGATCTCCGGGACGAGCCTGCGGCCGACGGCGGCCGCCCTCGAGAAGGCCGGGCTCTTCGAGCCGTTCGCGGACGAGCTCAAGAAACGTCTCGCGCGGTCCTATCCGCTACGAGAAGATCCGGTAGGAAACAGTTTCGTCCTGCTCCCGTTCCGTCGCGTCTTCGTAGCCGCCCGCAAGCTGGAGGCCTGATGCGCATCCACCACGTACAGGTCGGTATGCCCGCTGGCGGCGAGCACGCGGCTCGGGCCTTCTATGCCGAGGGCCTCGGGCTGGCCGAGGTGCCGAAGCCCGTCGCGCTCGCCAAGCGCGGCGGCGCCTGGTTCCGCTCACCAGGTGGCGCGGAGATCCACCTCGGAGTCGAGGATCCGCACCGACCACCGGTCAAGGCCCATCCGGCCCTGGCGGTCGAGACCGAGGCCGAGCTCGAGGAGCTCGGCGCAAGGCTGGCGGAGCTCGGCTTCGACGTCGACTGGAGCCAGCGGCACAACGCCGAGGACTTCCAGCGCTTCCACGTCCGCGACCCGTTCGGCAACCGCGTCGAGATCGTGTGGCCGACCGGTGACTAGCACGAACTGGCCTTCCATGTGGGCGAAATCCGGAATCAATCGGAAAGAGGCGTAACGCGCACTGGTCTGGACCGTTGTCCCCCGGGGGATACAAGAACGATGCCAGGAATGATGCCAGAAACGATGGAAGGCAAGACTTTGACTGACGACGTGACCGTCCCCCAGCCTCGGGACGCGGAGACGACGAGCGTGGTCAATCGAGTCCGCCGGGCTCAGGGCCAGCTCGGCGGCGTGCTCCGCATGATCGAAGACGGCCGTGAGCTCGCCGACGTTGTCGGCCAGCTCAAGGCAGTGACCCGCGCCCTCGACAAGGCAGCCTTCGCGCTGCTCTCCAACGAGCTGCGTCGTGCGCACGCCGACGGAGACCGCCCGGAGCAGATCGAGGAGCTCGAGAAGGTCTTCCTGTCCCTCTCCTGATCTCGGGACAGGAGAGGGGTAGGAGGTTACCCTCGGGTAACCTAACCGCCATGAGCCAGCTCTACGACCTGTGGAAGTCCTTCAACCGCGTGCCGGTTGTCGGCAAGCGAGCGTTCTCGGTCGCCTTCGCGAAGAAGGCGCCGTACTTCGGGTCCATCCACCCGCTGGTCAACCAGCTGCGACCCAACTACGCCGAGGTCGTCGTGCCCAACCGCAGGGGCAACCACAACCACATCGGGACCGTGCACGCCATCGCGCTGTGCAACGGTCTAGAGATGGCGATGGGTGCCCTTGCGGAGGTCACCATCCCGCGCGACAAGCGCTGGATCCCGAAGGGGATGACCGTCTCCTACACCGCCAAGGCCTCCACGGACATCACTTGCATCGCGGAGACCGACCAGGAGCAGTGGGACACCGCCGACGGCGACCTCGAGGTGCGCGTCAAGGGCATCCGCGAGGACGGCACGGTGGCCATCGAGGGCACCATCAGCCTGTGGGTGACCCCGAAGAAGAAGTAGAGCGAGTACGCAACGGCCCGCTGCCCCGTCGGGGCAGCGGGCCGTCGTGCTGTCCGACGGATCAGACGATTCCGCTGGGCATGCCTGCGGCCGGTGCGGTCTGGAGCTCCGGGGTGTCCGTGGCGCCGACCGGGCCGGCGGTGTGGGCCACCCGCCGCGTACGGGCTTCGATCCAGTTGGCCACCAGGCCCAGGATCGTGTTGAGCACGATGTAGATCAGCGCGACCACGATCGCTGCGGGGATCAGGTTGTGGAAGTTGATGTCGAGCTGCTTCACCTGGTTGAGCAGCTCGCTGTAACCGAGCACGTAGCCCAGGGCGGTGTCCTTGAGCAGCACCACGAGCTGGGCGATGATCGCCGGAAGCATCGAGCGGACCGCCTGCGGCAGCAGGATCGTGCGCATCACCTGGCCGGAGGTGAGGCCGATCGCGGAACCCGCCTCGCTCTGCCCCTTGGGAAGTGCGTGCACGCCGGCGCGGATGATCTCCGCGATGACCGAGCCGTTGTAGAGCATCAGGCCCAGCACGACCGCCCAGAAGATGCTGGTCGGCTGGATGCCGAGCGAGGGCTGCAGGAAGTAGATGAAGAACATCAGCAGCAGCATCGGGATCGAGCGGAAGAACTCCACCACGACGGCGGACGGGATGCTGACGATCTTCAGCGGCGAGAGTCGCCCGACAGCGAAGACGAACCCGAAGGCCAGGGCGAGCAGGGAACCGACCGCGAAGGCGCGCAGGGTGCCGAGCAACCCGGGGATCAGCAGGTTGTTCCAGACATCGGCGTCGATGAACGGCGTCCACTTCTCGCCCTCCCACTGGCCGGTCTCCTTGAACTTCGAGAACACCAGCCAGGCGACGAAGAGGAGGGCGACCAGCACGAGGCCGGAGTAGAGCCAGTTGAGCTTCTTGGCGCGGGGCCCAGGGGCGTCGTACAGAACAGAGGCACTCATCGGATCACCGCGAATTTCTTGGAGGCCCACCCGGCGAGGAAGCCCACCGGCAGGGTCAGGATCATGAAGCCGATCGCGAAGATGATGAAGATCAGCACGATCTGGTCAGCCTCGTTCTCCATCATGGTGCGCATCTGACCGGAGGCTTCGTTGACGCCCTTGGCGGTGACGACTCCGATCGTGACGGCGACGGTCGTGTTCTTGATCATCGCGATCATGACGCTGGCCAGCGGGTTGAGCACCGACCGCAGCGCCTGCGGGAGGACGACCAGCCTGAGGTTCTGGGAGAACGTGAGCCCGATGGCGCGTGCTGCTTCGGCCTGGCCCAGCGGCACGGTGTTGATGCCCGAGCGCAGGACCTCGCAGACGAAGGTCGAGGTGTAGACGGACAGTGCGATGACCGCGAGCTGGAAGTTCTGCTCGTTGAGCGGAGCGGTCTGGCTCGCGCCGATCTTGAGCTGGTAGAAGAGCCCGAACAGCGCGAAGAACATCACCAGGGTCAGCGGCGTGTTGCGGAACGTGTAGACGACCGCGGCGCCGATCCAGCGCAGAACCGGAACCGGGGAGACCCGGAAGACGGCGAGCACGACGCCGAGGATGAGCGAGAAGATGCCGCTGAAGACGGCCAGTCTCAGGGTCAGCCCGAACGCTTCGAGAATGGCAGACCCATACTCGGAGAAGAGGTCCATGAGGTCCTTCCAGGTATTGCGGAGCGCCTCAGCTCAGGCCGAGCCGGCACAGCGGGCCCCGAGATCCAGGTCCGACTGCGCCGACTCGGCTGCTGCTGAAGACTCAGTAGCGGTCGACCTTCGGCGGCTCCGGCAGCTCGTAGCCGGAGTTGCCCAGGTTGTCGTTGAAGGCCTTCTCCCAGGCGCCGTCCTCGAAGGACTGCTCGATCAGGTCGTTGATCTTGTCGCGGTCCTCGCTGCCCTTGGGCAGGCCGACGCCGTAGTTCTCCTCGGAGAACGGCTGGCCGACGATCTTGAACTCGCCGGGGAACTCCTCGGCGTAGCCAGCGAGGATGATGTCGTCGGTGGTCAGCGCGTCGATCTGGCCGCCCTGAAGAGCGGTGATGCACTTGCTGTAGGAGTCGAACTCCTGCGGCACGGCGCCGTACTCGTCCTTGACCTTCTGGGCGGAGGTGGAGCCGGTGACGGAGCAGATCTTCTTGCCCTTCATGTCCTCCGGGCCCTTGATGGAGGAGTCGTCGGCGCGGATCAGGAGGTCCTGGCCGGCGACGTAGTAGGGACCGGCGAAGTCGACCTCGGCCTTGCGCTCGTCGGTGATCGAGTAGGTCGCGAGGATCATGTCGACCGTGCCGTCCTTGAGGAACGTCTCGCGGTTGGCGGAGACGGCTTCCTTCCAGGTGATCTGGTCCTCTTCGTAGCCGAGACCCTCGGCGATGTAGGTCGCCATGTCGACGTCGAAGCCGGCGTAGGTGCCGTCGGCCTTCTTGAAGCCAAGACCGGGCTGGTCGAACTTGATGCCGATCGTGATCTTGTCGCCGCCGGCGTCGGAGCCGGAGTCGTCGCTGCCGCCACAGGCAGCGAGCGAGCCGGCGAGCGCGAAGGCGCCCACGACCGCGGCGATCTTCTTGAACTTCATCGAATCCACCTTCTGGGATATGAGTGTTGGTGCGTTGCAGGGTTCGAGCCCGAGGCTCACCCGAGACGTACGTTCAGTGCTTGAGGATCTTGCCGAGGAAGTCCTTGGCGCGCTCGGACTGCGGGTTGTCGAAGAACTCCGCGGGGGTGTTGGACTCGACGATCTGGCCGTCGGCCATGAAGACGACGCGGTCGGCGGCGACGCGGGCGAAGCCCATCTCGTGGGTCACCACGATCATGGTCATGCCCTCCTTGGCGAGGCTGACCATGACGTCGAGCACCTCCTTGACCATCTCCGGGTCGAGGGCGGAGGTGGGCTCGTCGAAGAGCATCACCTGCGGCTTCATCGCCAGCGCCCGCGCGATCGCGACGCGCTGCTGCTGGCCGCCGGAGAGCTGGGCGGGGTACTTCGAAGCCTGGGCGCCGACGCCGACGCGGTCGAGCAGCTTCTTCGCCTCTGCCTCGGCCTCCGCCTTCTTGAGCTTGCGCACCTTCATCGGGCCCAGGGTGACGTTCTGCAGGATCGTCTTGTGGGCGAAGAGGTTGAAGCTCTGGAAGACCATCCCGACCTCGGCGCGCAGCTTGGCCAGGCCCCTGCCCTCGGCGGGCAGCTCCTTGCCGTCGAGCTTGATCGTGCCGGAATCGATCGTCTCCAGCCGGTTGATCGTGCGGCAGAGGGTCGACTTCCCCGAACCCGAGGGTCCGATCACCACGACGACCTCGCCACGCTTGATCTCCAGGTTGATGTCCTGGAGGACGTGCAGGTCGCCGTAGTGCTTGTCGACATGGTCCAGCACCACCAGAGCGTCTCCGGACGGGGCGCTGGTGGGTTCTGTGTCAAGCACGGTCATGTCGCAGACCTAACCACATCCTGCATTGCACATCCATGACTTGGTCCCTGCAGTCGGTTACAAGCAGATAACCAACAAGATTCAGTACGTCTGCCTCGACTGCCCGTCCGCGCCGGATTCCTCCGCGCGGCACCCGCGGTCGTACGCTTGAGGGCGCTATGACTACGTCGATCGCCTCTGGCTCCGCTCCGGCGGTGCGCACCTACGAAGTCCGCACCTACGGGTGCCAGATGAACGTCCACGACTCCGAACGCCTCTCCGGGCTGCTCGAGGACGCGGGCTACCTCAAGGCGACCGACGGCACGCAGGCCGACGTGGTCGTCTTCAACACCTGCGCGGTCCGGGAGAACGCCGACAACAAGCTCTACGGCAACCTCTCCCACCTGGCCCCGATCAAGGAGGCCAACCCCGATCTCCAGATCGCCGTCGGCGGCTGCCTCGCGCAGAAGGACCGGGCGACGATCACCGAGAAGGCGCCGTACGTCGACGTGGTCTTCGGGACCCACAACATCGGCTCGCTGCCGGTGCTGCTCGAGCGCGCCCGGGTGCAGGAGGAGGCGCAGGTCGAGATCCTCGAGTCGCTCGAGGTCTTCCCCTCCACGCTGCCCACGAAGAGGGAGTCCGCCTACGCCGCCTGGGTGTCGGTCAGCGTCGGCTGCAACAACACCTGCACCTTCTGCATCGTCCCCTCGCTGCGCGGCAAGGAGAAGGACCGCCGACCCGGTGAGATCCTCGCCGAGATCGAGGCGCTGGTCGCGGAGGGTGTCACCGAGGTGACCCTGCTGGGACAGAACGTCAACGCCTACGGCGTGGAGTTCGGCGACCGGAAGGCCTTCTCGAAGCTGCTGCGCGCCTGCGGCGAGATCGAGGGCCTCGAGCGGGTCCGGTTCACCAGCCCGCACCCCGCCGAGTTCACCGACGACGTCATCGAGGCGATGGCCGAGACGCCCAACGTGATGCCGTCGCTGCACATGCCGCTGCAGTCCGGCTCCGACCGCGTCCTCAAGGCGATGCGCCGCTCCTACCGCTCGACCAAGTTCCTCGGCATCATCGAGCGCGTCCGGGCGGCGATCCCGCACGCCGCCATCACCACCGACATCATCGTCGGCTTCCCGGGCGAGACCGAGGAGGACTTCCAGGCCACCCTGGACGTGGTCCGCGAGTCGCGCTTCGCGAGCGCTTTCACCTTCCAGTACTCCAAGCGACCCGGCACCCCCGCCGCCGACCTTCCCGACCAGATCTCGCCCGAGATCGTCAAGGACCGCTACCAGCGACTCGTCGACCTGGTCAACGAGATCGCGCACGAGGAGAACCAGAAGAACGTCGGCCGCACCCTCGAGCTGATGGTCGCCGAGGGCGAAGGCCGCAAGGACTCCTCGACGAAGCGCCTCTCCGGCCGCGCCCCCGACAACCGGCTCGTCCACTTCAACGCGGCCGGTGCCGAGGGCGTACGTCCCGGCGACATGGTCACCGTCGAGGTCACCTACGCGGCCCCGCACTATCTGGTGGCCGACAACCCCGTGCTCGAGGTGCGCCGCACCCGCTCCGGTGACGCCTGGGAGGCGCGCCAGGGGGTCTCGACAGGCTCGACCGACGGAACGTCGCCGACGGTCGGTCTGGGGATGCCCTCGGTCGGCGTGCCCGCTCCGCTTCCGCCCGCGCCTGCCTGCGGCTGATCGTCCGGCCCGTCGCGCTCCCGACAGCAAATTCTTCGCGGCTCCGTTCCCCTCGGGGTATTCCTGCCTCTAGCCTGAGGCAACTTGTCTCAGGAAGGGATACCCCCATGTCGATTCCCAAGTTGGCCAGCAGAGCCGCAGCGATGGGTGCACTCGGAGTGCTCGTGGCCTCAGGACTGGCAGCCGCCGCACCCGCGTCCGCGATGCAGGCGTCCGGCGGTGGCGGCGACGCGTGCTTCGACCCGCAGGCGGTCGGCGCGGCCCGGGTCGCCGACGGCACCAAGCAGGTCCGCGACAAGAACAACCTGACCGCGAAGCAGGCCGAGGCCAAGGAGAAGGAGCTCACCGGCGCGCTGAAGGCCAAGGGCAAGAAGAAGGGCGGCAGCGCCACCCTCGGGCCGACGACCATCCCGACCTACATCCACGTCATCCAGGAGGACGCCACCACCGGCGCGATCCCGCAGGCCAACATCGACGCCCAGATGGGCGTGCTCAACGACGCGTACGCCGGCACGCCGTTCTCGTTCGAGGTCGTTGGCCAGGAGACCACCATCAACCCGGCCTGGTATCCCATCATCTCCGGCTCGACCGGCGAGCGCGCGATGAAGTCGGCGCTGCGCCAGGGCGGCGACGACGCGCTCAACATCTACATCGGCGAGATCGACGACGGTCTCCTCGGCTGGGCGACCTTCCCGACCAAGAACATCTCCGCGCAGGACGGCGTGGTCATCCTCGGGGAGTCCCTGCCCGGTGGTTCGGCGGCGCCGTACGACGAGGGCGACACCGCCACCCACGAGGTCGGCCACTGGCTGCACCTCTACCACACCTTCCAGGGCGGCTGCCGCGGCAAGGGCGACGAGGTCGCCGACACCCCGGCCGAGGCCGAGCCCGCCTTCGGCTGCCCGGAGGGTTCCGACACCTGCACGGCGCCGGGCCTCGACCCGATCCACAACTTCATGGACTACACCGAGGACGCGTGCATGGACGAGTTCACGCCGGGTCAGGTGCAGCGGATGATCGACGGCTGGGTGGCTTACCGCGCCTGACGCTTCGCACCATCGGTTCAGACGCACCGAGCGCCGGGTCCCCTCGCGGGGCCCGGCGCTCGGTCTGTGTGATCGGTCTGGGTGATCAGTACTGCGACTCGCCCTGGCCGCCCTCGGAGCCCTGGTCGGAGCCGTAGGAGGCGCCGCCGGACTGCTGGTCGCCACCACCGAAGCCGCCCTGGTTCTCGTTCTCCTCGGCCTCCTGGCCGAAGCTCTGCTGGGACCCCTGCTGGGACCCCTGCTGGGACCCCTGCTGGGAGCCCGGCTCAGTGCCCTGCTCGGAGCCCTGGCCGAAACCCTGGTCGGAGCCGTAGGAGGAGCCGCCGGACTCCTGTCCGCCGCCGTAGCCGCCCTCGCCGCCACCGGACTGCTCGCCGCCACCGAACGAGCCGCCGTCGCTCTGGCCGCCCTGCTGCTGGCCGCCGTAGCCGCCCTCGCCGCCACCGGACTGCTCGCCGCCACCGAACGAGCCGCCGTCGCTCTGGCCGCCCTGCTGCTGGCCGCCGTAGCCGCCCTCGCCGCCACCGGACTGCTCGCCGTAGGAGGAGCCGCCCTCGGAGCCCGAGCTCTGGCCCTGGGACTGCTCGCCGCCGTAGCCGCCCTGGCTCTGGCCACCCTGCTGCTGGCCGCCCTCCTGGCCGTAGCCACCCTCGTTGGAGGACTGCTCACCGTAGGAGCCTTCGGAAGACTGCTCGCCGCCGAAGCCACCCTCCTGGCCGGTGTTTTGCTGCTCGTCGCTGTTGCCGTAGTTCTCAGACATGAAGGTCCACACTTCCGAGTAGTTGTGTTGGGACCGGACTCGAAGCGCATTCGCACGCTTCGCCCCCCGGCTGCCCTGGTGGGCACGAGATGCAACTCTCTAGACCGTTCCACGTGGCGGCACATATGGCAACAGTGCCGTAACAGTGTGTTCAAAAACAGTAAGCAAAATGTCCGTCTGGTGTAACGGTCACGAAAACGCGAGGCGGGGAGCAACCTGGTCGGTTGCTCCCCGCCTCGCGGTCTGGGTGGATCAGCGGTTGCCGTCCTCGCCACCGTCCATCCGGTCGACGTGGTCGCGGGCGGCGTCTACGCCCTTGTCGATCTTGTCGCTGTGCTTGCCGCCGGTCTTCTCGTCGGCGAACTCGCCGGCGCGGTCGATGCCGTCGCCCACCTTGTCGGCGCCTACCTTGTCGACGCCCTGCTTGGCGGCGTCCTTTGCCTTGTTAAAGAAGCTCATGCTTCCCCCCTCGTGACGGTGGCTCCCCGAAAGAGCCAACTTCCGGCCAGACTAACCACATGACGCACGACAACAACAGGGGGACACGCGATCGGGATGGCTCACCTGGGCTAGGCGAGCTGGGATCTTCGACCCTGTCGAAGACCCCGATCGTGGCCGTCGTCGGCGCCACCGCAGCCGGGAAGTCCTCGCTCTCGCTGGACCTGGCCGAGGCCCTCGATGGCGAGATCATCAACACCGACGCGATGCAGGTCTACCGAGGCATGGACATCGGCACCGCCAAGCTGCCGGTCGAGGAGCGCCGGGGCATCCCGCACCATCTGCTCGACCTCCTCGACATCGCCGAACCGGCCTCGGTCGCCGACTTCCAGGGTCTGGCGCGCGGCGTGATCGCGACGCTCCGCGAGGCCGGGAAGACGCCGGTGCTGGTCGGCGGCAGCGCCCTCTACACCCGCTCGGTCCTGGACCGCTTCGACTTCCCCGGCACCTCCGCCGAGATCCGCGCGCGTCTGGAGAAGGAGCTCGAAACCGCAGGTGAGACGGCACTTCACGATCGTTTGCGTGCCCTGGACCCGGTCTCCGCCGACCGGATCGAGATCGACAACGGCCGCCGGGTCGTACGCGCCCTCGAGGTCATCGAGCTGACCGGCGAGCCGTTCAGTGCCCGCCTTCCCGAGCAGGTCTATCTCGACCCGGCCACGATCCAGATCGGCGTCGACATCCCCCGGGAGGCGCTGGACGTACGCATCCGGCAGCGGGTCGCGGAGATGTTCGAGGCAGGCTTCGTCGACGAGGTCACCCAGCTCCTCGAGGCCGGCCTGGCACAGTCGCGCACGGCCGCCAAGGCGATCGGCTATCAGGAGGTCGCGGCGTACCTGGCGGGCGAGACGACCCTGGCGGAGGCGATGGACCGGACAGTCATCAAGACCAGGCAGTTCGCGCGTCGCCAGGACGCCTGGTTCAGGAAGGATCCGCGTGTGGTCTGGGTCTCATATGATGATCCAGACCGTGTCCACAAGGCAGTCACGGCCGTGCGGGCGTTGGTGGGGTGAGGGCGGTGGAGCCATGAGCAACGGCGAGCGGGACCGGCTGCGAGAGCTGCTGGACGCGGTGCTCGAGGGCGCTGACGACGGCAGGCCGCGCACCCTGGCCGAGATGGCGGGGGATGCCTACACCTCGCCCTACCACTTCAACCGGCTGCTCTCGCGCGGCACCGGCGAGCCGCCGGTGGCGATGCGGCGCCGGGTGATGCTGGAGCGAGCCGCGTGGCAGCTGCAGCACGGCGGCACCGTGACCGACGCGGCCTGGGCGGCCGGCTACGAGTCGGTGGAGGGGTTCTCCCGGGCGTACGCGAAGGCCTTCGGTCATCCGCCGAGCACGGCCGCGGTGAGCCACTGGCTGCCGGCCCCCAACGGGATCCACTTCCATCCGCCGGAGTCGCTGTGGGTCGACTCCCAGGAGCAGGTGCTCGCGCCGCTGACCGAGCAGCTGGTGATGCACGATCTCGACGACACCCGGGCGCTGCTCGACCTGGCCAAGGGAGTGCCCGACGAGGTGCTCGCCGAGGTGCGGCTGCCGGGCCACGAGGTGCTGCCCTGGGACGGGCCGGAGGAGAGTCTGCTCCAGGTGCTGGACGCCACGGTGTGGTCCAAGGAGTGCTGGGTCGCGTCGATCGAAGGGCTCTCCATGCCCGTGCGCCGCCCCGCCGGCTCCGCGCGGGCGCTGATCGAGCGGCACGACGCGGTGGCGCCGCGGTGGCTGGCGGTCGTACGCGACATCGAGCGCCGGGGCGCCTGGGAGGACCGGCTCGTCGACGCGCTCTGCGAGCCGCCGGAGAGCTTCCAGATGGGCTCGGTGATCGCCCACGTCCTGACGTACGCAGCCCACCGGCGCCTGCTCGCCCGGATGATGCTCCGGATGGCCGGCGTCGAGGTCGACCGCGGCGACCCGATCGAGTGGCTGCGTGCCCGCCGCGGCGAGGTGCCGACGGTCTGAGCTTGGGGGCGCAGGGCTGCTGGGCCCGGCCGTCGGGAAATGGTTCGGCGGTCCGGCGAGCGGCTCGTACCCTTGGCCCGTGACCCCTACCTGGACTGAGATCAGCACGCTCGAGGAACTCGTCGACCTGGTCGGCACCCCGCACGAGCGGGCGGTGAACAAGGGGCGCCCGGCGCTCCTCGACGTCGACCGGCAGTGGCTTGCCGCGTCACCGTTCTGCGTGCTCGCGACCTCCGACGCCGAGGGGAGCTGCGACGCCTCGCCCAAGGGCGACCCGGCCGGCTCCCTGGTCCACGTCATCGACGACACCACGATCGCGATCGCCGAGCGACCCGGCAACAAGCGCGTCGACGGCTACCGCAACGTCCTGGCCAACCCGCACGTCGGCC
Source organism: Nocardioides luteus (assembly GCF_014648595.1). Taxonomy (GTDB): domain Bacteria; phylum Actinomycetota; class Actinomycetes; order Propionibacteriales; family Nocardioidaceae; genus Nocardioides; species Nocardioides luteus. Next base: position 112,896 of record NZ_BMRK01000014.1, on the reverse strand, counting down.
TGAACTTCCTCGTCCCGGGCCGTGGCGACACCCTGCGGATCAACGGCCGGGCGCGGCTGGTCTCGGACGCTCCGTTCTTCGACGAGATGGCCGTCAAGGGCAAACGGCCGATCCTCGCGCTCGTGGTCGAGATCGACGACATCTTCTTCCACTGCGCGAAGGCGATGCTCCGCTCGGGCCTGTGGAACCCGGAGACCTGGAACCCCAGCGACCTGCCCGCGCGGGCGGTCATCGCCAAGGAGGTCGAGAAGGACACGCGTACGCTTGCGGAGATGGAGGACTACTACCGTCCCGACAACTACTCGAAGCACCTCTACTGATGACCTACACCTTCCTCAAGGGCCACGGCACCGAGAACGACTTCGTGCTGCTCCCCGACCTCGACGGCTCCGTCCACGGCGCCCTCTCCGCGGACGAGATGGCCGACCGGGTCCGCGCGCTGTGCGACCGCCGGGCCGGCATCGGCGGTGACGGGATCCTGCGGGTGGTCCGGACCTCCGCCTACACCGGCGAGGACCGCCCGGTCAGCGACGCCGAGTGGTTCATGGACTACCGCAACGCCGACGGCACCCTGGCAGAGATGTGCGGCAACGGCACCCGGGTGTTCGCCGAATACCTGCGTGCGGCCGGTCTGGCCGGTGACGAGGTCACCTTCGCCACCCGTGCCGGCGACAAGACGCTGCGTGCCGCCGACGGTCTGTGGACCGCCGACCTGGGGTCGCCGAAGCTGCTCGGCACCACCCAGGTCACCGTCGACCACCACTTCTGGCCGGCCTGCAACGTCGACATGGGCAACCCGCATGCTGCCGCCGAAGTCGACTCGATCGACCCGCACGGCCCCATCGGCGACCTCTACGACTCACCGGTCTACGACGAGGCGGTCTACCCGCACGGGGTCAACGTCGAGTTCTTCGAGCGCGTCGGCGAGCGCCATGTCTCGATGCGGGTCTTCGAGCGCGGCGCGGGGGAGACCCGCTCGTGCGGCACCGGAGCCTGCGCGGTGATGGTCGCGGCCGCCGAGGCCGACGGTCTCGCGATCGCTCGCGATGCCGACGTGACGTACCGCGTCGACGTGCCGGGCGGCACCCTCCACGTCACCTGGACGACCGACGACCGCATCCTGCTGACCGGCCCGGCGGTCCTGGTCGGAGAGGGCACGACCTCGCTCTGAAGGCCGTGCACGCCACTCTGCATGCGAGACGGTTAACGGGTATTCACCTCAGTGAGGGTGGTCACGTCTAGTCTGCTCCCCATGGAGTTGACTGATAGCACAGCGATCGTGACCGGAGCGGCCAGCGGGATCGGGGCGGCGACGGCCCGGGCTCTGGCGGCCAAGGGTGCGACGGTGATCGTCGCGGACATGCAGAAGGACAAGGGCGAGGCCCTGGCGGAGGAGATCAAGGGGCTGTTCGTGCCCGTTGACGTGACCGACACCGACCAGATCACCAACGCCGTGGAGCGGGCCGTCGAGATCGCGCCGCTCAAGGCGGTGGTCAACTCGGCGGGCATCGGGTGGGCGCAGCGCACCATCGGCCGCGACGGCGAGATCTCGTCCGCGCACGACCTGGACGCCTACAAGAAGGTCATCGCGATCAACCTGATCGGCACCTTCGACATGTGCCGCCAGGCGGCGACGTACATCAGCCGCAACGAGCCCGACGCCAACGGACAGCGTGGCGCCATCGTCAACCTGGCCAGCGTCGCGGCCTTCGACGGCCAGATCGGCCAGGTCTCCTACTCCTCGTCCAAGGGTGGCGTGGTCGGCCTGACCCTGCCGCTCGCGCGCGATCTCGCCGCGGTCGGCATCCGCGTGAACACTGTCGCGCCGGGTCTCATCGACACCCCGATCTACGGCGAGGGCCCGGAGTCGGAGGCGTTCAAGGCCAAGCTCGGCGAGAGCGTCCTGTTCCCGCACCGCCTCGGCGTGCCCGAGGAGCTGGCGAGCATGGTCGTGGAGTGTCTGACCAACGACTACATGAACGGCGAGACGATTCGCGTCGACGGCGGCATCCGGATGCCACCGAAGTGACCGCACGCCACTGAATTAACTGGACGCATCGAGTACCCCCGCGGCTGGCGCACCGCTAATGTGTGCGCCAGCCGCGGCGCGTACGGGCCCGTGGCGCGGATGTCGGAGCAAGGGGAGTTCGCATGTCCGATAAGTCGGACAAGAGTCCGTCGAAAGCGCTCGCGATCATCGGATCCGGGGAGCCCACGGCGCCGGAGCCACCGAGCGCGCCCGCACGTGAGTCGCGGTTCAGCCGGGAGACGATCGGCGTGATGGCCGGTGCCGCCGGCGTCCTGGCGCTGTGCCTGCTCGCGACCGCGCTGGTCGCCAACACCTCGGCCGAGCCGGGCGAGGACCAGGCCTGCTCGGGCCCGCAGATGAAGGTCGCGGTGGCTCCCGAGGCGGCGACCGTGGTCGGCAACATCCTCGAGGACGCCGGCTGCAGCCAGATCGCGGTCGAGTCGACCAAGACCGACCAGGTCCTCGAGCCGATGGCGCTCGGCGACGATCTGCCCGACGTGTGGATCCCCGATTCCTCGCTCTGGACCGAGCGGGTCTCGGCCGTCGAGCAGCCGGTCGTGCTGCGCGCCTCGATGGCCACCTCCCCGGTGGTGATCGTCTCCGGCGACGGCATCAACCGCACCTCCTACGCCGAGGCCTTCGCCGAGGACGACCTGCTGATGGGTGACCCGCAGCGGATGATGAGCGCGCTCGGCACCGCCGTGGCGAGCCAGGGCAAGCCGGCGAGCGAGGCCAAGCTGCAGCCGTACGCCGAGCGGATCGCCTCCGGCGACGAGGCCGCCGCCCTGCCCGACTCGGGGCGCCTGGCCGAGCTGCGCACCGTGGCCAGCGGGGTCACCGCGACCAGCGAGCAGCAGTGGTCGACGTACGCACCGATGCTGAAGGCGAGCGCGCCCAAGGAGGGCACGGTCGTCCTCGACTACCCGGTCCTCATCACCGCCGACGCCTCGCGCCGCAACGCGATCGCCTCCACGATCACCAGCTTCGCCAGGGTGCTCGACAGCAAGGCCGCCGACGTCGCGCTGACCCAGGCCGGGTTCCGCACCGCCGGTGCCGGCAAGCCCTCGCCCAACGTCGGCGCCTTCACCCAGGTCGACCAGTCGGTCGTGGCCAAGACGGCCGCGGAATGGTCCGGCAAGCTGCGGCCCACCCGGACGCTCGCGGTCGTCGACGTCTCCGGGTCGATGGCCTGGCCCTCGGCTCCCGACAGCGCCACCACGCGCCTCCAGCTGACCCAGGCGGCGGTCTCCGAGGCGATCCGCGCCCTTCCGGGCGGCGCCGCCGCGGGCCTGTGGGCCTTCTCCGAGGAGACCGAGGGCAAGCTCGACGGCGACCACGACGTGCTCGTCCGCACCCGCCGGCTCGCCTCGGCGGGCCAGCGTGCGCGGCTCACCGAGGAGATCGCCGGGCTCACCAAGCGCACCGGCGGCGGCACCGCGCTCCACGACACCACGCTGGCGGCCTACCAGGCGGCCATCGCCTCCTACGACCCGCTCGCCTCCAACACCGTGCTCCTCTTCACCGACGGCACCAACGACGACGCCGACTCGATGGACCTGGCAGAGCTCGTACGTCAGCTGAAGTCTGCCTCCGATCCACGGCGCCCGGTCCGCGTGCTGGGTGTCGGGATCACCGCCGACGCCGATCTGGGGGCGCTGCAGGCGATCGCCGATGCGACCGGCGGGGCTGCGTACGTCGCAGAGCGGCCGGAGGACGTCGACGCCGTGGTGCGCGAGGCTCTCGGATAAGCATTGTCCCCCGGGTGGTGCGGCGCCGTATCCTTGTTGGTATATGACAAACAACGCACACGACTTTTCACTCGCTGACGACCTCCAGGCCACTGAGGACTGGGACGCGCTCGACGGCGACCTCGAGGACGGCTTCGAGTCCGGCTACGCCGACGAGGACCCCGAGGAGAGCGTCGACCCGACGGTCGGCGCCATGGAGCTCGCCGAGCGGCACGCGCTGCGGCGCGTCGCCAGCCTGCGCACCGAGCTCGAGGACATCACCGAGGTCGAATACCGCCAGCTGCGGCTGGAGCGAGTGGTGCTCGTGGGCGTATGGGCCGGCGGCACCCAGACCGACGCGGAGAACTCCCTGGCGGAGCTCGCCCTGCTGGCCGAGACCGCCGGCTCGGAGGTGCTCGAGGCGATCTACCAGCGCCGTCAGGCGCCTGACCCCGCGACCTACATCGGCCGGGGCAAGGTCGAGGCGCTCAAGGAGATCGTCGCCGCAACCGGTGCCGACACCGTGATCGCCGACGGTGAGCTGGCGCCCTCGCAGCTGCGCAACCTGGAGGACCGCACCGGCGTCAAGGTCGTCGACCGCACCGCGCTGATCCTCGACATCTTCGCCCAGCACGCCAAGTCGCGCGAGGGCCAGGCGCAGGTCGAGCTGGCCCAGCTCAGCTACATGAAGCAGCGGCTTCGTGGTTGGGGTGGCAACCTGTCGCGTCAGGCCGGTGGCCGTGTCGCCGGTGGCGCCGGTATCGGTGGCCGTGGTCCTGGTGAGACCAAGATCGAGACCGACCGTCGCCGGATCAACACCAAGATCGCCAAGCTCAACCGCGAGCTGAAGGCGATGAAGGGCACCCGCGACACCAAGCGTGCTGACCGCAAGCGCAACCACATCCCGGCGGTCGCGATCGCCGGCTACACCAACGCCGGCAAGTCGTCGCTGCTCAACCGGCTCACCGGCGCCGGCGTGCTGGTCGAGGACGCGCTCTTCGCCACCCTGGACCCGACCACCCGACGCACCACCACCGAGGACGGCCGCGTCTACACGATGTCCGACACCGTGGGCTTCGTGCGTCACCTGCCCCACCAGCTGGTCGAGGCGTTCCGCTCGACGCTCGAGGAGGTCGCCGACGCCGACCTCGTCGTCCACGTCGTCGACGGTTCCCACCCCGACCCCGAGGGGCAGCTGGCCGCGGTGCGCGAGGTCTTCGCCGACATCGGCGCCGCCGAGGTGCCGGAGCTGGTCGTGATCAACAAGGCCGACATCGCCGACCCGCTGGTGATCAGTCGGCTGCTGCGTGCCGAGCCCCACTCGGTCGCGGTCTCGGCCAAGACCGGCGAGGGCATCGACGCGGCGATCAAGGCCGTCGAGCACGACCTGCCGCGTCCGGACGTGGAGTTCTCCGCGCTGCTCCCCTACGAGCGGGGTGACCTGGTCAACCGGATCCATCAGCACGGCGAGATCGACCACCTCGAGCACACCGCCGAGGGCACCGTCGTCCGTGGCCGGGCCAACGCCGACCTGGCCGGTGAGCTCGCGGCGTACTCTGCTTGATCCTGGGGACCCCTCGGGGCCTGGTTCGGCGTTTCGACCCCGACGATGACAGGCTGGTCCTCCACACTTGGGACGATCAGCCGTTGGGAGGGCAGATGACACAGGTACGCCACGCGGCGCGCGCCACGATCGTGAGCGCGCTGGCGACTGCTGTCCTGGTGGCGACGCTCGCCGGCTGCTCCAGCGACGACGTGGGTGCGCTCCCGGGCCAGGAGAAGGGCCATGCGGGCGAGGTGACCCAGGACCTCTGCACGCGACTGGCGGCCGAGTCCGTCACCCGCGCTTCGGTGGTGACCGGCGTGGGGGAGCGGGTCGTGGTGATCGGCGACTCGTGGGCCTCCGGCTTCGGGCTCGACGACCCCGGCCAGTCCTGGCCTCGTTATCTCGACGGCGAGGTGCGGGTCTCCGGCTTCGGCGGCACGGGCTACTCCCACGGACTGATGGCGCGATGCGGCCCGATCTCCTTCTCCGAGCGTGTTCCCGACGTGGTCGCCCAGGGGGCCGACCTGGTCGTGCTCGAGGGCGGCATCAACGACTCCAAGAGCGATCTCGACGAGGTCGAGAAGGGTTTTCGGGCGACCCTGGAGGAGCTGAAGGGCTTCGACGTCATCGTGCTCAGCGCGCCCAAGGTCAAGTCCCGCGCCGCCGCCATCCGCCCGGTCAACAAGATGATGCGGCGGGTCTCGAAGGAGTACGGCGTGACCTACATCAACGTCTTCGACCTCGACCTGCCGATGCTCGAGGACAACACCCACCTGACTCCGGCCGGCCACGAGAAGTTCGGCGAGATCGTCGCCCACCGGATCGCGGAGAGCCGATCGGAGACTGTCCCCGCGCACAGCTAGGGTTGCCCGAGTGACCGCAACCGAAACCGCTCCCCAGACGCCCGTACGTGAAGCCTTGGCGGACGCGGTCGCGACTCTCGGTGGCACCACCCGCGACGGCCAGGTGCTGATGGCCGATGCCGTCGCCCGGGCGCTCGCCGACGAGGAGCATCTGCTGGTCGAGGCCGGCACCGGCACCGGCAAGTCGCTGGCCTACCTGGTTCCCTCGCTCCTCCACGACAACCGCGTCGTGGTCGCCACCGCGACCCTGGCGCTGCAGCACCAGCTGGTCGAGCGCGACCTCCCGCGCCTGGTGAAGGCGATCGGCTCGCGCCCCGGCGTCGACGCATCCTTCGCCGTCCTCAAGGGCCGCTCCAACTACGCCTGCCTCCACCGGGTGCGCGAGGGCGCTCCCGACGACCAGGGCACGCTGGTCGACGTCCCGCTGGGGCCGATGGCGGAGAAGGTCCTCGAGCTGCGCAGCTGGGCCGAGAAGCAGGCGGAGAACGGCGGCAGCGGCGAGCGTGACTCCGCGCCGCGTCACACCGACCGCGAGTGGCGGCAGGTCTCGGTCAACCACCGCGACTGCCTCGGTGCCGCCAAGTGCCCCTTCGGTGAGGAGTGCTTCGCCGAGGTCGCTCGCGAGAAGGCGCAGAAGAGCCACCTGATCGTCACCAACCACTCCCTGCTCGCGATCGACGCGATCGAGGGCGTGCCGATGATCCCGGAGTACGACGCCGTGGTGATCGACGAGGCCCACGAGCTGGTCGCCCGGGTCACCCAGGCGGCGACCGACGAGCTGACCGCGGCCGAGGTCGAGCGGGCCGCCCGGCGCGCGCAGAAGCACATCGACGGCTCCGAGGCCGACGACCTCGCCGACGCCTCCGACGCGCTGCGCGCCGCGATCAGCGAGAGCTCGCCCGGCCGGTTCGTGACGCTCCCCGAGATCATCTCCGACGCGCTCGTCCTGGTCCGCGACGCCGCGCGGTCGGCGCTCTCCGCGCTGCCGAAGCCGAAGGACTCCGAGAGCGCCGACCCCGGCTTCCAGCAGGCAAAGGGTGGTCTGCAGGAGGTCTTCACCACCGCCGAGCGGATGGCCGCAGCCTCCGAGCAGGACGTCATCTGGCTCAACGAGGGCAGCGACCGCATCCCGCCGCGTCTGTGCGTCGCCCCGCTGCAGGTGTGGGCGCAGATGCGCGAGAAGCTGCTTCGCGAGAAGACTGTTGTCTTCGCCTCCGCGACTCTCAAGCTCGGCGGCGACTTCGGCCCGGTCGCCGGAAACCTCGGGCTCAAGGCGGAGGAGCGCACCGAGCTGGGCGCCGGTGCGCAGCGTACCGAGGACGTGCTGCCGTGGGTCGGGCTCGACGTCGGCAGCCCGTTCGACTACGGCAAGCAGGGGATCCTCTACGTCGCCCGCCACCTGCCTCCTCCCGGCCGCGACGGGATGGGCGCCAAGACGCTCGACGAGATCGTCGACCTGGTCGACGCCGCCGACGGCCGCACGCTCGGTCTCTTCTCGTCCCGGCGCGCGGCGGAGGCAGCTGCCGAGGTCGTACGCCAGAAGCTGCCGCACCTGACCACCCTGGCCCAGGGCGACGCGCAGCTGCCCGAGCTCGCCGCGCAGTTCGTCGCCGACCCCCACACCGTGCTCTTCGGCACGCTGTCGCTGTGGCAGGGCCTCGACGTCCCGGGTGACACCTGCCAGCTCGTGATCATCGACCGCATCCCGTTCCCGCGGCCCGACGACCCGCTGATGTCGGCGCGCCAGCAGGCCGCCGACAAGGCGGGAGGCAGCGGGTTCATGCAGGTCGCCGCGACCCACGCCGCGCTGCTGCTCGCCCAGGGCGCCGGCCGGCTCATCCGCACCACCACCGACCGCGGCGTCGTAGCGGTGCTCGACGCACGCCTGGCCACCGCCCGCTACGGCGGCTTCCTCAAGGCGAGCCTGCCGCCGATGTGGGCCACCACCGACCCTGATGTCGTACGGAAGGCCCTCAAGCGGCTCTCGGAGATGGCCTCGGCCTGAGCCGACGACCTCGGGGCGGGGGTTCTTCGCTGCCCGGGTGTGACCGCATGGTGAGACGTTTCGGCGTGCTTGACGGGCACTTTGTGGACTTGTCGGGTGTTTCAGTGCCCGTCAAGTCCAGGGATACCCGGTCGACCGGGTATCCCTGGGCCCCTGGGACTCAGCCCCTCAGCGATAGACCTTCGCCGACCACCGGTGGGTGGCCTTGTCGGGCGAGGCGACGCCACGGCAGGAGAAGGCGGTGCCCTTGCCACACTTGAAGTTGCTGCTGGCGTTGGCGAAGGTGACCTCGACCTTGCGGATGCGCTTGGAGGAGAAGCCCTTGATGGTCTTGGAGGCGACGCCGCTCTTGTTGGGCTTGAGGTAGTAGACGCCGCGGGTGCCGTCGGTGCGGAAGACGGTGACAACGGCGGTGTTGGCGGCCGGGCGGGCGACGTCGACCTTCACCTTCAGCTTCCAGCCCTTGCCGACCTTCTTGGGGACCAGGCGCTGGGAGGCGTAGGTGAGGTGCTTGAGGGTGTGCTTGCCCTTGACGGTCTGCTTCTTGGCGCGCAGCACGGTGCGGCCGTCGTAGACCGGCGGGTAGTAGGCACGACCCTCGCTGTAGCTCTTCGACGGGGCCAGGTTGGCGGCGGCGAACCGGGCGTACTGCGTCTTCAGCGTGGTTCCGCGAGCAGCCAGCGACTTACGGATCGCGGCGGTGGAGTAGGTCGACGGAGCGCGGTTCCAGATGCCGAGGATCACCTCGGGCAGGTCACCGCGCTTCTTGGTGAAGCGCTCGGAGAGGTAGCGGAAGAAGATCCAGTTGCCGTAGATGCCGAGGTTGGAGGCGTTGGAGTTGTCCAGCGGCTTGCGCTGGTCCTCGAGCTGGCCGTAGGCCAGGTATTGCCGGTTGTCGTTGATGCTGTCGTAGACCTCGTCCTCGACCCAGGTCGCCGTGGACTCCATCAGCCAGCGGTCCTCGCCGGCGTCGTAGGCGAACTGCACCGCGTGGAAGTACTCGTGGGCCGCGGTCACCCGGAGATTCTCGGTGGGCGTGTTCATCGAGCCGTACTCGCTGGCGGCGTAGTCGTTGTCCAGGACGCAGTACGCCGTCGCGGCCGTCTTGGAGACCTTGGTCTCCGGGGCGCAGTAGCCGTAGTAGCCCTCGTCGTAGAGGTTCTCCAGGTAGATGTCGACCTTGCCCGGGGTGACCGCCTGGTCGGCCGCCGGCTTGCGATAGCCGGAACGTACGTAGACGTTATGGACCTTGGTGACCACGTCACGGACCTGCGCTGCGTACGCGACGGTGGCCCGGTTGCCGCCCTTGCCAGGCGTGTAGTGGACGCAGACGACGTCGCTGCAGGTCTGGGTGGCGGCGCGCGGGCGGGCGAGGAGCTCGCGAGCGGCCGCCTTGCCGGAGCCGTCCAGAGAGTCCTTGGCGTTCCACAGGTCGGTCAGCGCGAGGGTCGCGTCGGGACGGCCGGCGACGTGACGTCCGGGCACGACCTGGCGTGAGCCGCGCACCGACTGGGTGCGCTTGATCTTCTTGGCCACCTCGAGCGCCTCGCGAGCGGCCTTCTCGGTCACCGGCTGCTCGGCACTGGTGTCACCGCCGGCGCGCACCGAGGTCTCCGGCGATGCGCCGGTGGCCGGCATGGTGGCGGCGAATGTGGCCACGACCATGCCTGCGATCAAGACGAGCGAGCGTTGTGTGCGGTTGATCCGGCGGGCAATGTTTCGCATGAGGTACCAGACGTTCGGGATGGCAGACCCAGGCAGTCTAAGCGCACCCGAGGCGGCCGCACCGGTGAAACGCCTAGACGTGCCCGAGACTCGATCGGCGGTGGGACGGGCCTGGTTGCGTGCGGTTGCCGCGTTCCACGAAACGACGCAGCCGCCGACCCCTTCGAGGGCCGGCGGCTGCGATCACGCAGAGTCGGGAGCGGTCAGAGGCTGCGCAGGACCGCCGTCACCTTGCCGAGGATGGTCGCGTGGGTGCCGTCGATCGGCTCGTACGCCGGGTTGTGCGGCAGCAGCCACACCTTGCCGTCCTTGCGGGAGAGGGTCTTGACCGTCGCCTCGCCGTCGATCAGGGCGGCCACGATCTCGCCGTTCTCCGCGGTGGGCTGCTGACGCACGACCACGAAGTCGCCGTCGCAGATGGCGGCGTCGACCATCGAGTCACCGGAGACCGAGAGCAGGAAGAGGTCGCCGTTGCCGACCAGCTGCTTCGGCAGCGGGAAGACGTCCTCGACGCTCTGCTGGCTCGAGGTCTCCTCGGCCAGGATCGGGCCACCGGCGGCGATGCGGCCGACCAGGGGGACCATGGTGGCGTCGGGGTTGGGGTTGACGTCGGCCTCGGCGGTCACGGTCGACTCGCTCTCCTCACCGGACATGGCCTTGCGGTGGGCCATCACCTCCGGGAGGAAGACCTCGAGGGCGCGGGGCCGCTTCGGGTCCTTGCGGATCAGACCACGCTGCTCCAGCGCGCGGAGCTGGTGGGCGACGCTGCTCGTGCTGGTCAGGCCGACCGCCGCGCCGATCTCGCGCATGCTGGGCGGGTAACCGCGCTGCTCGATGCTGTCGCGCAGGTGAGCGAGGATGCGCTGCTGACGTGGCGTGAGCCCGGTCGCGTCCGGCGGCCCGTCGGGCAGCTCGCGGACGCGGCTCTTCTTCGAACCGCCTGATCCGGTGCCTGTCTTCTGCGTGGTCATGTCACCACATTAGTCCCTCTGGCACCACTACATCAAACATCTGTTCGATCTCGTCGAGGGGGCGTGTCGGCGTTCGAAAATTCTTGGGCGGCCTACTTGCGTTGTTCGAACACGTGATCTACCTTCGAACATGTGCTCGATCGAACACGTGATCGAGCCGAGAGTGATGGAGGCCGTGAGATGAGTGCAACAGTCCATGTGCTGCCCGTTGCCGAGCCGCCCCGCCCTGTCCGGGAGGAGCGACGCTCGACGGTGCGGCTCACCCGCCGCGGGCGGGTCGTCGTGTTCGCATTTGCGCTCGTCGTGCTCTTCGGGATCGCGCTGATCGGTGCTCGCGTCGCCTTCGCGGCGGGAGACGGTGACGACGCTGGATTTCGAGGCACCGGGTCCGCCGCCCACACGATGGTCGTCGGCGATGGCGACACGCTCTGGGACATCTCCGCGGAGGCCATCGAAGGCACTGACGCCTCTATTCGTGAGATGGAGCAGACGATCAAGGAGCTCAACAGCCTCGAGTCCTCGATGCTCGTGGCCGGGCAGACCCTGATCATCCCGACCGCGCCGTAGGCGGCGCCACACAGATGTCCGGCTGCTCCTTCGACCCTGGCGGCCGGCTACCGGGGAAAGTGAGAGTGCTGCAGACGATGGGAAGCGTCTGCAGCACTCTCGCTGTTCTCAGGGCCTTGTCCAGGGCCTTGTCCAGGGCCGGGCTCGGGTCAGTGACGACCCCGGTAGGGGCTGTCCGGCTCGGCCGGAGGCCACTGCTTGTTGCGGGCGTTGTGCCGTGGCGGCCACTCCTCGTCCGGCTGAGCGGACGCGTCCTGAGGCTGCCGCTGAGCGGGCATCGCCTGGGTCGCTGCCGGGTCCTGGGTGAGCCGTGCTCGCGAACCGGTCTGCCCGTAACCGCTCGGCGTCTGGTAGGCGCCGGACTGGTAGCCCGACGAGCCGGTGGCCTGCTGGGTCGGGTAGCTGTCCGTCCCGAAGCCCTGCGAGCCGTACGACTGCCGGCTGGGTGCCGGTGTCGAGGCGGGTGTCGAGGGCGGGGTCGAGGGCGGGGTCTGCGGGCTCGAGTAGTAGGGCGACGTGGCCGGCGGCGGGGAGGTCGGCGGCTGGTAGGTCGGTGCGCCGTAGGCGGCCCGGCTGCCCGTGGTGCCGAAGTCTGCACGACTTCCGGTGGTGCCGAAGTCCGAGCGGCTGCCGGTGTAGCCGTATGGCGACTGCGAGCCGGTGTCGGTGTAGGCCGACCGGTTGCTGGTGTCGCCGTACGGCGGCTGGCTGCCGGTGTCGTAGGGCGGCTGGCTCCCGGTGTCGGAGCTGTGTCGGCCGTAGCCGGTGTCGTCGTAGCCGTAGGAGCCGGTGCCGCTGCCGTAGTATTCCTGGTCCGCATATCCCTGCTCGGGGTAGGCGGAGTCCGCGTAGCCCTGGTCGGCATAGCCGTGGTCCGCAAAGGGCTGCTCGCCGTAGGGCTGGTCGACGTACCCCTGGTCGGAGTAGTCCTGCTCCTCGACGTACGCGTTGGCGTGGCTGCCGGTGTAGTCGTCGGCGGGTGGTGGGGTGGCGCCGGTGAAGGCCCGCCAGGCCTTTCCGGCGAAGGTGAAGGTCAAGAAGAGGCAGGCGACTGCAACGACGGCCGCGATGGCGAGCTTCGCCCAGGCGCCGGAATCGCCTCCCCGTGCGTCGGCCCCGAAACCGACGGCGACCCACACGAGCACTCCCCAGGCGATCAGGAAGGCCAGCGTCAGGATCGCAGGCAGGATGAAGGGTGGCCGGGGACCGCTTCTGGGGCGCGTGCCTCTCCGCGACCCGACGCGATTTCCTCCGGAGATGTTCGTCACGGGCCCCATTCTTACCCATCCGGGCCACTCGGGCGCCGCCGAACCGGAATCTTTCGCGGTTTGAGCGGCGACACGCCGGGCACACGGGGAAACGCGGCGCTCGCTTGCATCGGGTGAGGGGCGGGCGTACGGTTACCACTACATCTAGTAGTTACACCGCTGTAGTTATCCACATATAGTTCACATGAACAGAGGGATGACCCACAGCGGCGGGGGTGTTGTTCCACAGGGACTCACGCTCATATCCACAGGTTCCACAGGCTCGGGCGGTCATCGAGACGGCCTGGATCCACAAGGCTTCACGAGAGGGGCTCGACCGTGCACTGTCCGTTCTGCCGACACAGCGACACCAAGGTTCTCGACTCTCGTGTGGCCGAGGACGGTGGCCAGATCCGGCGTCGCCGGGTCTGCCAGGAGTGTGGCAAGCGGTTCACGACCGTCGAGCAGATGCAGCTGATGGTGGCCAAGCGCTCCGGCGCAGCGGAGCCGTTCAGCCGCGACAAGGCGGTCCACGGCGTACGCAAGGCGTGCAAGGGTCGACCGGTCACCGAGGACCAGCTCGCCTGCCTCGGCCAGGAGGTCGAGCAGACGCTGCGGAGCCAGGGACTGGCCGAGGTGCCCAGCCACGAGGTGGGGCTGGCGATCCTCGCGCCGCTGCGCGAGCTCGACGAGGTGGCCTACCTGCGGTTCGCGAGCGTCTACCGGGCCTTCGAGTCGGCGGCCGACTTCGAGCGTGAGATCCAGATGCTGCGTACCGAACGGGAAGTCCAGGACTTCGAGGCCGAGCATCCGGTCGAGGCACCGGTGGGCACCGACTAGATCCTCACGGATCACACAGACCGGCCCGGGCAGGCCGTGGGGAAGCGACCTGCTCGGGCCTATCAACGGCACAGCGAAACAGAAGATCAGAGCAAGGACTCCACCATCAGCACCGACCAGCAGCACGGCACAGCGATCGATGACAACAGGGGGAACGAAATGACAGACACGGCAGCAGAGGCACAGGCATCGGCGAAGAGGGGCGCCGGGTTGAAGATCGAGCGGATCTTCAGCACCGAGGGCGTGCACCCTTACGACGAGATCACCTGGGAGCGTCGCGACGTCGTCCAGAAGAACTGGAAGACCGGCGAGACCGTCTTCGAGCAGACCGGAGTGGAGTTCCCCGACTTCTGGTCGATCAACGCCTCGACGATCGTGACGACCAAGTACTTCCGCGGTGCGATCGGCACCGAGAAGCGGGAGCAGAGCCTCAAGCAGCTCATCGACCGGGTCGTGAACACCTACGTCGCCTCCGGCAAGGAGAACGGCTACTTCGCCTCCGACGCGGACGCCGACCTCTTCGGCCGTGAGCTCACCTGGCTGCTGGTCAACCAGCACTTCGCCTTCAACTCGCCGGTCTGGTTCAACGTCGGCACCGAGTCCCCCCAGCAGGTCTCGGCCTGCTTCATCCTCTCGGTCGACGACTCCATGGACTCGATCCTCAACTGGTACAAGGAGGAGGGCCTGATCTTCAAGGGCGGCTCCGGTGCCGGCCTCAACCTCTCCCGCATCCGCTCCTCCAAGGAGCTGCTGAAGTCCTCCGGCGGCACCGCCTCCGGCCCGGTCTCCTTCATGCGCGGTGCCGACGCCTCCGCGGGCACGATCAAGTCCGGTGGCGCCACCCGTCGCGCGGCGAAGATGGTCGTCCTCGACGTCGACCACCCCGACATCGAGGAGTTCGTCGAGACCAAGGCGCGCGAGGAGGACAAGATCCGCGCGCTGCGCGACGCCGGCTTCGACATGGACCTGGGCGGCAAGGACATCTCGTCCGTGCAGTACCAGAACGCCAACAACTCCGTGCGCGTCTCCGACGAGTTCATGCGCGCCGTCGAGGAGGGCAAGAAGTTCGGTCTCCGGGCACGTACGACCGGTGAGGTCATCGAGGAGATCGACGCCCGCGAGCTGTTCCGCAAGATCTCGGTCGCCGCGTGGGAGTGCGCCGACCCGGGCCTGCAGTACGACGACACCATCAACGACTGGCACACCAACCCGGAGACGGGCCGGATCACCGGCTCCAACCCGTGCTCGGAGTACATGTCGCTGGACAACTCCTCCTGCAACCTGGCGTCGCTGAACCTGCTGAAGTTCCTCAAGGACGACGACACCTTCGACGCCGTGCGTTTCCAGCAGGCCTGCGAGGTCGTCTTCACCGCGATGGACATCTCCATCTGCTTCGCCGACTTCCCGACCGAGGCGATCGGCGAGACCACCCGCGACTACCGCCAGCTCGGCATCGGTTACGCCAACCTCGGCGCGCTGCTGATGGCGATGGGTCTCGGCTACGACTCCGAGGGTGGCCGCACCATGGCCGCCGCCATCACCTCGCTGATGACCGGCGCCGGTTACAAGCGCTCGGCCGAGCTGGCCGGCGTGGTCGGCCCGTACGCCGGTTACGCCCGCAACGCCGAGGCCCACCAGCGGGTCATGCGCAAGCACCAGGCCGCCAACGACGCGATCCGCTCGATCAACCCGGTCGACCGCAACATCATCGACGCCGCGACCCGCGTGTGGTCCGACGTCGTCGACCTCGGCAAGGTCAACGGCTTCCGCAACGCGCAGGCCTCGCTGCTCGCGCCAACCGGCACCATCGGCTTCATGATGGACTGCGACACCACCGGCATCGAGCCGGACTTCTCGCTGGTCAAGTTCAAGAAGCTCGTCGGTGGCGGCTCGATGCAGATCGTCAACCAGGTCATCCCGCGGGCCCTGAAGAAGATGGGCTACCAGCCGGAGCAGATCGAGGCGATCGTCGACTACATCGCCGAGCACGGCCACGTCATCGACGCCCCCGGCCTGCGCCAGGAGCACTACGAGGTCTTCGACACCGCGATGGGCAAGCGTGCGCTGCAGCCGATGGGCCACGTACGCATGATGGCGGCCACCCAGCCGTTCCTCTCCGGTGCGATCTCCAAGACCGTCAACCTGCCGGAGTCGGCCACGGTCGAGGACATCGAGCAGGTCTACCTGGAGTCGTGGAAGCTCGGCCTGAAGGCCACCGCGATCTACCGCGACAACTGCAAGGTCGGTCAGCCGCTGGCCGACGGCAAGTCCGAGGGCGCCAAGAAGGACCAGGGTCTCTCGACCCCGGACGCGACCGCGCTGGCCGCCGAGGCCGACGTGGAGCCCGAGGTCGTCGAGAAGATCATCGAGAAGATCATCTACGCGCCGACCCGCAAGCGTCTGCCGAAGTCCCGCGTCTCGCGCACCACCTCCTTCACGGTCGGTGGCGCCGAGGGTTACATGACCTCCGGTGCGCACGAGGACGGGGAGCTCGGTGAGGTCTTCCTGAAGCTCGGCAAGCAGGGCTCGACCCTGGCCGGTGTCATGGACGCCTTCTCCATCGCGGTCTCCGTCGGTCTGCAGTACGGCGTGCCCCTGGAGACCTACGTCTCCAAGTTCACCAACCTGAAGTTCGAGCCCGCCGGCCTGACCGACGACCCGGACGTACGCATGGCGCAGTCGCTCATGGACTACGTCTTCCGCCGGCTGGCGCTGGACTACATGTCCTTCGAGGACCGTTCCGCGCTCGGCATCTACTCCGCCGAGGAGCGCCAGCGCTACCTCGAGACCGGCTCCTACGAGCCCCTCGGCACCGGCACCACCGCCGCCGAGCTCGTCGAGAAGCCGGCTCCGGAGCGCAAGGCCGAGGCGAAGACGGTCGAGGCAGAGGTCAAGGAGGCACCCGCCGAGGCCGCGGCCGAGGAGGCCCCGAAGGCTGCCGCGCACACCACCGCCGAGCTGCTCGAGTCGATCAGCGGCATGGCCATCGACAGCCCGCTCTGCTTCACCTGCGGCACCAAGATGCGCCCCGCCGGCTCCTGCTACGTCTGCGAGGGCTGCGGCTCGACCTCCGGCTGCAGCTGAGCCTGACGTCTGACTGATTCCGGTCCCGTGCCCGTCTTGGGTGCGGGACCGGCGTCATCTCGCCTGGATAATCTTGAGCGTGTGAGTGATCTGACGGACGTGATGGCGCTCGAGCGAGAGCTGCAGACCCCGGCGGCTCGCGCCGATCCTCGTCGGCTCGAGGAGCTCCTGGCACCGGACTTCGAGGAGATCGGCGCCTCGGGTCGGGTGTGGGACCTCGCGTCGATCCTCGAGATGCTGTCGGGCGAGGACGATGCCGGTCCCGCCATCGAGATGCACGACCTGACGGGCCGCGTGGTCACCGACGACGTCATCGTCCTTCGGTGGCAGTCGGTCCGCGGCGAGCGCCGGGCCCATCGGACCTCGCTGTGGGAGCGTCGTCCTGAGGGATGGCGGTTGGTGCATCACCAGGGAACGCTGGTCGGCTGAGGCGCGCGGGGACCACGAAGACCCGCACCCCGTCGGTCTGCACATGACACTCCACGTCGAATCGATCACGCTGGCGGCGCCGATCGCGGGCCGTTCACTGTCCACAGGATGGCTTGAGACCGAGTTATCCACAGGGCCGCGAATGCCGGTGGCGGAGATCGTGGGGTCGGGGGTCTGCTGGTCCCATGACCACACCGAAGAAGCGCGAGAGGCCGCTTCGGCCTCCCAACAGGATCAAGGATCCGCGACGGCGCTCGTTCGCGGAGAAGGTCGTCGACAGTCCTTACTGGCCGGCGATGTTCGCCGTGATCGACGCCGAGGCTCGCGGCGACGTGAAGGCTGCGCTGGAGATCATCCATCGCGCGGGCAACCAGCTCGACGGGGAGCAGTTCTGGCATCCGTTACGCATCGAGCGGCTGGAGCAGATGCGGCTGCTCGGCGCGAGCATCCCCAGATGGGCCCACTCGCGTTGGATCGTGTCTCAGGCGATGCAGGGGACCCAGCCGCGCAACAAGTGGCGGATGTCGAAAGCGATCATGGTCGCGACAGACGTACGCGGCGGCCCCGACCCACATCGTGACCGCGAGGCCGACCGCATCCGGATCATGGATCGCAGCTGGGTCTACCGTCAGGCGTTCCTCTACGAGCTCGGGGGCCTCGAGGCGTTCCTGCGCCACAACGCCTCCGGTGACCTCATCGCCGGTGCCGACCGGATCTGGGAGTGGGCGCGGGCGCCGATGCGCGGCGTACGGCTCCTCGGTCGCGAGCCTCGACACCTGCTCTGGGAGGACCCGGAGACCGGGGAGCAGATCAGCACGCTCAACCTCGGCGCGGGGATGCTCGTCGAGGACGGCGAGTGTGCGATCGGGCGGATCGTGCCGCTGGAGAGCGGGTGGATGTTCGAGACGGCGCCGCTCCGGGTGCCGGACGAGGTGGCCTACGCGGTCGCCGACGAGCCCGACAGATGGATCGACGCGCTGCGCGATGCCTGTGCCGAGGATTCTGCGAGCAAGATCTGGATCGACCGCGGGCTGCGTGACTACGGTCTGCTCACCGATCTCCCGCATGGCCTGATCAACCTCGCCATGGACGCGGGGCTGCACGCCTTCCACCATCCCGACGACGAAGAGCTCGGGGAGCTGTTCAGTCATCCCGCGGACTATCCGGCCTGCTTGGCCGCCTGGCTGGTGCGCCCGGAGACGATCGAAGCGCTCGCAGAAGGGGCGCCACGCGAGGCGATCTCGGTGCTGAAGGGGTTCATCGGGTACGTCCACGAGCCTGCCGCCGGGCTGATCCGCGACCTCGCGCAGCGCAGCCGGTCCGCCGCCTAGCGGAGGACCCGCCTGGGGAAGGAGAGCTCTTATACAGCCTGTTACCTTCGTTCGTGTTTGAAACCGGCGAATGCGGGTAGGACGAGGGCATGACCGACGACGACATGAACGTCAACCCCGACGATCTCAGGTCCATCAAGAAGACGCTCGACACCGCCGGCCGGGAACTCTTCAAGCAGGCCGAGCCACTGCAGAAGACCCCGGACGTCGGAGAGTCGTCGTCCGAGGTCGCGACCGCGCTGGCGTCGTTGGCGGCGGCGGTCGGAGGCATGGCCGAGGGGCTCGGATCCCTCGGCGACAGCGTGCAGAACGCGCTCGACCACGCGACCACGACCGATGATGCGGTTGGTGCGGAAGGCCAGCGCCACGCGCAGAGGGTGAGGGGCAGCTGATGCCGGAGGCGATGGACACCAAGGTCTACGGCGACCCCGCTGCGGCCCAGACCGCGGCGGAGGCGTGCACCAAGGCCAAGGACGCGGTCGGCGACGCGCTCGACGATCTCGGTACGGCGATCAAGACCGGCGGCTCCTGGAAGGGTCAGGCCGGCGACGCCTTCGAGAGGAAGGCCGACAAGCGCAAGAACGACCTGCGCCAGCTCGAGTCGCGCATCGAGGCGATGGGCAAGGGCCTCTCGACCTTCTCCGGTGACCTGAAGGCCGTCGAGACGAAGATGTCGACGATCCGCACCGAAGCCGGTGAGGCCGGGCTCTCGGTCAGCGGCACCGTGATCTCGCCGCCGACGGACCCGGGCGACAGCGCCTCGGAGAGCGACGTCAAGGCCCACAACACCAAGGTCGAGAAGTGGAACGACCTGGTCAGCCGGGTCGAGACGGCGCGCAAGGACGAGGACAACGCCCACGAGGACCTCGGCAAGGCGATCTCGAAGTCGACCGGCGACGGTTGGATCGAGGACCGTCTCGAAGACCTGGGCCTGCTGCCGAAGGACTTCTCCGACGGCATGCAGATCGGTGCGTACGCACTGGGGCTGGCCGGCCTGGGCGCGGGTGCCGGGGTCGACTGGATGGTGAAGAGCCGCTACGGCACGTTCCAGCCGCGGGTGAACGGCCGCTTCGCCAGCCCGTCGAGCCTGACCCGGCTCGAGCGTGCCGCGAAGGTGCTCAACGACAAGAACTGGCACGCGAAGGCCAACAAGGCAGCCGTGCGTGGCAAGTGGTTGACCGCCGGCAAGTGGGCGACCCGCGCCGGCTGGGTGGTCACTGCCGGATCCTCGGCCTGGGACCAGTGGCAGAAAGACGCCGACGACCCGTCGTTGTCGACGACCGAGCGGGTGAGCCGCACGGTGAGCACGTCCGCGATCACCACGGCCGGTGCCGCGGGTGGCGCCTGGGCAGGCGCCCAGGCCGGCGCGGCCATCGGCAGCGTCTTCCCCGGTCCGGGCACGGTCATCGGTGGTGTCGTCGGTGGTCTCGTCGGTGGCGCGATCGGTTCCGGGTTGGCGGGCAAGGCGGCCGACTTCGTGGTCGACGAGGCGGGCGAGCTCGGCGAGGCCGTGGTCGACGGGGTCGGTGACTTCGCGGAGGGTGTCGGCGATGTAGCCTCCGACGTCGGCGACGCCATCACCTTCTGGGACTAGGACCGCAATGATCTGGGCTGCACTCATCCTGGCCGTCGGCGTGATCGGCGCCGCGTTCAGCATCTGGCAACATCTCGGGCTCTCCGCGCGTGCCCGCTCCTGGGCGAACGCCTGGAACCGAGGCGGCGTGGGCGAGGACGTGGTGCTGATCCATCTGCCCTGCATCTCCGCGCTGGCCATCACGGGCTCCACGGCCTTTGGGCTCGTGCCGGAGCAGACCGCTGCCTGGACGATCATCGGCGGGCTTTTCCTGCTCACCTGCGTCGTCTACCCGCTGCTGGTCCTCCTGCCGACCCCGCCGTTCATCAAGCCCAAGTGG
This sequence comes from Nocardioides luteus, assembly GCF_014648595.1. Classification (GTDB taxonomy): domain Bacteria; phylum Actinomycetota; class Actinomycetes; order Propionibacteriales; family Nocardioidaceae; genus Nocardioides; species Nocardioides luteus. The sequence continues at coordinate 92,619 of NZ_BMRK01000014.1, read as the reverse complement.
TATCGCGAGTCGCGTCCGAAGAAGCGCGCGACGGGGAAGAAGTGACCGTGCAGGACCAGCCGACCACACCGCCACCGACGCTCCCCGACGGCTGGGAGTGGGTCGATCCGCCCGAGGGCGTACGCCTCCTGGCGCTCGCGCCGGCCGGCACCGGCACGTTCCGGGCGAACATCACCGTGACCGCTCAGACCAACGGTGACCTGGGCTTCCGCGACTGGCAGGTCGGCTCCGAGATGGCGCTCGTCGAGATGCTGCCGGGTTACACGCCGATCGACCTCGAGCGGCTCACGATCGCTGGGCAGGAGGCGGGACGACGGCTCGCGATGTACGACGGACCGGGCGGTGCCGCGCTGACGATGGAGCAGTGGTTCGTGGACATCGACGGGGTCGGGCACACGCTCACCGCGACCGTGCCGACCGGCGACTACGCGACCTGGGCACCCCAGATCGACCGCACCGCCACGACCTGGAGCCCGGCATGAGCGCCGCAGCGGAGGTCGTCTGGGTCCTCGCCGGCCCGGGTGGACGGTTGGAGCACCGCGCGCACGTCGGCCCGAGCGGCATCCATCTCGAGCTCGGCATCGACGGCACGCGCACCCAGCCCTTGGACGTCCCGCGCGGCCACCTCGTGCCGAGCCTGATCCGCACCCTCAAGATCCGGCCGGTCAAGGACGCCACGGGGTCAGCCAGACCGTTCCCGACCGCCCGGATGGCGGATCTGCTGGGCGAGGACCAGAGCGTCCGGGACGCGATCCTCTACGAGGCCGACGCCCGCACCGGTTGGTCGATCAGCGTCAGCGGGTGGCAGCTGGCCGGCATCAACGGCTCCAACGGTGTCCATCTTGCGCTGCGGGACCAGCTGCTCCCGGTGACCAACACCGCCTTCTACCGGTTGCTGTGCGAGCAGCTCGGCGGCTACTGAGCGGCGAACACGAATAGGTAAAACTTCGCCCAGATCGGTTTGAGACGGCCGGACCGGGGAAGAACACATGCGGGACCACTTCCGAGACGGGGGACACCGCATGACCATCAGCATTCCCGAGTCGCTCACCACGCTCGCCGACGACCTGCGTGAGGCTGCGGACACCGCACGAGACGGTTACACCGACAGCGTCGCGGAGCTGGAGGTCGCGAGCACCGCGGCCGGCAACTCCACCGGTGGACCGGGCCTGATCAGCGCACACGTGAGCGTCTGCGACGCGGCGGGCACCGCGGTCGGCCGGCTGGCCGGCGTGCTCGAGCAGGACATGGACGACATCTACGCCTGCGCGTTCCTGTTCGCCACGACGGACGAGGACGCGGCAGAGCGGATGCGCTCCGAGATCCCGCGCCTCGGCGGATTCGTCCCCTACAACCCGACCGTCGACTGGTCCGTCTACGACGGGAGCCGCTGATGAGCAGCCTGTGGGACCTGGATGAGGACGCCGGCCAGCTGGACCGTGCGTCCAACCGGTGGGCCGCGCTCGGCACCGCGCTGACCACGTCCAGCGACAAGGTCGATGCCGGTTCTCGCCGGGTCCGTGCCGCGGACTGGGAGGGCAAGACCGCCGACTCCTACGACCAGCACCGCAAGAAGCTGATGACCGACCTCGAGGCCGGTGCGACGTTGGCCGAAGAGGTCGCGAGCGTGCTGGCTCGCGCCGCGGGCTCGGTACGCATCGCTCAAGGTCGCCTCGACCAGTCCTGGGCGACCGTGGTCGGCGTGCCTCACACCCGCGGCATCGGCGGTGAGGTGATCTTCCGGCCGTCGACACCGGAGGAGTCCAAGCTGGTCGACGACGCGATGAGCGTCGCCAACGAGATCCGCAGCGGCCTCGACGGAGTGCTCGCCACCGACAAGGACGCTCTCGATGCGGCCACCACCAGGTGGCAGGAGATCGCCCGGGTGTGGCAGACGGTCGCGGAGGGCACGACCGACGCCTTCGACCTGCCCGCAGGCGCGCAAGGCACCGGCATCATCACCTCCGGCGACCAGACGGTGATCAGCACGGGCGACGGTGATGACGAGGTCACCATCTTCGTCGACCCCAACACCGGCGAGCAGATCGTCGTGGTCAAGAACAGCAGCGGCGAGACCGTCTATCGCGTCCCGGAGGGCCAGGAGCTGATCGTTCGCGGAGGCGGCGGCAACGACCGCATCGGCGTACCGAAGGGGGTCGACCTGGACGTGACCCTGATCGGTGGCGAGGGCAACGACGTCCTCCACGGTGGAGACGGAGACGACCGCGCGTACGGCCTCGACGGCCACGACTACGTGGACGCCGGCGCCGGCTCGGACCGGGTCAGTGGCGGAGCCGACCGTGACTACATCGACGGGCAGACCGGGGACGACCGGCTCTACGGAGGCGAAGGGAACGACTCGGTCTACGGTCTCGACGGCAACGACGTCGTCGCGGGCGAGAACGGCAACGACTTCCTCGAGGGCGGATCAGGCAACGACCGGATCGTCGGTGGATCCGGCCGGGACACCCTCTCCGGAGGCTCCGGCGACGACCGGATCACCGGGGGCGGCGACGACGACGTGGCGTACGCCGGCACCGGCTCGGACACGATCGCCGGCGGCTCGGGTGACGACACGGCCTACTCCGAGAGCGGTGACACCGGCACCGGCACCGAGAAGACGGTGCGGGTGCAGATCGACGAGGTGCCGGAGTTCATCAAGATCGAGGGGAGCCCGGAGTTCCAAGCTCGAGTACGCGCCGACCTGGAGCTGCTCGCGGCCTCCCCGCGCGGGCAGCAGATGTTGGCCGACTTCCAGAAGACCTACGACGACTCCGGGTTCCTCGGCTTCAACAAGAAGGGCCTGACGATCGCGGAGTACGACGACAACAGCAACAGCACCGCCGAGCCCAGCGGCGAGCGGATCAACTACTCCCCGCGCATCGACTGGATCGAGGAGGGGCCGCCGGTGGTGGTGCTCTTCCACGAGATGGCTCACGAGTACGACTTCCGTCACGACCAGTTCGACCGCACCGAATACAACGGTGACGACACCGTCAACCACGGCGTCGAGCAGGGCGAACGAGTCGCTGCGGGGCTGCCGGTCGACCACGACAACGACCCCAGCACTCCGGAGCGGATCGACCCCGACCACTCCTACGATCTGACCGAGAACGGACTTCGTGAGGAGATGGGTGCGCCCAACCGGCCGCACTACTGAGACGATGAGGAAACTGCTGATGGGTTCGGTGATCGCAGCCCTGATCGCTGCGTTGAGCGGGTGCGGTGGGTCAGGTCTGCCGGGGTTCGAGGACGGCGGCGAGCCGCCCGACCCGAGGTCGCCGGCGACTGCGCCCAAGGTCGACTTCTCGGCGGACATCCGGGCCGAGGCGACGTCGGTGTCGGTGACCTACACGGTGATCAACAACGAGTCGTCCGAGGTCTTCGTCGCCGACCGTACGCTGGTGCCGTCGGGGGCAGGGACCAAGCTGTCGACCGCCCCGTACGTCACGGCCGAGAGCGGTGAGGACGGTCCCGTCCTGGTGCTCTCCCATCGGGTCTTCCCCTGGCCGCCAGGCGTCAATCTGGCCGTCGCGCCCATGGGTGGCGGCCAACTGTTGGCCCCGGGCAAGACGTTGACGGTCGAGACCAGCCTCGACCTGCCGGCGACCCGCAACCAACCCTTCGGCGACGATCTCGGGCACGGGAAGATCACGCTGCCCGAGGCGCCGGTGGCTGTACGTTTCTGCCTCGGCGTGGTCGCCTCGCCGATCCCGCCCGCGTTGAGGCTCGAAGAGGCTGACGGGGGTCTGACCTTCGCGCACGGCAACGCAGGTCACGATGCGCAGCATCTGCTCTGCAGCGCGAGCAAGTCGTTGGCTACTGATCCCGCTCGAGGGTGAGGGTCGAGAAGTCGGCGCCGAGGATGCGGAAGGCGTCGACGACGAGACTCGCGACGAGGGTTGCCTACGGGCGGGGCGCCGTGCGCCAGTAGTGCGGCGCCGCCGGAGCAGGGGCGATCGGATCGGTCTCGTCGGGCGTCAGCCAGCCTGCCGCGCGAAGTGCCTCGTGCTGCTCGGCGGAGGCCTCCCAGGTGCCGCCGATGTGCTGCGTACCTACCGGGCCAGAAAGCCTGTCGGCTCCGGCGCCGAAGGCTCGGGCTCGCTGACGATCACGAACTCCCGCTGCCCGAGGCCGGTGAGCTCGGAGGCGATGCGTTCCTGCCACTGTGTTGCGCCCACGGGACCATCCAACCAGGGCAACGGTGGGCACGAGAGCCGCGTTACCGCCGCGTTCACGCGCAAGGGGTTGTCACGTGGTCGCGGCACTGGTTGCATCTGTGCACCCCATTCCCCCACGAACAAGGGACCCCCACATGACTCTCGGGAAACGACTCACGCGCCGGCTCGCCCTCGCGCTTCCGCTCGCCGCACTTCTCTCCGTCATCCCGGCGGCCGCCTGGGCCGCCCCGCCCCCGGCACTGCCGGCTTCCGCCCCGGAAGCCGACCGCACCTGGCAGCCGGCCCTCGACTTCGACACCGATGGCTGTTACAGCACCCCGGCGATCGGCCCGGACGGCACGGTGAACGGCGGCCTGGGGATGGGCGGCACGGTCAACGGCCAGTGCCGTGATCTCTCCGACCTGCAGAACACCAACGTCTACTCCCGCTCGAAGTGCAACAACGGCTGGTGTGCCTATCTGTACGGCTACTACTTCGAGAAGGACCAGGTCTCGTGGGGTCCCGGATCCGCCGGCCACCGGCACGACTGGGAGCACATCATCGTGTGGGTGCGGGACGGTCGTGCGAGATTCATGTCCGTCTCCCAGCACTCGGGCTATCAGATCAAGCCCGAGTCGGAGCTGCAGTTCGAGGGCGGTACGCACCCCAAGGCCGTCTATCACAAGGACGGCGGCAGCACCCACTGCTTCCGTTTCCCCAAGGTCGGCGGCGGCGACGAGCCGCCCGAGAACCACGAGGGGGTCTGGCAGGTCAAGGGCCTGGTCGGCTGGGACAACTACCCGGCCGGCATCCGTGACCGCCTCGTCGCGGCCGACTTCGGCGCGGCTACCTTCAAGCTCACCGACGGGCGCTTCGGCAACGCGCTGGCGGCCGGGAAGCCGGCCGAGGTCTCCCTCGACCCGTACGCCTGAGCCGGCCCCGTCGGAGCCGGCTCAGGTTCTCGCAGGTCAGGTTGCCTGCGAGAAGTCGAACAGCGCGATCGGCGCCGAGGTCGGCTCCTCCGAGCCTCCGTCCGGCTCGACGGTGATCCCGGCGGCACTGGCATCCGCGGCGTCACCCTCGAGGACGATCGTCTGGTCGCTGTCGTCGGGCATCAGACCGGCGGGAACCATGACGTCGTCATGCTGGAGCCAGATCTCATAGACCTTCCCGTCAGGCGCGGGGGGCATGTCGGAGGTGACCAGCACCGCCTTGCCCTCCGAGACCGAGCGTACGATCCGGGCGCTGGCGCCGCGGGGCAGCTCGACGGAGACCGTCTTCGCGTCCTCGGCGCTCAACACCCGCTCGGCCGTCGACACCGTCTGGGTCGAGTCGTCGCGAGTCAGCTCGACCACTCCGACCGTACCGACGCCGACGATGGCCAGCACCGCCGCAGCGGCCGCGAGGAGTCGCCAGCCTCGATGACGAGGACCGGCTGAGCCCGTGGGGCTGGACGGAACGGAGCTGTCGGCGCGAAGCGCAGCGTCGATACCCTCGATGCTGGTCGGCGTCTTGGGCGGCAGCGGGCGGATCTCCTTGATGCCGGCGAGCAGACGATCGCGCATCTCCGGTGGCGGAGCGACGTCGGTCAGCACGCCGAGCAGTCCAGCGCTCTCCTGCAGGCTGGTCACCTCGGCTCGGCAGTCCGCGCAGACGGCGAGGTGCTGTTCGAAACGGGCGCGCTCGATGTCGTCGAGGGCGTCCACGGCGTACGCACCGGAGAGGGCGTGAATGTCTTGCGCTGTCATTGGTTCACTCCCATCGCGTCGCGAAGACGAATCAGCCCGTCCCGGATACGGGTCTTTGCGGTGCCGACCGGTAGGTCGAGCATGGCGGCTACCTCAGTGTGGGTGTAGCCGCCGAAGTATGCGAGCTGTAAAGCCTCGCGCTGAGCTGCTGTCAATGTCTCGAGTGCTGCGTGGACTCGTCGAGCCTCCAGCGAGCTCTCGGCCGCTTCGGCAGTGGTGTCGTGCGCCGGAGCATGTGTGGTGCCGTGGTACGCAGTGTCGTTGCGGCTGGCGGACTCCGCCGACCTGACCCGGTCCACCGCACGACGATGAGCCAGCGTCAGCAACCACGAATGGGCGCTGCCGAGGTTCTCGTCGTAGCGGCTGGCCTGGCGCCACACCTGGAGGAAGGCCTCCTGGGTGACCTCCTCGGCCTGGGCCGGGTCACGCACGACTCGGAGCACGAGTCCGTGAACTCGAGCGGCGGTCTGGTCGTATAGGGCCGCGAAGGCGGCTTCGTCGCCTCGAGCGATGCGACGCAGGAGCCCCGCAAGGCCGGGCGACCCGGTTCCCTCCGGCGACGAATCGCCGGAGGGAACTGAGCTGAGCGGTCTCATGTGTCGATCCTCGCGGATATCCGGTCGGATGTCTTGATCAGGGCATCAGAACGGTGTCGACGACGTACACCGTGGCGTTGGCGGTCGGGATGTTGCCGCAGAGAACCTTGGCGTTCTCCTTGCCGACGGTGAACTCCTCGCCCGAACCCTCGACGGCGATCATGTCGCCGGCCAGGGTCTCGTGCTCACCCGCGACCTCGTCGGGGCCGAGCTGACCGGCCACGACGTGGTGGGTCAGGACGGTGGTCAGCGTCTCCTTGTCCGCGAGCACGGCGTCGAGGTCAGCCTTCGGGATCTTCGCGAAGGCGTCGTCGGTCGGCGCGAAGACAGTGAGCGCGTCCGCACCGTTGAGGGTGTCGACCAGGTCGGCCTCGCCGACGGCGGTCACCAGGGTGGTGAGCAGCGGGTTGGCGCTCGCGGCCGAGGCGACGGGTGCGGTCGCCATGCCGTTGAACGAGCCCTCACCGTCGGCGGGGATCAGCTTGCAGCCCTCGCCGAAGGTCTGCGCGCCGGCCTCGGTCGCCTCAGTCTCCTCAGACGTCGACTCGGAGCTGTCGGAACCGCTCGTGGAGTCGGACCCGCTGTCGTCGGAGCCGCAGGCCGAAAGGCCGAGGCCCAGCACGAGGGCCAGGGAGGCGGCGACGCCGCCGGTGCGCGTGATGGTGTTGAGCTTCATGAGAGAGCCTTTCAAGGGATGTTCTCTTGCTGTCATGAGTACTTCGGCGTGGTCGCCCAAGCGGATTTCCTCGAGTTGGATTTCTTTCTGCGGGGTTCTCAGCCGACCGTGACGACGATGTCCTGGATGCCGCTGGAACCGTCGGGGAAAGGAGTGGCCCGGTCGGTGCTCTGCAGGGTGCCGTCGCGGTCGGTGACGCGTACGGCCAGCTGATGGCTGCCCGGCTCGGCCACCCAGGGCAGATACCACTGGCGCCAGTAGTCGATCCCGGCGTCCGGGCCGAGCTCGGCCTGCTGCCAGCGCCCGCCGTCGACGCGCACCTCGACCTTCTCGACCCCGTGCTGCTGCGCCCACGCGACACCACCGATCACGGTGCGTCCCGCCGGGATGTTGCTCAGCGGCCGCGGCGTGTCGATCCGGCTGGACAGCTTGATCGGGGCATCGGTCGCCCAGTCGCGGTCGGTCCAGTAGGCGGTCGCCGCGTCGTACCTGGTCAGGGTCAGCTTGGTGACCCACTTGGTGGCACCGACGTACCCATAGAGGCCGGGTACGACCAGCCGGGCCGGGAAGCCATGGGTACGCGAGAGCACCTCGCCGTTCATGCCGAGGGCGATCATCGCGTTGCGCCCGTCGAGGGCGGCCTCGAGCGGAGTGCTGATCGTGAAGCCCTCGACATCGGTCGAGAGGATCTGGTCGGCCCGATCGCCGACGCCGGCCTCCTCGAGCAGGTCCTTGAGGGGTACGCCGGTCCAGCGGGCGGCGCCGACGAGCTTGCCGCCGACCTCGTTGGAGACGCAGGTCAGGGTGATGTCGTGCTCGACATTCTCGCGGTCCCGCAGATCGTCGTAGCTGAAGGTGAGCTCCCGCTCGACGTCTCCGTCGATGGTGAGCGTCCAGCTGTCCTGGTCGACGATCGGGACGGCCAGCTTGGTGTCGACCCGGTAGAAGTCCCGGTTGGGTGTGCGGAACGAGGAGATCCCGTCGTACGTCTCCTCCAGGCCGGTCGGCAGGGCCGGCAAGGGCTTGCCGACCCGCGGCAGCTTGAGATTGGCGATCGCGGTACGACTGCGCACGACCAGCTCCCCACCGACCGCGGCCGCAGCGGAGAGGAGCGTCAGGGCCCCGAACCCGACCAGGACGTTGCGGCGGCTGGACAGCCGCTGGCTGTCGCCGTCCGTGGGGTGCACGGTCGGCTGCTCAGGCGAGTGGTCGGGCGTGTGCTCAGGCGTGTGGCCGGACGTCTCGCTGGCGTTCAGCGCGCGGGTCAGGAACACCAGCACGGCGGGCCCGAGGACGAGCGCGACGAGGGTGGGGATCAGATAGCTGATCTTGAAGAGCGGCTGCAGGGCCACCGCGGCCGCGGGGAGCAGGACCAGGCCGGCGAGGAGCACGGCGCCCAGCCGGAGGCGCCTTCGGGCGACGACTCCGATCGCGGCAGCGAAGGCGATGGTGCCCAGCAGCACGCTACCGATCAGGATCGGCTTGTCGGCGTGGCCGAGCTCGCGGACCGCCCACTCCTTGACGGGTGTGGGGGTCGCGTTGATGACCGCGGTGCCGACTGCGAGAGCTGGAGAGGACGCCGGGGTGAGCAGCGCCGCCGTGAGGTGTGCGACGGACATGCCGACCACCCCGGCGAGCACGCCTGCGGCGGCATGGGCGATGGTTCGGCTATTCAGTCGTCTCATGGCGGGGATTCGTGCCCGAGCCCCCATCGGATTTGATGCCGAGAGAGACGGCTCAGTCGGAGTCGCGCATCTTGGCGAGCCTGGCCCGCAGACCTGGCTTCCGGTGCGCGTTGGCACGCAGCTCGACGTACGCCTCGCCGTAGACCCAGAGCAGCGCGTCATCGAGCCGCCGCACCGCACCCGGCGGATAGCGGTAGTCCATCCGCGCCATGAGGGTCTCCTCGTCGACCGATCGCAGCGCCTCGCCGAGCTCGGTCAGGGAGGCGATGCCGAGCTCGAGGATGACCCCGGAGATCCACCCGTAGTGGTCGGTTCGCGACCAGCCGGCGTCGGCGTACTGCCCGGCCAGGAACGCCGCCAGCTCACGGGGGCTGATCCGTGGGTCGTCGTCGAGGGCCTCGGTCCTGGCAGCGGTCATGCCTTGCCGGAGCCGGTCCCTGATCGTGGAGAACTCCCGGTCGGCGAGCTCGAGCAGGCCGGCGGCGAGCGTGAACCGGCGGTCGAAGTCGGGGACGTGCTCGCTCGGGATGGTGCCCTTGTAACGGATGTCGTGCTCGAACTCGGCCCACGCGTGCTGCAGCACCGTGCGGATCTGGATCTGCGCCTGGCGACCGCGCAGGAGCTCGTACGCCGCCTGCCCCTCGCGCGCGGGATCGAGGCTGACCAGCAGGTGGCGGCTGGCGTACCCGAACCGGCCTTCGCTGGCGGTCTCCTCACCCATGTCGCGGTCGTCGTGGACCACCACCTGGTCGTCGAGGAGATCGGCGACGGCCTGGACGTCGCTGTGGACATAGGTGATCACCCGCAGCCCGATCTGGTCGGTGATGTCGCGGAGCGGATCGGGATAGACCGGCCGGCCGTCGACGGTGCGAGCCGCCTTGGCCGCGAACGACGCGACCGACTTCGCCCGCGAGCCCACGGTGAGGTAGTTGATGCCGGCCTCGTCGAGGATTGAGGTCACCAGCCGTACGTACTGCTCGGCCGCCTCCTGCAGCGTCGGCTGGAGCGCGGCGTACTCCCGCACCGCGGCCCCGGGGTCGTTGATCTCGGCCACCACCTGTCCGCGCGGGGTGGGGCGGAGGTCGTCGGGCAGCGTCGGCGTGACGATGTAGCCGGTGGCGAAGTCGCCGTACGTCGTGGTCCGGTCGGGCGCGCGGGTCGAGAACAGGCCGATGTAGGCGCACAGCACCGCGTCGACCTGGTCCTCGACCGTGCGCAGCTCGCTCTTGCGCTCCGCGTTCTCGGTGGCCGTCCGGAGGGCGAGCCAGGACGGGTTGTCGAGCAGCAGCGGCGGGTCGGCGCTGACGAGCCCCTCGAGCAGCCCGAGAAGCACGAGCAGCTCGGCGCGGAGCTGGTCGACGTCACGCCCGGTCTTGTGCTTGTACTTCAGCGTCCGGCCCAGGTGGAACAGTGCGACCGTCGCGGGGTGCGGATAGACCTCGATCGCCCGCCGCCGGCGACCCGACCGCGGGTTCATGTCGAGCCCCAGCCGGGCCGCGATCCGGGCTCCTCGAGGCTGCTCGCGGAACTCTGCCTTGCTGGTGTTGGCGGGGTGCGCGCCCGCGTCGAAGCGGGCGAAGTCCTTGTTGAGCGCTGCCTCGGCGGGACGGTTCCCGGTGGGGTTGGTGACGATCAGGGGAGCGTCGATCGCGACCAGGCAGTCGCCCTCGGCGTACGGCTCCAGGGCGGCGACGATCTCGTCGTCGGTCTTGGCGGCCGATACGTGGACGAGGCGGCCCTCCTCGTCCAGGACGGCCAGGCCGGTGGGTCTGCGCACGCCCCAGGCGAGGTCGACTCCGATGAAGTGCATGGGGCCAGACTGCCGGTCCGCGAGGTCTTCGCCTAGCCCCGGGGTCGTCAGCGCGTCGCCTGCACGATCGTGATCGGGCCGAACCGGTGCTCGATGTGGTCGATCTCGCGGGCGTCGGCGAACCCGGCATCGGTGAGAAGGTCTACGATCCCGGCCGCCCGCGGTCGACCCTGTCGAGACCCCTCGTGCCGGTGCTCGTGCCGGTGTCCGTGCCGGTGTCCGTGCCGGTGTCCGTGCTCGTGCTCGTGGCCTGGCCCGTGGTCCGGTGCGCCGAAGTCGACGATGGTCACCCGCCCACCGGGCTTCAGCACCCGATAGGCCTCGCGCCCGAACCCTCCCCGCCCGGCGTCGTCGACATGGTGGAGCGCGAGCGAGGAGACGACGTGGTCGATGCTGCCGTCCTCCGGCAGCAACCGGTCCGCGTACCCCTGCACCAGCGAGAGACGTACGCCCCGCCGACCCGCCTTCCGCGCCGCGATCCGCAGCGCGCCCGCGTCGGGGTCGTGCGCGGTGACGGAGACTCCCGGCACCGCGCGGAGCACGGCGAAGGCGAGGTTGCCGGTGCCGGAGCCGACGTCGAGCACGCTCTGGCCGGGCTGGATGCCGGCGAGCTCGACCGTCCGGTCGTGGAGCGCGCCGACGCGGGCGAAGCGGGTGAAGAGGTCGTAGACGGGGAGGAGCCAGTTGCGGCCCATGGCGGGAAGGAAGGTGCGGCCCTGATCGCCCTCGGCGCGGCCGTCGATGATCTGTATTGTGGTCATATCCCCACGATGGGACATTCTGCGGATCAACGGTGGGAGGGTAGTCGGTCGCCATGGGACGTTCTTCGGATTCACCACTGCAGCGCGTGCGTTCCGTACGCACCGTGCGCGCCGACGGCACGCCCGTCTACCGCTGGGAGCAGAGCGCCGGCATGCCGCCGGTCCAGGTCGTACCGCTCGATCCCGACTGCGAAGGCGAGCACCTCCCGCCCGACCACCGCCACGCCCACGACTTCTGGGTGCTGGCGTATGTCGCGCGGGGTGGAGGTGCTGTCGGCCTCGACGGGGAGACGGTGGAGCTGCGTGAGGGCGAGGTGCACGCCGTCGCCCCCGGCGAGGTCGTCGCCGCCGAGTCGCTCGCCGAGCTCGACCACGCGCGCGCCTGGTCGGTCGCCTTCACCCCTGACGCCATTCCCTCGCTGGCCTCCATCTCCCCACTGACCTGGGCCCACCACCCCCTGCTCGCCCTCTTCGCCGCCGAAGGCCGACGCGCGGTGGTCCCGGTGGCGGAGCGGCCCCGTTGGGAGGCCTGGCTCGCCGAGCTCACCGACGAGCTACGCCACCCCGACCGCCTCGGCGCCCGCGACGCCGTCACCGCGACGCTGACCAACATCCTGGTCGCCACAGCCCGCCTCGCCCCGGCTACTCCCATCGCCCCGGACCCGCTGGTCACCCGCGTCTTCGACGAGATCGAGAGGACGTACGCCACCAAGGCCTCAGCCGGCGACATCGCCCGCTCCCTGGGCTACACCCCCGGCCACCTCACCACCGTCATCCGCCAACGCACCGGCCGCACCCTCCTCGACTGGCTCACCGAGCGCCGCCTCACCGAAGCCCGCCGCCTCCTCCGCGAAACGGACCTCCCGCTCTCGGTCATCTCCGTGCGTGCGGGTCTCGGCGACCCCGGCTATCTGGTACGCCGCTTCAAGGCTCGCTACGGCATCACGCCTGATCGGTGGCGGCGAGACGGGTGAACTGACGGGTCAGCGCACCTCGAGGAGGGGCGCGAGATCGACACCCTCCGGGGCCGGAGACTGCCACCGTGCGACCACGTCGGGCATCAGGTTCTTGAGGCGCTCACAGTCTTGGGATCGCAACGTGGCGACGAGCCACTCGTGGGAGACCCCTGGCCGGCTGGGCGCATCGAACCGAACGCGACCCTCGCACGTGCCGGTCAGCGTCGTATACACGACATCGTGGCCGCCCACACTATCTGCGGTTCCCAGGTCGGGGTCCTGCGTCACGTCGGGCCACGCGTCGTCGTATGTCATCGACAAGCTCGTGTAGAGCTCCGTTGTCGGAGGTGTCGACATCATGAGGCTGCATTCCGCGCCAGATGTCCCCGGCTCTGCGACCACCTCCGTGTCCGGCACGGTGGGCGAACCCAAGAGTTCGCACGCCGTGTGGCTTTCGTGGACGTCAGAGTCTCTCGTCGCATCGGATGCCCCGGCGGACAGCACGTTGACGATATTTGTCTCGACCTTGGCGTGTGCGTCGCACGGGCGGTTCGTACCGACTCTGATGCCGGTGTGTTCGCCGACCGGGATGATGCTCGTGCAGCCGCCCCCGCTCGGTCCGTCGACCTCTTGGAACACGCTGACTCCCCGGGGCTCAACGACCACGGCTTCAGAGTCGGTCGTCATCGACTCGCGTGCGTCTGTCCCGAAGCCGGCCCCCACGTCCAGCTGCGTCTTGTTCGTGCCTGTCTGGGCCGAGCAGGCGTGAGGATTCGGAGCGTCGAGTTTCGCCTCTTTCTGATCGAGCACGGTTGTGAGAAGCCTGCACGGATCAAGGCGTCCGAGGGTGGCCCACTCCTCGGAGGCAGCATCGGGTGATGGCGATGGGCGCGGGCTAGCGGTCGTCGGTCGCTCCTCCTTGGGTTCGGTGGAGCATCCGGCTGTGCCGACGAGTATGAATCCAACAATCCACAGGCATGCAAGACCACAACGCTTGCCGCTCACAGTGAGAACTCGCCTCCAGGCGCCGATGGGTGAGGTAGGCGCTCCAAGCGTAGGAGCCCCCAATATGTGTTGAGGTCGCTGAGCACGCGATCGAGGTCTGCGCCAGCAGCGTCGAGTTCTGCATCTGCAGCTTCAGCGGTCGATCGCAACATGTATTCCAACCGATCGACGACTGACTGCGCGTCGGGTTGCGTGCTCTCCACAGGGTTCCTGGCGTCAAGAGCGCTCGTGACAGCCTTGGTTGCTTCCCAGTACTTGATCGCCTTGCCCGCCTTCTCGACAGCCTTCCCCGCAAGGTAGTCGCCGAGGACTGGAACCTCGCCGACCAGATGCTTCACCGATCCTTCCACATCGTTCATCGATTCGGAGATGGGAACATCGGAGCCAGGAGGGAAAGGAAAGTTGTCCGCTGCGGATCGCCAGTGGAGGAGGCTCGTCTTGAGACCCTCGCAGGCACCGGTGACCTGCGATAACATCGTCTGTTGGGTGTTCTTGATCACCAGCGCGCTCGCTCCGACCACCGCGTGCGCATAGCCCGCGAGCGTCAATGTCGCATCCACGGACGGGTGCACTTGCTCTGACCAGATCACGAACTCGTCTGACGCTCCGCCAGTCCAGTGGCGGGTGGTCAGGACACGGACGTTGACCTCGTGTTCAATACCTACAACGTCGGCGATGCTGCCAAGCTTGGCCTGCTGGTGGTTTGCAGATGAGATCAGCGCAGAAGGATCAACGTCCTTGTACCTGTCGACGAGAATCTGGAACCAGACCGCCAAACCCGTAGCGACCTTGCGGCCGGCTTGGTAAGCCTCGTTGATCAACTGCTGCCAGGACTGGTCGATGAGCATCGGCAGCATCGGCGTCACGCTGTACGGCTTGGCCGCGGGGATCGTCAGACGTTCCAGCCCGACAGGGCCAGCGTCCGTTCCCCCGTCTGGTGTGAGATTTGCGCGTACGAGTCGCGCGGCTGCCTCGATGCCCATCAGGTCGCCGACATGTTCCTCGATTTGCTCAGCGACATTCGCGAAGGCTTCGGGCGAATATTCGCCGACGATCATCATCGGGTCCCGACCCCCTTACTGCGGGGGATGGCCACGGGCTCGAACGGCCGTGCTAATTCTGGGCACTCACGTTGAAGTGAGGCGGCTTCTACCGCCGCCTGCTCATCTGTTGCGACGAAGTCATCCGTAATCGCGACCACCGTCTCGGCGGCATCGTTCCACGTCTGCACGGCGTAGGTGAGCAGTTGAGTGATCCTGTCGTTCAACTCGATGGCCTTCGTCAGTGCGGGAGGCGACTGCGCCTTGGCAGCCTCGCTTGCCCATACCGGGGTCTGAGCCGCGACTGTTGTCGCGACTTCGCTCAAGCGCCCGGCGTACGCCGGAAACTCGATCTTGCCGGCGCGGTACATCGCCTCGATGTCTGCTCTGATCTCCATAGTCACTCCCGAGTCCTGACACTAGGGCGCCCCCAGACGGCCCTTTACGTTTACCTTCTACCCGGTTTCAGCGGTTCTAAACGCGCAAGTTGAAGAAAATTCTCCGCCGTCACTTGTTCGGCGCTTGAGTCAACCAGGGGAACGTGGAGATACAGCAGATCGGCGCCCGCTGTCGAGTCTTGCTTGGCGGATCGTGTTGAGTCCGTTGACGGAGGAGGTGAGCTGCACGCCGACACGAAGACGCTCGCCGGTCGCAGTGAGCATGAGGCTGGGAACTGCTGCAAGGCGTGGTTCGACAGCGATGCAGCGTTCGAGGATCGCTCGGCGGCCCCGGGGCCTGGAGTCGTGTCGGAGGATCCGTCGATTGCGGTTCCTCCGAGAACTACAACTTCACCTTGGGGGTAGATGCGGAGAAGGTCGCTCGACGCGCCGGTGTCCTCCGAGATAGCGTCGGTCAGCCCGGGGTTCGCCACGATCACATGCTGTCCGCGAATCGAGCGTAGGTCACTGTCGTCGGCTAGTACGGCGGCTCTCACACCGGAGCAATTGACGATCACACCGGCGTCGTCGAGCGAAGTCAGCGTCGGCACGTGCCGCTCAACGATGATGCCGCCAGCAACTCGAAGGCGTTCCAGAACGTAGGAGAGGGTCGTCGGCATGTCTATGAGTGGCACGCTGAACCGATAACCAGAGCGGAATCCGTTGGGAAGCTCATTCGCGTTGACAGGCTCGAAGCCTGGCAAGGAACGCGCCCAGTCGGGCGCGTCCTCGCGGTGTCTAGTTGCCTCGATGCCGCCACCCGCCCGGACGCCGGCCGGCGTCTGACGCCAGATCGCAGAGGAGCTCAAGCGAGCGCTGACTCCATGCGCCGACAACGGTCACGCGCTCGTCAGGATCTGTGACGGATTCTGGTGTCGTTCCGCTCACCGCGTGCCGCAACGCCTTCGTCAGGCTGACGCAGCGCGGGCTGCCTCGACGAGCTGATTCCGCAGCGAGGCTGGAACGCTGCTGTCGTCTCGTGCAAAGTCGCGAACGTCGATGGCGCAGCCGAACGGGCAGACCGGCATGTCCCATCCGGGCTCGTCGTCGTAGATGAACGTCGAGCGAGCATCGGCGTGGCCATCGCCAAGGTCTCCTCGTCCCCCAACGCGGCGACGAGTGGGTCCACGATTCGATCACGGCACGGATCGCTGCGTCTGCCACCTCTCCCGTGAAGGTCCGCGGGATGACCTCCTTTGATCTCCACGGTGAGCGAGTTGCTCGGTGCGCTGGCGTCCGGACGCCAGCGCACCAGCATCGAGCTGCACGTCGAACGGAGTCTCTCACCGGCCGCCGTGAGCATGAGGCTGTAACCGCTCTCGGGCTCGGCGTCGCCGAGGTCGTCCCGGACAACCTTGCGGGCGACGAGGTCTGTGCGGCGCTCAGGTTCCTCGGGCCACGGCTCGTTTGCGGGTTGTCAGCCACTGGGCATGCTCGACCCAGCGAGCGTAAGCGGTGATGAGAAAGAAGGACCGGAGATGCCGTCGGCGTCACGGCTTTGGAGATCACGGGCTACTTCGCCTGACGACGCGCTTCGTCCAACCGCTGCTGCATCCACAACGGGATGTTCTGTGGATCGCGCGGAAAGGCCTCGAGGTCGATCCCATACATGCCGGGATCGAGCGGCTCATGCCAGGTGGGTTCGTCGTCGTAGTTGAAGGTGGTGCGCCCGGACCAATCACCGACGTTGTTCTCGATCGTCCACTCCAGTGACAACCAGGTGGCGCCACCCGGCGTGTACATCACTTTCCGGAGTTCCTTGAGCAGTCTGGAGACAGTTCTGGGGGCGAGGGCCTTGTCAGTTGCGCCGTTCGGACGATGCACGATGAGTTCCTGTTCTGCATACATCGAAACCGCGCGTCGCCGGAGAACAACGGAAGTCCACTCGCCCTCAACTCGCTCCGGAATCATCGGGCCGATCTGGGACATGAGCTCTCCCCGGCGCTCGAGCCCTGACCGTTCAGAGCCGGGGTGGTCTGTCATTCTCGAACTCCTCGATCAACTCGCCCTGTCTGTCCTGCTTCGAGTCCGTCACTCTGGGATTCGGCGTTCCATGCGGCGTCGATGTCGTCAAGGGGGTCATGCCTGGACGCAGGTAGGCGGCAACGGAAGCATCCTTGTTGAGAGGCACGAGACGCGACCCTCCGTTGTCTCGTACGCCGCTTCAAGGCCCGCTACGCCCCCCGGACCGCTGGAGCCGGGAGGCGTGAACAGGGTTTCTGACGCTGAAGAAGGACCTGTCCTCAGGTCTCGTCGACTACATCCACGTCGGCGTCACCGAGGTTGAAGCGGTTGAACACCTCCATCGCGCGAGCGCTCACGCGGAGGTCGACTCGATCGTGGAGATAGATGTCGCTGTTGGCATCGCCGACAAATACCAGCTGGAGCAGATCGGGCTCGCCCCACTCCGGGCTCAAGGATCCCTGCTCGGAGATAGAGACTCGTGCAGGCGCGAACTCGACGCCCGAGAGACCAGCGGTCCTGATCTCATCAGCGAGCTTGCTGGTGACGAAGAAGTACGGGTGGGTTGTCACCAAGTCCTCGCCCGCCCACGAGTCGATCACGTAGTGGAACGGGCCAACCAGCTGCGGAGTTCGGTGAGCGTCGTAGTCCATCTGGTCGCCCCACTCGCCAACCACATCTGGCTCAATCTGAAACAGTGTCATCGGGCACCTCCGGCGGGATGAACTGGTCACCAAGTTCCTGATCGATCTTGGTCGCGAAGTCTAGTAGGTCTTGTTGGGTCGGAGTCGCGCCACGACGTGCGAAGTCCTTGTAAAAGCGGTTCCAGTGCTTCCGGATCTGCCGGAGATGGACGTCACTGTTGACCTCTTTGGGGATGCCTCGGAGGTTGTCGATTGAGTGCATCTCTTCCTCGGACACCACGCCCGGGTATTTGCGCAGGACAGATTGCTCGACGGCGTGATGAATGACCTTCTCGGTCTCGTGGTACTCGGGATAGTGCTCGTCAAAGGTCGCCCGGTAGTCCTTGCGCGTCGATGTGCCAAACCGCGCAGGATCGCCAGGTCGGCGTACCCCCGGTGGCGGTGATGATCGTGCTTCAACCGTCGAACCTGGCCGCGGATCCGTCGCAGCGGCCGTGGGCGGCGACACCGGAGGTTGTTCGCCTGGCCCGACTTCTCGGGGTGGGGGCGCGTACGGGATGAAGTCAGCGGCATCCGGGTTGGCGTAGGCGGACGCGATCGGCGGCAAGAAGACCACCGCCGCCGCTCGAGCCTGCGTGCCCGTCGTGTCCGCAGGCCCGTTGGTCTCAGGCACCAATGCACCAGCAACCGCCGATGGTCCAGTGGTCCTCTGGCTCAGAAGATGTTTGAGCGGCGCGAAAGCACGATTCAACACAGGCGCGACCGTGTAGGCCTGCGGCCGGACCAGCTTCCAGGCGACGTACGTCAGCACGCCGATGAGACCGAGCTTGAGGACGAACCAGATGGCGTCGGTCGCAAGGATGGCGGCGAAGAATCGCAACAGCAGAAGTCCTACGAAGAAACAGACCGGGCCCATCACCAGCGGCCCGGCAATGCGCTTGAGCATCGCGACTGCCGCGTCGCGGGTGCGATCGATCATGAACAGCACGCCCAGCGCTGGGGAGAAGGGGACGACAAGCCGAACGAGGGCGAACGCAAGAAGGGTCGCGAGAGCGGCGAGAAGCAAGAAACCGCAGGCCACCAGGATCATGGCGAAGTTCACGAGCGATGTCGTTACTCGCTGTGACCAGTGGCCGCCTTTGAAGTGGTCGTACGCGAGCGCATCGGTCTCCTTGATCTGCTCGGCGTACCTCTTGAAGTCGTCGGACTTCTTCTCGACGATCTTCGCTCCGGCGCCCTCCGGATCGTCGCGATAGGCCTCGTATTCCTCCCAGGAGAAGTGTGTCGCGGCGAAGACCTTCGGTCCGTACTCTCCGGCGGTCGCCGAGTCGGGATTGCCGAAGACTCCCGTGGCCCACGTGCGGTACTGCGTTGTTCGGACGATCTGATCGAACTGAACGTCGACCGCGACGACCGCCGACTCGTCGCCGAGATCTTCGGTGTCTTCCGGGAGAGCCGTGTCGTCGTTGAACGACGTGGCGATCAGCTCGGTCGCGCCACGCACTCCGTCATCGACGAGGTGGACTGCCTCCAACGGATAGTTGATCAACCAGGACGAGAGGCCGAGGACGAGAAGAGCCCACGCCGCTGCGGTGGCTGCGCCTGCGAATCGACCGGCTCGCGACCGCAAAATGATGATCACGACGACGAGAAGCAGGACGATCGGCAGCCACGGCGACCACACTCCCTGCGCGGTCGCGGTCGTGGCGTTCACGACGGGTTCTTCGAGCGCGATGAGCCATGAGCTGGGGGAGAGCACCGAGTGGAGCAGCGCGTGGGACCAGTTCGGCAGCAGGCCGGAGAGCTCGAGCAGGATGTTGCCGAGCGCTGTCCCGGCATCGGCTACGAACTGCCCGGTGCAGCCATTGTCGTAGGTGAACCATTGCGGTGACGTCCCGTAGACCGATTCGATCGACGCCGGATGCTCGGCGGCGAACGGATCTGCCGACCGCCCCGCCCGGTCGATGTCGAGCTCGACGACGAACGATCCGAACCCATGAGGTGAAGCTGGAATCGGTGCGTCGAGGTTGTTGCACGCATCCTCTCCTGGGATCGGCAACGGGTCGAACGGTATGTCGATCGCTGCTGCCGGGAGTGCGGTGGGCAGCACGAGCAGGAGGGTTGCCAAGGCCAGCAGACGGCCAAACCCCCGCCTACCTGCCAAATCCCTCGATGCCGCTCGAGCAGCCTTCACGTGAAGTGTTCTACCCGCGACCACCGACACCTAAACCGAATCAAACAAAGAAATCTCGTGCAGTCAGGGAAGGCCGTCTTCGCTCAGCGCGTCGAGAAGCTGGTCGCCGACCCCTGGCGCAAACGCGATCGTGGCGGTCGACGTCAGGTCGTGGTCGCGGCCATCGAGGTCGGTTACCCGCGCGCCGGCTTCGCGAGCGATGAGTACGCCGGCGGCAGTGTCCCAGGGTTTGTTGGAGAGCATCACCGAGGCATCGAGTTTGTCGGCGTGACCGCGTTGCGTATGCCGTCGTCGACCAGACGGACCGACTCGGCCGGGTAGGAGATCAGCAAGGTCGTCCCGACCAGTACGACCCCGGCCCATGCGACGGCGGTCGCAGATCCGGCGATGTGGCCGGTGCGGGCGCGCCAGATCGCGGTCGCTGCGACGAGGAGTACGGCGATGGTGATCCACGGGCGCCAGACGCCGTCGGTGACTGCGTGGGTGGCATCGACGACAGGATTGTCGAGAGCCTGCACCGGAGACTCTGGGTCGATGACGGCGTCCAACAGCGCGTGGGTCCAGTTCGGGATCGTGCCGGAGATCTGGAGCAGGATGTTGCCGATCGCCGTTCCGGCTCCGGAGACGAACTGGCCGGTGCAGCCGTTGTCATAGGTCCACAGCTGCGGCGTTGTGCCGTAGGTCGACTCGAGGGTCACATCGTCGTCGAACGGGTCGCCGTTCTTCGGGCTCTCGCCGAGCTGGACGATCCAGGACCCTGACCCGTGTGGGGAGGCTGGGATGGGCGCATCGTCGTTGTTGCACGCGAGATCGACCGCGCCAGCCGGCGAGCCGGCGACGAACGCTCCGAGGGTGAAGGTCAGGGCGAGAAGCGCCACGAGCAGACGTGACCGTCCGTTCTGCTGGCGTACTCGACGCAGCGCCCGACCGCCCAAACCGACATCCCCGATGCTCCCGAAACCAAACATCAGTTTCACCCGCGGCGACGGCGGTCGCCACCGTTTACCAACCGGGTCGGCTGATTAGTTCGCCGCGACGGACGCCGCGGTGAAGAAGTCGGTAGGCATCGGATGTTCGAGTCGCCAGGTGATAGCGATAGGGCGGTCACCGGTATGGGAGACGTACTTGGCCGGACCGAGGAACAGATAGGGAGAGGTGCCAAAGAGCGCGTCTGCTTGCTCGCGGGCGAAGAGCAGGACGGTGCTGGCAGAGGAGAGATAGCGCTGCCCGGTCTTGCTGGTGACGGAGGTGGTGGACTGCGTCTCCCAGTGGAACAAGGTCGGACTGATGGGGTAGTCGCGGTACATCGTCGTGGGGGAGAAGTCGGCTTCTGACTTCTTGAGGTTGACGAAAAAGGCATCCACATTGAGTTCGGGGATGTACTTGACGCCTTCGCGCATGGAATTCGGCTTTCGATCCAGGCTGGCGTAGCCGAGCGCTGCCAGGATCTCCTCGCGCTGATACCTGGCATGAACCATGAGCGGGACCTCGGACATGGCGCCGTCGAGGCCGGCTACGCGGTGACGTGCCGAATCGAAGGCGAGGTCGATCACCTCGCGAAGCTCGGATCGGGTTGCGCGCTCGGCGCGGAGCACCGCGAAGCCGGCTTCGAGAGTCTGGAAGCCTCCGCCGTCGGGCCATAGCGAGAAGAAGAGCATCTCGGCCAGGCGCCGTTCGCTGGGCGACAGAGACGAGTACGACGGTGCGTCGTCTGCGAGCAATCTGGAGAAAGCGGCTGCCCGCCGCGGGTCGTCGACATGCGCGAAGGCGCGTACGCGGCGCAGCAGCTTGGTCTCGGCAGCAGCGCCGTCTGGGACCAGCAGACCTGCCGTTCGGCGAAGCTCGGTCCACGACCGCTGCCCTTTGCGCAGGATGTCGGGCAGCTCCGTCCCAGACTCCTGGATGTACTCGGGCAGGGAGAGGTCACCGTAGGAGCGGAGCTCCTGAACCATGGAAGGCCAACGGTTCGAAATCTGCGACTTCAGGTTGTCGACGATGAGCGCCTGGGCCTCGCGGTCCATGACGATCTGACAACCTGCTGGCAGGAACGGGAAGCCCCGCTCGACCTCGCGGCGCAGAGCGGCGCGGGTCAGGCCGGTCATCGCACGCAGCTTTCGATCCCACGAGAACTGCTTGTTCTGGTGACCAACAAAGTCGAGCACCGTGAGAACGGCCTTGTCACGAGTGCGGCGGAGGCCACGACCGAGCTGTTGCAGGAAGACCGTCGCTGAGTCGGTGGGACGAAGGAAGAGAACCGTGTCGACGTCCGGAATGTCGAGACCCTCGTTGAAGACGTCAACCGAGAAGAGCACGTTGAGACGGCGTTCGCGCAGTGCGGCGATGGCCTCGCGGCGTACGGCGGACGGGGTGCTGCCGGTGACGACTCCGGCGGGGATCCCGGCGTCGTTGAAGACCTTCGCCATGTAGGTGGCATGGTCGACGTCGACGCAGAATCCGAGCGCGCGCATCGACGAGACGTCAGGCATCTTGTTGCGGAGCTCCTTGAGGATGATCCGCGCCCGAGCGTCGTTGCCGGTGTAGACCGAGGAAAGCGCGGTCTCCTCGTACTTCCCACGGCTCCACTTCACCGTGCGAAGGTCGGTGTTGTCCGAGATGGCGAAGTAGTGGAACGGGCAGAGGAGATCCGCTCCTAGCGCATCCCAGAGCCGAAGCTGAGTAGCGATGCGGTGGTCGAAGAACGAAGCGACATTGACACCGTCGGCTCGCTCCGGAGTCGCGGTCAGACCGACCAGCTCGGCAGGCTCCAGATGTTCGATGAGCTCGCGATAGGACTTCGCCTCAGCATGGTGAAACTCGTCGATGACGACCACTTCGTAGGTGTCCGCCGGGATCTGCGCCACGCCGTACGACTTGAGGGACTGCACGCTTGCGAAGACGTGTTCCCAGCGCTCGGGGCGAGTGCCATCGACGTACAGCTCGCCGAAAGTCGCGTCGGAGAGAACCTCGCGGTAGGTCCGCAGGGACTGCTGCAGGATCTCTTTGCGGTGAGCCACGAATAGGAGTTTCGGGCGGGTCCCGTCCGGGCTGTTCTCGGCAAGGCGCCGGTAGTCGAGTGCGGCCACGACCGTCTTCCCGGTGCCGGTGGCGGCCACGACGAGATTGCGATGCCGGTCATGCAGCGTACGTTCCGCATCGAGGTCGTCGAGCATCTTCTGCTGGTAGGGATACGGCCTGACCTCGAGACCGGAGAGCGAGATCGTGACGCGGTCTCCGCGACTCCGCCCAGATGCTTCAGCCAACGCGTCATCTAGACGGTCTCGGTCCCGATCGGGGTCGTAGAGCTCGAAGTCACCGTGGTTCCAGTAGGTGTCGAAGGTTGCGGTGAACTTGTCGAAGAGCGAAGGCGTGCCCTTGCGGGACAAGCGCACGTTCCACTCCACGCCCTCGACCATGGCGGTCCGAGTGAGGTTCGACGAGCCGACGTACGCGGTGTCGAACTCGGTGTTGCGGCGAAACATCCAGGCCTTGGCGTGCAGCCGGGTGCGCTGGGCGTCGTACTGCACCTTCACCTGAGCGCCGAAGTCGCGGACCAGGCGATCGAGCGCCTCGCGCTCGGTGGAGCCGGTGTAGGTGGTCGTGATGACGCGAAGCCGGGCACCGCGCTCGCGAAGACGTTTGAGCTCGGGTTCGACGAGGCGAAGCCCGTACCAACGTACGAAGGCGCAGAGCAGATCGACCTCGTCGGAGGTGTCGATCTCGGCGCGGAGCTCGGCGGCGAGGCTGGGCTCTTCCTTGGAGTTGGTCAGCAACGCCGCCTCGGTGAGCGGGGTCTTCGGGCGGGTGTCGCGGTAGGTCAGGGTGCTTGGGCCTTGCGGTGGGCTGATCCGGCGAAGCTCGGTCGGCGGAGCCATGACGTGGTCAGCCTCGCCGGTCTCAAGCTGGGCGATGAGCTGGTTGGCGGCCTTCACCCGAAGCTCGGGGTCTTTGACAGCCTCGAGGCTGCGTACGGCTGCCGCGTAGATGTGGCGCGCCAGCACGTGTGGCTGGTCGGCCGGATCTACATGCGCGGTCTCGACTTTCCGATCTGCTACTCGGTCGAGGTGGTCTTGAAGGTCGTTCGTGACGAGCAGCTCATAGAGGCCGTCACGCGATCCGAGGTCTGACACCTGTCCAGCTTCCCTAACCGGGTCGCTGGCGCGTTGGAACTTGGCAGATGTCATCCCCAATTGTGAGGAGGATGGCGGCGCCGTCCGACGCCGTAACCTGAGGATCATGACCGCGAACCTTCTCGACCAGGCTCTTGATGACCTGCTGAAACGCGTTCATGCGAGCGGATCGGGGAGATTTGTCCTGGGTATCGTCGGGCCGCCGGGTGCCGGGAAGTCGACGTTGGCAGAGCGCGCGTGCGACCGGCTCACCGCGGACGGTCACCGTGCGGCGGTCGCGCCGATGGATGGGTTTCATCGCAGCAATGCGGAACTGGAAGCGATGGGCGCCAGGGGCCGCAAGGGCGACCCGGACACGTTCGACGCCGAGGCCTATGCGGCCATGCTGCGACACGTCCGCGAGGGGGAGCAGCGGGTGGAGTGGCCGACTTTCAGTCGGGTCACCGACGAGCCCGTGCCGGGTGGCGTAGTGATCACCGACGAGCCGATCGTGATCACCGAGGGGAACTACCTGCTCCTGGAGGGCGAGCCGTGGAAGGACGTACGCGGGCTGCTGGACGAGGCATGGTTCCTCGATGTCCCGGAGGACGTTCTGGTGCCGAGGCTGCTCGAGCGGTTTCTCGCGGGCGGACGGTCGCGGGAGGAGGCTGAGGCGAAGATCGCGGGCAGCGATCTGCCCAACGCTCGGCTGGTGAGGGGGACGCGGGGGCGGGCGGACCTGGTGCTCGATGTTGGGGTCGTGCTGTGACGGTCAGCGGTTCGTCAGAGCGGTGGCCGCGAGGTCACGTAGGGCGACGTCGGTCGGTGAGCCGGGGATCGCGGTGTAGCCGGCGAAGGCCACGTCGGCGTCGCCGTCCGGGCGCAGGACCTCCAGGTTCAGCTCCAGCGGGCCGGCGAGCTCGTGCTGGAGGCGCACGTGCTTCTGCGGCCAGTTGTGGATGAGGTGCTCGTCCCAGAACCGGCGGAAGTCGTCGTTGCGCAGAAGATCGGTGATGGTCCGCGGGATCTCCGGGGCGTCGGGGAAGCGGCTCCAGCACAGCCTCAGATAGTCGACCTGGAAGCGCGCTGCTCGGTCCCACTCGCGGGCATCGCGCAGCCTCGTACGCAGGAGCGTGTCGTCGAAGAGGGCGTGGGTCTAGGTGCGGCGGCCCGGGGCTACGGCGTCGAAGTCGCAGAGCACGAGCGCGGTCATCCGGTTCCAGGCGAGTGCGTTGCCGTAGCGGCCGGTGATGTACGCGGGGGCGGCGGTCATGCTGTCGACCAGATGCCGCAGAGTCCGCAGCTCGGCTCCGCTCCGCGTCCTGCTGGCGGTGCTCGGTGGGCGGACGAGGTTGTGCAGGTACTCGCGTTCTTCGGCGCGCAGCCGCAGGACACGTCCGACGGCGTCGATGACCTCGATGGAGATGTTGGCGTACTGCCCCTGCCCCAGCCGGGTGTAGTGGCTGATGCTGACGCCGGCGAGCTGCGCCAGCTCCTCGCGGCGCAGGCCGGGCACGCGGCGCCGGTCGCCGTACAGCGGCAGACCGACGTCTTCGGGGTGCAATCCGGCGCGACGTGATCGCAGGAATCCGCTCAGCTCTCTTCGTCGATCCACGCGCGGAACTACGTACCCCCTTAGCGGGTGTCAACGGATGAGTCGAGGGGCCAACCTGCTCACAAGCTGAGTACGCAGCGCTCGGGTCTGGCTGGCAACCGCGGCCCACCGGAGGCTGGTGTCCGTTCCGCACGCTCCACCGAGAGGAAACCGATGTCCTACCCCGCTCCCCGCTACGTCGGCGATCACGGCGAAGTCTCCGCGACGTTCCGGCCGATGACCGCACCGCCGGACTTCGTCGCCCGGCCAGCCGACACCGACGGGAGCGGCCGCGCCACGGGCACCGCGTTCCACTACCTCTCCACGACCGACTCCACCGGCGGCGAGTACGGCCTCTACCGGGTGGACATGGGGCCGGAGGAGTCGGGCCCCAGCACGCACTTCCACAAGGCAATGTCGGAGTCGTTCTTCATCCTCTCCGGCACCATGCGCCTCTTCGACGGCGACCGCTGGATCGACGCCACCTCCGGCGACTACCTGTACGTCCCGGTCGGCGGCCTGCACGCCTTCCGCAACGAGTCCGGCGAGCCTGCCTCCATGCTCATGCTCTTCGCGCCCGGCGCACCCCGCGAGGACTACTTCGAGGGCGTGACCGAGCTGGCCGGCCTCAGCGAGGAGGAGCGTGCCGACTTCTTCCGCCGCCACGACAGCTTCTTCGTCTGACCGGGGCGACGTCACCTCAGCGGGCGCAGTCGACGAGGAACCTCATCAGCTCGGTGGCGTCGTCGGTGGTGGTGAGGGTGTCGAGGGCGTGGTCGAGCTCGAGGCGGCGGGGGCCGGGGATGGTGATGGCGTCGCAGCCGTTCGAGATCAGGATGCCGTTGGTCATCAATAGGGCGGTGCGGATGTTGCCGGCTCCGTAGAAGCGGGTGCGGGCGGCGGCGCAGAAGTAGATCAGCGCCAGGAGCCGGGCGTCGTCGGTCTCGGCTAGATGCTCGCGCAACACCGCGAAGCGGGAGCGGAGGTGGTCGCTGCCGTTGCGGCGCAGGGTGCCCTCGCCGCGGAACCGGCCGGCGTCGGGCGTCTCGTGGCGGGCGATGATCCGGTTGAGGTGGTCGGACGTCGATTTGTCGACTCCGAAGGTGCCGTAGCCGACCAGGTCGCGAAGCGTTGCGTACGCCTGGGCGAGCGCCAGCATGCGCAGCTCGTCCGTGGTCGGGTGGCCGCCGACGGTGTGGCCTTCGAGGAGGGTCTGCACCTCTGCGAGCGTGAACGCCATGCCTTCGAGCCGGGCGGCGTTCCAGACCTGCTCGGGCAGGTTCGCGCGGAAGCGTCGCCAGGCGCCGTCGGTGTCGTTCGCGACGATGGGGGACGTGTCGACCTCGGTCCACCAGATGCCGGTCTCGCGCAGGTGGTCCTCCCGGTCGGCGACCTCGCGATAGGCGTCGCTCCTCGGCGGCTTGCGGGCTGCGTACGTCTCGGGATCGGGGGCCCAACGGGGGCGTTTTGTCACCATGTCCGGATCTCCTCGCGGGCTCGGGCGGCGGCGTCGCCGCCGACGGAGATGGCGTCGAGGGCGATCTGGATCGGGGCGGCGTAGCGGATCCGGTCGCGTTCGAAGGTGCCGCGGAACAGGTCGGGGTCGGCTGCTGCGACGACGACGGAGGCACGATGCGCGGACGAGGTCTGGCGCAACGAGCCGCCGACGACGTGGGGGAGCACTGCGTTCGGGTCCTCGCACCAGAGCACCGAGATCCGAGCGACCGCCTCGTCGAAGGCGGGGAGGTCGAGGCCGGCTGCTCCGGAGAGCGCCCACTGCTTGCCCGAGGCCTCCCCGGCGGAGGCGAGGCGGCCGGCGGTGGTCTCGCCGGCGAGCAGAACGGCGTCCGCCCGGTGGAGCACACCGGAAGCCCTGGCGGCCTCCTCGATGATCTGGACCGGGTCGTTCTCGGCCCACGCCTCGAGCCGGGTGGCCCACAGCTCGATGTCGGGGGCGACCTCGGCGGGGTAGTTTTCGTCGAGGATGGCCCTCGCCGCGGCGGCGGCTTCAGCAGAGGAGAGCACCGGGGTGCTCATCGCCAGGTCGAGGCCGCAGGCGGCGGTGATGTTGTGCAGCGTCGCGACGGACGGACTGACCTGTCCGTTGAGGATCCGGTGGACGGTCGACGCGGAGACGCCGGCGCGTACGGCCACCTGGCGTGCGGTGAGCCCCGAGCTCTCGATGCACTCGGCCACCAAGCGGCCGACCTGCTGTTCCATATATGCAACCCTATGGAGGCGCGTTCCGGATATGGAAAATGCGGGCGAAGGAGACATTTCTTCTAGGGTGAGCGCCATGACGCGACCGATCACGCTGCTCGTCGAGGGGGAGTCGGACAAGGCTCTGGTGGAGGCGCTCGCACCGCGCTACGGCGTCGACCTGGAGGAGCTCGGGATCGAGGTCGTCTCGATGAACGGGGCCGGCAACGCGGGCCGGTACATCCGGGAGAAGACGGCTGCCGGCCACCGGGTCGGCGGGCTCTACGACGAGGCGGAGGAGCACTTCGTCACCAACGCGCTCAACCGGCAGCCCGGCGAGGACCTCTCCGGCCAGGGCTTCTTCGCCTGCCGCCGCGACCTCGAGGACGAGATGATCCGCGCGATCGGAGCCGCACGGATCGTCGAGATCCTCGAGGCCCATGGTGAGGGCGGCAAGTTCCGTACGCTCCAGAACCAGCCCGAGCACCGCGGCGAGGAGGTCGCCGACCAGCTGCACCGCTTCTTCGGTACGGCGTCGGGCCGGAAGATCCGCTACGGCACGATCCTCGGCGAGGCGGTCGAGATCGAGGCGATCCCGGAGCCGCTGGTCGGGCTGCTGATGTGGTGCTGGGGTTAGGACGTCGGGCTGTTTCCCTGGCGGGGCCTCGACAAGCTCGACCTCCGGTGGGCTGTGGTGCTGGGGGTAGGGGCTCTTTCGTCGAGGGGGTCTCGACAGGCTCGACCTCCGGTGGCTCAAGGCTCCATGTCGTCGTGGACGACGACGCGGGAGAGCTCGATGGTGCCGTCGGGGCACTTCCAGAAGTGCAGGCGGCGGGCGCCGGGGGTGTGGATCTGCATCGAGGCGCGGTAGCAGACCGCGCCGTCGGGGCGGGACTGTGGCGCGGCGTTGCCGCCGGCAGAGGTACGCAGCTGGTGCAGCTCGCGGCCCGTCGACTGCTCCGCGAGGCCGGTGAGCACCTCCATCACCACATCGGCGATCTTGTCGATGGTGATGCCCTCGAGGGCTTCGACGCTGTCGAGGAACCGCTCGCCGATGGAGTAGTCGGGCAGCGGGCGAGTGGGCTGCTCGCCGACCGGGATCCGGCGGGCCCAGGCGGCCTCGACCAGATGACGGAAGCCGCGCTCGCGGTCGGCGAAGACCGGCGGGGCGGCCTCGGGCGGGGCGTTGCGCTGCTTGGCGCGGCGCAGCTGTGAGCGCATCTTGGCCAGCTCGGCGTCGCGGGTCTCGAGCTGACGGGCAGCTCGGGCGAGGTCCTTGGCGAACTGAACGCGCTCGTTGCGCAGGCCGGAGACCTGGTCACGGAGGTCGGCCAGCTCGGCCTCGAGGCGGGCATTCTCGGCCTTGATCGCGGTGACCTGCAACGACATCGACTGCACTGCGGCCTTCTTCGGCGGGGCGGGGGCTGCCGTAGCAGGGGTGGGCGCAGGGGAGGGCGGCGGTGTCGGGCGAACCGCGCGGACCGGCTCGCCCTTGCGGCGGGGCATCATCGCGGGGGTGATCGAGGGGCGGGACGGGGCTGGGGTGTCCGGTGGTGGGAGCTCGACCTCCGGAGGGCGCGGGGTCTCGACAGGCTCGACCACCGACGCTGCAGGCTCGGCCTCGGGGGCGGGCGGCGGCGCATCAGGATCGAGCCACGGCGGCCCACCTGCGTACAACGACAGCGCCTCCCGGGCGCTGTCGTTCTCGCGGACCTCACGCAGCGAGAGCCGCCACTTGGGGCTGGTGGCGACGACGCGGGCGAGGACGACCTCGCCGGGGGTGAGCAGGGCCTGGAGGTCGTCGTCTGGGTCGCCGGTGACCTCGGAGCGGAAGACCTCGACGGTGAGGTCGGGGTGGAGGCGCAGGTCGGCGGAGCCGGGGAGGACCGAGCGCACGGCGGCCGGGACGATGTCGCCGACGGCGTAGGTCTTGAGCGCCTCCTCGGCGGTCGGGCGGCTCTCCCGGATGTCGAGCCAGCGGGACTTCTTCTCCAGGACGCCCTCGACGTGCATGCCGGGGGCGAGGACGCGCTCGATCGGCACCCCTGCCTGGGCGAGCTGGGGCGGCACCGAGGCCAGGTCGCCGGAGCCGAGGTCGACCAGCGCGCGCTCGCTCATGATCGAGACGACTCTGCCGCCGCGGCGCTCGCGGGTGGAGGCGGTGCGCTCGCTGTCGAAGAGACCGGCGGCCGCGGCCATGTCGAGGGCGTCGTCGATCAGCTGCGCGGTGAGCTTCTTGCCCTCCGACCGGTTCCAGGCGAACCGCAGCGGGGCGAGCTTGAGGTCGATGTTCCAGGCCACGCCGATCGGGTAGACCCGTCCGGCGCCGCCGTAGACCTGGGTGCCGGGCGTCATCTTGTTGGAGAAGGCCCAGGTGTGGCCGCCGGTGGTCACCAGGTAGAGGTCGGCGAGGTCACCGATCTCGGCAGCGATCCTCTCCACGTCGGCGTAGGGCTCGCTGTGTCCTGACGCGACCGTCACCACAACGGTCGGCTTCGTGCGGGAGTCGCCGTTGAGCAGCGCCGCCAGGGCCTCGGCCTCGGACGTGTTCGTCACGCGTTTGATCGCAGACATTCCCCTCCTTTCGACCAACGTACAGCCGGCCGAAAGCAGAGCCGGACCAGCGACCCGCGGCCTCACCAGCACTTTTGCCGATGCCGATACCGGGGTCGGTGTCAATGATCCACTCGTGTCATATTTGCCACGCCAACCGGATCATGACTGATGTCGTCTTTACGACAATGGCAGATATCTGCCGTCTCTCTGCGCTCAGAACGCCTGCGGCCGTAACAATTTCGGCCAACGATTCTCGTGGCAATAATCGATCCGTCCGCATCACCCGGGAAACGCGCACGATCTGGTCACGGGTTTTGCCGACGGTTTCCGCAAGGAGACCACGTTGAGATATCCACGCCTCGGCCGTTCGGCCGTAGCAGCCACGGGCATACTCGCCGTCGCGGCTGCAATGTTTGCCACTCCTGCATTCGCCGGCACCCCTACAGCCGACGACAAGGCCCCTGCGGCCAAGCTCTCGTCCACTCTCGAGTCGAAGTTCGAGAAGTCGGGTTCGACCGACTTCTGGCTCCGTTTCTCCGACAAGGCCAATCTCGGGCCCGCCTCATCCATCAAGGACTGGACCAAGCGTGGCCAGTACGTGGTGGACGCTCTGGAGAAGACCGCTGAAGCATCGCAGGCCGGCGCCGTAGCCGAGCTCGATGCCGCCAAGGTCAAGTACAAGACGTACGCGATCTCCAACGCCATCCTGATCAAGGACGGCTCCGAGAAGCTGGCTCTCGAGCTGGCCGCCGACCCCGAGGTCAAGCTCGTCCACGAGCGGGCCAAGCTCTCGATGGTGGAGCCGGTCAAGAAGGAGAAGGCCACCAAGGCGCCGCAGGGCACCGAGTGGGGCATCGACTTCATCAACGCTCCCGAGGCGTGGGAGCAGGGTGCGACCGGCGCCGGCATCGTGGTCTCCAGCGTGGACTCCGGCACCGACTACACCCACCCCGCCCTGGTCGACCACTACCGCGGCAACAACGGGGACGGCACCTTCACCCACGACTACAACTGGTTCGACGCCTACAACGACTGCACCAGCGGTCCGTGCGACCTCGACGGCCACGGCACCCACACCATGGGCACCATGGTCGGTGACGACGGCGCCGGCAACCAGATCGGTGTCGCCCCCGACGCCGAGTGGATCGAGACCAACGGCTGCTGCGGCACCGACGCCGGTCTCCTCGACTCGGGTTGGTGGCTGCTGGAGCCGACGGACTCCGAGGGCGAGAACCCCGACGTGTCCAAGCGCCCGCACGTCATCAACAACTCCTGGGGCTGGAACGGGGTCGGCTACATCGACTCCTTCTTCGACGATGTGAACGCCGCCTGGAACGCAGCCGGCCAGTTCGCCTCGTGGGCCTCGGGCAACCCGGGCTCGATGTGCCAGGGGACCTCCTCGCCGGGCGCGAACACGCTCACCTACTCGGTGGGCGCGGTCGACTCCTCCGGCAACGTCGCCTCCTTCTCGGGTCGTGGCCCGGGTCAGGACGGGCTGGTCAAGCCCAACATCGCGGCGCCGGGCGTCAACGTACGCTCGTCGGTCCCCGGTGGTGGGTACGCCAACTACAACGGCACCTCGATGGCAGCACCCCACCTGGCTGGTGCCGTCGCCGCGCTGTGGAGCTACAACCCCGCCCTGATCGGTAACGTCGACGAGACCCGCCGCCTGCTCAACGAGGCGGCGACCGACGTCGACGACACCACCTGCGGCGGTACCGCCGAGAACAACAACGTCTACGGCGAGGGCTACCTCGACCTGGCCCGGCTGATCGCTCTGGCTCCGGCCGAGGGCGGCACCGTCGCCGGCACCGTGTCCAGCGGTGGCGAGCCGATCGCGGGCGCGACCGTCGAGCTCGACGGCACGGCGCTCGACCGCACCCTCACCACCGACGCCGAGGGTCACTTCTCGGCCGACGTCTACGTCGGTGACTACGAGCTGACCGCCTCGGCGTTCGGCTTCGTCACCGAGACCGGCACCGCGTCGGTCACCGAGGACGCCACCACGACCGTCGACTTCGACCTCGCCGAGGCCACGAAGTACACGGTCAGCGGTGCCGTCACCAACGCCAGCACCAACGCTCCCGTCGCAGGCACCACCGTCCGGCTCTCGCCGGGCAACCTGTCCGCGACCTCGGGGGCGGACGGCAAGTACTCGTTCGCGGGCGTCCCGGAGGGTACGTACACGATCTCCACCGACGGGTCCGGCTGTGCCGAGCCGACGAGCGCCGAGCTCGTGGTCTCGGGCAACAAGACCCACAACGTGAAGGTCGTCTTCTCCTACGACGACTACGGCTACTTCTGCGCAGAGGGCTCGAACGGCGTACGTGCCGGGGAGACCGCGGTGGGACTCGAGGGTGACGACGCCGCCGCTTCGGTGGACCTGCCGTTCAGCTTCCCGTTCTACGGCGAGAGCTACAGCAAGGCGTACGTCGCCTCCAACGGCCACCTGAACTTCCTGGCCTCCAGCACCGCCTACAGCAACGGGGCGATCCCGTCGACCGGTGTGCCGAACGCCGCGATCTACCCGTTCTGGGACGACCTCGACGCTCGTGGTGACGGCGACGTCTTCACCGCGGCGACGACCGTCGACGGCGTGGACGCGTTCGTCCTCGAGTGGCGCGACGTGTTCCCGCTGAGCAACGCCGACCAGCTGCTCGACTTCTCGGTCACCCTCTTCGAGGACGGCCGGGTCGAGCTCGGGTACGGCGACATGCCCGAGACCGACCGCGGCCGCGGCAACTCGGCCACGATCGGCATCGAGAACGCTGCGGGCACCATCGCCACGCAGTACTCCCTCAACACCGCGTCGCTGAGCGACGACAAGTCGGTCACCTTCGACCTGGCCCCGATGGGCACGATCGAGGGTGTCGTCAAGGACTACAACACCAAGGACGGCATCGAGGGCGCCGAGGTCACCCTGACCCCGGCGGCAGGCGGCAACGCCAAGACGGTGACCACCGGCACCGACGGCTCCTACAGCGTCGACACGGTGACCGGTAAGTACGGCGTGAGCTTCGAGGCGCCGGACTACGAGACGATCAGCCGCAACCTCACCGTCGCCGAGGACGCCACGCTCACCTCCAACGCTCAGCTCAAGGCCGGTCGCCTCGAGGTCAAGCAGACGGAGCTGAACGCCAACCTCGCCATGGGCGGCTCCGCCTCCCGCAACCTCAGGATCACCAACACCGGGTCCGCGCCCGCCGAGGTGAACCTGGGCGCTGCCGGCGAGGAGGTCGTCATCCTGGGTCAGAAGTCCGAGTCGGCCGGTGTCACCAAGGGTGCCACCAAGAAGGCCACCCCGGTGAAGACCAAGCCGAGCAAGGGCACGTCGAAGTCGAAGGACCTGACCTCGTCGAAGCCGGGCAGCAAGCTCGGCAAGACCGGCCAGCCCTCGGTGACCGCCCTCGCCCCGACACCTGCCGGGGAGACCACCCTGTCCCACTCGACCTCCCACGAGGTCGAGCAGGCCAGCTCGGTCGCGTGCCCCTCGGGGACCACGACGATCCTGCGCACCTACACGCCGGGTGACTTCGGGGTCACCGGGAGATTCACGCCCACCAGCGTGAGCTTCGCGGTCCAGGAGACGGCCAACGGGAACACGCCGGTGACGGCGACGCTCTACACGCTGCCGGAAGGCGCTGCGTTCACCTTCGCGAACCTGACCCCGATCGGCTCGGGTACGACGACGGTGACCAGCGACTTCGGGTCGACCTACACCGTGCCGATCGAGGCGTCGACGCAGATCGCTGCGGACGACATCCTGGTGGTGGCGGTCGCGGGTGGCGCGGTCTACTTCGGTGGCAACTCCGCCGCGGAGACCTCGCCGACCTACCTGGCCTCCGACGCGTGCGGTACGCCGGAGCCGACCGACGCCGCGGACCTCGGGTTCCCCGACTCCAACATCATCCTCGATGTGACCGGTGAGACCGGCGGCGCCGGCGGTGGGATCG
Organism: Nocardioides luteus; assembly: GCF_014648595.1. Taxonomy (GTDB): domain Bacteria; phylum Actinomycetota; class Actinomycetes; order Propionibacteriales; family Nocardioidaceae; genus Nocardioides; species Nocardioides luteus. Next base: position 58,537 of record NZ_BMRK01000014.1, on the reverse strand, counting down.
CGTGGCTGGACGTCCAGCCGCCGTCGTTCACCCTGGCGCCGGGCAAGTCGGTCGTCGCGGTCGCGACCTTCAACGCGACGGTCGACCAGCCGGGCACCTACACGGCTGACGTGGTCATCGGGAACGACACCCCCTACACCGTGGCGCCGGTCCCGGCGACCATGACCGTGAAGGCGCCCTCCGGCTGGGGCAAGATCACGGGCACGGTGACGGGCTCGGGGGCGCCGCTCGAGGGTGCTGTGGTGGCCCTCGACGGTGTGTCCTACGACGTGACGCTGCGGACGGACGCCGACGGTAGGTACTCCTACTGGATGCAGAAGTCCAACGCGCCGCTCCAGGTGATCGTCGCGGCCGACGGGTTCGTCCCGGCGACGAAGAAGGCGCAGATCGTGGCTGGTCAGACGACCGTCTACGACTTCGACCTGAAGCCGTTGAACTAGCTCGGTGACGAGGCCCCGGACACCGCCCGGTGTCCGGGGCCTCGGCATGTCCGCACGCAACTGCCAGGCGGAGCAGGATTGTCGGTGCCGCGGTGTACGATCGCCGCGCCTGCGAGAACGATCCCCTAACCAGCCCTTATGCCACATTCCTCCATGCCGGCCGTCGCCGAGATCCTGCGCCTGCGGGCTCCCTTGAGCCTGCCGGTCCTGCGCGCCGCGCTGAAGGGCAAGCGGGTGCTGCTGACCGAGGACGAGCTGCTCTCCGTGCTGACCTCGGGAGGCTTCGTCGAGGGACCTCCGGGGCAGTGGAGTCTCGCGCCTGCTGCGCCTGCTGTGCCAGTTGTGCCTGCATCGGCACCGGTGCCGGCCCCGATGCCCGCTCGGTTCAACCAGGCGTCGCTGGCGGCGCGTGCGGGGGTCGAGGGTGACGTACTCCTGAAGGTGCTGGACGCCCTGGTCACCGACCACCCCGAGGTCAACTGGGGTGCGCTGCGCGACCGGCTGGAGTCCGGTGCCGACGTCGCCGTCTCCGACCGCACCCTCGGCCTGCTCGAGGAGGGCGTACGCCGCTTCGAGGTCGCCCGGCTGAAGGCGGAGAAGCTCGCGGCCGAGGAGCGTGCCCGGGAGGCCGAGCGGCGCCGCGAGCTGCAGCAGCTGGCCGAGAGCGAGGTCGCGATGCTGCGCGCCGAGCTCGACGACGAGCGGCGGCGGGCCCACGACGCGGCGCTCGAGCGCGACCGGCTGCGGCAGGAGGCCGAGAAGCTGAAGGCGCTCAAGGAGGAGGAGACCGCCTCCTGGACTGCCACCGCCGCAGGCGGTTGGATGCTCGACCTCGGCGCACCGGAGACCTTCGGTGAGGAGAAGCTCCGTCAGGCGCTGGGACAGCTCGAGTCGGCGCTGGTCGTGCTCAACGTGCCGGTCGCCGGCCGCGAGATCGAGGCCGTCGTGGTCCACCCCGGCGGGGTCGCGGTGATCGAGCAGTACGACATCCCCTCGACCGCCGCCGTGGTCTCGGTGCCGGCGGGCGGCGACGCGGAGCTCGACGGGCGCCCGCTGGAGGTCGCCGACCCGCGCGGCGAGGTGCTCGCCTCGGTCAAGGTGCTGCAGAAGACCGCCTCGCTCGACCTGGCCTACCTGCCGGTCGTGTCGTTCCAAGGACCGGCCGACGCCGAGGGCGAGGACGTGCTCGTCTGCCTCACCGCCGAGGTCGACCTCGCCGTCGACGACATGCTCCACTCCCAGTCCGCCCGCGTCTCGGCCGACGACGCGGTGGCGCTGCTCGCGAAGCTCGGCGTACCCGAGCTTCCCCAGCCACCCGCCGGCTTCTGACCTTCGGTCCTGCCGAGGCGTCGGGTTGGTCGGTCGAGACGTCGGCTAGGTCGGTCGAGACGTCGGCTAGGTCGGTCGAGACGTCAGTTCGGTCGGTCGAGACGTCAGTTCGGTCAGACGAATGGTCACAGCCGTGCCCACTCGTCCGACGCTACTGACGTCTCGTCCGGCGGAACTGACGTCTCGTTCGGCTGACCTCTCGTTCGACGGGGCTGACGTCTCGGCCGTCGCGGCTGACGTCTCGGCCGGCGGGGGTGACGCTTCGGCCGACCTGACTGACGCTTCGGCCTGCGGGGGTGACGCTTCGGCAGGGTGGGTCAGAGGATGCCCGCGGCGCGGGCGGGCTCGGCGTACGCAGCGGAGAGCGACGGCACGGTCTCGTGGGCGTTGAGCCCGGACGGGTTGGGTACGACCCAGAGCTCGGCGCCGGCGAGCGGCTCGGGCTGGAGGCCCTGCTTGGCCTTCGGGCGGTTGAAGGCGGTGCGGTAGGCGGTGATCCCGGCGATCGCGACCACAGCCGGTTTCCGGCGCGCGACCAGGGAGAACAGCTGTGCGCCGCCTTCCTTGAGCTCGTCGTTGGTGAGCTCGGAGGCCTTCGCGGTCGCGCGGTGGACGATGTTGGAGATGCCGATGCCGAGCGAGCGGAAGTAGTCGCGGTCGGCATCGGTCATCCCGGAGGCGGCATCGACGGGCCGGGTGATGATCCCGGCGCGGTAGAGCGCGGGGTAGAAGCGGTTGACCGGGTGCGCGAAGTGGGTCTGCGTCGCCGCCGTCCACAGGCCGGGGTTGATGCCGACGAAGAGGAGGCGCAGCGGCTGGTCGTCTGCGGGGAGGAGGTCGGGGACCGAGACTCCGTAGTAGGTCTGGAGCTCGGCCTGGGTGAAGCGGGCCACGGCGTGATCCTTCCATCTGCGTAACGACACGGGTCGACACGGGGGCCGGAGGTGCAACGGCTGGGTGCCGTGGGGAGTATGTGAGGTATGTACCCCAAGCGTCTTCTCCCACTCGCAGTCGCTGCGACGGCGCTCCTGGTCACGGCCTGCGGCACCTCGTCGGAAGATGCCAGCGACCCGGGCTCGAGCACGTCTCCTTCGGCCTCCGCATCGGAGTCGGCTTCGCCGTCGCCGTCCGGAACGCCCAAGCCCAAACCCAAGCCTCAGCCGGAGCCGTCCCGGCCGCCGAGCTCGGAGAAGCCGGTGCGCGGCCTGGTCTCCGCCGGCGGCGCAGCCAAGGGTGCCCTGGAGAAGACCGCGACCGAGCTGACGGACCAGGCCGCGATCGAGAAGTATGCAGCCGGCCTCGGCGACTCGCTCCGCGCGCCGTTCACCACCGAGGCGACCACGCTGCTGCGCCACGTACCTGCTGGTGAGCGGCTCTACGCGCAGACCGTCTACGACGGCTGCGACCAACCGGACGAGTCGACCATCACCGCCACCAGCAGCGGCGGCGAGGTCGTGCTGAAGGTCGCGCCGCCGAAGAGCACCAAGATCCAGTGCCTCGTGGCCGAGCGCTCGGTCGCGTTGCTGAGCGTCGAGGTGCCGGTCGGCTAACGTTCGCGGCGTGGAGGAAGCGTGGAACACGTTCGTCGAGGGCGACAACCTCGACGTGCTCCAGGCGCTCGCGGCCGCAGGTGAGACCTTCGACCTGATCTACATCGACCCGCCCTACAACACCGGCAGCCTCTTCGCCTACCACGACGACCGTCGCGGCGAGGACGGTCGCCGGGCCGGGCGCCACGAGGCGTGGGTCGCGATGATGCGGCCGCGGCTGGAGGCGGCGCGCGCCGTCATGTCGGAGCGCGCCGCGATCTACGTCTCGATCGACGACAACGAGGCGGCCCATCTCAAGGTGCTGATGGACGAGGTCTTCGAGGAGCGCAACCAGCTCGCGCAGATCGTGGTCAACCTCAACCCCAAGGGCCGCCAGCTCGGCAACGGCTTCGCGACCTCCCACGAATACCTGCTGGTGTACGCCAAGGACGCCCGCACCTGTGCGCTCGAGTCGAGCATCCCCGAGGCCGTCAACGAGCAGGACTTCCCGCTGGTCACCGACGACGGCCGCCACTACCGGCGGCTACCGCTGCGCAACACCAACAAGAAGTTCAACCCGGCCACGGCCAAGACGCTCCACTTCCCGGTGTGGGGCGACCCCGACTCGGGCCGGGTCAGCGTCGAGCCGTTCGACGGCGGCCAGGAGATCTGGCCGGTCTTCGGCGACGGCCGCCCGGCGGTCTGGCGGTGGAGCGCGCCGCTGATCGCGGCGCGTCCCGACGACCTGATGTGCCGTCGCGTACGCGGGAAGCTGGGGGAGCGCGTCGACGTCTACCAGCGCGACTGGCTCTCCCGCGACGCCACCGGCAACGCCCGCCGCAAGAAGCTCACCACCATCTGGCTGGCCGAGGAGATCGGCTCCACCGACTCCGCCGTCGCCGAGCTGAAGTCGCTGGTGGGGCCGCTGTTCGAGTCTCCCAAGCCGACAGGTCTGATCCGGCGGATCCTGGCCACGATGCCGACCGACGCCCGGGTCCTCGACTTCTTCGCCGGCTCCGGCACCACCGGCCACGCGGTCGCGCTCGCCAACGTGGAGGACGGGGCGCGGCGTACGTGCTGGTCGGTGCAGATCGCCGAGCCGACCCGGCCCGGGTCCAACGCGGCCAAGGCCGAGATGGCCCACGTCTCCGACATCACCCGCGCCCGGCTGCGGGCGGTCGTGGCGGCTCACGGGAACGGTGACGTGGCCGACCTGGTCGAGCGTGACGTGGGTGAACTTCTTGCAACTTCTGGTAACCCCGTTACACGAGGTGCGTAAAACGCGGCATCGTGTGGTCTCCCCCATCCCCACCCCCTCGGGAGACCCCCATGAAGATGCGTGGCCTGTTCATCCTTGCCTGCGGCGCCCTCGTGCCCCTCACGACCCCGGCGGCAGCGCACGCCGAGTCCTACTCCCAGCCGCTCTCCACCGCCATCGGTGACCTCACCGTCGCGGCCGAGAACCGCACCGGCTACAGCCGAGACCTCTTCCAGCACTGGATCGACGCCGACGGCGACGGCTGCAACACCCGCAACGAGGTACTGCTCGAGGAGGCCGACGATGCCCCGACCGTCGGCTCCGGGTGCTCGCTGTCCGGGGGTCGCTGGTACTCCTACTACGACGGCGTCTCCTGGACCGCGACCAGCGACATCGACATCGACCACATGGTCCCGCTCGCCGAGGCCTGGGACTCCGGGGCGCGCACCTGGAGCTCGACCGAGCGGCGCGACTACGCCAACGACCTCGGCTTCTACGGATCGCTCGTCGGCGTCACCGACAACGTGAACCAGTCGAAGTCCGACGCCGACCCGGCCGAGTGGATGCCCGAGAAGCAGAAGTGCCGCTACCTGAAGGAGTACGTCTCGGTGAAGATCCGCTGGGGCCTCTCCGTGGACAGCACCGAGAAGTCGGCGCTCACGAACCTGACCTCGACCAACGGCTGCGGCAGCCAGACCGTCTCGGTGACGCTCGCTCGCTGACCCCGGCCGCGCCGCTGCCCTTAAGATCTGCGCATGGCGTTCACTGCTTCACGGGTCTCACGTGAGCAGGTGCGCTCCGACGTACGCAGGCGGTTGGCGCGGCTGAGGTCGAAGCGGTGGCACGTGCTGCAGGCCGCAGGCGCGGCCGGGGTGGCGTGGTTCATCGCGGCCGGCCTGCTCGGCCACGTGCAGCCGGTCTTCGCGCCGATCGCCGCGGTCGTCAGCCTCGGCACCTCCTACGGGCAGCGGCTGCGGCGGGTCACCGAGGTGACGATCGGGGTCGCCCTCGGCGTCTTCCTCGGCGACATCGTCGTGCAGATCATCGGCGAGGGCGCCTGGCAGATGACCCTGGTCGTCGCGATGGCCATGGTCGTCGGCATCTTCATCTCCTCCGGTCAGGTCTTCCGCAACCAGGCCGCGGTGCAGTCGATCTTCGTGATGGGGCTGCTGCCGACGCCCGGCGCGGCCTTCACCCGCTGGACCGACGCGCTGATCGGCGGTGCGGTCGCGCTGGTCGCCGCCTCCATCGTGCCCGCCGCGCCGCTGCGGCGACCGGGCGAGCAGGCGGCGGTCGTGGCCAAGAAGATCGCCTCGCTGCTGCGGGCCGGCGGCCAGGTGATGCTCGACGCCGACGCCGTCTACGGGCTCAAGGTCCTCGCCGACGCCCGCGCCACCGACCCGTTGATCCGCGAGCTGCAGGACGCCGCCGAGGAGGGCATGTCCGTGCTCACCTCCTCGCCGTTCCGGTTCCGACATCGCAGCCACGTCCACCGGGTCGCCGAGCTCGTCGAACCGCTCGACCGCGCCCTGCGGAGCACCCGCGTGATGGTGCGAAGGGCAGCCGTCTCGGCCTACCGCGGCGACATCGTGCCTGAGGAGTACTACCGGCTGGCCTTCGGCATCGCCGACGCCGTCGACGTCGTCGAGGCCGAGCTCGCTGCCGGGCGCAGCCCCGACGGGCTCAGCGAGGAGGCCAGGGCCGTGCTGCTCCACATCGGTGAGCAGACGGGCCTGGTGCAGCGCTCCGACTCGCTCAACGCCGAGGTGATCCTCGTCCAGCTCCGCTCGATCATCGTCGACCTGCTCGGGGTCACCGGGATGGGGCAGTTCGAGGCGACCGACGCCCTGCCGCCGCTGCCGCCACGCGGCTCCGAGGGCTCCGACGGCTCCTAGAGCGACCCGCGCAGGTCACGTACGACCGAGTCGACGACCGCGACCAGATCGCCCTCGGTGGAGGCCGCGATCGCACGCTGGCGCTGGTAAGAGGCGCCTTGGCGGATGATGTCGTGCACGCCGGCCAGCTCCTTCTCACAGCCCAGCCGCGCGGCCACCGGCTCGAGCCGGGTCAGCAGGTCGGCGAGGTCGTCGGTGACCAGCCGCTCCTCGGAGGCGTCGTTGAGGATCACGATGGCGTCCAGGCCGTAACGGGCCGCCCGCCACTTGTTCTCCTGGACGTGCCACGGCGGCATCGTCGCCACCGGCTCCCCGGCGGCCACCCGCTGGTCGAGGTCGACGCAGAGACAGTGGGCGAGCGCGGCGATCGCGGCCAGCTCGTCGACCTTGGCGATCCCGTCGCAGATCCGGTTCTCGATCGTGCCGAGCTTCGGCGAGGGCCGGATGTCCCAGCGCACCTCGCTGATGTCCTCGATCACGCCGGTGACCGTCTGGTCCGAGACGTACGCCTCGAACTCCTGCCACGTCGAGAACTGGAACGGCAGCCCGGCGGTCGGCAACTGCTGGAACATCAGCGCCCGGTTGGACGCGTAACCGGTGTCGACGCCGGCCCAGATCGGCGAGGAGGCGCTCAGCGCCTGGAAGTGCGGGTAGTAGGTGAGCAGGCCGTTGAGCACGGGCAGCACCCGATCGCGCTCGGGGAGGCCGACATGTACGTGCACGCCCCAGATGAGCATCTGCCGGCCCCACCACTGGGTGCGGTCGATGAGCTCCTGGTAACGATGGCCGGCGGAGAGCTCCTGCGTCGTCCAGGACGCGAACGGGTGGGTGCCGGCGCCGAAGAGGTCGACCCCGAGATCGTCTCCGGCCTCGGCCACCCCGGCGGTCGTCGCCCGGATCTGGTCGACGGCCTCCTCGACCGTCTCACAGATGCCGGTGACGATCTCGACGGTGTTGCGCAGCAGCTCCTTGTGGATGCGTTCGGGGCTCGGGACCCGGGCCTTGGCCCGCGCGAAGAGGTGGTCGGCGACGTTGACCAGGTCACGTGTCTCACGGTCGACGAGCGCGAGCTCCCACTCGACGCCGAGGGTCGGCCGAGGGGAGGGATGGAAGTCGATCCGCATGTTCTGAGCGTCCCTTGCGAACGTCCGTTTGTCGAGCATCGTGAATGCCTGTCGTTCGCCTTTGCAATGGCACCATTTGACGGTGGACGCGCGCGAGGTGAACCTGACTCTGGACTTCTGCCTACGCGTCGGTGAGCTCCTGATGTCGACCGGTGCCGGGGCTGCTGACGTGACCGCGACGATGAGGTCGCTCTCCCAGCATCTGGGCTTGCGCGGGGCCGAGGTCGACGTCACCTACACGAGCCTCGCGATGAGCTATCAGGCCGACCCCGAGGCGATCCCGATCCACACCACCCGCCAGGTGAAGAACCGGACCACCGACTACGACCACCTGACCGCCGTCGACCACCTGGTCCGCAAGATCGTCAGCAACGAGATCGACCTCCAGGGTGCGCGGATCGAGCTCGGCCGCATCGTCTCGGGCGGCCACCGGCGTCCGCGATGGGCGGTCACGCTCGGCATCGCCATGATGGCGGGCACGATCACGATCTATCTCGGTGGTGACCTTCGCGTCGCCACCCTGGCCCTCATCTCCGGTGCCGCGATCGACCAGCTCCAGTACTTCATGTCACGCCGCTGGGAGCTGCCGTTGTTCTACCTGCAGGTCGCCGGCGCCGGGCTGGCCACCTTGATCGCGGTCGTCGCCGCGACCCTGCCCCTGAACCTCGACGTCTCCAGCTCGATCACGGCCAACATCACCGTGATGCTGGCGGGCATCGCGTTCATGGGTGCGTTGCAGGATGCCTTGACAGGTTTCCACGTCACCGCCAGTGCCCGGATCATGGAGGCGCTGGTCTCCACCGCGGGCATCATCGCCGGTGTCACGGGTGGTCTCGTGTTCGCGGGAGCGATCGGCGTGGACATCGTGGCCTCGGTGTCGACCGGCGCCAGCTCGCTCCAGTCGATCACCGTCTCCGTCCTGGGCGGCGCTGCCGCCGCGGCCTCCTTCGCGTACGCCGCTTACGCTCCTCCCCGCACCCTGATCCCGATCGCGTTCGTGGCCGCCGGTGCCGTGGCCCTCTCGGTGGCGGTGCCCGGCGACGTGGGGCGCACCTGGCGGGTCGCCGTCGCGTCCCTGTTCGTCGGTCTGGTGGCCTACTCGGTCGCATCCCGGCTGAAGGTGCCGCCGCTGGTCATCGTCGTCTCCGGAGCCGTGCCGTTCCTGCCCGGCTACTCCATCTACCGAGGTCTCTCCATGCTCGCGCAGGAGACCCCGGCGACCACCTCGGTCGGCCTGGTGGCGCTCTTCACCGCCGCCTCGGTCGCGCTGGCGCTGGCCTCCGGCGTGATCCTGGGTGAATACATCGCCCAGCCGCTACAGCGGCGGGCCTGGCGCATCGAGACGCGGCTCTCGGGCCCGCGCCTGGTTGGACCGCTGCGACGTTCCACGAAGTCGGGCGGGTGAGCGACGGTCATCGATGGCGGCCCAGCGCCTCGAACCAGCGCTCAGGGGTGGTGTCGTACGGCGCCCGGCCCTCCTTGACCGCCAGGAAGACGCGCTCGGCGGAGTCCTCGGCCATCGAGATGATCTCGGGCGGGTAGCCGTACTCGAGCTGGTGCTGCTCGAACTCGTCCTCGTCGACGATGTAGGCGTTGCCGTCGAACTTCCTGACCACGTCGAGGTCGAGGTCGATGCAGGTCAGCGTGGAGTCCTGCCACACCGGCGGGGTGCACATGTCGACGTAGATCTCCGAGCTGACCTTGTCGTTGGGCCGGTTGAACGCCGCGTAGTGGGCGGCGTCGCGGTGCGGCACCACGCTCACCGAAGCCCAGTCGGCCACCCAGCCCCGGCCCGGCCGGGCGAACGCGGTGCCGACCGGGTGACCCAGCCACTCGCCGTGCTCGTCCTCACCGAGATAGATCCCGTCGAAGCCCCAGTGAGGCTTGTTGCCCCACTTCGTCATCTCGACCCGGACCTGAGTGCCTGCCTCGAAGCGTGCCATGGGGCCAATCTGCCACGACCGGCTACGGTCGCGCGCCCGGAATCCGGTGGTCTCCCCGGCGGTCGAGCTCAGGTATCGGTGGTCGAGCCTGTCGAGACCCACGCGGTCGAACGAAGCGCTAACGAGCCGTGTTGGTCTCGACACGCTCGCTGGCGCTCGCGGCTCGACCGACGGCGGACGGGAATCCGCGCTGGTCGAGCCGCCGGAGCCGCTAGGCGAAGGCGTGTCGAGACCAACACAGCCGGCTCGAACGCGACGTCCAGCCTCAGTGATTCTTCTTGGGCATCACGTACTTCGCGCCGAAGGCGATCAGGTCCTGGTAGCGCGAGCCGGTGAACTTGCCGAAGTTGTGGATGACGTGGGCGTCGAGGCCGACGAGCACGCGGGCCTGCTTCTTCTCGATGCCCTTGATGATGATCTCGGCGGCGCGCTCGGGCTCCATCTTGGCGAGCTTCTCGTCGAAGAACTTCGCGGTCGCGGCCTGGTCGTCCTTGGCCGAGACGCGGGCGGAGCGGGCCACGGCCGTCTTGATGCCGCCGGGGTGGACCGAGGTGACGCCGACGTTGTGGCCGTCGATGAGCATCTCCTCGCGCAGGGCCTCGGTGAAGCCGCGGACGGCGTACTTCGCGGCGTTGTAGAACGCCTGGTCGGGCATCGAGACGAGACCGAACAGCGAGGAGATGTTGATGATGTGGGCGTCGCCGGACTCGATCAGGGCGGGGAGGAAGAACTTCGTGCCGTGCACGACGCCCCACCAGTCGATGCCGATGATCCAGTCGATGTCCTCCCAGTCGAGGTCGTTGATGCGGCCCGAGAGCGCGACGCCGGCGTTGTTGATCACCAGGTTGACGGTGCCGAAGTGGTCGATGACCGTCTGGGCGTACGTCCGGAAGGCCTCGCGGTCGGCGACGTCGAGCCGGTCCGACCTGATCTCCCGGGCGCCGGCCTGCTTGGCCAGGTCGACGGTCTCGGCCAAGCCTGCCTCGTTGACGTCGGAGAGGGCGAGCCGGGCGCCACGGCCGGCGAGGTCGACCGCGAGGGCGCGGCCGATGCCGGAGCCGGCTCCGGTGAGTACGACTACCTTGTCGTCGAAGGACTTCATGCGGGGACACTCTCCTCATCGGTGGTCGAGACCGTCGAGGCTGCGGTCACGACGTACTTGTCGACATCGAACTTGCTGGTCAGGTGGCGGAACAGGAAGGTGAAGCTCGGCCACAGGGTGGTGTTGCGGCCGTGCTCGTCGAGATACCACGACGCGCAGCCGCCGTCGGACCAGACCGTGTCGGCCATCTTGCGCTGCAGGTCGTCGTTCCAGGCCGAGGTGGCGTCCTCGGTGGGCTCGACGGTGGCGTACGCATTGGTACGCATCGTGCGGATCGCGTCGCGGATGTAGGCCACCTGCGACTCGATGATGAAGACCATCGAGGAGTGGCCCAGGCCGGTGTTGGGGCCGACCACGAAGAAGAGGTTGGGGAACTCGGGGACGGTGGTGCCCTTGTAGGCGCTCATCCCGACCTCGGCGAACCGCTCGGCCATGGTGCGGCCCTTGCTGCCGGTGATCGCGTGCGCGATGGGCAGGTCGGTGGTGTAGAAGCCGGTCGCCACGACCAGGACGTCGATCTCTCGGCTGGTGCCGTCCTTGGCGACGACCGCGTTCTCGCTGACCCGCTCGATGCCGTCGGTGATGAGGTCGACGTTGTCGGAGTCCAGCGCGGGGTAGTAGGCGTTGGAGATCAGCGTGCGCTTGCAGCCGAGGGTGTAGTCGGGGGTCACCTTGCGGCGCAGCTCGGGGTCCTTGATGCCGCGGCGGATGTTGTTGCGGGCCATCAGCTCGTGGGCCTTGGTGAGCTTCGGCTGCACGGCGAGGCCGAGGACACGGACCTCGAGGCCCCAGTAGACCGCCGCGCGTGCGGCGCGCTGGAGGCCGGGCACGTGACGGAAGGCGGCCTTCTCGAGCTTGGAGTAGCGGTGCTCGTTGCGGGGGAGGACCCAGGGTGGGGTGCGCTGGTAGACGTCGAGGTGCGCGGCCTTCTTCTGGATCTCCGGGACGATCTGGATCGCGCTCGCACCCGTGCCGATCACCGCGACGCGCTTGCCGGTGAGGTCGACGTCGTGGTTCCACTTCGCGGAGTGGAAGATCTCGCCCTGGAAGTCGCCGATGCCCTCGATGTCGGGCAGCCGCGGCTCGCTGAGCGCGCCGGGGCCGGCGATGAGGGTGGTCGCTGCGTACGTCTTCGCGCCGGTCGGGCCCTCGGTCTCGACGAGCCAGCGCTGGCGGGTCTCGTCCCAGGTCGCGGCGGTCATCGCGGTGTCGAAGACGAAACGGTCCAGCGTGCCCGACTCGTCGGCGACCTTGTTGATGTAGGCCTCGATCTCCGGCTGGGGAGAGAAGCTCATCGACCAGTCGGGGTTGAGCGCGAAGGAGTAGCTGTAGAGCTGGCTGGGCACGTCGCAGGCGGCGCCGGGGTAGGTGTTGTCGCGCCAGGTCCCGCCGACGCCGGACCCCTTCTCGATGACGACGAAGTCGCGCTCGCCGTCCTCCTCGAGCTTGATCGCCGCGCACAGGCCTCCGAAGCCGGCACCGACGATCAGGTGGTCGACATGGGTGAGGTCAGCAGTGGTCATACCGAGAGTATTCTTGCCTATTGAACGTCTGTCAATAGACTGGTCGACATGAGCCAACGGACGAGACTGACGCCCGAGCAGCGCCGCGAGCAGCTGCTCGACCTGGGCATTCGCCTCTTCGCCCACCACTCGCTGGACGAGATGTCCATCGACCTGGTGGCGCGCGAGGCCGGCATCTCGCGCGGGCTGCTCTACCACTACTTCGGCGACAAGACGGCCTTCCGCGAGGCGGTCGTGAGGCGTGCGGCCGAGGCCCTCGTCGCCCAGACCGAGCCGCCGGCGACCGGGGAACCGGTCGAGCGGCTGCTGCACTCGATGGCCGCCTATGTCGACTTCGTCGACGCCAACTACGAGGGCTACGTCTCCATGGTCCGGGGCGCGGCCAGCGACCCGGTGCTGCGCGAGATCTACGACGACGCCTTCGGGGCGCTCGGGGGTCGCATCTTCGAGGCAGCCCCCGACTTCGTACCCGACACTCCCGCCGCTCGCCTGGTCGTCCGCGGCTGGCTGGCGATGTCGGAGGAGCTGGTGCTCTCCTGGAAGAAGGACCCCGCGGGTCTGTCGCGTGAGGATCTCCTCGGTCTCCTGGCCGGATCCCTCCCGATGCTGCTCGACTCGCTGGAGACCTGAGTGCATCCGTCCCAACCGATCGAGAGCCGGCTACGTCAGTAGGGCGTCGGGGGTAGGAACCGGAGGAGGAGACCTTTGAGTCGGGACGAGGAGTTCACTGCCTACGTCAGGGAGAGACGCGCGCATCTGTTTCGCGCGGCCTACCTGCTGTGCGGTGACGAGCACCGCGCCGAGGACATCGTGCAGCTGACGCTGTCGAAGGTGTACGCGGCGTGGCGGAAGGTGCGGAAGGCCGACAGCGTCGACGCCTACGTACGCAGGGTGCTGGTCAACAGCCATCTCGACGAGGGTCGTCGACCGTGGCGGCGTGAGCGGGTGGGCGAGATCGCCGACCGCCCGGCTCCGAGCGGCCCGGCGACCGAGGACGTCGACGAGCTCTGGGCCGCGCTGCGCGCCATTCCTGCAGGTCAGCGCCGCGTCGTGGTGCTGCGCCACTACTGGGGTCTGTCGGTCGAGGAGACCGCTGCGGACCTCGGCATCAGCACCGGCACGGTCAAGAGCCAGACGTCGGCCGCCCTGACCAACCTCCGCCACGCCCTCCGCCCCCACCACGCTCCCCAGGGAGGCCCGCGATGAACACATCCGATGACGTCCTGCTCGGTGAGGGTCTCTACCGCCTCGGCGCCACCGCGCCGGTGCCGCCCTCCGATCCTGCCGACGATCTCCGTCGAGGACGCCGCCGCGCCCTCCGGGGCCGGGTCGTCGCAGCTGCCGGGACCGCCCTGGCAGTCGCGGTCCTCGGCGTCGCCGGTGCTGCGCTGGGGCCGCTGGCCTCCGACCGCGCCGCCGACCCGGCAGGCTCCCCGACCGCACCGTCGAGCACGTCGGTGCGTCAGGCCGAGTCTGTCGTGAAAGCCCTGCCCAGCACGTTCGACCTGGCGATCAACCTGTTGCTCGAGCGCGACGCCGCCGAAGCAGGCGTCCCCGACGTGATCATGAGGCCGCTGCAGGAGCAGACCGATGAGTCCGTCACGACCTGGACCGCGAAGGCGGAGCAGATCGACGTCGAAGCGGACCAGCCGCTCGCGGATGCCATCTCGGTGGCCCGGCGGTCGTTGGATGCCCTGCCGAAGACGCGTACCGACGTCCGCATGCAGGAGACTCTGGTGGAGGGGCTGCTGGCCTACTCGTCGCTCTCCGACAACCTCCTCACGATCTCGACGCTGGTGCCGGTGGTCGGTGATGCCAAGATCGACGCCGAGATCGAGGCGCTGGGTCACTTGCGCCCGGCCTACGAGTCGTTCGGCGCGGAGCGGATCATCATGAGGCGGGCGCTCGCCGAGCGCGAGGTCGCGCAGGCGAATGGCCTCGCGGGCGAGATGCCTCTCAACAAGACACAGCTCGCCGAGCTCAGGGCGGCCGAGGCCACCTGGCGGCGATCGCTCGCGGACTTCTACACCGCGACCTCGGAGGGTCAGCGCAAGGCCCTCGACGAGATCACTCTCGACACCGCGAGCGATGGAGCCATCGGGGTACCCGCCCACCGGGCGGTCAACATCCTGCTGTCGAACGGCAGCCTGGACGGTGTCACGCTCACACCTGACATGTACACGGAGTCCTGCACCGAACTGATCCGCGGGCTGCAGGAGGTCTCCGTCGCGGCAGCGGACGAGGTCGCCGCGGACCTGGCCGCGGTCGACTGATTCGCGCTTCGGCGAGGTGTAACACGCTGTTCGTAAGACTATCCGGTCGTTCTGAACGACCGGATAGTCCGTGTAACAGCGTGTTACACCTCCGCGCTACCTCTGGACGGCGGGTCAGGCCGAGACGGCCGCCTCGAGCTGGTCGAGGGCCCAGTGGAGGTCCTCCTCGGCGATGACCAGCGGCGGCGCGAGGCGGATGGTGGAGCCGTGGGTGTCCTTGGCGAGCACTCCGCGGGCGAGCAGGCGCTCGCAGATCTCACGACCCGTACCGATCGCGGGGTCGATGTCGACGCCGGCCCACAGGCCGCGGGCGCGGAAGCCGACGATGCCCTTGCCGACCATGGCAAGGAGGCGGTCGCTGAGGATGTGGCCGAGCTTCTCGGCGCGGGCCTGGAACTCGCCGGTCTCGAGCAGGTCGATGACCGCGGTGCCGACGGCGCAGGCGAGCGGGTTGCCGCCGAAGGTGGAGCCGTGCTGGCCCGGCCCGATGACGCCGAGCACGTCGCGGTCGGCGACGACCGCCGAGACCGGGACGATGCCGCCGCCGAGGGCCTTGCCGAGGATGTACATGTCCGGCTTCACGCCGGCGTGGTCGCAGGCGAACGTGTAACCGGTACGTCCCAGGCCGGCCTGGATCTCGTCGGCGGCGAAGAGCACGTTCTCTCGGGTGCACAGCTCGCGCAGGCCGGTCAGGAAGTCGTCGGCGGGGATGACGACCCCGGACTCGCCCTGGATCGGCTCGACCAGGACGGCCACGGTGTTGGGGGTGATGGCCGCCTCGATCGCGGCCAGGTCGGCGTAGGGGACCATCACGAAGCCGGGGGCGAACGGGCCGAAGCCGTCGCGTGCGTCGGCGTCGTCGGAGAACCCGACGATGGTGGTGGTGCGGCCGTGGAAGTTGCCGCCCATCACGATGATCTCGGCCTTGTCGGCTGGAACGCCCTTGACGTCGTAGCCCCATTTGCGGGCGACCTTGATCGCGGTCTCGACCGCCTCGGCGCCGGTGTTCATCGGCAGCACCATGTCCTTGCCGCACATCGCGGCCAGGCGGCCGGTGAACTCGGCGAACTGGTCGTGCACGAACGCACGCGAGGTCAGGGTGACCTTGTCGAGCTGCTCACGGGCCGCCGCGAGGAGCGCCGGGTGCCCGTGACCGAAGTTCAGGGCGCTGTAACCGGCCAGCATGTCCAGGCAGCGGCGACCGTCCACGTCGGTGACCCAGGCACCCTCGGCGTGGCTGATGACCACCTCGAGGGGGTGGTAGTTGTGCGCGGAGTGCGCCTCGGCGGCCGCGAAGGCGGCGGGGGTCAGGCTGGTCGCAGCGGTGTCCTGGGCCTCGTTGAGCAGGGTCATCGCACTCCTCCATCTCGTGGGGCGTCTCGGGGTCACAGTCAGAATCATCTGATTGTCAGACAATCCTACGATCAGGCTACGCCACAAGTCCCATCCCCGTCACCGGCTCGTCCTCGGGTCGGTGACACTGCGGTGAATGCGGCCCTCACAGGTGCATCCGGAGGTATAGGTTTCGCTCAGCCATCTCGGTCTCGCCTCGCGTTCTCTGGCAGCGACGGCGACCCGTCGCCATCTCGGGTGAACGAATTTCGGAGGAACCACAGATGCGCATCCGCGCACTGGTGGCGGCTGCTGCCGTCGCCCTGATCGTGCCGGCGGTGCCGGCCTTCGCGACGGAGATCCCGTCGCCCGCCTCGTATCCGGCGTCGACGGCGACGGCCGAACCGGAGACTGTTCCGGAGCCGACTGTTCCGGAACCGACTGTTTCTGAATCGACTGTTCCGGAGCAGACGATCCCGGGGCCGACCGAATCGGAGCCGACCGAATCGGAGCCGGCCGAATCAGAGTCGACCGATCCGGAGCCGTCCGAGACCACCCCGCTGACCGCGACGGAGACCGGGCCGCTGCTCAACGTCGGCGTCTACATCGACGACGCCCCGCGCCGTAGCGGGGTGTCCCTCTCGGCTCGGATCAACCTCTTCGACCGCCCGTCGGCGGCGGTCGAGGTCGTCTGGCAGTGGGTGGACGAGTCGTCGACGGCGGTCGGCGAGCCGTCCGCCCCGGTGGCGCTGGTGACGGATGAGCAGGGCCAGGCACGCATGACTGTCGTGGCGCCCACCGCCGCCGACGGCTACTACCGCCTCCGCGTCCAGGCGACCGCGACCGCGGACGGCGCGACCGGCTCCGACATCTCCTCGAGCGTCATCGCGCTCGACAACACCCGCCCGTCGTTCACATGGAGCCGCAACCTGACCACCTTCTACCCCTCCAAGGACGGTTACCGAGACACGTTCGCGGTGACCATCAAGGGCGGTTGGGAGCAGTACGGCTACACCGTGCAGGTCCTGAACAGCGCCGGGACGGCGATCCGGACCATCGGCTCCGGCGAGCTGACCTGGAGCGGCTCCGAGGACCTTCTCCACTACGCGCAGCCGAGGTGGAACGGCCTCAACAAGTCGGGCTCCCGGGTCTCAACCGGGACGTACACGATCCGGGCCGTGCTGTCCGACGGTGCCGGGAACAAGACCACGAAGATCACCTCCGTCACGGTCTCCTGGAAGAAGCTGGTCTGGAAGACCTTCTACAAGAAGATCACCCCCAAGGCCGCGCTCGACGCCAAGTACGTCGGCTCCTGCTCCAGCCTCAAGGCGCCCGCACGCAAGGACTGGGCGGGCTCGCGCGGATTCCGGTCCAACGTCAAGTGCCGAGGCGGCAACACCGCGAAGTCGCGGGTGATCACCGACAGCGTGACGTGCCTGCCGAGGTCGTTCGACGGCAACTACCGCAACCTGACGGTGAAGCACTACGGCGGACGGCCGAAGGGCTATTCCAAGGACGTCTACCTGGTGACCCATCTCTACAAGCCGCGCACCTCGGGTGACTGGACGCTGGCGCAGCGCCACCAGTTCGGCAACTCGGTGAAGTGGAAGACGATGGCCTCGGTCGCCAGCCCGAACGCGCTGATCGCCGACCGCAGGTCGACGAAGTACTGCGCCTCGGTCTGGTGGGTCTCCGGCTTGCAGTCGGGTTCGCGCTACGACGTGAAGAAGTACTCGGTCGGCGTGCAGTACCGGGTGCTGGTGTGAGGCTCAGCCGTAAGCTCGTGGCCGTCGTCGCAGCCGTCGTCGCCGCCGGCGTCGTGCTGCTGGCGCTCGTCGGAGGGGTCCTCGGCGCAGTCGTCCTCGGTGGCGACGACGCGCCGGTGAAGGAACCTGCGCAGGAGCTGCCCGCGGTGCCGCGCGAGGGCCCGGCGGTGGCCGAGGTCGACGAGGACGCCTTCGCTCCCGTGGGCGAGGTCGGCGCCGACTGACGGCTGCCGGTCATCGGGAAGCATCGAGACGTACGTCGCCGGGCGCGGTCCTGGCGGCGTACGTCTTGATTTGTCTCGGCTGCGCGGAGACTCGTAACCTAGATCGGTCGTGACTCCTGCCGCGTCCTGATCAGGTTCGATGAGAACCGTCGCACGGTCAGGGGCGCAGATCCGGATGACTGTCGCTGGGACCTCCCGGGGACAGGGCAAGCCGGGCCGTGTTCGTCAGAAGCCACGAAGCACCATCTCGCCCTGCATCCGCTGGGCGGGCACTACGAACTAAGAAGGCACACGTGCGTACTTACGCTCCCAAGCCGGGCGACATCGAGCGCGCCTGGCTCGTGATCGACGCGACCGACGTCCGTCTCGGCCGCCTCGCTGTCCAGGTCGCCGAGCTCCTCCGCGGCAAGCACAAGGCGATCTTCGCGCCCAACGCGGACACCGGCGACTTCGTCATCGTGATCAACGCCGAGAAGGTCTCCCTCTCCGGCAACAAGAAGACCACCAAGCTGGCTTACCGTCACTCGGGCTACCCGGGCGGTCTGACGGCGACCCCGATCGGTGAGGTGCTCGACAAGGACGCTCGCAAGGCGATCGAGAAGGCGGTGTGGGGCATGCTGCCGAAGAACAAGCTCGGCCGTCAGATGCTCAAGAAGCTGAAGGTCTACTCCGGCCCTGAGCACCCGCACGCCGCGCAGCAGGCCGTTCCGTTCGAGATCAAGCAGATCGCCCAGTGAGCCAGGACCAGAACATGACTGAGAACACCGCAGAGGTCGAGGAGACCTTCGAGACCGACGAGCAGGGCCTCGCCTACACCTCCGAGAGCGCCCCGGGCGCCGACGCTCCTGAGCGTCCGGCGACCATCGCTCCGGCTGCCGCCACCGGCCGCCGCAAGGAGTCCGTGGCCCGCGTCCGGATCGTCCCGGGCACCGGCTCGTGGACCATCAACGGTCGCACCATCGAGGACTACTTCCCCAACAAGCTGCACCAGCAGATCGCGAACGAGCCGTTCGCCGCGCTGCAGCTCGAGGGTCGCTTCGACGTGATCGCCCGTATCGACGGCGGCGGCATCGCCGGCCAGGCCGGCGCGCTGCGTCTCGGTGTGGCCCGTGCCCTGAACGACGTCGACGTCGAGGCCAACCGCCCGACGCTGAAGAAGGCCGGTCTGCTGACGCGCGACGCCCGCGTCGTGGAGCGCAAGAAGGCGGGTCTCAAGAAGGCCCGCAAGGCCTCGCAGTTCAGCAAGCGCTGATCGACCACACGATCGCCTAGCATTGTTGGGGTGCCTCGGCTCGCCGAGGCACCCCAACTCTTTTTCGGGCGGGGGCCGACGTACGAAAGAAGGTCACACGGACGTGGCACGCCTTTTCGGCACTGACGGGGTTCGCGGTCTCGCGAACGGCGAGATCCTGACCGCCTCGCTCGCCCAGAACCTGGCGACCTCCGCGGCGCTGGTCCTGACCGAGGAGCTCCGGGGCTCCGGCAGCGGACGCAAACCGCTGGCGGTCGTCGGCAACGACTCACGCATCTCCGGGCAGTTCCTGCAGGCCACCGTCGCCGGTGGCCTGGCCTCGGCGGGCTGCGACGTCATCGACGTCGGCGTGCTGCCGACGCCCGGGGTCGCCTACCTCACCGCGGCCCTGCAAGCCGACCTCGGTGTGGTCATCTCGGCCTCCCACAACCCGATGCCCGACAACGGCATCAAGTTCCTCCAGCGCGGCGGGCACAAGCTCGACGACGAGCTCGAGGACCGGATCGAGGCCCATCTCGAGGAGCCCTGGGACCGCCCGACCGGCGCGTCGGTGGGGCGGATCTCCGCCCACGAGAACCCGGTGGAGACGTACGCAGCCCACCTGGTCTCCACGCTCGAGCAGCGCCTCGACGGCCTCACCGTCGTCGTCGACTGCGCGAACGGCGCAGCGGCGGCGGCGGGCCCGCTCGCCCTGGACCAGGCGGGCGCCAAGGTGATCGCGATCAACGACGCCAACGACGGCCTCTCGATCAACGACGGTGTCGGCTCGACCCACCCGGAGATGCTGCAGAAGGCGGTCGTCGAGCACGGCGCCGACGTCGGATTCGCCTGGGACGGCGACGCCGACCGCTGCCTCGCCGTCGACGGCGACGGCAACCTCGTCGACGGCGACCAGCTGATCGCGATCCTCGCCCTCGGTCTCCACGACTCCGGCCGGCTCCCCGACGACACCGTGGTCGTCACGGTGATGAGCAACCTCGGCTTCGTCAAGGCGATGGACGCGGCGGGCGTCCACGTGAAGCAGACCGCCGTGGGCGACCGCTACGTGCTCGAGGAGATGCGCCGCGGCAGCTACGCCATCGGTGGCGAGCAGTCCGGCCACATCATCATGAGCGAGCACGCCACCACCGGCGACGGCATCCTCACCGCCCTCCACGTGCTGCAGCGGATGACCTCCACCGGCCGCACCCTCGCCGACCTCGCCTCCGTCGTCACCCGCCTCCCGCAGGTCCTGCTCAACGTCAAGGGCGTCGACAAGACCCGCTCCAAGACCGATGACGGACTCCTCGAGGCCATCGCCACCGAGGAGAAGACCCTCGCCGGCTCCGGCCGCATCCTGCTGCGCCCCTCCGGCACCGAGAACCTCGTACGCGTCATGGTCGAGGCCCCTACGCACCACGAGGCCGAGGCGTGCGCCGAGCGGCTCGCTGATGTCGTGCGGGTGCGGCTCGCTTTGTGATCATCCGTCACTCTGGCCCCATGAATACCCGGTCGACCGGGTATCCCTGGAAGACCCGCCCCCTAGATCTTCCGCAACCTCACATACCGCACCGAGTGGTCGCGGTCCTTGCGCAGCACGAGCGTGGCGCGGGAGCGGGTGGGAAGGACGTTCTGGCGGAGGTTGGGGCCGTTGATCTCGTTCCAGATCTCGGTAGCGCGGGTGACGGCCTCGTCGTGGGAGAGCGCGGCGTACTTGGTGAAGTAGGAGGACGGGTCGCGGAAGGCGGTCTCGCGCAGGCGCAGGAAGCGCTCGACGTACCACTGCTTGATGTCGCGGGAGTCGGCGTCGACGAAGACGGAGAAGTCGAAGAAGTCGGAGAGGCCGAGCGAGATGGTGCCGTCGGCGCGGACCCGGGAGGGCTGCAGGACGTTGAGCCCCTCGAGGATGACGATGTCGGGCTTCTTGACGGTGACGGTCTGGTCGGTGACGTCGTAGGTCAGGTGTGAGTAGATCGGCGCGCGCACCTCGTCCTCGCCGGACTTCAGGTCGACGAGGAAGCGGAGCAGCGCTTTGCGGTCGTACGACTCGGGGAAGCCCTTGCGGTCCATCAGGCCGCGGCGCTCGAGCTCGGCGTTGGGGTAGAGGAAGCCGTCGGTGGTGACCAGGGCGACGTTGGGGTGCTCGGGCCAGTGGGCGAGCATCTGCTGGAGCACGCGGGCGGTGGTCGACTTGCCGACCGCGACGGACCCGGCGACCCCGATCACGAACGGCGTACGCTCCGGCATCGTCTTGCCGAGGAACAGCTCCTGCTGGTCGTGGAGCCGGTCCGAGGCGCTGACGTAGAGGCTGAGCAGGCGGCTCAGCGGCAGGTAGACCTCCTCGACCTCGTTGAGGTCGATCTGGTCGCCGAGGCCACGCAGCGACTCGATCTCCGCCTCGGTCAGCGGACTCTCGGTCTCCGTCGCGAGCTCGGCCCATGCGCTGCGGTCGAGCTCCACGTAGGGCGAGGAGACGCGGTCATCGCCGTGTGGCCCGGGGTGTGACATGGCAACGATTGTTACGCACTGTGGCCGCCGCTTCCTGCTGGGGTCCACGAGAGCCGTAGGATCATCGGCCATGTGCGGCATCGTTGGGTACGTCGGAGACCGGTCGGCGCAGGGCGTCGTGATCGATGGCCTGCGGCGTCTGGAGTACCGCGGCTACGACTCGGCCGGGATCGCGCTGATCGCTGACCGGAGGCTGGCCGTCGACAAGCGGGCCGGCAAGCTCGCCAACCTCGAGAAGGCGATCTCCGACACCCCGCTGCCCGCGGCCACCACCGGCATCGGCCACACCCGCTGGGCGACCCACGGCGGCCCGACCGACGACAACGCCCACCCCCACGTCGGCCGCACCGCGCGGGTCGCGGTCGTCCACAACGGCATCATCGAGAACTTCGCGGAGCTGCGCGCGTCCTTGGAGTCCGAGGGCCACGAGTTCGCCTCGCAGACCGACACCGAGGTCGCCGCTCACCTGCTCGAGCGCGAGGTCGTCGGCGGGGCCGACCTGACCGTCGCGATGCAGAAGGTCTGCTCGATCCTCGAGGGTGCCTTCACCTTCGTCGCGATCGACGCCGAGGACCCCTCGCGCGTCGTCGCCGCCCGCCGCAACAGCCCGCTCGTGGTCGGCCTGGGCGAGGGCGAGTCGTTCCTCGGCTCCGACGTCGCCGCCTTCATCGAGCACACCCGCGAGGCGCTGGAGCTCGACCAGGACCAGGTCGTCACGATCTCCCGCGAGGGCGCCACCGTCACCAACTTCGACGGCACCCCGGCCGAGGGCCGCCGCTTCCACGTCGACTGGGACCTCGCCGCCGCCGAGAAGGACGGCCACGACTGGTTCATGCGCAAGGAGATCCTGGAGCAGCCGCGGGCCGTGGCCGACTCGCTGCTGGGGCGGCGTACGGCCTCGGGGTCGCTCCACCTCGACGAGATGCGCCTGGCCGACGACGAGCTGCGCGAGGTCACCAAGATCATCATCATCGCCGCGGGGACGTCTTTCTACGCGGGCATGGTGGCGAAGTACGCCATCGAGCACTGGTGCCGCATCTCGGTCGAGGTCGAGCTGGCCTCGGAGTTCCGCTACCGCGACCCGATCCTCGACAACTCCACCCTCGTCGTCGCCATCTCGCAGTCCGGCGAGACCGCCGACACCCTGCAGGCGATCCGCCACGCGCGCTCGCAGCGCTCCAAGGTGCTGGCGATCTGCAACACCAACGGCTCCACGATCCCGCGCGAGTCCGACGCGGTCATCTACACCCACGCCGGCCCGGAGATCGGCGTCGCGTCCACCAAGGGGTACGTCACCCAGCTGGTCGCCTGCTACCTGCTCGCGCTCTACCTGGCGCAGGTCAAGGGCACCATGTACGGCGACGAGATCGACGGCGTGATGACCCAGCTCGAGGCGATGCCCGCCGCGGTCGAGCAGGTGCTGGAGACGGCGCCGGAGGTCTACGAGCTCGCCAAGGAGTACGCCGACCGCCGGGCGTTCCTGTTCCTGGGCCGTCACGCCGGCTACCCGGTCGCGCTCGAGGGTGCGCTCAAGCTCAAGGAGCTCGCCTACCTGCACGCAGAGGGGTTCGCCGCCGGTGAGCTCAAGCACGGCCCGATCGCGCTGGTCGACGAGGGCCTGCCGATCTGGTGCATCGTGCCCCCGCGCGGCCGCGACTTCCTCCACGACAAGATGCGCTCCGGGATCATGGAGGTGCGGGCTCGTGGCGCGCGGACCATCGCGCTGGTCGAGGAGGGCGACGACTCGGTCGACGCGGTCTCCGACACGATCATCCGGCTGCCGAAGGTGCCGGTGCTCCTGCAGCCGCTGGTCGCGGTCGTACCTCTCCAGCTCTTCGCCTGCCAGCTCGCCACCGAGCTCGGCTACGACGTCGATCAGCCGCGCAACCTCGCGAAGTCCGTTACGGTCGAGTGATGGCCGTCCTCGGAGTCGGGATCGACGTCTGCGACCTCGCGCGGTTCGAGGAGTCGCTGGAGCGTACGCCGCGGTTGCGGGCGCGGCTCTTCACCGAGGCCGAGGCGACGAAGCCGATGGCCTCGCTGGCCGCCCGGTTCGCCGCCAAGGAGGCGCTCGCCAAGGCGCTCGGCGCGCCGCAGGGGATGGAGTGGCATGACGCCGAGGTGATCTCGGAGGCGTCGGGGCAGCCGCGGTTCGAGCTGCGCGGCACGGTGCTGGAGCAGGCGAGGAAGCTCGGTGTGGCCACCGTCCACCTCTCGCTGTCCCACGACGCCGGCATCGCCTCGGCCATGGTCGTCCTGGAGGACTGAGCGGCCGCGTACGCTGGGGCCATGCGGCGTGCGCACTCGGTCGAGCAGGTCAGAGCGGCAGAGAAGGCCTTGATGGCCGACCTGCCAGAAGGCGCGCTGATGCAGCGCGCGGCGGCCGGTCTGGCGTACGCCATCATCGATTTCCTCCGCGAGCGGGGTCGCGGTGGCGCCTACGGCAGCCGGGTCGCTCTGCTCGTCGGTAGCGGCGACAACGGCGGAGACGCGTTGTACGCCGGGGCGATCCTGGCGCGGCGTGGGGCGCGGGTCGAGGCGGTTCTGCTGTCGGATCGGGCGCACGAGGGTGGGGTTGCTGCTCTGCGTGCTGCTGGGGGGACGGTGGCCTCTGGAGGGGTCTCGACAGGATCGACCTCCGGGGGGACCGATGTTGTTGTCGACGGGATCGTCGGGATCGGCGGGAAGCCAGGGCTGAGGGCGGAGGCCGAGGCGGCGCTGGCGATGTTCGAAGGGGCCCCGGTGGTCTCCGTCGACACCCCGAGCGGGGTCTGCGTCGACACCGGAGAGGTCGACGGGTCGCACGTCAGCGCCGACCTGACGGTCACCTTCGGCACCTACAAGCCGTGTCATCTGCTCGATCCGGCCGCCTCGGCGAGCGGCCGGGTGGAGCTGGTCGACATCGGGCTCGACCTGCCGGCACCGTCCGTGGAGAGCCTGGAGGCCGAGGACGTCGCGGCGCTGGTGCCGCGGCCCGCGCCCGACGGCCACAAGTACACCCGCGGCGTGGTCGGCCTCCGGGTCGGCAGCGCCACCTACCCCGGAGCCGCGCTGCTGGCGGTCTCCGGAGCGAACACCGGCCTGGCCGGGATGGTCCGCTACGTCGGCACCGCCGCGGAGTGGGTCAAGCGCCACAACCCGGAGGTCGTCGGCGACGGCCAGGCACAGGCCTGGGTGGTCGGCTCGGGCAGCGCCGACGGCGCCAACAGCGCGCTCGCGTTCGCGCGGGCCAGCGGCGTACCCCTGGTGATCGACGCCGACAGCCTGCGCGCGCTGACCGGGCCGCTCGGCGTGCCCGCGATCCTGACGCCGCACGCGGGCGAGCTCGCCGCGCTGATCCGGGAGGACCGGGCCGACGTCGAGGCTCGACCGCTGCACTACGCACGGCTCGCGGCCAAGCGCTACCACGCCGTGGTGCTGCTCAAAGGGCGCCGCACGACGATCGCCTCGCCCGACCCCGCCACGCCGGTGCGGGTCAACACCACCGGCACCTCGTGGCTGGCCACCGCCGGCTCGGGCGACGTGCTCGGCGGGCTGATCGGCTCACTGCTCGCCGCCGGGCTCGCGCCGATCGACGCCGCCTCGGCGGGTGCCTGGCTGCACGGCGCGGCGGCGACGCTGGCGAGCGCGGGCGGCCCGGTCACCGCGAGCGGGGTGGCCTCGGCCATCCCGGCGGTGATCCGGTCGCTTCCCGCAGTCTCGCCCCGTTCCCGGTGAACAGCGGTTCGCCAACTACCCTTGACACCATGTCACCGAGCCCAACGACTCGGGCTCCGCTTCGGCGAGCCGAGATCGTCATCGACCTCGCTGCGATCCGCAACAACGTCGCGCGGCTGAGGGAGCACGTGCGTACGCCGTTGATGGCGGTGGTCAAGGCCGACGGCTACGGGCACGGTCTGGTCGAGGCCGGGCGGGCCGCTCGCGAGGGCGGTGCCGAGTGGCTCGGCGTGGCATCGGCCGACGAGGCCCTCGCGCTGCGCGCGGCCGGCGACACCGGCCGTCTGCTCGCCTGGTTGATCATGCCGAGCGAGCCCGCCGAGGAGCTCATCGCCGCCGACATCGACGTCACCGCCTACACGATCGCCGACCTGGAGAAGTTCGCCGCGGCCGGCGACGCACTGGGCAGCATCCCGCGGGTGCAGCTGAAGATCGACACCGGCCTCTCCCGTGGCGGCTCCTCCTTCGCCGAGTGGACCAACATGGTCGCGCGGGCGCGCATCCTGGAGGCCGAGGGGGCGATCCGGGTCACCGGCATCTGGTCCCACTTCGCGTCCAGCGAGGACCCCGACGACCCGGCCAACGAGTCGCAGGAGAAGGTCTTCGCCGAGGCGCTCGCCATCGCCGCCGACGCCGGGCTGCGGCCCGAGGTGCGTCACCTGGCCAACTCCGCGGGCGCCCTGCTGCGCCCCGGCGCCAGATTCGACCTGGTGCGGGTCGGGATCGCGACGTACGGCATCGACCCGGCGCCCGGTGTCGGGGGCTCACCGTGGCCGGAGCTCGGGCTCGTCCCGGCGATGACCGTCCGCGCCGAGCTGGCGATGGTCAAGCAGATCGAGGCCGGTGCGGGCGTCTCCTACAACCACACCTGGGTCGCCGAGGAGCCGACGACGGTCGGGGTCGTCCCGGCCGGCTACGCCGAGGGGATCCAGCGCAGCGCCGGGAACCGTGCCGAGGTGTGGGTCGACGGAGCCCGCCGGCCCGTGCGCGGCACCGTCTGCATGGACCAGGTCGTGATCGACCTCGGGTCCGACGAGGTCGAACCCGGCTCCGAGGTGGTCCTGTGGGGTACTGGTGCCGACGGCGAGCCGACCGCCCAGGACTGGGCGGAGGCGAGCGGGACGATCGCGTACGAGGTCGTCACCCGGATCGGAGGACGGATGAAGCGGCGACACGTCGACACCGAGCAGGAAGGCGCCGACAGATGAGCATCGCAGGACGGATCGGTTCGATCGCGGCCGGCACGTTGGGGGCGGCAGCGGTCGCCGCCGCGGCCCGTGGCGCCGTGGTGGTCAAGAAGCGCCGCCGTGCCATAGAGGAGCGGCCCGAGGACCGGACCCCGCTCGGTACGCTGCGGTCGGCTCCGGTCACCGTGGTCACCTCCGACGGCGTACCTCTCCATGTCGAGGTCGACGAGGTCGACCCCGCCCACGCCCACAAGGGCGGAGCGAGCGGGGTGACGCTGGTCTTCGTGCACGGCTACTGCCTCAACCTCGACTGCTGGCACTTCCAGCGCGCCGCCTACCGCGGCCTGGTGCGGTCGGTCTTCTACGACCAGCGCAGCCACGGCCGCAGCGGCCGGTCCTCCCTCGGCAACGCCACCATCGACCAGCTCGGTGACGACCTGCTCCGCGTGCTGGACGCGGTCGTGCCGGAAGGCCCGGTCATCCTGGTCGGCCACTCGATGGGCGGGATGACGATCGCGGCGCTCGCCGAGGAGCACCCTGAGCTGTTCGCCCCGCGCAGCGAGGACGGCCGGATCATCGGTGTCGCGCTGATCTCCACCACCGCCGGCGGGCTCGACCCGAGCCGGCTGCTCATCCCCGTGCTGCCGGCCAAGCTGGCCGGCGGCATCGCCAACCGCACCGTGCGCACGCTGGCCCGGGGACACTCGGTCGTCGACCGGGTCCGCGCGATGGGTGCCTCGGTGGCGACGGTCTTCACCGACCAGTTCGCCTTCGGAGACGAGGTGCCCGAGGCGTACGTCCGGTTCGTCGACAGCCTGCTCTCGCAGACGCCGTTCGAGGTGGTCGCCGAGTTCTTCCCGGCCTTCCGCTCGCTCGACAAGTTCTCGAGCGTCACCGCGATGGGGCGCGTCCCGACCACGGTCATCTGCGGCACCGCCGACCGGCTCACCGCGATCGGCCACAGCCGCAAGCTGCACTCCTACATCCCGGGGTCGCGGCTCGTCGAGTGCGAGAAGGCCGGCCACATGGTCATCCTCGAACGCCACGGCCAGGTCAACGCCGAGCTCGACCAGCTGCTCGCCGCAGCCACCCGGGATGCGGCCTCGGCATGACGCTCGTCTTCGAGCGGGTCGGACCGGAGGCCGCCGCCGAGGTCCTCGGTGTCGTCCGGGTCGCCTTCTCCGCCCGTCCGCCGCTGGACCCGCCTGCCGACGCCCTGGCCGAGACCGAAGGGTCGATGAAGGAGCGTCTCGCCGGCTTCGGTGGCCTGTTGGCCCGCCTGGACGGGGCCGCTGTCGGCGCGGTCGTCATGGATCCCGTCGACGCGACCATGTGGTTGCGCCGATTCGCCGTCCTGCCTGATCAGCAGGGTCATGGGGTGGCGCACAAGATGGTGACGTACGCCGCCGGCATCGCCCGCGCGCAGGGGCTGGACGACCTCGCCGTGATCGCCCGCGAGGAGCTTCCGGAGACGCTGCGGTTCTGGGAGCGGCAGGGTTTCCGGGAGATCTCCCGCGAGTCCCCGGCGGTGCGGCTCCACCGGCCGCTCAACGAGCACGTCGTCGAGGCGCTCGACGCCGAGGCGATGTTCGAGCTCGGTCACCGGCTGGCCGTGCACGTGACCAACGGCGACGTACTCGTCCTCTCCGGCGGCCTCGGCGCCGGCAAGACCACCTTCACCAAGGGCCTCGGGGCCGGTCTCGGGGTGCGCGGCGAGATCACCTCGCCGACCTTCGTGATCGCCCGGGTGCACCCCTCGACCGTCGGCGGACCGGAGCTCGTTCACGTCGACGCCTACCGGCTCGGTGGGATCGACGAGCTCGACGACCTCGACCTCGACACCGATCTCGACGACGCGGTCACCGTCGTCGAGTGGGGCGAGGGCCTGGCCGAGGGGCTCTCCGAGTCGCGACTGGAGATCCGGATCGTACGTGCCGAGGCCGACGAGGCTCCGTTGGATCTGGTCGAGGCGCCGGACGGTGCGGACCCGCGGCGGGTGGAGATCGTGCCCGTCGGGCCGCGCTGGCACGGCGTGGATCTCAGTGCGCTCTGAGGCGCGCTCTAGGGTGTGAGTTGTGCTTCTCGCCTTTGACACTGCCACGCCGCAGGTGACCGTGGCGCTCCACGACGGTGACGACGTCGTCGCCGAGGTCGTCTCCGATCGCACCATGAAGCACGGTGAGCAGCTCGCGCCGTTGATCTCTGAGGTGCTGGGCACGGCTGGGATCGTGCGGCAGGATCTGACGGCTGTTGCGGTCGGTGCTGGGCCGGGGCCGTTCACCGGGTTGCGGGTCGGGCTGGTCACGGCGCGGACGCTGGGGTTCGCGCTGGAGATTCCGATCTACGCGGCTTGTTCGTTGGATGTGTTGGCCGTGGAGGCTGTTGCTTCTGGGGTGGTCTCGACAAGCTCGACCACCGGTGTGTCGTCGTTCTTCGTGGCTACCGATGCTCGGCGCAAGGAGGTCTATCTGGCCTCGTACGACGAGGATGGGGCGCGGCTGGAGGGGCCTGTGGTCGCTCGGCCGGCGGAGGTCGCGACCTCTGCGCCGGTGGTGGGTGAGGGGGCGCGGCTGTATCCCGATGCGTTCCCGACGCCGGTCGGTCCGCAACGGCCCTCGGCCGGATGGCTGGCGCGGGCTGTTGCCGAGGAGCGGGTCGAGCTGATGGATCCGGAGCCGCTCTACCTGCGCCGCCCCGACGCCATCGAGCAGGCGGCGCTGAAGAAGCAGAAGGCGCCGACGAAGCCGGTGAACCCCAGGTGACCGTACGCCCGGCCGAGCCGGAGGACGTCGAGGTCATCGCCGCGCTGGAGTTCGAGGCGTTCCCCGACGACGCCTGGACGGTCGACTACCTGCAGGTGGCGATCGGGGGGAAGATGCCGACCGTACGGATCCTGGTCGCGGACGGCGAGCAGGACACCGTGGTGGGCCACGCCCTGGTGAGCGTGGTCTACGAGATCGCCGAGCTGCAGCGGATCGCCATCGCCGAGGAGCATCGCCGGCGAGGCATCGGCCGGCTGCTCCTGACCTCGGCGATCGACCTCGCGCGGCGGGAAGGTGCCGACCGGCTCCTGCTCGAGGTGCGCGAGGACAACGCCGGGGCGATCGAGTTCTACGACCGGGCCGGCTTCGTCGAGATCGACCGTCGCGAGCGCTACTACCGCGACGGCGCGACGGGGATCGTGCTGGCGCTGGAGCTGGCGTCGGACTGAACTGTCGGCGGCCAGCAGAGCATGCTGCCTTACGCGGCGGCAGGGTTTGCGGGCATCTACTGGACTCAGGTCGCTCAACGGGTGAACGCCCGAGGTTGGGATGGGTACCTTGCCGTGAGCGAGGACGACCTCTTCTTCCTTCGAGCGTGGTTGGGATTCGAGGAGCTCGCTCGAACGAACGACGACGTCGGTGAAGCGGTCCGGGATCTGTGGCATGACGTCAGGTTCTGGTTCCGCTGCTCGATCGGTCGCGAGCTCACCGACGTCGAGTCGGGTCGCCTCACGGTCCTGCTCGCCGGGCTGTGGGATCGCTTGGCCTCCAGCGATCCGATCGATGCTGACCTCGCGCAACACATCTGGGCCGGTGCCTACTCAGCGCTGCGAGAGGAACAGAGCGACGGCGCGGCTGCCTAGGACCGACCAGCCTGTTCACGCGCTCGTGATCAGACCGGGGTCGCCTCGGGCGAACGAAAATTCGTTCGCCTGCTGACCCACGAACGAATTTTCGTTCGCCTGCGACCGGGCATGTCGCGCCAGGCGGATGCGGGGTCGGACATGGGGGTGAAGGCAGAATGGGGGCATGACTACTGGTGCCCTCGTCGATGAACCCCTGGTCCTCGGCATCGAGACCTCCTGCGACGAGACCGGCGTCGGGATCGTGCGAGGTCGTACGCTGCTCGCCGACGCGATCGCGAGCAGCGTCGAGGAGCACGCTCGCTTCGGAGGGGTCGTCCCCGAGGTCGCGAGCCGGGCGCACCTCGAGGCGATGGTGCCGACCATCGAGCGCGCCTGCGACGAGTCGGGGATCAAGCTCCACGACGTCGACGCGATCGCCGTCACCGCAGGCCCCGGCCTCGCCGGTGCCCTGCTCGTCGGGGTGGCTGCGGCGAAGGCGCTCGCGCTCGGGCTCGACAAGCCGATCTACGGGGTCAACCACCTGGCCTCCCACGTGGCCGTCGACCAGCTCCAGCACGGGCCGCTGCCCGAGCCCTGCGTCGCGATGCTCGTCTCCGGTGGCCACTCCAGCCTGCTCAAGGTCACCGACATCACCGAAGGCGTCGACCCGATGGGTGCCACCATCGACGACGCAGCAGGGGAGGCCTTCGACAAGGTCGCCCGCCTGCTCGGCCTCGGCTTTCCCGGTGGCCCGGTGATCGACCGGACCGCCACCTCCGGCAGCTCGGTCGCCATCGACTTCCCGCGCGGGCTGACCGGCCGCCGCGACCTGGAGCGCCACCGCTTCGACTTCTCCTTCTCCGGCCTCAAGACCGCGGTCGCCCGCTGGATCGAGGCCAAGGAGCGCAGCGGTGAGGCGGTCCCGGTCGCCGACGTCGCCGCCAGCTTCCAGGAGGCGGTGGTCGACGTCCTGGTCAGGAAGGCCCTGGACGCTGCCTCCTCCGAGGGCATCGAGGACATCATCATCGGCGGCGGAGTCGCCGCCAACAGCCGCCTGCGCGTCCTCGCGGAGGAGCGGGCCACCAAGCTCGGCATCCGCGTCCGCGTCCCCCGCCCCGCCCTCTGCACCGACAACGGCGCGATGGTCGCGGCCCTCGGCGCAGAGATGGTCGCACGAGGCCGCACCCCCTCCGCCCTGGACCTCCCCGCCGACTCCTCCCAACCGATCACCTCGGTCCTAGCCTGACCCACAGCCCGGGCGTCTAGCCCCGTCGAGACCTGGTCCGTCGGTGGTCGAGCTTGTCGAGACCTCCCCACAGCGACCGGGTCTCGACAAGCTCGACCTCCGGGTCCA
>NZ_BMRK01000014.1:0-27104 GCF_014648595.1 Nocardioides luteus | reverse complement strand
TCTCGACAGGCTCGACCTGCGGGTTCGGGGGTCTCGACAGGCTCGACCTCCGGACGCCGGTGAACCCTCAGAACGGCCTGACCAACAAGCAGGTCCCCTCACCAGCGACCCGCGTGAGCACGATCGTCCCCTCCTCGTCCCCGGAGAGCGCGAGCCGCTTGCGCAGCTGCTCGGGCACGATCTGCACCCCGCGCTTCTTGATTGTCAGCTTCCCGATCCCACGCTCGCGCAGCGCCGCCTTGAGCTGCTTCTCCCGATAAGGGAGCTCCTCGACCACCTGATATCCCCGAGCGAACGGGGTCTCGAAGGAGGCCGTCGAGGTGACGTACGCGATGTGCTCGTCGATCAGGTGACCCTGTACGCCCGCAGCGACGGCGGTGACCAGACCGGCGCGGATGACGGCGCCGTCGGGCTCGTAGAGGAACTCCTCGACGGAGTCGACCTCGCCGCCCGGGTCGTCCTCGGATGTCAGCGTCGCCAGGCCGCGCTCGCCGATGACGGTGGCGCGGCGGCGGGTGCTGGCCAGCGACCCCGACCACAGCGCCGCCTCCTTGACCTCGCCACGGTCGCTGACCCACTCGGCCTCGACCTGGTCGGGTACGAGGTCGTGGGGGATGCCGGGCGCGACCTTCACACAGGCGTCGCGGGCGAAGAGCGTCTCGACCCACGACCACGGTGGGGTCCACCCCTCGGCGGAGAAGACCCGGCCCTTGGCCCCGCGGCGGGCCGGGTCGGCGTACGCGATGTCGAAGGGTGAGTGGTCGACGGCCGTCGCGTCGGCGACGGTGACGGCACCCGCCAGCCCGAGGGCGTCGAGGTTGGCCTGGGCGACCGCGACCCGCTCCGGGTCGTTGTCGACGCCGGCAGCGGTGAGGCCGGCGCGCGAGGAGGCGATCAGGTCGCCGCCGATCCCGCAGCCGAGGTCGATGACGCTGGTGGCGTCGAAGGCGCGCAGCCGGGCCGCACGGTGGTGGGCGACGGCGAGCCGGGTGGCCTGCTCGAGGCCGTCGGGGGTGAAGTACATCTTCGGTGCCAGGTCGCCGAACTTGGCGCCGGCCTTCCGGCGCAGGTCGACCTGGGTCATCGCCGCGGCGACGTGCGCGGCGGTCTCGTCCTTGCGCAGGGCGGTCTGTACCGCCAGGGACGCGTCCTTGCCGGGATCGGCCGCGGCCGTCATCTCGGTCGCTCGCGCCAGCAGCCGCTGCCCCTCATCGGTGAGCAGCCAGGCGAAGGCGTCGAGATCCATGTCCCGATCCTCTCAGGGAGGTTTCCCGTCCGAGCAAAACTGCATTACCCCGCTGGGTGTTTCTGATCTAGGATCCGCCGGGTGCGCAGATCCTCCCGCGTGGCCTCACCGGCCCTCTGGGCGACCGCAGCCGTCATGACGCTGCTGTCGCTGCTGCTCGCCGCACCTGCCTCGGCCGACACGGTGACGCCGACGCGCCACTGCGGCTACGGCGACCGCTACGTCGACCTGGACGGCGAGCGCTCGGCGGTGGCGAGGGCGCCGGAGGGCTATCTGGTCGCGGCCTTCTGCGTCGACAGCGACGGCCGCCGCGGTGGCGGCTCCGAGCTCCACATCCTGTCCACGCCCCAGCAGACGACGCAGGTCCGGCACAGCGAAGGCCGTCGCCTGGAGGGCTACTCGGTGGCGTACGTCGAGAGGCCGGCACCCGCCGATCCCGACCCGAAGCCGGACGACGACGCGGACGATGACGACGCGGACGACGGTGACGACGAGTCGAACGAGGGCCGCCGCGGCGGCGGGCAGGGGAACACCTCGCCCGGCGCCGGGAAGAGCGACAAGGGGAAGCCGAAGAACGGGACGAACGGAACCGGGACCGCCTCGCCGGAGGCCGGCGAGACCGCGGGACAACAGGAGGCGGAGCGTACGCCTGCAACCCCCGAGTCCAAGCCGGAGCCGAGCCGCTCGGCAACCCCCGAGCCCTCCGAACAGTCCGACGCGACCTCGCAGATGTCTGCCCTGAGCGACGGCGAGGAGCTGCGGACCACGCCGCTCGAGGAGGAGGAGTCGGCGATCGACGACGACCTCCTCCGCACCGTCCTGGTCGCGGGCGGCATCGTGGTCGTCGGCCTCATCGCCGGAGGCATCGCACTGCTCGTCAGGCTGCCTGGCCAGCGATAGCCGGGGGTTTGCTGGCACTCATTGCAGTCGAGTGCTAACGTCTGCATTGGCACTCTCCCCTTGAGTGTGCCAGCGCTTGCGAGCCGGGTGCGACCCCCGCGACGGCGTATACGGCACATCGCAAGCACAGACGTTAGAAAGCACCCGCCAGCTCACCATTGAGTCGGGCTCAGTCAACACAGATTGGGGAGGTCGGCACAGTGTCGATCAACATCAAGCCTCTCGAGGACCGCATCGTCGTCAAGGCCGTCGAGGCCGAGCAGACCACCGCCTCCGGCCTGGTCATCCCGGACACGGCCAAGGAGAAGCCCCAGGAGGGCGAGGTCCTGGCCCTCGGCCCGGGTCGCATCGACGACAAGGGCAACCGCGTCCCCCTCGACGTCGCCGTCGGCGACAAGGTCATCTACAGCAAGTACGGCGGCACCGAGGTGAAGTACGCCGGCGAGGAGTACCTCATCCTCTCGGCCCGCGACATTCTTGCCGTCATCGCCTGACGCTCTCGCCAGTAGCACCAAGCTCGTGCAACGCGGCCGGGTCGGCTGAGCCCGGCCCGGCCGCTGCGTACGTACAAGGAGAATTTCAATGCCGAAGATCCTGGAGTTCGACGAGAACGCCCGCCGCGCCCTCGAGCGTGGCGTCGACGCCCTCGCCAACGCCGTCAAGGTGACGCTGGGCCCCAAGGGCCGCTACGTCGTCCTCGACAAGAAGTGGGGCGCCCCGACCATCACCAACGACGGTGTGACCGTCGCGCGTGAGGTCGAGCTGGACGACCCGTTCGAGAACCTTGGTGCTCAGCTCACCAAGGAGGTCGCCACCAAGACCAACGACATCGCTGGTGACGGTACGACCACCGCGACCGTCCTCGCCCAGGCGATGGTCCACGAGGGTCTGCGCGCGGTTGCCGCCGGTGCGAACCCGATGAGCCTCAAGCGCGGCATGGACGCCGCCGCGACCGCGGTCGGCGACGCGCTGCGCACCGCTGCTCGTGAGGTCGTCGACGAGTCCGACATGGCCTCGGTCGCCACCATCTCCTCCCGCGACGCGAAGATCGGCGAGATCCTCGCCGAGGCCTTCGCGAAGGTGGGCAAGGACGGTGTCATCACCGTCGAGGAGTCCAACACCACGGGCACCGAGCTCGAGTTCACCGAGGGCATGCAGTTCGACAAGGGCTACATCTCTCAGTACTTCGTGACCGACCAGGAGCGGATGGAGGCCGTCATCGACGACCCGCTGATCCTGATCGTCCAGGGCAAGATCAGCTCCGTCCAGGAGCTGCTGCCGCTGCTGGAGAAGGTCATCGCCGCCGGCAAGCCGCTGTTCATCATCGCCGAGGACGTCGAGGGCGAGGCCCTCTCGACGCTGGTCGTGAACAAGATCAAGGGCACCTTCAACGCGACCGCCGTCAAGGCGCCCGCGTTCGGTGACCGCCGCAAGGCCATGCTGCAGGACATCGCGGTCCTCACCGGCGCGCAGGTCGTCGCCGAGGAGGTCGGCCTCAAGCTCGACCAGGTCGGTCTCGAGGTGCTCGGCACCGCTCGCCGCGTCACCGTGTCCAAGGACAACACGACCATCGTCGAGGGTGGCGGCGACGCTGCCACCGTCGAGGCCCGCGTCTCCGAGATCAAGGCCGAGATCGAGCGCACCGACTCCGACTGGGACCGCGAGAAGCTCCAGGAGCGCCTCGCCAAGCTGGCCGGTGGCGTCTGCGTGATCAAGGTCGGCGCTCACACCGAGGTGGAGCTCAAGGAGAAGAAGCACCGCATCGAGGACGCTGTCTCCGCGACCCGCGCCGCCATCGAGGAGGGCATCGTCCCCGGCGGTGGCTCCGCGCTGATCCACGCCGTCTCCTCCCTGGAGAAGGACCTCGGCCTCGAGGGCGACGAGGCGGTCGGTGTCCGCATCGTCCGCAAGGCCGCCGACGAGCCGCTGCGCTGGATCGCCGAGAACGGTGGCGAGAACGGCTACGTCATCACCACCAAGGTCCGCGACCTCGGTGTCGGCCAGGGCTACAACGCCGCGACCGGTGAGTACGGCGACCTGATCGCTCAGGGCGTCATCGACCCGGTCAAGGTCACCCGCTCCGCGCTGACGAACGCCACCTCGATCGCGAGCATGCTGCTCACGACCGAGACCCTGGTCGTCGACAAGCCGGAAGAGGAAGAGGCACCCGCGGCCGGTCACGGCCACGGTCACGGCCACTGACACAGAGCCGAGTCGGCGCATCTTGCCCCGTGCTTCGCGAAGCGAAGCGAGCGAAAGGGGCGGGATGCGCCGACTCGGCGATTTCAGCGAATGATCAGCTCGTCGAGAGAGACGTCGTCCGAAAGAACATTCATGTCGACGTACGCCTCGTCGTCGCTGCCCACGCCGTCGAGCCGGTCCCGGCTGGAGTACTGCCAGATGGTCCAGTCGCGCCCGTCGGGGACCACGGGCGGTCGGACGACGGAGCGGAACCAGATCGGGTTGTCGGGGTAGCTGTCGGCCAGGTAGGCGCGGTAGGCCGAGCGCGTGGCGTAGATGACCGGGGCGATGCCGTAGTGGTCCTCGAGCCCAGCCAGCAGCGGGTCGAGGATGGCGCGGACCTCCGCGGCGGGCGGCAGGTTCCCCTTGAAGCGGCCGTAGGCCTCGAGGTCGACGACCGGCGCCAGGGTGCCGGCGACGCGGGGCACCGTCGCGATCATGTTGTGGGCCTGATCGGCGCCTGGGCTCTCGAAGCTCATGAAGTGGTAGGCCCCGGTGTGGATCCCGGCCCGCCGGGCCTCGGTCCAGTTGGCCTCGAAGCGCGAGTCGGCGTGGGCGGAGCCCTCGGTGGCCTTGATCCAGGCGAAGTCGACGTCCTGCTCGGCGACCCGGGTCCAGTCGATGGCGCCGTTGTGGTGGGAGACGTCGATGCCGCGGACGTCGTACTTCGCCGCGAACAGCCGGTTCGGCACCACCACGCCGGTGTAGACGAGCGCGGTGACAAGGAGGGCGAGGCAGACGACGACGGCGGAGCCGATCAGGACGCGTCGGCGACGGGCGGGGGCGAGAGGCACCGCCGCAACGTACCGGCTCTCAGAGCTTCGCGAGCATCTTCTCCATGATCTCGATCTCGACCGACTGAGTGGTCTCGACGTCGAGCGCCATCTCGATCGCGCGCGCGTCGCTGCCGGTGGCGGCCATCGGCTCGGCCATCTTCAGGGCACCGCGGTGGTGCTGGATCATCCCGGTCAGGAAGAGCCGGTCGAACTCCTTGCCGCGGGCCTCGCCGAGGTCGCGCATCTGCGCCGGGGTGAGCATGCCGGCCATGGTGTGCTCGGGATCGGAGGCGCGAGGAACGCGCTGCCCGCGGGCGTCGAGCCACGCGCTCATCGCGACGATCTCGGGGCCCTGGGCCGACTCGATGCGCTCGGCGAGGGAGACGATCTCGGGGTCGACGGCATGCTTCTGGGCGAGCCGGGTCATCTCCAGCGCCTGCGCGTGGTGGGGGATCATCATCGTCATGAACTCGGCGTCGGTCTCGTTCCACGGGTCGGTGACCGCCGACGGTGAGACCGTCTGAGCGCTCTCACCGGGTGCTCCGCCCTGCACCACCGGAGCCGACCGGGCGGCCGGGGACGGGTCGGCCGAGTGGGACCCGTGAGCGTGCGGGGAGTCGCTTCCGCACCCGCCGAGCGCCAGCGCCGTCGCCGCCAGCACGACGCCCGAGGTGATGACAGCCGATCGCCCACCAGCCATGGGGCTCCTTCCGAGATGCCGCAGGGTGAACCATTTATTCATATTCGCCGCCCTCGATGTACGAGTTTTACTAAAGTTGAGAGGTCACGCCCCTGCCACCCCACGGCGGCCGACTCGGAAGGCTTGCGAACATGAGGCTGAGACGATCCACCCACTACCTGGCCCCCATCGCGGCGGTCATGGTTGTCGCCGGAGGGCTGGCCGTTGCCGCCCCGTCCTCCGCAGACGAGTCCCACGACCACGGCTCCCAGAGCGTCTCCGCTCCCGAGCCCCAGACGAGCTGCTCCGCCGAGGAGAAGCGAGCGATCACCAAGCTCGGTGACAACTTCGCCTCCGCCTGCGTCGCCGGAAACGACCTGGCCGAGCTCGGCGCCAACAACCCGGACGTACCCGCGGGCGAGTCCGCCGGGTCGCCCAACATGCACCTGATCGCCAACGTCCCCAAGTCGGGCGCCTTCGAGCCCACCGACGCGCTCAACAGCGACCTCGCGTTCCAGGGGCGCTACGCCTTCGCCGGCAACTACAGCGGCTTCAACGTCTTCGACATCAAGAACCCGCGGAAGCCACGCCTGGTCAAGCAGTACGTCTGCCCGGGCTCGCAGAACGACATCTCCGTCTACGGCGACCTGCTGGTCCTCTCCGTCGACTCCAGCCGCAGCAACGACACCTGCGACAACGAGCCGCAGTCGGCCGAGATCAAGGAGTCCTGGGAGGGGTTGCGGGTCTTCGACATCAGCAACCCGCGAGACCCGGAGTACGTCGCCGCGGTCGAGACCAAGTGCGGGTCCCACACCCACTCGCTGGCGCCGAGCAAGGACCGCAAGAGCGTCTACGCGTACGTCTCCTCCTACGGTCCGCGCGACACCTACCCCGACTGTCAGCCCCCGCACGACAAGATCAGCATCGTGAAGATCCCGACGAAGGCGCCGGAGCAGGCGGCCGTGGTCAACGAGCCGGTGCTCTTCCCCGACGGTGGCTACACCAACACCGCCGGCTGCCACGACATCACCACCTACCCGGCCAAGGACATCGCGGCCGGCGCGTGCATGGGTGACGGCATCCTGATGGACATCTCCGACCGCGAGAACCCGGTCGTGACCGAGCGGGTCACCGACACCGAGAACTTCGCGTTCTGGCACTCGGCCACCTTCAACAACACCGGCACCAAGGTCGTCTTCACCGACGAGCTCGGTGGCGGCGGTGCGCCGACCTGCAACCCGGAGACCGGCCTGGAGAAGGGCGCCAACGGCATCTACGACATCGAGGACGGCCAGCTCGTCTTCAAGTCCTACTACAAGATGCCGCGCACCCAGTCGAACACCGAGAACTGTGTCGCCCACAACGGCTCGCTGATCCCGGTCAAGGGCAAGGACATCATGGTCCAGGCCTGGTATCAGGGCGGGATCTCGGTCTACGACTTCACCGACTCCGCCAACCCGAAGGAGATCGCCTGGTTCGACCGTGGTCCGTTCGAGGACACCTCGACGATCGCCGGGCCCTGGTCGACCTACTACTACAACGGCTACATCTACTCCAACGAGATCCAGCGCGGCTTCGACGTCTTCGACCTGCGCGACCCCCGCGTCGCCTCGGCGAAGCGGGTGAAGTTCGACGAGCTGAACGTCCAGGCTCAGCCTTCCTACTGAGCCCTCTGGGCTGATCCAGTACTGAGCCCCCCTGGGCTGATCGAGTACTGAGCCCTTCGGGCTGATCCAGCAACCGCCCTCGGTGGTCCCGCCAGGACCATCGAGGGCGGTTCGCCCGTCCCGGTGGGCGGTGCGCCAGAGTAAAAGTCCGCGTTCATTGCAAGACCTGGCAACGCAAGTCTTTGTAGAGTGCGGCGCGTGACTTTCGAGCAGGCCTGGCAGCGTTGGCGCGACCAGCGGGAGGCCGAGCTCAGAAGTCCCGAAGGTTTCCTGGCAATCACCGGCCTGCACTGGCTGGGCCCGAGACCCCAGCGTTTCCACGGCATCCCGGGCATCTGGTCGAACGGGCCGGAGGGTGCTGTCGTCGATCTCGGCGACGGGGAGTGGCTCGAGCTGGGTGGCACCCGGCTGTCCGGACGGTACGTCTTCGGCCACGTCGACCCGTTCGGCGTGATCGCGACCTTCGACTCCGGCACGGTCGAGGTCGCCGACCGGTTCGGCACCCCGGTGCTGCGGCCCCGGCAGCCCGACGGGCCGTTCCTGCGCGACTACACCGGCACACCGACGTACGCCCCGGACCCGGCGTGGCGGATCGTCGCCGACTTCACCGCCTACGAGACGAGCCGCCCCATCTCGGTCGGCTCCGTGGTGGAGGGCCGCTCGAGCGTCATCGACGCGGTCGGGGAGGTCGCCTTCGAGGCCGCCGGGCGGCCGCAGCGGCTGATCGCCTTCGACGGCGGCGACAACGAGCTGTGGCTGCTGTTCACCGACGAGTCCAGCGGCGTGACGACGTACGCCGCCTGTCGGCAGCTCGCCGTTGAGCAGCCCGTGGACGGCAAGGCCGTCCTCGACTTCAACCGGGCGGCCAACATGCCGTGCGCCTACACGATCCACGCCACCTGCCCGCTGCCGCCGGCGACCAACCACATCGACGTGCTCGTCGAAGCAGGCGAGAAGACTCCGCCCCGGCCGCCCGCGGACTGAAGGTTCAGCAGCGTTTAACAGCGTTTAACGGACCTGAAACGGCGAGAAAGGCAGACTGAGCCCATGGCGGGGACGATGTTGTGGAGAGTACGAGCGACGCTGCCGGACCGACCGGGGGCACTGGCGGCCCTGGCGCAGCGCTGTGGCGAGGCCGGGGTCAACATCCTGGGGATGCAGATCTTCCCGGGGCTGGAGCAGGTCACCGACGAGTTCGTGCTGCGTACTCCCGAGGGCTGGGGCGAGCCCGAGATCTGCGATCTGATCACCGCCTCGGGCGGCGGTGAGATCGTCGTCCAGGCCGCCAACGAGGCTGCGCTGGCCGACCAGCCGACGCGCTACGTTCAGGCCTGCCGTCACGTCCTGGAGCGGCCGATGTCGTTCCCCGAGGTGGTCGCCCAGTTCTTCGACGCCGAGGCCGAGGCACCACCCGGGATCGTCCACGACACCATGGAGCTCCGCGTCGCCGACGTCGACGTCCAGCTGCACCGCACCGCCCCGTTCACCGCCACCGAGCACGCCCGCGGCGCCGCGATGGCCGACCTGGTCAACGACGTCCTCGACCGCACCCGGGAGTCGGCGGCGATCGGCACCACCCCGCCCGTACGCCGCCTCGGCACCGGCAGCACCCCGGATCTGGTCGTCGCCGGAGAGACGGTGACCGCCATGATCGACGGCGTGGCCGTCGGCCTCGGCGAGGTCCTCGGGCCGGTGGAGGACGACGAGCACGTCCGCCTGGTCAACCTGCGCGTCGACCCGGCCTGGCAGCGGCGCGGGATCGGCACCCGGCTGCTGGTCGACACCGCCCGGCTGGCCCACATGGTCGGCGCCGACGAGATCCTGCTGACCACCCAGTCCGACAACCAGGCGGTGCTGCCGATGGTGCTCGCCGCCGGGATGCGCGGCCGGATCCGGATGGCCGGCGACCTGCTGACCGTCAAGGTGCCGGTGCGGGACCTCAAGCCGCTCGACCGATGAGGTCTCGCGTTTTCGATCCGGCGGGAGCCGGAACGTAGGATCTCTTCATGGAGATCCCGGAGAAGTTCGCGACGCTCGGCCTCACCTACGACGACGTACTCCTGATGCCTGGATATTCGGATCTGGCGCCGTCCGACATCGATACGACTTCCCGGCTGACCCGTGAGATCGACCTTCGGGTGCCGCTCATCTCCGCGGCGATGGACACCGTCACCGAGTCGCGGATGGCGATCGCGATGGCCCGCCAGGGCGGCATCGGCGTGCTCCACCGCAATCTCTCGATCGAGGACCAGGCCTACCAGGTCGACCTCGTCAAGCGCACCCAGACCGGGATCATCTCCAACCCGGTCACCATCGGCCCCGACGCGACGCTCGAGCAGCTCGACAAGCTCGCCGGCGAATACCGGATCTCCGGCTTCCCCGTGGTCGACGTCGACCGCAAGCTGATCGGCATCATCACCAACCGCGACCTGCGGTTCACCCCGGTCGCGGAGTGGGCGACCACGAAGGTCGACGAGGTGATGACCTCGCGCGACCTGATCATCGGCCCCTCCGACATCGACCGCGTCGAGGCCACCAAGCTGCTGCGCCAGCACAAGCTCGAGCGGCTCCCGCTGGTCGACGAGGACGGCCGCATCACCGGCCTGATCACC
This sequence comes from Nocardioides luteus, assembly GCF_014648595.1. Lineage (GTDB taxonomy): Bacteria > Actinomycetota > Actinomycetes > Propionibacteriales > Nocardioidaceae > Nocardioides > Nocardioides luteus. The sequence goes on along the minus strand of NZ_BMRK01000014.1, from coordinate 16,983 downwards.
GTCAAGGACTTCGTGAAGTCCGAGCAGTTCCCCAACGCCTCCAAGGACGCCCAGGGCCGGCTGCTCGTCGGTGCGGCCATCGGCTACTTCGGCGACGCCTGGGAGCGGGCGACCACGCTCATCGAGGCCGGTGTCGACGTGCTCGTCGCGGACACCGCCCACGGCAACGTACGCATGCTCATCGACATGGTCCACCGCCTCAAGACCGACCCGGCGACCAAGCACGTCCAGGTCATCGGCGGCAACGTCGCGACCAAGGAGGGCGCCCAGAGCTTCGTCGACGCGGGCGCCGACGCGGTCAAGGTCGGGGTCGGGCCCGGCTCGATCTGCACCACCCGCGTCGTCACCGGTGTCGGCGTGCCGCAGATCTCCGCGGTCTACGAGGCCTCGCTGGCCTGCAAGCCGGCCGGCGTCCCGGTCATCGCCGACGGCGGCCTGCGCTACTCCGGCGAGATCGGCAAGGCGATCGTCGCCGGCGCCGACGCGGTGATGCTCGGCTCGATGCTCGCCGGCACCGAGGAGGCGCCGGGCGAGACGGTGCTGATCAACGGCAAGCAGTTCAAGGCCTACCGCGGCATGGGCTCGATGGGCGCGATGTCCTCGCGCGGCAAGAAGTCCTTCTCCAAGGACCGCTACTTCCAGGCCGAGGTCACCGACGACGACATGATCGTCCCCGAGGGCGTCGAGGGCCAGGTCCCCTACAAGGGCTCGCTGGCCACCGTCGCCCACCAGCTCACCGGCGGCCTGCACCAGACGATGTTCTACGTCGGTGCGCGCACCGTCGCCGAGCTGCAGGAGAAGGGCCGCTTCATGCGGATCACCTCCGCCTCGCTCAAGGAGAGCCACCCGCACGACATCCAGGTCACCGCAGAGGCGCCCAACTACCACTTGTGAGCCTGTCCCTGGACGAGCCCCGGACCACTCGGTCCGGGGCTCGTCTCGTCCCCGGACCGATGCGACGTACGACGAGATCATCACGATGTGGCAACTGCGGGCACGAAATCGCCCGCGCGGGAGTTCAATCCGAAGGCGGCGATCTGACACCTTCCGGGAGGACCCATGACTGCCATCGACGACACCGAGACCTTCGCCCAGGACTGGGCGGTGTGGCACGAGGAGCACGAGAAGAGACGGGCCTCGCCCCACGGGTTCCTCGCGATCACCTCGATCCGCTGGCTCACCGAGGAGCCCGAGACGTACGACGACGTGCCGGGCGCCTGGTCGAGCGGCCCGGACGGTGTCGTCGTCTCGCTCGCACCGGGTGAGGCGATGGTCGTGGACGGCGTCGAGATCACCGGCCGGCACTCCTTCGGCGTCATCGAGGAGGGTGGCGGGACGACTGCGGCGTTCGGCGACGCGGTCGTCGAGATCGCGAACCGCGGCGGCAGCGACATCATCCGCCCGCGCCACCCCGACAGTCCGGTGCTGACCGGCTACCGCGGCACCGAGGCGTACGCACCGGACGTGGCGTGGGCCCGGCCCGGCCGTTTCATCGCCTTCGAGATGCCGATCACGACCACCGTCGGATCGGTGGTCGACGGCCTGGAGCACGTCTACGAGGCGGTGGGCGAGATCGAGTTCGAGGTCGCCGGGGCGCTGCACCGGCTGACCGCCTTCCCCGGCGCCGCGCCCGGCTCCCTGCACGTGCTGTTCACCGACGAGACCTCGGGACGGACGACCTACCCCGCGAACCGCACGTTGTCGATCGACGCCCCCGACGCGGACGGCACCGTGGTCATCGACTTCAACCGCGCGACCAACCTGCCGTGCGCCTACACCGACCACGCCACCTGCCCGCTCCCGCCGCCCGAGAACCGGCTGTCCGTGGCGATCGAGGCGGGGGAGAAGAAGCCGGCCTGACGGAACGGCCTCAGGCCGGGCGGGCTGCTGCGCGCCGAGGACGCAGACCGGCAGCCACCAGCAGCGCGGCGACCAGCACCAGACTCGCGTTGACCGCGATCGCGACCTGCAGAGCACCGAGAGAGGTGACGCCGCCGGCGGCGGTGGCGACCGTGGACATGATCGGGATGCCGAGAGCGATCGCGACCTGCTGGGTCATCATGCCAGGCCGGTGGCCAGCCCCTGCTCGTGGTCGGGGAGCCCGGAGGTCACGGCGATCATGAAGCCGACGATCGCGGCGACGTGCCCGATGGCACCGACGAAGGTCATCAGCCCGACGAACCAGAGCCAGCCGACCGAGGGCCCCACGAGGACGAGTACGCCGGTGGTGGCCGCCTGGACGAGGAGCCCGCCCGCGACGGTGGTGCGCAGTCCGAACGCTTCGACCAGCCGCGGCGCGACGGACCCGCCGATGATCGCGCCCAGCCCCATCGCGACGAGCATCAGCCCGGTCTGCAGGGCGTCGAGGCGGAGGACGTGCTGGAGATACATGGTCAGCACGAAGACCAGCGAGGACTCGAAGGCGAAGGTGGCGAAGCCGGCGACGTTGCCGAAGCCGATCGTCCTCCGGGTGAGGATCCGCAGCGGCACCAGCGGGTGCGGGTGGCTGCCCTCGGCCCGCCAGAAGACGCCCAGCAGGACCACGCCACCGACGAGAGCCGCCAGGCCCCACGGGTCAGCGAGACCCGCCTCGCCCAGCCGGGTCGCGCCGTAGACCAGCGCCAGCAGGCCGCTGGTCACCAGCACCGCACCGGGGACGTCGAGCCGCGACCGCTCGCGGTCGGCGGAGTCCCGCAGCACGAACGGCGCGACGGCGACCACCAGCAGCGCGATCGGCACGTTGACCAGGAACGCCCAGCGCCACGAGAGCAGGTCGGTGAGCACGCCGCCCAGCACCGCGCCGGCGGTGAACCCGGTCGACATCACCACGCTGTTGAGTCCGAGCGCGCGCTGGCGCAGCGGGCCCTCGGGGAAGGAGACGGTCAGGAGCGAGAGCGCGGCCGGCGTGACCGCGGCGGTGGCCAGACCCTGGGCGACCCGCGCGGTGAGGAGCACCTCGGGTGAGGTGGCCACCCCGCCCAGCAGCGAGGCCGCGCCCAGCGCGACCATGCCGATCAGGAAGACCCGGCGCCGGCCGACGTAGTCGCCGATCCGGCCGAAGAGCAGCGTGAACCCGGCCGCGCAGAGCGCGAAGGCGGTCGCGATCCACTGCACGTGGGCCTCGGCGAAGCCGAGGCTCGCGCCGACGGTCGGCAGCGCCACGTTGAGGATGGAGAAGTCGACGGTGAGGGTGAACTGAGAGGCGAGCAGCAGCAGGAGCACCAGCAGCTGTCCGCGGGACATGGTGGCCGGGCGTACGGGCTCGGCCTGGAGGGTCGTGGTCATGGCTCAACGCTCGTGCGGATCGGACCGGGCAGCCAGACGCCTGTCCTGCCACCCACCGGCCTGCCTGGCACCGACAGGGTCAGGAAGAAATCCGCGGCGCGCGGCACTATGAGAAGCATGACGACCGAGCTCGGAGAGTTCCTGCGCAGCCGCCGTGCGGCGATCAGCCCCGAGGAGGCCGGGCTGGTCTCCTACGGCGCTCGCCGGGTGCCGGGGCTCCGGCGCGAGGAGCTGGCGATGCTCGCCGGTGTCTCACCGACCTACTACACCCGTCTCGAGCGGGCCGACCACCACAATGCCTCCGACGCGGTGATCGACTCGCTCGCCCGGGCGCTGCGGCTGGGCCCCGAGGAGCACGACCACCTGCGCCGGCTGGCACGTCCCGGGACCGCCGCCCCGGCCCGCTACCGCGTCGAGCGCCCCCGGCCGAGCACCGCGCGGCTGATCCAGGCCACCTCTGGTCCGGCGCTGCTGATCGACCACCGCAACGACGTGCTCGCCTGGAACCGGCTCGGCCACCTGCTGATGGCTCCCGACCTGCCCTTCGAGCAGACCGAGGACGTCGAGAACCGACCCAACATGACCAGGCGCTTCTTCCTGGAGCCGAAGACTCGCGACCTGTGGGTGGATCAGGCCGCCATCGCCAGCTCCCACGTCGGGTTCCTCCGCTACTCCTCCGGCCTCCACCCCGACGACCACCGGCTCAGCTGCATGGTCGGGGAGCTGACCCAGAAGAGCGACGAGTTCGCGGAGCTGTGGGCGCAGCACCCGATCAACGACTGCGGCTACGGCGTCAAGAAGTTCCAGCACCCGATCGTCGGGCGCTTCGACCTGGAGTACGAGGCGCCGGTGATGCCCGAGACCAGCCACCGGATGTGCCTCTACCACGCCGAGGCCGGCAGCCCTGCCGCTGATGCGCTCGAGCTGCTCGACCGACTGGGGTAGGTCTCAGAGATCTCTGGCGTACGTCGCCGGGGGAGCGCCGACGACGTCCCGGAAGGTACGCACCAGGTGGGCCTGGTCGCTGAAGTCGAGCTCCGCTGCGACCTGGGCCCAGTCGACCTCGCCGGAGTGGGCGCGGGCGGCGACCTCCAGCACCCGGAACCGCTGGACGACCCACTTCGGCCCGATCCCGACGTACTCGCTGAAGAGGCGCTGCAGCGAGCGCAGGCTCAGACCCACCTGGTCGGCGAGCTGCTCGGCCCGGGTGATCGAGCGGTCGACCTCGGCCAGGGCCACCCAGCCGCGTACCTCGTCGGCGACCGGGTCCGCCGGGAGGCCGACCTCGAGCAGGTAGGACTCCATCGCGGCGACCATCTCCCTCGGTTCGGTCGCCGAGAGGATGCGGTCGGCGGCCGGACGGTCGTCGACGCCGAGCAGGTCCTGGGCGGGGAGGACCTGATCGGCGATGGCGCTGACCCGGCTGCCGAGCACCGGACGGAAGAGGCCGGGCAGGAACGAGACGCCGAGGGTGTGGCCGCGTCCGACGAGATGCCGCACGAACGGGCGCCGGCCGATGCCGTGCACGAGCAGCCGGCCGTGCTCGGCGGCGACGTGGATGCGGGGCTGGGGGATGACCTGCTGGTCGTGCGGGTGCTCGAGCTCCCAGCCGACGTACCAGTGGTAGTCGACGTGTCCCGCGAGGTCGGGCGCGGCCACGAACCGCTCGGTGGTGATCGTCCGCGCCGCCGTCACCGGCCGCACGATCGCGTCGGGATAACCCTTGCCCTCCACCTCGCCCGCCATGTCGTCAACGATATGGCGCGTTCCTTCAATCCTGCGCCCTGGTTTCTCGAGCAGGCTGGACCCATGACCGAACAGATCTCCGAGAAGACCTACAGCAACAAGGTGAGCACCACGATGAGCGTCGCCCGCTGGCACGAGAAGGCCTACGTCGACATCGACGGCGAGGGCACCCGGATGGGCGACGACGTCTACATCCCGCACCGCGGTCTCACCACGTCCGAGACCGACTACACCTACACCGGCGAGATCGAGGGCACGGGAGTCGCCCGGATGATCGGCGCCTACGGCAACCCCGCCGGCGGAGCCGTCTTCGAGGCGTACGAGCAGTTCACCGGCTCCGTCGCCGGCCAGGAGGGCACCTGCGTGTGGCGGATCAGCGGCACGTACGCCGACAAGACCGTCCGCTCGCACCTCACCGTCATCCCGGGCCTCGGCACCGGCGGCCTGGAGGGCCTCGTCGGCGAGGCCGACATGGTGCTCTCCGAGGAGGGTGGCGGCGAGGCGTACGGCTTCGTGCTCTCCTACGACTGGAGCTGACCGCTCGGCTGGAGCTGGCGGCGGGGGCGGGGGATGCTGGCGGCGGAGGACTGACCGAGCCAGAACGGGAGGGCGCGGCGTACCTCCTCGACTGCGGAGATGGTGACCATCTCGGCGCGGAGGGCCATCGGCCAGGCGAGGTCGCCGCGCCAGATCTCGGTGAGGGTGCGCAGGCTGCAGGTGACCCGCGCGTCGATGTCGAACCCGGGGTCGAAGTCGCAGACCTCGGCCTGGCTGCCGGAGACCACGAGCCACCAGCGGGCGACCTTGGGCTCGACGTCGGTGAGGCGGAACTCGACCACGGTGCGCCGGCGCGGCCAGACGTCGATCGGGATCGTGCGGCGCATGTCCCAGAAGAGCAGGTGGGGGTCGAGGTCCGCCTGGCCGAGCGAGCCGACCCAGCGGGTGCCCCACTCGTGGAGGGCGGTGACGACGGTCGCGAGCTCCTGGCCGCTGTCGGTGAGGTGGTAGGACGTACGCTTCCCGTGGCCGCGCTGCTCGATGATGCCGGCACGCTCGAGGGTGCGCAGACGTTTGGAGAGCAGTGCCGGCGACATCTTCGGTACGCCTCGGCGGAGCTCGTTGAAGTGGGTGCTGCCGAGCAGCAGCTCGCGTACGACGAGCAGCGTCCACCGCTCGTCGAGCACCTCCATGGCCTTCGCCATCGGACAGAACTGGCCGTATCCCGCCATCGGACCGCCTCCCCTGCAGCCCGAGATTCCCTGTCCCCAGTAGAACGCCGACGGGGACGGGTGGCAAGTACAGATCCTGAATCTCGAAGGGTTCAGATCCGGCACTATCCGGCGGTGCGGGCAGAGGGCGACGCTGGAGCCTCCAGACCACCTCTCGGGTCGACGTCTTTGGAGGAAGACATGACCGCAACACCAGTCCAGCCCGACCTCAAGGCCCGCCACCGGGCGATGTGGGGGCTGGGGAACTACGCCCGGGTCGCCGACGAGCTCATCCCCGAGCTCGGCCAGGTGCTCGTGGAGGCCTGTGAGATCGGACCGGGCGACCACGTGCTCGACATCGCCGCCGGCACCGGGAACGCCGCCGTCCCCGCCGCCCTCGCCGGTGCGGAGGTGACCGCCAGCGACCTCTCGCCCGATCTGCTCGAGATCGGACGGTCCCGGGCGGCCGAGGCAGGTGCCGAGTCGGTCACCTGGCAGGAGGCCGACGCCGAGGCGCTGCCGTTCGCCGACGGCGAGTTCGACGTCGCGATGTCCTGCGTCGGGATCATGTTCACGCCGTTCCACGAGAAGTCCGCCGCCGAGCTGGTCCGGGTCGTGCGCCCGGGCGGCCGGATCGGACTGATCAGCTGGACCCCGGAGGGGTTCATCGGGCAGATGTTCGCGGCGATGAAGCCGTTCATGCCGCCGCCGCCCGAGGGCGCGCAGCCGCCGCCGAGGTGGGGCGACGAGGAGCACGTACGCGGTCTGCTGGGGGACCGGGTCGGCTCGTTCCGGGCCGAGAAGCGGACCGTCTCGATCGACTCGTTCGCCACCGGCGCCGAGTTCCGCGACTTCTTCAAGGCCTGCTACGGACCGACGATCGTCGCCTACCGCGGCATCGCCGACGACGCGTCGCGAACGGCCGAGCTCGACGCCGCGCTCGCCGAGCTCGGGGACCGTTACGTCGACTCCGGAACCATGAGGTGGGAGTACCTGCTGGTCACCGCCGTACGCAGCTAGGTCCGGCTGCTGCGTGTGGGCTTTCCGATCTCGATCCGGTGGCATGGAACAATCCGTCATGTGACTGAGATCGAGATCGGCCGGGCCAAGCGAGCACGACGGGCGTACGCCTTCGACGACGTGGCGATCGTGCCGTCGCGACGCACCCGGGACACCACTGAGGTGAGCACCGACTGGCAGATCGACGCCTACCGCTTCGACATCCCGGTGCTCGCCGCGCCGATGGACTCGGTGATGTCGCCGGCGACCGCGATCGCGATGGGGCGGCTCGGCGGGCTCGGGGTGCTCAACCTCGAGGGCGTCTGGACCCGCTACGACGACCCGCAGCCGCTGCTCGACGAGCTGGCCGAGCTGAGCGGTGTCGACGCGACCCGGCGCCTGCAGGAGATCTACGAAGCCCCGATCCGGGCCGAGCTGATCACCGAGCGGCTCCGCGAGGTCCGCGCCTCGGGCGTCACCGTGGCAGGGGCGCTGTCGCCGCAGCGCACGAAGGAGTACGCCAAGGCCGTCGTCGACGCCGGCGTCGACCTCTTCGTCATCCGCGGCACCACCGTCTCGGCCGAGCACGTCTCCTCGCAGGCCGAGCCGCTCAACCTCAAGGAGTTCATCTACGAGCTCGACGTGCCGGTGATCGTCGGCGGGTGCGCGACCTACCAGGCCGCGCTCCACCTGATGCGCACCGGCGCGGCCGGTGTCCTGGTCGGCTTCGGCGGCGGTGCCGCCCACACCACCCGGACGGTGCTGGGGGTCGCGGTGCCGATGGCCTCTGCCGTAGCCGACGTCGCCGCCGCGCGTCGCGACTACCTCGACGAGTCCGGCGGCCGCTACGTACACGTCATCGCCGACGGCGCCGTCGGCCGCTCCGGCGACATCGCCAAGGCGATCGCCTGCGGTGCCGACGCGGTCATGGTCGGTAGCCCGTTCGCGCGCGCGACGGACGCCCCCGGCAAGGGCTTCCACTGGGGCAACGAGGCTCACCACCCCGACCTCCCCCGCGGAGAGCGCGTCGCCTTCAACCCGGTCGGCACCTTCGAGGAGGTCCTCTACGGCCCCTCCCACGTCGCCGACGGCACCATGAACCTCGTCGGCGCCCTCAAGCGCGCGATGGCCACCACCGGCTACACGGACCTCAAGGAGTTCCAGCGGATCGAGGTCGTCGTCGGCTGACCCGCCGCCGAGAGGTCGCTCCCGCAGGCCGAGACGTCACCCTGGTGACGTCTCGGCCTGTTTGTGTGACGCCTCGATACGTGACCTGGGGGCTTTCCCGCCATCGCGGAATCTGATCCCGGTCGAACCCTGCCGAGACGTCGCGTACGTCGGTCGAGACGTCAGGAGATGACGCTTGGGTTGACGGGGGTGACGTTTCGGCCGACGGCGGTGACGCTTGGGTCGACGGGGGTGACGCCTCGACCAACGGCAGTGACGCTTGGGTCAACGGTGGTGACGCCTCGACCGACGGGGCCGACTTCTCGGCACCAGATGGACACCCGCCTTCCATGTTCATGGGCGACCCCGTAGAGTGACCGCTGTCACCACCTAAGCAAGCGCTTAGATTAGCCGAGCACACGAGGGATTGAGCATGTCGAGGTTCGAGGGACGTACAGCGATCATCACCGGGGCCAGCCGGGGGATCGGGCTGGGGATCGCGCAGCGGCTGGTGGACGAGGGTGCGAAGGTCGTCATCACCGCCCGCAAGCCCGAGGCGCTGGCCGAGGCGGTCGAGTCGCTCGGTGGCGAGGAGGTCGCGCTCGGCATCGCCGGCAAGGCGGACGACCCGGCCCACCAGGAGGAGGTCGTCAAGGCTGCGATCGACACGTTCGGGAGCGCCGACCTGCTGGTCAACAACGCCGGCATCAACCCGAAGGCCGGCGGCCTGATCGACATGGACCGCGACTCGGCCCGCAAGACGATCGAGGTCAACTGCCTCTCGCCGATCGGCTGGACCCAGCAGGTCTGGCGGCAGTGGATGTCGGAGCACGGCGGCTCGGTCGTCAACATCTCCTCGGTGGCCGGCCTCGCGCCGACCCCGCTGATCGCGACGTACGGGGCCTCCAAGGCGATGCTCAGCTACATCACCCAGGAGCTCTCGGTCGAGCTCGGCCCGAAGGTGCGCGTCAACGCGATCCTCCCGGCGGTGGTGAAGACGAAGTTCGCCGAGCTCCTCTACGAGGGCCGCGAGGAGGAGGTCTCGGCGGCCTACCCGCTCAAGCGCCTCGGCGTCCCCGAGGACATCGCCGGTGTCGCCTCCTTCCTCCTCTCCGAGGACGCCGGCTGGATGACCGGCCAGCTCGTCACCGTCGACGGCGGCCTGACCCTCGCCGGCGGGCGCGTCTGATGCCGGTCGCACCCGGCAGCACCGCCGTCGTCACCGGCGCCGCGGGCGGGATCGGCCGTGCGCTGGCCGCCCGCCTCGTCGCCGAGGGCGTGCGGGTGGTGGTCAACGACATCGACGAGGTACGCCTGGCCGAGACCGCCGAGCAGATCGGCGCCCACCCGGTGGCCGGTGACGCCGCCTCCGTCGAGGGCGTCCAGCGACTCGTCGACGAAGCGAAGGCCCACCTCGGCCAGATCGACGCGTGGTACGGCAACGCCGGCATCGACCGTGGCATCGGCCTGGACTGCCCCGAGGAGGACTGGGCCGCCTCCCACGAGGTCAACGTCATGGCCCACGTCCGCGCAGCGCGGCTGCTGGTCCCGGAGTGGGTCGAGCGGAAGGCCGGGCGCTACGTGGTGACCGCGAGCGCCGCGGGTCTGCTGACGATGATCGGCGCGCCGACCTACTCGGTCACCAAGCACGCGGCCGTCGCCTTCGCGGAGTGGCTCTCGGCGACCTACCGCCACCACGGCGTCGTCGTCCAGGCGATCTGCCCGCAGGGTGTGCAGACCGGGATGCTCGAACGTTCCGGCGTGATGAAGGACCTGCTCAGCCGCGACACCGCGCTCACCCCCGAGCAGGTCGCCGACGCGGCCTGGGAGGCGACCACCGACGACCGCTTCCTGGTGCTCCCGCACCCGGAGGTCGGCGACTACTACGCCGCGCGGGCGACACAGACCGACAAGTGGCTCAGCGGGATGAACCGGCTCTGGCAGCACGTGGAAGGACAGGTATGAAGGCGTGGCGGATCGGCTCGCTCGGCGAGCCCAAGGACGTGATGCAGCTCGAGGAGGTCGCCGACCCGACCCCTGGGCCCGGACAGCTCGTCGTGAAGGTGCTGGCCAGCCCGGCCAACTTCCCGGACGTGCTGATGGCCCGCGGGCTCTACCAGGTCAAGCCCGAGCTGCCGTTCACCGCCGGGGTCGAGCTGTGCGGTGAGGTCGTCGCGCTCGGCGAAGGGGTCTCGACAGGCTCGACCTCCGGACTCCAGGTCGGTGACCGGGTGATCGGCGGCGCCGCGCTGCCGTACGGCGGCTTCGGCGAGCTCGCGCTGATGGACGCCGCGACCACGTTCCCGGCCCCCGAGGCGCTCACCGACGCGGAGGCGTCGAGCCTCTACATCGGCTACCAGACCGGCTGGTTCGCGCTCCACCGCCGCGCCCACATCCAGCCGGGCGAGACGCTGCTGGTGCACGCCGCGGCCGGCGGCGTCGGCAGCGCCGCGATCCAGCTCGGCAAGGCGGCCGGCGCCACCGTGATCGGTGTCGTCGGCGGACCGGAGAAGGCCGAGGTCGCGAAGAAGCTCGGTGCGGACGTCGTGATCGACCGCCACGAGGAGGACTTCGTGAAGGTGGTCAAGGAGGTCACCGGCGGCAAGGGCGCCGACGTCATCTACGACCCGGTCGGCGGGGACACCTACGACCGCTCGACCAAGTGCATCGCCTTCGAGGGCCGCATCCTGATCATCGGCTTCGCCGGCGGCCGCATCCAGGAGGCCGCGCTCAACCACTCGCTGATCAAGAACTACTCGATCGTCGGGCTCCACTGGGGCCTCTACAACACCCTCGCGCCCGAGCTCGTCAACGAGTGCCACGCCGAACTCACCCGGATGGCTGACGAGGGCTCGATCAAGCCGCTCGTCAGCGAGACGCTGGCGCTGGAGCAGGTGGCCGAGGGCGTACAGCGCCTGGCCGACGGTGTGACCGTGGGCCGGGTCGTCTACGAGGCGGACTCATGACCGAGAGGGTGACCGACCGCCGCCTCCGGGCCGTCATCTTCGACTACGGCGGCGTGCTGACCACGCCGATCGGCGACTCGATCCGGGCGTGGCTGAAGGCCGACGGCATCAAGCCGGAGAGCTTCACGAAGGTGCTCAAGGAGTGGCTGGGACGCTACGCCGACGCCGGCACGCCCATCCACCTCCTCGAGCTCGGGGAGCTCTCGGTCAAGGAGTTCGACCGGCTCTTGGCCGCCCGGCTGGAGACGTACGACGGCAGCCCCGTCGATCCCGAGGGTGTCCTGTCCCGGCTATTCGCCGGGATGCGGCCCAACCCGGAGATGTTCGCGCTGGCCGAGGAGCTGCGCGACGCCGGCGTCCGGCTGGCCCTGCTCTCCAACAGCTGGGGCAACTTCTACCCGCGCAAGCAGGTCGACGCGCTCTTCGAGGTGGTGGTGATCTCCGAGGAGGTCGCGATGCGCAAGCCGGAGCCGCCGATCTTCGACCGCACCCTGAGCCGGCTCGGCCTCACCGCAGGCGAGTGTCTCTTCATCGACGACGCCGAGCCCAACGTGCTCGGCGCACGCGCGGTCGGCATCGACGCGCTGCTCCACACAGACCCGGCGAGCACCCGCGCGGCGCTCGCCCGCATGATCCCCACCCTCGGAGGTGCCGCGTGACTGAATCCCTGCCCGGACTCGACCTCGACCGGCTCGGGCCCTGGTTCGCCGAGCACGTCGAGGGGGTCTCGACCGGCGTCGAGCTGAGCGCCACCCACATCTCCGGCGGCAAGTCCAACCTGACGTACGCGGTCTCCGACGGCACCCACGAGTGGATCGTCCGCCGCCCGCCGCTGGGCCACGTGCTCGCCACCGCCCACGACATGAAGCGCGAGCACACCGTGATCAGCGCGCTGCACGACACCGCCGTGCCGGTCCCGGAGACCTACGCGTTCTGTGCCGACGAGGAGGTGCTCGGGGCGCCGTTCTACGTGATGGAGAAGGTCGACGGTCGGCCCTACCGCTACGCCCGCGAGCTCGAGCCGCTCGGCGCCGAGCGCACCCGGGCGATCTCCGAGCAGCTCATCGACGTGATGGCCGCGCTGCACTCGGTCGACCCGGCAGAGGTCGGGCTGAGCGAGTTCGGCCGCCCGGAGGGCTTCCTCTCGCGACAGGTCAAGCGCTGGAAGAAGCAGCTCGAGGCCTCCTACTCCCGCGACCTGCCCGCCGCCGACGAGCTGCACGCGCTGCTCGAGGCTCGGGTGGGCGCGGCCGAGGCCGCCTCGAGCGGCCCGGGGATCGTGCACGGCGACTACCGGCTCGACAACGTGCTCACCTCCGCCGACGACCAGATCCTGGCCGTCGTCGACTGGGAGATGGCCACGCTCGGCGACCCGGTCACCGACCTGGCGATCCTGCTCACCTACCAGCAGATGGCCTCGGTCTCCGGCGACGACACCGTGACCGACGTCAGCAACGCACCCGGCTGGCTCTCCGAGGACGAGATCATCGCCCGCTACGACGCCGCCAGCCACCGCGACCTGAGCGAGTTCGGCTTCTACCGCGGCCTCGCCGCCTACAAGCTCGCCGCGATCCTCGAAGGGATCCACTACCGCTACCTCAAGGGCCAGACCGTGGGGCCCGGCTTCGACAAGATCGGGGACGGGATCCACCCGCTCCTGGACATGGGCATCAACGCGATGAAGGGACAGTAAGCGTGGACTTCGCACCTGACGCCAAGACCGAGGAGCTCGTCGCCTCGGTATGGGACTTCCAGAAGACGTACGTCGAGCCCAACGAGGCGGTCTTCGAGGAGCAGCTCGCGGCCCTCGACGACCGGTGGGCCTGGGACAGCGTCCCGGTCCTCGCCGAGATCCGCGCCGAGGCCCGCAAGCGTGGTCTGTGGAACCTCTTCCTGCCCGGTGAGGGCGGGGCCGGGCTGACCAACCTGCAGTACGCCCCGCTGGCCGAGATCACCGGCCGCAGCCACCTCGCCCCGGCCGCCTTCAACTGCGCCGCGCCCGACACCGGCAACATGGAGGTGCTGCACCAGTTCGGCGACGAGGCGCAGAAGAAGGAGTGGCTCGAGCCGCTCCTCGCCGGCGAGATCCGCAGCTCCTTCGCGATGACCGAGCCGGCGGTGGCCTCCTCCGACGCCACCAACATCGAGACCTCGATCGTGGCCGACGGCGACGAGTACGTGCTCAACGGGCGCAAGTGGTGGATCACCGGCGCGATGAACCCGAACGCGAAGATCTTCATCGTGATGGGCAAGACCGACCCGTCCGCCGAGCGCCACAAGCAGCAGTCGATGATCCTGGTGCCGCGCGACACCCCAGGCCTCACGATCGAGCGGGGCATGGAGGTCTTCGGCTACGACGACCACGACCACGGCGGTCACGCCGAGTTGGTCTTCGAGGACGCCCGCGTCCCCGCCGCCAACCTGATCGGCGCCGAGGGCATGGGCTTCGCGATCGCCCAGGCCCGTCTCGGCCCCGGCCGCATCCACCACTGCATGCGCTCCATCGGCCTCGCCGAGCGGGCGATCGAGCTGATGTGTGCGCGGGTCGAGGACCGGGTCGCCTTCGGCAAGCCGCTCTCCGAGCAGGGCGTGATCCGCGACTGGATCGCCGAGTCCCGCGTACGCATCGAGCAGCTCCGTCTGCTCGTCCTCAAGACCGCCTGGCTGATGGACACCGTCGGCAACAAGGGCGCCCACACCGAGATCCAGGCCATCAAGATCGCCACTCCGGCGACCGTCCAGTGGATCCTCGACAAGGCGATCCAGGCCCACGGCGCCGGCGGCCTCTCCCAGGACTTCCCCCTGGCCAAGGCGTACGCCGGCATCCGCACGCTCCGCTTCGCCGACGGCCCCGACGAGGTCCACAAGAACGCCCTCGCCAAGGCCGAGCTCCGCAAGCAGGCCGCCCGCCGCTGACCGCTCGACCCCGGAGGTCGAGCCTGTCGCGACCACTGTGAGCGACACCCCGGCCCCCGGAGGTCGAGCTTGTCGAGACCCCCATACGCGACACCCCGGCCCCCCGGAGGTCGAGCCTGTCGAGACCCCCATACGCGACACCCCAGCCCGCGGAGGTCGAGCCTGTCGAGACCCCCACGAGCAACACCAACACCCATCAGAGAGCAGAGGTGTGATGACCCCCGAAGAGCTCACCACGCGGGTCGAGGAGTTCCTCGCCGCGCACGACCCGGCGACGACACCGCCGTCGGAGTTCCTGCACGCCCGCTACCGCGCCGGTCTGGCGTGGGTCGCGTTCCCCGAGGGCGAGGGCGGTCTCGGCGCCTCCCGGGCCCTGCAGCCGCTGGTCTCCGACCTCTTCGAAGCAGCCGGCGCCCCCGACAACAACCCGCGGCGCAACGGGATCGGGCTCGGCATGGCCGCACCCACGATCCTGGCGTACGGCACCGACGAGCAGAAGGCACGCTTCCTGGAGCCGCTGTGGTGCGGGGAGGAGATCTGGTGCCAGCTCTTCTCCGAGCCCGGCGCCGGCTCCGACCTCGCCGGCCTGGCGACCCGCGCCGTGCTCGACGGCGACGAGTGGGTCGTCAACGGGCAGAAGGTGTGGACCTCGGGGGCCCACAACGCCGACTTCGCGATCCTGGTCGCCCGCACCGACCCGGACGTCCCGAAGCACCGCGGCCTGACCTACTTCCTGTGCGACATGCACGATCCCGGCGTCGAGGTGCGGCCGCTGCGCCAGATCACCGGCGAGGCGGAGTTCAACGAGGTCTTCCTGACCGACGTACGCATCCCCGACGCCCACCGGCTCGGCGCCGTCGGCCAGGGCTGGGAGGTCGCCAACGCCACGCTCAACAACGAGCGCGTCGCCATCGGCGGCGCCGCCATGCCCCGCGAGGGCGGGATGCTCGGCGTGGTCGCCGAGTCGTGGCGTACGCATCCGGAGAACCACACGCCGGAGCTGCGCGACCGGCTGCTGAAGCTGTGGATCGAGTCGGAGGTCGCCCGGCTGACCGGTGCTCGTCTGCGGCAGAAGCTCGCCGTGGGTCAGCCCGGGCCGGAGGGGTCGGCCATGAAGCTGACCTTCGCGAACGTCAACCAGCGCCTCACCGGCCTCGACCTCGAGCTCCGCGGCGAGGAGGGTCTGCGTTACGAGGACGGCGACGGCTGGGCGATGGTCCGGCCCGAGCACGTCGACTTCGCCGGCCGCGACGCGGTCTACCGCTACCTGCGGGCCAAGGGGAACTCCATCGAGGGCGGCACCTCGGAGATCCTGCGCAACATCGTGGCCGAGCGAGTCCTCGGCCTCCCCGGTGAGCACCGGGTCGACAAGGACGTGTCGTGGAAGGACATCCCCCGATGAGTGACGACGTGAACCTGCTCGACAGCGAGCTCGACGCCGACCTGCGCGCCACGGTCAGGTCCTACCTGGCGGGCCGTTGTGACCCGGCCGAGGTGGTCAAGGCGTACGACGGCGACAGCTCCCTGACCGCGGACCTATGGAAGGGCCTCTCCGCCGACCTCGGTCTGGCCGGCCTGCTGATCCCGGAGTCCCACGGCGGCGCCGGAGCGTCGGCCCGCGAGACCGCCGTGGTCCTCGAGGAGCTCGGCCGCGCGGTCGCGCCGGTGCCGTTCCTGACCAGCGCCGTCGTCGCGACCTCGGTCCTGCTCGCCGCGCCCACCGAGGCCGGCTCGACGCTGCTCGGCGGACTCGCCGCAGGGGAGCGTACCGCGGCTCTGGCCCTACCTCTCCCGGCCACGTCCGCTTCGCCCCTGCAGCCTGGCGAGACCGAGATCCGTTCGGTGGCCGGTGCCGTCGAGGCCGACACGCTCCTGGTGCCGGTCGCGACAGCGGCTGGCGTCGAGGTCCGTGCGGTCCCGGCCGCGCAGGCGGAGATCACCCCGGTGAGCTCGCTCGACATGACTCGCCGGCTCGCGGACGTACGCCTCGACCCGGCCGCCGGCGAGGTCGTCGTCGCGGCGGAGGACGGCGAGAAGGCCGTACGTGCCGGACTGCTCGCCGGGGCCGCGCTGATGGCCTCCGAGCAGGTCGGCGTCGCCCAGTGGTGCCTGACCACGACGCTTGAGTACCTCAAGGTCCGGCGTCAGTTCGGCCGAATCGTCGGTGGCTACCAGGCGCTCAAGCACCGGCTCGCCGATCTCTACACCAGCGTCGAGGGTGCCGGTGCGGCCGCGCGCTACGCAGCCGGAGCCCTCGCGCTCGGAGACCCCGAGGAGAGCGAGATCGCGACCCGGGTGGCCGCCGCGTACTGCGGCGATCTCGCCGTCACCGCGGCCGAGGAGGCGGTGCAGCTCCATGGCGGCATCGGCATGACCTGGGAGCACCCCGCCCACCTCTACCTCAAGCGGGCCAAGGCCGACCAGATCGCGTACGGCCTCCCGGGGCTTCACCGCGACCGCCTGGGAGCCTTGGTGAACATCTGACCCTTCGTCGGTCGAGCCCGCGAGCGCTAGCGAGCGTGTCGAGACCAACACGGTCCCATCGAGCGCGGATGGACCGTGTTGGTCTCGACACGCTCGGCCGCAGGCGGCCTCCCGGCTCGACCACCGCATGCCCCCCGCTGGTCGAGCCGCCGGAGCCGCTAGGTGTACCCGGCCATGAGGTTGGTGACGGGTCGTTGACGTGGAGAGAGCCT
>NZ_BMRK01000013.1 GCF_014648595.1 Nocardioides luteus | reverse complement strand
GAGAAAAGATCTCCGCCAATATCGGGGCGGCGGCGAGGGGTGTGGCGCGCGCTCATGAAGCTTCGAAAGAGTCGACGTCGAGTCGGGGCAGGGACCCCTCGCCCCCGCTGGTCGAGCCGCCGGAGCCCCTGGGCGGAGGCGTGTCGAGACCAACACAGCCGGTTCCGTGGACGATCACTCCGTGCCCCGGGCACCGGAGGTTGAACTTGTCGAGACCCCCCATCGCGAACACACCAACCCACCGGAGGTCGAGCTTGTCGAGACCCCTTCGCAGACACACCAGCTCACCGGTGGTCGAGCTTGTCGAGACCACCCTCTGAAAAACGGTCCAACGCGAACAAAAAGACCGCCTGAACAGGGAAAACAGGTGGCGTCTCTGTCTTTTGTGGCATATAATGGAACACATGAACGAGACCGCCGACCAGCTCCTCACCGGACCACCGCCAGGTGCGTCCGAAGCCGAGCTGGTCGACTGGATCAGCGGTCTCGAGAATCTGAAATGCCGGGCCGAAGCGCTCCAGGCCGAAGCGGCCGTACGCCTTGATGAGCTCACTCGCGTACGGCATGCCGAGGCCGGCGTCCCTGCCCGCAAGGTCGGCGACGGTGTCGCTTCTCAGATCGCCTTCGCCCGCCGTGTCTCCCCGGCCAAGGGCGCAAAACTCCTCGGCCTCGCCGAGATCCTCAACACCGAGATGCCCCACACCTTCGCACTGATGAAGGCCGGACTCTTCTCGCAGTGGCAGGCCACCATCCTCGCCCGTGAGACCGCCTGCCTCTCACTGGATGATCGGCGGATCATCGACCACGAACTCTGTGCACACGCCCCAGACGGGAAAGCGCCGGAGGTCGTCACGATGGGTCTGCGGCAGCTCGAGAACGCCGCCAAGAAGCTCGCCATCACCTTGGATCAGGAGTCTGTCGTGGCCCGCGCCGCGAAGGCGGAGAAGGATCGGCGCGTCAGCGTGCGTCCGGCACCCGACACCATGACCTGGCTCGGAGCGCTGCTGCCGGTCAAGGACGGCGTCGCGGTCTTCGCCGCCCTCGACCAGGCCGCCAAGACAGCCCAAGCAGCCGGCGACCAACGCACAAGGGGTCAGGTCATGGCCGACACCCTCGTAGACCGCGTCACCGGCCGCCAGGCAGGCGCGAAACCGAAGATCGAGGTCAAGATCGTCATGACCGCCGACTCGCTGGTCAACAGCGCCGACCGGCCTGCGATGGTCGAGGGTTACGGCCCGGTCGCAGCCTCCTGGGCTCGCGGAGCGCTCACCGACGCCGAGGTGTTTGTCCGCCGCCTGCTCACCGACCCGGCAGGTCAGCTGGTCGCGATGGAGTCGCGGTCGCGAAAGGCACCGGACGGGCTGGCCGAGTTCATCGCCACCCGCGACGAGGGCGCCTGCCGCACTAACGGCTGCGACGCCCCGATCCGCAACATCGACCACATCGTCCGCCACGCAGACGGCGGCACAACCACCGCCGAGAATCTCCAGGGTCTCTGCGAAAGATGCAATCAAGCGAAAGAATCGCTCGGCTGGCGAGCAAGACCAGGACCCGACGGCAGCATCATCACAATCACCCCGACGGGCCACACCTATACGAGTCCGCCACCAGAGACCTGGCGACCGGATCCGCCCGTGCTCTCACCTGCAGAGCGAAGACTCCAGCGCGTCCTCGTCGAGCACACCCTCGCCGCTTGAGCCGACGATCAGGTGAGGGGGAGGAGGTCGCGTTCGGCGAAGACCTTCTTGGCGGTGAAGGTGGCGTTGAGGGCTCGCGGGAAGCCGCAGTAGACGGCGGAATGCAAGAAGGCCTCGACGATCTGTTCCGGGGTGAGGCCCACGTTGAGGGCGGCGTTGATGTGCACCTCGAGCTGGGGCTCGCAGCCACCGAGGGCGGTGAGCATGCCGAGCGTGACGAGCTGACGGTCGCGCGGCTCGAGACCGGGGCGGGCGTAGATCTCGCCGAAGCCCCAGGTGACGATCTGATGAGCCATCTCAGGAGCGATGTCGGCGAGGGAGTCGATCACTCGGGCGCCGGCCTCACCGTCGATGGCGTCGAGGATCCGGCGCCCGTGGTCGTGGCGGGATGTGCGGGTGGTGGTGGTGGAGGAGTCGTCTGAGAGCGTCATGCGGCGCACGCTAGGAGTTGGAGCGCGCTCCAAGTCAACGACTTCTACGAGGCGTACGCGATCTGCCCCTGGATCTCGAAGCGGAGGCCGTCGGCGGCGGCGATGTAGACGTCCTGGTCGACGAGGTTGCCGTGCATCCGCATCAGGCCGCGCGGGCTGGAGTAGGCGTGCCGCTCGGTGAGCTGGAGCGCGGGCCCGACCTCGAGCGAGCCGCAGGCGTCGCCGACCTGGCGCAGGAACATCAGCGACTCGTAGCAGGACTCGCCGACGGCGTTGAGCGAGGGCGCGTACTCACCGAAGCGGCGGTAGTAGTGCTCGGCCAGACCGGTCGACTCCGGCGTGACGAGATCGTCGAAGTACGCCGCGGCGGCGAAGACGTTGGCGTTGGCATGGGCGCCGCCGGCGAGGAGCGTGTTCTCCTCGATGGCCGGACTCAGCCTGGTCACCGCCGCGCTCAGCCCGGCCGCTGCGAACTGACGGTTGAAGTACACCGCGTCCTGACCCATCAGCAGCATGATCACGCCGTCCTGGTCGCCGCGCTCGAGACCACGCAGGACACCGCCGAAGTCGCGGGTCCCCAGCGGGACGTACGTCTCGCTGACGACCTCGGACGGCGTGCCCTGCAGCGCGGCCCGTGCCGTCGATCCGGTGACGCGCGGGAAGACGTAGTCGTTGCCGACGACCGCCCAGCGGGAGATGCCGTGGTTGTCGCGCATCCAGGCGGCCGCGGGGAGCAGCTGGTTGACGGGGCGCTCGCCGATCATGAAGACGCCCGGGGTGTCGTCACCGCCCTCGTGCATGGCCGCGAAGGCGTAGAGCGCCCGCCCGCCGACGCGGGCGGTGATCGCCTGGCGTACCGCCGAGATGTGCCAGCCCGCGATCGCGTCGACCCGGCCGGTCTCGACGAGCCGGCCCACCTCGGCGGCGACCTCCGCGGGGGAGCGGCCGGCGTCGACCGCGACCAGCTCGACCGGGCGTCCGGCGATCCCGCCGCCGGCGTTGAGCTCCTCGGCGGCCAGCTCACCGCAGGCCAGGCAGCCGGGGCCGTAGATGCCGGTGGGGCCCTGCATCGGCACCACGAACGCGATCGAGACCGCATCCGCCGGTCGCGGGGCGAGGCCGAGGAGAGCATGCGATGCCGGCGTGAACGACGGTGGGGACATCGGCACCTGCTCCTGCTGAGTAGGACGGATGACTCACCGTTGAGCCGATTGCTGGTTAGGGTACGGGAGTCGGGCCCTCGGCGCAGCGGGCATCCAACAGCCATCTCGTGGAGGAAGCCATGGAGGTCGCCGAGACCGTCGCGACGGACCTGACCGTGCTGCTCGCCCGTGCGCAGCGCCGGATCGAGCGTGCGCTCGCCGAGACGTACGCCGACTTTGACCTGACCGCCGAGCAGTGGCGCATCCTCAGCGTGCTGCTCGACCAGCCGGGCCAGACCATGACCCGCCTCGCCGACAGCGCCGCGCTCCCGGCGGCGACGCTGACCCGTCATGTCGACCGCCTGACCGAGCGCGGCCTGGTGCTGCGCAAGGTCCACGCCGAGGACAAGCGACGTGCGGCGGTCGCGCTCTCTCCGGTGGGTGCCTCGGCGGCCCGCGAGATCCGCGACCGCCAGCAGGCCGCGACGCGCACCCTCGGAGGCGCGGACGGTGCGAAGACCGTGGCACGGGTGACCCGCGACCTCGCCACGCTCCTCGACACCGACTCCTGAGAAGTCGTTTCCGTCTGGAAACAAATCCTCGCGGAGACCGACACGCCGGCGAAACAACCCGTCCCTAGATTCCTTCCATTCGAGAGCAACTGTCCGATGGAAGGACCTCCCCCGTGCGTACCAAAATCTCGAGCCGCCTCCTTGCGGCCAGCTCGGTGCTCGCTCTGGGCATGACCGCGACCGCCTGCGGCGGCGCGAAGACCGGTGACACCGCCAGCTCCGAGAGCTGCCTCGACACCAGCGGCGACACCGTCAAGATCGGCTTCCTCAACTCCCTGTCGGGGACGATGGCGATCAGCGAGACCACGGTCTTCAAGTCGCTGTCCATGGCGGCCGAGGAGATCAACGCCGACGGCGGCGTCCTCGGCAAGAAGCTCGAGATCGTCAGCGAGGACGGCCAGTCCGAGCCGACGGTCTTCGCCGAGAAGGCCACCAAGCTCATTCAGGACGACTGCGTCGCGGCCGTCTTCGGCGGCTGGACCTCCAGCTCCCGCAAGGCGATGCTGCCGGTCTTCGAGGGCAACGACTCGCTGCTCTTCTACCCGGTGCAGTACGAGGGCCTTGAGTCCTCCGACAACATCTTCTACACCGGCGCCACCACCAACCAGCAGATCATCCCCGCCCTGGACTTCCTCAAGCAGGAGAAGAAGATCGAGTCGATCTTCCTGGTGGGCTCCGACTACGTCTTCCCGCGCACGGCCAACAAGATCATCAAGCAGTACGCAGCCGCGAACGGCATCGAGGTCCTCGGTGAGGAGTACCAGCCCCTGGGCTCGACCGACTTCGGCACGGTGGTCGACAAGGTCAAGGCCGCCGGCGCGGACGCCGTCTTCAACACGCTCAACGGCGACTCCAACGTCGCCTTCTTCAAGGAGTACAAGGGCAAGGGCCTGACCGCGGATGCGATGCCGGTGCTCTCGGTCTCGATCGCCGAGGAGGAGGTGCCGGGCGTCGGCGTGGGCAACCTCGAGGGCCAGTACACCGCCTGGAACTACTACCAGACCATCGACAGCGAGACGAACAAGGAGTTCGTCACCGACTTCAAGGCCGCCAACGGCGCCAAGGCGGTGACCTCCGACCCGATGGAGGCCGCCTACACCTCCCTCCACCTGTGGAAGGGGATGGTCGAGAAGGCTGACTCCTTCGAGGTCGCCGACGTGGTCGACGCCGCCGACGGCGTCACCTACGACGCACCCGAAGGCACCGTCGAGGTCGACGGCGAGAATCACCACCTTGCCAAGACCGCGCTCATCGGCCAGGTGAACGGCGAAGGTCTGATCGACACGGTCTGGTCGAGCGAGAAGCCGATCGAGCCCGACCCCTTCCTGAAGTCCTACGACTGGTGGAAGAACTAGTCCGTTGGACGCGATCCTCGCCCAGGTCTTCACCGGCATCTCCGCCGGTGCGGTCCTGCTCCTCATCGCCTTGGGGCTCACCCTGACCTTCGGTCAGATGGGCGTCATCAACATGGCCCACGGTGAGTTCATCATGGCCGGCGCGTACACCGCCTTCGTCGTCTCGACCATCACCGCCGGCACCGAGCTCAGCCTGCTGATCGCGCTCCCTGTGGGGTTCCTGATCGGCGGCCTGCTCGGGCTGGCGCTGGAGGCGAGCGTGCTGCGCTGGATGTACGCCCGGCCCCTCGACACGCTGCTGGTCACCTACGGCGTCGGCCTCGTCCTGCAGCAGGTCGCGCGCGACGTCTTCGGCGCTCCGGCCAAGGAGGTGCCGGCACCGGACTGGCTCGACGGGTCGATCCCGATCCTCGGCTACGACTTCCCGCTGACCAGGCTCTTCATCATCCTGCTGGCCGCCGGCTGCGTCGCCGCTCTGCTCGCGGTGCTCCGGTTCACCGCGCTGGGCCGGGAGATCCGCGCCACCGTCGGCAACCGCGACCTCGCCGAGACGCTCGGCATCTCCACCCGCCGCACCGACCGGGCCACCTTCTTCATCGGCTCCGGCCTCGCCGGCGTCGCTGGGGTGGCGCTGACCCTGCTCGGCTCCACCGGCCCCAACCTCGGCACGTCCTACATCGTCCAGGCCTTCCTCGTGGTCGTGGTCGGCGGCATCGGACACCTCAAGGGCACGATCGTGGCGGCGCTCGGCATCGGTCTGCTGCAGGCCTTCCTCGCCCACGCCCTGACCGGCTCGGTCGCGCAGGTGATCGTCTTCCTCGCGATCGTCGCGTTCCTGCAGCTGCGCCCGCAGGGCATCCTCTCGGTCCGCACCAGGAGCCTGGCATGAAGACCTCGAAGATCAAGCACAGTTCCCCGTACGCCGGCTGGCTGCTGCTCGCAATCGCCCTGCTCGTCCTCGCCCCGGCTGTCCTCTCCGACTTCCGGCTCGGTCTGCTGGCCAAGTACTGCTGCTACGCCATCGCCGCGGTCGGCATCGGCCTGGCCTGGGGCCGCGGCGGGATGCTCGTGCTCGGTCAGGGGCTCTACTTCGGCCTCGGTGCCTACGCGATGGCCATGCACCTCAAGCTCGCCGACGCCGGCCCGGGCGGAGTCCCGGACTTCATGGCGCTCTACGGCGACGCGGCCGTCCCGTGGTGGTGGGAGCCCCTGCGCAGCGGTGCCGTCGCGGTCGTGGTGATCCTCGTCCTGCCGGTGATCGTCGCGGGCCTGCTGGGGCTCGCGGTCTTCAAGCGGCGGATCAAGGGGGCGTACTTCGCCATCCTGAGCCAGGCGCTCGCCGCCGCCTTCGCGATCCTGCTCATCGGGCAGGTGAAGACCACCGGCGGCGCCAACGGGCTCAACAACTTCCAGGGCTTCTTCGGGTACGCCCTCTTCGACCCGGCCAACAAGCGGATGCTCTACTTCGTCGCCGCCGGGATCCTGCTGGTCTCGATCCTGGCGATGGCGTGGCTCCATCGCAGCCGCTTCGGCGAGCTGCTGGTGGCCGTCCGCGACGGCGAGGAGCGGGTCCGCTTCCTGGGCACCGACCCGGCGAACGTGAAGCTCGCGGCGTACGTCGTCGCGGCCGTGCTGGCCTCGGTCGGGGGCGCGCTCTTCGTGCCGATCGCCGGGATCGTCTCGCCCGACGACGTCGGCGTGGTCGCCTCCATCGGGCTGCTCGCCGGGGTCGCGCTGGGCGGGCGCGCCTCGCTGCTCGGCCCGGCGGTGGGCGCGCTGCTGGTCGGCTATGCCGAGACCTCGCTCTCCGAGGCGTTCCCGGGCTCGTGGTCCTACTTCCAAGGGGCGCTGTTCGTGCTGGTCATCCTGCTGCTGCCCGGAGGGCTGGCGCAGCTGGTGGGGATGGCGAAGCGGACGGTCGCCCACCGAGAACGACCCGCACTCGAGGAGGCGGCAGCGCGATGACCCTGACCGTGAACGACCTGAGGGTCGAGTTCGACGGCTTCGTCGCGATCGACGGGGTGTCCCTGACCCTCGAACCCGGTCGCCTGCACTTCCTGATCGGCCCCAACGGCGCAGGGAAGACGACGCTCGTGGACGCACTGACCGGCTTGGCGACGGGGAGTGGAGAGGCGCGCTATCGCACACGCGATCTGCTCGGCTTGGCATCGCACACGATCACTCGCCTCGGCGTGGGGCGTACCTTCCAGACCGCGACGGTCTTCGAGGAGCTCAGCGTGCTGCAGAACCTCGACATCGCCGCCGGTGTGCACCGGCCGAGATGGCGGCTGATGCTGCCGCGGCGCGGCACCCCCGAGCGGGTCGCCGAGGCACTGGAGACAGTGGGCCTCACCGCCCTGGCCGACCGGCCCGCCGGTGTGCTCTCGCACGGGCAGAAGCAGTGGCTGGAGATCGGCATGCTGCTGGTGCAGAACTCGGCGGTGATGCTGCTCGACGAGCCGGTGGCCGGGATGTCGGCAGAGGAGCGGGAGGAGACCGGTGAGCTGCTGCGCCGGATCAGCCCGGAGCGCACCGTCGTGGTCATCGAGCACGACATGGACTTCGTCCGCAGGTTCGCCGACGTCGTCACCGTCCTGCACGCCGGGAAGGTGATCGCGGAGGGCAGCGCCGCGGAGATCCGGGAGGACGCCGAGGTGCAGCGGGTCTACCTGGGCGACACCGTCGCCGACATGACCGAGACGAGAGCTGAGGAGAGCGCCTGATGCTGAGGATCGAGTCGGTCACCGGAGGCTACGGCCGCACCACGGTGCTCCACGAGGTCAGCCTCGAGGTCCCGGCCGGGGGAGCGGTGGCCCTGATGGGACACAACGGCGCCGGCAAGACCACCCTGCTCAAGGCCGCCGTCGGCCTGGTCCGGCCCAAGAGCGGCCGGGTGGTCCTCGACGGCGAGGACGTCACCGCGCTGCGGCCGAGCGCGCGCGTCAGACGCGGCCTCGGGTACGTCCCGCAGGGGCAGCAGTGCTTCGGCGACATGACCACCTTGGAGAACCTCCAGCTCGTCGGCGACCGGGAGGGGATCAGCGAGATGCTCGACCTCTTCCCGGCGCTGAAGGACCTGCTCGGCCGCCGGGCCGGCCTCCTCTCCGGCGGACAGCGTCAGCAGCTCTCCATCGCCCGCACCCTGCTGACCAGACCGCGGCTGCTCATCCTCGACGAACCGACCGAGGGCATCCAGCCCAACGTGGTCGCCGAGATCGAGCGGGTGATCGCCGAGCTGACCGGGCGCGGCGACCTCAGCGTGCTGCTGGTCGAGCAGCACGTCGGGTTCGCGCTGCGTACGGCCTCTGCCTACTACGTCCTCGAGTCCGGCCGGATCACAGCCCACGGCGACGGCGGTGCCGGAGCGCACGAGCACGTCCGATCCCACCTGGCCGTCTAGAGGAGCGCCGATGCACCTGACCCCCTCCGACACCGAGAAGCTGCTGCTCTCCGTGGCCGGCATGGTCGCCCGCGACCGGCTCGCCCGCGGGGTGCTGCTCAACTACCCCGAGTCGGTCGCGCTGCTGTCGACCTGGGTCATCGAGCGCGCTCGGGAGGGCGCCTCGGTCACCGACCTGATGACCCGGGGACGCACCGTGCTGAGCCGCGAGCAGGTCATGCCCGACGTCGTCGACATGCTCGTCGAGGTGCAGGTCGAGGCGACCTTCCCCGACGGCCGCAAGCTCGTCACCATCCACCAGCCCATCGCCTGAGGAGGAGACCTCCATGCAGCTCAACGGCCCCGGAGCCGTACGCGTCGCCGACGGCACCATCCGGCTCAACGCCGACCGGAGCGAGTCGGAGCGGCGTACGTTGGTCGTCCTCAACACCGGCGACCGGCCCATCCAGATCGGCTCCCACATCCACCTGGCGGAGGTCAACGCGGCGCTGGACCTCGACCGCGGCGCGGCTGAGGGATTCCGCCTCGACATCCCCGCCGGGACCTCGCGGCGCTTCGAGCCGGGCGCTTCCCGTGAGGTCGCGATCGTGGCGCTCAAGGGTGCCCGGGTCGTACCCGGGATCTCCGTGGTCTCGACATGCTCGACCACCGGGGAGGCGTGATGGTGGAGATCAGCAGGAGCGAGTACGCGGCGCTCTACGGCCCCACGGCCGGCGACCAGGTGCGTCTCGGCGACACCGACCTCTGGATCGAGGTCGAGGACGACCTGACCGCCGGGGGCGAGGAGTCGGTCTTCGGCGGCGGCAAGTCGATCCGCGAGTCGATGAACCAGTCGACGGTCTCGTCGGCAGAGGGTGCCCTCGACACAGTGATCACCAACGCCGTCGTGCTCGACCACTGGGGCATCGTCCGAGCCGACGTCGGCATCCGCGCCGGACGCATCGTCGCGCTCGGCCGCAGCGGCAACCCCGACATCGCCGACGGCGTCCACCCCGACCTGGTCATCGGGCCGGGCACCGACGTGGTCAGCGGTGAGGGCAAGATCCTCACCGCCGGAGCGATCGACGTCCACGTGCACCTGCTCTCCCGGTCCCAGATCGTCGAGGCGATCTCGACCGGCACGACCACGGTCGGTGGCGGTGGAACCGGTCCGTCCGAGGGGTCGAAGGCGACCACGGTGACCCCTGGCCCGTGGCACCTGGAGACCGTCCACCGCGCGCTCGACGACATGCCGGTCAACCTCCTGCTGATGGGCAAGGGCAACACCGTCTCCGCCGCCGGGCTGGCCGAGCAGGCGCTCGCCGGCGCAGCGGCCTACAAGGTGCACGAGGACTGGGGCTCGACCCCTGCTGCCATCGATGCCGCCCTGCGCGCCGCCGACGAGCACGGGCTCCAGGTCACGCTCCACTCCGACTCGCTCAACGAGGCGGGCTACCTGGAGTCGACGGTCGCCGCGATCGCGGGCCGGTCGATCCACGCTTTTCACGCCGAGGGCGCCGGCGGCGGGCACGCGCCCGACATCCTCTCGGTCGCCTCGCTGCTGCACGTCATCCCGGGCTCGACCAACCCGACGCTGCCGCACACGGTCAACACCGTCGCCGAGCATCTCGACATGCTGATGGTCTGCCACCACCTCAACCCGCGCGTGCCCGAGGACCTGGCCTTCGCCGAGTCGCGCATCCGGGCGACCACGATCGCCGCCGAGGACGTCCTCCACGACCTCGGCGCGCTCTCGATCACCTCCTCCGACGCCCAGGCGATGGGCCGCATCGGCGAGGTCGTCTGCCGCACCTGGCAGGTCGCCCACGCGATGAAGGCCCGCCTCGGATCGTTGGGTGGCCCGGCCGACAACGTCCGCGCGAAGAGGTACGTCGCGAAGTACACGATCAACCCCGCCATCGCCCACGGGATCGCCGCCGAGGTCGGCTCCGTGGAGCCCGGCAAGCTGGCCGACCTGGTGCTCTGGGACCCGCGCTTCTTCGGCATCCGGCCCGAGGTCGTGATGAAAGCCGGCGCGCTGGTCTGGGGCGCGCTCGGTGACCCCAACGCCTCCATCCCCACGCCGCAGCCGGTCCTCATGCGGCCGACCCTGGTCGGTCCGGGTGGGGACCACGCGGTCACTTTCGTCGCACCTGCTGCGCTGGAGGCCGGTCTCGCCGACCGCCTCGGGCTGCGCCGCCGGCTGGTAGGGATCGAGCCGACCCGGGAGATCGGCAAGGCCGACATGGTCAACAACGACGCGACACCCGATATCCGGGTCGAGCCAGAGACGTTCCGCATCCACGTCGACGGCGAGCTGATCGAGCCCGCCCCCGCCACCGAGCTACCGCTGACCCAGCTCTACTCGATGTTCTGACCATGGCCGACGACCTGATGCTGATGCTGCTCGCCGACGCCCGGCTCCCGGTCGCCGGCCACACCCAGTCGGGCCAGCTGGAGGCAGCCGTACGCTCCGGGCTCACCGCCGCGCAGGTGTCGGTCCTCATGCGGTCCCGGCTGGGCAGCGTGGCGCGGGTCGAGGCCGGCACCGCGGTGGTCGCGCTGCACCGGCTGCGCGCCGGCCTGCCCCTGGCGCCGGTCGTCGACGCGTGGGCGGCCCGCACCCCGGCCGCACCGATGCGGGAGACCTCGCACACGCTCGCCCGCGCGCTGTTGCGGCTGGTCAGACGGTTGTTCCCGGACTCGCCGCACGTCGCGGACGCGGCAGGCGTCGAGGGTGTCTGTCGCCCGATCGTCCTGGCCGCGGCGGCGGCCGCGGGTGGCATCTCGCCGGCCTCGCTCGGCCGGTTGGTGGCATACGACGATCTGCAGACGGTCGCCTCGGCAGCCCTCAAGCTGCTGCCCCTCGACCCGCTGGACGCCACCTCGTGGGTGCACGACCTGCTCCCGGCAGCCGACCGGCTCGCCACCGAGGTCGCTGCGCTCACTTCGCCCGACGAGATCCCGGCGCCCAGCGCGCCCCAGCTCGACCTGTGGGCCCTCGCCCACGCCGCCACGACCAGGAGGTTGTTCAGTGCTTGAGGACGTATCGAAGGACCGAGGACTGCGGATCGGGGTCTGCGGACCGGTCGGCACCGGGAAGAGCTCGCTCATCGCGCTGCTGTGCCGTGAGCTGGCCGCCGATCTCGAGATCGGCGTGGTCACCAACGACATCTACACCGACGAGGACGCCCGCTTCCTGCGCTCCGCCGGGGTGCTCGACCCGGCCCGCATCCGCGCCGTCGAGACCGGCGCCTGCCCCCACACCGCCATCCGCGACGACGTCACCGCCAACCTGATCGCAGTCGAGGAGCTCGAGGACGAGTTCGCGCCGCTCGACGTGGTGCTGGTCGAGTCGGGCGGTGACAACCTCACCGCCACCTTCTCGCCGGCGCTGGTCGACACCCAGATCTTCCTCATCGACGTCGCCGGCGGTGGCGACGTCGCGCGCAAGGGCGGCCCGGGCATCGAGCGCGCCGACCTGCTCGTGGTCAACAAGACCGACCTGGCCCCGTACGTCGGGGTCGACCCGGTCGCGATGGTCTCCGACGCGGGGTCGGTGCGCGAAGGACGCCCCGTCATCGCGCTGTCGCGCACCGACCCGGGCTCGGTGGCAGAGCTGGTCGAGTGGGTCAGGTCCGAGCTGGCGCTCCACCGAGGCGGCGGGCTGGTCCCGGCCGACCCGGGTCCGATGGCGCCGCACTTCCACGCCGACGGCACCAGCCACTCCCATGACCACGATGCCGACCACCAGCACGTCTGAGGTCGCCACCGGCGCCCTGACCCGGGTGCGGGTCGGGGCGGTGAGCAGCGGACGGGTACGTGTCGAGACGGAGATGGAAGGTCCGGCCACCGCCCCCGCGCTGCGCCCGATGCTGCTCGCCAGCGACGCGACCTCGGCCCGGGTCTCGCTGGTCCCCGACGGCGCGATGCTGCTGGCCGGCGACCGGGTCGCGGTCGAGGTCGAGGTGGGAGAAGGGGCCTGCCTGACCCTGGTCGAGCCCGCCGGGACGGTCGCCTACGACATGGACGGCGGGCAGGCCTGCTGGTCGGTCGCGATCACCCTCGCCGCGGGGGCAACCCTGCTCTGGGCCGGCGAGCCCTTCGTGGTCTCGGCCGGCGCGGACGTCATCCGGAGCACCGCGGTCACGCTGGGTGCCGGTGCCAGGCTCGCGCTGCGCGAGACGCTCGTCCTGGGCCGTCACGGCGAGCGGCCCGGCCGGACGAGCACGTCGTGGTCGGCCCTCGACCACGAGGGCCGACCGCTCCTGGTCGAGTCGCTCGACCTGGATGAAGCCTCGCTGGTTCCGGGGATCCTCGGCGACCATCGCGTGCTCGGGGCGGTGACCACGTTCGGTCTCGACCTCCCTCCCGACCTCTGCCGGCAGGGACGCCTGGACCTGGAGCGCGGCGGCACCCTGTGGCGTCACCTGGCCGCCGAGGCCCATGAGCTCCCGGGGGAGCCGTGGACGGTCAGCTCAGCCAGCTCGAGATCGGGTGGATCGCGAAGTAGACGATGAACAGGACCGCGACCACCCACATCAGCGGGTGGATGTTGCGGATCTTGCCGCGCACGATCTGGATCAGCACGTAGGCCAGGAAGCCGGCGCCGATGCCGACCGAGATCGAGTAGGTGAACGGCATCAGCGCGATCGTCAGGAACGCCGGGATCGCGATCTCGACGTCGCTCCAGTTGATGTCCTTGACCTGCTGCATCATCAGGAAGCCGACCAGGATGAGCGCAGGCACGGCCGCCTCGGACGGGATGATGGTGACCAGCGGAGCCAGGAACGTGGTGAGCAGGAAGAGCACACCGGTGACCACCGCGGCCAGACCCGTGCGCGCGCCCTCGCCGACGCCGGAGGCCGACTCGACGTAGGAGGTGTTGGAGGAGACACCACCGGCACCACCGGCAGCGGCGGCCAGCGAGTCGACGACCAGGATCGAGCGGGTACGCGGCGGGGTGCCGTCCTCGCGCAGCAGCCCGGCCTCCGAGCCGATCGCGGTCATCGTGCCCATGGTGTCGAAGAAGTCGGCGAGCATGAGCGTGAAGATCAGCAGCACCGCGGTCACGATGCCGACGCTCTGGAACGAGCCGAGCAGGTGGAACTCGCCAAGCGTGCCGAACGAGGGCCAGTCGATGATCTTGTCGGGGAGCGCCGGCACGTTGAGCGACCAGCCGGTCGGGTTCTCCACGCTGCTCGGACCGAGCTTCGCGAAGGCCTCGACGACGATCGCCAGCACCGTGGTCACCGCGATCGAGATCAGGATCGCGCCGCGCACCTTGAGCACCCACAGCGTGATGAGCAGCGCGAGACCGATCACGAAGACCAGCACCGGCCAGCCCGCGAGCTGGCCCGTCGGACCCAGCTGAACTGGCACGGTGGTGTTCGCGGCGTCGGGGATGCGGCGTACGAAACCGGCGTCGACGAAGCCGATCACCGCGATGAACAGACCGATCCCGACCGAGATCGCCGTCTTGAGCTCGCGGGGCACCGCGTGGAAGACGGCCTCGCGGAAGCCGGTGAGCACCAGCACCAGGATCACCAGACCCTCGATCACCACCAGGCCCATCGCGTCGGCCCAGGTCATCTGCCCGGCGATCGAGAACGCCACGAAGGCGTTCAGCCCGAGCCCGGCCGCCAGGGCCAGCGGGAAGTTGGCGACGACGCCCATCAGGATCGTCACGACACCGGCGACCAAAGCCGTGCCCGCCGCGATCGCGGCGATGTTGTCCCCGCTCGACCCGCCGAGGAGGTCACCGTTCACGTCCTCCGCGAAGCCGAGGATCAGCGGGTTCAGCGCGACGATGTAGGCCATCGTGAAGAACGTGACGATGCCACCGCGCACCTCACGCCCGACCGTCGAGCCGCGTGCGCTGATCTGGAAGAACCGGTCGATGACGTTCGTGCGTCCCGGAGTCGATGTGCTCACGCCCCGCATCTTCGCAGAAACTCGCGATCCGTCCAGAGCCGCCTCGCTGCGGAGATCACCCGGCCGTGACGGTCCTCACCGCGCAGCGCGCGACGCCGGCCTTCGCGATGCGTACGTCGGCGGTGACGAGGGTGAGGTCGTGGGACTCGGCGACCGCTACGTAGCCCGCATCATAGGTCGACAGATTGCGCCGCAGCTCCCACATCCGGGCGAGGCACGGGCCGGAGGGAGCGGTGATCACGGTGATCGTCTGGAGCCAGCGCAGCGCCCGGTCGGCGTCCTGATCGGTGAGCTTGCCGCCGAGGGAGAGCCCACGGAAGACGCTGAGCATCTCGGTTCGCCAGATCTCCGGGACGACCCATTCAGGATCGTCGGTGAGGACCCGAGTCGCTGCGTCCACCCGGGAGTCGGAGCCGGGGTCGGCGAAGAGAAGCGCGACGGCGGAGGCGTCGGGAACGATCACGCCACGCCCCGGCCGCGCTCGCCACGAGCGGTGTCGCGCGCCGCCAGGACGTCGTCGGCGGTGAACTTGGAACCGCCGCGGCGGGCGATCACCTCCTCGATCAGCGCCTGATTGTTCGCGAACGACGCCTCACGGAGCACGACATCGCGCAGGTAGGAATTCAACGACTGCCCGCGATCTTTCGCACGCTGGGCGAGGACGTCGCGGATCTCGTCCGGGACGTCGCGAATCTGCAGATAGGCCATGCACTCATTATGAGTGCATAAGGCATCCATCTCAACTGGTGTGGTAGATCGGCAGGTCCGCCTCGGCGGTGCCCCAGTCCTGGTTCGGGTCGGGGGCGACGTCGATCCGGACGGTGCCGCCGCGGTTCATCACCGACTCGGGCAGCCACGACTGCGTACGCTCCCGGCCGTCGAGGGAGACGGCCCAGACGTAGATGTTCTCGGCGCTCGCCTGCGGCGACTCGATGACGATGTCGACGCCGTTGCCGCGGTGGATGACCACCCGCTCGAAGATCGGGCTGGAGAGGAGCATCTCGGCGCGGGCGGGGTCCTGCGGATAGATGCCCATCGCGGAGAAGACGTACCAGGCCGACATGGTGCCGAGGTCGTCGTTGCCGGGGAGGCCGCGCGGCCCGACCCCGTAGGCGAGCGAGGCCATCGCGCGCACCGTCTCCTGGGTCTTCCACGGAGCGCCGAGGCCGTTGTACATCCACGGGATGTGGATGCCGGGCTCGTTGGTCGGGTCGTAGCGCAGCGGGTCGCCGCCGGTGTGCTGCCAGGAGCCGTCGGCCTTGTGGAAGAACGCATCGAGACGCTCGATCGCCCGGTCACGCCCGCCGGCCGCCTCGGCCAGGCGGGCGACGTCGTGCGGCACCATCCAGGTGTACGTCGCGCTGCTGCCTTGCGCGAAGCCGGTGTCGGTCGAGGGGCTGAAGCCGGAGACCCAGCTCCCGTCGGCCTTGCGCGCCTGCTGGTAGCCGTCGGTCTCGGTGGCGTCGGGGTTGAACGTGTGCTGCCACCAGCCGGCTCGATCCATCAGCGCGTCGGTCTCGGCCGAGGAGGCGCCCAGGCGGCGGCCCCAGTCGGCGAGCGAGTAGTCGGCGACGGCGTCCTCGAGGGTCTCCGCGGCGCCGCCCCAGCAGTGACACGTGTCCTGGGGTGCGTACCCCTTGTCGAGGTAGTCGGCGAGGTTGGGCCGCTGGCCGATGCACTGGCCGGGGCAGCCGTAGCTCGAGAGTCCGTCGGGGTGCGGCACCGTCGCCTGGCGCACCAGCGACTCGTAGGCGCCCGCAGCGTCGAAGTTGCGCACGCCGAGCGCGTAGAAGCCGGCCAGCGTCGGTGCGCTGGGGTCGCCGGTCATCACGTGGGTCCACCCGCTGAGGTGGAGCCAGCGGTCCCAGACGCCGCCGTGCTGTCGCGAGTAGGCGTGCAGCGAGCGGGCGAAGTCGCCGGCCACCCGCGGCTCGAGAAGCGCGAGGAGCTGGGTGTGCGCGCGGTACTGGTCCCAGCCGGAGAAGTTGCCGTACTGCGCCTGCTGGCCGCGCTCGATCCGGTGGACCTCCTGGTCGCTGCCCCAGTAGGTGCCGGCGACGTCGGAGATCACGTTGGGCTGGAGATAGGAGTGGTAGAGGCCGGTGTAGAACGCCGTCTGCTCGTCCCTGCTGCCGCCGGCGACCTCGACCGAGGAGAGCGCCTCGCGCCACTCCGCCTTCGCGTCGGTGGTGACCGAGGACACCGTGTCGGGCCGCTTGATCTCGGCCTTCAGGTTCGCTTCGGCGGCCGCCTGGCTGGTGTAGGAGATCCCGATCCGCATCTGCACCGTCTGGTCGCGGCGCGGGTCGAAGGAGACGTAGCCACCCGAGCCCTGTCCCTGGCGGGCCGCACCGGTCTCGTAGCCCTCGCCGCCGCGCGCCTCCGTGCTGCCCGGCTGGAGCTCGCCGTTGACCCAGGTGCCGTGGCCGCTGAAGGAGCGGTCGAACTGGGCCGTGAAGTAGAGCCGGTAGTAGGAGCGCTTGTTGCTGCCGCCGCCGTTCCCACGCCGCCCGCAGAACGCCCCCGTCAGCACCGATCCGCTCACGGTGCGCTTGGCGCGGTCGATCCGGGTCACCGCGCTCTCGCTGCCGTTGAGCGAGTTGGAGGTGCGGAAGAGCAGGTTGGCGGGCTTGTCGGCGGGGAAGGTCAGCTCGCTGACCGCGGCGCGGGTCGTCACCGCGGTGTCCATCTCGGCACCGTTGGCCAGACCCAGCCGGTAGCGGCCCGGCTCGGCCAGCTCGTCGGCGTGGCTGAAGTCGGAGGCGTACGTCGCGTCGGTGACGTCCGCGGTCGGCGACCCGGTCATCTCACCGGTGTGCGGGAAGACCGGGACGTCGCCGGCGGCGCCGGGATGGCAGCCCGCGCCGTTGACGTGGGTGAGCGAGAAGCCGCGCATCCGGGTGGTGTCGTGGGAGTAGCCGTTGGAGGCGGCCGTGTTGGTCTGGTCGCCGGCGGTGGAGGTCGGGCTGACCGAGATCATCCCGAAGGGGCGTACCGCTCCCGGATAGGTGTTGCCGCCGTTGGCGGAGCCGATCAGCGGATCGACCAGCGCGACGGGATCGGCGACGAGGTCGGCGGCCGGCGTCGCAGCCGGAGCCGCCGTCGCGGCGAACCCGCTGCCGAGAAGGGTGAGGGAGAGGGCACAAGTCACGAGAACCCGCATGGCGGAGACCATGCCAGAGATTCGTCTCCGCCGTGCGGGTTCGAGGTGAAGGACTGGTGGACTCAGGCGGTCCACTCGGGGTAGTCGGTGTAGCCGGCCTCGCCGCCGCCGTAGAAGGTCGACAGGTCGGGCTCGTTGAGCGGGAGGCTCTCCTCCAGGCGCCGGGGCAGGTCCGGGTTGGCGATGAAGGTGCGCCCGAACGCGGCCGCGTCGATCAGGTCGGCCTCGATCAGGCGGGTCGCCTTCTCGGAGGTGTAGGAGCCGGCGGCGACGATCGTGCCGGGGTGGGCGGCGCGCAGCTGCTTGCGGTAGTCGTCGCTCAGCTCCGGCCCGCCGGCCCAGTCGGGCTCGGAGAGGTGCAGGAAGGCGACGCCGCGCTTGCCGATCTCGGCGGCGAGGTAGAGGCCCATCTCGGCGCCCTCGGGGTCCTCGAGGCCGTTGAACGAGCCGATCGGGGAGATCCGGATGCCGACGTGGTCGGCGTCCCACTCAGCGATGACCGCGTCGAGCACCTCGAGGGTCAGCCGGGCGCGGTTCTCCAGGGAGCCGCCGTAGGAGTCGGTGCGCTCGTTGCTGCTGGCGCTGGAGAACTGGTGGAGCAGGTAGCCGTGGGCGGCGTGGACCTCGACGAGGTCGAAGCCGGCCTCACGGGCGTTGCGTGTCGCGCGGCGGTAGTCGTCGACGACCTCCGCGATCTCGGCGGTCTCGAGGGCACGGGGCGTGGGGCAGTTGACCCTCGTCGGGGTGCCGTCCTCGCCGCGTACGGTCGTGCGGTTGCGGTAGGGGATGGCCGAGGCGCTGACCGGGAGGTCGCCGTCGTGGAAGGACTCGTGAGAGACCCGGCCGACGTGCCACAGCTGCGCGGCGATCCGGCCGCCGGCCTCGTGGACGGTGTCGGTGACGTGGCGCCAGCCCTCGACCTGCTCGGCCGAGTGGATGCCCGGGGTGTCCATGTAGCCCTTGCCCTGCGGCGAGACCTGGGTGCCCTCGGAGATGATCAGGCCGGCCGAGGCGCGCTGGCGGTAGTAGTCGGCCATCAGCGGGTTGGGTACGTCGCCCGGCTGGCTGGCGCGCATACGGGTCAGCGGCGCCATCAGGACGCGGTTGGGGATGGTCGTCGAACCGAGGTTCAGCGGCGAGAACAATGACGTCATGACCCGCTCAACTGAGCGGTTGCTCATATTGTTCCCGGATCGGCCGGAGAAGCCGAGTTCGCGATCACCAGCGCGCCCATGACACCGGCGTTGTCGCCGAGCTCGCTCGGGACGACGTCGAGCGCAGCGGCGGTGTCGGGCTGGGTGAACCGGTCGATGGAGTCCTTGATGCCGAGCACGAACGACTCCGAGTGGCGCATGGTGTCGCCGACCACGATCAGGGCCGGGTTGAGGTGGTTGCAGAGGTCGGCGAGCACCCGTCCGACGGCGCGGCCGGCGTCGTCGAGGATGCGGTTGACCCGGATGTCACCCTCCTGGGCGAGCTCGAGCATGCGCTCGACGGTGAGCGTCTCCTCGTAGGCGGGCTGCAGCAGCTCGACCAGGCGGGAGCCGCCGAACGCCTTCTCCAGGCAGCCGCGGTTGCCGCACCGGCAGATCGGGCCGTTTTCCTCGAAACGTACGTGGCCGATCTCTCCGGCGATCCCGGTGACGCCCCGGTAGAGCTCGCCGGCGAGGACCAGGCCGGCGCCGATGCCGCTGGAGGCCTTGACGTAGATGACGTCGTCGACGTCGCGCGCCGCGCCGTGCTCGATCTCGGCGAGCGCGCCGAGGTTGGCGTCGTTCTCGACCTGGACCGGCATCCCGAGACGGCGGGAGAGCTCCTCGCCGGGAGCAAGGTCCATCCAGTTGGCCAGGATGGGGGAGACCACGAGCCCGCTGTGCGGGTCGACCGGGCCCGGGATGCCCATGCCGACCCCGAGGACGCGGTCCGTGCGCGGGTCGATGCCCGCCTCGGCCAGGCACTCGCGCACCAGTGCCGCGGCCCGGTCGATGGTCTCGACGGGGGAGTTGTCGGCGTCGAGCCGGATCTCCTCCTCGGCGAGCGGGTTCGCCGCGAGGTCGGCGATGGCCACCCGGACGTGCCGGTGGCCGATGTCGACGGCCACGAGGGTGCCGGGAGAGCCCTTGATGGTGAGCAGCGAGGGAGGCCGCCCGCCGCCGCGCGCCAGGACAGAGCCGGAGGTCTCGACGATCTTCTCGGCGGCCAGCAGCTCCTGCACGATGCTCGACACGGTGCTGCGGGAGAGGCCGGTGCGCTGGGCGAGCTCGGCGCGGCTGACCGGCGCCGAGCGGCCCAGGAGGTCGAGGATCTGGGATCGGTTGGTGACGCGCAGCCGTGACTCCGGAGTGGTCATGCGGTGACTGTAGGTGATTATGTCGATTTCCGACAGATCTCAGGTTGGAAACGTCTCGGGTTATGCGTTGACTAGACAGAAAGGCAGGGCGTACGTTGTCCCGGCACGCGACCGCGAATGACCCAGATCACACCGACGTGGTGGTCGCGCAACCGGAGGATCAAAGATGAACGCAACGCGTAAGGCCCTGGCCGCCGGCCTGGCCGCCCTGAGCCTGCTGGCGGTGTCCGCCTGCGGCAGCGACAGCGAGAGCGGCAGCACCGACGAGGTGGAGGTCTTCACCTGGTGGGCCGAGGGTAGTGAGAAGGCCGGGCTCGACGCCCTGGTCAAGGTGTTCGACGAGCAGAACCCCGACCTGAAGTTCGTCAACGGCGCGGTCGCCGGCGGTGCCGGCAGCGACGCGAAGAACGTGCTCCAGTCCCGCCTGCAGAACGGTGAGCCGCCGGCCACCTTCCAGGCGCACGCGGGTGCGGAGCTGACCGACTACATCAACGCCGGCCAGATCGAGGACCTCACCGACCTCTACGAGGAGAAGGGCTGGAACGAGCAGTTCCCCGAGGGCCTCCTGGAGCGGCTGAAGCAGGACGGCGGCATCTACTCCGTCCCGTCCAACATCCACCGGGCCAACGTGCTCTGGTCCAACCCGGCCGTCTTGAAGAAGGCGGGCATCGAGGCGAACAAGAGCTACGACTCGCTCGGCGCCTGGATCGCCGACCTGGAGAAGATCAAGGCCAAGGGCATCATCCCGCTCTCCATCGCGACCGACTGGACCCAGGTCCACCTGCTCGAGACCGTGCTCCTCGCCGATCTGGGCGCCGAGGCGTACAACGGTCTCTGGGACGGGTCCACCGACTGGGCCGGCAGTGAGGTCAAGGCCGCGCTCGGTGACTACAGCAAGCTCATCGCGCTGACCAACACCGACCGTCAGGGCCTCGACTGGCCGGACGCGACGCAGCTGGTCATCGACGGCGAGGCCGCGTTCAACATCATGGGCGACTGGGCCGAGGCGGCGTTCCAGGAGCAGGGCAAGAAGCTGAACACCGACTACACCGCGGTCCCGGTCCCGGGCACCGAGGGCGTCTTCGACTTCCTGGCCGA
Organism: Nocardioides luteus; assembly: GCF_014648595.1. Taxonomy (GTDB): domain Bacteria; phylum Actinomycetota; class Actinomycetes; order Propionibacteriales; family Nocardioidaceae; genus Nocardioides; species Nocardioides luteus. Next base: position 140,716 of record NZ_BMRK01000013.1, on the reverse strand, counting down.
CTCCTTCACCATGCCGGTGGACGGCCCGAACCCCGAGGGCACCGAGGCCTGGCTGGACACCATCGCCAGCGACGAGGGCCAGGTCGCCTTCAACAAGGCGAAGGGCTCGATCCCGGCCAGCACCACCGCCGACACCGCCTCCTTCGGTGAGTACCAGCAGACCGCGATCAAGTCGTGGAGCGAGGACGAGATCGTCTCCTCGCTGGCCCACGGCGCCGCGACCTCGGTCAACTGGCTGACCGACATCACCGCCGCCGTAGCGAAGTTCGGCAGCAACAAGGATGTCGCCGGTCTCCAGGAGGGTCTCGCCGAGGCCGCCGAGGACAACAAGCCCGAGTGATCGACGGGCTCATCGAGCCCGCTGATCCACCCGGTCTGAACACCCGGCCCGAGGGGCTGCGGCGGCCATCGTCCGCCGCGGCTCCTCGGCCGCCCTCTGTGAAAGGACGGACAGATGTCCTCCACGGTGCCCAGCGCCGTCAAGCGGCCGCGACGGCCCAAGGGCCGCATCGGCGGCCACGGGTGGGTCGCGCCCGTGCTCCTCATCCTGCCGACCGTCATCGTCATCGGCGTCTTCGTCTACGGCCTCATCGGCTCCAACATCCACACCTCCCTGCAGGACCGCCACAACATCGGTCCGTCCCAGGGGTTCGCGGGTCTGGACAACTACCGCGACCTGTTCACCGACGACGACTTCATCTACTCGCTGCGCAACCTGCTGCTCTACACCGCGACGTTCCTGGTCGGCACCCTGTGCCTCGGGTTCCTGTGGGCGTGGCTGCTGGAGCGCAAGGCCCGCGGTGAGTCGCTCTTCCGGGCGATCTACCTGTTTCCGATGGCGGTCTCGTTCGTCGCCTCCGGTGTGGTCTGGCGCTGGCTGCTCAACAACGCCGAGGGCAACCGCGCCTCCGGGCTCAACCGGCTCTTCGGCTCGCTGCACCTCGACTTCCTGCAGAACCCGTGGTGGACCGACGAGCGCTGGGGCATCCTGGCCATCGCCGTCCCCGCGATCTGGCAGCTGAGCGGCTACGTGATGGCGCTCTTCCTGGCCGGCTTCCGCGGCATCCCCGAGGAGCTGCGCGAGGCGGCCCGCATCGACGGCGCCTCGGAGTGGCAGCTCTACCGCCACGTCATCTTCCCGCAGCTGAGCCCGGTCGCCCTGTCGGCGATCATCATCATCGGCCACATGTCGCTGAAGGTCTTCGACCTGATCATGGCCATCGCCGGCCAGACCAACTACACGACCCAGGTGCCCGCCACCCAGATGTGGATCGAGTTCACCCGCGGCGACTACGCCAAGTCGGCCGCCATCGGGACGATCCTGCTCCTCATCGTGGCCATCCTGATCGTCCCCTACCTCGTCTCCACCTACCGTCAGGAGCGTCGCCGATGAGCACCGATGCAATCCCGGCAGCCGTCGCGAGCCGGGTCCCCGGCCAGCGCTCCCGCGGGATCGCCCGCACCCTCAAGTACGTGCTGTTGATCATCTTCGCGCTGGTCGTGCTGCTGCCTGCGTACGTCCTGTTCGTGACCAGCTTCAAGGGGCTCGGCGACGCGACCCCGGCCAACGCCTGGAAGCTGCCGCAGGTCTGGGAGACCGCCGGCTGGTCGCGCGCCTGGGAGCAGCTCGGGCCCGCCCTGGGGCGCACCTTCGCCATGGTCATCCCGGCCTCGATCATCTCCTCGGTGCTGGGGTCGATGAACGGGTTCGTGCTCTCCAAGTGGCGTTTCCCCGGCGCTGACATCGTCTTCACGCTGATCCTGTTCGGGATGTTCATCCCCTACCAGGCCGTGATGGTCCCGCTGGTGCAGCTGATGGGCAACCTCGGTGTCCCCTCGGGCGTACCCAGCCTGATCGTGCTCCACGTCGTCTACGGTCTGCCGATCACCACGCTGATCTTCCGCAACTACTACGCCGGGGTCCCGGTCGAGCTGGTCGAGGCCGCGCGGGTCGACGGCGCCGGCATGCTCCGGACGTACGCCTCGATCATCCTGCCGATCTCGGCGCCGGCGTTCGTGGTGGTGCTGATGTGGCAGTTCACTTCGGCCTGGAACGACTACCTGTTCGCGCTCTTCTTCTCGACCTCGCGCAACGGGCCGGTGACGATCGCGCTGAACTTCCTGGCGAGCGGTCAGCTGCAGGACTACTCCGCCAGCATGGCGGGCGCGCTGATCGCGTCCGTCCCGACGCTGATCATCTACATCCTGCTCGGCCGCTACTTCGTCGGCGGGCTGATGGCCGGCTCGGTCAAGGGATGATCGAGCGATGATCGACCCCGATGCGGAGTGCCGCCGGCTGGCCGGGTTCGCCCGGCCGGCGGCGGCCTCGGCCGCAGGTTTCTGGTGGCTCGACGAGGCGGGTCGCCCGGACCCCGGCGAGCCGGTCCACACCTGGATCACGGCCCGGATGACCCACGTCTTCGCCCTCGCCCACCTGCGCGGCGACCTGCCCGGCACCGAGGCGGCATCTCTCGCCGCGCACGGCGTCCGGGCGCTCTCGGGTGCGCTGCGCGACGACGAGCACGGCGGCTGGTACGCCTCGGTCACGGTCGACGGAGAGCCGGTGGGCACCCTCAAGGAGGCCTACGCGCACGCCTTCGTCGTCCTGGCCGCCAGCAGCGGCGTCGCGGCAGGCGTGCCGGGCGCGGCCGCGCTGCTCGACGAGGCGCTCGGTGTGATGCAGCAGCACTTCCTCGACGACTCCGGCCGGGTGGTCGACAGCCTCGAGCGCAACCTGCGCTCGGGGGAGGCCTATCGCGGCGCCAACTCGAGCATGCACACGGTCGAGGCCTTCCTCGCCGCGGGCGACGTCACCGGCGACGGAGCCTGGCACCAGCGGGCACTGGCGATCGCCGAGCACCTGATCCACGGGGTCGCCCGCTCCCACGGCTACGACCTGCCCGAGCACTTCGACCTCGACTGGAACCCGCTGCTCGACTACAACGCCGACCGGCCCGGTGACCAGTTCCGCCCCTACGGCTGCACCCCGGGCCACCTGCTGGAGTGGGCGCGCCTGCTGCTCCACCTCGACGCGACGCTCCCGGAGCCTCCGGTCTGGCTGGTCGAGGACGCGCGAGCACTCTTCGCGCGGGCGGTCGAGATCGGTTGGGCCGCCGACGGCGAACCAGGCTTCGTCTACACGACCTCCTGGGACGGCACCCCCGTCACCCGGCTGCGGCTGCACTGGGTCGCCGCGGAGGCGCTCGCCGCCTCCGGTGCCCTGCACACCCGCACCGAGGAGGCGGTCTACGACGAGTGGAGACAGCGCTTCGAGGCGTACATCGAGGATCATCTGATCGACCGAGACCTCGGCAGCTGGCACCACGAGCTCGACGAGCACAACCACCCCTCCCACCAGGTCTGGCGCGGCAAGCCCGACGTCTACCACGCCTACCAGGCCCTCCTGCTCGCCCGGATGCCCCTCTCCCCGTCCCTCGCGGTCCAGCTCCGAGACACCCATCCCGTCAACCCCTGACCGGGAATGGTCGAAAATCGACGCCGAGACGTCAGAAAACGACCGCGAGAGGTCGAATTCTGACGCCGAGGCGTCGAATTCTGACGAAGCGGAAGTGACGCCTCGGTGTCGATTTTCGACCACTCGACGGCGATTTCTGACGTCTCGACGCCGATTTCTGACCTCTCGGCGGGCCGGCTTGGGTCAGGCGGCTTGGAAGGAGCGGCGGGAGAGGCCCAAGCCGTAGCCGTCGAGGGTGGTCGTGACCGGGGCAGCGGGGTCGGTGGCGGCGCCGAGGGTGACGAAGAGCGGGGTGAAGTGCTCGACGGTCGGGTGTGCGTACGGCATGCCGGGAGCCGCCGTGCGGAACCTGGCCAGCTCGGCGACGTCGCCGCGGTCGAGGGCCTCGGCGGCCCAGGCGTCGAAGTCGGCAGACCAGCCGGCCGGCTTGTTCTCGGAGACCATCTCGCGGGTGATGAACGGCAGGCCGTGGGTCATGTGGCCCGAGCCGACCACGAGCACGCCCTCCTCGCGCAGAGGCCGAAGCCGCTCGCCGAGAGCGAGCAGGCCGTCGGGGTCCTCGGTGGGCAGGGAGAGCTGTACGACGGGGATGTCGGCGGCGGGGTACATGATCTTCAGCGGCACCCAGGCGCCGTGGTCGAGCCCGCGACGGGTGTGCTGGTGGGTGGTCTCGGTGTCGGGCATCAGCGCGGCGACGGTGCGGGCGAGCTCGGTGGCGTCGGGGGTGTCGTAGCGCACCGAGTTGTAGATCGGGTCGAAGCCGCCGAAGTCGTAGACGAGCTGGTCGGGGCGGGTCGCGCTGATCGAGAGCGGCGCCGACTCCCAGTGAGCCGAGATGACCAGGATCGCCTTCGGGCGCGGGAGCGCCCGGGCCCAGGCGTGCAGCGGGTCGAGCCACTCCGGGCTCTGCAGCGGCAGTGGGCCGCCGCCGTGGGAGAGGTAGAGGCTCGGCAGGGGACCGTCGACCGGGGTCCAGACGCGGTGCGGCTCGGCCGCCTCGAGAGCCTGGACGGTGCGCAGGTGCTGCGCGAACGGGTGCGTCCGGGGAAGGCGGGCGTCGGCGGCTGCGGTCCTGCTCTCGGTGGCGGCGGTCATGGCGGGTTCTCCTGGCGAGTAGCGGCGAAAGTTGTCGCTTGAACTAACTCTAGACGACCGCTGTTTGTTCCGCACAGGTTTCTACGGCAAACTCCTCAACCGTGGAGGGCAACTGGCTGTCGCCGCCGGAACGTGCGGCGTGGGTCCGTCTCATCGGCATGCTCGAGCTGCTTCCGGCTGCCCTCGACCATCAGCTGCGTCGCGACGCCGGGATGACCCACTTCGAATACAGCGTGCTCGCGATCCTGTCCGAGGTGCCGGAGCAGACCCTGCGGATGACCGAGCTGGCCGGCTTCACGAACTCGACGCTGCCGAGGCTCTCCAACGTGGTCAAGCGTCTGGTCGACCGCGGCCTCGTCGAGCGCTTCGCGGTCCCCGGCGACCGCCGGGCGACCAACGTACGCCTCACCGCCGCCGGCCACGAGAAGATGGTCTCCTCGGCCCCCGGCCACGTCGACGCGGTGCGCGAGTACGTCTTCGACGCGCTGACCCCCGAGCAGGTCGACCAGCTCTCCGAGATCGCCGCCGGCGTGCTCGAGCGCCTCGACCCCACCGGCACCCGCCGCCCGCCGATCGATCCGGCGCCTGCGAGCTAGCTCTGCGCGTAACCTCAGCGCGGTGACAGGGAACGAAGCAGGACGACCCCGAGTCGTGATGATGTGCGGGCCAGGTGGCGCCGGCAAGACCACCTACGCCAAGTGGCTGGAGCGGGAGGGCTGGACGCGCCTGTCGTTCGAGGTGGAGTTCTGGGAGCGCGGAATCACGACGATGCCCTCCGCCGATGTGGTCGCGGAGGTGGCGGCAGACCTGAAGACGCGCCTGCTGCGCCATGTCACGGCGGGGGAGGATGTCGTGCTCGACTTCGGGTTCTGGTTCCGGAGACAGCGTGACGAGTTTCGTGCACTGCTCGCGCCCCAGAGCATCGTGCCGAAGACCGTCTACATCGCGACGAGCCTCGAGACCATCTTGAGCCGGATCGGCGACCGACACGGCAGGCGGGCGGACGACTGGCCGCTCACAGACCAGACGGCGAGGGACTACTTCGAGCGGTTCGAGCCGCCGACGCCCGAAGAAGGGCCGCTGGAAGTGATCCGCTAGCCCGGCCGGGCCAGTACGGTCGCCTAGTGACCCGACCTAGGCTCACAGTGAACACCCGACCGCACTGGAGGAGACCACGTGACCACGAGCACCGAGACCAGCTACCTCGGCGCCCTCGAGCCGGGCAACGGCGTCCTTGTCGGCGGTGAGTGGCGAGCGGGCAGCGTCGGCGTCTTCGACGTCGAGAACCCCGCCACCCGCGAGATCGTGGCGGAGGTGGCCGACGGCGGCACCAAGGACGCGACCGCGGCCGTCGACGCTGCCGTCGCGGCGCTCCCCGAGTGGTCCGCGCAGGCGCCCAGGGCCCGCAGCGACCTGCTCGTGAAGGTGCGTGAGCTGATGCTCCGCGACGTCGAGGAGCTCGCCGCGCTGATGGCTCTCGAGAACGGCAAGTCGCTCGCCGACGCGCGTGGTGAGGTGAGCTACGCGGCCGAGTTCTTCCGGTGGTACGCCGAGGAGGCCGTGCGTCCGAACGGCGACTTCGGCTCCTCGCCCGCCGGCGGCACCCGCACCATCGTCACCCACAAGCCGGTCGGCGTGGCCGCGCTCGTGACGCCGTGGAACTTCCCGGCCGCGATGGCCACCCGCAAGATCGCCCCGGCGCTCGCCGCCGGCTGCACGGTCGTGCTCAAGCCCGCCTCCGAGACGCCGCTGACGGTGCTCGCGATCGCTCGGCTGATCGCCGAGGCCGGCGTCCCAGACGGCGTGGTCAACGTGGTGCCCGGCGAGGACGCCGCCGCCATCGTCAGCACCTGGCTCACCGACCCGCGGGTCCGCAAGATCTCCTTCACCGGCTCCACCGGCGTCGGCCGGATCCTGCTCCGTCAGGCCGCCGACCGCATCGTCAACACCTCGATGGAGCTCGGCGGCAACGCCCCGTTCGTGGTCACCGCGAGCGCTGACATCGAGGCGGCGATCGAGGGTGCGATGGTCGCCAAGTTCCGCAACGGCGGACAGGCCTGCACCGCGGCCAACCGGTTCTACGTGCACGCCGACGTCGCCGAGGAGTTCACCTCCCGGCTCGGCGCCGCGGTCGAGGCGCTCCGCGTCGGCCCTGCCGACGAGGGCAGCGACATCGGCCCGCTCATCTCCGCCAAGGCGTACGCAGGCGTGAGCAAGGTCGTCGACGAGGCCGTGGCCGCGGGGGCCGAGATCGCCCACCGCGCCGACGTCCCCGAGTCCGAGGGCTACTTCTACCCGCCGACCGTCGTCACCGGCGTACCCGCCGACTCGCCGCTGGTGCGCGAGGAGATCTTCGGCCCGGTCGCCCCGATCGTCGTCTGGGACGACGCCGAGGAGCTGCTTGCGACCGTCAACGACACCGAGTACGGGCTCGCGGCGTACGTCTACGGCGAGATGGGCGAGGCGCTCCACCTGGCCGAGCGGATCGACGCCGGGATGGTCGGCGTCAACCGCGGTCTGGTCTCCGATCCCGCGGCTCCGTTCGGCGGCGTCAAGCAGAGCGGCATCGGCCGCGAGGGCGCCCGCGCGGGGCTGGAGGAGTACCTCGAGACGCAGTACCTCAGCGTCGCCTGGTGACCCGCCCCTGAGGTCGAGCTCCTCGACACCGCCCTCAGTTGGCGCAGCCCTGCCTGTATCGACCATGATGTGACCCAGGCCACCCGCACACCCTGCGGGTGGTTCCTTGGGACAGCCCCCACCCGGGCGGTCCTGACACAACATTCCGGGCGGACCACCAGCGCCGTTCGGCAGATCGAGGAGTCACCCATGACCGCAGTGTTCGAGCCCGGGACCTCATTCGAGGCCTACGACCTGGCCGATCGTTACCGTGTCGGAGCCGGCCCCGTCCTGTTGACCGGGATCCAGGCGATCGCGCGGATGCTCGTCGAGCAGCGTGCCCTTGACCAGCGCCGGGGCCTCCGCACCGGCACCTTCATCTCCGGCTACCCGGGCAGCCCGCTCGGCGGTCTCGACCAGCTCCTGCTGGGCCTGCCGAAGGAGATGGCCGACGCCGACATCACCGTCGTGCCGGGCCTCAACGAGGAGCTCGCCGCCACCGCCGTGTGGGGGTCGCAGTCGGCGGTCACCCTCGACACCGAGCGCTACGACGGCGTGACCGGCGTCTGGTACGGCAAGGGTCCCGGCGTCGACCGGGCGCTGGACGCGATGCGTCACGCCAACATGTACGGCGCGCACCCGCAGGGCGGCATGCTGATGCTGGTCGGCGACGACCCGGCCGCGAAGTCGTCCACCGTGCCCGCGGTCAGCGAGCGCACCCTGGCCTCCCTCGGCATCCCGGTGCTCTTCCCGCGCAACGCCTCCGAGATCGTCGAGTACGGGATGGAGGGCATCGCCCTCTCCCGCGCCTCCGGCTGCGTGGTCGCGCTGAAGATCGTCGCCGACGTCGCCGACGGTGCCTGGGTGGTAAATCCCGAGATCGGCGTCCTCGACCCGGTCACCCCGAAGATCCAGTGGGACGGCGTCCCCTACACCTACGAGCCGACCAAGATCGAGCTCTTCCCGGACCGCATCGTCGGCGCCGAGGCCAAGCTCTACGGCCCCCGGATGAGCGTCGTCAAGGCGTACGCCGCCGAGAACAAGCTCAACCGCATCGAGGTCAAGGCGCCGGACGCCAAGGTCGGCATCGTCGCCTCCGGCTCCTGCTACGACTCGATGCGCCAGGGCCTCAAGGACCTCGGCCTCGACCACGACGACCTGATGGCCGCTGGCATCCGGGTGCTGCGTCTGGGCATGATGTGGCCGGTCGAGCCGACCATCGTCTCCACCTTCGCCGAGGGCCTCGAGGAGATCATCGTCGTCGAGGACAAGACCTCCTTCATCGAGCAGGGCATCCGCGAGATCCTCTACGGCGAGCCGACCGCCCCGGTCATCCTCGGCAAGAAGGACCGCGCCGGTGTCCCGCTGGTGCCGCTCGACGGCGAGCTGACCGCCGGCCGCCTGCTGGCGCCGCTGCGCCGCGCGCTCAAGGGTCGCGTCGACCTCAAGCCGGCCGGCCCCGCCCGGATCGACCTGCCGCTGCTCTCGACCTCGCGCACCCCCTACTTCTGCTCCGGTTGCCCCCACAACCGTTCGACCGCCCTCCCCGACGGGAGCCTCGGCGGTGGCGGCATCGGCTGCCACACCCTGGTCACCGCCTCGCAGCGTGAGGACAGCGCGGTCGTCGGCATCACCCAGATGGGCGGCGAGGGGTCGCAGTGGATCGGCCAGGCGCCCTACAGCCACGCCGGCCACACGTTCCAGAACGTCGGCGACGGCACCTTCTTCCACTCCGCCCAGCTCGCCATCCAGGCGTGCGTCGCGGCGAACGTCAACATCACCTACAAGCTGCTCCACAACGACGTCGTCGCGATGACCGGTGCGCAGAAGCGCCAGGGCGAGGTCGAGATGGCCCAGCTGACCCACAAGCTGATGAACGAGGGCGTCAAGGCGATCATCGTGGTCGCCGACGAGCCCAAGCGCTACCGTCGCGCGAGCTTCCCCGCCGGCGTACGCCTCTGGCACCGTGACCGCCTCGACGAGGCCCAGCGCGAGCTGCGCGAGATCGAGGGCGTGACCGTGCTGATCTACGACCAACACTGCGCCGCCGACGCCCGCCGCCAGCGCAAGCGCGGCACGATCGAGCCCCGCAACACCCGGATCGTGATCAACGAGGCCGTCTGCGAGGGCTGCGGCGACTGCGGCGTGAAGTCCAACTGCCTCTCCGTGCAGCCGGTCGAGACCGAGCTGGGCCGCAAGACCCGCATCGACCAGACCTCGTGCAACACCGACTACACCTGCGTCGAGGGCGAGTGCCCGTCCTTCATGGCCGTGGAGACCGATCCCACGGCCAAGAAGTCGAAGAAGCAGACCCCGGAGCCGCCGACGGTGGCCGACCCGGGCTACGACCAGCTCGACCGCACCTACGGCGTCTTCATGGCCGGCATCGGCGGCACCGGCATCGTCACGGTCAACCAGGTGCTCGCCACCGCGGCGCTGCGCGCCGGCTTCGACGTGGAGTCGCTCGACCAGGTCGGGATGAGCCAGAAGGCGGGCCCGGTGACCGGTCACCTGCGCTTCGCTCCGGGCTCGATCGACCCGTCCAACCGGGTCACCCCGGGCTCGGCCGACGCGCTGCTCGGCTTCGACCTGCTCACCCTCGCCGAGGGCAAGAACCTCGCCTACGGCGACCCGGCGCGCACCCGCGCGGTGGTGTCGACCAGCAAGACGCCGACCGGTCCGATGGTCTACGACAAGGACATCGCCTACCCGGCCGACGACGAGCTGCTCACCCGGGTCAACGGCGCGACCTCGTCGCTGCGTGCCTTCGACGCGCTCTCCGCCGCCGAGACCCTCTTCGGCAACACCGCCGCGGCCAACTTCCTGCTGGTCGGCGCCGCCTACCAGTCCGGTGCGCTCCCGATCCCCGCCGAGGCGATCGAGGAGGCCATCGGCATCAACGGTGTCGCGGTCAGCGCCAACGTGGCCGCCTTCCGCTGGGGCCGCGCCTCGGTCGCGGCGCCGGAGGAGTTCGCCAAGGTCACCGGCACGGCCACCGCGGCGGTCGAGGAGGTCGCCGTCCCGGCGCTGGACGAGGCGAAGTTCGACGGTGAGGTGCGCCGCCTCGCCGAGTTCCGCGCCCCGAAGCTGGTCGGCTTCCAGAACCAGCAGACCGCTCGCCGCTACGTCGAGCTCGTCGACCGGGTCTGGGCCGCCGAGCGTGAGGTGACCGCGGAGACCCGCTTCTCCGAGGCCGTCGCCCGCTACCTGTTCAAGCTCACCGCCTACAAGGACGAGTACGAGGTCGCCCGGCTGCTCACCGCACCGGCCGCGCTCGACGGCGTCCGCTCCGAGGTCCAGGGCAAGATCAGCTTCAAGCTCTCGCCGCCGGTCTTCGGCGCTCTCCTGAAGGGTCGCAAGATGACCTTCGGCCCGCGCTCCCACTTCGTGCTCCGCCTGCTGGCGACCATGAAGTTCCTGCGCGGCACCGTCCTCGACCCGTTCGGTCGTGCCCACGTACGACGCACCGAGCGCGCGCTCGTGGCGCACTACTCGGCGATGGTCACCGAGCTCGCCGAGAACCTCACCGAGGAGAGCTACGCCCGGGCCGTACGCCTGGCCGAGCTGCCCGACATGGTGCGGGGCTACGAGAACGTGAAGATGCGCAACGTCGAGGCCTACCGCGCGGCGCTCGCGGTGGAGGGCATCGACCTCGACGTCTGAGCGAGGACGTCACTGCGCGGTCCAGCCGCCGTCCACGGCGAGCAGGGCACCGGTGACGAAGGACGCGGCCGGGGAGGCGAGGAAGGCGACCGCCTCCGCAACCTCCCCGGGCCGTCCGATCCGACCGATCGGGTGCGCGTCGCCGAACCCGGCCAGCATCTCCCGGCCGTTGTCGACCACGCCCTCCATGATGTCGGTGTCGATGACGCCGGGGAGCACGGCGTTGCTGCGGATGCCGTGCTCAGCACCCTCGATCGCGAAGACCCGGGCCATCTGGACGAGGGCGCCCTTGGACGCCGCGTACGCCGTCTGGGTCTCGAACGCGACGACGGAGGAGACCGACGCGATCGACACGATGGCGCCTCCTCCGGTCTCGCGCATCGCGGGGAAGGCCGCGCGGGCGTGCACGAAGTTGCCGCGTGCGTTGGTGGCGAGGATGGCGTCGAACTCCTCGACGCTGGTGTCGGTGAGCAGCTTGTTGAGGGTGCGGCCGGCGTTGTTGACCAGGATGTCGAGCCTGCCGAAGCGGTCCGTCGCCAGCTGCACCGTCGCGCGGGCGACCTCCTCGTCCGCGGCGTCGCCGACGAGGGTGACGGTCCGGTCGTCCTCCTGCCCTTCGACGGCGTCCAGCAGGTCGGTCGCGACGACCCGCGCACCGCGGGCGCGGAGCAGGTCGGCGGTGGCGAGGCCGATGCCGCGGGCGGCGCCGGTGACGACCGCGACCTTGCCGGTCAGGTCGAGGGTGGTGGGGATCGGAAGGGTCGTGTCCTGAGGAATGTTCGCGTTCATGTCTCGACCCTGTCCCGCACGGAAGGCGGCAAGAAGGTGCCGGTGTGCCTGGGAGAGCTGCACCCACCCACGCGCCGCTCGAGCGACCTAGGATCGACCCCATGGCATCGACAGCGCTGGGGGACTACCTGCGCGCCCGCCGCGCGCAGGTGACACCGGAGGCGGCCGGGATCCCCACCTACGGACTCCGCCGGGTGGCCGGGCTGCGGCGTGAGGAGGTCGCGGTGGCAGCCGGCATCAGCGTCGACTACTACGTCCGGCTCGAGCAGGGCCGTGAGAAGAGCCCGTCCGCTCAGGTCCTGGACACGCTCGCCGAGGTGCTCCAGCTCGATGACGACGCCCGCGACCACCTCTACCAGGTCGCCGGCCACCTACCGAGCCCCGCGACGGCGACACGCGACCAGGTCGACCCCCAGCTGATGCAGCTGATGGACACCTGGTCCGACAGCCCGGCGCTGATCCTCGGCAGGGCCTATGACGTGCTGGCCGGGAACGAGCTGGCGTACGCGCTGTTCGACGGCTTCCGGCAGGGCCCGAACCTGATGCTCAAGATGTTCCTGGATCCCGATGCGCGCTCGTTCTACCCCGACTGGGAGCAGGTCGCCCGCTACACGGTCGCCGGGTTCAGGGTCCTCGAGGGGCGCACCCCGAACGACCCGCGCATCCGCCGGATCCTCGCTGAGCTGACCGCGGAGAGCCCCGCCTTCGTCGAGATGTGGGAGCGGCACGAGGCGCGCACCAAGCGCCTCACCAGCAAGCGCTTCCATCACCCCGAGGTCGGCGACCTGACGCTCCACATCCACGCCTTCGACGTACGCTCCGCGCCGGGTCAGGAGCTGATCGTCTATCAGGCCGACCCGGGCTCGCGGGACGCCGAGGCGCTCGCCCTGCTGGGCACCCTGGCCGCCACCCGCTCGCGCGAGCCGCGCGGCGGCTGACCTAGAGCACCTGGTGGGTGCTGGTCGGGCCATCACCCACGCCGAACGACTCCGACAGCCTCGACCGCGCACCCGCGCTGTCGAGGCCGGCCTCCACCCGGCGGATGTTGCGGGCCGAGGGGTAGGCGAAGAAGATCATCAGCAGCAGCGAGATCACCCCGCCCACGGCGTACGTCATCAGCTGGCCCTCCTCCACGAGGAAGGCCAGCGCGAGCGAGCCGAGCGCGACGATCTCGCTGAGGACGAGCCGGAGGAACATCGAGGTCTGCTGCTTCTGGATGCCCTCGGTCTCGGCGCGCTCCTGCGGCGTGCCGGGCGCGATCGGCGCGGTGCGGAAGCCGATCGTGGAGCAGAGCACGAACACGACGATGCCGGCGATGACCTGGCCGCCGAGGATGACGGGGGCGGGCAGCGCGAGGTCGGCCTCGGGAATGCTGAGCGCGACCACGACCCCGATCACGACGAGCATCGACATGAACGTGAGCGACAGCATCTGAGCGGTACGCATCACCGGTGTGGGCATCTTGAGACTCCTTCTCGGCCTGAACGGTGGAGGCAATCTAGCCGAGACCGGGGCCGAGGTGGTCACACCCCGGCCCCGGTGTCGAGACTCATCGCCGCCAGGTGATGAGCGCGTCGAGCGCCTCGATGCGATCCCCGGAGACCAGCAACGGGTTGACCTCGAGCGACTCGAGGTCGTCACCGAGGGCGACGGCGATCGCGCCGATCCTCGCCACCACGTCCGCCAGCGCGTCCAGGTCGACCGGGTCCTGGCCGCGTGCGCCCCGGAGGACGGCGGCGCTGCGCAGCGACTCGATCGCCTGGCGAGCCTCCGTCGTCGAGACCGGGAGCAGGCGCAGCTGGGAGTCGCCGAGGATCTCGACCCAGACTCCGCCCATGGCGACGGCCAGGGTGAGTCCCCAGGACGGGTCGCGGACGACCCCGACGAGCAGCTCGGTGCCGCCCGCCCGCATCGGCTGCACCACGGTCGTGCTGCCGTCGTGGCCGGCGCTCGCGAGCGAGGTCGCGATCCGCGCTGCTGCGGCCCGGACGGACTCCGCGTCGCCGAGCCCGAGCTCCACGCCGCCGAGGTCGCTCTTGTGCTCGACGCCGTCGGCCGCCGCCTTCAGCACCACCGGAAAGCCGACCTCCTCGGCCAGCCGCCCGGCTTCCTCAGGGGATGCGGCCACCAGCGACGGCACCACCGGGATGCCGTTGGCGGCCAGGAAGCCGGCTGCGTGTCGCTCCGTCCAGGTGCCGGTACGCGGCGGCAGCCCCTCGGGCACGCTCACCTCGACCGCGAGCGGCTCCTCACCGCCCGCCTGCTGGCGACGGTAGGTCTCCGACCACCGCACGGCGTGGCCGAGGGCGGTCATCCCGTGCTCGATCCCACCGGCGATCTGCGGATAGTCGGCCGCCTCCCGCAGCGCCCGCCCGGTCTCGTTGACGTCGACCAGGACGTTGCCGACGATGACGACCGGCTTGGCCGAGGCCCGGATCACCGCGCCGGTGTGGCGGTAGTTCTCGACCGCGAGGTCGAAGTCGGGTGTCGCGCGTGGCATGTCCTGCAGCAGCATGATGACGTCGACACCCGGGTCGGCGGCGACGACGTCGAGCGACTTAGCCATGAGCTGACGGTCCAGGAGGACGTACCCGGTGACGTCCAGCGGGTTGTTGGGGGTGGCGAAGGGCGGCAGCACCGCCCGGAGCGCCTCCGTCGTGTGCCCGGCGAACTCCGGCAGCTCGAGTCCCTCGTCCTCGGCGCGGTCGGAGATGATCTCGGAGGCGCCGCCCGAGGGGGTGACGACGCCGATGCGGTTGCCGGGGAGCGGGCCGGTCTCGGCGAGCATCCCGGCGGTGACCATCAGGTCCTCCAGGGAGCTCACCCGGATCACCCCGAGCTGGCGGAAGGCGGCGTCGACGGTCTTGTCGTCGCCGACGAGCGCACCAGTGTGAGCCTGGGCGGTCCGGGACGCCTTGACGCTGCGGCCGATCTTGAGCGCCACGATCGGCTTGCCGGCGGCCAGCGCCCGCCGGGCGATCTCGGCGAACTCCTCCGGGTGCCGGATGCTCTCCAGGAAGAGCGCGATCACCTTGGTCTCGGGAGAGTCGACCAGCGCGTTCATCACGTCGGTCACCGACATCACGGTCTCGTTGCCCATCGAGACCAGGAGCGAGATGCCGATGTTGCGCGCCTGCGCGAAGGCCAGCACGTTGCTGGCCAGCGCCCCGCTCTGCAGCACGACCCCGACCGAGCCACCCAGGAGCGGCGGCGGGATCGGCAGACCGTACGGCGTGATCGAGTCGGCCGCGTTGATGAACCCGTTGCCGTTCGGACCGAGGACGGTGAGGTCGTGACGGCGGGCGATGTCGGCGACCTCCTGCTCCCGGACCGTGCCGTCCCCGCCGACCTCGCCGTAGCCGGCGGTCAGGATGACGTAGTTGCGGATGCCGCGGGCGGCACCCTCCTCGAGGACGCGCGGCACGACCTCGATCGGGGTCATCACGTAGGCGAGGTCGACCGGCCCGGGGATGTCGGTGAGGCTCCGACGGGTCTCGACACCGTGGACGACAGGCGTCTTCGGGTTCACCAGATGTACGTCGCCCGCGAAGCCGTGCTGGAGAAGGTTGTTGTAGGTGCTCGTCGACCAGCCCGACTTGTCGGTCGCCCCGACGAGGGCGACCGACTTCGGCTGGAAGAACTCCCGCAGTCGATCGGCGTCGAGGATGCTCATGCCAACGACGCTCCCACCTTGACGTGGCCCTTGAGGAGGTTTCGGGCGATCGTGCGGCGCTGGATCTCGTCGGTGCCCTCGAAGATGCGCAGCAGCCGCAGCTCGCGGTACCAGCGCTCCAGCGGGAGCTCCTTGGTGTAGCCCATCCCACCGTGGATCTGCAGCACCCGGTCGACGACCCGGTTGGCCATGTTGGTGCCGTAGAGCTTCGCCACCGACGAGGCGTGCCGGGCATCCATCTTGTTCTCGACCTGCCAGGCGGCGTGGAGGGTCAGCCAGCGGGCGGCCTCCAGCTCGACGGCACTGTCGGCGATGTGACCCTGGATGAACTGGTAGTTGGCGATCGGCTGGCCCATGGACTGGCGGTTGTTGGCGTGCTCGATCGCCATCTCGAGCATCCGCTCGGCGGCACCGATGGCGCCGGCCGGGATCATGAAGCGGCCGTTGCCGATCCACTGCATCGCCAGCTCGAAGCCCTTGCCCTCCTCGCCGAGGATGTGGTCGTTCGGCACGCGTACGTCCTGGAAGCTGAGCGCGGCCGGGCCCCACTCGCCCATGGTCGGGATGGGGGTGGACTCCCAGCCCATCGCGCGGTCGACCAGGAAGCAGGTGACGCCGCCGTCGGCTCCCTTCTCCGGGTCGGTGACGGCGAAGACCATCACGAAGTCGGCCTCGTTGCCGTTGGTGATGAAGATCTTCTCGCCGTTGATGACCCAGTCGTCGCCGTCACGGACCGCCCTGGTCCGGATGCTGCGGGCGTCGGAGCCGGCGCCGGGCTCGGTGATCGCGAAGCAGCTGCGACGCTCGCCCTCGATGGTGGGGATCAGGTATTCCTGCTTCTGCTCCTCGGTGCCCGCGTAGAGGATGTTGTCCGCGCTGCCGCCGAAGCGGAACGGCACGAAGGTGCGGCCGGCCTCGCCCGCGATGATCGCCGACATCACGGCGCCTGCGGCCATGCCGCCGTACTCCTCGGGCGTGTTGATGCCCCAGTAGCCGTACTTGCGGGCCTTGGCCTGCAGGTCCTTCAGCTGTCCCGGCTCGAGCGCCGGCCGGCCGTTGCGCTCGTTCAGGAGCACCTCGTCCTCCAGCGGCATCACCTCCTTGGTGATGAACTGGCGGACTGCCTCCTTGACTGCTCGATGCTCTTCTCCCAGCGCGAAGTCGATCATTGCCGCTCCCTCGGTTAGAGTGACTTTCTAGAATGATTTTCTAGAATAGGACTATGAGAAGAGTCACGCAGTAGCGGTTCGTCGTCAAGAGGAAATGCGCATATTGTGAGAAGATCCCGCCACCACGACAGGAGTGAACGATGTCCCTTGAGGTCGAACCGCAGCGCCCGGCGGGGCGCCGATGGGCGAAGACCGAGGAGACGCGCCGCCAGCTCCTGGACGCCTCGCGAGAGGTCTTCGCCGAGAAGGGCTACGCGGTGGCGAGCGTCTCCGACGTCGTCGCCCGGGCCGACTCGAGCGTCGGCAGCGTCTACCACCACTTCGGTGGCAAGGAGCAGCTTTACCTCGCGCTCTGGGAGGAGTACGTCGACCGGCTGGCCTCGGCCGCCGCGGCCAGCGTCGCGAAGGCGCGCAAGAGCGGCGTCGAGGCTCCGCTGGAGCAGTTCGAGGCGGGCGCGCTGGCCTACCTCGACGCGGTCTGGGAGGACCGCGAGCTGCTGCCGGTCTTCTACGCCGGCGACGGGCCGCCGGGGTTCGAGGTGATGCGCCGCCGCCGCAACATCGAGTGGATCCGCCGCAACCTGCAGGTGCTCGGCCTCGGCGGCAGCGACGAGGACCAGCTGCTGGGTGCGATCCTGACCGCGCTCATCGGTGAGGCCGCCCGGATGACGGCCGCCTGTGAGACGAAGCGGCAGGCGCGGAAGGTCGCGAGGCACGCGATCGCGCTCGCCCAGCGACTTCTCGACGGAGAGGTCGCCGGGGGAGCGCTGCCGGCCTCCGAGTAGGCCAGGCCCGGCGGTCATCGGCTGGTCATCGCACCGCTCAGCGCCAGGTGGCCAGGCCACGATCGACCACCACGGTGCCGTCCTCCTTCCGGGTCTGGAAGGCGGTCGTCGTCTCGTCGAGCCGCCACATCGCGACCTGCAGCTTCTCGCCGGGGAGCACCGGTGCGGAGAAGCGCCCGGCCATCGAGGCCATCGCGTCGCCGTCCCCGTCCGCGATCGTGCGCACCAGCGCCCGGCCGGTGACACCGTAGGTGCACAGGCCGTGCAGGATGGGCCGCTCGAAGCCGCCGCGCGCGGAGAAGCGCGGGTCGGAGTGCAGCGGGTTGCGGTCGCCGCTGAGCCGGTAGAGCAGCGCCTGACCGGGCCAGGTCGGCATCACCACCAGCTCGTCGGGATCACGCTCGGGGATCGGTGAGGCCGCCTTGGGCCCCGGGTCGCCGCCGAAGCCGCCCTCGCCGCGGATGAAGACCGAGCTGCGGGTGGTCACCACGGGCTCACCGGTCTCCGGGTCGACCGCCTCCGCCTCGCTCGCGACCAGTGCGCCGGATCCCTTGTCGTACATGCCGGTGACCTGGGAGCTGAGCGAGACCGTCCCGGCCGCGCTCAGCGGCCGGTGCAGGACGACCTCCTGCTCGGCATGGACCAGCATGGCGGGGTTGAAGTCGCCCATCTTCCTGCCGCCGCGTCTGGCGCCCCAGGTGACCATCACGCCGAAGGTCGGCAGCACCTTCTGCTCGCCGCACTCGTCGTCGCCGTGCTCGGTCGTGTAGCGCAGGTCGCTCAGCGGGTCGTCGTGGCCGGCCCCCACGCCCAGGGCGTAGAGGAGGGTGTCGGCGCTGGTCCAGGAGCGAAACTCGGGCTCGGAGCGTACGCCGATGACGGACTGGTCCAGACTCATGCCTCCGGCGTCCTTCCGCTGGTGAGCGAGTTGGCCCGGGCCTCGGCGATCATGCTGGGAAGCACCACGTCGAGCTCGTCGACGGTCCACGGCCCGTCCTTCTCCTCGGTCGGGCCGGCGACCCAGCCCTCGGCCACGCTGACGTGGCCACCACGGACGTTGAAGACGCGGCCGGTCACCTCGCGAGCCGACGGCGAGGCCAGCCAGGCGACCACGGGGGAGACGTTCTCGGGTGCACCGGGGTTCCACTCGCCCTCGGCGACCGTCGGGCGGTTGGGGTTGAGGTTCTCCGTCATCCGGGTCAGGGCGGCGGGGGCGATCGCGTTGACGGTGATGCCGTAGCGGCGCAGCTCCTGGGCGGCGATCACGGTCATCGCCGCGATGCCGGCCTTGGCGGCGCCGTAGTTGATCTGGCCCGGGTTGCCGTAGATGCCGGAGGAGGAGGTGGTGTTGATGATCCGGGCGTCGACGTCCTCGCCCCGCTTGGCGAGCTCGCGCCAGTGCTGGGCGGCGACGCTCATCGGCGCGAAGGTGCCGCGCAGGTGGACCTTGATGACCGCGTCCCACTCGTCGATGGACATGTTGACCAGCATCCGGTCGCGCAGGATGCCGGCGTTGTTGACCAGCACGTCGACCTTGCCCCACTCGTTGAGGGCGTCCTGGAAGAGCTTCTGGGCGCCCTCGGGGTCGCTGATGTCGCTGCCGTTGGCGATCGCCTCGCCGCCGAGCGCGCGTACCTCCTCGACGACCTGCTGGGCGGGGTCGTCGGCCTTGCCGGTGCCGTCGAGGCCGGCGCCGAGGTCGTTGACGACCACGGCCGCGCCCCGGCGGGCGAACTCGAGCGCGTGGGCGCGGCCGAGGCCACGGCCGGCGCCGGTGATGATCACGACCTGGCGTTGGGTGTCGTTCATGCTGTCAGCTCCTTGCTGGATGGGGGTGGGCTAGCGCTGGTTGGCGAGGATGAGGGTGGCCGCGCTCATGAACATGCCGCCGTTGCCGAGCACGAGGCTGGTGCTCACCCCGTCGACCTGCGCGGCGGCTTCACCGCGCAGCTGGCGTACGGACTCCTGGATGGCGAACATCCCGTACATCCCGGTGTGGGTGTAGGACATGCCGCCGCCGTTGGTGTTCATCGGCAGCCGGCCGCCGGGGGAGGTGTGACCGTCGGCGACGAACGCGCCCGACTCGCCACGGCCGACGAAGCCCATGTCCTCGAGGCCGTAGAGCGGCACGTGCGCGAAGGCGTCGTAGATCATCAGGTGGTCGATGTCGGCCTGGGAGGTGCCCGACTCCTTGAACGCCGCCTGGCTGGACAGGGTGAACTGCTTGCAGCGGGTCATGTCCTCCATCTGCGAGATCAGCGGGCTGGTGGCCGCCTCGCCGGTGCCGAGGACGTGGACGAGGGGCTTGTCGCTGCCGTGGGCCTCGGCGAACTCGCGCGAGGCGACGACCAGCGCACCGCCGCCGTCTGTCACCAGGCAGCACATCAGCAGCGTGAACGGGTCGGCGATCATCTTGGCGCCGAGGACGTCGTCGACGGTGACCTCGTCGCGGAACATCGCGCGCGGGTTCCGCGAGGACCAGCGCCGCTGCGCGACCGCGACCTCGGCGAGCTGCTCGAGGGTGTTGTCGGTCTCGTGGAGGAACCGGCGGGCGGGGACGGTGAAGCTCGTCGGCGGCCCGACGACACCGTACGGCAGCTCGAACTGCGCCAGCACCGAGTCGTTCCCGCGCGGATGGGTGGGCGCGCCGACCCGGGACCGGCCGGACTCGCCGTGGGTCACCAGCACCACGTCGGCGTAGCCGGCCTTGATGGCGGCGGTGGCGTGGCGTACGTGGAAGAGGAAGGAGGAGCCGCCGACTCCGGTGCCGTCGACGTAGGTCGGCGTGATTCCCAGGGCGTGCGCGACTTGGACCGGGCCCGGGACGGAGACCGAGGCGATGCCGTCGACCTGGTCCTTGGTCAGGTTGGCGTCGGCGAGCGCCCGCCGGGCGCCCTCCAGGTGCAGCTCGAGGGTCGAGGTGGTGGGCAGCTTGCCGATCTCGGTCTCGGCGGCACCCATGATGACGACGTCGCGGCTCATCGGGCGTCCTCCTTCGCAGGCGCGAAGACGGGTACGACGACGCCCTTGCGCTGCTCGAAGCGCACCTGCACCGGCATGTCCAGCTCGAGCGAGCCGGGGTCGGCGTCGACCAGGTTGGTCATCATCCGCGGGCCCTCCTCGAGCTCGACGACGGCGATGACGGTCGGCACCGGGAAGCCGGGCGCGGGGCGGTGGGAGACCACGTAGGTGTGCAGCAGGCCCCTGCCGGAGCAGGTCACCCACTCGAGGTCGGTCGACCCGCACTGCGGGCAGGAGGAGCGCGGGTAGAAGAACACCTGGTCGCAGGGGCGGCACCTCGGCAGGTCGAGGCGGCCGGCGGCGGTGGCGTCCCAGTAGGGCTGGGTCTCGGGGGTCGGCCGCGGCGCGAAGCGTGCCTCCGGTGAGACCTCCGGGGTCGTCGTACTCATACGGTGCTGCCTTTCTCCCGCTGCGCGGGGCCGCGAGTGTCGAGGAAGTGGAGGATGGCCTCGACCGACGCCCGGGCGGCGGGCAGCCGCTGGTCGTCGACCTTGGCGTAGACGTGGTCGGTCACGTGCTCGCGAGCCACGCCGTCGGCGAGCAGCCCGGCGACCTGGTCGATGCGGCGCCGCCGGTCCGCGATCCGGGCGTGCAGGTACGTCGTCGGCTCGCGCACCGCCGGCCCGTGGCCCGGGAGCAGCGTCCAGTCGTCGTCGACCAGGTCCGCGATCCGGGCCATCGACCCGAGCATGTCCGCGATGGTGCCGTCGGGATGCGAGATGTAGGGGTTGAACCTGGCCAGCACGGTGTCGCCGGTGAGCATCACCCGCCGCCCGCCGAGCGCGAAGCTCACCCCGTCGGAGGTGTGGCCGGGCGTGGTGAGCGTGCGGATCTCGGTGCGCCGGCCCAGGTCGAACCGGGTGCCGTCGGGGATCAGCCCCTTCTGCACCCGCGGCCTGATCGGCGCCCGCCAGCGCTCGGCCACCGCGCCGGCCGCCTGGGAGTGGTCGCCGTGGTGGTGGCTGAGCAGGACCGTCTCGACGCGGGCACCGGCGCTGCGTACGACCTCGTCGATGCGGTCCAGGTGGCCGGGGTCGGTCGGGCCGGGGTCGATGACCACGGCCCGGCCCTCCCCGACGAGGATCCAGGTGTTGGTGCCCTCGTACGTCCAGTGGTTGGCGTTCGGCGCGAGCAGCAGGTGGACGCCCGCGGTGACCTCCACCGGCTCCCCGGGCCGCGGCGGCGCTCCGCCGACGTCCCACATCGCGTCGACGGCGCAGGTGAGGTGGGACGCCTCGTCCTGGACGCGAGGGCCGCTGCTCACTCCTGCTCCATCCAGACGTCCTGGAGCTCCCGGGTGGAGTAGTCCGGGTGCGGGAAGTAGTCGTGGACCTTGCCGGAGTAGAGCGTCTGGGTGTCGTAGGCGTAGAGCGGCAGCGGGGTGGAGACGTTCTCCATGATGTAGCGCTCGATGTCCTGCAGCGCCTTCTCGCGCTCCGCGTCGTCGGTGAGCACCCGCTGGGCGGCGACCATCTCGTCGAGCTTCGGGTCGTTGACCTTCGACCAGTTGCGGGTGCCGGTGCTGGTGTACTCCGAGGTGAGGTACTCGTCGGCCGTCAGCATCGGGGTCTGCAGGCCGTACATGATGTCGTACTTCGTCTCGGGCCAGGTCGAGCTGACGTAGGTGGCGTAGTCCTGCTGGTCGATGGTCAGGTCGATGCCGATCTTGGCCAGGTCCTCCTGCACCCACTGGGCCTCGCGCAGGATGGTCTCGCCATAGCCGTCGGTGGCGACCAGCTCGGCCGAGAAGCCGTCGGGGTAGCCGGCCTCGGCGAGCAGCTCCTTGGCCTTCTCCGGGTCGTACTCGAGCAGCTCGTCGACCTCGTCCTGCGGCATCGCGCCGAACAGGGTCGGCGTGATCGGGCCGGTGAGCGTGCCGCCCGAGCGGAGCGCCTTGATCATCCCCTCCTTGTCGATCGCGTGCGCCACCGCCCGGCGGACCTCGAGCTTGCTGAACGGTCCCTTCTCCGCGTTCATGAAGACGCGCGTCTGGGTGATGCCCTTCTCGGTGCGCAGCTGCAGGCCGTCGATCTGCTTGAGCATCTGGTCGACCTGGCGCTTCTCGGTGGAGAGCGAGGAGATCATGTCGAGCTTGCCGCTGCGCAGGGCGGCGATCTGCGCCTGGGCGTCGGGCAGGACCGTGGTCTGGATGCCGTCGAGGTGGGGGAGGCCCTCGACGAAGTAGTCGGGGTTCTTCTCCAGCACGCGCTCCTGGTCGCGCTTCCAGCTCTTCAGCATGAACGGGCCGGTGCCGATCGCGTCCTCGGCCAGGTTGAACTCGCCCTTGGTGCCCTCGCAGGGGAGGATCGCCATGAACGGGTTGGCCATGGTCTGGTCGAAGGCGGTGTTCGCGGAGGTGAGCGTGAAGACCACGGTGTACGGGTCCGGCGTCTGCAGCTCGGCGACGTTGGCGACCAGCCCGAGCTGGTGGCCGGGCAGCGACTTGATCCGGTCGACCGTGCACTTCACGTCGGCGGAGGTGAGCTCGCGGCCGTTGACCGGCGGCTTGTCGTGGAAGGTGACGCCCTGCCGCAGGTTGAAGGTCCAGGTCTTCAGGTCCTTCGACTTCGACCACTTCTCGGCCAGGTCGCCCTCGAGGTCGCTCGAGCCGTAGGCGATGTCCTTGCCGGTCTTCGGCGCGACCAGCCGGCTGTAGACCGAGCCGACCGCGACGTGGGTCATGTAGGACGCCTCCTTCTGGATGTCCAGCGAAGGTGCGTCCGCGGTCGCCGCGGTGTGCAGGATGCCGCCGTCCTGGGGCGGTCCGGCGTCCTCGACGATCTTGCCCTTCCCGGAGGCGGCGCCGTCGGCGCCGGAGCATGCTGCGGTCAGAGCGAGGCAGGCAGCGGCCAGGGCCGCACCGGCGGTCCGGGTCTGCCGTCTGGTGAGACGGGGGTTGAGGTGGGGCATCACGGACTCCTTGGGTGGGATGGGCTAGCGGCGCTGCTTGGGGTCGAGGAAGTCACGCATGGCGTCGCCGAGGAGGTTGAACGCCAGGACGGAGATGGACAGGATCAGGCCCGGGACGACGGTCATCCACGGGGCGATCTCGAGCTGGCTGCGGCCCTCGCTCAGCATCCGGCCCCACGACGGGGTGGGCGGCGGGGTGCCGATGCCGAGGAAGCTGAGGGCCGACTCGGCGATCAGGATGACCGCGAAGAGCAGCGAGCCCATGACGAAGAGCGGTGCCATGAGGTTGGGCAGCCCGTAGCGGATCAGGATCCGGGGCGTCCCGCAGCCGACCGACCGGGCGGCCTCGACGTACGGCTCCTCCCGGATGCGGAGCATCTCGCCTCGCGCCACCCGGTTGATCGAGGGGATCACCAGCAGGCTCAGGGCGATCACGGTGTTGCGTACGCTCGGGCCGAGGAGGGCGGCCACGAACAGCAGCAGCACGATCGAGGGGATCGCCATCAGCGCGTCCATGGCGCGCTGCAGGATCGAGTCGACCCAGGTGCCGCCGAAGTAGCCGGATACGACGCCGACGACCAGGCCGATCGCGCCACCCAGGGCGAGCGTGGCGACCGCGATCAGCAGGGAGGTCCGGGCGCCGTAGAGCGACCGGCTGAGTACGTCGCGGCCGAGCTCGTCGGTGCCGGCTGGGTGCCCGCCGACCCCGGGTCCGGTCAGGATGTTCACCCGGTCCTGGGCCAACGGGTCGTACGGAGCGATCCACGGCGCCAGCACGGCGACGACCACGAAGAGGGAGATGAGGAAGAGGGCGATGGCCCCGAGGGGCTGCTCGCGGGTGAAGCGGCGCAGGCCGCTGCGGGTGCGGGGGCGGCGTACTGCCGGTGCGGTGCCGGAGAGGGCGATGCTCATGCGGAGGCTCCTTTGTAACGGATCCGCGGGTCGATGACCGCGTAGAGCAGGTCGACCACGACGTTGACGAGGATGAAGATGGCGCCGTAGAAGATGACGCAGCCGAGGATGACCGGGTAGTCGCGCTGCCCGACCGCCTCGAAGATCAGCGAGCCCATCCCGGGGATGGCGAAGATGCGCTCGAGGATGACGGTGCCACCGAGGATGTGGCCGACCTGCAGACCGAGCACGGTGAAGACCGGGATCATCGAGCTGCGGCCGGCGTGCTTGAGCACGACCACGCGCTCGGAGGCGCCGCGGGAGCGGATGGTGCGGACGAAGTTCGAGCCGAGCACCTCCAGCAGCGAGGAGCGCAGCATCCGGGCGATGCTCGCCATCGTCGCCGCGCCCAGGGCGATCGCGGGGAGCAGCATGTGGACGAGGTTCTGACCGAGGTTCTCGGCGGGGGAGGCGTAGACCAGCGGCGGGGACCAGCCGAACCAGAGCGCCAGGAAGGTGATCAGCAGGAGCGCAAGCCAGAAGTTCGGCACCGACATGCCGATCACCGCAAGGAAGCGCATCACGTTGTCGACGACGCTGTGGTGCCGGATCGCGGAGAGCATGCCGAACGGCACCCCGAGCAGGACGCCGAAGAGGATGGCGAGCAGGCCGAGCTCCAACGTGGCCGGGAGCCGCTCGAGGATCTTGGTCGTGACGGGGCGCTCGTCGTCGAAGGAGGTGCCGAGATCACCCTGCGCCAGCCCGCCGACGAAGTGGCCGAACTGGGACAGGATCGGCTCGTCGAGGCCGAGCTCGGCGGTGCGTTGATCGATCTGCGCCTGGGTGACGCCGGGGGCGTCGGCCATCTGGAGGCGGACGGCGTCGCCCGGGATCAGTCGGATGATGAGGAAGACCAGGGTGGCGACCAGGGCGAGCACCAGCAGGCCGTAGGTCAGGCGTCGTCCGGCATAGAGGAGCATGCGATCACCTCGCGGGAGTGGGGTCGAAGAGGTGGCAGGCGACACTGCGGGCATCGCCGTCGTGACCGATCGTCAGCAGCTCGGGCTCGTCGCGGTCGCAGCCGTCGACGCTCTGCGCGCAGCGCGGGTGGAACCGGCAGCCCGACGGTGGCCGTCGCGGGCTGGGGATCTCACCGGCGAGCGGCGTACGCAGCTGGTGGTGGGCGTCGGGGGAGGGGATCGAGGCCATCAGGGCCTGCGAGTAGGGGTGCTGGGGCCGCTCGCTGATGTCGTCGGCGGGCGCCACCTCGGCGAGCTTGCCGAGATACATCACGCAGACGCGGTCGGAGATGTAGCGGACGACGTTGAGGTCGTGGGCGATGAAGAGGTAGGAGAGGCCGAGCTCGCGCTGGACCTCCTTGAGCAGGTTGAGCACCTGGGCCTGAACGGAGACGTCGAGGGCGCTGACGGCCTCGTCGCAGACGATCAGGTCGGGGTCGGTGGCCAGCGCGCGGGCGATCCCGATGCGCTGGGCCTGGCCGCCGGAGAACTGGTGCGGGTAGCGCTCCATGGCGAAGGAGGGCAGGCCGACGAGGTCGAGCAGCTCCTTGGCGCGCCGGGTGCGGCTCTCCCGGTCGCCCATGCCGTGGACGACCATCGGCTCGGTCAGCACCTGGGCGATGGTCATCCGCGGGTTGAACGAGCTGAACGGGTCCTGGAAGACCAGCTGCATCCGCTTGCGGAGCTGGGTGAGCTCGCGCTTGGTGAGCTGGGCGATGTCCTGGCCGTCGAAGGTGACCGAGCCGCTGGTCGGTTCGATGAGCCGCAGGATCAGCCGGCCGAGCGTGGACTTCCCGGAGCCGGACTCGCCGACGAGCCCGAGCGTCTCGCCGCGCCTGATCGTCAGGGAGACGCCGTCGACGGCGCGTACGGGCGGGCGGTGGGGTGTGAAGGGCCCCTTGCCGCCGCCGAAGTGCTTGACGAGCCCGTCGGCTTCGACGAGGGGCGCCGCCTCGGGGACGATCATCCGGCCACCTCCGCCATCGGGGCGAGGACTCCGTGGTCCTCGTCGGGGCGCCAGCAGCGGACCTGGCGGCCGGCGACGTCGCGCAGCGTCTGGGCCGACTCGCACTCGGGCGCGGCTTCCGTGCAGCGGGTGACGAAGCGGCAGCCGGTGGGCATCTCGTCGAGGGCGGGGACGGCGCCCGGGATCGCGGGCATCTCCTGGTCACGTGGGGTGTCCCGTCGCGGGATCGCCTCGAGGAGCGCGCGGGTGTAGGGGTGCTGGGGGCGGTCGAGGATCTCGTCGGCGGTGCCGGTCTCGACGACCTGGCCGGCGTAGAAGACCACCACCCGGTCGGCCATCTCGGCGACCACGCCCATGTCGTGGGTGATCAGCATCAGCCCGACGCCGGTGCGTTCCTGGAGATCGCGGATGAGGGCGAGCACCTGAGCCTCGACGGTGACGTCGAGCGCCGTCGTCGGCTCGTCGGCGATCAGCAGGCGCGGGTCGCAGGCGAGGGCACCGGCGATCATCACCCGCTGTCGCTGACCACCCGAGAGCTGGTGGGGGTACGCCTTGAACTTCGCCGCGGGCTCGGGGATGCCGACCAGGTCGAGCAGCTCGACGGCCCGCTCGCGAGCCTCCCGCTTCGAGACGTCGTGGTGGATCCGGTAGGCCTCGACGAGCTGGTGACCGATGGTGAAGAGCGGGTCGAGCGAGGTCATCGGGTCCTGGAAGATCACCGAGATGTCGTTGCCGCGGACCGTACGCATGTCGCGGTTGGACGCGCCGGTGATGTCCTTGCCGTCCCAGGTGATCCGGCCGCCGCTGACCCGGCCGTTGCCCAGGAGGCCGAGCACGGCGAGCGCCGTCACGCTCTTGCCGGACCCCGACTCGCCGACGACGGCGACCGTCTCGCCGGCGTCGATCCAGAGGTCCACGGCGTTGAGGGCTTCGACCGTCCCGCCGCCGGTCCGAAACTCCACATGAAGATCCTCGACGCGCAGAAGCGGCTCGTCCGCGGACCTGGCTGGTGCTCTCATACCTGACCCTCCCGTTCGTGTCCACGACCGGGCTCCGGTCGCCGATGTTGGTGGCTCAATCTAGAATCACGCTCTAGGATGAGATTCATCATTGGGTCGCCAAACGGGTGTGTCAAGAGTCACAAGCCGGATATCGGACTTTCTTCTCGCGACGCCCCCGTCGGGGGTAGGTCGTGCCGTCGCGCACGGCTCGAAGAGGCGCTGTCGCGTACGGCGCAGGAGGTGGGATGACCGGGTCCGAACCGACCGAAGTGACAACCGCCGCACGTTCCACCCTGATCGTGGTCTGCCTGGTCAGCGCCGTGATGGCGCTCAACGCGAGCTCACTCAACGTGGCGCTCCCGACGCTGAGCAGGGAGTTCCACGCGAGCTCGGGGGAGGGGAGCTGGCTGCTGCTCTCCTACATGGTCGCCAACACCGCCTGCCTGCTCCTGTTCGGCCGTCTCAGTGACGTCTGGGGGCAGCGCGGGCTCTACCTGAACGGGCTGGTGCTCTTCTCCGTGGCGAGCCTCCTCGCCGGCTTCGCGCCGAACGTCGAGGTGCTGATCGGGCTCCGGGTGGTCTCGGCGATCGGTGGTGCGGTGCTGATCGGCAACGGCGCCACTCTCATCCACCAGGCCTTCCCGCAGGAGTCGCTCGGGGGCGCGATGGGCCTGTACGCCGCATCGTTTCCGACCGCCAACCTGATCGGCCCCACGGTCGGCGGCCTGATCGTCGACCACATCGGTTGGCAGTGGGTCTTCTGGTTCAACGTCCCGGTCTGCCTGCTCGCTCTGGCGGCTGGTCACGCGCTGCTGCCGCGCCGTGTCGAGGAGAAGCGGGCGGTCGGTCTCGACCTCTCCGGAAACCTGGTGATCATGGCCGCCGTGGTCATGCTGACGCTCGGCATCACCTCGCTCACCGACCTTGGGTGGCGACATCCGCTGGTGGTCGGGTGCGTGGCCGGATCGGTCTTGCTCGTCCCGATCCTGTTGTTCGTCGAGCGACGCGCGACCGCTCCCGTGCTCGAAGTCGCGGTCCTGCGCCGGGTCGGAAAGCTCTTCCTCGCCGGGTTCTTCACCGGTGCCGGGCGGTTTCCGCTGATCGTGCTGGCCAGCCTCTACTTCCAGGGCGTCGCCGGCGTCGCGCCCGGGAGGGCGGGGATGATGCTGCTGCCGATGCCGATCGGGATGATCACGGCGTCGCTCACCCTGGGTTGGCTGTCCCGACGCTGGACGGCGCACCAGATCATGTTCCGCGGCTCGGTGGTGGGCACGTGCGGTGTCGGGCTGGTCGCCCTCGCCATCCATCTGCAGTTGACCGGGCTGGTGATGGCGACGCTCGCGATCGTCGGGCTGGCGACCGGTCTGTTCATCGGCACCAACGCGACGGTCCTGCTCGAGCGGGCTCCCGACGACTCGCTCGGGGTCGTCAACGCCACCCGCCTGATGCTGCAGAACACCGGCAACGTGCTCAGCCTCGCGATCGCGCTCACGCTCCTGACAGCGCTGCTCGCGCCGGGGCTCGGTGAGGCCGTCCTCGCCGCGAGCGTGCCGCCCGGAGATGTCGACGCGGTCAACTCCGCCTTCACGCTGGTCTGTCTCTTCCTCTTCGCGCTGGGGGCGGTCGGCGCCTGGTACTCCTTCCCGCGCCGCGACGATGGCTCGGTTCCTCCGTCGGCGCGGGACGAGGTCGCACTCGCTCGGTGTCGTGAGGTCGGGATGACCAAGGAGATGCTCGACTGAGGCCGTGCTTGCCGGCTCAGGCGGTGACGTCGTGCTGCGCTGTGGTCCGGGCGGTGCGGGAGCGGGTGATCACGAGGCCGAAGAGGGTCGCCAGGACGTACATGACGATGCTGTAGACCGCCGCCGGGATCGCGACGGCGGTGTTGTCGAGCACGCTGAGCGCGATCGTCAGGGCGACGGTGGTGTTGTGGATCCCGACCTCCATCGAAGTCGCGATCGCCTGTTCCCGACCCAGCTTGAACACGCGCGCACCGAGGTAGCCCAGGCACAGGCTCGCGCAGCAGAACAGCGTCACCACCACGCCGATCTCCTGGAGGTAGCCGGCGATGTTCTCCCGCTCGCCGAGGATCGCTCCGAGCGAGACCAGCACCAGCACGACGATCGAGAAGACGCGTACGGGGCGGTCCGCCCGCGCCGCGAAGGTCGCCGAGCGGCTCCGCACCAGCATCCCGATCCCGACCGGCACCAGCACGATGGCGATCACCTGGACGACCTTGCCGAACTGCAGCCCCAACGTGTCTCCAGCGCCGAAGTAGACGATCGCCGCGTTGGTGATCAGCGGGATCGAGACCGCCGCGAGCACCGAGTTCACCGCCGTCAGTGTCACGTTGAGCGCGACGTCCCCGCGGAACAGATGGCTGAACAGGTTCGCCGTCGTCCCGCCGGGCGAGGCCGCCAGCAGCATCACCCCCACCGCGATCAGCGGATCCACGTCCGCCACCACGACCAGCCCGAACGCGATCAGCGGCAGCACCAGGATCTGCAGCGTCAGCGCCACGAACACCGCCTTCGGCGTACGTACGACCCGACGGAAGTCCCCCGGCGTCAGGCTCAACCCCAGCCCGAACATGATGATCGCCAGCGCGATCGGCAGACCGACCGAGAGCAGGACCGAGTCGTTCACTGTGTGTCCTCCGCGAGTGAGGCCGCCGAGCCCAGCCGGGTGGGATGTGCGTCACAGTGGACCATGTCGACGCCTCGGGCGCAGCAGGATGCGGACAATTCGTGCCGCTCGAATCAGGCGGCGGCGCGATGGGCGGCGAGTACGTTGCGGAGTCTGATCTCAGCGGGCGAGAGCGGTGGTGCCGCATACCAGGCCTCGGGTGGTGGGCTCGTGTAGGTGTGGCCCGTTGGTGTGATGGTGGTGATGCTGCCGTCGGGTCCTGGTCTTGCTTGCCAGCCGAGCGATTCTTTCGCCTGATTGCATCTTTCGCAGAGACCCTGGAGATTCTCGGCAGTCGTTTTGCCACCGTCTGCGTGGCGTTCGATGTGGTCGATGTTGCGGATGGGGGCGTCGCAGCCGTTGGTGCGGCAGGTGCCTTCGTCGCGGGTGTTGATGAACTCGGCGAGGCCGTCGGGTGCTTTGCGTGACCGGGATTCCATGGCGATGAGTTGGCCGGCCGGGTCGGTGAGGAGGCGGCGGACGAAGGCCTCGGCGTCGGTGAGTGCTTCGCGTGCCCAGCTGGCGGGGACGGGTCCGTAGCCTTCGACCATGGCGGGCTGGTTGGCGTTGTTGGTCAGGGAGTCGGCGGTCATGACGATCTTGACTTCGATCTTCGGCTTCACGCCGGCTTCCCTGCCGGTGACGCGGTCGACCAGTGTGTCGGCCATGACCTGGCCCCTGGTGCGCTGGTCGCCGGCGGCTTGCGCGGTTTTGGCTGCCTGGTCGAGTGCGGCGAAGACGGCGACGCCGTCCTTGACTGGAAGCAGGGCGCCCAGCCAGGTCATCGTGTCCGGTGCGGGGCGGAGGCCGACACGGCGGTCCCTCTCCGCGCTGGCGGCGCGGGCGACGACTGACTCCTGGTCCAAGGAGATCGCAAGCTTCTTGGCCGCGTTCTCGAGCTGCCGCAGTCCCATCGTCACGACATTCGGCGCCTCGCCGTCGAAGCCGGGCGCGCAGAGCTCGTGATCGATGACCCGGCGGTCCTGGAGTGAGAGGCATGCGGTTTCGCGGGCGAGGATGGTGGCCTGCCATTGGGAGAAGAGTCCGGCCTTCATCAGCGCGAAGGTGTGGGGCATCTCGGTGATGAGGATCTTGGCGAGGCCGAGGAGCTTTGCGCCTTTGGCGGGTGAGGTTCGGCGGGCGAGGGCGATCTGGGAAGCGACGCCGTCCCCGAGCTTGCGGGTGGGGACGCCGGCCTCGGCATGGCGTGTTCGGGTGGCTTCGTCGAGGCGTACGGCCGCTTCGGCCTGGATCGCCTCGGCACGGCACTTGAGGTTTTCGAGACCGGTGATCCAGTCGATCAGCTCTGCTTCGGAGGCACCTGGGGGTGGTCCGGTGAGGAGCTGGTCGGGGGTCTCGTTCATGCGTTTCATTATATGCCAAACGAGGCAGTGATGCTACCTGTTTATCCTGGTCAGGCCGTCTTTTTAGTGGCTTTGATCTGTTGCTCAGAGGGTGGTCTCGACAAGCTCGACCACCGGTGGGTTGGTGTGTTCGCGATGGGGGTCTCGACAGGCTCGACCTCCGGTGTCCGGGCTCAGGGCGATCGTCCTCGGCCCGGACTGTGTTGGTCTCGACACGCCTCCGCCCAGGGGCTCCGGCGGCTCGACCAGCGGGGCGAGGGGTCCCTGCCCCGGCTCGGCGTCGGCTCTTGCGAAGCCTCGTGAGCCCGCGCCACACTCCTCGCCGCCGCCCCGATATTGGCGGAGATCTTTTCTCGATCGGGTGCCGGGTCAAGGACCGCGAAGCGGTCGGCGAAGCCGGCGCCGAAGGCGTCCTTGACGCGGCGCGTGATCGAGAAACACTCAGAGATCGGGTCGGCGGCGAACCTGGGAACGAAGAACACAGTCGCTTGGCGATGTCCGCACGCGGGGGTCTCGACAAGCTCGACCACCGGTGGAGACCTCCGCGGGTTCAGTTGCGACGCGAGCGGTCGGCGAACGACGGTGTTGGTCTCGACACGCCTTCGCCTAGCGGCTCCGGCGGCTCGACCAGCGGGGCGAGCGGTCTCTGCCCCGACTCGGCGCCGGCTCTTTCGGAGATTCATGAGCCCGCGCCACACTCCGCGCCGCCGCCCCGATATTGGCGGAAATCTTTTCTCGATCGGGTGCCGGGTCAAGGACCGCGAAGCGGCCGGCGAAGCCGGCGCCGAAGGCGTCCTTGACGCGGTGCGTGATCGAGAAACACTCGGAGATCGGGTCGGCGGCGAACCCGGGAGCGAAAACACAGTCGCTAAGCGATGTCCGCACGCACGTGGTCTCGACAAGCTCGACCACCGGTGGGCTGGTGTGTCTGCGAAGGGGGTCTCGACAGGCTCGACCACCGGGGGGCTGGTGCGACCGCGAAGGGGGTCTCGACAGGCTCGACCACCGGTGGCGAAAGTCAGCCCCCCAACGCCACCGGCCGCACCTCCCGCGGCCCACCGAGGGTGTGCCCGTCCGAGCACGTGAGCGAGAGCTGGACCTCACCGCCACAGTCCCGATGCTCGAGCGCGAGAGCAGGGCGGTCGCCGAGGTAGCGGTCGCCCCATTCCATCAGCGCGACGAGGGCGGGGTAGAGGTCGAGGCCCTTCTGGGTGAGGCGGTATTCGTGACGCGCACGCTGGCCCTCGTCGTGGTAGGGGACGCGGGCGAGGACGCCCTGGTCGACGAAGGTGTTGAGGCGGTCGGTGAGGACTGCGCGGGAGACGTCGAGGTTGTGCTGGAAGTCGGCGAAGCGGCGTACGCCGAGGAAGGCCTCGCGGAGCACGAGCAGGCTCCACTTCTCGCCGACGACCGCGAGGGTGCCGGCGACCGAGCAGCGGGTGCGGTCGATCTCGTCCGTGATCACAGAACCAGTTTACGTTCCTGAATTCGTTTGACGAACTCAGCGCCTGCGCGGAGAGTTCAGAATATGAACTCAGAACTCCTCATCGCGACACCCACGATCACCACCCGCCCGGTCGAGGTCACCGACCTGAGCGCCTTCGAGCGGATGTGGTGCCGCCTGTCCGCCGAGACGATCTATCGCCGTTTCCATGCTCCGGTGCAGCGGCGGCTCTCGCTGAAGCTCCGGCGCTACCTCGTCGACGTCGACCATCGCGATCACGAAGCCCTGGTCGCGGTCGTGGACGGAGAGGTGGTCGCCGTGGCTCGCTACCACCGGTGCGCCGACGACCCGAGCGCCGCGGAGGTCGCAGTCCTCGTCGAGGACGCCTGGCAGGGCCACGGTCTCGGCGTGCGGATGCTGCGAGAGCTCGCCCTGCGGGCACGCCGAGAGGGCATCCGGACGCTCGTCGGCGACGTGCAGTCCGACAACCTTCCGATGCTCGCCGTCGCTCGGAGCCTCCTGGGCGCGGAGGCGCTGCACCCGAGCGGGACGCTCGTGCACGTGAGCGGGCGCTACGAAGCAGCGGCCTAGGCGCGGCGTACGGGCGGTCCCTCGATCCTGTTCGTTTGCGCCCGTTTATCTCCTCATCACGTGGGTACCGCGCTGGTGTAAGCGATGAGGAGGAGCACATGTTCAAGAAATCAGCACTGATGGCGGCTTTCGGCATCGGCTACGTGCTCGGCGCCCGCGCCGGACGCGAGCGGTACGACGCCCTCGCCGCCAAGGCTCAGAAGATGTGGCACGACCCGCGGGTGCAGGACAAGGCACACCGCGCTGGCTCCATGGCCAAGCAGAAGGCCGAGGTCGCTCGGGAGACCGTCCAGGAGAAGATGCCCGGTAGCTCCAGCTCCGGCTCGACATCGACGCCCACCTCGACGTCGACCTCGTCCTCGACTCCGACGTCGAGCACGGCGTCCAGCTCGGCCGCGGCTGACCAGACGTCACCCATCACCCCGCCGAGCCCGAGCACGAACGCCGACCCGGTGACGGGTACGCCGCGGGGGTGGGAGTCGTGACCACCCACCGAGCGGGGGAGCGCGACGGGACCTTGGGTGAACAACGTCGCCCGGTCTCGCCGACGCAGCAGCCCGGCACCACCACGACACCGCCGAGCGCGGTCCACCACGACGATCTGACTGCCAGGGGGCCGAACGTGACTCCCTCGGAGTCGACGACGACCAACCCCAGCTCGGCGCAGAGCAACGCGTCGATGGGCGAGCTGGTCTCGCGCCTCTCCGAGGAGATGTCCAGCCTCGTCCGCGGTGAGATGGAGCTCGCTCGCCTGGAGCTGACCGAGAAGGCCAAGCACGCCGGCAAGGGTGCAGGCGCCTTCGGCGGCGCCGGTCTGGTCGCGCTCTACGGCCTCGGCGTCCTGATCGCCACCGCGATCCTCGCCCTGGCGCTCGTCATGGACGCCTGGCTGGCCGCGCTGATCGTCGGAGTCGTCCTCCTGGTGATCGCGGGCGTGATGGCCATGGTCGGGAAGAAGCAGGTCTCCGAGGGGACCCCGATGAAGCCCGAGCGTGCCACCGAGAACGTCAAGAGGGACGTGGAGGCGGTCAAGCACCGCGGCCACGACGATGGCCCCGTGGTGAGGAGCAAGTCATGACGCACAACGGCACTCAGCCCGGCAAGGACGGCGGCGACAGCATCGCCGCGGTCGAGGCCGACCTGGACAGCACACGTCACGAGCTGGCCGACACCCTTGACGAGCTCGCCTCACGTCTCGACGTGAAGACCCGCGGGAAGCAGAAGGCCCACGAGGTCAAGGAGAGCGCTCAGGTCGCGGCCAGGTCGCGTGACGTCCAGGTCCGCGGTGGCATCGCCGCAGCGGTCCTGCTCGGCCTGGTACTCCTGATCGCCAGGAAGAAGCGCCGCAACAAGGTCGGCTAGACCGACCGACTCGGACGGGCCAGCCGGTCCAGGAAGGCGACCAACAGAGCTTCGCGCATCGCGGGGGAGGCCAGGTCGAGCATCGCGTTCACCTCGGCCATGCGTTGTGGCAGGGCGAGGTCGCCTTCCGGGCCGGCTGAGCCGACCAGTCCAGCGGCGGCGAGCAGCCCGTCGAAGTCCTCGTCCGTCAGGGCGAGCGGATCGAGCGCTGCGATGAACGCCGCCACCTCGGGGTCGACCGTCACCGGCCCGGACGCCACGGCCGCACCGACGGCCTCGCCGAGAGCCTCGAGGAGCTCGGGTACGTGGGCGAGCGTCGCCGCACTCACCGAGAGGTGGATCGTGGCCGGGCACCCGGCGTAAGCCATCTGCGGCTGGACGTACCAGCCGCGCTCGGCCATCTCGTCACAGACCGTGAACGGGTCGCAGCTGCCGTCGGTGGTGAGCGCGATCAGCGTGGAGTCGGGAGTGCTGACCACCTCGAGCTCCGCCATCTCGGCGATGCCCGCACGGATCAGGTCGACCGCCTCGAAGACGTCGCGAGCGACCTTCTCGTAGCCGCTGTCGCCCAGCGAGCGCATCACCGCCCAGGCACCGGCCAGCGGCCCGCCCGACTTCGTCGACTGCATCGTGGAGTTGAGCATGGTGTAGCCCGGCCACGCGGCCGAGGCGAAGAACTGCGGCCGGCGAAGCTCAGCCGTCCGGTGCAGCAGCACCGAGGTGCCCTTGGGTGCGTAGGCGTACTTGTGCAGGTCGACGGAGATCGAGGTGACCCCCTCGACCGCGAACGTCCAGGCAGGTACGTCCCGCCCGAGCCGCGCCGCGTAGGGCAGCACCCACCCGCCGATGCACGCGTCGACATGACAGCGGACGCCGCGCGCGGCAGCAGCCCCGGCGATCTCGGTGACCGGGTCGACGACCCCCTGCGCGTACGACGGCGCCGAGGCCACGACCAGCACGGTGTGCTCGTCGATCGCCGCGGCCATCGCCGCCGGGTCGGCGCGGAAGTCGGGTCCGACCGGCACCAGCACCGGCTCGACGCCGAAGTAGTGCGCGGCCTTGTGGAACGCGGCGTGCGCGGTCGTCGGCAGCACCATCCGCGGCCGCTCGATGTCCGGGCGTGCGTCGCGCGCGGTCTGCACCGCGAGCAGCACCGACTCGGTGCCGCCGGAGGTGACCGTGCCGACCACCGAGCCGGGGGCGTCGAGGAGGTCGGCCGCCATCCCGACGACCTCGTTCTCCATCCGCAGCAGGCTCGGGAAAGCGGTCGGATCCAGACCGTTGGACCCGGCATAGGCGGCCACCGCCTCGCGCCCGATCCGGTCGATGTCGGGCAGTCCGGAGTCGTAGACGTAGGCGAGGGTGCGGCCACCGTGGACCGGGAGGTCGGCGGACTGCATCGCGCGGAGCTGGGTGAGGGCGTCGGTCATACGGTCACGTCTCCTTCGACGTCGTCGGCGGTGAGCGAGTAGCGCCGCAGCCACAGCAGGCTGAGGAGCACCAGTGCTGCCGGCAGCACCGAGAAACCGAGGGTGATCGCGGTCAGCGCCGAGTCGGGCTGGGCGACGGCGCCCTCGGTCGAGGAGCGGTAGCCGCCGAGCGCGAGCACCGCTGCGTAGACACCGGGCCCGAGCGCGAGGCCGAGGGTCTCGCCCGCCGTCCAGACGCCGGTGTAGACGCCGATCCGGCTCGACCCGCTGCGACGCGCGTCGACCGCGGCCGCGTCGGGGAGCATCGCCATCGGGAAGACCTGGCAGCCGGCATAGCCCACGCCGACCAGCACCACCGCGGCGTAGACCAGGCCCGCGGGCGCGCTCTGGGCGGTCGCGACCAGGAGCGCGCCGACGGTGAGGACGAGCGAGGACGCGACGTACCCGCTCTTCTTGCCGATCCGGGCGCCCAGCGCCGCCCACGCCGGGGTGAGCAGCAGCGCGGGTCCGACGAAGCAGACGAAGAGCACCGTCGCCGCACCCGCGCGGCCCAGCACGTGGCTGGCCAGGTAGTCGACGCCGGCGAGCATCGCGCCGAACGCGACCGCCTGGACCACGAAGGTGATCAGCAGCCGGCGGAAGTCGGGGGCGGTCGCCACGATCCGCAGCTGGTCGCGCAGGGTGCCGGCACCCGGCTCGACGGTGTGGACGGGCGCGCGGCGGGTGCCCGCGTACGCACTGAACACTCCGATCAGGATGAGCACCGCCATCGCCACACCCATGACGCGGTAGCCGTCGCGACCGCCGACCGCGTCGCGGATGATCGGCGCGGTGGCCCCGGCGAGCAGGATGGTGAGCGCCAGGATCGCCACCCGCCAGGTCATCAGCCGGGTGCGCTCGTCGTAGGACTCGGTCAGCTCGGCGGGCATGGCCACGTAGGGCACCTGGAAGAAGGCGTACGCGGTGGCGCAGGCCAGGAACACGACCAGCACCCACAGTGCCTCGAGCCCGGTGGCCATCGACGGCGCCGCGAACAGCAGCGCGAACGTGATCGCCAGCGCGATCCCCGCCCGGCGCAACCAGGGCCGCCGCGGGCCGCGAGAGTCCACCGTCCGGTCGCTGATCCGCCCGGCGATCGGGTTCAGCACGACGTCCCACGCCTTCGGCGCGAACACGATGAACCCGGCCGCCAGCGCCGCGATGCCGAGGCTGTCGGTGAGGTAGGGGAGCAGCATCAGCCCCGGGATGGTGCCGAAGGTGCCGGTCGCCACCGAGCCCGAGCCGTAACCGAGACGTACGCCGCGAGGCAAGGTCGGTCTGGCGGGCATGGCGCCATAGTGCCGGAAGATGGGTGTCAGCACCCATACAAGTCGGACACACAGCCACGTTGAATTTCAGTGTGATGAACGTGGGGGACAGCGCGTGATGGGGTGGCCTGAGATCGAGCTCGCGATCTCGGCCGGGATGATCTGCGCCGCGATCGGGTTCTCGATCGGGCTGGTGATCGGACGCGGCCGTCAGCCGCGCTGGGCGGAGAAGGGCAGCTTCGTCCACAAGGTCTCCATCGGGTACGCCACTCTCGACCGTCTCGACGCGGTGATGCTGCGCTTCGAGGTCGAGCCGGAGTCGAAGCTGGCCGGCGTCGAGGTCGACGAGCTCAGGCTCCCGTCGGGGTCGGCGGTCTCCCTGGTGACCCGGGGCAGCGAGGTCATCGTGCCCGACCCGCACATGGTGCTGCGCTCGGGTGACCAGGTGCTCGTCGTGGCCTCCATGGCCGAGGTCGCGGCGGTGGAGGACCGGCTCATGATGGTGAGCCGCTATGGCCGCCTCGCCGGCTGGTATGCGGGGATGGAGGCGAACTCGGCCGACGCCTTCGGCGTACGGAGGCGATCGGCGTGATCCTCACCGCTGCCGCGCTCTCGATCTTCCTGGTCAGCTACGCCCTCATCGCGACCGAGCGGGTCCACCGCGTCGCCGCCGCCCTCGGAGGCGTGGCGGCGATGACCGTGATCGGGCTGGTCGATGCCGACACCGCCTTCACCAACCCGCACACCGGCATCGACTGGAACGTCATCTTCCTGCTCTTCGGGATGATGGTCATCGTCGGCGTGCTCAAGCAGACCGGCCTCTTCGAGTTCCTGGCGCTGTGGGCCGCGCGGACCTCCGGCGGCCGGCCCTACCTGCTGCTCGTCCTGCTGGTGCTGGTCACCGCCGCGGTCGCACCGATCCTCGACAACGTGACCTGCGTGCTGCTGGTCGCACCGGTCACCCTCTCGGTCTGCCGCCAGCTCGGGCTCTCGCCGATGCCCTACCTGGTCTCGCTGATCCTCACGGCGAACCTCACCGGCCCGTCCACGCTCATTGCCGACCCGCCGAACATCATCATCGCCAGCCGCGCCGAGCTGACCTTCAACGACTTCCTGGTCCACTCGCTGCCGCTGACGCTGATCCTGCTGGTCGCCTACCTGCTCTTCGCCCGGCTGCTCTTCTGGCGCCATCTGCGCACGACCGTCGACGTCGAGAAGGTCGTCGGCCACATGCACCCGCGCGACGCCATCACCAACATGCGCCTGCTGGTGCGCTGCCTGATCGTGCTCGCCCTCGTCATGCTCGCCTTCGGGCTGCACACGGTGCTCCACCTGGACCCGGCGGTGGTGGCGATGCTGGGTGCGGGTGCGACGGTGCTGGTGTCGCGTACGACTCCGGAGGAGTTCCTCGAAGAGGTCGAGTGGGCGACCTTGGCCTTCTTCATGGCGCTCTTCGTGCTCGTCGGGTCGCTGGTCGAGGTCGGGATCATCGGCGAGGTCGGTCGTGTGGCCGCGCAGTGGATGGGCGACCGCGAGCTGCTCGGCGCCACCGCGCTGCTCTTCGGGTCGGGGGTCTTCGGCGCCTTCGTCGACAACATCCCCTACACCACGGCGATGGTGCCGGTCGTCGAGGACATGGTCGCGGTGACGCCGCAGGCGGGTGCCGAGAGCCCGCTGTGGTGGGCGTTCGTGTGGGGTGCCGACCTCGGCGGGAACGCCACCGCCGTCGCCGCCGGTGCCAACGTCGTCGTCCTCGGCATCGCCGCCAAGAACGGGCAGCCGATCAGCTTCTGGGGCTTCACAAAGTACGGCCTCGTGGTGACCGCCGGCTCGCTGGCCATCGCCTGGGTCTACCTCTACCTCCGCTACTTCGCCCTGGCGTGAGCCTCGCGCAGTGGACGCGCCCGATAGTTTTGCGCCATGCCGCTCGAGACCGGTGCCGTCGCACCCGACTTCACGCTCCCCGCCCAGGACGGCGCGCCCGTCACCCTCTCCACGCTCCTGGAGAAGGGCTCGGTGGTGATCTTCTTCTACCCGGCCGCCGAGACCGCGGTGTGCACCAAGGAGGCCTGCCACTTCCGTGACCTCGCCGCGGAGTTCGCCGAGATCGGCGCGCAGCGGATCGGGATCAGCAAGGACAGCATCGAGAAGCAGGCCGGCTTCGCCGCCCACCACGACCTCGACTACCCCGTCCTCTCCGACCCCTCCGGCTCAGTCGCCGCGCTCTACGGCGTCAAGCCGAGCATCCTCGGCAAGATCGGCCCGCTGCAGCGTACGACCTTCGCCATCGGCGCCGACGGCCGCATCAAGACCGTCGTCGAGGGCATGCTCAAGGCCGACATCCACGCCGACGAGGCCCTCGCCGCGCTGCGTTCCTGAGCCGGCGCCGCAGCTCTGCGGCGCATCCTGGAATTTCGCCCACGCCGCAGCCTCTGCGCCACTACGGTTGCATTCCACGGGACTCGAGGAGGAAGCGTTGGGTTATACGCCGGTTCAGATCGGTACGTCGACCATCCTGATCGAGTCGACGGATGAGGACCCGGCGACCGGCGTGGACGGGTGGGGTGACGAGTTCGGCACCACCGAGACCAGCAGCCGCATGGAGGACGCCTACGGCTCGCTCAAGCGGATGCTCCAAGACGTCTCGACGGACCTCGGCGGAGCACTGGCTGCCTCGGCCGACGGACCGAGCTCGGTGTCGTTGGAGCTGGCGTTCTCGTTCACCACCGGCGCCGACGTCTGGGTGATCAAGGCGCAGGGTCAGGGATCGGTGAAAGCGACGTTGACCTGGAACTTCGATCGGTCCTGATGGAAGTCGGGGAACTGCTCGCGCAGGCCACCTGTGCCGTCCTGGCGGGCCCTGGAGGACGCACGATCGGCACGGCCTGGCTTGGCACCGACGACGGTCATCTGCTGACGGCTGGGCACGTGGTCGCACCGCTCGCGGAGCAGGACGAGGTGTGGGTGCGGTTCCCCGACTCCGGTGCCGATGAGCGCGCGACGTTCGTGGTGCCGCCGGTCCACGACAAACCGGCTGCGCGGGACTTCGCGGTGCTCCGCCTCGACCGGCCCGCCGGCCGGCGGCCGCTGCCGTTCACCCTGGTGTCGCAGGCCGACGGCCGGGTGCGCGCCCGCGGCTACGGCGACAACCTCCGCAGCGCCCAGAGCGGGGGTACGGGATACCTGACCCCGGCGGGGAACTACCTGCGCACCAGCAGCTCCGCGGCCTATTACTTCCAGTACGAGACGACGACCCTCGCGGTCACCGGATTCAGCGGCGCCGCCGTCTACAGCGACCTCGCCGGTGCGGTGATCGGCATCCAGGTCGAGGCCGAGGGAGGCCGCCAGGCGTTCGCGATGCCGCTGGCCCGCATCGTCGACTTCTGGGAGGAGCTGGTCGGCGCGGCCGTGCGGCCGGCGCGCGGCCGCTGCGTACTCCTGCAGCCCAGCACGAGCACCGAGGCCGAACGGGACATCGTCCGCGAGCGGATTCTGCGGCCGGTCCTCGAGCAGCTGAACCTCGCGCTGTACGTCTCGGAGCCGGACGGGTTGCGCGGCGAGGACCTCAAGCAGCTCGAGCTCGCCGACGTGGTCATCGCCGACGTCACCCACGCCGACCCGGAGGTCATCTACGAGCTGACGGTGGCGCAAGGTCTGGGCACGCCGGACGTCGTCATCAAGGACCGGGCCGTGGACGGCCCGGTCGGCCAGCTCTTCGAGGTCCTCGACCTGGACCTTGACGACGTCGAGGCCTCCAGGCGGGTGGTCGAACAGCGGCTGCTGACGGTGAGGTCGATCTTCGAGGCGCTGGGGGAGAACCCGTCGACCAACCCGATGACCTCCTTCTTCAAGGCGCCGCTCACCCAGATCACTGTGGCCAACGCCTTGGCGACCGGGTACGCCCGCAACTTCGTGCTCCCGGTGGCCGAGGCGCTGCTGGAGATCAGTTCGGGACGGGGACCGGGTGGCGTGAGCGTGGACGGCATCGAGCTCTCCAGCGACCGCCTCCGGGATGCCACCTTGACGGTCGTCGTACCGAAGCGGCTGGCGTGGTGCGGTGACGACTTCATCGACCTCGAGATGGTCCAGAGCGGGCGGGTCGTTCCCGCGACGGTCACCCACCCTGACTTCGCCCGACCCCGGTCGATGACCTGCCTGCCGCTCGTCGAGGGCGAACCCGTGCGGCTCCTCGACGTCTTCCCGACCACTCTGGCCACCGTCGCCGAGTCC
Source organism: Nocardioides luteus (assembly GCF_014648595.1). Classification (GTDB taxonomy): domain Bacteria; phylum Actinomycetota; class Actinomycetes; order Propionibacteriales; family Nocardioidaceae; genus Nocardioides; species Nocardioides luteus. The sequence continues at coordinate 99,229 of NZ_BMRK01000013.1, read as the reverse complement.
ATCGACGAGCGTCTCGACGTGGGACCGCAGGGGCGTTCCGGCGAACACTGGATCGCTCTGGAGCGGAAGGAGATCGACCGCTTCCAGAGTCAGCTCGTCAAGCGCATCCGTGCGGGCGGCGACCGCCGGGTCGGATCTCGGTATCTGCGAGACGTCGTGAGCGTCTCCAGCAGCGAAGCGACCTTCCCTGGTCTCGATTGAAGGAAACGCGCGCGAAAGCGGGAAGATACGCCTTATTGGGTACGTAGGCCCGGAAACGTCTTCTCGGGATTCTGGCGCGCGGCAAACTGTCCACTTCTGTCTGGGCTGTCCTGTGAACTGAAAGTCGAAAATTTCATGCGAAGAATCCTCGGTGGTGTCGCCACCACCGTCGCGCTCCTGCTCGCCTCCTTCACGATCCCCGGTCTCGTGCCGGCCGCGTCGGCGGCCTCGGTCGGGACCGTCTCCGTGTCCGCCCCGTCGTTCAAGTTCCCGTCCTATGGGACGGGCTGCTACTACGGCAAGGACTACAAGGTCACCGTGCCCGTCTCCGGTGTCGGCTACGACGGCGCCGACATCGACGTCGAGCTGCGGATCACCGCGCCGGACAGGTCGTACTTCGACTCCGCCTTCGGCTACAAGTCGGTCTCGAAGAACGGCACCTACACCTTCACCCTGGACGGGTCCTTCTACTGCCACTATCTCGACCGGCGCGGCACCTACACCGCCAAGGCCATCGTGTCCGTCCTGGACTGGTCGACGTACGCCGAGACAAAGCGCACCGCGACGAAGACGTTCAGTGTCTCGAACACCCGCAAGGCGTCGAACATCGCGTACACCGCGAAGAAGAAGTCCGGCGCCCACTCGTGGAAGGTCAGCGGCACGCTGACCCGCAACGGCGCCCGTCAGGTCGGAAAGACCGTGAAGCTGCAGGTGAAGAAGGGCGGCGCCTGGCGCACCGTGAAGTCGGCGAAGACCTCCGGCAAAGCCGGCAAGCGCGGCACCGTGGCGATCGTCTGGAACCCGCCCAGCACGCGCAGCTACCGGCTCTACTACGCCGGCGACGCCTACACGCTCGCCGACGGCTCCAAGGCCTTCAAGCTCCGCAACCGCTGAGTCCGGCTCAGTCGAACGCCGTCGCCCGGTCCCGCATGGGCACCGGGCGACGGCGGCGATCACGGGTTGAAGACGACCTTGACCATCCCCTCGGCCTTCTCCTGGAAGGACTTGTAGGCCTCGGGAGCCTCGCTGAGGGGGAGGTGGTGGGTGGCGAACGACTCGACGCCGAGCGGGTCGTCGTCGCCCTCGAGGAACGGCATCAGCTCCTCGGTCCAGGAGCGTACGTTGGCCTGGCCCATGCGGAGCTGCACCTGCTTGTCGAACAGCTGCATCATCGGGACCGGGTCCATCGCGCCGCCGTAGACGCCGGAGATCGAGATGGTGCCGCCGCGGCGTACGGCGTCGAAGGCCGTGTAGAGCGCGGCCATCCGGTCGAGGCCGGCCTTCTTCATCATCGGGCGGCTGGCGGGGCCGGGCATGCTGGAGACCAGCTTGGTCATGCCCTCGGCGATCGGGGATCCGTGGGCCTCCATGCCGACGGCCTCGATGACCGCGTCGGCGCCGCGGCCGTTGGTGAGCTCGCGCACCTGCTCGACGACGTCACCGTCGTTCATGTCGATCGCCTCGGCACCCCGCTGACCCACCCGGGCGAGGCGCTCGGGGACGCGGTCGACGGTGAGGACGCGGTGGCCGGCGTGGAGGGCGAAGCGGGTCGCCATGTCACCGATCGGGCCGGCACCGATCACCAGCACGGTGCTCTCGGGAGCCGGGTCGGCGTACTTCAGCGCCTGCCAGGCGGTCGGCAGGACGTCGGAGAGGAAGAGGAACCGGTCGTCCGAGGGGCCGTGCGGCACCTTCATCGGCAGCTGGTTGCCGAACGGGACACGCAGATACTCCGCCTGCCCGCCGGGGACCGCGCCGTAGAGCGAGCTGTAGCCGAAGAGGCTGGCGCCGGTGCCCTGGTCGCGGTTCTGGGTGGTCTCGCACTGCGAGTGGAGGTTGTGCTCGCACATCCAGCAGGTGCCGCAGCTGACGTTGAACGGCACCACGACCCGGTCGCCGACGTTGAGCTCGCGGACGCCGGGGCCGACCTCGGCCACGACACCCATCGGCTCGTGGCCGACGATGTCACCGGGCGTCATGAATCCGGTGAGCACTTCGTAGAGGTGAAGGTCGGAACCACACAGCCCGGTCGAGGTGACCTCCACGATGATGTCGTCGTCCTCGATGATGTGAGGATCGGGGACCTCCTCCACGCGCATGTCGCGCTTTCCCTGCCAGGTAACCGCCTTCATCGATCTTCCTCCTTGGTTCGCGTTTACGTGGTCGGTACCCGGTTCCGGCATTTCAAGCCGGGTTGCCTGCGGCGGCTGCCTGTGGTGCTGAAGCCGGTCTCGGTGGGTACCGGTCAGACCACGCAGAAGAGACCGGTCTCGACAGCGGAGGGTGTGGAGAACATGAAGGTGGTCGTCCTGGGCGCGTCCGGGAACCTCGGCAGCGCCACGATCCGGGCGCTGACCGAGGACGGTGCCAACGAGGTGGTGGCCGTCGCCCGACGGTCGCCCGACGGCCCGCAACCCAGCCCTGACGCCTCGGTCGAGTGGCGGCAGGCGGACGTCTCGAACGCCAACCTCGAGCCGGTGCTGGAGGGGGCGGACGCCGTCGTCCACCTCGCCTGGAAGTTCCAGCCCACCCATCGGCCGGAGGAGACCTGGGCGACCAACGCCGTCGGTACGCGCCGGGTGCTGGATGCCGTTGCTCATGCCGGTGTCGGTGCGTTCGTGTGCGTCTCGTCGGTTGCGGCGTACTCGCCCGTCCTGCACGACGACCCGGTCGACGAGACCTGGGAGACCGACGGCGCCTCTCCGGCGGCCTACTGCCGGGAGAAGGCGTACGTCGAGCGTGCCCTCGACACCTTCGCCTGCAACCACCCCGAGGTGAGGCTGGTCCGGGTCCGTCCCGCCTTCGTCTTCCAGCGCTCCTCGGCCAGCGAGCAGCGGCGTATCTTCGGTGGCGCCCTGGCGCGTCCGGCGCTGCTGGACCGGAACCGGATCCCGGTGGTGCCGGTGCCGGCCGGTCTCCGCTTCCAGGCGGTGCACGCCGGCGACGTCGGCCGAGCGCTCGCGACCGCAGCGACCACCGAGGTGAGCGGCGCGTTCAACCTCGCCGGGACCGGCGTGATCCGACGCGACGAGATCGCGGAGCTGATGGGGGCGCGAACGGTCGAGACGCCTGCGCGGCTGATGAGGCGCGGCCTCGACGCCGCCTGGCACGCCCGGCTGGCGCCCGTCCCCGGCAGCCTGCTGGAGGCGGTCATGCAGCTGCCGCTGATGTCGACCGCCCGCGCCGAGACCGAGCTCGACTGGCGACCGCGGCACACCGCTACCGACGCGCTCGACGCGATCCTCTCGGGCATCCCGCAGAAAGCGGGGAGCGGCCTGCCGCCGCTGCACCCGTGACACCTACACAGAGCCATCCACAGCCACCGACAGAACGAGGAGCAGCAATGAACGACGAAAACCTGCAGGCCTATCTCCAGCACCATTGGGCCGGGTCCAGCGCCGGACTGGCGTTGTTCCGGCGCGTAGGCCAGTCCCACTCCGACCCCCAGGTCGCCGCGGAGATCCGGCAGCTCGCGGCCGAGATGAACGAGGACCGCGAGTCGCTGCGCGACATCATCGAGCAGACCGGAGGCAAGCCGTCCCCGGTCGCCACCGCGACCGGCCGGGCTCTCGAGTTCGCCGGACGGTTCAAGCCCAACGGTCGGATCGTCCGCCGCTCCGCGCTCGCTGATCTCTTCGACATCGAAGCCCTGCGTGACGCGGTCAACGGCAAGCGTGCTGGATGGCACGTGCTCCTCACCATCGCCGACGAGGACCCGCGCCTCGACCCCAAGCAGCTCGCCGAGCTCATGCGCCGAGCGGACGACCACATCGACCGTCTCGAAGCGCTGCATCTGAAGGTCGGCCCGGCTGTTTTCCACGCATGATGTCCATTGGCACGGGTACTTGTCGGTATGACCCAATTGAGCTGCTTGACACTGAACTGCACACTCAAGCGCTCGCCCGCCGAGTCCAGCTCCGAGCTGCTCGGTTCCCAGGTGCTCCTCGAGCTCCTCGGCCATGGTGTGAAGGGCGAGATGGTCCGCATCGTCGACCACGACGTACGTTTCGGGGTGACCACCGACGAGGGTGACGGCGACGAGTGGCCGAAGCTTCGTGAGAAGGTGCTCGCCGCCGACATCCTGGTGATCGTCACGCCGATCTGGCTCGGTCAGCCTTCCGCGGTCTGCAAGATGGTGCTCGAGCGCCTCGACGCCGAGCTCGGCGAGACCGACGACCAGGGCCGGCTGCTGACCTACGGCAAGGTCGCCGGCATCGGCGTCGTCGGCAACGAGGACGGTGCTCACCACGTCACCGCCGAGCTCTGCCAGGCGCTCAGCGACGTCGGCTTCACGATCCCGGCCGCCGGCTCGACCTACTGGGTCGGTGAGGCCATGCAGGGTGTCGACTTCAAGGACCTGGACCCGACCCCGGACACCACCGCGGGCACGACCAAGACCATGGCCCGCCACCTCGCCCACCTCGCGGAGCTGTTGCGGGAGACGCCCTACCCGCCCGAGTGATGTGAGCTCAGCGAGACGGGCCCGCGCGCCCGTCGAGCTGTGTGAGCAGGACGGAGAGCAGCTCCGCGAGCCGCTCCCCGTCACCGGGGGAGAGATCCGAGAGCAGCTCCCGATCTGCGTCGAGCTGGACGGGCAGGTAGGCGGCGTGCAGGCGCTCGCCGGCGCTGGTGAGGCTGATCCGGGAGATCCGGTGGTCGCGGTCGTCGACGCGCCGTTCGATGAGATCTCGTGAGTGGAGGACCTTGAGCCGCTTGGTGACCGCCGCGCCCGAGGAGAAGGTCTCCCGTGCCAGCTCGCTCGGCGTGAGCTCGCGCCCGGTCCGGCGCAGCGCTCCCAGAAGGTCGAACTCGGCGCGGGTCAGGCCGGTCTCGGCCAGATGCTGGTCGGTCGCCGAGAGCAGGGTCGAGATGCGGTTGATCCTCCCGATGATCTCGATCGGCGAGAGGTCCACGTCGGGGGCGACCTCTCGCCACTGCGCGAGGACTCGCGCGACGGCGTCGCGCCTGGGGGGAGCGGTCATGGTGAGGCGGTCTTCCTGAGAGCCAGCAGGGCCTGATGGGCACGCTCGCCGGCGACGGCGGCAGCCTCCTCGTCGTGACGATGGGACCACCATTCGCCGGCGGCTTGCTGCGCTGCGGTCAGCAGCGAGGCGTACGCATCGTAGATCCTGCGTCGGGCCTGGGCCATGCGGTCCGGTGCCGGATCCGGATCAGCGGCGACGGCCTCGGCGTGCGCCGCCGCGGCCTGCAGAGCGGCCGTCTGTGTGGTGACTCGGTGGTGCAGGTGCGGATTTCGGATCGCGAAGGCGGCCAGGAGACCGACGGTCACTCCGAGGAGCGTGTCCAGGAGTCGCTCGACGACGAGCTCCGTAGGTGGCTGGATCTGGGCGAACTCCGTGATCAGGAGTGCCATCGGAGTGACCAGTCCCTGGCCGAGCAGGTAGTTGCGTGGCAGCACGAACTCCACCGCCGCGTTGAGCAGGAGCACCAGCGCGACCGCGTACAGCGGATCACGGTGGGCCAACGGCGCGAGAGCGAAGAAGGTCAGCACCCCGAGCACCGCTCCGATCGCGCGGGCCGGGGCGCGGTGCCAGGTGAGAGACAGGTTGGGCTGGATGATCGCGGCCACCGTCACGATCGCCCAGTAGGGCCGACCGACGCCGAGCAGGTGAGAGAGGCCCGCGGCGGCGAGGCAGGCCACCAGCAGGCGTAGGAAGTAGGGCGTCGCCGGTGACCCGGGCCGGAAGGCGGCGAGCACCGGGTGACGGGCGGCGAAGGTCCTGGGCTCCTCGGGACGATCGGAGGCGGCGCGCCGGCCACCGGCCGGCGGGAGCTCGGTGGCGGGAGGCGGGACGGAGCGGTTGCTCCCCTTGATCGCCGACGCCGCGGAGCGCAGCTGCTCTGCGGAGACGGCGCCAGGATCCACCAGCACCAGCTCGGCGATCCGGAGGTGGTCCTCGAGCGCGGCGAGGGTAGAGCGACCGCGCGCATCGATCACCCCGCTGTCCGTCACGCAACGCCAGGCGGCGGCGAGTGCGGAGATCAGTGCGTCACGAGTCCTCCCGTTCGTCGCTCCGGCGTGGTCGGCCGCGGCGAACAGCGCCGTCGCGACCGCGCGGCGCTGCGGACCGAAGCGGCGGAAAGCGCCGGGAGCCATCACGACCAGCCACCCGATCAGCGCGCCGGCGACGGCGAGACCCAGATGTCCGAGGACCTGGTCCCACTCCTGCGGCGCGAAGAGGATGCCGGCGTAGACGAAGATCGGCAGGATCGGTCCGGGCGGACCCACCGCAGAGGCCTCGCACGCCACCTTGACGATGGCGGCGAGCAGCGCCGCCGCGACGATGTGCACGACGACCGAGGTGGTCGCGGCCGCCACGGTGAGACTGACCGCGACCCCGGCGGTCCAGGCCGCCACCAGGCGCAGGTGCAGGCCCGCGCGTCGTCGGTAGGGGACCGCGTGGGTGAAGACCGCGACCAGCGAGCCGGACAAGGTGTACGTCGCGAGATCGAGCCGATCGAACATGACGAGCGCGCTGATCGGGATCAGCCCGGCGATCAGGATGCTCAGGCTGTTCTTGTGCCACGGCTGGTGCGGCAGTCGAGTCACGCGCCAGACCGGCGCGAGATCGAGCGCGGGTCGGATCCGGGCTGGGTGAGGGTCAGTGGCTCGGATCTGCGTACGCACCAGAGAACTTTAACAGGTGGTTTACCTGTAAAATAATCGCAGGCTCGTCAGTCCCGAGCCAGGAGCAGACCGCCGCCCAGCACGCCCAGAGTCGCCCCGGTGGTGCGATCCCACCAGCGGCGTACGCGGTCTCGGCTCAGGAGCCGGCCGAGCCGGGCGCCTGCCAGGATCACAACCGACCAGGCGACGAGGCCGAGGAGGACGTCGAGCGCGCCGAGGATGCTGACCTGGGCCCAGGTGGGCGCGGGGCCGCCGACGAACTCCGGCAGCACGGCGGCGAAGAAGAGGACGGCCTTGGGGTTCAGCAGGTTCGTGAACAGCGCCTGGCCGAAGGCCGAGCGGTCGCCGTGGCCAGGCGCCGGCTCCTCGCGGTCCGGGCCAGGAGCGGAACGGAAGGTGGCGAGCACGAGCCGGCCGGCGAGGTAGAGCAGGTAGAGACCGCCGGCCGTACGGATCGCGGTAAGCAGGTCCGGGTGGCGTGAGAGCACCAGGGAGAGACCGCCCACGGCGAGCGCGACGTGCACGCAGAGCCCGGTCTGGGCGCCGAGCGCGGCGGCGACACCGGTGCGCCAGCCTCGGGTCGCCGACCGCAGGATGACGACGAAGTCGGGGCCGGGGATCAGGTAGGCGAGCACCACGACTCCGACGAAGGCGGCCCAGCTGACGTCCACGGTTTCTCCTTCGCGGTCAGGGCGCGACGATGAGCGCCTGAGGTGCAGCGGTCTTCATCCGGGTGTTGAGCCAGGTGAGCTGCCGCGAGGTCTGGGCGTTGGCACTCTGGGCCACCTCGAGCAGCTCGGGATCGCGCAGTCCCTGCGCCCCCTGCGCGATGACCGTCCAGGTCGTCTGCACCAGGCTGGCGAGCACGTGCAGGTCCTGGAGGTCGCGCAGCAGGCCGATCTCACCCTCGCGGGTCTGGGCGAGCCCAGCGGCGTGCAGCCGTTCCGGCTCGTCGACGTCGTCGGCCTCGCCGTAGCGCTCCAAGATCGGCGCGAGAGCGTCCCGGTTCGCGTCGGACCAGTCGGCCAGCATCCGGCAGGTGTGGTGGACGTCGGCAATGTGGGCGTGCCCGATTGCGACGGCGCGGAACGAGTCGGCGAGCGTCTTCTCGCTGTGGTCGGCCAGGCCGACGTACGTCGTCAGGTGCGGCATCTCAACGGCCTCTCTCCGGCGTGCTGGGATCGAGCGGATAGTCGGGCGTCTCGTCCAGCACGGTGCTGGACGTCGGGCCTCCGCCCTCGGTCCGTCGCGGCCGCCGCCGACCGTCGGCCGGCTCCCGGACAGGGGCAGAAGCGGTGGTGGTGGGCGCGGGGGAGGGGCCGTCGCCGCTGCGTACCTTCGTCACCTGGCAGGCCGCGGTCTTGAACGTGGGCTGCTTGGAGACGGGGTCCCACACGGTCATGGTGAGCTCGTTGGCCTGGCGGTGCTCCGCGTCCGGGTGGCCGCCGCCGTCGGCCTCGGACGGCTCCCAGCGGCCGTAGTGGAAGGGCGCGAAGACAGCGCCGTCCATGACGTTGCCGACCCGAGCCCGGACCTCGATGGCGCCCCGCGGCGACTCCACTCGCACCCAGTCGCCCTCGACGATGTCGCGCGCCTCGGCGTCGCGGGCGGAGAGCTCGACCCAGGCGTCGGGCGCGGCCCGGTTGAGGTCGCGGGATCGGCCGGTCTTGGTGCGGGTGTGGAAGTGGTAGACGGTGCGGCCGGTCGTGTAGAGGAGCGGGTACGCCTCGGACGGCTCCTCGTGGGCCGGGCTGTAGGGAGCGCCCTTGAGGAACGCCCGCCCGGCCGGGTGCATCGCCCGGTGCTCCTGCTCGGTGACGGTGCCGCCGGTGAGGAGATCGTGACCGAACGTCTCGCAGTAGTCGGTGTCGGTCGGGAAGACGCCGTCGGCGTAGAGCCGGTCGGTGCCGTCGGGGTGCTGCTCGTTCACCGGCCACGGGAGACCGGTGGGGCCGCGCAGCTTGGCATAGGACAGCCCGGTGTAGTCGACCGGCCGGTCGCCGGTGATCGCGGCCCACGCATCGAAGGCCTCCTCGGCGGTGCGCCAGCCGATGAGCGGGCGGCCGGAGTTGTTGGTGAAGCCCATCGCGTCGGCGTACATCAAGAAGATGTCGAGGTCGCTGCGGGCCTCGCCGGGAGGCTCGACCGCCTTCTCGGAGAGATGGACGGTGCGGTTGACGTTGGTGAAGCAACCGGTCTTCTCGCCCCAGCCCGCGGCGGGCAGCACGACGTCGGCCAGCTCGGCGGTCTCGGTGAGGAAGAGGTCCTGCACGACGACGAAGCACTGGTCGCCACCGAGGATCCGGCGGATGCGGGCGGACTCCGGCATCGAGACCGCGGGGTTGGTCGCCGAGATCCACAGCAGCCCGATCGTGCCGGCCTCGGCGTAGGAGAAGATCTGCATGGCGTGGGTCGGGGGCGCCCAGTGCGGGATCGTCATCGGGTCGACGTCCCAGGCCTCCGCCAGCTGCTGCACGTGGCTCGGGTTGTCCCAGTTGCGGAAGCCGGGCAGGTCGCCGTCGGCGCCGCACTCGCGGTTGTTCTGCGCGGTCGGCTGCCCGTTCATCTGGAGCACGCCGGCGCCGGGTCGCCCGATCATGCCGCGCAGCAGGTGCAGGTTGTGGACAGCCACGGAGGCCGCAGTCGCCTGATGGGACTGGTAGAAGCCCTGGAGGACGGTGGAGAGCACGGCCTCGCTCTCGCCGAAGATGCGGGCCGCCCGGCGGAGCTCTTCGGGGTCGATGCCGCAGATCTCGGCGACGTGCTCGGGCGTGTAGGGCTCCACGACTTCGCGGAGGTCGTCGAGGCCGAGGGTGTGCTCGGCGACCCATTCGTGATCGATCCAGTCGTGCTCGAAGAGCTCGCGTGTCAGGCCGTTCATCAGCGCCATGTTGGTGCCGACCCGAGGAGCGAGATGTACGCCGCCGGTGCGCTCGGCCTCGAGCGCGACCAGGGTGCGGCGCGGGTCGACGCAGACGACCTTCGGCGGATCCTCCCCGCGCGTACGGTCCAGGATGCGCGCCCACAGCACGGTCTGCGTCTCCGGCATGTTGTGGCCGTAGAGGAAGACCGCTTCGCAGTGCTCGATGTCGGTGTAGGACCCGGGCTGGCCGTCGGCCCCGAAGGACTCCTTGAACGCCGCTGCGCTGGTCGCCGTGCACAACCGGGTGTTGCCGTCCATGTGGGGAGTGCCGAGCCCGGCCTTCCCGATGACGGCGAGCGTGTAGTACTCCTCGAGGAAGAGCTGTCCCGAGGTGTAGAAGCCGTGGCTGAGCGGCCCCTTCTCCTCCAGGAGCGCCTTCGACCGCTCGACGATCCGGCCCATCGCCGTCTCCCAGTCGGTCTCGACGAGGCGCCCGCCCTCGCGGACCAGCGGCCGGGTGAGCCGGTCACCGGCGTTCGCCCAGCGGGTCGATCCGTAGAGCCCCTTCGGTCCGAGGCGGCCGTGGTTGACCATATCGGTGGCCCTGCCGCGTACGCCGACCATCCGGCCGTCCTTGACCGCGATGTCGACGCCGCAGCCGTTGCTGCACAGCAGACAGGCCGACTGCACCCAGCGTTCCACGTCGGCCTCGTCGACGTCGGGATCGAGGAACTGGTCGACCCTGGCGGGCCAGACAGTCCCTCTCGAGTGCGGCGTGCGGGTTCCGTAGACGTCGGCGATCCGATCGGACACGACTGTTCCGGTATCCAAGGGCGTCGGTTATATACGAGGTCGACCTCGTAGCGATCGGCCTCCCTGCCTCGCCTGTGCGAGATCGGTCATGCCGGCATCGTGTCACCTGGCAGCTCGAGCGTGCAGGCCATCTCAATCCTCCGCCCTGGGCTGCCAGCGGGAGGCCCACTCGTCGAGATGCAGAAGGGTCTCTCGAAGGGTTCGCCCCTGCTCGGTGAGCAGGTATCCCTCGCCCGTGTTCTCGACCAAGTCGGCCTGCCCGAGCTCACGAAGCCGGTCGGCCAGAACGCTCGACGAGATGCCGTCACAACGCTGCTGGAGCTCGCGGAAGGTCGGGTAGGAGTCCTCTCGAAGCTCCCACAGGATCCGCATCGCCCAGCGGCGGCCCAAGAGGTCCAGGAGCGCCATGATCGGGCGTCCTGTGTGTGAGCCGCGGACCGGGCGGCCGGGGAGTGGTGTCGGCTTCGGCAAATCGCTTTCCTTTCCGAAGCGCTAATGTTAGCGTCCCGGCTATGCCTCGAAAATCGAAGCAACCGCGCATCCGGCCGCTCTCCCCGCCCTTCGGTGACGAGGCGAAGGAGGTCCTCGTGGCTCTCGGACACTCGCCGATCCAGCTGTTCCGGGTGTGGGCCCGCCGGCCGGCGCTCGCTCGGGCCATCGCGGGGTGGGGGAGCTACTACTTCTCCCGTCGCTCGGCTCTCACGGTGCGCCAGCGTGAGCTGGTCATCGACCGGACGACCGCGCTGTGCGGCGCCGACTACGAGTGGGCCGTGCACGTCACGACCTTTGCCGAGAAGGCAGGACTCGACGCGGCTCAGCTCACCTCGCTCGCGCGTGGCCTGCCGACGGACGGCTGTTGGGACGGCGCCGATCGCGCGGTGCTCGAAGCCGTCGACGAGCTCCACTCGACCTTCGACCTCGCCGATGACACCTGGACACGCCTGGTCGATGTCGTCGGGGAGGACGGCGCGCTCGATCTCGTGCTGGTCTGCGGCTGGTATCACGCCATCTCGTTCGCGGTCCGGGCGCTCCGCCTGCCGCTCGAGCCCGGCACGGCGCCGCTCTCCGCACATTGAGTCAACCCACACCACTCATCCCGACACTGGAGGTTCCATGTCCAAGGGCTACTGGGTCAGCGTCTACCCGACCATCGAGGACCCTGCGAGGCTCGATGGCTACAACAGGCTCGCGGGCCGAGCCGTCGCGGCCATGGGCGGGCGGGTGCTCGCGAGCGTCGGCAGCCGGATCGAGGCGTACGAAGCCGGGATCGCCGAACGCGTCGTCCTGATCGAGTTCGACAGCTTCGAACAGGCGGTCGCCGCCCGCGAGAGCGCTGCCTACCAGGAGGCACTGGCCGCGCTTCCCGACGGCTTCGAGCGCGACTTCCGCGTCGTCGAGGGTCTCTGATGGTCACCGGGACGGAGAGGTCGACCATCACAGAGTTCCCGGCCTCCGAGGCGCGAGCCGCCGTCGCTGCCGCGCTCGCCGAGGACCGGGCGAGTCAGGACATCACCACGACGTGGAGCGTCCCCGAGCATCTGATGGCCTGTGCCGAGATCCGCTCCCGGCAGCCCGGTATCGCCGGCGGCCTTCCCGTGGTCGCCGAGGTCTTCGCCCAGGTCGACCCGGAGGTACGGGTGGAGATGCTCGTCTTCGACGGCAGCCGGTTGAGCGGCGACGACGTCCTGGTGCGCCTGTCGGGTCCGGCGCGCAGCCTGATCACCGGCGAGCGTACGGCGCTGAACCTCCTGCAGCGCATGTGCGGCATCGCGACGCTCACCGACCATTACGTGCAGGCCGTGGCCGGCACCGGAGCGCGCATCCTGGACACCCGCAAGACCGCACCCGGCCTGCGCGCCCTGGACAAGTACGCGGTGACCGTCGGCGGCGGCCACAACCACCGGCGCGACCTCGCGGCGATGGTGCTGCTCAAGGAGAACCACATCGCCGCAGCGGGCGGCGTGACCGCAGCGCTCGACGCCGTCCGGAGCGGGATGGAACGCACCGGCGCGAGGGTGGAGACCGATGTCGAGGTGCAGACCGTGGCCCAGGCCGTCGAGGCCCTCGACGCCGGGGCCCGCTGGATCATGCTCGACAACATGTCGGTGGCCGACCTCGAGGTGGTCGTGAAGATCCGGGCCGAGCACACCGAGACGTCGGGGATCCTGCTCGAAGCCTCCGGCACCGTCCGTCTGGACAGCGTCCGCGCCATCGCCGAGACAGGCGTCGACCTCATCTCGGTCGGCGCGCTGACGCACAGCGCGCCCGCCCTGGACCTGACGATGCTGCTGACACCCGAGCCGGGACGCGACACGGTAGGTGACCGGACATGCCCGGACCGGGGGTGGCTCAAACGCTGAGGGGTACCGGACGGTGGTCGTCGGCCCGGACGACGCGCATCAAGCCCGCGTGTGAGGAGTCATTCCGTGCAATCCATTGCTCACCAGAGCGAGACTCAGCTGGGCGGACGATTCAGCGTCCTCGTCCGACAGCGCCGCGATCACATCAAGCTGGACCAGTTGCTGGAGGAGCTCGAAGCCACGCCTGCGGGGTCGGGCCAGGACGCGGTCTGTCCTCGACCGTGGTCGCGACCGCCTCGATGCCGGCGCACGCCGCCGCGGAAGCTCACGGATGGAGATCGCGAGCCAGGCCTTGGCGTGCGGCGCCGCCTGGGTGGAACACCGAGGCGTGATGCGTCGCGGGGAGGACCCGAGCACGCACCGCGAGTGAGGCCGGCGTCACGGTTCGGACGTCGCGTCATCGCCTTCGGGCCTCGTGTCTGCGGTCGTGCGTCGCTCCATCGCCCGCACTCCGTGTGCGTGCAGAAGCCAACCGCCGGCGATCAGTAGCACGCCGAACACCAGGAAGGCGATGTCCCACGACATCGGTGACCCGACGTCGTCGCGGACGTGGTGAACGCCCAACAGATGGTGGTTCACGACGCCCTCGACGACGTTGAAGATGCCCCAGCCGGCCAGGACGAGACCGAAGTGGAATGCCCAGCTGGGAGCGAGACGTCCTTCACGCCACGCCTTGATGGCGGTGATCGAGCCGGCCAGTACGAGGAGCCAGGTCGCCACATGGAAGAAGCCGTCGGCCAGGGTGTTCACCTCCAGGCCGGCGACCGTGTCCGCCGGGTAACCCTCCACGTGGCTCACCATGTGATGCCACTGCAGGATCTGGTGAAGAACGATGCCGTCGACGAAGCCTCCGAATCCCAGTCCGTAGAGCAGGCCGGATGCCTTCGACGGCATCGTCTTGCGGTGAGGCGCGTTCGTAGGGGTGGCCACGGCAACGACGTACCCGCGCACCGGCGCGGATATGTGCATCGGGGTGCACCACGGCTCTGCATCGGCCCGCGGTGGACGATCTGCACTCGGCTTCCCAATGCTGGCGAGAAACGCACGAGCCGCCATCGACAAGGCGATGACGGCTCGTGCGTGCCACGTGCTGACTGCGGATCCAGGGTCTACCGCGAATCAGCAGATCAGCAAGCGGTTCGTGCTCAGATGTCGTAGTAGAGCTCGAACTCGTGCGGGTGCGGGCGGAGCTGGATCGGGAGGATCTCGTCGTTGGTCTTGTAGTCGATCCAGGTCTCGATCAGGTCGGGGGTGAAGACGTCGCCCACGGTGAGGAAGTCGTGGTCGTTCTCCAGAGCCGACAGGACGGCACCGAGGGAGGTCGGCACCTGGTTGATCTCGGCCATCTCGTCCGGCGGGAGCTCGTAGATGTCCTTGTCGATCGGCGCGGGCGGCTCGATCTTGTTCTGGATACCGTCGATGCCGGCGAGGAGCAGGGCCGAGAAGGCGAGGTAGGGGTTCGAGGACGGGTCCGGGAACCGGGTCTCGACGCGCTTGGCCTTCGGGTTGGTGCCGGTGATCGGGATGCGGACCGCGGCGGAGCGGTTGCGCGAGGAGTAGACCAGCGAGATCGGAGCCTCGAAGCCGGGCACCAGGCGGTGGAAGGAGTTCACGGTCGGGTTGGTGAACGCGAGCACCGAGGGGGCGTGCTTGAGCACACCGCCGATGTACCAGCGGGCCATGTCGGAGAGGCCGCCGTAGCCGGTCTCGTCGTAGAACAGCGGCTCGCCGGCGTTCCAGATCGACTGGTGGACGTGCATGCCCGAGCCGTTGTCACCGAAGACGGGCTTCGGCATGAAGGTGACCGTCTTGCCGGCCTCCCAGGCGGTGTTCTTGACGATGTACTTGAACTTCATGACATCGTCGGCAGCCTTGAGCAGGGTGTCGAACTTGTAGTTGATCTCGGCCTGGCCGGCGGTGCCGACCTCGTGGTGGGCGCGCTCGACGAGCAGGCCGGAGGCCTCGAGGTTCTTGACCATCGTGTCGCGCAGGTCGGCGAAGTGGTCGGTCGGGGAGACCGGGAAGTAGCCGCCCTTGTAACGGGTCTTGTAGCCGAGGTTGTCGGAGCCGTCGGGGTTCTTGTCGTTGCCGGAGTTCCACCAGGCCTCGACGGAGTCGATCTTGTAGAACGACTCGCCCTCGGAGGTGTTGTAGGCGACCTTGTCGAAGATGAAGAACTCGGCCTCGGGCGCGAAGAAGGCGGTGTCACCGATGCCGGTCGAGGCGAGGTACGCCAGCGCCTTGCGCGCGATGTTGCGCGGGTCGCGCGAGTAGGCCTCGCCGGTGATCGGGTCGTGCACGAAGTACATCAGCGCGAGGGTCTTCGCCGTGCGGAACGGGTCGATGTACGCGGTGGTGACGTCCGGGTAGAGCGCCATGTCGGACTCGTTGATCGTCTGGAAACCACGGATCGACGAGCCGTCGAACGCCATCGGCTCCAGGTTGAACGACGACACCGGCACGGTGAAGTGCTGCTGGACGCCGGGCAGGTCGACGAAACGGATGTCGACGAACTCGACTCCCTCGTCAGAGATGAACTTCATGAGTTCGTCGTCAGTGCTGAACATCAATCCTCCTTGGCTCTACCCGGGCGGGTGAGCCAGATAGGTCTCTAGCGATCGAGGTCGTGCCCTCATGGACCCGACCGTGCCACGCAAACTACGAATGGACGGTTGCACAGGAGTGTCGCAAATGTTTCAGGCATGTAACAGGTTGTGTGATTTGATCGGCAACCATCCCGATCTCATCCCTCAAGACGTCTCCGCCTACGCTTGTCGCTGTGACCGGCCCCGCCACCACCTCTGCGACTCCTACTCTGCCCTATCCCACAGCGAGCTGGGGGCGACGCGTCCTGGCGCTCTTCGTGGACTGGCTCGCGTCGTCGCTGGTGGCATCCGTCTTCCTCGGCCCCCGCGCGCTCCCCTTCGGCTCGCTGATCGCCGGTGTGGACCCGCGGCCGAGCGACAACCTGTGGATCCTGGTCGTCTTCATCCTGCAGACCGCCGTCTTCACGAGCCTCGGCGGCGGCTCCTTCGGCAAGCTCGTCACCCGGCTGCGTACGGTGCGGGTGACTCCCGGGGAGCCCGACGCGCGCCCGCTCGATCCCCTGCGGAGCATCGCCCGACAGATCCTGGTCGTCCTCGTCGTACCCCCGCTCGTCTTCCGCCCCGACCGGCGCGGTCTGCACGATCTGGCCGCCGGAACCGCGACCGTCACACTGCAGACCTATCGACACGTGTTTCGTCGTGTGAGTTGAGGCTCATCCACGGGTAGGTTGGAGCGGTCCGGCCGCGAGCAGCGGCAAACATGAAGGGAAGCTCAATGACGCACAACCGAACTCTCGGGCCACGTGGCCTCCTGCGCCGCGCCGCTGCTGCGGGTGTGCTGGCCGTATCGCTCTCAGGCCTGGTGGCCTGCGGCGGTGGTAGTGGCGCCGGCGGCGCCAGCGAGGGTGAGTCGGTCTCGGCCGAGGAGATGTCGGAGGTCATGAAGAAGGCCGCGGACATCGACACGGCTCACTTCACCACCAAGATCGATGCGGCCAGTGGTAGCCAGAAGGTGTCGATGACCGGCGAGGGCGACATCCAGAAGGAGCCGCCGGCGCAGCACTCCACCATGAAGATGAGTGGTGGCGGCCAGAACATGAACATCGAGACGATCCTGCTCGACGACAAGATCTACATCAAGGGCATGATGGGCGACTCGTGGGTGACCGCGACCGCTGACCAGCTCGCCAAGATGGGTGGCACCAGCCTGGAGTCGATGAGCAACCCGCTCGCCTTCTTCGACGGCATGGAGGAGTCCATCAAGTCCGCGAAGTTCGAGGGCGAGGAGAAGGTCGACGGCACCGACACCGAGCACTACAGCTTCAAGGTCGACTCCGCCGGGCTCGCCAAGAACCTCGGCTCCGACAGCACCGCCGGCCTGCCCGAGACCATCGACCAGGACATCTGGGTCGACTCCGACGGCCAGCTTCGCAAGGCCGAGGTCGGCATGGGCAAGACCGGCAAGGTCGAGATGGTCCTCACCAAGCACGGCGAGGACGTGACCATCGAGGCGCCGCCCGCCGACCAGGTCACCGACATGCCGAGCATGGCCGGCTGACCCAGGCAGCCTGACAGCTCGAAGCAGTCAGGTACGCACCAGGGCCGGTCCCCGAAGGGGGACCGGCCCTCTGCATTTCGTGGCACTGTGGTCACGTGACTCTCGACCCCGAAAGCGTTCGTCAGATCGAGGCCAACAGAGCCAACTGGGACGCGCGGACGCCGATCCACGTCGCCAGCGCTTTCTACGGCATCGACGGCTCCCGGCCCGCCGAGTCCTGGTTCGCCGACTACGAGTGGGCCGACCTCGGTGATCTCGCCGGTCGCGAGGTCGTGCACCTGCAGTGCCATCTCGGCACCGAGACGGTCGCCTTCGCCCAGCGCGGCGCGGTGACGTCCGGCCTGGACATCTCGGCCGAGGCCGTCGCCGCCGCGGTCCGGATCGCCGCCGACCGCGGTCTCGACATCGACTACCACCAGGCCGACGTCCACGACGCCGTCGAGGTGCTGGGTGCGGACCGGTTCGACGTCGTCTACACCGGCAAGGGCGCGGTCTGCTACCTGCCCGACATCGACCTGTGGGCGAGGATCGTGCACGACCTGCTCAGGCCCGGCGGATTCGTCTATCTGGCGGAGTTCCACCCGCTCCTGGATGCGCTCGGCGAGGTGCCCGAGCCGGGGCGTGAGGGCTCTCTCGAGCTGCGCCACGACTATCTGGCTGGCCGCGGCGCGATCGCCAAGGACTCGACCCACACCTACACCGACGGGCCCGCGCTGAGCAGTGACACCACCGCGTACGAGTGGCGTCACGGGATCGGCGAGGTGGTCACCGCGCTCGCCGGCGCGGGCCTGCGGGTCGAGGTCGTCCGCGAGGACGAGCGGCTGCCGTGGCCGCGGTTCCCATCGATGGAGGCGGGGGAAGACGGCTGGTTCAGGCTGCCCGAGGACGCTCCCCGGATCCCGTTGCTCTACGCGATCCGGGCCCGCAGGGTGTAGGCCTCCGACTCCGAGGTCGTCCGAGTGGCGCCGTGACATGGCCTAGTTCCCATGTTTCGTTCGCCATTCTCGGAGGTGTATTCGATTGCGTAAGTTAGCCCTCGAGCGACCCGGACGGCTGGGGCGAGTGGACCGAGACCGCTGGGACCGTGGTGTGCGACTTCGACGCCGACGGCAAGCTCGACACGGCTCAGGTGGGCTCCGAGGGCTACGTCGTGTTCTACCAGACCGGCAAGAAGTCGGCGCCGATACCGCTGGGCACGAGTGACCCGGCTTGGCAGGTCTCGCAGACGTTCTGCGGTGACTTCGACGGCGACGGGCGCGTCGACCTCGCGCTCTCCGCCGCCAATCCCGAGAAGCCGTCGACGATCCGCGCCTACGTTCTCAGCCAGTCCGAGTCCGGCACCTGGAAGGACCCGCAGCAGTGGGTCGAGATGAAGGTGGACGAGAACGGTCGCAGCGGGGAGTTCCTGGCAGGTGACTGGGACGGTGATGACAAGACCGACCTGTTGCTCGCAACCTCCATCCATCCGGAGAAGGAGACCCCCGACGCCGAGGGTGCGTCACGAGTCCTCACCGGCGTTCCGGCGCTGTCGACGGGGAAGTCCTTCGAGACGGGTGCGGTGCTCGAGTTGACGGACGTCATGTTGAACGAGGGCGACCGAGGGAACACCCTCGCCGACCAGGACGGCATGCAGGCCGCATCTGTCGATGTCGACGGCGACGGCTCCGACGAGCTGGTGAAGATCGGTCTGGACGGCTGGCACGACACCTACTCGTTCTCCGAGGGCGACTGGGAGATCTCCCAGTCGTCGAAGACCGAGTTCAAGGACAAGGGGCTGCTCACCCGCGCTGCCAGCGACGTCAACGGTGATCACTACGGTGACGTGGTCGCGCTCGACCGCGACGGGATGGTCGTGGTCTATCTCGGCGGCGAGGACGGACTGGCCGACGGGGTGGAGTGGCCGCAGCTCTCGGAGAACGAGACGCTCGAGAGTGAATGCGCCTATGGAGCCTCCAGCCCGGTCTCGTCGATCTGCTGAGCAGGCGTCCTCGACACGACGAATCGGGGCGTTCCAGCTCTGCACCGCTCGTGAGCGGCGGGCCGGAACGCCCCGATCGAATGTTGCGAGAGTGAAGGATCAGCGACCGCGGAGGTTGCCGCGCATACCCTTCATCGACGTCGGGACGGGGCCCTTCGGGATCGGCAGGGTGCCGCGAGTGGCGTCGACCGCCTTGAGGCGGTTGATGATGTCGGTGATCTCGGGGCCGGCGACGTTGCGGCCGAGCTTGGTGACGTGCTTGGTCAGCTGCGGCAGCGGCACCTCGTCGTCACCGTTGCCGGCGACGACGGTCGTGATCGGCACCTCGCCCAGCACGCGGGCGTGGGTGCGCTTGGTGCTGGCCAGCAGCGAGCGGACCTTGCTGGGACTGTTGCCCTCACCGACCAGGACTACTCCCGGAGGGCCGACGACGCGGTGCACGAGGGTCTGGCTGCGCGGCTCGACGCCGACGGCCTGGGTGACGGTCCAGCCCCTGCGGAGCATGGTCAGGGCTGCGTACCCACCGCCGACCTGACCCTCGAGGCGTGAGTACATGACCTTCTGCGCGCGCCGCGAGAAGACGATCATGGCGGCCAGCAGACCGGCCAGGAGCGCGCCGACGATCGTGAAGATCCAGGAGAAGACGCCCTCGCCGGGCAGGAGCCAGAAGATCGCGCCGGCGACGGCGGCGACGACCACGAAGACCGCGGCCAGGATGAGGCCGATCTTGGGGTCTGACTGCTTGGTGAGCTTGTAGGTCTCCACCATCTGCTGGCGGCGACTCATGTTGCTCGGGTCGGTCTGGGACATCTTCCTCTTTCAGTTTTCGTACGCAGGGACTCAGGCCACGGAGGAGGCGCCGCGCGCCTCGATCGCCTGACGGTACAGCCGACCGGCGCGGTAGGACGAACGCACCAGCGGACCGGACATGACACCGGAGAAGCCGATCTCCTCGGCCTCGGCCTGGAGCTCGATGAACTCCTCGGGCTTGACCCACCGCTCGACCGGGTGGTGACGCACGCTGGGGCGAAGGTACTGCGTGATGGTGATCAGCTCGCAGCCGGCCGAGTGCAGGTCGCGCAGGGCCTCGGAGACCTCCTCGCGGGTCTCGCCCATGCCGAGGATCAGGTTGGACTTGGTGACCAGGCCGAAGTTGCGCGCCTGGGTGATCACGTCGAGGCTCCGCTCGTAGCGGAAGGCCGGGCGGATGCGCTTGAAGATCCGCGGCACGGTCTCGACGTTGTGGGCGAGCACCTCGGGACGGGACTCGAAGACCTCGGTGAGGAGCTCGGGGATGCCGTTGAAGTCGGGGATCAGGTTCTCGACGCCGGTCTCGGGGTTGAGCTCGTGGATCTGCTTGACCGTCTCGGCGTAGAGCCAGGCGCCGCCGTCGGCGAGGTCGTCGCGGGCGACGCCGGTGATGGTGGCGTACTTCAGGCCCATGGTCTGCACGGACTCGGCCACGCGGCGCGGCTCGTCACGGTCGAGAGCAGTCGGCTTGCCGGTGTCGATCTGGCAGAAGTCGCAGCGCCGGGTGCACTGGTCGCCACCGATGAGGAAGGTGGCCTCGCGGTCCTCCCAGCACTCGAAGATGTTGGGGCAGCCGGCCTCCTGGCACACCGTGTGGAGACCCTCGGACTTCACCAGCGCGGTGAGCTCCTTGTATTCCGGCCCCATCTTCGCTTTGGTCTTGATCCACTCCGGTTTGCGTTCGATCGGAGTCTGCGCGTTGCGGACCTCGAGACGGAGGAGCTTGCGACCTTCGGGGGCAGGAGCTTGAGTCACCCCATTAGCGTACGCCGGGGCGGGGAGATCCTCGAAGCCAGGCGGTTACTCGCCGGTCACCCGTGCCGGCTCACCCCAGGCTGGGGGAGAGCAGCGGGACCCGCGGAGTCTTGGCGGGGTCCGGCTTGGGCTCCAGGCTCGGGCCGGGCTCGTAGTCGCGCCAGGAGAGCATCTCGGCGACCTGCTCGTGGAGCACCGGCATCGCCTCCTCGTTGGTGATCCGGCGACCGGTCTCCAAGGAGAGCGTGGTGACCCCGGCGTCGGAGATCCCGCAGGGGACGAACCGCTCGTACCACCCCAGGTCGACGTCGCAGTTGAGCGCGATGCCGTGCATCGTCACGTGCTGGCTGACCCGCAGCCCGATCGCGCCGACCTTGCGCTCCAGGCGGCGTACGCCGTCGGGGGTCTCGCCCTCGGGCAGCCACACGCCGCTGCGGCCGGGGACCCGGTAGGCGGTGACGCCGAACTCGGCGCAGGTGCGGATCATCGCCTGCTCGAGGCGGCGTACGAAGTCGACGACCTTGACCTTCTCCGGCAGCCGCACGATCGGGTAGGCGACGATCTGGCCCGGCCCGTGGAAGGTCACCTCGCCACCCCGGTCGACGTCGATCACCGGCGCGCCGCCGGGGTCGGCAGGGCGGTCCTCCGGCTTCGTACGCTTCCCGGCGGTGTAGGTCGGTGGGTGCTCGAGCAGCAGCACGGTGTCGGGTTCCTCACGGTCCACGACGCGCTGGTGGATCTGCTTCTGCAGCTCCCAGGCGTCCAGGTAGTCGATCGTCCCGACCTCAACGAAGCGCAGCTCAGTCACAGCTGTGATCGTACGCCTCGCCGGGTGTGGGATACCCGGTCGACCGGGTATTCATGGACTTGACGGGCACTGGAACACCCGTCAAGTCCATGAAGTGCCCGTCAAGCTCGGCAGACATGGCAGGTGCCCCGGACCGCGATGGGTCCGGGGCACCTGGCGGAGAACGAGATCAGATCTCGAACTGACCGGCCTCGAGGCGCTTCTTCACGTCCTGGAGGAAGCGACCGGCGTCGGCGCCGTCGACCAGGCGGTGGTCGTAGGTCAGCGCGATGTTGACCATGTAGCGCACCGCGATCGTCTCGCCGAGGTCGGGGTCGTCGATGACGACCGGACGCTTCACCACGGCACCCGGGCCGAGGATGGCGACCTGCGGCTGGTTGATGATCGGGGTGTCGAAGAGCGCGCCGAACGATCCCAGGTTGGTGATCGTGAAGGTGCCACCGGAGAGCTCGTCGGGGCTGATCTTGTTGTTGCGGGTGCGGTCGGCCACGTCGGCGATCTTCTTGGCGAGACCCGCGATCGAGAGGTCACCGGCGTCCTTGACGACCGGGGTGATCAGACCCTTCTCGGTGTCCACGGCGAAGGCGATGTTCTCGCGGTCGTAGTAGCTGACCGTGCCGGCCTCGGTGTCGATCCCGGCGTTGAGCTTCGGGTGCACCTTGAGCGTGTCGATGGCGGCCTTGGCGAAGAACGGCAGGTACGTCAGCTTGACGCCCTCACGCTGCTGGAAGCCGGCCTTGTTGGCCTCACGGAGGCGGGCGATGTTGGTGACATCGACCTCCATGACCTGGGTCAGCTGGGCCGAGGTCTGCAGCGACTCGGTCATCCGCTGGGCGATCACCTTGCGCAGGCGCGAGATCTTCTCGGTGGTGCCACGCAGCGGCGACGGCGACGCGGGGGCGGCGGGAGCCGACGAGGCCGACGAGGCGGGAGCCGGGGCAGCCTGAGCAGCCGGGGCCTCCTGGGCCGGAGCCGCCTTGGCGGCGGCCGCCTGGAGGACGTCCTCCTTGCGGATGCGGCCACCGACGCCCGAGCCCTTGACGGAGTCGAGGTCGACGTTGTGCTGGGCGGCGAGCTTGCGCACCAGCGGGGTGACGTAGCCACCGGGCTGGATCGCGGGCGAGCTCTCCGTGGACGGAGCGGCGTGGGCCGGGGCGGCCTCGGCCGGCTTCTCAGCGGGCTTCTCCTCGGCGGGCTTCTCCGCCGGCTTCTCGGCCGCGGGAGCGGAGGTCTCCGCCTTGGGGGTGGGCTCCTGTGCGGGCTCGGGCTCCGGCTCGGGCTCCGGGGCCGGCTCGGGCGTGGGCTCGGCCTCGGCCTTCGGGGCCTCGGGCTCGGCGGGAGCGGAGTCGCCGGACGGGGCGGCACCGGCGTCACCGACGACCGCGAGCACGGCGCCGACCTCGACGGTCTCGTCCTCCTCGACCTTGATCTCGAGCAGGGTGCCGGCCACGGGCGAGGGGATCTCGGTGTCGACCTTGTCGGTGGAGACCTCGAGCAGCGCGTCGTCGACGGCCACCTCGTCGCCGACCTGCTTGAGCCAGCGGGTGACGGTGCCCTCGGTGACCGACTCGCCCAGCGCGGGGAGCACGACCTCGGTGGAGTTGCCACCGCCGCCTGAGGCCGGGGCCTGCTCGGCGGGAGCGCTCGACTCGGCGGGGGCCTCGGGCTCGGCGGGAGCCTCGGGCTCGGCCGGGGCCTCGGGCTCAGCGGCCGGAGCGGCCTCGTCCTGCGCAGGCTCGGGCTCCGGGGCCGGAGAGGCGCCGGCCTCGTCGTCCGCGCCGACGATGGCGAGCAGGCCACCGACCTCGACGGTGTCGTCCTCGGCCGCCTTGATCTCGAGCACGGTGCCGGCGACCGGCGAGGGGATCTCGGTGTCGACCTTGTCGGTGGAGACCTCCAGCAGGGCCTCGTCGACCGCAACGGTGTCGCCGACCTGCTTGAGCCAGCGGGTGACGGTGCCCTCGGTGACGGACTCGCCGAGTGCCGGGAGAGTTACTTCGGTGGCCATGGGTTCCTTCGTTCTACGTCTGTTCGTTGCTCTACTTGTATGTCCGGACACGCGCGCCGCCACGACGAGGCACGACGGCCCGCCGAGAAGACTCTGTGAGAAGAGAGAGGCGCGTCGGTCTGAGCCGACACCTGCCCGACGCACTCATGATGCCGCCGGAAGAGCGGCCAAGGGCGTCGATCACGCTGCCCATCTTGTCACTACCCC
This sequence comes from Nocardioides luteus, assembly GCF_014648595.1. Classification (GTDB taxonomy): domain Bacteria; phylum Actinomycetota; class Actinomycetes; order Propionibacteriales; family Nocardioidaceae; genus Nocardioides; species Nocardioides luteus. The sequence continues at coordinate 75,453 of NZ_BMRK01000013.1, read as the reverse complement.
CAGAAGACTGTGTCAACCGGACCATTACTGATCGGTAGCCATGTTGCGTACGTAGTCCACCAGTGTTGCCACCGCCACACCCGTGCCTCCGGGCGTGAGGTGACCGGCGGCACCGCCGCTGTTGAACGAGGGCCCGGCGATGTCGAGATGGGCCCAGGGGAGGCCGTTGGTGAACTCCCGCAGGAACGCTGCCGCGTACAGTCCGCCGCCCCAGCGGATCCAGTCGTGCTGGTTGAGGTCGGCCACCTTGGAGGAACGGATCCGCTCCTCCATCCATTCCGGGATGGGCATCGGCCACATCTGCTCGCCGGCCACCTTCGCGGCGGCGAGGACGCTGTCGACGATCTCCTCGGAACCGAGCACTCCACTGACCTTGTCACCCAGCGCCATCACCATGTGGCCGGTGAGGGTGGCGACGTCGAGGATCACATCAGGAGAGACCTCGGTCGCCCGCACCAGGGCGTCGGCGAGGATCATCCGGCCCTCGGCGTCCATGTTGGAGACCTCGACGGTCTTGCCGCCGTAGTGGGTGACGACGTCGCCGGGCCGGTAGGCCGAGCCGGAGACCATGTTCTCCGCCATCGGCACGAACGCGGAGACCTTGACCGGAAGCCCCAGCCGGGCGATCGCGAAGGTCGCCTGGGCGACGGCGGCGGCTCCGGCCATGTCGGACTTCATCGTGGACATCGAGCCGCCGGGCTTGATCGTGAGACCGCCGGAGTCGAAGGTGATGCCCTTGCCGACGAGCGCGATGTGGCCGCGCGCGTCCTCGGGGGAGTAGGTCAGCTCGACCAGGCGCGGCATCGCGGCCGAGCCCATCCCGACGGCGAGGATGCCGCCGCAGCCGAGCTCGGCGAGCTGCTTCTCGTCGAGGACGGTGGCCTCGACGCCGTCGACGAGGTCGGCGACGTGGGTGATGGCCTCGGCGAAGGCCGGGGGAGTCAGGTCGGCGGGCGGGACGTTGACCCACTCGCGGGTGCCGGCCACCGCCTGGGCGACGACCTGCGCCTCCTCGAAGGCGGTCACCGCGTCGTCGCGCCGCGCGATCGGGCTCAAGAAGGCGACGTCGCTCGGACCCTTGTCCTCCTTCTTGTCCCCGCCGGACTTGTAGGCCGTGTAGGTGTAGCCGCCGAGGAGGTAGCCCTCGGTGACCGCTCGCACGAGCTCGGGGGTGTCGGCCGGGAGGGCCACGGCGACGGAGGTCGCGTTGGGCACCGCGCGGGCGGCGGCGCCGGCGGCGCGGCGTACCGCATCGGTGGAGTGGTTGCCGTCCGCGTCGGCCTTGCCGAGGCCGGCCAGCACCAGGAGCTGGGCGCCGAGCTCGGAGCCCGCGGGCAGACGGGTGACCTCGCCGGCCTTGCCGGTGACGCCGAGGGTGGCGAGCAGCCCGCGCCATCTGCGTCCATAGGCGGCCTTGACGTCCTCGGCGCCCGTGGCGAGCTCCACGTCCTTGCGGCCCTGACCGATACCGACGACGACCGCCTCGGCACGAGTCTTGGCAGGAGAAGCGGTACGCAGGGTGTAAGCGATGTCAGGCAGGGTCACGCAGTGCAGTGTAGGTGTGGCACGCCCGGAGGGGGCGCGGACCTGGCTGTGTCGGCCCGGTGCGATAAGTTCGCAGCATGGCTGATGAGACCTCCATGGGGGGCGGGTCGGAGCTGCTCCAGTCCCCCCTGCACGAAAAGCACCAGGGACTCGGTGCGAAGTTCGGCGAGTTCGGCGGCTGGTCGATGCCGCTGGAGTACGCCGGCGTCGTCAAGGAGCACACCGCGGTCCGCGAGGCCGTCGGTGTCTTCGACGTCAGCCACCTGGGCAAGGTCATGATCAGTGGCGAGGGTGCTGCCGACTTCGTCAACGCCTCCTTCACCAACGACCTCAACCGGATCAAGCCCGGCAAGGCGCAGTACACGCTTTGCTGCGACGACGAGACCGGCGGCATCGTCGACGACCTGATCGCCTACTACCGCGACGCCGAGCACGTCCTGATCGTCCCCAACGCCGCCAACACCCCCGAGGTCGTACGCCGCCTCGAGGCCGCCGCCCCCGAGGGGATCACCCTCTCCGACCACCACCGCGACTACGCGGTGCTCGCGGTCCAGGGGCCGAAGTCCGACGAGCTGCTCGAGGCGGTCGGGCTGCCGGCCGGCCACGAGTACATGTCCTTCGTCGAGGCCGCCGCCCCCGACGTGCTCGGTGAGGAGATCGGTGTCGTGGTGTGCCGCTCGGGCTACTCGGGCGAGCGAGGCTACGAGCTGATCGTCGCCAACGAGGCCGCCGGCGCGCTCTGGGACGCGCTCCTCTCGCGCGGTGAAGATCTCGGCGTGATGCCCTGCGGCCTCGGTTCCCGCGACACCCTGCGCACCGAGATGGGCTACCCCCTCCACGGCCAGGACATCACCATCGACGTCACCCCCAACGAGGCCGGCCTCGGCTGGGCCGTCGGCTGGAAGAAGGAGGCGTTCTGGGGCCGCGAGAAGCTGGTCGCGGAGAAGGAGGCCGGGGCCAAGCGCGCCCTGCGCGGCATCGTCGCAGTCGGTCGCGGCATCCCGCGCCCGCACATGACCGCGTCGCTGACCGCCGACGTACCCGTCGGTGAGGTCACCTCCGGCACCTTCTCGCCGACGCTGAAGAAGGGCGTCGGCCTGGTGCTCGTCTCGACCACGGTCAACCCCGAGGCCGAGATCGGCATCGACGTACGCGGCCGGCGTGAGATCTTCCAGCTCACCAAGCCGCCCTTCGTCCCGTCGCACGTTCGGGAGGGCTGATGGGCATCCCCGACGTACCGTCCGTCTTCAAGCAGCCCACGGCCGCCGACCGGCCGTGGTGGTGGCAGCTCGTCGACGCCTCCGGAGCCGAGGTGCCGGTCGACGGCGACCTCGCCGGCCAGCGGTTCGCCAACCAGAGCGACGCCGAGTCGTGGGTGGGCGAGGTCTGGCAGGACCTCCTCGACGTGGGCGTGGCCGCGGTGGTGCTCTACGAGCACGACCGGCAGGTCTACGGCCCGATGAAGCTCTCCGCCTCCTGAGGTCTGTGCCCGGCTGGGCCCGGATAGGGTCGGCGTGTGACTGCGTTCGAGTTCCGCCAGGTCGATGTCTTCAGCTCCGAGCCCCTCAAGGGCAACCCGGTCGCCGTGGTCCACGGTGCCGACGGTCTGAGCGACGAGCAGATGGCCGCGTTCGCGCGGTGGACCAATCTCTCGGAGACCACCTTCCTGCTGGAGCCCACGGACCCGGCCGCCGACTACCGGCTGCGGATCTTCACGGTCAGCGGTGAGCTGCCCTTCGCAGGTCATCCGACGATCGGGTCGGCGCACGCCTGGCTCGAGGCCGGCGGCAAGCCTCGCGGTGATCGTCTCGTGCAGGAGTGCGGTGTCGGCCTGGTCGAGCTCCGTCACCAAGACCGGATCGCGTTCGGCGCGCCCGAGCTGATCCGCGGCGGCTCGGTCGAGGAGGAGTCACTCGTCGCCATCGCGAAGGGGCTGCGGATCGAGCGCGAGGCCATCTTGGACGCCCAGTGGTGCGACAACGGGCCGGGCTGGATCGGGGTGATGCTCGCCGACGCCGAGGCGGTGCTGGCGGTTGTTCCGGACCATGGCGTGCTCGGGGATCACAAGGTCGGTCTGGTCGGCCGCTACCCGGAAGGCAGCGAGTGCGCGGTCGAGGTGCGCGCCTTCTTCCCGGCCGACGGTGTCGCCTTCGAGGACCCGGTCACCGGCTCGCTCAACGCGGCGCTGGGGCAGTGGTTGGCAGGACGGCAACTGCCCGAGTCGTACGTCGCCTCGCAGGGGACCGTCCTGAAGCGGCGGGGGCGGGTGCATGTGGCTTCTGAAGAGGTCTCGACAGGCTCGACCACCGGGCGGACCGTGTGGGTGGGCGGGGACACGTTGACGACCATCCGTGGCACCGTCGAGATCTAGCCGGGAGATCTGACCTAGGCTGGGGCTGTGCAGTCCTATCTTGATCTGTTGAACCGCATCCTCGACGAGGGAGTGGAGAAGTCCGACCGCACCGGGACGGGCACGATCAGCGTCTTCGGTCACCAGACCCGCTACGACCTGGCGGAGGGCTTTCCGCTGCTGACCACGAAGAAGGTGCACACGCGGTCGGTCTTCGGCGAGCTGCTGTGGTTCCTGCGCGGCGACACCAACGTGCGCTGGCTGCAGGAGCGCGGCATCTCGATCTGGGACGAGTGGGCCGACGAGAACGGCGACCTGGGCCCGGTCTACGGCTACCAGTGGCGCTCCTGGCCGACCCCCGACGGTCGTCACGTCGACCAGATCGCTCGGATCATCGACCAGATCAAGCAGGATCCCGACAGCCGCCGCCACGTGATCACGGCCTGGAACCCGGCCGACATCGACGACATGGCGCTGCCGCCGTGCCACACGCTGTGCCAGTTCTACGTCGCCGACGGCAAGCTGAGCCTGCAGCTCTACCAGCGTTCGGCGGACGTCTTCCTCGGCGTACCGTTCAACATCGCCTCCTACGCCCTCCTCACCCACATGGTCGCCCAGGTGACCGGCCTCGAGGTGGGCTACTTCGTGCACACCCTCGGCGACGCGCACCTCTACAGCAACCACATCGAGCAGGCCCGCCTCCAGCTCACCCGGGAGCCGCGGCCGCTACCGCGCCTCCGCCTCAACCCCGACGTCAAGGACATCGACGCCTTCGACCTCGACGACATCACCGTCGAGGGCTACGACCCGGCGCCCGGAATCAAGGCTCCCGTTGCCGTCTGAGGGTCTCGACAAGCTCGACCACCACGGACGGCGCATCGTCATGGTCGCCGCGATGGCCGACAACGGCGTGATCGGCGACGGCCCCGACATCCCGTGGAAGATCCCCGGCGAGCAGGCCGAGTTCAAGGCGATCACGATGGGTCACACCCTCGTGATGGGCCGCACCACCTTCGACTCCATCGGCCGCCCCCTCCCGGGCCGCACCACCGTCGTCCTGACCCGGGACCAGACCTGGTCGTACGAGGGCGTCCTGGTCGCTCACGACATCGACACCGCCCTCGCCCTGGCTGAGAAGGAGCAGGGCGACACGATCATCGCCGGCGGTGCCCAGGTCTACGCCGCCGCCCTCCCGCACGCCACCGACCAGGTGATCACCTACGTCCACCTGACCCCCGACGGCGACGTCCTCTACCCATCCTTCGACCCGTCCGAGTGGGTCGAGACGAAGCGCGAGCCCCACGAGGCGTACGACCGTGTCTTCCTCACCCGCGCCTGAGGTCCCCTAGCCGCCGACCCCGACGACGACCCCACCCCAGCCCACCGCCTCTACCTCAGCGAAGGCTGGCGCCCGCTCGCGCAGGTCCCAGGCACCGAGAACGTGGTGATGGGTAAGCGCTCGCTATGACCGAGGGTCCGAGCTTGTGAAGCGTTCACAAGGTCGGACCCTCGGTCATAGCGAGCGGGGCGGAGGTCGAGCTTGTCGAGAGTCACCCAAGACATGTCGGTGCTCCCGCCTAGTTTCATCCCATGTGGATCTCCACGACCGAAGCCGTAGCCAGGCTCGCCGACATCCATCTCCTCGGCGAGAACCAGGCCAAGCGCGTGCTGCGCGCAGGCTTGGCCGGCGCTCCACACCGAGCAGGATCGGCGAACTTCTACGACGCGGAGCAGTTCGAGAAGCTGCTCGCGCGGCCACGGTGCGCTCAGCAGACATTGGATCGATGGCAGCCGTTCATCGCCCGGGTCGGCCGACAGCGACCGATCGACCTGGACGCCCCGTGGGAGGAACAGGCCGTTGTGATGGCACCAGCCTGGCACCTCCCACTTCTCACCGCGTTCCGGATCGACGCTCGCAAGCCCGTCCCGTTCGTGGCAACTCTCGGAGCCTGGGCGGTCTTCACCGCCGACCTCGTCGGCCTCGACCGGGCAGACCTAAGGCTCGAGCCGCCGGGGAAGTGGGCAGCCGAGTTCACCGACACCTGGCTGCCGATCGGCAACGGACCGGTCTGGACGTTGTGGGGAGCGCCGGTGACGACGCCGCTGCGTGCAGACCCCTTGAGCGCGAACTACCAGGCAGAGGCCGCAGACGAGCGCAGGCGGCGGAAGATGGCCTCAGTGGGCCATCTTCGCTCCCTGACGCGCGAGTAGGGGAGGGATCCCTCTAAGGTAAACACCATGGAGCTGCGCATCTTCACCGAACCCCAGCAGGGGGCGTCCTACGCCGACATCCTCGGTGTCGCCCAGAAGGCCGAGGAGCTCGGGTTCGGGGCGTTCTTCCGATCTGACCACTACCTGAAGATGGGGTCGGTCGACGGTCTGCCCGGTCCGAGCGACGCCTGGACGACGCTCGCCGGCCTCGCCCGTGACACCAGCACGATCCGCCTCGGCACGCTGGTCACCTCCGCGACCTTCCGGCTCCCCGGAGTGCTGGCCATCCAGGCCGCCAACGTCGACGACATGTCCGACGGCCGCGTCGAGCTCGGACTGGGTGCGGGGTGGTTCGCAGAGGAGCACGAGGCGTACGGGATCCCGTTCCCGGCGCTGGGTGAGCGGTTCGACCGGCTCGAGGAGCAGCTCGAGATCATCACCGGGCTGTGGGCGACCGAGCCGGGGGAGACCTTCAGCTTCGAGGGCAAGCACTACACGATCAAGGAGAGCCCGGGGCTGCCGAAGCCGGTGCAGACCCGTGGTCACGCCGGATCGATCCCGGTGATCGTCGGCGGTGGCGGCAAGAAGCGCACCCCGACGCTGGCCGCGACCTTCGCCGACGAGTTCAACGCTGCGTTCGTCTCGGTGGAGGAGTCCCAGACGCTCTTCGAGAACGTCGGACGCTTCGTCGAGGCCGCCGGGCGCGACGACTCGATCATCTACTCCGCGGCGCAGGTGCTCTGCGTCGGCCGCGACGAGGACGAGATCGCCCGGCGCGCGCAGGCGATCGGACGCGAGCCCGACGAGCTGCGCGAGAACGGCCTGGCCGGCACCCCGGACGAGGTGGTCGCCAAGATCAAGAGGCTCGAGGACGCGGGCGCGAGCCGCATCTACCTCCAGGTGCTCGACCTGAGGGACCTCGACCATCTCGCGCTCGTGGCCGAGGAGGTCATGGCGCGCGTCTGAGGATAGTCTGTACGCCATGACTGATGCTCCATTCGGCACCGTGCTCTCAGCACTGGTCACCATCTTCAACGATGACGGTTCGGTCGATCTGGAGCAGACCCAGAAAGTCGCCAAGCACCTGGTCGAACACGGCCACGACGGCCTCGTCGTCTCCGGCACCACGGGGGAGTCGCCGACCACGACTCCGGACGAGGACGGCGAGATCCTGGCGGCGGTCAAGGACGCGGTCGGCGACCGCGCCAAGATCGTCGCAGGCATCGGCACCAACGACACCCGCACCACCGTGCATCTCGCCAAGCAGGCCGCGTCCATCGGCGCCGACGGCGTGCTGCTGGTGACGCCTTACTACAGCAAGCCGGGCGAGCGCGGGATCCGCGAACACTTCCGCACCGTCGCCTCCACCAGCGACCTGCCGCTGATGCTCTACGACGTCCCCGGCCGCACCGCCTCCCCGATCAGCCTCGAGACCTACCGCGAGGCGATCACCTGGGACACCGTCGTGGCCGTCAAGGAGGCCGCGGGCGACTTCGCGCGCGGCACCAAGCTGCTCGACCTCGGCTACGCGATCTACTCCGGCGACGACGCCCTCACCCTCGCCTGGCTGGCGCACGGCGCCGTCGGCGTGATCAGCGTGGCCGCCCATGTGCTCGGCGACCAGACGCGGACGATGATCGACGCCTTCGCGGCGAGCGACATCGAGACCGCCCGAAAGACCTATGCGCGGATGCTCCCCGCGATCGACGCCATCATGGGCGTCCCGAACTACGGAGCCACCACTGCCAAGGCCGCTCTCGAGCTGACCGGCGTGATCGACAACCGCAATGTGCGAGGGCCCCTGGCGGCGCTCGACGACGACGAGGTCGAGGCGCTGCGAGCCGGGCTGGAGGCCTCTGGCCTTCTCTAGAAGGAATGCCTTTGTCTCACCCACACCCGGAGCTGACCGAACCCGGCAAGCTCCCGAAGGGCGGCCTGCGCGTCACCCCGCTCGGGGGCCTCGGCGAGGTCGGCCGCAACATGACCGTCTTCGAGTACGACGGTCGGCTGCTGATCGTCGACTGCGGCGTCCTCTTCCCCGAGGAGCAGCAGCCCGGTGTCGACCTGATCCTGCCCGACTTCGGCCCGATCCGTGACCGTCTCGGCGACGTCGAGGCGCTGGTCCTGACCCACGGTCACGAGGACCACATCGGCGCGACGCCCTACCTCCTCCGCGAGCGCCAGGACATCCCGCTGGTCGGCTCCGAGCTGACCCTGGCGCTGCTCGGCTCCAAGCTGCGCGAGCACCGCCTGCGCGAGACCGTCCAGCACAAGGTACGCGAGGGCGACACGATCTCCTTCGGGCCGTTCGAGCTCGAGTTCGTCGCCGTCAACCACTCCATCCCGGACGCGCTCGCGGTCGCGATCCGCACCGGCGCCGGTCTCGTGCTGCACACCGGTGACTTCAAGATGGACCAGCTGCCGCTCGACGGTCGGATCACCGACCTGCGTGCGTTCGCCCGGCTCGGCGAGGAGGGCGTGGACCTCTTCCTCACCGACTCCACCAACGCCGAGGTCCCCGGCTTCACGACCGCCGAGAAGAAGATCTCGCCTGCGATCGAGCAGGTCTTCCGCGAGTCCGACCAGCGCATCATCGTGGCCTGCTTCGCCTCCCACGTGCACCGCGTCCAGCAGGTGCTGGACAGTGCGGTCGCGCACGGGCGCAAGGTGGCGTACGTCGGTCGCTCGATGGTCCGCAACATGCAGATCGCCTCCGACCTGGGCTACCTGCACGTGCCCGAGGACGTCATCGTCGACGCCAAGGAGCTCGCCGAGCTGCCGCCGGAGAAGGTCGTCATGGTCTCGACCGGCTCGCAGGGCGAGCCGATGTCGGCGCTGTCGCGGATCGCCAACGGCACCCACAACTTCGTGCACATCGAGCCCGGCGACACCGTCCTCCTCGCCAGCAGCCTGATCCCCGGCAACGAGAACTCGGTCTACCGGGTGATCAACGGCCTCGCCCGCCTCGGTGCCAACGTGGTCCACAAGGGCAACGCCCTCGTCCACGTCTCCGGCCACGCGAGCGCCGGCGAGCTGCTCTACTGCTACAATATCGTCCGCCCACGCAACGTGATGCCGGTCCACGGCGAGGTGCGCCACCTGCTCGCCAACGGCGACCTGGCCCGCCAGACCGGCGTCGAGAGCGTCGTCTACGCCGAGGACGGTGTCGTCGTCGATCTCATCGACGGCAAGGCCGAGATCGCGGGCAAGGTCGAGTGCGGCTACGTGTTCGTCGACGGCACCACCGTCGGTGATGTCACCGAGTCCGAGCTCAAGGACCGCCGCATCCTGGGCGAGGAGGGCTTCGTCTCGATCATCGTGGTCGTCGACTCGGTCAACGGCACGGTCGCCAGCGGGCCCGAGATCCACGCCCGCGGCCACGCTTGGCCCGACAACGCGTTCGACCCGATCAAGCAGCCGATCGTCAAGGCCGTCAACCGCGCCATCTCCGAGGGCGCGACCGACACCTACCAGCTGCAGCAGGCCATCCGGCGTACGTTCGGGCGCTGGGTCTCCAGCACCCACCGCCGCCGGCCGATGATCATCCCGGTCGTCATCGAGGCCTAGACCAGGGCAAGCAGCACGCCAGCCGTGATCAGCGCCTGGCCGACGTGATAGGTCACCATGATCTGCACGTTGGTCAGGCGCGGCGGCGCGTTGCCGTGCTCGGCCAGGTTGAGGCCGATCAGGGTGTCGCTGACCACGAAGACCAGCGCACCGACAGCGATCCACACGCTCCCGGTCAGCCAGCCGAGCACCAGCATGGTCGCGATCACCAGCGCGTACGCAGCCAGGGCCACTGCCATCGGCGGCCCACCCATCTGGCGGGCGCCCCGGAGCACCCGCCCCATCGGGATCGCGAGCACCACCGCGACCGCGAAGCCTGCCCAGGACCACGTGCGGGCGTCGAGGCCGAGGGCGAGGAAGGTCGCCGCGTACGCCAGGTGGCCGACGAAGAAGAGGGCCACGCCGCCGAGGAACCTGCGGGGCGAGGAGCCGATCATCGAGATGTCGCCGAGCATGCCGAAGAAGAGCGCGACGACCAGCCACCAGGCGGCACGCTCGCCGTCGCCGACGAGCAGGGTGAGCGCGATCAGCCCCACCATCACCAGCGGTTTGGTCAGGTAGTGGATCCGTCGCCTGCCGAACCACACGCAGGCCCAGTCCGCCACGGCATCGGCGGCGGTGAGAACGGCGACCAACACTGTCAGGCTCAGCATGGCGGCAAACTACACCGGTGCAACACACCCCCACGGGGTCCCGGAGGTGAAGCCCCTGGTCAAATACCCTGCTTGTATGGCGACCCGTACGTCTTCCCCGCCGGGTTCGCGGAGCTCGACCACCAGCAAGAGCACCCGTCCCCGGAGTACGACCACGACAAAGCGAGCAACGGCCACGAGCCGGGCCCGCTCCAAGGCAGCGCCGAACAAGGGCCAGAACAAGCGCCGTCCCGCCGCAAAGTCTCCCAACCGGAGGCCGGCGAACCGCACGCCACCGCGTGCCGTACGCAACGGGCCCAGCCCGATCGCAGTCCTCTTCGACGCCGTCTTCTCGACCATCGCGAGCCTGTGGCTGGCGATCGCCGGGGCCGTGGCGGCCATCTTCCGGGTCAGCGGCCAGGCGGCCAGCGAGCTCGAGCCGGAGCACCGCCGTGATGGCGCCGGCCTCTTCCTGATCGGCCTCTCCGTGCTGGTCGCCGCCGGCGTCTGGTTCCAGCTCGGCGGCCAGTTCTTCGACATCGTCCGCATCGCGGTGGCCGGTGTGGTCGGCAAGGTCGGCTGGCTGGTGCCGGTCGGTCTCGTCGTCGCCGGCGCGCGGCTGATGCGCGACCCGGTCAACGCCGCTCCGGTCGGCCGTGTCGCGATCGGCTGGACCGCGTTCCTGATGGCGACGCTCGGCATCGTGCAGATCGCCAACGGCAACCCGCAGCCCACCTCCGGCGACAGCAGCGAGCTCCAGTGGGCCGGCGGCGCGATCGGCTACGTCGTGGCCAGCCTGCTCCTCGACGTGCTGCGTTCGACGGCCGTGGTGGTCGTACTCCTCTCGCTCATGGTCGTCTTCGGGATCCTGGTCATCACCGGCACCCCGCTCTACCAGGTGCCGCGCCGGCTCGTGGAGCTGCGCGACCGGGCGCTCGGTCTGACCCCGCCCGAGGAGATGAGCGACAGCGGCACCAACATCCGCCGGGTGCGCCGCGGCGGCAAGCTCTTCGCCGACGAGGACACCTTCGACCGCGAGGGCTTCGAGCCGTACGAGACGCCGCTGCTCGAGGAGGAGAAGCCGAAGAAGAAGCGGAAGAAGGACGGGCTCGACATCGCGCTCGCCCTCGACGACGACGCCGACACCCAGCCCGACGAGGCCGCGCCCAGCGACGCCGCGGGGCTCATGCCGGCGGTCTCCGAGACCGGGCCGAGGCCCGGACAGAAGCGTGACCAGAAGGGCGAGCTCGAGCCGCCTCCGCACGCCGAGCTGCCCCAGCGCGTCGAGCAGCTCACGCTCGCCGGCGACGTCGCCTACACGCTGCCCTCCAGCGACCTGCTCAAGCCGGGCTCGCCCCACAAGGCCCGCTCGAAGGCCTCCGACGACATCGTCAACCGGCTCCAGGCGGTGCTCGAGGAGTTCAACATCGACGCCGCCGTGACCGGCTACACCCGCGGACCGACGGTCACCCGCTACATCGTCGAGCTCGGCGCCGGCGTCAAGGTCGAGAAGATCACCGGCATCCAGAAGAACATCGCCTACGCGGTCGCCTCCGCCGACGTACGCATCCTCTCGCCGATCCCCGGCAAGTCAGCCGTGGGCGTCGAGATCCCGAACTCCGACAAGGAGACGGTCACCCTCGGCGACGTGCTGCGCTCCAACGCCGCGCGTGGCGACCACCACCCGATGATCACCGGCATCGGCAAGGACGTCGAGGGCGGCTTCGTCGTCGCCAACATGGCGAAGATGCCCCACCTGCTGGTCGCGGGTGCGACCGGCTCGGGTAAGTCGTCGTTCATCAACTCGATGATCACCTCGATCCTGATGCGGGCCACGCCTGATGAGGTGCGGATGATCATGGTCGACCCCAAGCGGGTCGAGCTGAACAGCTACGAAGGCGTGCCGCACCTGATCACGCCGATCATCACCAACCCGAAGAAGGCCGCCGAGGCGCTGGCCTGGGTCGTGCGCGAGATGGACATGCGCTACGACGACCTGGCCAACTTCGGCTTCCGCCACGTCGACGACTTCAACAAGGCCGTCCGCGCGGGGAAGGTGCAGCTGCCGCCCGACTCCGAGCGGGTGCTCTCGCCCTACCCCTACCTGCTGGTCATCGTCGACGAGCTCGCCGACCTGATGATGGTCGCCCCGCGCGACGTCGAGGACGCGGTCGTACGCATCACCCAGCTGGCGCGCGCCGCCGGCATCCACCTGGTGCTGGCCACCCAGCGGCCCTCGGTCGACGTCGTCACCGGTCTGATCAAGGCCAACGTGCCCTCGCGGCTCGCCTTCGCGACCTCGTCGCTGGCCGACTCCCGCGTCATCCTCGACCAGCCGGGTGCGGAGAAGCTGGTCGGTCAGGGTGACGGTCTGTTCCTGCCGATGGGCTCTTCCAAGCCGATCCGTGTGCAGGGCTCCTGGGTCTCCGAGTCGGAGGTCAACGCCGTCGTGAAGTCGGTCAAGGGCCAGCTGGAGCCGGTCTACCGCGAGGATGTCACGGCGCCGGCGGAGTCGAAGCGGGTGCTCGACGACGACATCGGCGACGACATGGATCTGGTCGTGCAGGCGGTCGAGCTGGTCGTCTCCACGCAGTTCGGCTCGACCTCGATGCTGCAGCGCAAGCTCCGCGTCGGGTTCGCCAAGGCCGGCCGTCTCATGGACATCCTCGAGTCCCGCGGCGTGGTCGGCCCCTCCGAAGGCTCCAAGGCGCGCGACGTACTCGTCAAGCCGGACGAGGTCGACGGCGTCATCGCAACGATCCAGGGGGAGATGTGAGCGAGAAGTCACCGGCGGTGGAGACCGTCGACCCTGCCGAGACCGATCGGGACGTCGAGGCTGCCACGAATCTCGAGACCGCCGGCGCCGGCGAGACCGCCGAGGTGGACGTCGTCGAGGTACGCCGCAACGGCCGCCTCGCGCTGGTCGTCGCCCTCGCCTCGCTGCTGGTCGGCGTCGCCTTCGTGCTGCGCGGCGGCATCGAGGGCTACCTCGTCGGCCTGATCCTGATCGCCGTCGCGGCGGTGCAGGGCTGGACGGCCTGGGACTCCCGGCTGCCGCTGCTGCTCGTCGACGAGCAGGGCGTACGCCTGCGCTTCGGGGCGACCTGGCAGGGCATCCCGTGGTCCAAGATCGAGTCCGTCGAGCACACCCCGCGTCCGGCGGGCTTCGAGCGGTTCTGGAAGGACGGTCGCATCGGCGTACTGCTCCACGACGAGGACGAGGTGCTCGATCAGCTCTCGCCGACCGCTCGTCGCCAGGCGATGCTGACCGAGCGGCTCTACGGTCTGCCGTTCTCGATCCCGCTCGGCCTCTCGACCCGTGTCCTCGGTGCCGGTGACGATGTCACCGAGGCGATCGCGTACGTCGCCGCCGACGGTGTCGAGGTCGTCGAGATCGACCCCGGGGTCGCCGCCGAGGAGCCGGATCCGGAGCCGGATGGCGTCGACGAGGACACCGACGACGGCGTCGCCGAGATCCCCTCCGACGACGACGGCGACACCGCGATCCGACCGCCGCTGTCCGGGCGCGCCGGTGACACCAACCCCCGCATGCTCAGGGTCTTGGACGAGCCTGATATCAATGCCGCGGACGTGGTGGACGAGGCGGAGCAGGACCAGGTGGACCGGGACACGGAGCAGGACGAGAAGACGCTCGAGACCGACCCCGAGACCGAGGTGACCACCGCCGACGAGGCCGACGCACGGGCCTCGGAGAAGAGTGAGCCGGTCGCGCCGTTGCGGGAGCCGTCGTCGGCTGTCCGGGTGGACGTACGTTACGTGCCCGAGGAACCGCAGGAGACCGTCGCCGTACAGGGCTCGAACGCCCTCCGGCTCGACCCGATCGAGACCGAACTCGGCGCCGAGGACGTCTCGGACCAGACCCAGGTCGCCGGGCTCGAGCCCGTCTTCGAGACCTTCGACGACTTCGAGGACGAAGACGAGGGCGTGCGGGCGATCGGCGAGACCGAGGATGCGTCCGGCGTGATCTCGATCGACGGGATCGACGACGAGGTCACCGAGCAGATGCCGCCCAAGGCTCCAGAGATCGGTGCCGAGATCGCGGCGGCCCGCCGCCGGCTCGCCCTCGACATCGAGGGTCTGGCCGAGTGGACGCGGATCCGTCCCCACGTCATCGAGGCGATCGAGGTCGACGACTTCGGTCCGTGCGGTGGTGACTTCTACGCCCGCGGTCACCTGCGCACCCTGGCGCGCGTCCTCGGCATCGAGGTCGCGCCGTTGCTGCGCACCTATGACGAGAAGTTCGCCTCCGGCCCGGTCAGTCCGCGCGCCGTCTTCGAGGCCGAACTGGCTCACAGCGCAGCCGTACGCCCCGTGCGGCGGATGCGCGGCGGCCCCTCATGGTCCGTCCTGGTCGCCGCCGTGATGGCGGTCATCCTCGTCTGGTCGGTCGCCCGACTGGTCATCGACGGCACCCAGCGCGAGCCCGAGGCCGGAGCGATCCAGCTCGACGGCTCCGCCGGCACCGACAGCCCCTACGGCAAGTCCACGCCGGTGTCCGTCACCATCTCCGCTGCCGGCGGCGGTGCCCACGTCGTCGTACGCGACTCCCGCGGCAAGGTCGTCTTCAGCGGCGACCTCGCCTTCGGCGAGTCCAAGCAGCTCCAGGTCACCCCGCCCCTGCGCGTACAGACCTCCGACGGCTCCCTCAAGGTCTCCGTCGGCGACGGCAAGGCCCGCGCCCTTGGCAAGACCGGCGAGCCCGCCCAGCGCACCTACACGACGAACTGACCCCCACCCCGCCGAGTCGGCGCATCTGCCCCATCTGAAGTCGCCGAGTCGGCGCGTCTGCCTCACGCATACGTGCCGAGTCGGCGCATCTGCCCCGAATCTGAGCGCCCAGTCGGCGCATCTGCCTCGCTCGTACGCGCCCAGTCGGCGCATCTGCCCCGACATCGGGCGCCCGCTTCGTGCATCTGCCTCGACTTCTGGGGCAGATGCGCCGGCTCGACGCTCCTGGGCGGGGCAGTTGCGCCGACTGGGCGTCCGTACGTGGGGCAGACGCGCCGACTGGGCACGAAATTCTGGGGCAGATGCGCCGACTCGGCGATGCATGGGTGGGTTAAGAGTTTGCTCAACGGGTGACGTGGGTCACATCGTGCTGACATCATGTGTCCTCGAGAGAGCGCTCTCACGAGTCGCAGGGACTCACCGCTCGTTCATTCGGAAAGCGAGTCAACATGAGAAGTCTCAAGGCATTAGGGGCCGCGGTCGTCGCGGTCGGGGTGGTCGCTCTGGCGATCCCGCTGAGCTCGATAGGGCAGGCGTCGCAGGCGTCGGAGCCCGGTACGCCGGCGGGGTGGACCAAGGTGTGGAGCGACGACTTCACCGGGTCGGCCGGGTCGCGGATCAACACCGACGACTGGATCTACGACATCGGTCACTCCTACCCGGGCGGCGCGCCCAACTGGGGGACCGGCGAGATCGCGTACCACACCGACAGCACCCAGAACGTCTACCAGGACGGCAACGGCAACCTCGCGATCAAGCCGATCCGCGACGGCTCCGGCAACTGGACCTCCGGGCGCATCGAGACCACGCGGAGCGACTTCCAGCCGCCGTCGGGCGGTGTGCTCCGGGTGGAGAGCCGTATCCAGATGCCGAACGTGACCGGCGCGGCGGCGCAGGGGATCTGGCCGGCGTTCTGGATGCTGGGCGAGCCGTTCCGCGGCAACTACTGGAACTGGCCGGGCATCGGCGAGATCGACATCATGGAGAACGTCAACGGCGCCAACCAGGTCTGGGCGACGCTGCACTGCGGCACCTCGCCCGGCGGCCCGTGCAACGAGACCACCGGCATCGGCGGCACGATCCAGGGCTGCCCCGGCTCGAGCTGCCAGTCGTCGTTCCACACGTACGCGATGGAGTGGGACCGCAGCACCAGCCCGCAGCAGCTGCGCTTCTACGTCGACGACGTGCTCTACCACACGGTCCGCTCCGACCAGGTCGACGCGACGACCTGGAACAACGCGACCGACCACGGCTTCTTCATCATCCTCAACGTCGCGATCGGCGGCGGCTGGCCGGGCAGCCCGACGGCGTCGACCGCTTCCGGCGTACCGATGCTGGTCGACTACGTCGCGGTCTACTCCAAGGGCGGCGGCAGCGATCCGACGGACCCGCCGGACCCGACCGACCCGCCGGAACCCGGCAACCGCGACGCCTACTCCACCATCCAGGCCGAGTCCTACGACGCCCAGAGCGGCACCCAGACGGAGACGACCAGCGACGCCGGCGGCGGCCAGGACGTGGGGTTCCTCTCCAACGGTGACTGGCTCCGCTACGACGGGGTGAACTTCGGATCCAGCGCGGCGCACACGTTCTCGGCCCGCGTCGCCTCCGGGGCTCCGAGCGGGGTCAGCGGTCTGGTCGAGGTACGCCTCGACGACGTCAACAGCACCCCGGTCGGCAGCTTCTCGGTCGCGAACACCGGCGGCTGGCAGAGCTGGCGTACGGTCCCCGGCGCCATCAGCGACGTGACCGGCACGCACACGGTCTACCTCAGGTTCACCAGCGGCCAGCCGGCCGACTTCGTCAACATCAACTGGTTCACGTTCTCCCGATGAGCGGGAGGCGATAGGTTCCACTCATGAAGCAGACCCCGGCCGGCCGGCCGACGCTGGAGACAGTGGCGCGGGCGGCCGGGGCCTCGCGAGCGACCGTCTCCCGCGTCGTCAACGGCTCCACCACCGTGCGACCGGACATCGAGGAACGGATCCGCCGGGCCATCGCCGAGCTCGGCTACGTGCCCAACCCGGCGGCGCGGAGCCTGGTGACGCAGCGTACGGACTCCATCGCGCTGATCCTGCCGGAGTCGGCGACCCGGGTCTTCTCCGACGACGCCTTCTTCCCGGGCGTGATCCGCGGCGTCGGCGAGGCGCTGGAGAAGGCCGACAAGCAGCTGGTGCTGCTGCTCGCCTCGACCAGGTCGAGCCACGACCGGATCCTCCGGTACGTCCACGGCCGCACCGTCGACGGTGTCGTGCTCGCCTCGATGCACGGCGCCGACACCCTTCCCGAGGAGCTGCGCCTCGCGGGCGTCTCCGTCGTCACGAGCGGCCGACCGCTCGGCGAGGCCACCGTGCCCTACATCGACGTCGAGCACGCCAGCGGGGTCGAGGCGGCGATGCGCCACCTCATCGGCCTCGGCCGCCGCCGGATCGCGACCATCTCCGGTCCGCAGGACATGGTCGCCGGACGGGAGCGGCTGGCCGGCTACCTCGCCGGGCTGGAAGAACTCGAAGGCGCCGCGCCGCTGGTCGAGGAAGGCGACTTCATGCGCCAGTCGGGCATGGAGGCGATGGAGCGGCTGCTCGAGCGCGAACCCGACATCGACGCCGTCTTCGCTGCCTCCGACCTGATGGCCGACGGTGCCTTGCGTACGCTGCGACGGCTCGGCCGCCGGGTGCCCGACGACGTGGCGGTGATCGGCTTCGACGACGTCGAAACGGCCCGGTTCACCGACCCGCCGCTGACCACCGTCCACCAGCCGATCCACGAGATCGGCACCCGCCTCGCCGAGCAGATCCTCCGCCTGGTGGCGGGGGAGGAGGTCGAGCCCGCCGTGGTCCTCCCCACGACCCTGGTGGTCCGCGACTCGGCCTGAAGGCCGCCCGGCCGATCTCAAACCCCTCCGAGTGGTCAAAACTCGACGGCGAGAGGTCGAATATCGGGAGCGAGTGCGCCGAGAAGTGACGTCTCGGTGGCGATTTCTGACCTCTCGGCGTCGATTTTCGACGGGTCGGGGTGGGGTTATCCGCGGTAGCGGCGCTCGGGGCGGCCGGCGGTGCCGTAGTTGAGGCGTACGCCGATCCGGCCGGTGCTCGCGAAGTGCTCGAGGTAGCGCCGGGCGCTGACCCGGGAGACGCCGACAGCGTCGGCGCACTCGGTGGCGCTGAGCTCACCGGCCGACTCGAGTGCGGCGAGCACGGCGCGGGCGGTCTCGGCGCTCAGCCCCTTCGGCAGCCGCTCGCGTGCCTCCCGGCCGCTGGCCTGGTGGTTGAACACCTCGTCGATGCCCGCCTGGACCCGGTCGCGGTGCTCGACGCCGTCGCCGCGCTCGTCGATGCGGGCGAGCGCCTCGCGGGAGCGACGTACGTCCTCGAGCCGGGCGGCGAGGTCCTCGAACGGGAATGGCTTGACCACGTAGTGGGCGGCACCGCCGGCGGCAGCCGCGCGCACCGTGTCGGCCTCGCGGGCCGCGGTGATCACGATGACGTCGGCGTCGTCCCCTCGGCCGCGCAGGCGGCGGAGCAGCTCGATGCCGCTGAAGTCGGGCAGGTGCACGTCGAGCAGCAGCACGTCGGGGGAGAGGCGGGCGACCTCGTCGAGCGCCTGGGAGCCGGTCGCGGCCACGCCGACGACCCGGAACCCGTCGACCCGCTCCACGAACCGGGTGTGGATCGAGGCGACCATGAAGTCGTCCTCGACCACGAGCACGGTGAGCTCGGGCGTCGGCGTCATCGGTACTCCTCAGTGGCAGGATCAGGATCAGGGGCAGCGGCGGCGGGCGGCGAGAGCGGCGCGGCGCCCGGCAGGGTCGCGACGAAGACCGCTCCGGGCCGCTCCGCCGAGCCGGTATTCTCCACCTCGACCTCGCCGCCGCGCGCACGGCACACCAGCTGCACCAGCGCGAGCCCGACCCCGCGGCCGCTGGCATCGCGCGGCTTGGTGCTGAAGCCGCGCCGGAAGATCTCCGGCATGCGCTCGGCCGGCACCCCACCGCCGGTGTCGGAGACGCGGACGGTCACGGTCTGACGCTCCGCGGTCAGCAGTACGCCGACCCGGCCGTCGAGCGGCCCGACCAGCGCCGCCGCGTCGACGGCGTTGTCGACCAGGTTGCCGAGGACCGTGACCACGTCGGCGGAGCCGTCGGGGGTGAGCCGGGGGAGCGCGCTGGAGGTCTCCAGGTCGATGCTCACCCGACGCTCGGCCGCCAGGCTGGCCTTCGCGATGAGCAGGGCGGCCACCGCCGGGTCGTCGATCCGCGAGGTGACGTGGTCGCTCAGGGCCGCCCGGCGGGCGGTCAGCCCGGTGACGAAGCGGCCCACCTCGGCGTACTCCTCCAGCTCGAGCAGCCCGGTGATGGTGTGGAGCTGGTTGCTGAACTCGTGGGTCTGCGCCCGCAGCGTCTCGGTGACGCTCTCGCGGGCGTTGAGCTCGCTCTGCAGGGCGACCAGCTCGGTGCGGTCGCGCAGCGTGGTGACGGTGCCTGCGGGACGGCCGTCGTGGTGGACCCGGTTGCGGTTGAGCACGAGCACCCGGTCGCCGGCGACCAGCGGCGTGTCGTGGACCTCCTCGGAGCCGCTGAGCAGGGCGAGCGTCTCGGCGGGCAGATCGAGCTCCTCGAGTCGTCGCCCGGTCGGGTCCGACCCCAGCCCGAGGAGGTCGCGAGCGCTGTCGCTCATCAGGCTGACCCGCCCGTCGGCACCGACGGCGAGCACGCCCTCGCGGATCGAGCGCAGCAGCCCTTCGCGGTGATCGGCGAGGGCGGCGATGTCACGAGGCTCGAGCCCACGCGTACGCCGCTTGATCAGCCGCGCCAGCAGCCACGAGCCCAGCAGCCCGAG
Organism: Nocardioides luteus; assembly: GCF_014648595.1. Lineage (GTDB taxonomy): Bacteria > Actinomycetota > Actinomycetes > Propionibacteriales > Nocardioidaceae > Nocardioides > Nocardioides luteus. The sequence continues at coordinate 55,561 of NZ_BMRK01000013.1, read as the reverse complement.
CGCGAGGCCGATCAGCAGCACGGTGACGGCGTCGGCCCAGGTGCGGGCGATCCGCTCGGTCAGCGGCGGGTAGTCCTCGGTCACCACGACCACGCCGACCGGGCGCGGGGCCTGGGCGTCCGGCCCGGTCGACCCGCCACCGTAGACGGGCACCTGGGCAGCGATCGCGCGGCGCCCGGCGTCCTCGATGTCGCCGGACCAGGCGCGGCTCGCCTCCCCGCCGCCGAGGTCGAGCCTCTCCCCGACACGAGTCGGGTCGGTCGCGACCAGCACGTCGCCGTCGAGACCGGTCAGGTAGGCGGTGTCGGCGCCCGCGTCGGCCGCCCGGGTCTGCAGGTAGAACGCCAGCGCCAGCCGGTCGGGGCCGGCGGTCAGCCCGTCCTGGACCGCGGCGGTGCCGGCGAGGCTCTCCGCGGCGGCGCGGAGCCGGTCCTCGCGCGAGTCACGGAAGTCGGCGTCGCTCTGCTGCAGCGAGACGATGCTGGTCGCGACGACGACGAGGAACAGCACCGAGAGCTGCAGGACCAGCACCTGCCCGGCGAGGGTCAGGTGGCGGCGTGGGGCCGGTGACCACAAGTTCCACAACCTCCTTTGGTTGCCCAACGGTGACGGCGGTCACGCGGGGCTGTGACCATCACCACTGACCGTTTCATCCCCCAGTCTGGAGGCCAGCCGTTGTCGACCCCGACATCGCAGTCCCCGCCCGATCCGAGCCAGCCGCCGCTGCCGAAGCAGCAGTGGCGACCGGGCCGGGCAGCGAGCATACGCCGAACCCGCACTCTCGCCGTGCTGCTCGTGACCTGCCTGATCGCCGCGGCCTCGGCCTGCGGCGTGACCCGTGGCGAGCAGTCCCGTGACCTCGACATGTGGATCCCGAACAGCCCCGGCGGTGGCTACGACCAGACCGGCCGCGCGGCCGTCGGCGTCCTCGACCGCGACAACCTGACCGGCGGCGACATCCAGGTGACCAACATCCTGGGCGCCGGCGGCTCGGTCGCGATGTCGCGCCTGATGAGCGAGGAGGGCAACGGCAACCTGCTCATGACGATCGGACTGGGTGTGGTCGGCTCGACGTACTCCTTCGGGGTCGACGCCCGTCCCCAGGACGCCACCCCGATCGCCCAGCTCATCGAGGAGCAGGAGGGCGTGCTGGTCCCGGCCGACTCGCCGTTCAAGACCATCGACGATCTGGTGAAGGCCTGGTCCGCCGACCCCGACTCCGTCGTCGTCGGCGGCGGTTCCTCGCCCGGCGGCCCCGACCACCTCTTCCCGATGCAGCTCGCCGAGGCGGCCGGCATCGACCCGAAGGAGGTCAAGTACGTCTCGTACGACGGCGGCGGCCCGCTCACCAGCGCGCTGCTCGGCGAGAAGATCGACGTCGGCTTCTCCGGCCTGGCCGAGTTCGAGGGGCAGGTGGAGGCCGGCGAGCTCCGGGTGCTGGCCACCTCCGGCGACGAGCGCGCGGGTGGCGTCTTCGCCGACGCTCCGACACTGACCGAGAGCGACCTCGACCTGGTCTTCCTGAACTGGCGCGGCGTGCTCGCGCCTCCAGGGATCAGCGAGAAGCGCCGTCAGGAGCTGATCGACCTGCTCACCCGGATGCACGACTCCGAGCAGTGGCAGCAGGCGCTGAAGGACAACGGCTGGACCGACGCCTTCACCACGGGCGACGACTTCGACGACCTGCTGGTCGAGCAGGACCAGCGGGTCTCCTCGACCCTGAAGGAGCTGGATCTGCTGTGAGCGCACCCGAAGCCCACAAGGCACCTGAGACCCGGCCCGCCGAGCGCCGGGTCGACCTCGGCCAGTACGGCCTGGCCGCGTTCATGATCGTCATCGGGATCTACACGGTGTTCGACGCCGCCCGGCTCGAGGTCGGCTTCGCCGACCCGGTCGGCCCGCGCGCCTTTCCCTACCTCATCGGCACCGGGCTCGTCCTGGTCGGAGCGCTGCTCGTGGTCGCCACGGCCCGTGGCGCCCAGCCAGAGCCCGAAGAGGGTGAGGACGTGGATCTGAGCTCCTCGGCCGACTGGCTGACCGTCCTCAAGCTGGTCGCGGTCCTGCTGTTCACGGTCGCGACCGTGAACCTGCTCGGCTGGGCGATCTCCGGAGGCCTGCTCTTCGCCGGCGCCGCCTGGTCCCTCGGCAGCCGCACGCTGGTGCGCGACGTGATCGTCGGGCTCGTCCTGGCGATCGGCAGCTGGTACGCCTTCTACGTCGGCCTGGGCATCCCGCTCACCCCTGGCGTACTCGACGGGATCCTGTGAGGACTGACTGATGGAGAACTTCGAACTTCTGATGGGCGGGCTCGAGTCCGCCCTGACCCCGATGAACCTGCTCTACGCCGCCATCGGCGTGCTGCTGGGTACCTTCGTCGGCGTGCTGCCGGGCATCGGCCCGGCGATGGCCATCGCGCTGCTGCTGCCTGTGACGTACCGGCTCGAGCCGACCAGCGCGTTCATCATGTTCGCCGGCCTCTACTACGGCGGCATGTACGGCGGCTCCACCACCTCGATCCTGCTGAACACACCGGGGGAGTCCGCCTCGGTGATGACAGCGCTGGAGGGCAACAAGATGGCACGGGCGGGGCGTGGCGCGCAGGCGCTGGCCACCGCAGCGGTCGGCTCGTTCATCGCGGGCACGATCGGCACCCTCCTGGTCGCCTTCTTCTCGCCGGCCCTGGCCGACGTCGCCGTCGACCTGGGTGCGCCGTCGTACTTCGCACTGATGGTGCTGGCGCTGGTGATGACCACGACGGTGCTCGGCACCTCGGCGCTGCGCGGGTTCGCCGCGCTCTTCCTCGGCCTCACGATCGGTCTGGTCGGCCTCGATCTCAACACCGGCCAGCCGCGGCTCACCTTCGGCGTGACGCAGCTGGTGGACCGGCTCGACATCGTGGTCGTCGCGGTCGGCATCTTCGCCCTCGGTGAGGCCCTGTGGGTGGCCGCCCACCTGCGCCGGCGCCCCGCACACGTGACCCCTGTCGGCCGACCGTGGATGGGACGTGACGACTGGGGCCGTTCCTGGAAGCCGTGGCTGCGCGGCACCGCCTTCGGGTTCCCGTTCGGCGCGCTGCCGGCCGGTGGCGCCGAGCTGCCGACCTTCCTCTCCTACCTGACCGAGCGGAAGCTCTCCAAGCGCGGCGACTTCGGCCGTGGCGCCATCGAGGGTGTCGCCGGTCCGGAGGCGGCCAACAACGCCTCGGCCGCAGGCATGTTCGTGCCGATGCTCGCGCTCGGCCTGCCGGTCACCGCGACCGCCTCGGTGATGCTCTCGGCCCTCCAGGGCTACGGCATCACTCCGGGACCGCAGCTGATGACCGACCACGCCGACCTGGTCTGGACCCTGCTGGCCAGCCTGCTGATCGGCAACACGCTGCTGCTGGTGCTCAACCTGCCGCTGGCGCCGCTGTGGGCCCGGCTGCTGCGCATCCCGCGCCCGCAGCTCTACGCAGGCATCCTCTTCTTCGCCTGCCTGGGGGCGTACGCGACGAACCTGGACCCGTTCGACATCGCGCTGCTGCTCGCCTTCGGCCTGCTCGGGCTGATGATGCGCCGTTTCGGGCTGCCGGTGCTGCCGCTGATCCTCGGCGTCATCCTGGGACCGCTGATGGAGAGCAAGCTGCGCGAGGCGCTGACCATCTCGGGCGGTGACTACGTCGTGCTGCTCAGCGAGCCGCTGGCCGTGGTCATCTACGTCCTGATCGCACTGTTCATCCTGGGCCGGCCGTTCATCGTCCGCGTCCGGGCACGGGCCGAGCGGTCGGCCACCGTCGAGGACGAGAAGGAGCTGGTGGACTGATGAGTACGACTCCCGCGGGTGGCTGGGTGGTCGTGGCCTGGGCGCCCGACGAGTTCGGCGCCGTCGCGCTGGACTGGGCTCTCGACGACGCCGAGCGCCGCGACCGTGGCGTGGTGGTCGTCAACGCCTCCCGGGGCGACGCCCTGGTCGATGACCGCTTCGCCTTCGAGGAGCAGCTCGCCGAGCTCGAGCGCCGCCTCACCGGCTCGGAACGGCCCCACGAGATCCGGCAGTCGATCGAGCCGGACGTCGCCGGAGCGGTCCTGGAGACGGCCGAGGAGCTCGACGCCCGGCTGATCGTGGTCGGGCTGCGGCGGCGTACGCCGGTGGGCAAGCTGCTGATGGGCAGCGTCGCCCAGCGGATCCTGCTCGGTGCGGCCTGCCCGGTGCTCTCGGTGAAGCCGGGGTCGACGCCCGACTGATCGCCCGGCCTGCCGGCTGGGCCCGGCGCGAGGGTTCGGTGTCCGGGGCATGTGCCCGTCATACTTGCCGGTGATGAGCACTGCCACCGAACCCTCCGCCGAGACCGCCCAGCCTGCCGACAAGGAGCTCCTGTCGGTCGCGATGGTGACCCTCGGGTGCACCCGCAACGAGGTGGACTCCGAGGAGCTCGCCGGGCGGCTGACCGCCGGTGGCTTCCGGTTGGTGGCCGACCCGGACGAGGCCGACACCGTGGTCGTGAACACCTGCGGCTTCGTCGAGCAGGCGAAGAAGGACTCGGTCGACACGCTGCTCGAGGCGGCCGACCTGAAGGAGACCGGCCGCGCCCAGGCCGTCGTCGCGGTGGGCTGCATGGCCGAGCGCTACGGCAAGGACCTGGCCGCCGAGCTCCCCGAGGCCGACGCGGTGCTCGGCTTCGACGACTACCCCGACATCGCCAGCAAGCTGCGCGCCATCGTGGCCGGCGAGACCCACCACCCGCACACGCCGCAGGACCGGCGCCTGCTGCTCCCGATCTCCCCGGTCGAGCGCGACGCCTCCGCCATCTCGGTGCCCGGCATGGCAGCCGTCGACCAGGTGCCAGGCTTCGCGGGACGTACCCGGCTCGACGACGCCCCGTGGGCGCCGCTGAAGCTCGCCTCGGGCTGCGACCGGCGCTGCACCTTCTGCGCGATCCCGCAGTTCCGCGGCTCGTTCGTCTCCCGCCGCCCCAGCGACGTGCTCCACGAGGGGCAGTGGCTGGCCGGCCAGGGGGTCAAGGAGCTCTTCCTGGTCTCGGAGAACTCCACCTCCTACGGCAAGGACCTCGGCGACATCCGGCTGCTCGAGACGCTGCTGCCCGAGCTGGCGGCGATCGACGGCATCGAGCGCGTACGCGTCTCCTACCTGCAGCCCGCCGAGACCCGGCCCGACCTGCTGAAGGTCATCGCCACCACGCCGGGCGTCACGCCCTACTTCGACCTCAGCTTCCAGCATGCCTCCAACGCCGTCCTGCGGCGGATGAAGCGCTTCGGCGACCCGGAGAGCTTCCTCGGGCTGCTCGAGCAGATCCGGGCGTACGCGCCCGAGGCCGGGGTGCGCTCGAACGTCATCGTCGGCTTCCCCGGTGAGACCGAGGAGGACCTCGAGATCCTCACCGACTTCCTGGTCGCGGCGCGGATGGACGTCACCGGCGTCTTCGGCTACTCCGACGAGGAGGGCACCGAGGCGGCCGCCTTCGACGACGCGCTGAAGCTCGACGAGGACGAGATCCGCGCTCGCGTCGAGCACGTCACCGAGCTCGTCGAGGAGCTCACCGCCCAGCGCGCCGAGGAGCGGATCGGCGAGCAGGTCGTGGTGCTCGTCGAGGAGGTCGCCGATGGCGAGATCCTCGGCCGCGCCGCCCACCAGGGGCCGGAAGTCGACGGGATGACCTCGCTGGAGATCCCTGAGGGCTCGGCCGCCGACATCTCGCCGGGCGATCTGGTGAGCGCGACCGTCGTCGCATCCGAAGGCGTTGACCTTGTCGCGACGGTGAACGGTTAAGGTGCAGCCCGTGAACGAGCAGCCGAAGAGTGCCGAGGCCGTGGCCAAGACGAGCAACTGGAACGTACCCAACGCGCTGACCACGCTGCGGATCATCGCGGTCCCGTTCTTCGCCTGGGCGCTGCTCGTCGACGGCGGCGAGAGCGTCACCATGCGCTGGGTCGCGTTCGTGATCTTCGTGCTCGCGATGATCACCGACAAGATCGACGGCGACCTGGCCCGCAAGCACAACCTGATCACCGACTTCGGCAAGATCGCCGACCCGATCGCCGACAAGGCGGTCACCGGGATGGCCTTCATCGGTCTCTCGATCGTCGGTGACGTGTGGTGGTGGGTGACCATCATCGTGCTGCTGCGCGAGTGGAGCGTCACGCTGCTGCGGCTCTCGATCCTGAAGAAGATCGTGATCCCGGCCGACCAGCTCGGCAAGATCAAGACCACCGTGCAGGCGGTCGCGCTCGGCGGCCTGGTGCTGCCGCTGCCGCACGGCGGGGCCCACGGCGGCGCCTTCGGCGACGCGCTCGTCCTCGAGCTGCTCTTCTACGCCTTCCAGGTGTGCCTCGCGGTCGCGGTCGCGCTGACGATGTGGTCGGGCGCCCAGTTCTTCCACGGCGTGTGGAAGCAGCGCGCCTCGCTGCGCTCCTGAGCTCCCTGCCGGGTGGTTCCTGGCGGTTGTAACTCCGTTACCAGACCTTCACCCAAGATCCCCGCCACGAGGGCGTACGCCGCGTTATGGTCGCCTGGTTTCGGTCGGTGCTGAATCGGGCAGACCGCCCATCGCCACAACTTCACGCGGGGAGTCATCCATGTTCTCAGCACGTCAGGTGCTCGGTTCGGTGGTCGGTCTGACGGCCGCCGTCGCCGGCGTCGGCGCGGTCGCCATGCCGACCGCAGGCGCCACCACGGCCGAGGTCGTCGCCATCTCCGAGATCCAGGGCACCGGCACCACCAGCCCGCTCGACGGTCAGACGGTCACCACCAGCGGCATCGTCACCGCTGCGTACCCCTCCGGCGGCTTCTTCGGCTTCTACCTGCAGACCCCCGGCACGGGCGGCTCGCTCGACCTCGGGTCCCACCAGGCCTCCGACGCGCTCTTCGTCTACCAGCCCCGCTCCGCGGGCGCGGTGACGGTCGAGCCGGGCGACGCGGTGACGGTGACCGGTGAGGTGGGCGAGTACGCCGGGCTGACCCAGGTGACGGTGCCGGCTGCCGGCGACATCGTCACCGACGGCACCGGGTCGATCGAGCCGGTCGTCTCCGCGTGGCCCGCCACCGACGCGCAGAAGGAGTCGCTGGAGGGGATGCTCTTCACGCCGCAGGGCGACATCACGGTGAGCAACACCTACGGGGTGGAGAACTACGGCGAGCTCGGCCTGGCCCACGGTGACCACCCGCTGCTCCAGCCGACCGAGGTCGCCCGTCCCGGCTCGGACGAGGCCGCCGCGGTCGAGGCCGACAACGCCGCCCGGGCGATCGTGCTCGACGACGGCTCCTCGACCACGCTGCGGCCGCCGACGAGCCGCACCATCCCCTACGTCTCCAACACCTCGCCCGTCGTGGTCGGCGCCTCGGTCGACTTCCGCGGCCCGGTGATCTTCTCCGAGGGTGGCTCGCCCTCGGCGCCGACCTACCGCCTCCAGCCCACCCAGGTCGCCACCGCCGACCCGGCGACCTGGCCGGTCGACTTCGAGAACGTACGCACCGAGGCCCCTGACGAGCGCAAGATCGGCCGCCGCGCGGACGTGAAGATCGCCTCGTTCAACGTGCTCAACTACTTCACCACCCTCGGCGACGCCGACGACGACAACGTCGGTGACGGCGGCTGCACCGCCTACAAGGACCGTGACGGCGACGGCAACAACGTCAGCGGCGGCTGCGACCAGCGCGGCGCCTGGGACCCGGCCGATTTCGAGCGCCAGCAGTCGAAGATCGTCTCCGCGATCAACGCGCTCGATGCCGACGTCGTCGGCCTGATGGAGATCGAGAACTCCGCGCGCCTCGGCGAGACGCCCGACGAGGCCCCCCGGTCGCTGGTCGCCGCCCTCAACGAGGCCGCCGGCAGCCAGGTCTGGACGGCCAACCCGTCCTCCGACGAGCTGCCCGACGCCTCCGGCTCCGACGTGATCACCAGCGCGATCATCTACAAGCGCTCCGCGGTCCGCCCGCTCGGCAAGGCTCGGGCGCTGGGCACCCAGAGCGGCGACGACCAGGCCTTCGGCAACGCCCGCGAGCCGATCGGTCAGGTCTTCAAGCCGACCGTCGGTGGCGCGCCGTTCTTCTTCGTGGTCAACCACTTCAAGTCGAAGGGATCGCCCGGCCCGTGGCCGGGTGACGGCGACACCGGCGACGGCCAGGGTGCCTCCAACGAGTCACGGGTCCGGCAGGCCACCGCGCTGGTCGAGTGGGTTTCCGCGATCAAGACCGAGACCGGGCTCGCCGACGTCGCGCTCGTCGGTGACTTCAACTCCTACACCCAGGAGGACCCGATGCAGGTCCTCTACCAGGCCGGCTACGCCGACTCCGAGACGCTCAGCGGCAACGAGGAGTACAGCTACTCCTTCTCGGGCCTGTCGGGCTCGCTCGACCACGTGCTGCTCAACCGGCACGCCCAGCGCCGCTTCACCGGCTCGGACATCTGGAACATCAACTCCGGTGAGTCGCTGCTGCTCGAGTACAGCCGCTACAACTACACCGGCGCCGACCTCCACACCGACTCGCCGTTCCGCTCCTCGGACCACGACCCGGTCGTCGTCGGGCTGAAGCGCAACGGCGGCTGATCCTCGCGAGACGCGCCGCGCGGCCCGGTCCTTCGATGAGGGCCGGGCCGCTACCTTGTGTGACATGTCAGCACTCGATGATCTCCTCGCCGCTCTGCGGGACGCCGACGCGACGGTCGCGACCGCTGAGTCCCTGACCGCCGGCCGCCTGGCCGCGATGCTCACCGACCCTCCGGGAGCCTCCGAGACCTACCGCGGGGGCTTCGTGACGTACGCGACCGAGCTCAAGCACAAGCTGCTGGGTGTTCCCGAGTCCGTGATCGAGACCGTCGGGGTGGTCTCGGCGGAGTGCGCGGCAGCGATGGCCGCCGGGGCGCGGGAGGAGGCGGGCGCGACGTACGGGCTCTCCACCACGGGTGTCGCCGGCCCCGAGGAGCAGGAGGGGAAGCCGGTCGGGACCGTGTTCGTCGGCATCTCCGGTCCGCACGGCGAGACAACGGCACAACTCGGGCTGTCGGGGTCGCGCGGCGAGATCCAGCGTGATACCTGTTTGTACGCTGTGGAAGAACTACTCGGACTACTTCGGCGGGAACATCGAACCGTCGGGTAGCGTTGGTGCAAGACGTCACCCAGATGTCGGTGACCTGTGAACTGTAGGAGGCTGACCGCAATGGTGCTCTTCCGTCGACTTCTCGGCGAGGTGCTTCGTGCCCAGCGCCTCGAGCGCGGGATGACCCTGCGCGAGGTCTCTGCGCAGGCGCGGGTCAGCCTCGGTTACATCTCGGAGGTCGAGCGCGGCCAGAAGGAGGCCTCCTCGGAGCTCCTCGCCTCGCTCTGCAGCGCGCTGGACGTCGCCCTCTCCGACGTGCTCCGCGACGTCTCCGACGCGGTCGCGCTCGAGGAGGCCACCATCCTCCGGATGCCGGTCCGGGCCACGGCCGACGTCACTGCCGCCGCCTGATCTACCCAATCTCGGGGAGATTTTCTCTCGGGTGTCTCAACGCCTTCCGCTCCGTCTCCTTGCCTGACGTGGGCCCACGACGGTCCCACGCACGGATGGGGAGATGGTGCAATGCACATGGCTGTCGAGAACGCGGGCTACTCGGAGACCCCTGACCTGCTCGAGGCCGAGCTCTTCGGCCTGGAGGAGACGTTGAACATCCTTCGCGACGAGCTCACCTCGGTCGCGCCCGGCGAGCGAGTCCACGTGGTCCGCCACATGCGGGAGACCCGGGTACGGATCGCGCAGATCCGGATGCGGCTGCTGCGCTAGCGCGGATGGCACGGATCAGGTCTGGCACCTCGGGCAGAAGTAGAGCGGACGCTCCTTGCCCGGTGGGCCGACCTTGATCCGGGTCACGGTGCCGCCGCAACGGCGGCAGGCCTTGCGGCCGTAGATCCACATCCGGCCGGAGCGCGACCAGTCGGCCTGCATCAGGTCACGGGTGCGCTGCAGCAGGCGGGGGAGCCGGTCGCCGGCCTCTGCGACGGTGTGCATCGGGTCGAGGCCGGCGATGAAGCAGGTCTCGGCCGCGTAGATGGTGCCGATCCCGGCGAGGATCGTCTGGTCGCGCAGCGCTTCGAAGAGCGGCCGGTCCGGCTGCTGGGCGAGGCGCGCGACGGCGATGTCGGGGTCCCAGTCGTCACCGAGGATGTCGGGGCCGAGGTGGCCGACCACGTCCTCCTCCCGGTCTCGACGGACGAGCTCGACGATGCCGAGCAGGAAGCCGACCGCCTCCACCTTCTCGGTGCGCAGCGCGACCCGCGCCTGGAAGGCGGGCTTCGGCCAGCGCCTGCCGTGCTCGAGGATGCGCCAGGTGCCCTCCATCTTCAGGTGGGTGTGCAGCGTCCACTCGCCGGTCTCGTGGTCGATCCGCGTCAGCAGGTGCTTGCCGCGCGCGACCGTCTCGACGACAGTGCCGCCGGAGAGGTCGACGGTGGCCAGCTTCGGCACCCGGAAGTCCGTACGCATCAGCCTCTGGCCGCCGATCCCCTTCTCCAGGCGACGGGCGGTGCGGTGCACCGCATCTCCCTCGGGCATCTCCTCACCTGCTCTGCGAGGTCGTCAGGCGCAGACCCCGCGGGGTGGCGATGAAGCCGGCGTACTGCAGCGCCTGCCGCAGCGGGGTGTCCCCGGAGCCGAGCAGCGGCGCGCCGTCGGCCTTCTCCACCGTGAGCCGGCCGAGCGCGCCTCGTCGGACCGCCGCGGCCAGCGCCTCGGCGGCCGGCTCGAGGAGGTTGGGGTCGTCGGACCACGTCAAGAGCGTGCGGCCGCCGCGTTCGACGTACATCGCCAGCTCGCCGTCGACCAGCACCACGATCGCCCCGGCCTTGCGGCCGGGCCGATGGCCCGAGGCGTCGGGGGTCGAGGGCGTCGAGACCGGCCAGGGGAGCGCAGCTCCGTAGGGGTTCGCCGGGTCGGTCGCGGCGAGCGCGAGGGCGATCGGCTCGTCGGTCGGATCGACCCGGGAGAAGGTGCGCAGCCGGTCGACCGATCCTGCCGTGCCGAACTGGGCCGCACCGAGCCCCTCGACGAAGTATCCGCGCCTGGCTCGGCCGGACTCCTCGAAGGCGCTGAGCACCTTGTAGACCGCGGCGAACCCGCCCGGGGTGCGCTCGGACTGGACCGCGCCGCGGGTGACCACGCCGTGGCGGTCGAGCAGCCGCTCGGCCGCGGCATGCGCGCGCTTGGTCGGGTCGGGGTCCGGCTCCGGCAGGATCGTCCAGCGTCCAGCGGTCTCGGGAAGACCCGACCTTGCCGGCATCCTGCCGCCGCCGGTGTAGTGACCGCTACGGGCTCGAGGCGGTGGACGCTTCGAGCGGTGGGAGGGGGTGCCGGACCGGGTCAGCGCGCGCAGCGGCAGCAGCGTGTCGTTGCTGACCCGTCCTGACCAGACCAGCTCCCACAGCGCCGCGCTCAGGTCGGCGTCGCTGGGCGTCTTCTCGGAGGCGGATGCCACGGTGCGGGCGAGCTGGTGGAAGAACCAGGCGCCCCCGGGCTCCAGCGCTTCGAGGAGCCGCTCGGCGAGCGGCCCCGGCGGCATCTCGGCGGGCGGCGGCAGGGTCAGGTCGGCGGTGTCGATCGGGTGCAGCGAGACCCAGCCGTCCGTGCCGGGCAGGGTTCCGTGGCCGGACCAGAGCACCTCACCGCCGGCGGTCAGCTCGTCGAGAAAGGCCGGCTCGTAGTCGATCACCCGGGCCGGCAGGATCAGACTCTCCAGCGCGCTGGCCGGCACCGGGCAGCCCGCCAGCTGGTCGACCACGCTCAGCACGCCGTCGACGCCGCGCAGCGCGCCCTTCCTCGTCCCCGTCGAGCTCGTCGAGGCTTTCTGCCACGCCGGCAGGAACCTGCCCAGCGCCGCGGGCTCGACCGGTTCGACCTCCTTGCGCAGCCGGGCGAGCGAACGCCGTCGCAGCATCCGGAGCACGTCGGCGTCACACCACTCCAGCCCGCTCCCGCCGGGCCGGAACTCCCCGTCGAGCACCCGTCCACGGGCCGCGAGCCGACCCAGCGCGTGGCGTACGACCGCCTCGCCCAGCCCCAGCCGCGCCGCCACGTCGGGCGCCGTGAACGGCCCGTGCGAGCGCGCGTATCGCGAGACCAGGTCGCCGACCGGATCCTCGACCGGCTCGGTGAACGCGGACGGTACGCCCGGAGGCACCGCCACCCCCAGCCCGTCGCGCAGCCGAGCCACGTCCTCGACGACGGCCCACCGGCTCTCCCCGGCAACCCGCACCTCGACCACCCGCCGCGCCGTAGCCAGCCCCTCGAGCACCCCCGAGACGTCACTTTCTGACGCCGAGAGGTCGATCTTTGACGCCGAGGCGTCAGTTTTCGTGCCCGACGCGTCAGAAACTGACGCCTCGGCGTCAATTTCTGACGTCTCGGCGTCGATTTTCGACGGGTCGGCGGGGGTGGTGCGGGCGGCGATCTCGGAGAGGGACAGCGGGCCGATGGTGCGGATGAGGTCGGTGATGCCTTCGGCTCCGCGGGCCTTACGTCCCGGGGCGAGGCGCTGGAGCTCGGACTCGACCTCGGTGAGCACCTCGGGGTCGAGGAGCTCGCGAAGCTCGGCACGGCCGAGCAGCTCGGCGAGGAGCCCCTGGTCGAGGGTGAGGGCGGCGGCGCGGCGCTCGGCCAGGGGCGAGTCGCCCTCGTAGAGGAACTGGGCGACGTAGCCGAAGAGCAGCGACTGGGCGTAGGGCGAGGGGCTCTGGGTGGAGACGTCGACGATCGAGATCTCGCGGCTCTCGATGCGCTTGAGCAGACCGACGAGGGAGGGCAGGTCGTAGACGTCGCGGAGGCACTCGCGGACGGCCTCGAGGATGATCGGGAAGCTCGGATACTGCGAGGCGACCTCGAGGAGCGCCGCCGAGCGCTGCCGCTGCTGCCACAGCGGCGAGCGGCGGCCCGGGTCGCGGCGAGGGAGGAGCAGCGCCCGCGCGGCGCACTCGCGGAACCGGCTGGCGAAGAGGGCGGACCCGCCGACCTCGGTGGTGACCATGCCCTCGATCTCGTCGGGCTCGAAGACGATGATCTCGCCGGTCGGCGCCTCGGCGTCGGTGTCGGGCAGCCGGATCACGATGCCGTCGTCACTGTCGATCGCCTGGCCGTCGACGCCGTAGCGCTCGCGGATCCGGGCGTTGATCGCCAACGCCCAGGGCGCGTGCACCGGGCGGCCGTAGGGGGAGTGGACCACCAGCCGCCAGTCGCCGAGCTCGTCTCGGAACCGCTCGACGACGATGTTGCTGTCGGAGGGGAGGATGTTGGTCGCCTCGGCCTGCTCGGTCAGGTAGGTGACCAGGTTGGCGGCGGCGTAGGCGTCCAGCCCGTCCTGCTGCGCCTTCGCCTCGGCCTTCTTGGCGGGCATCGAGGCGAGCTCGCGGGTGTAGGCACCTACCGCCTCGCCGAGCTCGGCAGGACGACCCAGCGAGTCGCCCTTCCAGAACGGCAGCCGGCCGGGCACGCCGGGCGCCGGGGTCACCAGCACCTTGTCGTGGGTGATGTCCTCGATCCGCCAGCTGGTCGCGCCGAGCGCGAAGACGTCGCCGACCCGGGACTCGTAGACCATCTCCTCGTCGAGCTCGCCGACCCTGCGACCGGCGCCCTCGCCGGCGATGAAGACACCGAAGAGGCCGCGGTCGGGGATGGTGCCGCCGCTGGTGACGGCCAGTCGCTGCGCGCCCGGACGACCGGTCACCGTCCCGGCGACGCGATCCCACACGATCCGCGGGCGGAGCTCGGCGAACTCCTCGCTCGGGTAGCGCCCGGCGAGCAGGTCGAGGGTCGCGTCGTAGGCGGAGCGGGGAAGCGTCGCGTAGGACGCCGTGCGCCGGACCAGGGTGAACAGCTCGTCGACGTCCCAGGTGTCGAGCGCGGTGGCGGCGACGATCTGCTGGGCGAGCACGTCGAGCGGGTTGGCCGGCAGGCTCATCGACTCGATCAGCCCCTGCTGCATCCGCTGCACGCTGACCGCGGTCTGAGCGAGGTCGCCACGGTGCTTCGGGAAGAGGACGCCGCGCGAGACCTCGCCGACCTGGTGGCCGGCGCGCCCGACGCGCTGGAGAGCGGAGGCGACGCTGGGCGGAGACTCGATCTGGACGACCAGGTCGACCGCGCCCATGTCGATGCCGAGCTCGAGGCTCGAGGTCGCGACCACCGCCGGCAGCCGGCCGGACTTGAGGTCGTCCTCGATCAGCGCGCGCTGCTCCTTCGAGACGCTGCCGTGGTGGGCCTTGGCGATCACGTCGGGCGCGCCCTGTGACTGGCCCGACTGCGCCATCACCTCGGCGGGCGGGCCGGAGGGCGGACCCCCGGGCGGTGTCTGGAAGACCCGGTCGGCGGCGATCTCGTTGAGCCGCGCGGTCAGCCGCTCGGCGAGCCGGCGGGAGTTGGCGAAGACGATCGTCGAACGGTGCGAGGTGACCAGGTCGGCGACGTGCTCTTCGACGTGGGGCCAGATCGAGCTGGCCCGCTGTGGGTCCTCGTCGTCGTCCTCGTCGTCGTTGTAGGGGCTCGGCGCGGTCATGTCCTCGACCGGGACCACCACGCTCAGGTCCCAGCGCTTCTCGGCCGGCGGCGCGACGATCTCGACGGGCTGGGACCCGCCGAGGTAGCGCGCGACCTCCTCCAGCGGGCGGACGGTCGCGGAGAGCCCGATGCGCTGCGCCGGCTTCTCCAGGAGCGCGTCGAGCCGCTCCAAGGTCAGCGCCAGGTGGGAGCCGCGCTTGGTCGCCGCCACCGCGTGGACCTCGTCGACGATCACCGTCTCCACGTTGCGCAGCGTCTCGCGCGCCTGGCTGGTCAGCATCAGGAAGAGCGACTCGGGCGTGGTGATCAGGATGTCGGGCGGCGCGGTGGACAGCTTGCGCCGGTCGGCCGCGGAGGTGTCGCCCGAGCGGACCCCGACCCGCACCTCCGGAGCATCGACACCCAGCCGCTCGGCGGTCTGCCGGATCCCGACCAGCGGGCTGCGCAGGTTGCGCTCGACGTCGACGCCGAGCGCCTTGAGCGGGGAGATGTAGAGCACCCGGCAGCGCTTCTTCTTCTCCGGCACCGGCTCGGTCAGCAGCTTGTCGATCGACCACAGGAACGCGCTGAGCGTCTTGCCGGACCCGGTGGGCGCCACCACGAGCGCGTTGCGCCCCGCGCCGATCGCCTCCCAGGCCCCGGCCTGGGCCGCCGTCGGCGTCGCGAAGGCAGCACCGAACCACGTGCGGGTCGGGTCGCTGAACTGCGCCAACGCAGGAGACGGGTCACTCATGCTCACCAACCTAGTCGCGACCACCGACACTCTTGTGGTGCAATCCCGCTGTGGATCTCGCGCTCGACCTGACCGACCGGTCGGTCAGGTCCGCCTCGCTCTACCGGGCCCTGCGCGACGCGCTGGCCGACGGCAGGCTGAAGGCGGGCGACCGACTTCCCGCGAGCCGAGCGCTCGCCAAGGACCTCGGCATCTCACGCAACACCGTCGCCACCGTCTACGAGCGGCTCGTCGCCGAGGGCTTCCTGGAATCGCGCGTCGGCGCCGGGACGTACGTCGCCGAGAGCACGCCGCAACCCAGGAACGAGGCCACCAGCGGCGCCCTGCGCCCGCGCGCGGGATGGCGGTGGACCCCGCGGCCGACGAGCGGTGACGGGGCGGTCCCGGCGTACGACCTGCGGGTGGGGATCCCCGACGCCGAGCTCTTCCCGTTCGACACCTGGCGCCGGATCCTGGCCGCCGAGTCGCGGCTGCGCGGCCACAACCCCGGCGCCTACCCCTCGCCCGCCGGGCTGCCGAGGCTCCGTGAGGCGCTGGCCCACACCGTCGCCTACCACCGCGGCGTCCGCGCCGACCCGGACCAGATCGTCGTCACCAGCGGCACCCAGCAGGCGCTCGACCTCGTCGCCCGGGTGCTCCTCGAGCCGGGCGACGTCGTCGCCGTCGAGGACCCCGGCTACGCCTCCGCCCGCGACCTCTTCGCCTCCCACGGCGCCCGCGTGGTGCCGGTGCCGGTCGACGAGGCGGGGCTGGTGGTCGCCGACATCCCCGAGCAGGCCCGACTCGTCTACACGACACCGAGCCACCAGTTCCCCCTCGGCGTACGCCTCTCCCGGAGCCGTCGCCGCGAGCTCCTCGCCTTCGCACACACCCATGGCGCGGGCATCGTCGAGGACGACTACGACAGCGAATTCCGTTTCACCGAGCGCCCTCTCGAGCCGCTGCACGCCCTCGACGACCAGGGCCGGGTGATCTACGTCGGCACCTTCTCCAAGTCGCTGCTGCCCAGCCTGCGCACCGGCTATCTGGTCGCGCCGGGCACCCTCGTCGACAGCCTCCTGGCCGCCAAGCAGCTCGCCGACGGCTTCGGCCCGGTCCAGCCCCAGGCCGCCCTGGCCCGCTTCCTGGAGGAGGGCCTGCTCGCCCGCCACGTGCGCAAGGCCTCCAAGACGTACGCAGCCCGCCGCTCGCTCCTCCTCGAGACCCTCGCGACGTGGCCGGTCGAGGTGCTTCCCTCGGCTGCCGGCCTGCACCTCTCCGCCTACGCGGACGTGCCGCCCGACCTGCGCGAGCGCGCCGCCGCCGACGGACTGGCGGTGGACACGATCGCCGCCAACCGGCTGCTCCCGGGCCGCGACGGGCTCTTCCTAGGCTACGGAGCCGTCCGGACAGAGACCCTCCCGCGCGGGCTCGAGCTCCTGGCCCGGCTCGCGGGCTGGACCTGAGCTCGGGCGGGAGCGCAGCAGCGACCAGGCCAGACCGGCGCCGGCGAAGAGCACCGGCCCGAGCAGGTGGGCACCGGTGAGCCCGAGCAGCACGAGAGCGGCGACCAGCGAGCAGACCGCCGCCCACCACGACCTCCCGCCGCGCGGCAGCAGGCGCAGGGCGGCCGCGGCGCCCACGACGTAGAGCAGCGAGAAGGTGCCCGAGGCCATCAGCAGCGCGGCATCGGTGGATGCACCCGCGACCCAGACCACCGCGAGGGTGACCAGCGCGACCGCGGCGACCGCGAGCAGCGAGCGCCGCGGGATCGCCGAGGCGGGGTCGGCCAGCGCCCGCGGCAGACCGCCCTCGCGGGCGAGCGCGGCACCCAGCCGCGAGCCGCCGGCGAAGTAGGCGTTGATCGCCCCGACGGTCAGCAGCACCGCGACCACGGCCGTGACCGGCCGCGCCGGCTCACCGAAGCCGAGGACCAGCAGGTCCGCCAGCGGCGCGGCACCGGAGGTGGGCCCGAGCGCGGCCACGGTCGCGAACGCGACCCCGAGGTAGAGCACCGTCACCACCACCATCGCGATCACGGTCGCCCGGCGGATGTCGCGCGCCGGGTCGCGGTAGTCGGCCGAGAGCGAGGAGAGGATCTCCCAGCCTGCGAACGCCCAGACCAGAATCGCCGCCGCAGTGCCGACCGAGCCCCACCCGTGCGGTGCGAAGGGCGTGAGCCGGCCGATCTCGGCGTGCGGCAGAGCCACCAGCACGGCCACCAGGAGCAGCAGCGCGATCGTCCCCGCGATCGCCAGCTGGACCCCGCCCGAGACCTTGATGCCGAACCAGTTCATCGCCGTGACGAGCAGGATGATCGCCGCCGTCGCGGCCATCGAGACGTCCCGGCCACCGCCGAAGGCGTCGGCGACGTACGCCCCACCGAACCCGGCCGCGACCGGCGCGCCCACACCGATCGTGAGGTAGAAGGCCCAGCCGACCATGGTCGAGACGTGCTGGTTGAAGGCGAGCCGTGCGTACGTCGCGACGCCACCGCCGTCAGGATGGCGTGCCCCGAGCGCGGCGAAGGTGGCTGCCAGCGGCACCGAGAGCAGGATCAGCGCCAGCCAGGCGACCAACGAGGCTGGTCCGGCCTCGTCGGCCGCCAGGGCCGGCAGGGAGATGACACCGGTGCCGAGCACCGCACCGAGGGTGAGGGCCGCGCCCTGGGGCACGGAGAGTCCGTCGTTCTTCACGAGGTCGACGCTAGTGAGCGCGACCCTCCTGCCGCCCGGCCAATCGGCCCTCCGTCACCTGGGCCAATACCCCCGCAGGGACGGCGGGGGATCAGTGCACGTTGCGCCGCACCCGCTCGTCGTAGGCCGTGCGCGAGGCGGGGTCCACGCCGGCCAGCAGGGCCGAGGCGTGGGTGGCCCTGTCGACGAAGTCCTGCACCTTGCGCGGCATCGCCTGGGTGAGCTTGGTCAGCGACTGGGTCCAGCTCGGCACCCAGACCTCCGGCCGGGGCTCGCGGATGACCGACTCGATCGCCTCGGCGACGTCCTCGGCGGTGACCGGCTTGATCCCCTTGGCCGGCGGCACGCCGGTGGCGAGCTCGGTCTGCACGACCGTCGGCATGATCAGCGAGACGTCGACGTTGGACGGGGCCAGCTCTGCCCGCAGCGCCTCGGAGAAGCCGACCACGGCGAACTTCGAGGCCGAGTAGGTCGCACCGTCGGGCACCGCGACCCGTCCGACCGCCGAGGAGACGTTGACGATGTGGCCGGTGCCGCGCTCGACCATCGTCGGCGCGACGGCCTTGATGCCGTTGATCGGGCCGTGCACGTTGACCTCGAAGATCGCCCGGGTGAGGGCGTCGTCCTCCTTCAGCACCGAGCCGAGCGGCATGATCCCGGCGTTGTTGACCAGCACGTCCCACGGGCCCAGCTCGGCCACGGTCTCCAGGAACGTACGCCACGACTCCGGGTCGGTGACGTCGAGATGGGCGGCCTTCACCCGTGGCCCGAACTCACTGACGAGGTCGGCGGCGAGATCCGGGTCCAGGTCGCCGATGGCCACGGAGGCCCCGGCGCGGGCCAGCCGCTCGGCGCTGGCGTGCCCGATGCCCCGGGCGCCTCCGGTGACGATGACGGAGGTTCCCTCGATCTGACGTGTCATGACTCTCCTTGGTTGGTGCGGACCATGCTGCGTACGGCTTTTCTGTCGGTCTTCCCCACGCTCGTGACGGGCACGGCGTCGAGGATCAGGACCTCGCGGGGGTACTTGTGGGGCGCGAGACGGGTCTTGGCGAAGGCGATCAGCTCCTCCGGGGTGGCCTGCGCACCGGGATGGAGCGCGACCACCGCGACCACCTCCTCGCCGCTCTTGGTGTCCGGACGGCCGACCACAGCGGCGGCGGTGACCGCCTCGTGGGCGAGGAGCGCGTCCTCGACGTCGCGCGGGAAGACGTTGAACCCGCCACGGATGATCAGGTCCTTGATCCGGTCGTCGACGTAGAGATAGCCGTCGTCGTCGAAGTGGCCGATGTCGCCGGTGTGCAGCCAGCCGTCGACGAGGGTGGCCGCGGTCTGCTCGGGGTCGTTCCAGTAGCCCTGCATCACCCCCGGCCCGCGCACCCAGATCTCGCCCTCCTCGCCGGCAGGCAGCGGCTCGCCCGACGGCCCGGCGATGATCACCTCGGCGTGGGAGAGCGGCTTGCCGACGCTGCCGGGCCGCGACTCCTCGATGCTCGAGGCGGCGATCACCGCGCTCGACTCGGTGCAGCCGTAGCCCTCCAGGATCGTCACCCCGAAGGCTTCCTCGACCTTCTCCCGCAGCGCCGGCAGCAGCGGAGCGCCGCCGCTGCCGAAGGAGCGCAGCGAGCCCAGGTCGTAGTCCTGGTACGGCTGGTCGAGCAGCATCTGCAGCATCGACGGCACCACCGTGCTGGCCTCGATCCGGTGCTCCTGGGCGAGCTCGAGCCAGCCCTTGGCGTCGAACCACCGCTGCAGCACCGAGCTCTGCGGCCGCGAGGCGTGCATCCCGCTGATGACCACGATCAGGCCGTACGCGTGGGAGAGCGGCAGCGGCAGCAGCCACCTGGTCGTGCCCTGGCTCTCGCCGACCCGGTGGAGTGCGTGCCCGGACTCCCACAGGCCGCGGTGGCTGAGCATCACGCCCTTGGCCCGTCCGGTGGTGCCGCCGGTGTAGAGCAACGCGGCCAGGTCGTCGTCACCGCGAGGAGCGATCTCGATCGGGTCGGCGCTCTCCAGACTCTCGTACGCCACCAGCCCCTCGCCCTCCGGCGTGTCCCCGGCGACGATGACGGTCAGGCCGAGGCCCTCGGAGGCCGCCTGGACCAGCGGGAGCAGCTCGGGCGTGACGATGGCCGCGGCGGCGCCGGAGTCCTCCAGGATGTGGCGCAGCTCCGGCGGGGTCTGCAGGAAGATCACCGGCGTCACGACTGCCCCGAGCCGCCACAGGGCGCGGTAGCTGACGAAGACCTCCGGAGTGTTCATGGTGAGCACCACGACCCGGTCGCCCGGCTCGATGCCGAGGCCGCGCAGCCCGCCGGCGACCCGGGCGGACCGCTCGGCGATCGAGGTCGAGGTGTGCCACTCGCCCTCGAAGAAGATCATCGGGTAGTCGCCGTGCTTGGCGTAGGAGGCCTCCGCCAGCACCGCCAGGTTGTGCTCGCCCGGAGCGGCCCCCTCGAGGGGCTCCGCCGCGCTCATCGGACGCCCAGCTTCCGCATCGCCTTGAGCTGGCCGTTGCCGAGCTTCACGAACTTCTCCAGCGTCTGCCCCTTGAGCGGCCCGATCGGACCCATCCGGGAGACGGCGAGGGTCTGCGCGTCGGTGAACCGGCGGATCCCGTCGGCGCCGTGGCGGCGGCCGATGCCGCTGGTGCCCATCCCGCCCATCCCGGCCTCGATGCTGCCGACCGCGAGGGCGGCGCCGTCGTTGATGTTCACCGCGCCCGCCCGGATGCGGCGGGCGATCATGTCCGCCTCGCGGAGGTTCTTGCTGAAGACGCTCGCCGAGAGCCCGGCCTCACCCTGGTTGGCGATCCGGACCGCCTCCTCGTCGCTGCCAGCACGGTAGAGCGCGACGACCGGGCCGAAGGTCTCGCCCAGGCACAGGTCCATCTCGTCGGTGACGTCCTCCAGGACCGTGGGGGCGTAGGCGTAGGGGCCCACCTCGGGGAGCGGCTCGCCGCCGGCCAGGACCCTCGCGCCCTTCGCGACCGCGTCGGTGACATGGGCGGTGATCTTCTCGAGCTGGGCCTCGGAGGCCAGCGAGCCGATGTCGGCGGAGTAGTCGAAGCCCTGCCCGACCACCTGGCTCTCGGTCTCGGCGACGAGCGCCTGCCGGAAGGCGTCGTAGACCTCCTCGTGCACCACCACGCGCTCGATGTGGACGCACATCTGGCCGGTGTTGGCGAAGGCCGCGGTCACGGTGCCGCGGGCGGCCTGGGCGAGGTCGGCGTCGCGGCGGACGATCAGCGGGTTCTTGCCGCCGAGCTCGAGGGAGGAGCCGATCAGCCGCCCGGCGGCGCGCTGGGCGACGATGCGGCCGGTCGCGGTCGACCCGGTGAACGCGATGTAGTCGACGTTGTCGATGACCGCCTCACCCGTCGCCGCGCCCGGTCCGGTCACGACCTGCCAGACGTGCTCGGGCAGACCGGCCTCGGCCATCAGTGCCCGCGTCCACAGCAGTGTCAGCGGGGTCTGCGGGTCTGCCTTGGAGATCACCGCCGAGCCGGCCAGCAGCGCGGGGATGACGTCGCCGACGCCCAGGTAGAGCGGGTAGTTCCACGGCGAGATGATGCCGACGACCTTCTTCGGCACCCGGATCTCCTTCACCGCGGTGACGCCCGGGATGACCCCTCGCACCCGCTTGTCGGCGAGGTAGACGCTGCCCCGCTTGGCGTAGTGACGGGCGACGGAGCCGACCTGCAGGATCTCCTGCCAGGCGTGGAACCGGGCCTTGCCCATCTCCCACTGGATCAGGTCGAGCACCTCGTCCTGCCGCTCGACCAGCAGGTCGTGGAAGCGGAGCACGACCTCGGCGCGGTCGGAGAACTCCAGGGTCGCCCAGTCGGGCTGGGCCGCACGCGCCGCGGCGGCGGCCTCGGCGACGTCCGCGGTGGTGACCGACGGCACCGGCGCCGTCGGCCGGGCGTCGTAGGGAGCGGACGCGGTCAGCGAGCCGTCGCCGCCGGAGACCGGGCAGGCCACCCAGCGGGTCCAGGAGGCGAGCCGTGCCTCGTCGATCCAGGTGGGACGTACGCTCTGGGCTTCTGGAGTCTTGGTGGTCATCGATCTCCTCGGATCCGGGTGAGGTGGATGGGGTTGCCGTCCTTGGGGAAGGGCAGCGAGCTGTTGTCCAGGGGCGCGCGGTAGCCGGGGGAGACGCTCCAGCGGTAGTCGCGCAGCAACCGGTGCAGGATCGACTTGACCTCGAGGCCGGCGAAGTAGAGGCCGATGCACTTGTGCACCCCGCCGCCGAACGGCTCCCACGCCATCCGGTGGCTCTTGTCCTCGCGGCGGTGCGGGGCGAAGCGCTCGGGGTCGAAGACCGTCGGGTTGGTCCAGTAGTCCTCCATCAGATGGCTGAACTGGACCCCCACCATCATCGCGGTGTCCTCGGGGATGCGGACGCCGGCGAGGCTGGTCTCCTTGACCGTACGCCGCATCAGCGCCGGCACCGGGGCCCGCAGCCGCAGCGCCTCCTTCATCACCAGGTCGAGGCTGGTCAGGCTCTCGATCTCCGGCATGGTCGGCGCGGGGCCGAGGGCGAGCGACTCCTCGCGGCAGCGCTGCTGCCACTGCGGGTGCTGACCGAGGAACTGCAGCATCGTGGAGGTGGTGATGGTCGAGGTGTCGTGGGCGGCCATCATCAGGAAGATCATGTGGTTGACGACGTCCTGGTCGCTGAACCGCTCGCCGTCGTCGGTCTCGATGTGGCACAGCACCGAGAAGATGTCGTCGGTCTGCCGCGCCCGCTTGGCGGGGAGGTAGTGGCGCAGGAAGGCCTCGAGCACCTTCCGGCCGCGGAAGGCGCGGCCCCAGCGGGTGAACGGCACGTCGGCGCGGATGACGCCGGCGGCCGCCTGCACGCAGGCGATGAACGCCCGGTTGACCCGGTCCATCTCGGCCCGGCTGGTCTCGGCGGCACCGCCCATGAAGATGTCGGCGGCGATGTCGAGGGTGAGCTGCTTGAGCCGGGGGTAGGCGGGGAAGGCCTCGTCGCTGGTCCAGCCGCGCATGCCCTCGGCGATCGCCGGCTGCATCGCAGTCGTATAGGTCGCGAGGCGGTCCCGGGTGAAGGCCTCCTGCATGATCCGGCGGTGGGCGTGGTGCTCGGCGAAGTCGAGCAGCATCAGGCCGCGGTCGAAGAACGGGCCGACGATCTCGCCCCACGCGGGCCCGTTGGCGAAGGCCTTGTCCTTGTTGCGCAGGACCGCCTCGCAGGCGTCCGGGCCGAGCACCACCACCCCGGACTGGCCGGCCCGGAAGAACGGCGAGACCGGGCCGTACGTCTCCCACTGATGGCGGTAGAAGGCGACCGGGTCGCGGGAGTAGTCGAGCAGCCTGCCGACCCAGGGGAGCCCGTGGTCGCCCGGCGCGAGCGGTGGCACCTCGCGGAGCATCTCGGTGGCTGTCATGGCGTTCGTTCCATCGTTTCCGACCTCCCGGTCCCGAGCCTTCGTCGAGGGTAGTCAAGTAGAACGTGTTCCCGCAGCATTCTGTCGGTATGGAATTTTCTCGGTGTGTTGTTGAGGGTTGTGTGGAGAGCTACGAGGCAGTCGTGATCGGTGCCGGCCAGGCCGGTCTGTCGGCGTCCTACCACCTCGCCCGCCTGGGAGTACGCCACGTGGTGCTCGACTCCGAACGGCGACCCGGAGGCGCCTGGCAGCACCGCTGGGACTCACTGACGATGCACGACGTGCACGGCGTGGCCGACCTGCCGGACGGTCGGGCGCCCGGCGACTCCCGCGAGCGGGCCAACGTCGCCGTACCGGCCTGGTTCGGCCTCTACGAGTCGCTGCACGAGCTGCCCGTGGAGCGGCCGGTGAAGGTCTCCACGGTGACCTCGGTCGGCGACCTGCTCGCGGTGCACTCGACCGACGGGCGCACCTGGCTCACCCGCACCCTCGTCAACGCCACCGGCACCTGGACCCGGCCGTTCGTGCCCCACTATCCCGGCGCCGAGACCTTCCTCGGAGAGCAGGTGCACACCCACGACTACCCCGGCGCCGACCACTTCCGCGGCAAGCGCGTGGCGGTGGTCGGTGGCGGTGCATCGGCGGTGCAGTTCCTCGGCGAGCTGGCGCCGCTGACCGACGTGCTCTGGGTCACGCGCCGCGAGCCGGTGTGGCGCTCCGACTTCGACGCCGAGCGTGGCCGTGAGGCCGTCGCACTGGTCGCCGAGCGGGTCGAGGCCGGCCTGCCGCCGGCCAGCGTCGTCAGCGTCACCGGTCTCAGCCTGCGCCCGCAGGAGCAGGAGGCCGCGCGGCTCGGTGTCTACGAGAGCCGGCTGCCGATGTTCGCCCGGATCGAGCCCGACGGGTTGCGCTGGGACTCGGGCGCTTTCGAGCGGGTCGATGCGATCCTCTGGGCCACGGGTTTCCGTCCCGCGGTCACCCACCTCGCGCCGCTGCACCTGCGCAGTCCGCACGGCGGCATCCCGCTGCTGCGCGGCTCGGCCGACGTGCAGACCGCGGTCACCGCTGCGTACGACCCGCGCGTCCAGCTCGTCGGCTATGGCCCCTCCGCCAGCACGATCGGCGCCAGCCGCGCCGGCCGCGCCGCCGCACTGGCAGTACGCCGCCAGCTGGCTGCCGAGCCCGACCCAAAGCCCGTAAACCAGTAAGCCGTCGTCACACCGATCGCCGAGTCGGCGCGTCTGCCTCGTTGTGGTTCGCCGAGTCGGCGCGTCTGCCTCGCTCTGGTTCGCCGAGTCGGCGTTGGATTCTGGGGCAGTTGCGCCGGCTCGGCGAGGAGGGGGTCAGGGGCGGTGGGTGGCGTTGAAGCGGGCCTTCTTCTCGCGGTTGCCGCAGGTGTTCATGTCGCACCAGCGGCGGGTGCGGCTGCGGCTGGTGTCGAAGAAGGCAGCTCGGCAGGTGGGGGAGGCGCAGAGGGCGAGCCTCCCGTCGCGCTCGCCGGAGACGATGTCGATCGCGTCGGCGGCGATGACGCCGAGGGCGTCGACGAGGGCGGAGTCCGGGCCCAGCTGCCAGCGGCGCTCGCCATCGCGGGTCAGCAACGCAGAGGCGCGGCCGTCGGTGCTGTAGGCGTTGATCACCTCGACGGCAGAGGAGGGGAGCGGCTCGTCGAGGGCGGCCGCGGTGGCGGCGGCGTGGATGGACTCCCGGAGCTCGCGGGCGAGGTCGAGCTGGGCCGGGGTGCAGGCGTCGACGGCCAGGCCATAGACGTCGAGCCAGTCGAGGAGCCGCTGCGGAGTGGGGATGCGCTCGACCGGATCGCCGTGACGCTCCGAGAGGGTCCCCGTGAAGCTCGTCGCGAGCACGCTGCCGAGGCGGAAGTCGGGGTGTCCAGCAGGCATGGAACCACCATAGCCGGTTGTCAAGCACTGCGACGGCATGCTAGAACCGTCATAGCCGGTTCCGACGACGCCAGGAGGATCCATGTCCGACCAGAGCCGTGACGTACGACCGTTCGAAGCCCACGCGCCCGAAGAAGACCTCGCCGACCTGCGAGCGCGCCTGGCCGCCGCGCGGTTGCCCGAGCCGGAGACGGTCGACACGTCAGCGACCGGACGAGACCGGTGGGACCAGGGCGTACCCCTCGACGACCTCACCCGGATCGTCGACCACTGGCGCACGAGCTACGACTGGCGAGCGTTCGAGGCACGGCTGGACCGGATCGGCCAGTTCCGGACGACCATCGACGGCCTCGGCATCCACTTCCTCCACCGTCGATCGCAGCGATCCGACGCGACTCCGCTGCTGCTGACCCACGGCTGGCCCGACAGCATCGTCCGCTTCGCCGACGTGGTCGAGGAGCTGGCCGACCCGACCGACCCCACAGACCCCGCCTTCGACGTCGTCGTCCCGTCGCTGCCCGGCTTCGGCTACAGCGACCGGCCCACGACGACCGGCTGGGGGACCGAGCGGACCGCGGCCGCCTGGGTGGAGCTGATGAGCAGGCTCGGATACGACCGGTTCCTCGCCCACGGCGGTGACTGGGGCGGCAACATCACCACCGTCCTGGCCGGCAGGTTCCCCGACCACGTCCTCGGGATCCACTCGACCTTCGCGGAGGGCCCTCCCGGTCTCTCCCTGGACGGCCTGACCCCGACGGAGCGGGAGTGGGCCGAGGGGACCCGCGACTTCTGGCAGCACCGCGCGGCGTACGCGAAGCAGCAGGCCACCCGGCCGCAGACGATCGGCTACTCGCTCGTCGACTCGCCGGTCGGATTGCTCGCCTGGCTGCTGGACAAGTTCGCCGAGTGGTCCGACACCGAGGACAGCCCGTTCGAGACGATCCCGATCGACCGCATTCTCGACGACGTCACCCTCTACTGGCTCACCCGCACCGGCGCCTCCGCAGCCCGCATCTACTACGAGAGCCACGCCGCGCTCGACCCCGATCTGCGGGTCGATGTCCCCTCGGCGATCACGATCTACCCCGCCGACGTCGAGCGGTGCCCGCGCCCGTGGGCGCAGGAGCGCTACCGCCGGATCGTCCGGTGGGGTACGCCGGAGCGCGGTGGGCACTTCCCGTCGATGGAGGTCCCCGACCTGTTCGTGGACGACCTGCGAGACGGCCTGGCTGCGGTCTTGGCAGCCCGAGCAGACTGGTCGATGTGAGACGCATCGGTGTGCTGGGCGGGATGAGCTGGGAGTCGACGGCGGAGTACTACCGCCTGCTGAACGAGATCGCCGCGAAGCAGCTCGGCGGCCTGCACTCCGCTGACCTGCTCGTCCGCTCGGTCGACTTCGCCGAGGTCGAGGAGATGCAGGTCGCGGGCGAGTGGGACCGGGCGGGCGAGCGGCTCGCCGAGGAGGCGGCCACGCTCAGCGACGCCGGGGCCGAGGTGATCGTGCTGGCCACCAACACGATGCACAAGGTCGCCGGGACGTTGGAGGAGACGTACGGCGACCGCTTCCTCCACCTGGGCGACACCACCGCGGCAGCGGTGCGGACCGCCGGCGTGCAGAAGGTGGGGCTCCTCGGCACCGGCTTCACCATGTCGCAGCCGTTCTACGCCGACCGCCTCCGCAGCCACGGCCTGGAGGTCACCGTCCCGAACGAGACGGACCAGCAGAGGGTGCACCGGATCATCTACGAGGAGCTCTGCCTCGGCGTCTTCGAGAAGAGCTCGCGCCAGGCGTACCTCGAGGTCATCGACCGGCTCGTCGCCGAAGGCTGCGAGGGCGTCATCCTCGGCTGCACCGAGATCGAGCTGCTCCTGCCCATGGAGTCGTACGCGGGTGTGCGGCTGTTCCCGACCACCCGGCTGCACTGCGAGGCAGCGATCGAGGCCGCGCTCAGCGCGTGACCGGCCACTCCTCGGCGAGGATCGCGTAGGACATCCCGTCGAGCCAGCCGCGGGTGCGGTGGAGCGAGTCCTTGCGGGTGTGGGACTCCCGTCGCATCCCGAGGCGCTCCATCAGTCGCCACGACGGCTCGTTGTCGGCGAAGCACTCCGCCACGACCCGGCGCAGCCCGAGCGGTCCGAAGCAGACGTCGAGCACCGCACGCACGGCCTCGGTGGCGTAGCCCTTGCCCTGGTGGGCGGGGTCGATCGTCCAGCCGAGCTCGGCCTGGGAGCCGATGGCCTGCTCGCGCACCTCGGTCTGCGACCACGGGTCGGTGATGCGGAGCATCAGGTCGCCGATGATGACGCCGTGGTGCTCGATCACCAGCGCAGGCCCGATGACGTCGGGGTGCTCGAAGACCCTGCGGTAGGACTCGAGGTCCGTGAACGCGGTCGTCACCCACTCGGCCACCTCCGGGAGACCGCGGAAGGCCCAGGTCGGCTCGATGTCGGCGGCCACCATCCGGCGGATCGTCAGCCGCTCGGTGTGCAGCGGCCACCCGGCCTTCACCAGCGGGTCAGGACGCGTGTCGATCATGCGCTCACCCTCGCACCAACCGAGTCCGGGACGCCACCGAGTTCTTCGGGCAGGCCGCCCTCGGTGAGCTCAGCGCGTACGACGAGGGAGGAGACCGCGCGGGTGAGGCAGACGTAGAGGCGGCGCAGGCCGGTCGCGCGGTCGGGCTCGCCGGCGACGATCGCGGTGGGGTCGGAGACGACCACGTGGTCGAACTCGAGTCCCTTGGCGAGCGAGGCGGGCACCAGGTCGAGGTGAGCGTCGAACTCGGTCTCCTCGTCCGCCTCCACCCCGATCTCGGCGAACGGGATGCGGGCCTCGGTCAGCTCGGCCCGGGCCGCCCCGAGCGAGGCGTCGGGGACGATCAGGCCCACCGAGCCGGCGCGCTCCAGGGCCTCCTGCAGAGAGGACACGAGGGCCGCTTCGGTGAAGGAGAGGTCGCCGCGCGCCCGGCGCACCGCGACCGGCGGGTCCAGGTCAGGCGCGATGTGGGGGAGGAGCCGGGCGGCGTAGGCGATCACGTCGGCCGGCACCCGGAAGCCCCGGGTCAGCTGCTCGACGTGGCCCTCGGGCTTGCCGAGGTGGGCCAGCGCCTCGGTCCATGACGAGGAGGCCCACGGCGTCGTCGCCTGGGCGAGATCGCCCAGGACCGTCAGCGAGCCGGTGGTGGACCGGCGCCCCAGCGCCCGCAGCATCATCGCGGAGAGGTCCTGGGCCTCGTCGGCGACGATGTGAGCGACCGAGGGCGTGCGGTCGAGCAGGTCGGCGATCTCGTCGAGGAGCACCAGATCGGCCAGCGACCAGCGCGCCGAGCCGGCCGAGCGCGGTGCCTTCTCCCACAGCAGCGACTCCTGCTCGGCCTCGGTGAGGATCCCGTCGGCGACCTCCGCCAGCCAGGACGCGTCGGTGAACAGCCGGAGCAGCACCTTGGCGGGCTTGAGGTCCGGCCACAGGCCGGCGGCATAGTCCTTGACAGGCTTCGTCCGCGCCACCGCGTCCTGCACCCGGTCGTCGGGCGAGTCGCCCGAGCGTTCCATCTGCACCAGCACCCGGTGGGCGAGGGCGCGGGGGAGCAGCGCCCGGCCCGCTGCGTACCTCAGGTCGTTGGACCGCAGGCCCTCCAGCGCCTCGCGCGCCTCGTAGGCCGGCACCCGCCAGCGTCGCGACCCGCGCGGGACGACCAACGCCTCCTCCGGCTCGCCGAGGTGGGACCACACCGCCCGGTGGAGCACCTCCGCCATGCGTACGTCACCCTTCAGCGTCGCCACCGAAGCGGGCTCCTCCGCGCGGACAGTGCCGTGCACGCTGACGAGCTCGGCGATCGTCGCCTGCTTGGCCTCGATCTCACCCAGCGCCGGCAGCACGTCGCGGATGTAGCGCAGGAACGAGGAGTTGGGCCCGATGATCAGCACACCGCGCCGGGTGAGCTGGTCGCGGTGCGCGTAGAGGAGGTACGCAGCGCGGTGCAGCCCCACGGCCGTCTTCCCCGTCCCCGGCGCACCCTGCACGACGATCGTCCGGGAGAGGTCGGCACGGACCAGCACGTCCTGCTCAGGCTGGATGGTGGCGACGATGTCGCGCATCGGCCCGACGCGCGGCCGCTCGATCTCCGCCTCGAGGATCGCCGAGTGCTCCTGCTGAGGACCGGTCTCGGTCAGCGACTCGTCCTCGAACGCGGTCAGCTCGCCGTGGGAGAACCCGTAGCGCCGCCGGCGGGCCAGCCCCATCGGCTCGGTGCGCGAGGCCCGGTAGAAGGGGACGCTGACCGGGGCGCGCCAGTCGACCACCATCGGGTCGCCCACGCTGTCGGAGATGTGGCGCCGGCCGATGTGGAAGGACTCACCACCCGCGGCGGGGACCCGGTCGATGCGGCCGAAGAAGAGCGGCACCTCGGGGTCGTCGGCGAGCTGCTCGAGCCGCTGGGCGAGGGTGGCGTCGAGGATCTCGGCGCTGACCCAGTTGCCGGCCGTCGAGGAGTCCAGCGACTCCACCTTGCGCCGCATCCGGGCGAGGTCCTTCCGGGACGCGGCCAGATGTGCTCGTTCGGCGTCGAGGTCGTCGCGGGCTCCGGCTACGGACATGGCTGAACCATCGTTTCTCCGTCCGTGGCCGAACGGCTCGAGGGGCATGGGGTCAAAGGTTCCAACATATGCGACCACGAAGATGCGGCCCAACAGGTTTGTTCGGGACCCACCGTTGGGCGGCGACGGGCACACTTGCGTCGTGAGCCTGTTCGATCGTTTCCGACGCCGCGGGACGCGGATGAGCCGTCCCACGGGTGAGAGCTACACCGGGTCCACGCGGGTGCGTGCCGCGGACGCCACCGACATCAAGCATCTCGAGCAGTTCGTCGAGACCCGACGGGGCGTCGAGGGATTCGTCGAGCCACGCACCGTCGTCAGCGAGGTGACCCTGCTGCTGGTCGCCTTCGACGGCGAGTGGGCCCGGCGGCGGGTGCCGTCGGCCCAGTGGGCCCACAAGTTCGCCGACAAGCGCGGGATCCCGTCCTACGACGCGGCCCGGGTCGGCGTACCGCAGCGGATGCGCGACTACATCCGGCGCCAGAAGGAGCAGGGCAGCTAGTTCACCGGGCCGGAGGACGAGTCGATCAATCCCATCGCAATTCGTCGGTGCGCCCATCTAGTCTTTACCGACGTGGCTGAAGACCTGATGATCTCCGCGCGCGGGCTGCGCAAGACGTTCGGCGATTTCGAGGCCGTACGCGGCATCGACGTGTCCGTGCGTCCCGGCGTGGCCTTCGGCTTCCTCGGACCCAACGGGGCGGGCAAGTCCTCGACGATGCGGATGATCTGCTGCGTCTCGCCGCCGACCGGCGGAGAGTTGCGGGTCTTCGGGATGGACCCGGCCCAGGACGGGCCGAAGATCAAGGCCCGTCTCGGTGTCTGCCCGCAGGAGGACACCCTCGACGTCGAGCTCAACGTCTACGACAACCTCTACGTCTACGGCCGCTACTTCGGTCTGCCCAGGGCCGAGGTGAAGGGCCGGATCGAGGAGCTCCTCGACTTCGTCCAGCTCACCGACAAGGCGAAGGCGAAGGTCGACGACCTCTCCGGTGGGATGAAGCGGCGGCTGACCATCGCCCGGAGCCTGATCAACCGGCCCGAGATACTGGTGCTCGACGAGCCCACGACAGGGCTCGACCCGCAGGCCCGTCACGTCATCTGGGACCGGCTCTTCCGGCTCAAGCAGGCCGGGGTGACCCTGCTGCTGACCACCCACTACATGGACGAGGCCGAGCAGCTGTGCGACGAGCTCGTGGTGATGGACCAGGGCCGCATCGTCGCCCACGGCACGCCGCTCGGGCTCATCCGCGACCACTCCACCCGCGAGGTCGCCGAGCTCCGCTTCGGCGTCGGTGAGCACGAGTCGCTGGCGGCCAAGGTGGAGGATCTCGCCGAGCGGATCGAGGTGCTCCCCGACCGCCTGCTCCTCTACAGCGACGACGGCGAGAGCGTCATCGAGGCCGTCCACGGCCGCGGCCTGACGCCGGCGGCCACCCTGGTGCGTCGCTCCTCGCTGGAGGACGTGTTCCTGCACCTGACCGGCCGGACCCTGGTGGACTGATGGCGACCGACTACGCCCCGGCGACCCCGTCGACGCCGACCGCCCCCTCGGGGCTCGTCTCCGGTGCGCTCCGGATGGTCGACTACTGGCTCACCGTCGCCGCGCGCACCTGGAAGGGTGCGGTGGTCACCACGTTCGTGACGCCCTTCCTCTACGTCCTGGCGCTCGGCGTGCTCCTCGGCGGCTTCATCGAGGCCGACCCGGCCACGCTCGACGGCGCCACGACCTACCTGGCGTTCGTGGCTCCCGGCATGGTCGCTGCCCACTCGATGAACATCGCCTTCGCCGAGATGACCTATCCGGTGATGGGCATGCTCAAGTGGCAGCGGATCTACTACTCGATGATCGCCTCGCCGCTGGCTCCCTCCCACATCGTGCTGGCCCAGGTCGCCTGGGTGGTGCTGCGTACGCTGCTCGCCTGTGGGGTGTTCCTGCTGGTCCTGGCCGCATTCGGGGTCTTCGACACGTTCTGGGGCGTGCTCGCGGCGTGGGTGCTGCAGGGGCTGGTCGTGCTCGCCTTCACGACGCCGGTGCTGCTGTTCTCCCTGTCCATCAGGGGCGAGGAGTCCTTCGCGCTGATCTTCCGGCTCGGGATGATCCCGCTGACGCTCTTCAGCGGCACCTTCTTCCCGATCGGCAACCTCGGCTCCGTGCTCGAGAAGATCGCGATGGCCTCGCCGCTGTGGCACGGCGTCGACCTGACCCGCATGCTCACCCTCGGCAGGCTCGACTGGGGCGTGGCCGCGCTCCACGTCGTCTACCTCGTCGTCCTGGCCGCCGTGTGCTGGTGGCTGGCGATCCGCAAGCTCGCCGAGAGGCTGGTCTCCTGAGATGGCGATCCTCAACGCAGCCGT
The DNA here is from genome assembly GCF_014648595.1 of Nocardioides luteus. GTDB lineage: Bacteria > Actinomycetota > Actinomycetes > Propionibacteriales > Nocardioidaceae > Nocardioides > Nocardioides luteus. Next base: position 23,371 of record NZ_BMRK01000013.1, on the reverse strand, counting down.
GAGCACCGCGGTCGCCCGACCGCTGCGCGGCGGGGAGGCGGCGCGGCTGCTGCTGTGGCGCAACGTCCTCGTCTACCGGCGCAGCTGGCTGGTCTTCGTCACCGGCTTCCTCGAGCCGGTCTTCTACCTGTTCTCGATCGGCATCGGCGTCGGTGCGATCGTCACCGGCTTCACCTACGCCGGCGAGCCGATCGAGTACCGCGACTTCGTCGCCCCCGGGATGATCGCCGCCTCGGCGATGAACGGCGCCCTTCTCGACGCGACCTTCAACTTCTTCTTCAAGCTGAAGTACAACAAGCTCTACGACCAGATGCTGGCCACCCCGCTGCGCACCCTCGACATCGCGGTCGGCGAGCTCCTCTGGAACCAGCTGCGCAGCGCGATCTACGTCGGCGCCTTCCTGCTGATCATGCTCGCGATGGACCTGGTCCACTCCTGGTGGGCGCTCCTGGTGCTCCCCGCGGCCGTGCTGATCGGGTCGGCGTTCGGCGCCGTCGGCATGGCGCTGACGACCTACATGACCTCCTGGCAGGACTTCGAGAAGATCACCCTCGCGATGATGCCGATGTTCCTGTTCAGCGCCACCTTCTTCCCGATCACCGCCTTCCCAGGGTGGCTGCGCTGGATCGTCGAGCTCACCCCGCTCTACCGCGGTGTCGTGCTGTGTCGCGAGCTCACCCTCGGGGTGCCGTCGTGGGGCTCGCTCGCCTCGGTCGTCTACCTGCTGGCGTTCGGCGCGATCGGCCTCGTCATCGTGCGACGCCGCCTCGACTCCCTACTCCTCACCTGAGCGGCAGGACGTCGCGTCTCACAGGCAGGATCTCGCTGGTGAGCCCCTGCCCGGGCCGTCAAGATTGATGTCATGAGCTACGACGCGATCGAGCCCGACACCAAGGACTGGACCTGGGTCCTCGACCGGCCCTGCCCGGAGTGCGGCTTCGTCGCCGGTGCCGTCACCGCCGACCGGCTCCCCGAGATCGTCCGGGACAACGCGACCTACTGGGAGGTCTACCTCGACGCCGACAACGCGCGCGACCGGCCCCAGCCGGGGGTGTGGTCGGCGCTGGAGTACGGCGCCCACGTACGCGACGTCCACCGCATCTTCGGCGAGCGGCTCGAATGGATGCTGACCGAGGACGAGCCCCGCTTCGCCAACTGGGACCAGGACGAGGCCGCGCGCGAGAACGACTACGCGGGTCAGGAGCCGGCGGTCGTCGCCGAGGAGCTGATGGACGCCGCCGATGTGGTGGCCAGGATCTACGAGAAGGTCCCGCCCGACGCCTGGGGCCGTCGTGGCATTCGGTCCAACGGCGACGTCTTCAGCATCGAGTCGCTCGGCCGATACCACCTCCACGACGTCGTCCACCACCTCTGGGACGTACGCTCGGCGGCCAAGCGGGCGACGGTCGCGGCCTACGACGCCAGCGTCGCGACGTACGTCCAGGGCAACTCGTTCGCCGAGGAGACCCGGTCGCTGCTGGACCGGTTCCTGGCCGAGCTCGAGCCGGGTGACCACGTGCTCGAGATCGGCAGCGGCCCGGGCCACGACGCCAAAGCCCTCGAGGCCGGGGGAGTGCGGGTGCGCCGCACCGACATCAGCGAGGGGTTCGTGGCCCACCTGCGCAAGCAGGGGTACGCCGCGGCCTGCTTGGACCCGCTCACCGACGACCTCCGCGACCCGGTCCACCCCGACGTCCCCTACGCCGGCGTGTGGGCATCGGCGACGCTGCTGCACGTGGCCCGGGACGACTTTGCCGCGGTGCTCGGACGGCTCGCCGAGGTGACCCGCCCCGGCGGCGCGCTGCACGTCTCGATGAAGGAGGGCGACGGTGAGGAGTGGACCAGCCGAGGCCACGTCGACGCGCCGCGCCTCTTCGTCTACTGGCGCGAGCCCGACCTGCGGGCGGCGTTGGACGAGGCCGGTTGGGACGTCGTCGAGGTCGGTCACGCCGACAGCAGGATCGGCGACGTCTGGCTCGACGTGCTCGCTCGCCGGCGCGGCTTAGTCGCAGCCGGAGGCTGAGTAGCATTCGGGTCGATGAGACACACGGAGTTCTGGTCCCGGATGGACGATGCGCTGGGCGCGGGCTACTCGCGCGCCTGGGCGCGCCAGTTCGTGATGGGCGACCTGGGCGGTCGCACCGCCCAGGAGGCGCTCGACGACGGGGTGCCGCCGAAGGAGGTCTGGGCCGCCGTCTGGAAGGCCCTGGAGCTGCCGGCGCGTGATCGGTGATGCTCGACGCGCCGGCCGGGGTGGCTGCGATCCAGAGGCGCACCATCCTCACTCTGGTCGCCACCCAGGCGGTCGGCGCGATGGGCATTACGATCGGCATCGCGACCGCCTCCCTGCTCGCGCGCGACCTGTCCGGGTCGGAGTCGATGGCGGGTCTCTCGCAGACGACCCAGGTGCTGGGCGCTGCTGTGGCTGCGTACGTCCTGGGGCGGGTGATGGACGCCCGCGGACGCCGGTTCGGGCTGTTGGCCGGCTATCTGCTCGGGGCGAGCGGTGGCCTGCTGGCGGTGCTGGCCGGCGTGGTCGGGTCGATGGCGCTGCTCCTGGTCGGCGCGGTGCTGCTCGGTGCGACGACCGCCGCGAACAACGGCGCCCGCTATGCGGCCACCGACCTGGCTCCGGCGACCAGTCGGGCACGGGCGCTGTCGGTGGTGGTCTGGGCGACCACGGTCGGCGCGGTGATCGGCCCCAACCTGACCGGGGTCTCCGAGCTCTTCTCCGACGCCGTCGGGATCCCGGTCCTGACCGGACCGTTCGCGCTCGGCGCGATCGGGATGTTGGCCGCCGCTCTCGTGGTCGGGCTGTTCCTGCGCCCTGACCCGCTCCTGGTCGCCCGGCAGGGCGCGCCCGCGACGACGCGGGCACCGGGCAGGAGCTGGCGTCGGGCGCTCGCCGTGATCCGCGAACGTCCCGCGCTCGCCGCGGCGGTCGCCGGGCAGGCGGCCGCGCACGCCACCATGGTGGCGGTGATGGTGATGACCCCGCTCCACATGGAGCACGGCGGCGCCGGCCTGGAGGTCATCGGCCTGGTGATCAGTGCTCACGTCCTGGGGATGTTCGCCTTCGCGCCGGTCTCGGGCTGGCTGGCCGACCGCTTGGGCCGGGCTGACGTGATGGCGCTCGGGGGCGGGGTGCTCCTGGTGGCGCTGGTCCTGTGCGCCGCCGCTCCGCAGGGCAGCTCGGGCCGGATCTTCCTCGGCCTCTTCCTGCTGGGTCTCGGCTGGTCGCTCGCCACCATCGCCGCGGCCACCTCGGTCGCCGACCACACCCCTCTCGAGGTGCGCGCCGACGTCCAGGGCACCGCCGACCTGATCATGGGCGTCGCAGCCGCCGCTGCCGGAGCGCTCTCGGGAGTCGTCGTCGACCTGGCCGGCTACCCGACGCTCGCGCTCGGCACCATCCTGCTCGTCGCGGTGCTGTTCGGCGCTGCGTACGTGGCCCGCCGCTCGGCCGCCACACCGGCGGACGGGCAGGGCCGCTGAGCGACCCTGCCCGCGAGGTGCCCCTCAGCCGAGGAGCTTCTCCATGGTGTCGATCTCGTCGGACTGCGTCTCGATGACGGTGCCGGCGAGGTCGACGGCCGGCTTGAACCGGCCGCTGTCCTGCTCGGTCTCGGACATCTCGATCGCGCCCTGGTGGTGCTCGACCATCATCTCGAGCCACATGTCCTCGAACTCGGCGTCCGAGGCCTTCTCCAGGGCCTCCATGTCCTCGGCCGACATCATCCCGGGCATGTCGTCCATGTCCTTCATCGCGTCGGACATGCTGGACTCGTCGTCGCCGTGACCCTCATGACCGCCGTTGACGTGGTCGCGCATCGTCGAGGGCACCTCCTCGCCCCACTGCTGCAGCCAGCCTGACATGGTCTCGATCTCGGGGCTCTGGGCCGCCCGGATCCCGTCGGCGAGCCCCTGGACCTCCGGATCGAGATCGCGGTCCATGGTCATGTCGACCATCGACATCGCCTGGGCGTGGTGCTGGATCATGTCGGTCGCGAAGGCGACGTCGGCCTTGTTGTGCTCGGTCTCCGAGAGCTCCTGGGGCTTCTCGGCCTCCTCGCCGCCACACGCGGAGAGCGTCAGCAGCACGGTCAGCCCGGCTGCGGCGCAGGTGGCGCGGACGATGGAACGGTGCGTACGCATCTGGTGTTTCTCCTTGTCGAAGTGCTGTTCGTCGGGCGTCGAGCGCCGATCAGCACCTGATGACGGAGTAGGCCCAGACGGCCGGAGGGCCTGTCGCAGGACGGGAGACCAGCCGCATCGGGTCGCCGCGCCGGGGGAGGCCGGGGGAGCGGGCGAACCACCACACCGGCGTACGCCGCAGCCTGCTCAGCAGCAGAGCTCCCACCGCGATCAGGAACGCCGCGCACAGCATCATCGCCGTGTGCCCGTCACCCGGGTCTCCGGTGTGGTCGGTGTGTCCGGTTGCGTGCCCGGTCCGGGCGGCGTGGTCGAGGGCGTGGGTGTGCCCGACATGAGCGGCGGGAAGGGTCAGCGGACCGTGCTCACCGTCGGTTGCGGTGCCGTGCGGGCTCAGCGCGTGCATGGCGAGCAGGCCGGCGACGGTGGCCACGACCGCGGCCAGCAGCAGGGCGCGTACGAACCTCGGGGTCCTCCGGTCCGTTCGTGCTGCCGTCCACACACCGCACACCTTAAGGAGTCGCTCGTGGACGGACAAAGCGGGGTCCCGAGGCCGATATCGCTTGCCAAGCATACCCCTATGGGGTATGAATTGAGGGAAGGTACGACTCTCGAGCAAGGGAGCGACATGACGTCGCACGAGCACATCCACGCAGGACATGACCACGCGGGTCACGAGCACGCCGGCCACGCCGGACACACCGGGCACGGTGGGCACGGTGGGCACGGTGGGCACGGCGGCGCCGGGGTGAACGCGATGGCGGCCAGCGCCACGCTGCACTGCCTCACCGGGTGTGCGATCGGGGAGATCGCGGGGCTGATGATCGGCACCGCGGTCGGGCTGAGCACCGGGTGGACCATCGTCGTGGCGATCGCCCTCGCGTTCGCCTTCGGCTACACCCTCTCGACGCTGCCGCTGCTCAAGTCCGGCCTCGCCCTCGGTGCCGCGTTCTCCGTCGTGCTCGCCGCCGACACCCTCTCCATCGCGACCATGGAGGTGGTCGACAACCTGGTCATGGCGTTCATCCCGGGGGCCATGGAGGCGGGTCTGGTCAACGTCGTCTTCTGGGTCGGGATGATGATCGCCCTCGCGGTCGCGTTCGTCGCCGCCTTCCCGGTCAACCGTTACCTCCTCCAGCGCGGGAAGGGGCATGCGCTGACGCACGAGTACCACGGCGCGGAGGCGGTCCAGGAGGGCTTCCGGCGCCATATCCCGGCGTTCTCCAGCGGTGCTCTGGCGGCGGTGATCGTCGCCTTCATGCTCGGTGGTCTCTCGGTCGCCGTGGCCGACGAGATGGGCGGCGGTCCATCCTCTTCCGAGCAGGGGGAGATGTAGCAGCGCTGAGCCCCTGGTCGCTCCCGACACGCCCGAACAGGTGTTCACATCGAACGCTTGTTCGGGTTAGTGTGGTGGGAGGTGGAGCTGGATTCGTGCTTTGCGAGGGGTCGTGAAACACCGTGCCGGAGGGTCCCGTTCAGAAACTGTCGGTGGTCCCGTCTAGCGTCTGCCTTGATGACGACGAAGACACGTGGACAAGCGGCAGGCAGGAGCAAGAAATCTGCTCCTCAGGAAGGAAAGAACATGGCGGCAGGTGATCGCGAGAAGGCATTGGACGCCGCTCTCGCAAACATCGAAAGGCAGTTCGGCAAGGGCTCGGTCATGCGACTGGGCGACGAGACGAAGGCCCCGCTCGAGGTGATCCCCACCGGGTCGATCGCGCTCGACGTGGCGCTCGGCCTGGGCGGTCTGCCCCGCGGGCGGGTCGTGGAGGTCTACGGCCCGGAGTCGTCGGGTAAGACGACGGTCGCGCTGCACGCGGTGGCCAACGCGCAGAAGGCCGGCGGCATCGTGGCCTTCATCGACGCCGAGCACGCGCTCGACCCCGAATACGCGAAGAACCTCGGCGTCGACACCGACGCCCTGCTGGTCTCCCAGCCCGACTCCGGTGAGCAGGCCCTGGAGATCGCCGACATGCTGATCCGCTCGGGCGCGCTCGACCTGATCGTCATCGACTCCGTCGCGGCGCTCGTGCCGCGCGCCGAGATCGAGGGCGAGATGGGCGACAGCCACGTCGGTCTGCAGGCGCGCCTGATGAGCCAGGCGCTGCGGAAGATGACCTCGGCGCTCAACAACTCCGGCACCACCGCGATCTTCATCAACCAGCTGCGCGAGAAGATCGGCGTGATGTTCGGCTCGCCCGAGACCACGACCGGTGGTCGCGCGCTGAAGTTCTACTCCTCGGTGCGCCTCGACGTGCGCCGGATCGAGACGCTCAAGGACGGCACCGACATGGTCGGCAACCGCACCCGCGTCAAGGTCGTGAAGAACAAGGTGGCTCCGCCGTTCAAGCAGGCCGAGTTCGACATCATGTACGGCAAGGGCATCTCCCGCGAGGGTGGTCTGATCGATGTCGGCGTCGAGGCCGGCCTCGTCCGTAAGGCCGGCGCTTGGTACACCTACGAGGGTGACCAGCTCGGCCAGGGCAAGGAGAACTCGCGCAACTTCCTCAAGGACAACCCCGACCTGGCCAACGAGCTGGAGAAGCGGATCCTCGAGAAGCTCGGCGTGGTGCCGACGGTCGAGGCGGAGGAGACCCCCGCCGCCGAGCCCGCCGGCGTCGAGGACTTCTAGGCCCAGCTGACACGTGGCTTCGTCCAAGCGTGACCGCTCGTCCACCCAGGACCCCTGGGTGGACGAGCGACCCGCGCCCGACTGGCTGGGAGATGTGACCCTCGGCGTCGAGGCCTGGGCCGGCAAGTCCCCGGTGGTCGAGCCTGTCGAGACCACCCCGCAGCCACGGTCGGTCGAGCCGTCGTCGCGACGAAGGAGCGACGACGAGTCGAGACCGACCCGGTCCCGCCGGCGCGAACCCCGCCCAGCGGACCCCGCAGACCCCAAGAACGACCCTTCGACAGGCTCAGGACACCGCCCCGAGCCCGATCACGAGGCGATCGCCCGCAAGATCCTGCTCGACGCCCTCACCGGCCAGGCGCGCAGTCGCAAGGAGCTCGCCGACAAGCTGGAGAAGAAGGAGGTCCCGGCGGCGCTGGCGACACAGCTGCTGGACCGCTTCGAAGAGGTCGGCCTGATCGACGACGAGGCCTTCGCCAGGGCCTGGATCGCCAGCCGCCAGCCCGGCAAGGGTCTGGCTCGCCGGGCGCTGGCCCAGGAGCTGCGCCGCAAGGGCATCGACGACGAGGTCGCCCGCGAGGCCCTCGACGAGATCGATCCCGACGACGAGCGCGAGGCCGGCCGGCGGATGGTCCGACGCAAGCTGCGCTCCCTGGAGCGCTTCGACGACCAGACCAAGACCCGACGCCTGGTCGGGATGCTCGCCCGCAAGGGATACGGAGCCGGTGTGGCCTTCAGCATCGTCCGCGAGGAGCTCGCCCTCGCCGATGACGAGGCCGCCGGCGATCTCATGTCAGAATCCGATCTGTGAGTGAGCAGCAAGAGCGCGAGATCCTGACCTACGACCTCTTCGGCAGCGCGGTGCGCGAGATCGCCCAGAAGGTCGTCGACAGCGGCTACGAGCCCGACATCGTGCTCTCCATCGCCCGCGGTGGCCTCGCCCTCGGGATGGGCCTGGGCTATGCGCTCGACGTGAAGAACCTGTCTGCGGTCAACGTGGAGTTCTACACCGGCGTCAACGAGCGTCTCGACGTGCCGATGATGCTGCCGCCGACCCCGGCCGCAGTCGACCTGACCGGGATGAAGGTGCTGATCGCCGACGACGTCGCCGACACCGGCAAGACCCTCGAGATCGTGCACGAGTTCTGCAAGGGCCACGTCGCCGAGGCTCGCACCGCGGTCATCTTCGAGAAGCCGTGGACGGTGATCAACGCCGACTACGTCTACAAGCTGACCGACCGCTGGATCGACTTTCCGTGGTCCTCCCAGCCGCCGCTGGTCGACCGCCGTGGCGGCCAGGCCCACTGACCCGACGGCGTTAGCCTGGGTGCATGTTCACGCCGGTCGCCGTCCACACCGGGACACAGCGTCTCGGCGGTGTGACGCGCCCGGGGGAGAGCTGGGCAGCGGCGGCGACGAGGATCGCCGGGCGGCCTGCGTACGCTCTGGATCTCTCCGGCGAGGTCAAGGAGTTCTCCTCCGACCCGATGCCGGTGGTGTCGCTGCGGCCGATGACCCGCGGCGACCTGCCCTACCTGGTGCGCTGGCTCAACGCCGACCACGTGCACCAGTGGTATGCCGTCGACGGCGAGCCCACTCCCGAGTGGGTGGCGGACAACTACGGTCCCGACATCGACGGCAAGACGCCCGTGTCCTTCTGGGTGATCGAGGTCAACGGCCGCTCGGTCGGCTTCTGTCAGGACTACCGGATCAGCGACGAGCCGGACTACGCGCTGCTCACCCCTGATCCGGACGCGATCGGCTTCGACTACGCGATCGGCGAGCCCGCTTTCGTCGGCCGCGGGATCGGTCCGCGGATGGCGTGGGTGTGGCTCACCTCCGTCCGGGACCGCTACCCGGGCGCGACCGCCTGCTTTGCCGCCCCCGACCACCGCAACGCAGCCTCCCTGCGGATGCTCGCCAAGGTCGGCTTCGAGCAGGGCACCTGGTTCGACGAGCCCCAGCGCGACGGCACGACGACCACGATGGTCGGCTGCTCGATCGACCTGCGCCGCGTTCTGGGGTGAACCACCGGCCCGCGGGCCTATCGTCGACCCATGAGCCTTCTCGACGAGCTGCGGCTGCCGCCCGGGCCGGTGGACCTGGGCGCCTACGACACCGACTCCGCCCCCGGCGTGGGTGTCGACAAGGAGACCGGCAAGCAGGTGCTCGCCGAGCTCGGACCGACCCTGCTCCAGCTGCAGACCAAGCTGTTCGCCTCCAAGGAGGGTGAGGATCCCCGCCGGGTTCTGCTCGTCCTGCAGGGGATGGACACCTCCGGCAAGGGCGGCGTGCTCAAGCACACCGTCGGGCTGGTCGACCCGGTCGGCGTACGGATCACCAGCTTCAAGGCGCCGACCGACGAGGAACGTGCCCAGGACTTCCTGTGGCGTATCCAGAATGCCGTGCCGGAGCCGGGCTACCTCGGTGTCTTCGACCGCTCCCACTACGAGGACGTGCTGATCGGCCGAGTCCGCGAGCTCGCCCCGCCCGAGGAGATCGAGCGCCGCTACGGCGCGATCAACGACTTCGAGAAGCGCCTGACCGACGAGGGCACCGTCATCCTCAAGTGCATGCTGCACATCTCGCCCAAGGAGCAGAAGAAGCGGCTCCTGGCCCGGCTCGAGGATCCGGCGAAGCACTGGAAGTACAGCCCCGGTGACATCGACGAGCGACAGCTGTGGGACGGCTACTGCGAGGCGTACGAGATTGCGCTGGAGCGAACCAACACCGAGTACGCTCCGTGGTACCTCGTGCCGAGCGACAAGAAGTGGTATCGCAACCTGGCCATCGGCGAGCTGCTCCTGGAGACCCTGGATCGCCTCGACCTCGACTGGCCGGCGCCCCGCTTCGACGTCGCCGAGGAGAAGAGACGACTGGAAGAGGACACCATCTCGTGAGGGAGCGCCAGCGAGCGAGCCATCAGGGCAACACGCGGCCACGTCCGTATTCTGCCGCCTGCGCTACGGAGGTGGCCGCGTGAGTCTGGAGACGGTGCGGGTGACGAGGTACGTCACCCCGCTCCGGGAGGGCGGCAGCCTGCCCGGGATCGTGGAGGCCGAGGATCTCGGCACCTATGTCTGCAAGTTCCGTGGCGCCGGGCAGGGTCTGCGGGTGCTGGTCGCGGAGGTGATCGTCACCGGCCTGTGCCGCGCGCTCGACATCCCGACCCCCGACCAGGTCGTGCTCGACCTCGACCCGGAGATCGCCCGCTACGAGGCCGACGAGGAGGTCCAGGACCTCCTCAACGCGAGCCCCGGGCTCAACCTCGGCATCGACTTCCTCGCCGGTGCCTTCGGCTACGACGCCGCCTACTCGCCCGACCCGGCGCTGGCCGGTCGGATCCTGTGGCTCGACGCGCTGATCGCCAACGTCGACCGCTCCTGGCGCAACCCCAACATGCTGCTGTGGAACGGCGCGCTCTACGTCATCGACCACGGCGCCTCGCTCTACTTCCACCACGTCTGGCCCGGTGGCGGCGGCGACCCGGCGCGCTACGCGGCGCAGCCCTACGACACCTCCGAGCACGTTCTTCGCCCCTACGCCGCCGAGGCGCTCGCCCAGAGCGACGACCTCGCCGCCCGGCTCGACGAGGCGACGCTCACGAAGGTGCTCGCCGACGTACCCGACGAGTGGCTCGAGCCCGTCCCGGGCTACGAGACCCCGGAGTCGCTGCGGGAGCGCTACGTCTCGTTCCTCCGCGCCCGCCTCGCCGGCGAGCGCCCGTGGCTGCCGGCGGCCGAGCCCGCTCAGGAGGCGTGATGGACGCCTATCAGTACGTCGTGCTCCGCTGCGTACCCCGCCCCGAGCGCGAGGAGTTCCTCAACGTCGGCGTCGTGCTCTTCTGCCCCGAGCAGAAGTTCCTCGCCGCCAAGTGGTCCCTCGACGAGCAGCGCCTGGCCACCTTCGCCCCCGGCCTCGACCTGTCCCTGGTGCGGGCCGCGCTGGAGTCGGTGGACCTGATCTGCGCCGGCGACGCCCACTCCGGCTTCGGCGTGGGCATCCGCGCCACCGCGTACGGAGTGCGAGCCCTCTCTGACAACGAGTCGGCTCGCTTCGGGCTGCTGAAGGCCCCCAAGAGCACCGTCCTCCAGCCCGGCCCGGTCCACGGTGGGGTCACCACCGACGCCACCGCCGAGCTCGACCGCATCTTCGCCCACCAGGTCGGCTGACGCTCGACGCTTCCCTTTGTCGGTCGAGCCGCCGGAGCCGCCAGGCGGAGGCGTGTCGAGACCAACACGGTCCCCTACGTGCTCGATGAGACTGTGTTGGTCTCGACGCGCTCGCTGGCGCTCGCGGCTCGACCAGCGAGGGCGGCTCAGACCGGAACGAGCTCGACAGCACCGACGGCGTAGCGGGCCAGGATGGTGCGGGCCACCTCGGGGTGGGCGCCCATCGGGTCGCTGACCGCGACGGCTCCGGCCTCGAGGGCGAGCTCCTTGGCGCGGTCGGGCAGCTGGCCGGGAGCCAGGAAGAGCATGCCGACAGCGATGTGGCGGCGACCCTCGGCGCGGAAGGCGCGCACGGCCTCACCGGTGGCCGGCGGAGCGGCCGAGGCGTACGCAGCCACGACCGGCAGCTTGTGGTGGGCACCCCAGATCCGGGCCAGACGGGCCACCGACTGGTTGGCGAGCGAGTCCGAGGAGCCGGCTGCGGCCAGCACCAGGGCGTCGAGTTCGCGCACCCGCGCGGCCTTCAGCGACGCGCGCAGCCGCTCGTCGAGCACCTGCAGGAAGACGCTCTCGAGGCCGAGGATCGAACTGGTGTGGATGCGCAGGCCGGGGTGGCGCTCGGTCGCCTCGGCGATCACCGAGGGCACGTCCACGCGGGCGTGGAACGCCTCGGTGAGGAGGAGCGGCACGACCACGATCTCGTCGTGGCCGGCCTTGACGAGCTTGTCGATGACGGTCTGGAAACGCGGCCGGGAGTGGTCGAGGAAAGCGGACTCGATGCGCAGGTCGGGGCGGAGGGCGCGTACCTCGGCGACCAGGGCGTTGATCGTCGCGGCCGACTGCGGATCGCGGCTGCCGTGAGCCAGGGCTACCAGTGCGGGAGCTGCCATTGTCATCATCCTTCGGGTGTTGCTGGGAAAGTCGAAAGTCTGTGTCTGTTCGCGCCCTACGGGCGGTCTCGTGCCCTACGGGCTCCAGTGCCCGTCGAGCGGCCTGTTCAGGCGTGGATGCCGCACTCGGTCTTGCCGGTGCCGGCCCATCGCCCGCTGCGCGGGTCCTCGCCGGGGGCGACCCGGCGGGTGCACGGCGCGCAGCCGATGGAGGGATAGCCGTCATAGACGAGCGGGTTCACGAGCACTCCGTTGTCCTCGATGTATCGCTCTACCTGCTCGTCGGACCATCGCGCCATCGGCGAGACCTTGACCTTCTGACGTTTTGCGTCCCAGCCGATCACCGGGGCGATGACCCGGTTCTTGGTCTCCGCACGACGCAGGCCGGTGGCCCAGGCGTCGTAGGAGGCCAGCGAGTCGGCCAGGGGCTTCACCTTGCGCAGCGCGCAGCACAGGTCGGGGTCGGTCCGGTAGAGGTCCTTGCCGTACTCCGCGTCCTGCTCGGCCACGCTCTGCGTCGGGGTGATCGTGAGGAGATTGACCGGCATCGTCGCCGCGACCGCGTCGCGGGTGCCGATCGTCTCGATGAAGTGGTAGCCGGTGTCGAGGAAGACCACGTCGACCCCGGGCACGACCTTGGAGGCCAGGTGGGCCAGGACCGCGTCACCCATCGAGGAGGTGATCGCGAAGCGCTCGCCGAAGGTGGCGGCGGCCCACTCGATGATGGTCTCGGCCGGGGCCAGCTCGAGCTCGGCGCCCCAGTGGGAGACGATCTCGCGCAGCTCCTCGGGGGTACGTCCCTCGGTGTCGACCGCGCGGTTCGCCCGGGCGGCTGCTGTGCTGATGCTCATGCGTGCGCCTCCTTCGTGGTGGCCCGAGAGGTGTGGTTCCTGGAGATCTGGCCCAGCGACTTCAGCTGGAATGCCCGCAGGCAGCCACGGCACTCCCAGGACCCGTGCGCGGCCTCGTGGGGCCACAGGTCGGTCTCGCCGCAGAAGGGGCAGTGGAAAGGCGTTCCGGCGCGCTCGCTCATGCGGGCACCTCGCTCAGGACCTTTTCTCCACGCAGGAGGACGTCGTCGGCCCGCGCGGTCCAGGCCGAGAAGGTCTCGCCCTCCTCGCGGTCGGCGAGGTAGTTGACCACCAGCGCCGAGATGTAGTCGTCCAGCCCGGCCGAGGTGACCTTGTGGGCGCGCAGCTTGCGCCCGAAGTTGGCGGTCAGCCCGGTCGCTCCGCCCAGATGCACCTGGAAGCCCTCGACCTGGTTGCCGTCCTCGTCGAGGACGAGCTGGCCCTTGAGCCCGATGTCGCCGACCTGGGTGCGCGCGCAGGCGTTGGGGCAGCCGTTGACGTTGACGGTGATGGAGGCGTCCAGGTCGGGGAACCGCGACTCGAGCGAGGCGACCAGGTCACGAGCCCGGTCCTTGGTGTCCACGATCGCGAGCTTGCAGAACTCGATGCCGGTGCAGGCCATCGTGTTCTGGCGCCAGTTGGAGGGCCGGGCGGAGAAACCGATCCGGTCCAGCTCGGGGACCAAGTCCTCGACGACCTCGGGAGCGACCCCGATCAGCACGATCTTCTGGTACGGAGTGAGCCGAGCTCCCTCGACGCCGAACCGGTCCATGACCTCGGCGAGCTCGACCAGGTGGGTGCCGGAGATCCGGCCGGCGATCGGGGCGACCCCGACGTACTTCTTCCCGTCCTTCTGGTCGTGGATGCCGACGTGGTCGCGGTGACCCAGCGGCGACTCGGGGGAGGGGTTGGAGACGAGCGGCCGCTCGAGGTACTCGTTCTCGAGGACCTCGCGGAACTTCTCCTTGCCCCAGTCGGCGACCAGGAACTTCAGCCGCGCCCGCGAGCGCAGCCGGCGGTAGCCGTAGTCGCGGAAGATGCCGGCGACGCCGGCCCACACGTCGGCGACCTCGTCGAGCGGCACCCACACACCGAGCTTCTCGGCCAGGCGCGGATTGGTGGACAGACCGCCGCCGACCCAGACGTCGAAGCCGGGGCCGTGCTCGGGGTGGACCGTGCCGACGAAGGCGACGTCGTTGATCTCGGGGGCCACGTCGTGCGAGGGGTGGCCGGTGAGAGCGGTCTTGAACTTGCGCGGGAAGTTCGAGAAGGCCGGGTCGCCCAGGTAGCGGGACTCGATCTCGCGCAGCGCCGAGGTGCCGTCGATGATCTCGTCGGCGGCGACGCCGGCGACCGGGGAGCCGAGGAACGGACGCGGCGAGTCACCGCAGGCCTCGGTCGAGTGGAGCCCGACCTCCTCCAGGCGCGACCAGATCTCCGGGACGTTCTCGATGTCGATCCAGTGGTACTGGATGTTCTGCCGGTCGGTGATGTCGGCGGTGTTGCGGGCGAAGTCGACGCCGATCTGGCCGAGCGTGCGCACCGCGGCGGGGGAGAGGAGCTTGCCGTCGGAGCGGACCCGCATCATGAAGTAGCGGTCGTCGAGCTCCTCCTCGTCGAGGATCGCGGTCTTGCCGCCGTCGATGCCGGGCTTGCGCTGCGTGTAGAGACCGAACCAGCGGAAGCGGCCGCGCATGTCGGCCGGGTCGATCGAGTCGAAGCCCCGCTTGGAGTAGGTGTAGAGGATCCGGTCCCGAACGTTGAGCGGGTCGTCGTTCTTCTTCGACTCCTCGTTCTTGTTCAGCGGCTCGGTGTAGCCGAGGGCCCACTGACCCTCGCCCTTCTTGGGTCGGGGGATCTCGGTCCGGGTGGCGCGCTTGGCCTGGAACCGGTTGTCGCTCATGTCAGAGAAACCTTTGCGTCGGTCGTGGACGCGCGGCGGAGCAGGGACGTGCTCGCGGCGAGCGCCCGGGATGTCTGTCGGGCAGCGGGCCAGCGGCTCGACGCGGGTGGAAATTGCGGAGCGCTGGGCGTCAGTGGCGCCAACAGATCGAGCTGCGGATGCGGCAATAGTCCACGTGGCGTCGAACCACGAGGTGCGCATGTGTTGCAGCAGTGACCATGTCAAGGAGTCTCAGGGAGCGGACGATCATCACGCAATCTGGAATCCCGATATACGAGACGTTCGTCCGCATGATGGGACGTTCCCGCTCAGTCGCGCGGGCGATGTGGCCGAGGTCACCATCTGGTCACGGTCTCTCAACCGCGTCGGGCGCTCTGCCATTCCGCGGAGCGGTGATAGAGGACGTACGCAACTCACCGAGTGACCACGATGCTGCTCTCCTCCGCGGGGCTGACTACGCTGTGGCCCATGAGCGATCTGTCTGCCCCGGCAAATTCAGGCACCGTGAGTTCCGCCTATAACCAAGCCCTCGAGGTCATCGCCTCCGTGGAGCCCCGCATCGCCGAGGCGACCAAGCAGGAGCTGGCCGACCAGCGCGCCAGCCTCAAGCTGATCGCGAGCGAGAACTACGCCAGCCCCGCCACGCTGATGACGATGGGCACCTGGTTCTCCGACAAGTACGCCGAGGGCACCGTCGGCCACCGCTTCTACGCCGGCTGCCAGAACGTCGACACCGTCGAGACGATCGCCGCCGAGCACGCCCGTGAGCTCTTCGGTGCCGAGTACGCCTACGTGCAGCCCCACTCCGGCATCGACGCCAACCTCACCGCCTACTGGGCCATCCTCGCCCACCGGGTCGAGGGCCCATGGCTGGAGAAGATGGCCGTCAAGAACATGAACGAGCTCTCCGAGGCCGACTGGGAGACCCTGCGCGCCGAGCTCGGCAACCAGCGCCTGCTCGGCATGTCGCTCGACGCCGGCGGCCACCTCACCCACGGCTTCCGGCCGAACATCTCGGGCAAGATGTTCCACCAGAACCAGTACGGCACCGACCCGGAGACCGGGCTGCTCGACTATGACGCGCTGCGCGCCAAGGCACGCGAGTTCCAGCCGCTGATCATCGTGGCCGGCTACTCCGCCTACCCGCGCCGGGTGAACTTCGCCAAGATGCGCGAGATCGCCGACGAGGTCGGCGCCACCCTGATGGTCGACATGGCCCACTTCGCCGGCCTGGTCGCCGGCAAGGTGTTCACCGGCGAGGAGAACCCGGTTCCCTACGCCCACGTCGTCACCTCGACCTCTCACAAGTCGCTGCGCGGCCCGCGCGGTGGCTTCATCCTCGCCACCGAGGAGTACGCCCCGAGCGTCGACCGCGGTTGCCCGATGGTCCTCGGCGGCCCGCTCTCCCACGTCATGGCCGCGAAGGCCGTCGCCTTCGCCGAGGCGAAGCAGGAGAGCTTCCAGACCTACGCCCAGCAGGTCGCCGACAACGCCAAGTCGCTCGCCGAGGGCTTCCTCAAGCGCGGCGCCAAGCTCGTCACCGGTGGCACCGACAACCACCTCGTCCTCCTCGACGTGACCTCCTTCGGCCTTACCGGCCGCCAGGCGGAGTCGGCGCTGCTCGACTCCGGTGTGGTCACCAACCGCAACTCGGTCCCGGCCGACCCCAACGGCGCCTGGTACACCTCGGGCATCCGTCTCGGCACCCCGGCCCTGACCACCCGCGGCTTCGGTGCCGACGAGTTCGACCGCGTCGCCGAGCTCATCGTCGACGTCCTCTCCAAGACGACCCCCGGCACCACCAAGGCCGGCGGCCCGTCCAAGGCCTCCTACGCCGTCGAGGACGGCGTCGCCGACAACACGAAGGCCGCCGCGGCGGAGCTGCTCGCGAAGTTCCCGCTGTACCCCGGCCTGGATCTCGCCTGATCTCGTGAGTGCTCCGAAGCGGCCAAGCTCGCTGCCCGGCGTCGGGACCCCTGAGAAGGCGGTCCCGACGGCGGCGGTACGCGTCGTCGTCGAGGAGGAGTGGGAGGCGCTCAAGCAGGTGCGCCTCGCCGCCCTCCAGGACACCCCCGAGGCCTACTGGGACTCCTACGAAGAGGTCGCGGCCTGGCCCGACGAGCGCTGGAAGCTCTGGGCAGCCTCCGGTGCCGCGGTCATCGCCTGGGTCGGCGAGAAGCCGTCCGGCCTCGCGGCCGGGATCATCCTCGACGGTGAGCACCACATGATCTCGATGTGGCTGGCCCCCGACGCCCGCGGCCACGGCCTCGCCGAGGCCCTGGTCCACGGTGTCGCCGACTGGGCCCGCCGCGACGGCGCCACCGTCCTGACCCTGTGGGTCGTCGACGGCAACGAGTCCGGCCGGCGCCTCTACGAGCGCATCGGCTTCGAGCCCACCGGTGACACCCAGCCCTTCCCCGAGGGCGACCCGCGCACCGAGTCCAAGATGGCCATGCGCCTCACCTGACGACGGCCCTAGGCTGGGTCCGTGACCAACTCTGTCGAGGTCAGTGCCCTGGCGATCAACGTCGCCGTCCCCGACGAGCTGCAGTGGACGGACGTCAGGCGAGAGGTAACCTTCCGGCTGACGACGCTCAACGTACGGCTCCTGCCCGACGGCCGCCTCGCGACGAAGGCCTACGGCCGCCCGGTCGACGGCGGTCGCGGCGCCTACACCTCCTTCGCGGTCCCGGACTGTCCTGAGCTCAACGAGCTCGTCGGCGAGGCGGCGAAGGTGGCGGCGTCACGATGGCAGGCGGCGTACGCTCCGGGGCATGACACCCGCTGAGGTCGACGCCTTCGTGGCGACCCTCGAGGGGTGCCGTCACAAGCCGCGCGGCTGGTACGTTCACGACCGCCTGGTCACCAGGCTCGTCGACCCGACGACCCTGCTCGTCCGGGTCCCGCTCGACCGCCGCGAGGAGCTGATCGAGCGCTGGCCGGACTCCTTCGGCGTCCCGCCCCGCCTGGAGGCCCACCACAAGGTCGAGGTCTACCTCGACCGCGCCGACCCCGACGCTGTCCGCGAGGCGATCCGGCTCGCCTGGGAGTTCCAGCGCTGAACCCAGATGGATCAGGCGAGCAGCATCTTGAGCTCGAACATGATGCGCTGATCCAGCGCTATCCCTTTCGCCACACCGACACGTGGCTCGTCGACTCGCTCGTGAACTCGGAGCGGTTCCAGCCGGCGTACCTCGCCTCGGGTGTCATCCCGGCGAGCCGGGCCATCAGGTCGAGCTCGGAGGGCCAGGTGAAGCGGAAGTTGTGCTGGCTGTAGCGGTAGCGGCCGTCCTCCTCGCGGGTGTAGTGGTGGGAGATCGCCTGCTGGGTGACCAGGTCGTAGGTGTCGAAGCCGAGGTGGGCGTCGGAGACGTCGAAGGGGATGGCCGGGCTTCCCGGGGGCAGCCGTCGCAGCCCTGGGACGCCGACCTCGACCACGAAACGTCCACCCGGGGCGAGGTGGCGCGCGGCGTTGGCGAAGCAGGCGACCTGCTCGTCCTGCGTACGCAGGTTGCCGATCGTGTTGTAGACCAGGTAGACGAGCGAGAAGCTCCCCGCTCCGGGCGCCTCGACGGTGGCCATGTCACCGACGACGACCGGGAGCTCGTCCTCGGATACCTTGCGCCGCAGCACGTCGACCATCGGCTGGGAGAGCTCGATGCCGGTGACGGGCACCCCCAGATCATGCAGAGGTTCGCCGATCCGGCCCGTGCCGATGGCGAGCTCGAGCGCGGGGCCGCCGTCGGCGACCTCGGCCAGGAAGCGGGCCACCGGTGTGGTGACCTCGGGTGAGTTGACCCAGTCGTCCGGGTCGTCGTAACGCTCTGCGGTATCGCGGGTCCACACGTCGCTGCTCGTCATGGACATCGACTCTGCCCGGCGGGGAACGCGGGTGCGAATGATTTTGAGGAACGGGTGAGCCGCCGATCGGTGGCTCCGGGCGTGGGACGCTGGCGAGGGACGGGTCGAGGCGAGATAGTGACCCAGGTCACCCCCACACCGCCTCGAGGAGCCCACCATGGCAGATACAGCCGCCAGTCCGGCAGCACCACAGAAGAAGGACCGGACCCACTATCTCTATCTCGCGGTGATCGCCGCGGTGGTGCTCGGCATCCTGGTCGGACTGATCGCTCCGGGCTTCGCGGTGGAGCTCAAGCCGATCGGCACGGCGTTCGTGAACCTGATCAAGATGATGATCCAGCCGATCATCATCTGCACCCTGGTCATCGGCGTCGGCTCGGTCGCCAGCGCCGCGAAGGTCGGCAAGGTCGGTGGCCTGGCGCTGCTCTACTTCATCGTGATGTCCACGGTCGCGCTGGGCATCGGCATGGTCGTCGGCAACGTGATCGACCCGGGCAGCGGCCTCCACATCGACACCGAGTCCTCGCAGGCCGGCCAGGACGCGGCCGCGGAGGGTCACGCGAGCACCATCGACTTCCTGCTCGGCATCATCCCCACCAGCCTCTTCTCCGCGCTCACCTCGGGTGAGGTGCTGCAGACCCTGCTGGTCGCCCTGCTCATCGGCTTCGCGCTGCAGCGGATGGGGGAGACCGGCAAACCGATCCTGAACGTCATCGTCTGGGCGCAGAAGCTGATCTTCCGGGTGCTGGCGATGATCATGTGGGCCGCCCCGGTCGGCGCCTTCGGTGCGATCGCCGGCGTCGTCGGCGAGACCGGACTGGACGCGCTGAAGAGCCTGGCGGTGATCATGGTCGCCTTCTACATCACCTGCGTGCTGTTCATCTTCGTCGTCCTCGGGACGCTGCTGAAGCTGGCCACCGGGGTCAACCTGTTCAAGCTGCTGAAGTACCTGGCGCGCGAGTTCCTGCTGATTCTCTCGACGTCCTCGAGCGAGTCGGCGCTGCCGCGGCTGATCGCGAAGATGGAGCACGCAGGCGTCGACCAGGCCACGGTCGGTGTGGTGGTCCCGACGGGCTACTCGTTCAACCTCGACGGCACCGCGATCTACCTGACGATGGCCTCGATCTTCATCGCGGACGCGATGGGCGACCCGCTGAGCATCGGTGAGCAGGTCGGTCTGCTGCTGTTCATGATGATCGCCTCCAAGGGCGCCGCGGGCGTGACCGGTGCCGGTCTGGCGACCCTCGCGGGCGGTCTGCAGTCGCACCGTCCGGAGATGGTCGACGGTGTCGGTCTGATCGTGGGCATCGACCGGTTCATGTCGGAGGCGCGCGCGCTGACCAACTTCGCCGGCAACTCGGTCGCCACGGTGCTGGTGGGCCACTGGACCAAGACCGTCGACCGCGACCAGCTCGACCGCGTCCTGGCCGGTCAGGAGCCGTTCGACGAGACCAGGATGGTCGACGACCACGCCACGCCACCGCCCGCGGCGGGCGAGAAGGCCTCCGTCTGAGAGACCGAGGCCTCAGAGCCAGGAGTAGCTGACCTCGGGCCGGCCGCCGCTGGGACCGTAACGGACCCCGCGAGCGGCCTGGCCCGTGTCGGCGAGATGCTCGAGATAGCGCCGCGCGGTCACCCGCGAGGCCCCCACCACCGCAGCCACCTCGCTCGCAGAGAGCTCTTGATCGGCTTCGCGCAGCGCCGCCGTCACGGCTCGCAGCGTCTCCGCGCTCATGCCCTTCGGCAGCGGCGCGTTCCCGGTCGGCCGCAGCGACCCGAGGAGCTGGTCGACCTCGTCCTGGACGACCTCCTCGGGGGCCGCCTCCAGCCGGGCGCGGTAGTCGGCGTACTGCTCCAGCTTAGACCGGAAGGTCGCGAAGGTGAACGGCTTGAGCAGGTAGAGCACGACACCCTGCCCCACCGCCTGCCGCACCACCTTGGTGTCCCGGGCCGCGGTCACCGCGATCACGTCGCACAGGTGCCCGGCTGCGCGCAGCCTGCTGAGCAGCCCGAGCCCGTGCCCGTCGGGCAGGTTCATGTCGAGCAGGATCAGGTCGACCGGCGCGCCCGCGTCGCGAGCCGCGTCGAGCGCCCGGACCGTCTCCCGCGCCGACCGCGCGATCCCGGCCAGCACGAAGCCCGAGACCCTCCCGACGTACGCAGCATGGGCCTCGGCCGCGAGCGCCTCGTCCTCGACGACCAGCACCCGGACGCTCATCCGACCACCTCCGTGGCCAGGGTGACCGTCAGCTCGGCCCCGCCGAGGTGAGAGCGGCCGACGACGACCTCGCCGCCGTGGCGGCGGGCCACCTGGCCGACCAGCGCGAGGCCGAGCCCGCGGCCGGTGCCGGGCTCGGCCTTGGTCGTCCAGCCTCGGTCGAGGACGCGCGCGGAGGAGGCGTCGTCGACGCCCGGGCCGCTGTCACCGACGCGGATCGTGAGGGTCCGCTCGTCGCCGGTGAGCTGCACCTCGACCTGTCGCGGCTCGAGACCGGAGACGGCGTCGAAGGCGTTGTCGACGAGGTTGCCCAGCACCGTGACCAGGTCGCGCGGCGCGATACCGGTGCCGGGCGGCAGCTCGCCGACGATGCGGAGGTCCACGCCCTGCTCGGCCGCCTCGGCCGACTTGCCGAGCAGCAGCGCGGCCACGATCGGATCGTCCACCGCGCCGACGACCTGGTCGGTCAGCAGTTGGGCGACCTGCAGCTCCTCGGTGGCGAACTCGACCGCCTCCTCGGTCCGGCCCATCTCGATGAGGGACACGACCGTGTGCAGCCGGTTGGCCGCCTCGTGGTTCTGCGAGCGCAGCGACTCGGTGAGGCGGCGTACGACCTCGAGCTCACCGGTCACCGAGCGCAGCTCGGTATGGTCGCGCAGGGTCACCACGGAGCCGACGTCACGGCCGTCCCAGCGCGCGGGTGCCGAGGAGACCAGCAGGATCCGCTCGCCGGCGAGGTAGAGGTCGTCGGACTCGGCGGTGCGGCCGCGGGCGGCGGCGACCAGCCCCGGCGCCAGGTCGAGATCCTCGATCCGGGTGCCGGCGACGTCCTCGGGGAGCCCCAGCAGCCGGCGGGCCTCGTCGTTGACCAGCTGGACCCGTCCCTCGCCGTCGAGCAGCAGCAGCCCCTCGCGGACGGACCGGAGGACGGCGGAGTAGTACTCGTACATCCGCGCCAGCTCGCGCTCGCCCAGACCATGGGTGAGCCGGTGCAGGCGCCGACTCAGCAGCCAGGCACCGGCCAGCCCGGCGACCAGCACGAACGCCCCGCACAGCAGCACGATGCGTACGTCCCGGACGAGCCCGCGGTTGATGTCGCTGACCGTGATGCCGACCGAGACGAGCGCGACCACCTCGCCGTCGTCCTCGACCGGCACGACCGAGCGGACCGACGGACCGAGCGTCCCGGTGTACTGCTGGGTGAAGACCTCGCCGTCCGGCGCGCCGCCGAGGTCGCCGACGAACTTGCCACCGATCTGCCGCGGGTCGGTGTGGGTGAAGCGGGTGCGGTCCAGCTGCATCACCACGACGAAGTCGGTGTCGGTGTCGGCGCGTACCTCCTCGGTCCACGGCTGGAGCCTCGCCGTCGGGTCCTGGGTGCGCAGCGCCTCACGGACGGTGGGGGCGTCGGCCACGGTCTGGGCCACCGCCACCGCTCGCTGGGTCGCGCGGCTGTAGGAGTCGCGCCGGGCGTCGTAGGTGGCCATCAGGATGCCGGTGACGACGAGCAGCAGCACCGTGCCGAACTGGAGGAGGAGCACCTGCTGCGCCACCGGGCGGTCGCGCAGGACGCGCGGGCGGGGCAGACGGAGGTGAGGCACCTCCTCATTCTGGACCACGGCGAAGACGGCCGACGAACACAACGAACACAACAGTGACGGCCATCACTTCCTGCTGAAGAGTGGCCGCGGTCGCCATGCCGGGGGCCGGAAGCACACCGAACCAGGAGGAACGATGAGTACGACAACCAGCGTTACGCAGCCGAGGAAGGACCGCACCCACTATCTCTACATCGCGGTCATCGGCGCGGTGGTGCTCGGCATCCTGGTGGGGCTGGTCGCACCGGGCTTCGCGGTGGAGCTGAAGCCGATCGGCACGGCGTTCGTGAACCTGATCAAGATGATGATCCAGCCGATCATCTTCTGCACCCTCGTCATCGGCGTCGGGTCGGTCGCCAACGCCGCCAAGGTCGGCAAGGTCGGTGGCCTCGCGCTCGGCTACTTCATCGTGATGTCCACGGTCGCCCTCGCGATCGGTGTCGTCGTCGGCAACCTCATCGACCCGGGCACCGGCCTGCAGATCGACTCGACCGCCTCCTCGGCCGGCCAGGACGCCGCCGCCGAGGGTCACGCAAGCACCGTCGACTTCCTGCTGAGCATCATCCCGACCTCGCTCTTCTCGGCGCTCACCTCGGGCGTCGTGCTGCAGACGCTGCTGGTCGCGCTGCTCGTCGGCTTCGCGCTGCAGCGGATGGGGGAGTCGGGCAAGCCGATCCTCAACGCGATCACCTGGCTCCAGAAGCTGGTCTTCCGCGTGCTGGCGATGATCATGTGGGCCGCCCCGGTCGGCGCCTTCGGTGCCATCGCCGGCGTCGTCGGCGAGACCGGCGTCGACGCCCTGAAGAGCCTCGCCGTCATCATGATCGCCTTCTACATCACCTGCGCGCTGTTCGTCTTCGTCGTCCTCGGCGCGATCCTCAAGCTGGCCACCGGCGTCAACATCTTCAAGCTGCTGAAGTATCTCGCCCGCGAGTTCCTCCTCATCCTCTCCACCAGCTCCTCGGAGTCCGCGCTCCCGCGGCTGATCGCGAAGATGGAGCACGCCGGTGTCGAGAAGGCGACCGTAGGTGTCGTGGTGCCGACCGGCTACTCGTTCAACCTCGACGGCACCGCGATCTACCTGACGATGGCCT
>NZ_BMRK01000012.1:98360-163464 GCF_014648595.1 Nocardioides luteus | reverse complement strand
GGGAACGAAAATCACAGTTGCTTGACGATGTCCGCACGCAGGTGGTCTCGACAGGCTCGACCACCGGAGCCACAGGTCTCGACGGGCCGGACGCTGCTTTACTTCGGGCCCATGACAGAGCGCCCCGAATCGAGCATCCCGGTGAGCATGCTGTGGGAGTCGACGGATCCGTATGACGCTCTCGAGGCGCGGTTCGGGTTCGGGGCGGCTACCGCGGCGATGGAGTGGCTCGACGGCGTACTGGCCAGGCACTGGGGACTCAGGGTGCGTGGATGCGGGCGGTTGGTGATCAGCGACTCCAACTGTCTGGCGTGGGTCACGGTCGACGGGGACGCGATGGTTGCGAAGTGGTCGATGCGGCAGTCGCGGTTCGAGCGGCTGGTGGCCGTCGGGGAGCTCACGAGCTGGCTCGGGGAGCGGGGGATTCCTGTCTCGAGGCCGGTGCCCGCGAACGACGGACGGGTGCAGGTCGAGGTCGATGGGGTCTCGGTGGGGCTGCAGCGGGTGGTCGAGGGGGAGTTGCTGGACATCGAGGATCCTGCGCAGGTGCGGGCGGCGGGGGAGGTGCTTGCGCGGATGCATGCGGTGATGGCCGACTACCCGGGCACGATCCCGACCGAGGAGCCGCTGGCACCCGGCACGCAGCTGGTCGGCAACGACTTCAGGTCGGCGAACATCCTCTGGTCGCAGGGCAGGATCGCGGCGGTGCTGGATCTGGAGGAGGCGACCTACCGCCGGCGGGCGGAGGATCTGGGGCGGGCTGCGGTGCTGCTCGGTACGCGGTATCACGACTGGCGGGCGACGCCTGAGAAGGCGAGGAACGCCTTCGTGCGAGCGTACGAGAACGTGCTCCCGTTGAACGATGAGGAAGCCGCTGCGCTCGAGGAGGAGATCGCGAAGACGATCGAGGCCGTCGGCGTTTGAGCACGCATCGGCATGGGGCCGTAACCTTGGTAGACGATGAATCCCCGGACCGTCTATCTGGACCACGCCGCCACCACCCCCATGGCTCCTGCGGCGATCGAGGCGATGACCGCGGAGCTGTCGCTGGTCGGCAACGCGAGCTCGCTGCATGCATCGGGGCGGCGTGCCCGCCGGGTGCTGGAGGAGTCGCGCGAGCGGATCGCCGCGGCGCTCGGGTCGCGGCCGGGGGAGGTCGTCTTCACCTCCGGCGGCACCGAGGCCGACAATCTGGCGCTCAAGGGGGCCTTCTGGGCCCGCCGCAGCCAGGACCCCGGGCGCACCCGGATCCTCTCCTCGACCGTGGAGCACCACGCCGTGCTCGACCCGCTGCACTGGCTCGAGTCGACCGAAGGTGCCCAGGTCGAGCTGATCCCGTGCGACGAGACCGGCCGCCTCGACCTCGCCGCGATGAAGGCGGCCGTCGAGCGCGACCCGGCATCGGTCGCGGTCATCTCGGTGATGTGGGCCAACAACGAGGTCGGCACCCTTCAGCCCGTCGCCGAGATCGCCGAGCTCGCCGCGGAGCACAAGATCCCGGTGCACACCGACGCCGTCCAGGCGGTCGGAGCGGTGCCGGTCGACTTCGCGACCAGCGGCGTCGACGCGCTCTCGCTCACCGGCCACAAGCTCGGCGGTCCGGTCGGCGCCGGTGCGCTGGTCTGCCGCCGCGAGCTCGAGCTGACCGCGCTGGTGCACGGCGGCGGCCAGGAGCGGGACGTACGCAGCGGCACCCACGCGACCGCGGCCATCGCCGGCTTCGCGGCGGCGGTGGAGCTCGCGGTCAAGGAGCAGGAGGCGTACGCGACCAAGGTCGGTGCGCTGCGCGACCGGCTCGTCGAACAGGTGCTGGCGGCCGTCCCCGACTCCCACCTCAACGGTCCGTCCCTGACGCCGTTGGGCCACCACCGGTTGCCCAACAACGCCCAGATCGCGTTCCCGGGCTGCGAGGGCGACTCGCTGCTGATGCTGCTCGACGCGGCCGGGATCGAGTGCTCCACCGGCGCGGCGTGCTCGGCCGGCGTACCTCAGGCTTCTCACGTGCTCCTGGCGATGGGCCAGACCGACGAGCAGGCGCGTTCCTCGCTGCGCTTCTCGCTCGGGCACACCACCACCGCCGACGACGTCGACCGGCTCGTCGCGGCGATCGGTCCCGCGGTCGAGCGCGGCCGCGCAGCGGGGTTGCAGCGCTGATGGGAGAGAAGATGAGAGTCGTAGCCGCCATGTCGGGCGGGGTGGACTCCGCCGTCGCCGCCGCCCGTGCGAAGGAGGCGGGCCACGACGTCACCGGCGTCCACCTGGCCCTCTCGCGCAACCCGGCCTCCTACCGCTCCGGCGCCCGCGGGTGCTGCACGATCGAGGACTCCAACGACGCCCGCCGCGCTGCCGACGTGATCGGCATCCCGTTCTACGTCTGGGACCTCTCCGACCGCTTCCACGAGGACGTGGTCGAGGACTTCATGTCCGAGTACGCCGAGGGGCGCACCCCCAACCCGTGCCTGCGCTGCAACGAGAAGATCAAGTTCGCCGCCGTCCTCGACCGGGCGCTCGCGCTCGGCTTCGACGCGGTCGCCACCGGCCACTACGCGACACTTCGCGAGGACGCCGACGGGCTTGTCGAGCTGCACCGTGCCGTCGACGGCGGCAAGGACCAGTCCTACGTGCTGGGCGTGCTCGACCAGGATCAGCTGCGCCACTCGCTGTTCCCGCTCGGCGACACCCCGAAACCTCAGGTGCGCGAGGAGGCCGCCCGCCGCGGTCTGCTCGTCGCCGACAAGCCCGACTCCCACGACATCTGCTTCGTCGCCGACGGCGACAACGCCGGCTGGCTCCGCGAGAAGCTCGGCGACCGTGCGCCCAACGAGTCCGGGCCGATCGTCGACGAGTCCGGTGAGGTGCTGGGTGAGCACCAGGGGACGTACGCCTACACGATCGGGCAGCGGAAGGGCCTGCGTCTCGGCAAGCCCGCGCCCGACGGCAAGCCCCGGTTCGTGCTCGACATCGAGCCGGTCTCCGGCATCGTCACCGTCGGTCCGCGCGAGCACCTGGCCGTCGACGGTCTCTCCGGCATCCGGCCACGCTGGGCCGGGCGCGTGCCCGAGGGGACCCTCGAAGGCACCGTCCAGCTCCGCGCCCACGGTGACGAGCACCGCGCCCGGGTGAATGTGGTCTCGACCACCGAGGTCGAGATCGAGCTGCTCGACCCCGCCTACGGCATCGCGCCGGGGCAGGCCGCAGTGATCTACGACGGCACCCGCGTCGTCGGCTCGGTCACCATCGCCACCACCCGCCGGATGGCGCTCGCGTGAGGTCGACCGGAGTCGGATCGCTGCCGGGGGAGGACTTCGCGGAGGCCACCCGCATCGTGCTCGGCGAGCTCACCGACCTGCCCCACCTGCCCGAGCTGCCCGCGCGCGGCGCGATCGCGAACATGACCGGCCGCGCGCTGGCCATGATCGAGGGCCTCGACGCCGACCTGCAGCCCGCCGGCTGGCGGCTGACCGGCACCTCCGGCTCGCCCGGGGTCGACCACCGCCGCGCCCGCAGCCTGCTCGCCCAGGATCTCGACACCGTGGAGGAGCTGGCCCAGGACTCCGCGCTCACCTCGGGCGGCGGCGCGGTCAAGATCCAGGTCGCCGGGCCGTGGACTCTCGCGGCCACCGTCGAGCGACCGCGCGGCGACAAGCTGCTCGCCGATCACGGCGCCCGGCGCGACCTGGCGCAGGCGCTGGCCGAGGGCGTGGGCGCCCACATCCGAGACGTACGCCGCCGTCTCCCCGGCATCGAGACGCTGGTCGTCCAGGTCGACGAGCCAGCGCTGAGCGCCGTCCTCGCCGCTCAGGTGCCGACCGCCTCCGGGTTCGGCAAGCACCGCAGCATCGACCTCCCCGAGGCCTCCCAGGCGCTGGAGTGGGTGCTGGGTGCGATCGCCGGCGAGGGTGCGGTCCCGTGGGTGCACTCGTGTGCGCCCGGCACACCGCTGGGCCTGCTCCGCAAGGCCGGGGCGAAGGGGCTCAGCGTCGACCTGAGCCAGCTCAGCGCCGCTGACCACGACGACCTCGCCACCGCGCTGGAGGCGGGCGACACGGTCGCGCTCGGCGTGCTGCCCGCGCTCGCGCCGGAGGGTGCCGAGCCCACCGACAAGACGGTCACCGAGACCGTGGAGCGCTGGCTCGACATGCTCGGGCTCGACACTGCGTACGACATCGTGCTGACGCCGGCGTGCGGCCTGGCCGGTGCCGACTGGCGCTGGGCCCGCACCGCCTTGCGCATCCTCACCGAAAGCGCTCGACACCTGGCGTAGATTTCCCGTTATGGGACGACGGGGGATGGCACTGCTGGCCGCTGCATTGCTGCTGGCCGGCTGCGGGAGCGCGAGCACGGCGGACGACGGGCCCAGCGAGCCCGGGTCGAGCGCCGCTGCGCCGTCGGCGAGCATCGACCCCGCCGACCTGAAGCCCGGAAACAAGCCTGCCACCCCGGAGGCGCTCGCAGCGATCACCCTCGAGCACGTCGGCATCGAGCCGGAGTCGTTCGACGGCGGTGACCTCTACTTCGAGAAGGACGAGGTCGGGACGGTGCTCCTGTGGGGCGCTGGCCGCTCGCTGGAGGTCAAGGCCGGCCCCGCCGACGACGACCTGCTCTCCACGTGGTGCGAGGAGGGCATGTCGGGCTGCGACGAGGTGAAGAGCGAGGCCGGCGTCGCCACGGTCGCCTGGGACCTCGCCACCGCGGACGGCACGCCCGGCCAGGTGATGGTCTCCCACCGGTCCGGCAAGGAGGAGCGGCGCGCCGTCTACATCGGCGAGAAGATCACCGCGGACCCCCGCAAGCTCGACCTCGAGGTCGGCGTCGACGACCTCGTCGGCCTGGTCACCGACCCGCGCCTCGGCACCAGGACGACCGCCAAGATGACCAAGGCGCAGGTCGAGGGCTTCCCCTCCGAGGGTGCCAACGGCGAGGGTGAGGTCGCGCTGACCGCCGGAGCGATCGCGGCAGGACTGCTCGAGACCGAGGCGTACGCCGACATCGACTCCTTCGAGAAGGCCGACGCTGCCGACTACGGCAAGGGCGCCTTCGGCGTCGTCGGAACTCGGCCCGACGGCAGCACGGTCACCGCGATCCATGCTCCGCGGCTCTCCGCCGAGCAGCAGAAATGCCCCAAGCGGCTCACCTGCTCGAAGGGTGACACCGACGGTTACGACGGCTGGACCGAGGGGTCGGCCGAGACCGTTCGCTGCTATCCGGCCGAGGGCGAGCGGTCCGCGTTCTGCGGGGTCGTACGCCAGCAGGCGCCCGCCCCGTTCCCCGGCGACGACCTCGACGAGGTTCTCTCCGGCCTGGAGGAGGGGCTGGAGGCGCTGTGGCCGACGATCCCGGCCGACACCGCCCGGCGCGGGGAGTCGCTGGTCGGCTGACCTGCTCGACTGACCTGCTCGACTGACCTGCTCGAACGACGTCGGTCGAACGACGTCGTTCAGCGCCCGGCGACCCGCTGGCCGGCGTAGGCCTGTGGGCGCTCGCTCGGCGGTGCGAAGGACTCCGGCGGCCGCGGCTGACGGTGTGCGGGCTGCTGGGGGGCCTGCTGGGCGACGGGCTGCGGGGCGGGCTGCGCGGCCGCGCGGCGTCCCGGCCGGCGCTGGACCGGTGGCTCCTGCTGAGCGGCGGCCCGACGACGCGTCGGCTGCTGGGACTGCGGCTGGGCCTGGGGCTCGCGGCGGTCAGGGCCCGGCTGCTCTCGCCGCCCGGGGCGCGGCTCGTGCCCGCCACGCCGCGCCAGCGGCGGCTCAGGCTGCGGCTGGCGCTGCAGGTGCTGGCCCTGGATCGGCTGGCCTTGCATCGGCTGGCCCGGGCGCTGCTGGCCCGGGCGCTGCTGGGCCTGGATCTGAGCCTGCGGCTGCCGCGGTGAGGCAGCCGGGTAGGGGCCGGAGGCCTGCCGGGGATCCGACGGGTAGCGCGGCGCCTGGGCACGGCTCGGCTCGTCCCACTCCCAGTCCTGCTCGCGCCTACGGCGACCGGCGAGCAGCGCGACGGCGCTGGCGACGAGGGCGAGGACGATCATGGTCGCGACGATGATCCAGGTCAGCCCGCCGACGCCACCGCTCTCGGCTGCGGCCTGCTTCTTGACCGCACCGGTGGCCGGGGCGCAGCCGCTCTGGACGCACTCGCCGTCGCTCGGGGTGCCGGTCACGACGAACCTGATGCCGCGATCCACCGAACCCTGGAAGGTCAGGGTGTGCTTGCCGAGGCCGATGTCCTTGGGGAGCCGGCCCGACCACTTCGCGACGCCGTGACCGTTGGCCTTGATGTCGGTCGAAAGGACCAGCGGGGTGGAGTAGACCACGACCTTGATGCCGGTCTCGTTGGGCTTGAAGCCGGAGGCCTGGGCATGGATCACGTCGTCGGCGTCCACGGAGGCGTCGTCGATGCCGGTCAGCTCCAGGCCCTTGACCGTCGGCGGCTCCTCCGGCGCGGACCACGGCTTCTTCGACTTCTTCGCCTTCGGCTCCTCACCGGCGCCGTCACCGTCGCCGCCCGCTTCACCGGTGCCACCGGTTCCACCGGTCGAGCGACCCGAGGACGTACCTCCGGAGCCACCGGAGCCGCCGCTTCCCTCCGACCCGGTGTCCTCGGAAGGCTGCTCCGGGGTGGGATCGCTGGAGGGCTGAGCGAGAGCGTCGAAGTCGAGGGGGACGCCCGCGGTGTCGGTGTCGTGGGAGTCGATGACGTCGCGACCGCCGCCGCGCATGGTCATGATCTGGTAGTTCGTGCCGGGGTCGAGCTGGGCGACCTGCGCGGCGTCGAGGGTGAACTCGACCGTCCAGTCACCGGGGTCGGCGGGGTCGTGGGTGACCGACTTGATGAACGTGTTGCGAGTGCCCGACCCGACGTACCCGGCAGGGTTGAGCGCGATCTCGATCCCAGGGCTGCGGCCCTTGTAGTCCGTGCCGTGGACACTGAGAACCACGCCGTCCTTGGACTGCTCGACGATCGCCACCTGGACCTCGGCGTTGGAGAAGAGGCCACCGAGGCCGAGCGAGTACGACGCGCCCATCGGCGCCAGCGCGAGCCCGAGCGCCATCAACAGCGTCACCGCGAACCGAGAAAGCACTGCAGACCTCACAAGGCGGTCAATGGGGGGATAGGTGTCGGCCCGCCTCACCCGACGCGGCTGCAAAGTAGTCGCCTTTACCTCCGATCGTGACCCCCGTCACCCAGGTGTTGACCGGTTGCGTCGATATTGAGGGGCTTGCGTGTCGTTTGGCCTGGTGAAACGCCGAAAACGCCCCTACGGGTATGTGGTCGGAAATTGTCGGTGGAACCAGGCAAGATGGTGCCCGTGAACGAAGACGTGACCGCCGAGGCCGGCCCCGAGGAGAAGAACGAGCACCGGGAGCTCGCCGAGCAGATCGAGGACGCCCGCTACCGCTACTACGTGCTCGACGACCCGACGCTCTCCGACGCCGACTTCGACCAGAAGTGGCGCCGGATCAACGAGCTCGAGGAGCAGTTCCCCGAGCTGCGCACCCCTGACTCGCCCACGCAGAAGGTGGGCGGCACCTTCTCCACGGAGTTCACCGCGGTCGACCACCTCCAGCGGATGGAGAGCCTCGACAACGTCTTCTCCTTCGAAGAGCTGGCTGGCTGGCACGCGCGCATCGCCAAGGACGGCGCCGCCGAGGCGGAGCTGCTCTGCGAGCTCAAGGTCGACGGCCTGGCGATCAACCTCCTCTACGAGAAGGGGCGGCTGGTCCGGGCGCTGACCCGCGGCGACGGTCGCACCGGCGAGGACGTCACCCCCAACGTACGCACCATCTCGTCGATCCCCCACCGGCTCAACGGCACCGACGAGTTCCCGGTGCCCGACCTGGTGGAGGTGCGCGGCGAGGTCTTCTTGTCCATCGAGGCCTTCGACCGGCTCAACGCCTCCCTGGTCGACGCCGGCAAGCCGATGTTCGCCAACCCGCGCAACTCCGCCGCCGGGTCGCTGCGCCAGAAGGACCCGCGGGTGACCGCGACCCGAGCCCTCGGGATGGTCTGCCACGGCATCGGCGCCCGCGAGGGCTTCCAGCCGGTCGCCCAGTCGCATGCCTACGAGGCGCTGAACGCCTGGGGCCTGCCCACCTCCAAGCGGGTCAAGGTGCTCAAGACGCTCGCCGAGGTCGAGGAGTTCATCAGCTACTTCGGCGACCACCGCCACGACGTCACCGAGCACGAGATCGACGGCGTCGTGATCAAGGTCGACGACATCTCGCTGCAGCGCCGTCTCGGCTCGACCAGCCGCGCGCCGCGCTGGGCGATCGCCTACAAGTACCCGCCCGAGGAGGTCAACGCCAAGCTGCTCGCGATCGACGTCGGCGTCGGCCGCACCGGCCGGGTCACGCCCTTCGGTGTCATGGAGCCGACCAAGGTCGCCGGCTCGACCGTCGAGCGCGCGACGCTCCACAACGCCCACGAGGTCAAGCGCAAGGACGTACGTCCCGGCGACACCGTCATCCTCCGCAAGGCCGGCGACGTCATCCCGGAGATCCTCGGCCCGGTGCTGCCGCTGCGTCCCGAAGGGCTGCCGGAGTGGACGATGCCGACCGAGTGTCCGGCCTGCGGCACCACCCTGGCCGCGCAGCGGGAGGGCGACAAGGACCTGCGCTGTCCCAACCACCGCGGCTGCCCGGCGCAGGTGCGCGAGCGGGTCTTCTTCGCCGCCGGCCGTGGCGCCTTCGACATCGAGGGCATGGGCTACGAGGCGGCCGACGCGCTGCTGGCCGCCGAGGTGATCACCAACGAGGGCGACATCTTCGCCCTCGACGAGGCCAGCCTGGCCCGCACCACCTTCTTCACCCGCGCCGCGAAGAAGGCCGAGAAGGAGGCGGGCGCGGGTGAGCGGGTCCTCAACGCCAACGCCCTCGGCCTGCTGCGCAACCTCGAGGAGCGCAAGCAGGTGCCGCTGTGGCGGGTGCTGGTCGCGCTCTCCATCCGCCACGTAGGCCCCTCCGCGGCCCGGGCGCTGGCCACCGAGTTCGGCTCCCTCGACGCCATCTGGGAGGCCTCCCAGGAGGAGCTGGCCAGCACCGAGGGCGTCGGCGGCACCATCGCCGACGCGATCGTCGAGTGGCGCCAGGTCGACTGGCACCAAGAGATCGTCGAGAAGTGGCGTACGGCCGGGGTCTCCCTCGCCGACGAGCGCGACGAGTCGATCCCGCGCACCCTCGAGGGCCTGACCATCGTCGTCACCGGCTCGCTCGAGGACTTCTCCCGCGACGGCGCCAAGGAGGCGATCATCAGCCGCGGCGGCAAGGCGGCCGGCTCGGTCTCCAAGAAGACCGACTACGTCGTGGTCGGTGACAACGCCGGCTCCAAGGCCGCCAAGGCCGAAGACCTCGGCCTCCCGATCCTCGACGAGGCCGGCTTCAAGCGCCTCCTCGAGTCCGGCCCCGAGAAGTCAGAATCTGACGCCGAGTAGTCGATTCCTGACGCCGAGACGTCGAAAATCGAGCGCGAGGCGTCAACGTCCGAGGGTCCTGCACCCTCGGCGTACGGAAGCCTGACCCCTCGGCGTCGAAAACTGACGTCTCGGCGTCGATTTTCGACGTCTCGCGCTCAATATCTGACTTCTCGGGGGAGTGGGGTGCTCCGAGGTGAGAGTTGTGGGTCCTCTTGCCTAGGATGTGCCTCATGCCAGAAATCACCCGCGACGAGGTCGCGCACCTGGCCGACCTCGCCCGCATCGACCTCAGCGACGCCGAGCTCGATCACCTTGCCCCGCAGCTGCAGGTGATCCTTGAGTCCGTCGCCTCGATCCAGGGGCTTGCCGGCGACGACGTGCCTGCCACCTCCCACCCGCTCCCGCTGACCAACGTCTTCCGTGAGGACATCGTGACTCCGAGCCTGACGCCGGAGCAGGCGCTCTCCGGCGCGCCGAGCGTCGAGGAGCAGCGCTTCGCGGTGCCGAGGATTCTGGGGGATGAGCAGTGAGTGAGCTGATCCAGAAGTCCGCCGCCGAGCTGGCCGATGCACTGGCCGCGGGCGAGACCACCTCGGTGGAGCTGACCCAGCTCTACCTCGACCGGATCGCCGCGGTCGACGGTGAGGTGCACGCGTTCTTGCACATCGATGCCGAGGGTGCGCTCGAGCAGGCTGCCGCCTCCGACGCGCGCCGGGCCAACGGCGACGCGCTGCACGCCCTCGACGGCGTGCCGATCGCGGTCAAGGACGTGCTGACCACCATCGGTCTGCCGACCACCTGCGGCTCGAAGATGCTCGAGGGCTGGGTGCCGCCCTACGACGCGACGGTGGTCAAGAAGATCAAGGACGCCGGTCTGCCGATCCTCGGCAAGACCAACATGGACGAGTTCGCGATGGGCTCCTCCACCGAGCACTCGGCCTACGGCCCGACCAAGAACCCGTGGAAGCTCGACCGGATCCCCGGCGGCTCCGGCGGTGGCTCGGCTGCGGCCGTGGCGGCCTTCGAAGCGCCGCTGGCGCTCGGCACCGACACCGGTGGCTCGATCCGCCAGCCCGGCGCGGTCACCGGCACCGTCGGCGTGAAGCCGACCTACGGCTCGGTCTCCCGCTACGGCCTGGTCGCCCTGGCCAACTCGCTGGACCAGGTCGGCCCGGTGACCCGCACCGTGCTCGACAGCGCCCTGCTGCACGAGCTGATCGGCGGCCACGACCCGCTCGACTCCACCTCGACCACCACCCCGGTGACCGGTCTCGTCGACGCGGCCCGCGCGGGCGCGACCGGCGACCTGAAGGGCGTCAAGGTCGGCGTCATCAAGGAGCTCGCGGGCGAGGGCTGGGCCCCGGACGTGATGGCCAAGTTCAACGAGTCGGTCGACCTGCTCACCAAGCTGGGAGCCGACGTCGTGGAGGTCTCCACGCCGAGCTTCGAGCACGCGATGGCTGCCTACTACCTGATCCTGCCGGCGGAGTGCTCCTCCAACCTGGCCAAGTTCGACGCGATGCGCTACGGCCTGCGGGTCACCCCCGACGGCGACCCGAGCGCCGAGGACGTCATGAAGGCCAGCCGCGACGCCGGCTTCGGCGACGAGGTCAAGCGCCGCATTATCCTCGGCACCTACGCGCTGAGCAGCGGCTACTACGACGCCTACTACGGCCAGGCGCAGAAGATCCGCACGCTGATCATCGAGGACTTCAAGAAGGCCTTCGAGCAGGTCGACGTGCTTGTCTCGCCGACCTCGCCCTCGACCGCGTTCAAGCTGGGCGCGAAGCTCGACGACCCGCTCGCGATGTACATGCAGGACCTGGCCACCATCCCGGCCAACCTGGCCGGCACGCCCGGCATCTCGATCCCGGCCGGCGTCTCCGACCAGGACGGGCTGCCCGTCGGCGTACAGCTGCTGGCCCCGGTCCTGGAGGACGCCCGCCTCTACCGCGTCGGTGCCGCGCTCGAGGCCGCCATCGGCCCGGTGCTGGGCCTCGACAAGCTCGACGACCGACTGGCTGCTGGAGGTGCCGCATGACGACCGAGACTCTCGTTCCCTTCGACGAGGTGCTGGAGCGCTACGACCCGGCCATGGGCCTGGAGGTCCACGTCGAGCTCAACACCAACACGAAGATGTTCTGCGGCTGCCCCGCGACCTTCGGCGGCGAGCCCAACACCCAGGTCTGCCCGACCTGCCTGGGCCTGCCCGGCTCGATGCCGGTCGTGAACGCCAAGGCCGTGGAGAGCGCGATCCGGATCGGTCTGGCGCTCAACGGCTCGATCGCGGAGTGGTGCCGGTTCGCCCGGAAGAACTACTTCTACCCGGACATGCCGAAGAACTTCCAGACCTCGCAGTACGACGAGCCGATCGTCTACGACGGCTACCTCGACGTCGAGGTCGAGGGCGAGACCTTCCGGGTCGAGATCGAGCGCGCCCACATGGAGGAGGATACCGGCAAGACCACCCACATCGGTGGCGCCACCGGCCGCATCCACGGTGCCGACTACTCGCTGGTCGACTACAACCGCGCCGGCATCCCGCTGATCGAGATCGTCACCCGTCCGATCCTGGGTGCCGGGGAGAAGGCTCCGCTGGTGGCCAAGGCCTACGTCGCCGCGCTGCGCGAGATCCTGCTGGGCCTGGGCGTCTCCGACGTACGCATGGACCAGGGCTCGATGCGCTGCGACGTGAACCTGTCGCTGTCCCCGAAGGGTTCCGGCGAGCTCGGCACCCGCACCGAGACGAAGAACGTCAACTCGCTGCGCTCGGTCGAGCGGGCCGTACGCTTCGAGATGTCGCGCCACGCCGGGATCCTCGACGCGGGGGAGGCGATCTTCCAGGAGACCCGCCACTTCCACGAGGACACCGGCACCACCTCGGCCGGGCGGCCGAAGTCGGACGCCGACGACTACCGCTACTTCCCCGAGCCGGATCTCGTCCCCGTCGCGCCCAGCCGCGAGTGGGTCGAGGAGCTGCGCGGCACGCTGCCGGAGCCGCCGGCCGAGAAGCGCGCGCGGTTGCAGGCCGAGTGGGGCTACTCCGACCTGGAGATGCGCGACGTCTGGGCCGCGGGTGCGATGGTGCTGATCGAGGAGACGGTCGCCGCCGGTGCCTCGGCCCAGGCCGCGCGCAAGTGGTGGATGGCCGAGCTGTCCCGGGCCGCCAACGACCGCGGTGTGGAGCTCGCCGAGGTCGGTGTCACCCCGGTGCAGGTCGCCGAGGTGCAGAAGCTGGTCGACGCCAAGACGCTGACCGACAAGCTGGCCCGCCAGGTCTTCGAAGGTCTTGTCGCCGGTGAAGGCACGGTCGCCGAGATCATCGACGCCCGCGGTCTCGCCGTGGTCTCCGACGACGGCGCCCTCGGTGCCGCCGTCGACGACGCCATCGCCGCCCAGCCTGCGGTCGCGGAGAAGATCCGCGGCGGCAACCAGGCCGCGGCCGGTGCGCTCATCGGTGCGGTCATGAAGGCCACCGGCGGGAAGGCGGACGCCAAGCGCGTCCGTGAGCTCATCCTGGAGAAGCTCGCCTGATGACCGACACGTTCAGGATCGCGTTGCTCATCGACGCGGACAATGCCCCAGCCTCGAGGATCGACGCGATCCTGAACGACCTCGCCGAGTACGGCGAGGTCACCATCCGCCGTGCCTACGGCAACTGGACCAAGCCCGAGCTGAAGAGCTGGATCCAGGAGCTGCACGACGCCGCCATCCGGCCGATGCAGCAGTTCGACCTCACCGCTCACAAGAACGCCTCCGACATGGCGCTCGCGATCGACGCGGTGGAGCTGTTGCACTCGGCCGTCCCGGATGCGTTCGCGCTGGTCTCCTCCGACTCCGACTTCACGCCGCTGGTTCACTACCTGCGGGAGAAGGGACGGGCCGTCTACGGCTACGGCCGGGAGAAGACGCCGGCGCCGTTCAAGAGCGCCTGCACCCGCTTCACCGTGGTGGAGAAGCTCGGCGACGCCACCTCAGAGGAGACCACCGACACCGCAGCGGACAACGGGACATCCCACCCCCGCAAGCCGGCGGCGACCTCCGGCCACGCGTTGAAGCGCAACGCACGGCTGATCCAGCTGCTGCGCAACTCGATCGCAGCGGCTGCCGACGACGACGGCTGGGCGCTGGTCGGCTCGGTCGTCGCCCGCATCCACAACCAGTCCTCCGAGGACCCGCGCAACTACGGCTACTCCTCGTGGACCAAGCTCCTGAAGGCGATCGACCTCTTCGAGCTCAAGGACGAGGGCACCTCGGCGATCCAGGTCAGCGACCGACGCAACGGCAGGAAATGAGCTAGCTGCGCCGAGGTTCCTCGGCGACCGCGGGGCGAGCGCACCTGACTCCCTTCGGCACCGACCCGTGGAGGTGCTTCAGCGCCGCCTTGAAGTCGCGGCAGCGCTCGGCGTCCTCGGACTTGTCGTAGGGATAGCCGATCGCCGCGTTGACCCGGCCCATGTCGAGAGCGTCGGCGTGCGGGTTGATGTCGCGCGCCACGGTCCAATACCAGCGCGAGATCGGCGCGCTGTGGTCCAGCGACCTGGCCAGCTCGGGGCGGCGGCGGAGATCGATGCCGAAATAGCGGCCGGCGTCGGCGTAGTTGGCCTCGCCGGTCAGCTGGATGTAGCCGCGCCCCGTGAACTTCCGGCCGTCGCGGCCCTTGGCGTCATGCCGGAACGAGCTCTCGTTGGCGAGCGTGGTCAGGTAGGCCGCCTGCCGATAGGCGGTGGTGATCCGACCGTCGGTCATCGCGCGGTTGAGGCCGGGTAGACCGGCCTCGACCTTCTGCCGGTCGCCGACCCGGTCTCCGAACATCGCGACCAGGTCGGCGTACGTGATCGCAGGCCGTGCGTCCGCGGCCGCTGGAGCGGTCGGCGTGGTCGGGGAGAGGCTGAGAAGGGCGGCCGATACCGAGACTGCGACAAGGCCGAGAATCCTGTGGCGCATGTGGACAGAGTGGCTGGTGGACGGCGATCCCGCAAGCAGGACGGGCCCGGCATAGGATGGCCACCTCAATCAACACACGCCCATGGTGGGGGAAGCCGGTCCAAGTCCGGCGCTGACCCGCAACCGTAGGTCCACGACACCGAGTGCCGCGGACGAGCCGGAGCACCTGCCACGGACGCGTACTGACCTGACGCTGTCGTGGAAAGCAGCGGGTCGGCCCTGTGCCTTCCCGACGAGCAGCGCGGAAGGAACCATGAAGAAGACCGTCCTCGGTGGCATCGCCGCCGCCCTCGCCCTCACCTCGCTCGCCGGCTGCGGCGACGAAGCCGTCGAGGAGGGGGAGAAGAGCACCTACGACGCCAACGTCTCCACCTCGGTCGGTGACTGGCTCGTCGACCAGGCGCCGAAGGGCGTGGTCCACAACGCGCAGTACGGCACCGACGACTTCGGCCTCAGCGCCGAGATCGGGATCGCCCTGGCCGAGATCGGCGGCTACGACGAGGAGATCGCCACGATCGCCGAGGCCGTGATGAAGCACAAGAAGGAGTACACCTCGCCCGGCTTCGGCACGATCACCTCCGCCGGCGCCACCGCGAAGGCCCTCGTCCTCCAGCAGAACGTCGACGCCTCCGACCCCGGCCTGCTGAAGCAGCTCGAGGACACCGTCGCCGAGAACGGCCGGATCGCCGACGTGCTCGACCCCGAGAACAAGAAGGCCGCCGACTACTCCAACACCATCGGGCAGTCCTACGCCGTGTGGGCGCTGACCAACGCCGAGAGCGAGGAGGCCGCGGCCGCGACCGAGTTCCTGGCCGGACAGCAGTGCGAGGAGGGCTGGTTCCGGGTCACGTTCACGCCTGACGCGGCCGCTGCCGACCAGACCTGCGACGCCGACCCGAAGGCCGCCCCCGACGCCGACGCGACGGCGTACGCGCTGATCGCCCTCTCCGCGGTGGGTACGCCGGAGACGAAGAAGGCCGTCGATGCGGGCATCGAGTGGCTGAAGGAGTCCCAGGCGAAGGACGGCTCCCTGAAGTCCGCGACCGGCAACGTGCCGAACTCCAACACCACCGGCCTGGCCGGGTGGGCGTTCGGCCGCGCAGGCGAGACCGAGGCCGCGGAGAAGGCTGCGAGCTGGGTCGCCGAGCACGTCGTCGCCTGCGGTGACGACGCCGGAGCGGTCGCCTACGACGACGCCGCCCTGACCGAGGCCGAGGACAAGGGCCTGACCAAGGAGACCGAGGGCATGTACCGGCTCGCGGCCGCCCAGGCGCTCCCGTCGCTGGTCTACCTGCCCAAGGACGCGACCGAGAAGAGCTCGTGCTGATCGTGCGTGCTGTCCTGGTGGTCCCGGCGTTCCTCGTCGGGGCCACCGCTGCCGTGCTCGCTCCGGCCGCCTCGCCCGCCTCGGCCGCGCCTGCCGCGTCGTCGGCGTCCTCGGAGTCGTCGGCGCAGAGCTGCGAGGGCGTCACCGTCGTCGTCGAGCCCAACGCCCTCGGCGGCGCTCCCGAGGTCGCCTGCGTGCAGGCCGAGGAGGGCGACACCGGCGCCGATCTCTTCGAGAAGGCCGGACATCCGCTCACGTTCGTGAGCACGATGCCGAGCGTCGTGTGTCGCGTGGACGAGCGCCCGAAGGAGGCCGGTTGCGCCCAGATGCCGCCCGCCGACGCCTACTGGTCGCTGTGGATCACCGACGAATCGGGAGCCTGGAGCTACTCCGCCAGAAATGTTACCGAAATCAGCGTGACCTCCGGGCAGGGTGTTGCGTTCACGTGGATAGACGACAATGTCGTTACCGCTCCGGCGACGGTGCTTGGGGATGCTGTGGGGGCGCCCTCGAGCCCGTCGCCGGAGTCATCTCCGAACGAGCCCTCCGCGCGCGCTGACTCCGGACCGGAGCCGCTGCCGGTCTGGGCCGCCCCGACCGGGATCCTCGCGCTCTTCACCGCCGCCGGTGCCGTGTGGTGGTTCCGCCGATGAGCAGCCTGCTGCGTACGGCCGCGGTCGCGCGCCTGCCCCGCGACCTGCACCCCGTCGCCTGGTGGGTGTGGGCGATCGGGCTGGCCGCGTACGCCTCCTTCACGACGAACCCGTTGCTGCTCCTGCTCCTGGTGGGTGTGGTGTCCGTCGTCGTCGCCGCGTGCCGCGGTGAGCAGCTGTGGGCGAAGGCGTTCCGGCTCTACGCCGGCCTCGCCCTGTTCATCGTGGTGACCCGGGTGCTCTTCCGGGTGCTGCTGGGCGCCGTGCCCGGCCACGTCATCCTCGATCTGCCCGAGATCCCGCTCCCGGAGTGGGTGCTGGGGATCCGGCTGCTCGGGCCGCTCACCCGGGAGGCTCTGCTGGCCGGCCTCTACGACGGCATGCGGCTGGGCGCCATCGTGCTCTGCGTCGGCGCCGCCAACGCGCTGGCGAACCCGAAGCGGCTGCTCCGCTCCCTGCCGCCGGCCCTCTACGAGATCGGCACCGCCGTCGTCGTCGCCGTGACCGTGCTTCCCCAGCTCGCCGAGTCGGTGCAGCGGGTGCGCGCCGCGCAAAGGCTGCGGGCCGGCGCGACCGGCAAGGTCCGGCGGCTGCGCAGGTTCCTGGTGCCGGTGCTCGAGGACGCCCTGGAGCGCTCGATGGCGCTGGCAGCCGGGATGGACACCCGCGGCTACGGGCGTACGGCCGGGCTGCCGGCCGCGACCAGGCGGGTCACCTCGACGCTGATGCTGGTCTCGCTGGTCGGCCTCTGCGTCGGCGTGTACGCGATCCTCGACGGCACCACCCCCGGCTGGCTGGCCGCCACGATGCTCGGGCTCGGCGCCGTGGCCGCCGCCGGCGGGCTGACCCTCGCCGGCCGCCGGGTGACGCGGACCGTCTACCGACCCGACCGATGGCGCTGGCCCGAGGTCGTGGTCGCGCTGAGCGGCGTCGTCGTCGCGGCGGCCGGCTGGTGGATCGCCCGCGACCAGGTCCCGATCGCCTTCCCCGCCGTCAGCACCGCCCCGCAGGTCACGCTGGTCGCCATGGCGGGCGTGCTCGTCGGGCTCGCCCCCGCGCTCGCCGCTCCCGCCCCGGCATCACCCCTCTTCGAGCCCGTCTCCGAGACCGTCTCCGAAGCCATCTCCAAGGAGGCAGTCGCATGATCGAGCTGCGTGGGATCACCTTCACCCCGCCCGACTCCTCCGAGCACGTGCTCAAGGACGTCGACCTGACCATCGAGGAGGGCGAGCTGCTGCTCGTCTCCGGCCCCACCGGCTCCGGTAAGTCGACGCTGCTCGGCGTGCTCGCCGGCCTGGTGCCGCGCTTCACCGGAGGCGCCCTGGAGGGCGACCTCCTGCTGGACGGCACCTCCATCATCCGTACGCCGCCACGCGAGCGCGCCGGGATCATCGGCTACGTCGGGCAGGACCCGGTCGCCGGCTTCGTCACCGACACGGTCGAGGAGGAGCTGGCCTACGGGATGGAGCAGCTCGGCCTCCCGCCCGCGACCATGCGGCGCCGGGTCGAGGAGACCCTCGACCTGCTCGGCATCGCCGGGCTGCGGCACCGGTCGCTGCGTACGCTCTCGGGCGGACAGCAGCAGCGCGTCGCGATCGGCTCCGTGCTCACCACCCACCCGCGTGTGGTCGTCCTCGACGAGCCGACCTCCGCGCTCGACCCGACCGCGGCCGAGGACGTGCTGGCCACCATCACCCGGCTGGTCCACGACCTCGGCACCTCGGTCGTCCTCGCCGAGCACCGGCTCGAGCGTGTGGTGCCCTTCGCCGACCGGATCGCCCTGCTCGTCGGCGACGGCTCGCTCACCGTCGGCGAGCCCACCGACATCCTCACCGACTCACCCGTCGTGCCGCCCCTCGTCGAGCTCGGGCGCCAGCTCGGCTGGTCGCCGCTGCCGCTGACGGTGCGGGAGGCGAAGCGGCGGGCCAAGGGTGTGGGATACCCGGTCGACCGGGTATCCCTGGACTTGACGGGCACTGAAACGCCCGACAAGTCCATGAAGTGCCTGTCCAGTTCCGGCCTCACCGTCACCCGAGCCCGTACGCCGGTCCTCCACGACGTCTCGATCGAGCTGCCCGCCGGCCGGGTGACGGCGCTGATGGGACGCAACGGCGCCGGGAAGTCGACGCTGCTCTGGACGCTGCAGGGCACCCAGAAGCGGCTGGCCGGATCGGTCGAGGTGGCCGGGAAGGACCCTGCTGCCCTCGACCCCGAGGGCCGCCGTGCCCTGGTCGGGCTGCTGCCGCAGACCGCGGCCGACCTGCTCTACCTGGAGACCGTCGCCGAGGAGTGCGACGCCGGCGGACCCCGCACCCGCGAGATCCTGGACAGCCTCGTCCCCGGCATCCCCGACGACCAGCACCCGCGCGACCTCTCCGAGGGTCAGCGGCTCGCCCTCGCGCTCGCGCTGATCCTGAGCGCAGACCCGCCGGTGGTGCTCCTCGACGAGCCCACCCGTGGACTCGACTACGCCGCCAAG
Source organism: Nocardioides luteus (assembly GCF_014648595.1). Classification (GTDB taxonomy): domain Bacteria; phylum Actinomycetota; class Actinomycetes; order Propionibacteriales; family Nocardioidaceae; genus Nocardioides; species Nocardioides luteus. Next base: position 144,655 of record NZ_BMRK01000012.1, on the reverse strand, counting down.
CACGCCCTGGCCGAGATCCTTCGCGGCCTGACCGTGGCCGGCAAGGCGGTGTTGGTCGCGACCCACGACGTCGAGTTCGTCGCCGAGGTGGCCGACGACGTGATCGTGCTGGCCGACGGCGAGGTCGTCTCCTCCGGTGACGTACGCAGCGTGACCGCCGAGTCGCCTGCGTTCGCGCCGCAGGTGAGCAAGGTCTTCGGCCCCGGCTGGCTCGCGGTGCGCGAGGTCGTCGAGGCGGTGCGGGAACGATGATGAGATTCTCGCCCCGCACGGCCCTCCTGGTCGCGATCATCTCCCTGGCCGGGCTGATGATGTTCGCGTGGCCGCTGCTGCTGCACGGCTACGAGCGCGTGCAGCCACCGTTCATCTTCCTCGCGCTGCTCCCGCTGATGATCGTCGTGCTGCTGAGCGAGCTCTCCACCGGCGGCATCGACACCCGGATGATCGCGATCCTCGGCGTGCTCAGCGCGATCGAGGCCGTCCTGCGTGCCGTCTCCTCCGGCACCGGCGGCGTCGAGCTGGTCTTCTTCATGCTCATCCTCGGCGGCCGGGTCTTCGGCCCGGCGTTCGGGTTCGTCCTCGGCTGCACCAGCCTGTTCGTCGCCGCGCTGGTCACCGCGGGCGTCGGCCCGTGGCTGCCCTACCAGATGCTCGGCGCCGCCTGGGTGGCCGCGGGAGCCGGGCTCCTGCCCCGTGCGAGCGGCCGCCGGGAGATCGCGCTGCTGGCTGCGTACGGCGTCTTCGCGTCCTACGCCTACGGCCTGCTCCTCAACCTGCAGGGCTGGCCGCTGCTCACCGGCGTGACCGTGCCGGGTGCCAGCGGCAATCTGTCCTACGACCCCACCGCCGGGGCGGGGGAGAACCTGCTGACGTTCCTGCGTTACACACTGGTCACCTCCACCAGCAGCTGGGACACGATGCGCGCGATCACCACCGCGATCGCTCTCGGCCTGCTGGGGCCGGCCGTGCTCGCCACGCTGCGCCGTGTCGCCCGGCGGGCAACCGTCACCGGAGTGGTCTCGACCGGCTGATCAAGAGATCAGGAATGCACGCGCTCCGGAAGCCGCTCCGGGATCCGGTCGGCGATCCGCTCGGAGGCGAGCAGCTGGAGGTAGTGGGCGACCTCCTCGCGCTCGGCGCGCCGCAGCAGGAGCGTCTGCTGGGCGGCCTCGGCGTTGTTGCGGGCGACGAGCTGCGAGGCCACCGGCCAGGCGATCAGCAGCTGGATCGGTCGCAGGAACGGGCCCATCATCCGACCGGCGGTGCGCGCAGCGAGAAGCGCGGCCGCCTGGGTCGTGGTGTGCACGGGCGCGAGCGTGGTCGACAACGGAGCGACTCCAGAAGATGAGCGGGGCGACGGGGGAGACGTCTCCAAATCCTAGTGATGCGAACGTGCGGTTTCAGTGACGTTCCGATGTCGTTCGTGTGAAACGCCCCACTACCCGACGTTAAAGGCACCGAATGGTCGCGTACGTCACACCGGAGTCGACTCCGCGGGCACGTGCGGCTCCGAGGAGCCGGTGCGGGTGGCGCCCGCGGAGGCCACCACGACGCAGGCGATGGCCAGCCACTGCAGGACCGAGAGGCCCTCGCGGAGGATCAGGATCGCGGCCAGCGCACCCGCGGCCGGCTCGAGCGACATCAGGATCGCGTAGAGCGACGGCTTGATCGAGCGCAGCGCGACCAGGTCGAGGGAGTAGGGAACCACCGAGGACATCAGGCCGACCATCAGGCCGATCGCCCAGACGTGGGCCGACCCGAGCCCGTCGGCGACCGCAAGAGCCGCAGGCGTCAGCGCGACCGCCGCGACGGTCGAGGCCAGGGCGAGTCCGTCGATGCCTTCCCAACGGGCACCGGTCGCCTTCGACAGCACGATGTACGCAGCCCAGCAGACGCCCGCGAGCAGCGCGAACAGCACGCCCACGACGGAGATCCGGCCGGGCTCGAGACCGAGCAGGACCACCCCGACGGCCGCCAGCGCGACCCAGACCAGGTCGCGCGCCCGTCGGGAGGTGACCAGCGCGATCGTGAGCGGGCCGATGAACTCGATGGTGACCGCGATGCCGATCGGGAGCCGGGCGAAGGCCTGGTAGATCGCCCAGTTCATCATCCCGAGCGAGGCGCCGAAGGCGACCACGACCAGCCAGTCGTGCCGCCGGAAGCCCCGGACCCGTGGCCGGGCGATGGCCAGCAGGATCAGCGCGGACAGCGAGAGCCGCAGCCACACCATCGCGGTGGGGGTGACCTCGTCGAAGAGCGACTTGGCGAAGGTCGCGCCGACCTGCACCGAGGCGATGCCGATCAGGACCAGGACGACCGGGTGGGCCAGCCTCGTCCGGAGCGACGAGCTGCCGGTTGAGATGCGCTGGACCACCCGGTCAGTCTAGGGATGGCCGAGAGGGACTACTGAGCCGAGTCCGTCTGCGAGACGTTGGAGAGGTTGGGCGCCAGGTTGGCCTCCTCGGCCAGCCGCTCCGACCCGCGAGTGTCCTCGTGCGGGACCATCGCGTGCTCGGTGTGCTCCTGCTCGTAGACCTCCGGCGGGATCGGCGTCGGCACGGTCGCGGTGATCCGCGACCCGTCGGGCCGGATGCCGCCGTGCGGCTCCTCGTCGAGGTGGGTGCCGATCCGCGGACCCTGGTCGGCCAGCGGCACGACCACCGGCGAGCCCTTGGAGACCACGAACTCCTCACCACGGACCGTCACCGGCACGTCGAACTCCTCGCCCGCGGTGTCCTCCACCGTGAAGGCGATCTCGTCGGTGGACAGCGCGACCTGCATCCGCGTCGAGTGCCACTGGACCCGGAAGGTCAGCGAGCCCCATTCGGCGGGCAGCCGCGGATCGAAGGAGAGCTTGCCGTCGTAGTCGCGCATCCCGCCGAAGCCGAACGCGAGCCCGCCCCACACGCCACCGGTGGAGGCGATGTGCATCCCGTCCACGGTGTTGCCGTGCATGTTGAACAGGTCGACGTAGAGCGCGTCGTAGAAGTAGCGCAGCGCGTCGTCCTGGTAGCCGACCTCGGCCGCCACGATCGACTGCACGACCGCGGACAGCGTCGAGTCACCGGTGGTGATCGGGTCGTAGTACTCGAAGTCGGCCCGCTTCTGCTCCGGCGTGAACCGGTTGCCCTGCTGGAAGAGCGCGAGCACCACGTCGGTCTGCTTGAGCACCTGGAACCGGTAGATCACCAGCGGGTGGTAGTGCAGCAGCAGGGGTCGTACGTCGTCGGGGGTGTTGGGCAGGTCCCACACCTCGCGGTCGAGGAAGTTGTCGTCCTGCGGGTGGATCCCGAGGCCCTCGTCGAAGGGGATGTGCATCGCCGCGGCGCAGCGAGCCCACTCCTCGATCTCGTCGGGAGAGACGTCGAGGCGGCCTATCACCTGGTCGTACTCGCGCGGGTACTCCGTGCGGAGCAGCTCCATGGTCTCGACGGCCTTCTCCAGGTTGTAGCGGGCCATCACGTTGGTGAACAGGTTGTTGTTGACCACCGTCGTGTACTCGTCCGGCCCGGTCACGCCGTGGATGTGGAAGGAAGGCACCCCGTTGTGGCGCCAGAAGCCGAGGTCGGCCCACATCCGCGAGGTCTCGACCAGGATGTCGACGCCCTCGCGGATCAGGTAGCCGGTGTCACCGGTCGCGTAGACGTACTTCATCAGCGCGAAGGCGATGTCGGCGTCGATGTGCACCTGCGCGGTGCCGGCCGCGTAGTAGGCCGAGGCCTCCTGGCCGTTGATGGTGCGCCAGGCGAACAGCGCGCCCTTCGCCGCCATCTCCTTGGCCCGCTGCCGCGCCGCCGGGAGCATCACCGAGCGGGCGTGCATCACGTTGCGGGCGACCTCGGGCTGGGTGTAGCAGAGGAACGGGACGACGTAGCACTCCGTGTCCCAGAAGTAGTGCCCCTCGTAGCCCGAGCCGGTGACGCCCTTCGCGGGGACGCCGAGCCCGTCGGTGCGGGCGGTCGCCTGGGCGAGCGAGAAGAGGTTGAACCGGATCGCCTGCTGGGCCGCGGCGATGTCGCGCTCGTCCTCGGCGGTCGCTGCGGAGATCTCCACGTCGGCGGCGGCCCAGAACTCGTCGTACCAGTTGCGCTGGTCGCGCTCGAAGTGCTCGACGCCCAGCCGGATCGCCCGGTCGAGAGTGCGCTCGCAGCGGTCGGCCAGCTCACGGACCGGCACCCCGCGCGAGGTGTGGTACGCCACGGTCTTCACCATCCGGAGCGTGCTGCCCTCGGTGGCGTCGACCCGGAAGACCGCCTTGGCGAGGTCCTCCTCGGCGCGGACGAGCGTCTCGACCGGGTCCGGGGTGTCGATCTGGTGGGCGGCGCTGACCGCGATGGTCATCCCGGAGTTCGCGCACCGGTAGCCGAGGGTCATCTGGTCCTCGTCGGCGTGCGACATCTGCGGGAGCAGGACGCGGGTGTCGAAGGCGGTCGACTTGCGCGGGTCCATGCCCTCGCCGAGCGCGGCCGACGGCACGTGGTACTCGTCCTTGCCGTCCTGCCGGTTGAGCAGCTGGGAGGAGATCACGATCGGCGCCGAGCCGCTCAGCATGGTGATCTCGAGGGTCTGGATCGAGAGGTGACGCTGCGACATCGACACCATCCGGGTCGACTTGATCGCGACCCGCTTGCCCGAGGGCGTACGCCACACCAGGTGGCGGCGCAGCACACCCTCGCGGAAGTCGAGCACCCGCTCGTACTCCTCCAGGTCGGAGGTGCCGAAGGTCAGCGGCTCGTCGTCGACGTAGATCTTCATGATCTTGGCGTCGGGGGCGTTGACGATGGTCTGGCCGGTCTTGGCGAAGCCGTAGGCGTTCTCGGCGTGGCGGATCGGCCAGGTCTCGTGGAACCCGTTGATGAAGGTGCCGTGGGCATAGGTCGGCCGGCCCTCCTCAGGGGTGCCGCGCATACCGAGATAGCCGTTGGCGACGCTGAAGAGGGTCTCGGTCAGGCCGAGGTCGTCAGGGGAGTAGTTGGTCTCCACCAGCCGCCACGGGTCGATGGGATAACGGGCCCGGTCCAGGGGGTTCGGGCCGACGTTGGTCTTCACTGCTGTGCTCCTCGAGCAGGTGATTCAGGACTGTGTCCGTCAGGGATGAGTTCAGCGAGGTCGGAAACGACAAGGCTTGCGCCGGCAGCCGTGAGGACGTCGTGGCCGGCGCCACGATCCACCCCGACGACGAGCGCGAATTCTCCTGCCTTGCCGGCGCGCACCCCGGACACCGCGTCCTCGAGGACGACGGCCCCGCTCGGGGTGGCTCCGAGGACCTTACCGGCGTAGACAAATGTGTCCGGAGCAGGCTTGCCGGGCAGTCCCTGCTCATCTGCGACGGCTCCCGAGACGACCGTCTCGAAGCGGTCCAGCAACCCCGCGGCCTTCAGCACGTTGGGGGCGTTGACCGACGACGACACCACCCCGAGCCGGACGTCGAGGGTCGTGAGGTAGTCGAGGAATTTCACCGAACCGGGGTAGGCCTTTACGCCGTCGCGCTCGAGAACCTCGTTGAAGGCGTTGTTCTTCCTGTTGCCGAGGCCGCAGACGGTCTCGAGCTCGGGGGCGTCCTCCGGGGTGCCCTCGGGGATCTGGATGTCCCGGGAGGCGAGGAAGTCGCGCACGCCGTCGTAGCGCGGTTTGCCGTCGACGTACGCGAAGTAGTCCTGGTCGGTGTAGGCGGGCGCGCCTGGCGTCTTCTCCTGCAGGTAGGCGTTGAACATCTCCTCCCACGCCTGCATGTGCACGACGGCCGTCGGCGTGATCACGCCGTCGAGGTCGAAGAGGATCGCAGTGTAGGTCTCCCAGGCAACAGGTCTGGTCATGTCCTCAGGCTAGGTCCTGGGCGGCCTCGGCCCTAGAACCCGCACCGAGAGATGTTGTCGACGCAACATGATTTCGACCGACGTGGTTTCACCGAAATCCCCTGGTCACCGCCGGCGAGCGGGTGGATGCTGGACGACATGGGTACGCAGCTGCTGGTCGGGACCCGGAAGGGTCTGTGGATGGGGCGCTCCGACGACGCCCGTCAGGACTGGGAATTCACCGGTCCGCACCATGACATGGAGGAGATCTACTCCGCCATGATCGAGCCCAGGACCGGGCGGGTCCTTGCCGGTTGCTCCTCGCTGTGGCTGGGTGCGCTGGTGCGCGCCTCCGACGACGGCGGCGAGACGTGGACCGAGACCTCGATGTCCTTCCCCGAGGACGTCGACGCGAGCCTGGCCCGGGTCTGGCAGCTCCAGCCCGGGCTGCCCGACGGCACGATCTGGGCCGGTGTCGAGCCCGGCGCGATCTTCAGGTCGACCGACGGTGGCGCGTCCTTCGAGCTCGTCCGGGGCCTGTGGAACCACCCGCACCGCACCGAGTGGAACGAAGGTTTCGGCGGCCAGGCGTTCCACACGATCCTGCCGCACCCCACCGACCCCGACTCGGTGACCGCCGCGATCTCGACCGGCGGCGTCTACCAGACCCGCGACGGCGGCGAGACCTGGGAGGCGCGCAACAACGGCATCATCGCGGTCTTCCTGCCCGAGGGGCAGCAGTACCCGGAGTTCGGGCAGTGCGTCCACAAGGTCGCCCGCCACGCCTCCCGTCCCGAGCGGCTCTACCTGCAGAACCACGGCGGCGTCTACCGCTCCGACGACGAGGGCGGCTCCTGGAAGTCGATCGCCGACGGCCTGCCCACCGACTTCGGCTTCGCGATGGTCGTCCACCCGCAGGAGCCCGACACGATCTACACCTTCCCGATCGGCGCCGGCGAGTCCCGCTACCCACCGGAGGCCAAGCCGATCGTGTGGCGCTCCCGCGACGCCGGCGACCACTGGGAGGCCCTCTCCAGCGGTCTCCCGGACCACTTCTACGTCGGGGTCATGCGCGACGCCATGTGCGCCGACGACCACGAGACGGCCGGTGTCTACTTCGGCGCCCGCAACGGCTCCGTGTGGGCCTCCGCCGACGCCGGCGAGACCTGGCGCGAGATCCTCCGCGACATCCCTGACGTGATGGTGGTCAGAGCCGCGAAGGTGTGAGGCTTCGCTCGGTCGTCCGCGGTTGCGCCAGCCGCCGAGTCATCCTGTCACCGTCCACCGCGTGGCGCTGCGTGCGAAGACGTACGCCAGCGGGTTTAGCCTTCTCGCATGCCCACTCTTCGCTCCGCAACCTCGACCTCGGGCCGCAACATGGCGGGTGCTCGCGCGCTCTGGCGCGCGACCGGCATGACTGATGACGACTTCGGCAAGCCGATCATCGCGATCGCCAACTCGTTCACCGAGTTCGTGCCCGGCCACGTGCACCTCCGCGACCTCGGCAAGATCGTCGCCGAGACGATCCAGGAGGCCGGGGGAGTGGCCAAGGAGTTCAACACGATCGCCGTCGACGACGGCATCGCGATGGGCCACGCCGGGATGCTCTACTCGCTGCCGAGCCGCGAGCTGATCGCGGACGCGGTCGAATACATGGTCGAGGCGCACCGGGCCGACGCGATCGTGTGCATCTCCAACTGCGACAAGATCACCCCCGGCATGCTGCTGGCGAGCCTGCGCCTCAACATCCCCGTCGTCTTCGTCTCCGGCGGCCCGATGGAGGCCGGCAAGACGACGGCCATCGAGGGCATCGTCCACGACAAGCTCGACCTGGTCGACGCGATGGTGCTCTCGGTCAACGAGGCGGTCAGCGACGAGCAGCTCGACGTCATCGAGCGCGCCGCCTGTCCGACCTGCGGCTCCTGCAGCGGGATGTTCACCGCCAACTCGATGAACTGCCTCACCGAGGCCATCGGCCTGAGCCTGCCCGGCAACGGCTCGACGCTGGCCACCCACGCCAAGCGCCGCGCGCTCTTCGAAGAGGCGGGGCGTACGGTCGTGGAGCTGTGCCGCCGCTACTACCAGGAGGGCGACGAGTCCGTCCTGCCCCGCAGCATCGCCAACCGCAGCGCCTTCGAGAACGCGGTCGCGCTCGACGTGGCCATGGGCGGCTCGACCAACACGGTCCTGCACCTGCTGGCCGCCGCGCGCGAAGCCGAGCTCGACTTCAACGTCCACGACATCGACGCGATCTCGCGGCGGGTCCCGTGCCTGAGCAAGGTCGCCCCCAACAGCCCGAAGTACCACATGGAGGACGTCCACCGGGCCGGCGGCATCCCCGCCCTGCTCGGCGAGCTGCGCCGCGGTGGCGCGCTCAACGAGGACGTCCACACCATCCACTCCGACTCCGTCGAGGAGTGGCTGGACAGCTGGGACATCCGCGCCGAGAACCCCAGCCAGGAGGCGCTCGACCTCTTCCTCGCGGCTCCGGGAGGAGTGCGTACGACCGAGGCGTTCTCGACCGAGAACCTCTGGGCCAGCCTCGACACCGACGCCGCCGAGGGCTGCATCCGCGACTTCGAGCACGCCTACTCCGAGGACGGCGGGCTGGCGATCCTGTCCGGCAACGTCGCGCCCGACGGCTGCGTCGTGAAGACCGCCGGTGTGCCCGAGGAGTGCCTGACCTTCACCGGCACGGCGATCGTCTTCGAGTCACAGGACGCCGCGGTGGACGGCATCCTCTCCAAGAAGGTCCAGGAGGGCCACGTCGTCGTCATCCGCTACGAGGGTCCCAAGGGCGGTCCGGGCATGCAGGAGATGCTCTACCCGACCTCGTTCCTCAAGGGCCGGGGTCTCGGTCAGAAGTGCGCCCTGATCACCGACGGCCGCTTCTCCGGCGGCACCAGCGGCCTCTCGATCGGCCACGTCTCCCCGGAGGCGGCCGGCGGCGGCATGATCGCGCTGATCGAGGACGGCGACCAGATCTCCATCGACATCCCCAACCGCTCGATCTCGCTCGACGTCGACGACATGGTCCTCGACGAGCGCCGCGTGGCCCAGGAGAAGCGGGACAAGCCCTACACCCCGGCCGACCGCGACCGGAAGGTCTCGGCCGCGCTGCGGGCGTACGCCTCGATGGCCACCTCGGCCTCCGACGGCGCCTATCGCAACGTGCCCGAGTAACGGCGTGGGAAAGGTCCACGCCCGGGTCGACGGTCGGCTGCGCGCGTTCATCGATCGCCAGGTCGTCTTCTTCGTCGCCACCGCGCCGCTCTCCGGGGACGGGCACGTCAACGTCTCGCCGCGCGGCATGCCGGGCACGTTCGGGATGCTCGACGAGCTCACCTTCGCGTGGGTCGACGGCACCGGGAGCGGCAGCGAGACGGTCGCCCATCTGCGTGAGAACGGCCGGATCACGGTGATGTTCTGCGCCTTCGACGGGGCGCCGAACATCGTCCGCTTCCACGGCCGCGGCCGGGTCGTCACCCGCTACGACGAGGAGTACGCCGACCTCGCCGGCAACTTCGACGACCTCCCGGGCGCCCGCGCGGTCATCGTGGTCGACATCGAGCGCGTCTCCGACTCCTGCGGCTTCTCCGTCCCGCTGATGTCGTACGTCGGCGAGCGGGACCTGCTCCCTCCGTACTTCGAGCGCAAGGGGGTCGAGGGGTCGGCCGGCTACCGGCGGAAGAAGAACCGCACCAGCCTCGACGGCCTGCCGGCTTTCGACTTCGACCCGCTCCCGGACTAGTCGGCGCACGGTTGTCGAAACCGGCGATCGCCGTTCGTGGCATCAGTGAGGGGCCGGCACAGCGGCCCACCTGATGCGGGAGTGGTGGCAATGTCGGATCTGTCGAATCGCTGGAAGCGGAATCTGCTCGTCTTCATGGGCGGCCAGACGGTGTCGTCGTTGGGCTCGATGATCGTCGGGTACGCGGTGATGTGGCACCTCACCGTCGAGACCGGGTCGGCGGCCGTGCTGACCATGAGCGTCGCGGCGGGGATGCTGCCGCAGGCGCTGGTGTCGGTCTTCGGCGGCGTCTGGGCCGACCGGCACTCGCGCAAGATGCTGATCATCGGGGCGGACACGACCATCGCGGTCGCCACGCTGGTGCTGGCGCTGCTGATGCTGAGCGGCGCCGGCGACCTGTGGATGATCTTCGTCGCGATGGCCATCCGCTCGGCGCTGTCCGGGATCCAGGGGCCGGCGGTCAATGCGATGCTCCCGCAGATCGTGCCGGCCGAGCATCTGATGCGGGTCAACGGCATCCAGCAGGCGATCTCCTCGGGGATGATGCTCTTCGCCCCGGCGCTGGCCGCGGCGATCTACGCGAGCACCGGCATCGTCACGGTCTTCTTCATCGACGTGGTCACGGCCGCGATCGGGGTGCTCCTGCTGCTCACGATCCCGGTGGCCCGGATGGTCCGCGCCGACGAGCCGGCCAGCTACTTCGGCGACCTCCTCGCCGGTGTGCGGTACGTCCGGGGCAACGCCTCGGTGCGGTGGGTGATGGGTCTGGTGGCGATCGTGATGTTCATGGCCGGCGCGCCGGCTCACCTGACGCCGCTGATGATCACCCGCAGCTTCGGCGACGAGGTCTGGATGCTGAGCGTCAACGAGCTGTTCTGGAGCGTGGGCATGCTGGTGGGCGGCGCGATGATGGCCGTCGTCGGGCCGAAGGTGAAGCGGCGGGTGCGGCTGATGGTCGCCGCCGCGGTCGGGGTCGGTCTGCTCGTCGTCGGTCTGGGTGTCTCCACGAGCTTCTGGGTCTTCTCGGTCGCCGGCCTGGTGATCTGCATCCTCTTCCAGACGCTGCTGGTGCCCGCGGCGACCCTGCTGCAGGAGCAGGTCGAGGACGCGATGCGCGGCCGGGTCTTCGGTTTCTACGGCATCGTCATCTCGGTCTCGATGCCGGTGTCGATGATCGTCTTCGGGCCGCTCGCGGACCGGTTCACGGTCGAGTCGGTGATGATCCTGGCCGGGATTCTGCTGCTGGTCTGCCTGCTCGGGGTGCTCACCCTCGCCGGCGCCCGCCGCTCGCTGGCCACGGCGGACGCCGGCGCGGATGTCGCAGCGGATCTCGCTGCCGCCTGAGGGTCGGTCACGGCGGTCGGAGACAATGACCGCCGTGACCGACTTCTCTTATCCCGTGGGCGACGTCGTCGAGGCGTGGGAGCCGCGGCCGTGGCCCGAGCCGGTGACGCTCGAGGGTCGCTACGTCCGGGTCGCGCCGCTCTCCTCGGCGCAGTACTCCGATCTCTACGCCGCCGTCTGCGGCCCCGGCGACGCCGACCTGTGGACCTACCGGCCGATCCCGATGCCGACCTCGCTGCAGGACCTCTGGATGCACCTGGCGGGACTCGTCGACGCAGCCGACGTCGTCCCCTTCACGTTCGTCCCGAAGGAGGGGGAGCGGGCCGGTCGGGCGAGCGGCGTCGCGGGTCTCCAGGCGATCGATCCGAAGAACGGTCGCGTCGAGGTCGGCGGGGTGCTCTTCGGGCCCGCCCTGGCTCGCACCCGGGCAGCGACCGAGGCGATCCACCTGCTGATGCGCCACGCCTTCGACACGCTCGGGTACCGCCGGTTCGAGTGGAAGCTCGACGCCCTCAACGAGCCGTCGCGGAAGGCGGCGCAGCGCCTGGGTTTCACCTACGAGGGGCGGTTCCGCAACCACATGGTCGTCAAGGGCCGCAACCGTGACACCGACTGGTTCTCGGTGACCGCCGAGGAGTGGCCGGCTGTCAGCGCGAGCCACGAGCGCTGGCTCGACCCGGCGAACTTCGACGAGCAGGGCCGCCAGCTCAGCCGGTTGCGTACGCACGATTGCGTAGACGGGCCCCGCTCCTGAGCCGATGTGCGGACCGCTCGCGCGCCGCAGTCTTGAGGGCATAGCCAAGCCCGACAGATAGGACACGAGCAATGAGCATCAACGAGACGATGGCGACCATCGCGGTGGCCAGTGACGACTGGGGTCCGTGGCGCGACAACGGACCCTGGCACGACGGCGGCGGCCCGCCCGCCTTCTGGCCGATCTTTCCGATCCTGTGGTTCCTGGTGATCGCGGCGATCATCACCGCGGTCGTGCTGCTCGGCCGCAAGCGGGTGGCCGAGGGACCGCGGCGTGCGGGCGAGGCCCGGCTGGCCGAGCGGTACGCAGCGGGCGAGATCGACGAGAACGAGTACCGCGCCCGCCGCGACGTCCTGCGCGAGAAGCCGAACCGTTCCCGAGACGCCTGACACCTGCGCTGGTCCGTGGCAGGGTGTCCGCCATGGACCAGCGCATCAGCTTCGTCACGCTCGCCGTCGCCGACCTGTCGGCGAGCCGATCGTTCTACGTCGACGGCCTCGGCTGGACACCTGAGATGGAGGCCGACGGCGTCGTCATGATCCCCGTCGGCGAGCACGTCATCCTCTCGCTGTGGGACCGTGCCGAGTTCGAGGAGGAGGTCGGCCCGATCGCCACCGGCGACGGGGTCGCGCCGTTCACCCTCGCCCACAACGTCGCCACCCGCGAGGAGGTCGACAGCGTCTTGGAGCTCGCCCGGTCGCTCGGCCGCGAGGCCTCCGAGGGCCAGGAACGGGTCTGGGGCGGTTACACCGGCTACTTCTCCGACCCGGACGGGGTCCGCTGGGAGGTCGCCTACAACCCCGGGCCGGTGGGCCAGAGCGTGCTCCCGGGCTGAACCTCAGCCCGCGAAGCCGGGCAGGTGCTCCTCGAGGATCGCCCGGAACGGCGCCTCCGCGTTGAGCTGCGCCAGCACCCCGAGCCCACCGAGCCAGACCCGGTGGATGAGCAGGTAGGACGGCGGCAGGTTGAGCTTGAGACCGACCGTGTAGGCAGGGTCCTTGGGGTCGTTGATCCGCTTGAACTCCTCCCGCAGCCACTCCCGGGTGAACCGGAACCGCTCCTCCAGCGCCGGCGTCACGAACGGCGCCAGGTAGTCGAGCACGTGCTGCGGCTCGACCTTGATGCCATCGCGGATGAAACCCTCGGCGCGCAGACCGGCGACGAGCGCGTCGGCGTCACCGGTCGCCGCGATCCGGATCAGCCGGCCCATCGGCTCGGGGAAGCCACGCTCCGGCAGCCGTGCCGCGAGGCCGAAGTCGAGGACGGCCATGCGGCCCTCGCCGAGCACCCGGAAGTTGCCCGGGTGGGGGTCGGCGTGGAGCATCCCGGTCAGCTCGGGCGCGGAGAACCAGAACCGGGCCAGCAGCTCGCCGTAGTGGTCGCGCTCCTCAGGGTTGCCCTCGGAGATCACCTTCGCCATCGAGCCCTCCGACTCGACCCACTCGGTGACCAGCACCGACGGCCCCACGGCGACGACGTCGGGGACGTGGATCAGCGGGTCGTCCCGGTACGCCTCGGCGAAGACCCGCTGCGCCTCCGCCTCCTTCGGGTAGTCGAGCTCCTCGACGACCCGCTCCTGCAGCTCGGCGACCAGCGCCTTGATGTCCATCCCGGGCACGACCGCGTTGCCGATCGTCGCGACCCGGCCGATCTGGCGCAGGTCGGCGCGCAGCGCCTCGTCGGCCCCGGGGTACTGCACCTTCACCGCGACCTCGCGACCGTCGGTCCACCGGCCCCGGTGGACCTGCCCGATCGAGGCCGAGGCGGCCGGCTCCTCGGAGAGCTCGACCAGCCGCTCGGTCCAGTCGGTGCCGAGATCCCGGGCCAGCAGGCCGCGTACGATCCCGGTCGGCATCGGGGGAGCGGAGTCCTGGAGCCGGGTCAGCTGGGCGCGGTAGTGGGCCGCCTGCGACTCGGGCATGGCGGCCTCCATGATCGAGAGCATCTGCCCGACCTTCATCGCGCCGCCCTTGAGCTCACCCAGGGTGCGGAAGAGCTGGTCGGCCGTGCGCTGGTGGACGCCGGCCAGCACCGCCTCGGCGGGCTTGCCCCCGATCCGCTTGCCGAGCCCGAGCGCCTTGCGTCCGGCGTAGCCCATCGGCAGCGCGGCCAGCTTGGCCGTCCGTGTCGCCGCTCGCCGCGGTAGCCCCTTCGACGACCCCTCCGCGTCACTCATGCGGCAATTGTGCCTGTCGGCTGCAACTCACACGTGCCGAAGTAGCCTTCCGGCATGACCTCCGAGCCGAGCATCACGACCCCGCTGGACCCGAGTGCGAACGATCCGTTCGGCTGGCTGGAGGAGGTCGAGGGCGCCGACGCGCTGGCTTGGGTGCGGGCACGCAACGACGAGGCCCACGCCGGCGTCGGGTCCGACCCGGTCTTCGCGAAGATCGAGGCGCAGATCCTCGAGGTGCTCGACTCCGACGACCGGGTCCCGGAGGTCTCCCGCCTCGGCGACCACCTCTACAACTTCTGGCGCGACGCCGACCACGAGCGCGGCGTCTGGCGCCGCACCACGCCGGAGTCCTACCGCACCGACTCGCCCGAGTGGGAGATCCTGCTCGACCTCGACGCGCTCGCCGCGGAGGAGGACGAGAGCTGGGTCTGGCACGGCGCCTCCATGCTCCGCCCGGCGCCCGGCGAGCCGTGGCGCAAGGCGCTCGTCGACCTCTCCCCGGGCGGCTCCGACGCCGACGTGACCAGGGAGTTCGACCTGGTCACGAAGACGTTCGTACGTCCCGAGGACGGCGGCTTCACCCGCGCCGTCGAGCAGGGCGGCGCCAAGGGCGGGCTCTCCTGGTGCGGTCCCGACGCGGTCTACGTCTTCACCGACTTCGGCCCCGGCTCGCTGACCCCCAGCGGCTACCCGCGCATCGTGAAGCTGTGGCGCCGTGGCACCCCGCTCGCCGACGCGCCGGTGGTCTACGAGGGCACCGACGAGGACATGTACATCTCCGCCCGCCACCTCCACACGCCGGGCTTCGAGCGCGACCTGGTCAGCCGCTCGATCGCGTTCTACAAGTCGGAGACCTACGTCGCCACCGACCCCGGCACGCCCGAGCAGACCCTCACCAAGCTCGACATCCCCGACTCCGCCGAGGCCGGCTTCCACCGGGAGTGGCTGGTCATCGACCTGCGCGAGGACTGGAGCCTGGGGTCGGGCCAGGAGCAGAGGACGTACGTCGCGGGCTCGCTGCTCGCGATCGAGGCCGACCGCTTCCTGGCCGGTGAGCGCGATCTGACCGTGCTCTTCGAGCCGACCGAGAAGACCTCGCTCGCCGGGGCGACCTGGACCCGCAACCATCTCGTCCTCAACGTCTTCGAGGACGTCAAGAACCGGCTCCATGTGCTGACGCCGCCGGACGTGACGGGCTCAGAGGTCTCGACAGGATCGACCTCCGGAACGTGGACCCGCTCGGAGTTCCCGGCGACCGACCCGGTGGCCGCGGTCGGCACGCGCGCCGTCGACGCGGTCGAGTCCGACGAGGTCTGGGTCGTCACCAGCGGCTACCTGACACCCACGACGTACGGCCTGACCACGATCGGCGAGGAGACCATCGAGCCGCTGAAGTCGGCGCCGGCCTGGTTCGACACCGACGGACTCAGTGCCGAGCAGCGCTTCGCGACCTCGGCGGACGGCACCCGGGTGCCCTACTTCATCGTCGGTCCCGAGTCGGCGCTCGCCGGCCAGGGTCCGGTGCCGACGCTGCTTTACGGCTACGGCGGTTTCGAGATCCCGATGACGCCGGGCTACTCCGCTGGTGTGGGCCGGTCCTGGCTCAGCGAGGGCGGCGTCTACGTGGTGGCCAACATCCGCGGAGGAGGGGAGTACGGCCCGGCGTGGCACCAGGCGGCGCTCAAGGAGAACCGGCACAAGGCCTACGAGGACTTCGCCGCGGTCGCGCGTCACCTCGCCGAGACCGGCGTGACCGACGCGCGGCACCTCGGCGTCCAGGGCGGCTCCAACGGCGGGCTGCTGACCGGCAACATGCTCACCCGCTACCCCGAGCTCTTCGGCGCGGTCGTGATCCAGGTGCCGCTGCTGGACATGAAGCGCTACTCCCACCTGCTCGCGGGCGCGAGCTGGATGGCGGAGTACGGCGATCCGGACGTCCCCGAGGAGTGGGAGTTCATCCGGACGTTCTCGCCCTACCACCTGCTCGACGCCGAGAAGAGCTACCCGCCGGTGCTGCTCACCACCTCCACCAAGGACGACCGCGTCCACCCCGGCCATGCCCGCAAGATGGCCGCGCTGCTGGCCGCGACCGGCAAGGACGTCACCTACTACGAGAACATCGAGGGTGGCCACGGCGGCGCCGCCAACAACGCCCAGGCGGCCCACCTCTCCGCGTTCGCCTGGACCTTCCTGCGCGACCGCCTGGGGCTGATCGAGTGACAGATACTGGGACGGTGATCTCAGATCATGGGACGGACGATAGGGTGTGGTGACACGGCGCGACACCTGGGGTTAACGTGTGGGCATGCTGCACAGCATTCTCGTACTTATCAGGCGCGTCGCCTAGGAGCCACTGGCCCCAGACGACGCGTCTCCCTCCGTTGCCCGCCGGGCCGGAGGGTTTTTTGTTGCACTGGCAGCGTGACTGCCGGTCGACACACCCACGAGATCCCATGAGTAGACAGCTCCGAGGAGTAGGACGGCGGACATGAGCGAGCAGATGACAGGCGCCCAGAGCCTGGTCAAATCGCTGGAAGCAGCGGGAGCCGAGGACATCTTCGGCATTCCGGGAGGGGCGATCCTTCCGGCGTACGACCCGCTGATGGACTCGAAGATCCGCCACATCCTCGTACGTCACGAGCAGGGGGCCGGCCACGCCGCCCAGGGGTATGCGGCCGCCACCGGCAAGGTCGGGGTCTGCATGGCCACCTCCGGTCCGGGCGCGACCAACCTGGTCACCCCGCTCGCCGACGCCAACATGGACTCCGTGCCGATGGTGGCCATCACCGGCCAGGTCGGCGCGGCGATGATCGGCACCGACGCCTTCCAGGAGGCGGACATCCGCGGCATCACGATGCCGGTCACCAAGCACAGCTTCCTCATCACCGATCCCGCGGAGATCCCGCTGCGGGTCGCTGAGGCCTTCCACCTCGCCTCCTCCGGGAGGCCGGGTCCGGTCCTCGTCGACGTCACCAAGTCGGCGTTGCAGGCCACCACCACCTACCGGTGGCCGTCCGAGCTCCACCTGCCGGGCTACCGCCCGGTGACCAGGCCGCACGCCAAGCAGATCCGCGAGGCGGCGCGCCTGATGCTGGAGGCCAAGAAGCCTGTCCTGTACGTCGGCGGCGGCACCATCCGCTCCCGCGCCCACCGCGAGCTGCTGCAGCTGGCCACGCTCACCGGGATCCCGGTCGTGACCACCCTGATGGCCCGCGGCGCCTTCCCCGACTCCCACCCGCAGCACCTCGGCATGCCGGGCATGCACGGCACGGTCGCGGCCAACGCCGGTCTGCAGAAGTCCGACCTGCTGATCAGCCTCGGCGCCCGCTTCGACGACCGCGTCACCGGCAACCTGGACTCCTTCGCGCCCAACGCCAAGGTGATCCACGCCGACATCGACCCGGCCGAGATCGGCAAGAACCGCTACGCCGACGTCCCGATCGTGGGCGACGTCCGCGAGGTCCTCACCGACCTGATCGCGGTGCTCACCGCCGAGAAGGAGGCCGGCAAGGAGGGCGACTACGAGGGCTGGGTCGCCTTCGTGGCCGGGATCAAGAAGGCCTACCCGCTGGGCTACGAGACTCCCGTCGAGGGTCTCTCGCCGCAGTACGTCATCGAGCGGCTCGGCAAGATCTCCGGCGAGGACACGATCTTCACCGCCGGCGTCGGTCAGCACCAGATGTGGGCCGCGCAGTTCATCGGCTACGAGCACCCCAACACCTGGATCAACTCCGGCGGCCTCGGCACCATGGGCTTCTCCGTGCCGGCCGCGATGGGCGCCAAGGTCGGCTGCCCCGACTCCACGGTCTGGTCGATCGACGGCGACGGCTGCTTCCAGATGACCAACCAGGAGCTGGCCACCTGCGCGATCGAGGGCATCCCGGTCAAGGTCGCCATCATCAACAACGACAACCTCGGCATGGTGCGCCAGTGGCAGACCCTCTTCTACGAGGAGCGCTACTCCAACACCAACCTGCAGTCCCACGGCCAGCCGAAGCGGATCCCCGACTTCCCGAAGCTCGCCGAGTCCATGGGTTGCGTCGGCCTGGCCTGCGACTCGGCCGAGGACGTCGACTCGACCATCGAGAAGGCCATGGAGATCAACGACATGCCCGTCGTCGTCGACTTCCGGGTCAACAAGGACGCCATGGTCTGGCCGATGGTCCCGGCCGGCGCCTCCAACGACGAGATCCAGTACGCGCGCGACCTCGCGCCCGAGTTCGACGAGGACGACCTGTGATGAGCATCCAGCCCGTGAAGACCGGCGGCAAGCACACGCTGAGCGTCCTGGTCGAGAACAAGCCCGGTGTCCTCGCCCGGGTGGCCGCACTCTTCTCGCGCCGCGGCTTCAACATCGAGTCCCTCGCGGTGGGGCCGACCGAGCACGACGAGGTCTCCCGCATGACGGTCGTCGTCAATCTCGAGAACACCCCTCTCGAGCAGGTCACCAAGCAGCTCAACAAGCTGGTCGAGGTGATCAAGATCGTCGAGCTCGAGCCCGAGTCGCGCGTCCAGCGCGCCCTCATGCTGGTCAAGATCACCGCCACCACGGAGACCCGCAGCCAGGTGCTCGACACCATCCAGCTCTTCCGGGCCAAGGTCGTCGACGTGTCCACCGACACCGTCGTCGTCCAGCTCGCCGGCAACACCGGCAAGCTCAACGACTTCCTCCGGGTGATCGAGCCCTTCGGCATCCGTGAGCTCTCCCAGTCCGGCATGGTCGGCATGGGGCGTGGCTCCCGGTCGATCTCCGAGCGGAGCCTGCGCTCCGTGGCCGTGCCGGCCCCGCCCTCCGCGGTCTGAACAACGCGGTCTGAACCAAACCCACATCAATTACTACAGGTGGTTCGACGAGCTCGACCACCGACGAAAAGGAGAAGCCCCCGTGGCTGAGATTTTCTACGACGACGACGCCGACCTCTCGCTCATCCAGGCGAAGAAGGTCGCGGTCATCGGCTACGGCAGCCAGGGCCACGCCCACGCGCTCAACCTGCGTGACTCCGGTGTGGACGTGCGCATCGGCCTGCAGCCCGGTTCGAAGTCGACCCCCAAGGCCGAGGAGGAGGGCTTCAAGGTCCTCACCCCGGCCGACGCCGCCGCCGAGGCGGACGTGATCGTCATCCTCGCCCCCGACCAGCATCAGCGCGGTCTCTACAACGACCAGCTCGCGCCGCACGTGACCGCCGGCAAGACCCTGGTCTTCGGCCACGGCTTCAACGTGCGCTTCGGCTACATCAAGGCGCCCGAGGGCGTCGACGTCATCCTGGTCGCCCCGAAGGCGCCGGGCCACACGGTCCGTCGTGAGTACGTCGCCGGCCGCGGCATCCCGGACATCATCGCCGTCGAGCAGGACGCCTCCGGCTCCGCGTGGGACCTCGCCAAGGCGTACGCCAAGGGCATCGGTGGCACCCGCGCCGGCGTCATCAAGACGACCTTCACCGAGGAGACCGAGACCGACCTCTTCGGCGAGCAGGCCGTCCTCTGCGGCGGCATGTCCCACCTGGTCCAGGCCGGGTTCGAGACCCTCACCGAGGCCGGCTACCAGCCCGAGATCGCCTACTTCGAGGTGCTCCACGAGCTCAAGCTCATCGTCGACCTGATGTGGGAGGGTGGCATCGCCAAGCAGCGCTGGTCGATCTCCGACACCGCCGAGTACGGCGACTACGTCTCCGGCCCGCGCGTCGTCGGCCCGCAGGTCAAGGAGACCATGAAGCAGGTCCTCGCCGAGATCCAGGACGGCTCCTTCGCCGAGCGCTTCATCGCCGACCAGGACAACGGCGCCGTCGAGTTCCAGAAGCTGCGCGAGGAGGAGGCCGGCCACCCGATCGAGGCCACCGGCAAGACCCTCCGCTCGCACTTCTCCTGGAGCCAGTCCGACGACGACTACACCGAGGGGAGCGCAGCGAGGTAACGAGCTCGCGAGCGCCAGCGAGCGTTGGCTCGTTCGCCGAGCAAGCGACCCAGCGTCCCGAAGGGGCGCTCAGGGTCGGCCGCCCGCTGACCCGACGCCGACTCGGCGCAACTGCCCCAGAATAAACGCCCGAGTCGGCGCATCTGTCTCAAGATGAATGCCCGAGTCGGCGCATCTGCTTCAAGATAAACGCCCGAGTCGGCGTATCTGCCCCAAGAATCTGGGGCAGATACGCCGACTCGGCGGTTGTGGGTGGGGCAGATGCGCCGACTCGGCGGGCTACTTGATCTCCGACCGCATCGTCAGGCGGAGGCCGATGAGCAGCGGGACGATCAGCCAGATGAGGCTGGTGACGCCGAGCTGTGCCCAGGCCTCGCCGGTCATGCCGCTGTCGAAGAGGCGGGTGCTCGTCCAGTTGAGGTCGAGCCAGTCGCCGTTCTCGCGCCACCAGTCGTTGACCATGACGAGGGTGTTCGAGATGGTCGGCAGGACCATCGCGTAGACGAAGTAGCCGACGATCGCGGTCGGGGAGCTGCGGAAGAGCGTGCCGAGGGTGAAGCCCATCAGCATGCCGATCACCTGGGCGAGCACGGTCTGGGCCAGGACGGCCGGGGTGAGCCCCCAGACCGGGTCGACGCCGGCGATCGCGGTGCCGAGCAGGTTGCCGAGCGCGCCGACACCCAGCGCGAGGAGCATCGAGACGGCGCCCAGGACGACGGTCAGCAACCCCTTCGCGGCGATCACCCGGCCGCGGCCGGGCACCAGGGTGAACGTCGTCAGCGCCGTCCGCTGGCTCCACTCGCTGGAGACCGCGAGCACCGCGATCATCGGCAGGATGACGGCCATCGGGATGCCGACCGCGGTCGCGAAGGCTTCGTAGGAGAGCTGCTCGCCGGGGGTGAAGATGATGACGGCGGCGCTGGCGACCGCCGCGAGGATGCCGATGCTCGCGACCAGCCAGAAGCCGGAGCGGGTGTCGAACATCTTGCGCAGCTCCACATCGAGGAGCCGGGCGAACGGGATGGGAGCCGGCACGACACGATCACGCCGGGATGCTTCTGGGTGCCGCCCGCCCGGGTCGACCGGCTCCGGGGCGATGGTCGCGGTGCTCATGCTGCCTTCCCTTCCGGGGACTCGAGGTGGTCACGCTGGGTCTCTGCGGTGAGCTGGAGGAACATCTCCTCCAGGCCGGCACCGTCGGCGGCGCGGAGCTCGCTCAGCACGAGCCCGGCGTCGAAGGCGACCTGGCCGACAGTGGCGAGGTCGGCGTCGCTGCGTACGGCGCCCTCGGTGGTGATCTCGGCGGTGTGGCCGGCCCGCTGGAGCGCGCGGCCGAGGGCGGTGGGGTCGCCGGCCCGGGCGTACGTCTCGCCGCTGGCGAGCAGCTCCTGCTTGGTGCCCTGGGCGACGATCCGGCCGTTGCCGATGACCACGATGTCGTCGGCGATGACCTCGATCTCGTGGAGCAGGTGGGAGGAGAGCAGCACGGTGCCGCCGTCGTCGGCGAAGCCGCGCAGCAGGTCGCGCATCCAGCGGATGCCGGCGGGGTCGAGCCCGTTGGCCGGCTCGTCGAGGATCAGCACCTCGGGGTCGCCGATCAGGGCGGTCGCGATCCCGAGCCGCTGTCGCATGCCCAGGGAGTAGTTGCGTACGCGGCGGCCGGCCTCCGCTTCGGTGAGGCTGACCCGCTCGAGGGTCTCCGCCACCCGCGACTTCGGCAGCCCCATCGTGCGGGCCGCCAGGGTGAGGATCTCGCGGCCGGTGCGCCCGCCGTGCTGGGCGGAGGCGTCCAGGAGAACGCCGACCTCTCGGCCGGGGTTGGGCAGCTGGGAGTAGTGGCGACCGAGGAGGTGCGCGCTCCCGGAGGACGGATCGGTGAGCCCGACCAGGATGCGCATGGTCGTGGACTTGCCGGCGCCGTTGGGGCCGAGGAAGCCGGTGACCCGGCCGGGCTCGGCGTTGAGTGTCACGTTGTCGACGGCCGTGAACCTGCCGTACCTCTTGGTGAGGGCATCGATCTGGATCATGCATCGAGCCTCGCCGCTGGCGGCCTCGCGCGCTTCCGGCAGATCCCTGGCCGGTTCCTGGAACGCCCCCTGATCACCCCTGAGCCCGGCTCGGGGGTTCTCTCCTACGCGCAACGGTCCGTCGCGGAATGTTTCGCAGCGAACGAGACGTTCCCACCACATGCGTATTGATGTGTGGTCCGACGTCGTCTGCCCCTGGTGCTACATCGGCAAGCGCCACCTCGAGGAGGCCCTGGACGGCTTCGAGCACAGCGACGAGGTGGAGATCGTCTACCACTCCTTTGAGCTCGACCCGACCGCGCCCGAGGGGCCGGTCGAGACGACCGTCGAGGCTCTGGCGAAGAAGTTCGGCACCTCCGTCGACCAGGCCCGCGAGATGATGAAGCAGGCCAACGTGCCTGCCGCCGCGGCCGGTCTCGAGTTCCGCCACGAGGACACCCCGCACGCGCGCACCATCGACGCCCACCGGCTGCTCCACCTGGCCAAGGCCGAGGGCAAGCAGGCCGCGCTCAAGGAGGAGCTGCTCGCTGCGTACTTCACCCGAGGGGAGTCCATGGGCGACCACGCCGTGCTGAGGAAGTCCGCCGTCGCGGTCGGCCTCGACGCCGGCCGCGTCGACGAGGTGCTGGCGAGCGAGGAGTTCGCCGGTGACGTACAGGCCGACATCGACCAGGCCCGCGCCTACGGCGCGACCGGGGTGCCGTTCTACGTCGTGGAGAAGAAGTACGGCGTCTCCGGCGCCCAGCCGACCGAGCTGTTCAGCCAGCTCCTGGAGAAGGTGTACGCGGAGACCAAGCCGGCGCTCACCATCGTCGGTGACGGGGACGCCTGCGGCCCCGACGGCTGCGCGATCTGAGCAATCTGAGTCTCAGCGCTTGGTGGCGAGCAGCACGCTGGTGTCGGGGGCGACCATGACCTCGACGGTGGTGAAGCGCTCGTCGGTGAGCCAGGACTCACGCAGGGTGTCGACGCGGCCGTAGACGATCGGCGGCCACAGGTCAGTGGGGATGAGGTCGTCGATGACCACGACGCCGCCCTCCTCGACGAGGTCGGCGAGCTGGTCGGGGGAGACCCCGCCGGGGGTCTCGGCGTCGAGGAAGAGCAGCGCGAACGGACCGCGGTCGCGGAGGATCCCCCAGTCGGCGGCGATCACCTCGACCAGGTGGTCGTCGGCGAAGATCTCCGCGGCCTCCTTGGCCAGGTGCTCGTCGAGCTCGGCGGAGACGATCTGGGCGGCCTCGCCGCGTACGCCGCTGCGCAGCCAGGCGGTGCCGACGCCGCAGCCGGTGCCGAACTCCGCCATGGTGCCGCTGCGGGTGGCCGCCAGAGTCGCCAGCAGACGTCCGGTCTCGTTGCGGCAGAACGACACATAGCCCGCGCGACGGGAGACGTCGAAGGCACGAGTCACGATGTCTGGCAGCTCTGGGGGTGCGCTCACAGGAACAGTCTTCCCGATATCCGGTGTGAGCGCGCGCACTGGTGTCTCGAATCGCGGACCATTCGTCCAAAATGACGCGTTCGAGGCGTTCCTCGGGTTACCGTCGAATCACCATGCGGAGCATTTTTCTCGTACTCGAGTGCCGCGACGGGGCCCGGCGGTAACGACCGCAGGAGAAGCCACCTCGTCGCGGTGGCTTCCGTCTCTCATAGACCCCCGGCTTCTCTCCCACACCCCTTTGATTCCCGAAGTGTGTAAGGAAGAAGCCATGTACGCGATGTACCCCGAGAGCCCTGCCGAATTCAGCGGTTGGAGCCGCGAGTGGGGGCCGGCCAGCCACGACCCCGAGAACCCGCACAGCGTCGAGAACACCATCGCCGCGGTCCAGCAGGCGCTCGACCTGCGGGACAACGGCGGCCAGCGTCCCGACGACAACTAGTCTCGCCGTATGTCTACGACCAACCTCGCAGTGATCCCCGGCGACGGCATCGGACCGGAGGTGACCGCCGAGGCGCTGAAGGTGCTCGAGGTCGCCGCGCCCGTCAAGTTCGAGCAGACCCGCTACGACCTCGGCGCCGAGCGCTACCTCGCCACCGGTGAGGTGCTTCCCGAGTCCGTCCTCGCCGAGATCAAGGAGCAGGACGCGATCCTGCTCGGCGCGGTCGGCGGCAAGCCCAACGACCCCAACCTGCCTCCGGGCATCCTCGAGCGCGGGCTCCTGCTGAAGCTCCGCTTCGAGCTCGACCACTACGTCAACCTGCGCCCCTCGCGACTCTTCCCGGGGGCGACCTCCCCGCTGTCGCAGGCTGTGCTCGACAAGGGTGAGATCGACTTCGTCGTCGTCCGCGAGGGCACCGAGGGCCTCTACACCGGCAACGGTGGCGCGATGCGCGTCGGCACCCCGCACGAGGTCGCCACCGAGACCTCCGTCAACACCGCGTACGGCGTGGAGCGGGTCGTGCGCGACGCCTTCGCCCGCGCCCAGGCGCGCCCGCGGAAGAAGCTGACCCTGGTCCACAAGACCAACGTGCTCGTCAACGCCGGGTCGCTGTGGTGGCGGATCACCCAGCAGGTCGCCGAGGAGTTCCCCGACGTCACCGTGGACTACCTCCACATCGACGCGGTGATGATCTTCCTCGCCACCGACCCCTCCCGCTTCGACGTGATCGTCACCGACAACATCTTCGGCGACATCATCACCGACCTCGCCGCTGCCATCACCGGCGGCATCGGCCTGGCCGCCTCCGGCAACATCAACTCCTCGCGCGAGTTCCCCTCGATGTTCGAGCCCGTCCACGGCTCGGCCCCCGACATCGCCGGCCAGCAGAAGGCCGACCCCACCGCAGCCATCCTGTCCGGGGCCCTTCTGCTCGAGCACCTCGGCCACCTCGAGGCTGCCGCCGCCATCGACGCCGCCGTGCTCGCCGACCTCTCCGAGCGCGGCACCTCGCCTCGTACGACCTCCGAGGTCGGCGACGCGATCGCCGCCCGCGTAGCCGGCTAGACGCTCATCCTCGACAGGGCCGGGCGCAGAAGAATCTGCGCCCGGCCCTTCGTCTGTCCTCATCACTTACGTCTGAATCGAAGAACAGGACTAATCTCATGGTCATGGAGATCAGCACCACATTGTCGACCCAACCGGCCACCGACAAGCACCTCGCGGAGGTCCTGGCGAACCCAGGCTTCGGCAACCATTTCACCGACCACATGCTGACCGTCGAGTGGACGCCCGAACAGGGCTGGCACAACGGTCGCATCGAGGCGTACGCACCGATCAGCCTGGACCCGTCGGCAGCAGTGCTGCACTACGCCCAGGAGATCTTCGAGGGGATGAAGGCCTACCGTCACGCCGACGGCTCGATCTGGTCCTTCCGCCCCGAGGCGAACGCCGCCCGGATGGTCCGCTCCAGCGAGCGGCTCGCGCTGCCCGTCCTCGAGGTCGAGGACTTCGTGCAGACCGTCTTCGACCTGGTGAAGGTCGACCAGCGCTGGGTGCCCGAGGCCACCGAAGGTGACGAGAAGAGCCTCTACCTGCGGCCGTTCATGTTCGCCTCGGAGTCGTTCCTCGGCGTCCGCCCGGCCCAGCACGTGACCTACATGGTCATCGCCTCGCCGGCCGGCTCCTACTTCAAGGGCGGCGTGAAGCCGGTGCGGATCTGGCTCACCGAGGACTACACCCGCGCCGGGCGCGGCGGCATGGGCGCGGCCAAGACCGGCGGCAACTACGCCTCCTCGCTGGTCGCCCAGGCCGAGGCCTCCTCGCAGGGCTGCGACCAGGTCGTCTTCCTGGACGCGCAGGAGGGCAAGTACGTCGAGGAGCTCGGCGGCATGAACCTCTACTTCGTCTACGCCGACGGCCGCATCGTCACCCCCGAGACCGGCACCATCCTCGAGGGCATCACCCGCTCCTCGATCATCGAGCTCGCGGGCAAGCTCGGCTACACCGTCGAGGAGCGCAAGTTCGCGATCGACGAGTGGAAGTCCGGCGTCGAGTCCGGTGAGATCACCGAGGTCTTCGCCTGCGGCACCGCCGCCGTGGTCACCCCCGTCGGCGAGCTCGTCCACAAGGAGGGCTCCATCGCCTCCGCCGGTGACGGTGAGGTCTGGCGCACGATCCGCAAGCAGCTGGTCGACATCCAGTTCGGCCGCGCCGAGGACACCTACGGCTGGATGCGCAAGATCGTCTGACTCGGGCTCTGTTCGAGTGTCGGCAACGGATCGGGGACGGCGCCGGCGGATAAGGTTTGTCGTGTGACGACAGCCCCACGCCGTCCCCTGGCCGACCATCGGGACACCGTTGGTGGCTACGACCTGCTCTCGCTGCTCGGTGAGGGCGGCATGGGCCGGGTCCATCTGGCCCGCCACCGCACGAGCGGTGAGCAGGTCGCGCTGAAGGTGCTGCGCACCCAGTTCGTGGGCGACCAGGAGGGCCGGCAGCGGCTCGCGCGCGAGGTCTCCTCGCTGCAGCGCGTGCGCAGCAGGTGGGTAGCCGGCGTGGTCGACGCCGACCCGTGGGGCCAGGTGCCGTGGCTGGCGACCCGCTACGTCCAAGGGCCGACGCTGCACGACAAGATCGTCAACGACGGCCCGCTCGCGCGCGGCAAGGCCGAGCAGCTGGCCAGCGACCTGGCCGAGGGCATCGCCGACTGCCATGCGGTCGGTGTGCTCCATCGCGACATCAAGCCCGCCAACATCATCCTCGACCACGGCACCCCGATCCTGATCGACTTCGGGCTGGCCCGGGTCACCGACGACCCGAAGATCACCGTCACCGGCCTGCTGATCGGCACGCCCGGCTATCTGCCGCCCGAGATCGCGGTGGGCGACCCCGCCACCCCCGCCTCCGACGTGCACTCGTGGGCAGCCGTGGTCACGTACGCAGCCACCGGCCGTCCGCCCTTTGGCGAGGGCAACCCGATGAAGCTGATGGACCGCGCCCGGCGCGGCGATCACGACCTGGAGGGAGTGCCGCAACCGCTGCGCGGCGTGCTGGCTCAGGCGCTCTCGCCCGACCCTGCTGATCGCCCGACCCTGGACGAGCTGCGCGAGTGGCTGCGTACGCCGCGAAAGCTGTTCGTGCACAAGCCGGTCGAGCAGCTCTCGCTGAGCGACCGGGCCGAGCGGGAGAAGGCCACCACCCCGGTCGCCCCGGTGATGCCGGTGGCCCCGGCCGGGCCGCGGTCGGTCGGCGGCCTGGAGAAGCTGCGCCGCGCAGCCCTATGGCTCGCGCTGCTCGCCTTCGCCGTGGGTGTGATCGCGGCGTTCCCGAGCACCGGCTTCTGGGTCGTGCTGGGTGCTGCCTGGCTGATCCGCGCCGGCACCCTCGCCGCCGGTGACCTGCGCCGCTGGCGGTGGTATCGCGGCCGTAAGTGGCACGACGCGCCCCGCCTCCTCATCGGTGCGCCCTGGCGGCTGGTCCGCTCGCTGCCGAAGACCTTCGTGGTCGGCGTGTGGGGCTTCGGGTTCGTGGTGGCCGCGGTGCTGATCGGGTTCGCGCTGCAGCTCTCGCTCGAGGCGACGCTCGGGCTCTCCGGACTGGCCTTCGTGCTGGCGCTGTGGACCGGCTCCGGGCGCGACCGGCTGCGGGATCCGGTGACCAGCGCGGTGCGCCGGATCTCGGTGCGCTGGGTGCCCTGGATCCTCGGGTTCGCCGTGGCGCTGACGCTCGCGCTCTTCCCGCTGCAGACCGTCTCGGAGGAGGGTTCGCAGTTCTCCGGGGGCGACGAGCCCTGGTGGGTCGAGCTCCTCGGCTGGTGAGACAGCCGTCCCACAGACGGAGATTTCGTGGCAGTATCAAGGCCATGACGACCACAGTCATCATCATTCGCTAGCGCGTCGAGCACCTGCCCGACGCGCCACCCTCTCGTTCCCGAGAGGGTTTTTTGTTGCCCAGCCCGAGGACCCCGAGGACACAGAGCCATGGAATTCCACGTCTACGACACCACCCTGCGCGACGGTGCGCAGCAGGAGGGCCTCAATCTCAGCGTCGCCGACAAGCTCGCGATCGCGCGTCACCTCGACGAGCTGGGCGTCGGGTTCATCGAGGGTGGCTGGCCCGGAGCCAACCCCAAGGACACCGAGTTCTTCCGCCGCGCGGTCGACGAGCTCGACCTGAAGCATGCCCGGCTGGCGGCCTTCGGCTCGACCCGGCGCGCGGGGGTACGGGCGGCCGACGACCCGCAGGTCGCAGCGCTGCGTGACTCCGGAGCCGGTGTCGTCACCCTCGTGGCCAAGTCCCACGACCGCCACGTCGAGCTCGCGCTGCGCACCACGCTCGAGGAGAACCTCGCGATGGTCCGCGACACCGTCTCCCACCTGCGCGAGGAGGGCCAGCAGGTCTTCCTCGACGCCGAGCACTTCTTCGACGGCTACCGGGCCAACCGCGACTACGCGCTGGAGGTCCTCAAGACCGCCTACGAGGCCGGCGCGGAGGTGGTCGCGCTGTGCGACACCAACGGCGGGATGCTGCCGACCTGGGTCTCCGAGGTCGTCCACGACGTGCGCGAGCAGACCCACGGCGCGGTGGGGATCCACTGCCACAACGACACCGGGTGCGCGGTCGCCAACTCGCTGGCCGCCGTCGACGCCGGCGCCATGCACGTCCAGGGCTGCATCAACGGCTACGGGGAGCGTACGGGCAACGCCGACCTCGTCTCCGTGGTCGCCAACCTGCAGCTGAAGATGGGCCGCGACGTACTGCCCACGGGGTTGCTGGGCGAGGCGACCCGCGTCGCGCACGCGGTGGCCGAGGTGACCAACGTGCCGCCCGCCGGCCGTCAGCCCTACGTCGGGGCCTCGGCCTTCACCCACAAGGCCGGTCTGCACGCCTCCGCGATCAAGGTCGACCCCGACCTCTACCAGCACATGGACCCGGCCGGTGTCGGCAACGACATGCGGCTGCTGGTCTCGGACATGGCAGGGCGGGCCTCGATCGAGCTCAAGGGCCGCGAGCTCGGCTACGACCTCTCCGAGGACCGCGACCTGGTGACTCGGGTGACCGAGCGGGTCAAGGCGGCCGAGCAGCGCGGCTACACCTTCGAGGCCGCCGACGCCTCCTTCGAGCTGCTGCTCATCGAGGAGGTCGAGGGCGCGCGTCCCTCCTTCTTCGAGGTCGAGTCGTGGCGGGTCATCTCGGAGGCACGCGGTGGCGGCTCCGGGGCAGCGTTGTCGACCGAGGCGATCGTGAAGATCCACGCCGGCGGCGTACGTCACGTCGAGACGGGCGAGGGAAATGGTCCGGTCAACGCCCTCGACCAGGCGCTGCGGGCCGCTATCACGCGTGCGTTCCCGGTGGTCGCCGACTTCGACCTGATCGACTTCAAGGTGCGGCTCTTCGACCAGGGTCACGGCACCGACGCGCGTACGCGGGTGCTGATCGAGACCTCCGACGGGTCGACGTCGTGGACGACGGTGGGGGTCGGTTCGAACGTGATCGAGGCGTCCTGGGAGGCGCTGGTCGACGGGCTCACCTTCGGGCTCCACCGACACCTGGGCGAGGGGCGTGTGGGGGAGACCACACCCCTGGAGGCCACCGTCGCGGAATGAATCGCGGAGGAGCGTACGTTCAGGCTTCAACATTGAACTTTCCGCTTCTCTCGAGGAGAACCTGTGACCGACACCCGCATCGCCGTACTCGTTGGCAGCCTGCGCGCCGACTCCCTCAACCGCAAGCTCGCCGAGAAGCTCGCTGCGGAGGCGCCTGAGGGTGTGGTCCTGGAGATCGTCGAGGGGCTCGGCGAGCTGCCGTTCTTCAACGAGGACCTCGAGGCGGACCCGGGCGAGGGCGTGACCCAGCTCCGCAAGGTGATCGACGAGGCGGACCGCGTGCTGATCGTGACGCCGGAGTACAACGGCACCATGCCGGCCGTGATCAACAACGCGATCGACTGGCTCTCGCGTCCCTACGCCGCGGGCGTGCTCAAGGGCAAGATCCTCTCGGTCGTCGGCGTCGCGCCGACCCCCTACGGCGCCAAGTGGTCCCACGCAGACGCCGCTCGCTCGGCCGGCATCGGCGGCGCGATCGTCGTCGAGGACGCCATCGTCTCCCAGCCGGTCCACGAGATCGACGTCTTCACCGACGCCGACGCCCAGGCCCGCTTCCGCGAGGCCGTCGCCAAGCTCGCGAGCTTCACGCCCGCTGTCTGAGCCCTTCTCGGGCGACACCACGAAGGTCAGGTCTCTGCGGGGGGAGACCTGACCTTCGTCGTTTTATCGCGTGCGCGCGAGGCGGTTCGGCCGTACGTTGCGGTCATGAGCGGACCCGTGAAGCAGCTGCGCCTGGTGGTCGAGGCCGAGGACTACGACGAGGCGGTGGCGTTCTACCGCGACACCCTCGGGCTCCCCGAGGAGGCCGCCTTCTCCGGGCCGGGGGAGGCTCACGTGACCATCCTCGACGCCGGCCGGGCGACGCTGGAGCTCGCCAACCCCGCCCAGCACGGCTACATCGACGAGGTCGAGGTCGGGCGCCCGACCGCCGGGCACGTACGAGTGGCCTTCGAGGTGGAGGACTCCGCTGGTGCGGCCGACCGGCTCGTCGCTGCCGGGGCGAGGCTGGTCGCGCCGCCCACCCGGACGCCGTGGGAGTCGCTCAACGCGCGTCTCGACGGCCCTGCCGGCCTCCACCTGAGCCTCTTCCAGGAGCTCGGCGAGCCGGTCTTCGCGCCGGACTACCCGATCACCACCGAGCGGCTGTCCCTGCGCCCGATCGACCTCGAGCGTGACCTCGACGACCTCCATGCCTACCTCTCGCTCGAGGAGGTCTGCCGCTACATCCCGCCCGTCCCGCGCGACCGCGAGCAGCTGCGCGAGGCGTACGCACCCTCGCGCCGCCCGTCCGTCCTGCGTCGCGAGGGCGAGGTGATCAGCCTCGGAGTCGAGCACGAGGGCCGCCTCATCGGTGACGCCGTGCTCTTCTGGCACAGCGAGGAGCAGCGCTCGGGGGAGATCGGGTATGTGATCAACCCGGAGTTCCACGGCCGTGGCTTCGCCACCGAGACGGCGCGGGCGCTGCTCGGGCTGGCCTTCGACGGGCTCGGTCTGCACCGGGTCACGGCCAGGGTCGATGAGCGCAACACGGCGTCAGCACGGGTGGTCGAGCGGCTCGGGATGCGGAAGGAGGCGGTCGCGCGGGAGGCCGACTGGTTCAAAGGGGAGTGGACGACACTGGTGCACTACGCGATGCTCGAGAGCGAGTGGGGATAGCCTGCATGGGTGGCCGAGCTGCATGATCTGACCGCCCTGGAACAGGGAGAGCTGCTTCACCGGTGCGAGGTCTCGCCGGGTGAGCTCGCCGAGCACTATCTCGACCGGATCGACCGGCTCGACGACGTGGGCGCGTTCGTCACCGTGGCCGAGGAGCACATCTCGACCTGTGCGCGGGAGCTCGTGGTCAAGCCTGTCGGCGCCTCGCCGCTGTGGGGCGTACCCACCGCCATCAAGGACCTCAACCTCACCCGCGGGGTGCGCACGACCTTCGGGTCGGCGGCCTACGCGTCGTACGTACCCGACGTCTCCGACAACGTGACGCTGTCGATCGAGGCGGCCGGGATGATCTCGCTCGGGAAGACCAACACCCCCGAGTTCGGCTCACCCTGTTACACCGAGCCCGACGTCGCGCCGCCCGCCGTCACCCCCTGGGACCGTACGCGGATCGCCGGCGGCTCCTCCGGAGGCGCCGCCGCGGCGGTCGCCGCCGGGCTGGTGCCGGTCGCGCAGGGTTCCGACGGCGGCGGGTCGATCCGCATCCCGGCCTCCTGCTGCGGCCTGGTCGGCCTGAAGCCGACCCGCGGGCGGATCTCGCCCTCGCCGATGTACGGCGACGCGGCCGGGCTCGCTACCGCCGGCCCGATCGCACGGTCGGTGCGCGATGCTGCGGCCTTTCTCGATGTACTGGCCGGGCGGCGCACCGGGGACCCGTTCTGGGCGCCCGAGGAGCCGCTGCCGTTCCTGGACGCGTGCGAGCGGCCGCCGGGGCGGCTACGGATCGCCCGTTTCATCGAACCGCTGATCGCCCCTGATGCCGCGGTCGACGCCGAGTGCGTCGCGGCGTGGGAGAACGCCTCCGCGCTGCTGGAGTCGCTGGGCCACGAGATCGTCGACATCCCGCGGCCGCTGCCCGAGGAGGCGGTCGCCGTCTTCGAGACCGTCTGGGCCGTCGGCACCGCGATGTCGGTCGTCCCGCTCGACCCGTCCCAGCGGTCGAAGATCCGGCCTCTCACTGCATGGCTCACCGAGCGCGGCGAGGCGGTCAGCGGACCGGCCTTCGGTCTCGCGCTCGCCGAGCTGCGCCGTTTCGCCGCTGGCGCACTGGAGGCGCTCGCCGGTTATGACGCCGTCCTCACCCCCACCCTCGCCACCCCGCCACCCCCGGTCGGTGCCATCCGCAACGACGCCGACCCTGCCGCCGACTTCCAGGCCCAGAAGGAGTTCACCCCTTGGACGTCGGCCTGGAACGTCACCGGCATGCCCGCCATCTCCCTACCCCTCCACCAGACCCCCACCGGCCTCCCCGTCGGCGTCATGCTCGCCGCCCGGCCCGCCGAGGAACCCCTCCTCCTCTCCCTCGCCGCCCAGATCGAGGCCGCCGCCCCCTGGGCCGGCCGCGTACCTCCTGGTTGGTGACTTCCCACCGAGACGTCAGCTGGGTCGGCCGAGAGGTCAGTTAGGCCGGTCGAGGCGTCAGTTAGGCCGGTCGAGACGTCACGTACTGCCAACTCGTCCGACGGTAGCGACGCCTCGTCCGACGGTAGCGACGTCTCGGACGACGGTAGCGACGTCTCGGCCGACGCCAGCGACGTTTCGACCGAAGCGTCGGTGCGGTCGGCTGAGATCTCAGGAAGGAGGCCGAAACGTCACTTAGGGCGGTCGAGACGTCACGTACTGCCAACTCGTTCGACCGTGGCGACGCCTCGGCCTACGGCGATGACGTCTCGGTCGGCGAGGGTGACGCTTCGCCCGACCTGGGTGACGCTTCGGCCGACGGAGGCGCCGCTTCGGCGGGCGGTGTCAGTCGCCGAGGCCGCGGGCCTTGAGGGCGTCGCCGGTCTCGTGGGCGCGGGCGACGAGGCGGATGACGAAGGGGGAGAGGTACGCGCGGGGGTGGCGGATGCCGCGGGCGCGGGCGGCGTCGCGGGTCTCGAGGAGGAGGGCGATGCTGGCGGGGATGCTGGTGATGGCCAGGCCGATCACCAGGGCGACGCCGTCGGGGTTGACACCGATCGGGCGCAGCGGCGTGATGAGCCGGGTGAACAGGTCCAGCATCGCGTTGACCTCGGTGGTCGCGGTCAGGATGAGGCCGCCGAGGGCGAGGGAGATCAGGTCGACGCCGGCCTCGACCGCACGCGGCCAGCCGTGGGCGTACCCCTGCAGGGCGGAGAGGACGAGCGCGACCAGGAGTACGCCGCGGGCCGCCCGCCCCACCTGCCGCATCGGCAGCCGGGCGATGACCGTGAAGACCACCGCGATCGCGAAGAGCACGCCGGTCGCGATCAAGCCGTGGAGGACGACCAACAGGGTGCTGAAGACCAGCAGCACCAGGAGCTTCACGCCGGCGGGGGTGCGGTGCAGCAGGCTGCGGCCGGGGATGTAGGCGCCGAGGAGGTAGCTCATCGGCGGTCCTCGCGCCTGGGGTCGGGGAGATTCCCGCCATGGCGGGAATCTGCGACCCCCCGCGCGGGCAGAGGCCCGAATAACCCCGCCATGGCGGGAATTTCGCCCCAGACCCCCGCCCCGCTCATGCCCCCACCGACTGCGTGTAGTGCGCGACCGCATCAGGTGCCGGTCCGTCGAAGGTGACCGCGCCGTCGGCGACGACCAGCGCGCGGTCGCACTGCGCGGCGAGCGTGAGGTCGTGGGTGACGAGCACGAGCTGCTGGGAGAGGCCGAAGAGCGCGTCGGCGACGAGCCGGGTGTTGGCCAGGTCGAGCAGCGTGGTGGGCTCGTCGGCGACGACGATCGACGGCTCGGCGGCCAGCACGCCGGCCAGCGCCAGCAGCTGCCGCTGCCCGCCCGAGAGCGTGTGCACCGACTGCGATGCCAGACCCTCCAGCCCGAACCGCGCCAGCACCTCCATCGCTCGCGCGTGCCGTTCGGAGGCAGAGCGCACGGTGCGCCGCAGGGACAGCTCGACGTCTTCGACGCAGGTCGGCATGACCAGCTGCGCGGCGGGGTCGGTGAAGCAGAACCCGACCCGGCGGCGTACCTCCTTGCCCTTGCGCGCGACGTCGAGCCCGTCGACGACGACCCGCCCCGAGGTCGCGGTCACCAGCCCGTTCAGCAGCCGCGCGAGGGTGGACTTGCCGGAGCCGTTGCCGCCGATGATCGCGACCCGGCGCTCGGCCAGCGTCAGCGAGGTGGGGGACAGGAGCACCCGGCCGCCCTCGTCCTCGGGAAGCGCGACCGACGCGGCGTCGAGCTCGATCATCGGCGGCGCAGCAGGTTCGGGAACGCGCGGTGGACCTCGGCGGCGACGATCGCGACGAGCCCGGTCTTGACCAGGTCGCCGAACCAGAACGGCAGGTCCCACTTCCACACGGTGCTCAGCGGCTCGCCCGAGTAGATCATCATCCCGGCGATCCCGAGCGGGTGCACGATCAGGATCGAGCCGGCGATCGAGCACGCGAAGATGACCACGGCACGGGTGCGGCCGGGCCCGGCGACGTACTTGACCAGGTAACCGACCAGCGCGGCCATCAGCGGGAACGAGACCAGGTAGCCGCCGGAGATGCCGGCGAACTTCGCGAAGCCGGAGGTGTGGTCGGCGTAGACCGGCAGCCCGATGCCGCCGAGGAGGAGGTAGAGCGCGACGGCGAGAAAGCCGCGTACGGGACCGAGCAGCGCCCCCGAGAGCGCGATCGCGAACGTCTGCAGGGTGATCGGCACGGCGGTGCCGGTCGGGATGTCGCCGACCAGGGTGGAAGCGCAGATCAGACCGGTGAAGGCGGCGATCAGTGCGATGTCGGTGGTCGTGAACCGGGCCGGCCTCGAGTCGTCGGCCTCCGGGGTCGACTCGGCGCTGGTGGGGGACTCGGTCATACTCGCTCCTGCGTACTCAGACCTGAACCTTGGTCAGGTGAACGGTGTTCAGGTTAAGGTCGTCGTACGTCTTCGTCCACTTCGTCCCACCACCCGGCCCCTGGGAGCAACATGCGATACCGCCGTGAGGACGTCGTCGCACGCGCGCTGCAGGTCCTCGACGACTACGGTCTCGCCGACCTGACGATGCGCCGTCTCGGCACCGAGCTAGGGGTACGTCCCAGCGCGCTCTACCACCACTTCGCCAACAAGCAGTCGCTGCTTGCCGCCGTCGCCGACGAGATCCTCCGCCGCGGCCGGCACGAGCAGACCGGAGCCTGGGACGTACGCGTCACCGGCATCTGCACCGACCTGCGCGACTCGCTGCTCGCCTACCGCGACGGCGCCGAGGTCGTGGCGACCGTCTGGTCCTTCGGCCTCGGCGCGTCCCAGCCCCACGACGACCTCGTTCAGGCGCTCACCGACGGCGGCCTCGGCGACCTCGCTCCGACCGCCGCCCGCACCCTGCTCCACTTCGTCTACGGTCACGCCGTCGACGAGCAGACCCACCTCCAGGCGGCCGCCGCAGGCGCGATCGAGGACGACGTACGCGACACCGACGACTTCGTCGCGGGGCTCGGCCTGATCACCGCGGGCATCTCGATGGCCAAGGCTGTACGCGAGGCCTCGCCCGACCGCTGAGGTCGGGGCCGAGGCGCGGAGAGCTCAGACGGTGTCGACCTCCGCCCCGTGCAGCTCGGCGAGCAGCACTGCTCCGGCGAGATCGAGCCGCGTGCCGCGCAGCGAGGCCGCGGACAGGTCGACGCGGTCGAGGCTCGCGCCGCGGAGGTCGGTGCCGCGCAGCTTCGTCTCCTCGAGCGTGGCTCCGTCGAGCTGAGCGTCCCGCAGCACGGCATCGGTGAGGTCGGCCAGCGACAGGTCGGAGTCGCGCAGGTCCAGCCCGGCCAGGTCGAGCCGGCTGAGGTCGGCGCCACGCAGCGAGACGCCGCGCCACACGCCGCCGGTCACCTTCATCGGCCGCAGGGTGCAGCCGGAGAACTCGCTGCCGCTGAGCTTGCAGCCCTCGAAGGTCGCGTCGAAGAAGCTGGTCCGCCGGAAGTCGCAGCCGACGAACGCCGAGCCGATGTGGGTCGAGGCGTTGAACCGGCCGCCGTGGAACGTGCACCGCTCGAAGAGCGCCCCAGACGTCGTCCCCTCGGTCAGGTCGACGTCGCTGAAGACGCAGTCGACGAAGCGCGCTCCGGTGAGGTCGGCGGCGTACCAGTCCTCGTCGCGGAAGTGGTCATCCGTCGCCTCGGCGGGTGGGTTCGACATGGCGCACAGCCTGCCACCGACCACCGACAGTCGCCCCGATCAGGCGTCGTGCTGGGTGAACCACTCGTCGAGCAGCGGCCAGGTCGTGGTGCGCGCGTCGCGGCCGGTGAGCAGCCCGAGGTGCCCACCGGGCACGACCTCGAACCGGAGCTCGTCGGCGCCGGTGAGCAGGTCGATCAGCGGCTTCACGGCCGCGACCGGTCCGATGCCGTCATTGGCACCTGCGACCACCAGCGTCGGCTGCTTGATGTCGCAGAGGTAGACCTGGTGGTCGCCCAGGTCGATCTGCCCGTTGAACAGCGCGTTGGTGCGGAAGAAGTGGTGGTAGAGCTGCCCGAACGTACGCCCTGGGTAGGCGATGATGTTGTCCGTGAACCGGTCGACCGCCTCGAGCTGGGCGAGGAACTCGCGGTCGGCCAGGTTGGACAGCTTCGCGACCGGCTTGGTGAACATCTTGTCCACCGACGAGATCTGGAAAGCCCACCTGACCAGCGGCTTCGGGGCGCCGCCGAAGGCCTGGTAGGCCGTCGTCACCAGGTTGCCCGGCGGCAGGTTGAGCAGCGGGCGCAGCGGCGCGATCATCGGCACCTGACGTACGTCGCAGGGCGACCCGAGCACCGACAGCGACGCGATCGGCAGGTCGGGGAAGTCGGCGGCGGTGAGCATCGTGAAGATCCCGCCCAGCGACCAGCCGACGACGTGCACCGACCGTCCACCGGCGTGCTCGGAGACCGACCGGATCGCCTCGGGGACCACATGGCTGATCCAGTGCTCGATGCCGAGGCTGCGGTCGGAGAAGTTCACCTCGCCGTACTCGACCAGATACGTCGGCCGCCCCGTCCCCACCAGATGCTCCACGACCGAGCAGTCGCGCCGCAGGTCGTAGCAGAGCGCCGGTGCCGCCAGCGGCGTCACCAGCAGCACCGGGTCGCCCTCCGGCGTCGTCCCCGCCAGCGGCCGGTAGTGGTAGAGCTCGCGCCGGTTGCCGTCGTCGATCAGCGTGCGCGGCATCGGCCGCAGGTCGGCGAGCCCGCCGTAGAGCAGCGAGTGAGCGACGTTCCCCGCCGCCGCGCCAACGGTGGTGGCGATCGAGGCGGCGGCCTTTCGGGGGCGGGGAAGGAGAGCCATGGTGGGGCTAACGTAACCCGGCCGGCTGAGTCACGGCGGCGACATCCCCTGAGCGGACATGACGTCTGTCACATGTTCGCTCGAGGCGGTCGGGACGAGGCTGACTTCCTCGAGCAGCCGCTCGCACTCGCCGATCAGCCGCTCGCGCAGCGGTGCGGCGCGCTCGGCGAACGAGCGCTGGGCGGCGGCGTACTCCTGCTTCCCCGCAGCCGTCTCGATGCGGATCGGGTCGAGGCCGAGGTCGGAGAGGTCGTAGGGGGCGGCCTTCATGTCCATCGTGCGGATCTCCCAGGCGAGCTCGAAGCAGTCGGCCACCAGGTCGGAGGAGATCAGCGGCGAGAGCCGGAAGGCGTGCTTGTAGAGGTCCATGTTGCCGTGGAGGCAGCCCGGCTGCTCGAAGTCGGCGCGGTCGTCGGAGCGCGGGGAGAGGGTGTTGAGCGGGGCGGCGGGCGGGGTGAAGAAGCGGTACGCGTCGAAGTGGCTGCACGCGATCCGGTGGGACTCGACCACGCGGTCGGTGCCGGTGGTGCCGAGGCGGAGCGGCCAGTCGGCGTGGCGTACCTGCTCCGGGGTCAGCCGGTAGACCATCGCCCACTCGTGGAGGCCGAAGCAGCCGAAGTGGGCCTCGCGGGAGGCGGTCGCTCGCAGCAGCTTGAGGAGGGTCTCGATCAGCAGGCGCTTGTCGGCGAGGAACTCGGAGGTGACGGAGCCGTCCGAGTAGCCGCGCAAAGAGGCGTACTCCTCGGCGTCCTCCAGCCGCACGCCGTAACCGGGGTGCCAGCGGAGGAGGTGGGCGGGTCGGTAGGAGTAGTAGGTGAAGAGGAAGTCGTTGACCGGGTGCTTGACCCGGGCGCCGCGACGGGCGAGGTGGGGCTCGACGTAGGGCGCCAGGCGGGAGCGGTGGGCTGCGGCGCGGGCGGTCCACTCCTCACGAGACATTGGCACGTGTTCAGCGTAGAGGGGGTCTCGACAGGCTCGACCTCCGGTGGGAGGTGGTCGGGGTCTCGACAGGCTCGACCTCCGGCGGGGACAGGCTCGACCACCGGAGGAGAGCGATCTCCGGATAGGCTCACCATGTGCGTATCGCCAGATTCACGACCAAGGGTGGCGAGCCCCAGTTCGGCGTCGTCATGGGGGACCTCGACGGCTACGGCCAGCTCAGCGAGGACGCGACCGTCGTCGCGCTCCAGGGCGACCCGCTGTTCTCGGGTGTCAACATCACCGACCAGGTCCACAAGTTCGAAGACGTCAAGCTGCTCGCGCCCGTGATCCCGCGGAGCAAGGTGGTCGCGGTCGCCCGCAACTACGCCAAGCACGCCGCCGAGCTCGGCAACGAGGTCCCGGAGGAGCCGCTCTTCTTCATCAAGCCCAACACGGCGGTCTGCGGCCCGGACGACGCGATCCAGCGGCCGAGCGGTGTCGAGGACCTCCACTTCGAGGGCGAGCTGGCGATCGTGATCGGGCGGATCTGCCGCGACGTGCCGGTGGAGAAGGTGAAGGACGTCATCTACGGCATGACGGTCGCCAACGACGTGACCGCGCGCGACGTCCAGCGCCGCACCAAGCACTTCTCGCAGGCGAAGGGCTACGACACCTTCTGCCCGCTCGGTCCCTGGATCGAGACCGACGTCGAGACGGAGCAGCTGGCCGCCGGCGTACGCATCCAGACATTCCTCAACGGCGATGTCGTCCAGGACGGGTCCACGAAGGACCTCGTCCACGACATCCCGAAGCTGATCGCCCACATCAGCAGCGTGATGACGCTGCTGCCGGGCGATGTGATCCTCACCGGCACCCCCGAGGGTGTCGGTCCCATGGAGCCCGGCGACGAGATCGAGATCTTCGTCGAGGGGCTCGGAGCTCTGACGAACAAGGTGGCACAGCGTTGACTGGCATTGGAAAGACCGGCACCCTCGAGCCCAAGGACTACCGCGTCCGGATGGCACCCTCGCCGACGGGTTCGCCCCACGTCGGTCTGGTCCGCACCGCCCTGTTCAACTGGGCCTTCGCGCGCCACCACGGCGGCACCTTCGTCTTCCGCATCGAGGACACCGACAAGGCCCGCAACACCCAGGAGTCCTACGACGGCCTCCTCGACCTGATGCGCTGGCTCGGCCTCGACTGGGACGAGGGCGTCGAGGTCGGCGGCCCCTACGGCCCCTACCGCCAGTCCGAGCGCTCGGAGATCTACGCCGACGCGCTCGCCCGGCTGCGCGCCTCCTCCTACGTCTACGAGTGCTACTGCACCGGCGAGGAGACCACCGCCCGCTACGAGGAGCGGCTGGCCGCCTACAAGGCCGCGAAGGCCGCCGGCGAGAAGCTCGAGGCGCCGACCCAGGGTTACGACAACCACTGCCGCGACCTGAGCGAGGAGCAGATCAAGGCGTACGAGGCGGAGGGCCGCACCTCGGTCCCGCGCTTCCGCATGCCCGACGGTTCGATCACCTTCGACGACCTCGTCCGTGGCGAGGTGACCTTCGAGACCAAGCACGTCCCCGACTACGCGCTCGCTCGCGCGAACGGCGACCCGCTCTACACGCTCACCGCGCCGGTCGACGACGCCACCATGAAGATCACCCATGTCTTCCGTGGTGAGGACCTCCTCTCGAGCACCCCGCGCCAGGTCGCGCTCTTCGACGCGTTCGTCGAGATCGGTCTCGCCGAGCGTGCTCCGGAGTTCGGCCACCTCCCGTACGTCATGGGCCAGGGCAACAAGAAGCTCTCCAAGCGCGACCCGGAGGCCCACGCGCTGAAGTACCGCGAGGAGGGCTTCCTTCCCGAGGGGCTGCTCAACTACGTGGCGCTGCTCGGCTGGGCGATCGCGGCCGACCGCGACATCTTCACCATGGAGGAGATGGTCGAGGCCTTCGAGATCTCCGACGTGGTCAAGAACCCGGCGCGCTTCGACATCAAGAAGGCCGAGGCGATCAACGCCTCCCACATGCGGCTGCTGCCGGTCGAGGAGATCACCCACCGGGTGATCCCGTATCTCAAGGCCGACGGCATCGTCTCCGACCCGGTCTCCGACGCCGACGCGCAGATGCTGGAGCAGGCGATGCCGCTGGTCGCCGAGCGGATCAACAAGCTCGGCGAGGCCGCCGACATGCTGCGGTTCCTCTTCGTCCCGGAGTCCGACTTCACTCTCGACGAGGAGGACGCCGCCAAGCTGCTCGACGAGGCCGGCATCGAGGTCGTCCAGGCCTCCTACGACGCGCTCAACAGGCTGCACGCGTGGTCGACCGCGGAGATCCAGGACGCGCTCACCGCCGCTCTGATCGACGGCCTCGGGCTCAAGCCGCGCAAGGCGTACGGCCCGGTGCGGGTCGCGGTCACCGGCAAGCGGATCAGCCCGCCGCTGTTCGAATCCATGGAGCTGCTCGGCCGGGAGCGTACGCTGGGTCGTCTCAAGGCGGCACTCGGGAAGTAGGCGGGATGAGCACGGTCATGGAGCCGCCCTCGGGACTGGCGTACTACCAGGTGCAGCGCAGCGGGCGCAGCGGCTGGGGGCGGCCCCTGATCGGGATCATCCTGATCGGGCTGTGCGTCTTCTTCGTCTCGCCGGCAGTGGTGCTGGCCGGGTTCGAGCTCTTCTTCGTGCTCACCGGTGACGACGTCGCGACCTCGATGGCCGCCGTCGCCGACGTGGAGAACGTCACGCCGGAATCGCTGGCGTTCCTGCTGCTCTCGCTGGCCGGGGCGATCCCGGCGGCGATGGTGCTGTGCTGGGGGCTGCACGGGCTGAGGCCGGGCTGGCTGGCCTCGGTCGAGCGGCGGATCCGCTGGCCATGGCTGATGCAGTGCCTCGGGATCGCCGCGGTCACCATGGTGGTCACGATCATCGTCGCCTCGCGGCTGCCGATCCCGGGCGACGACCTCGGGCCCAGCACCCTCAACCCCTACACGACCACGATGCGCGACTTCGTGCTCGTGATCGTGCTGCTCACCCCGCTGCAGGCGGCAGGGGAGGAGTACCTCTTCCGCGGCTACATCTTCCAGACCTTCGGCTCGCTCTTCGGCGGCATGCTCGGCGCCCGGACGGTCTCGGTGACGATCACCGCGCTCCTGTTCGCCTTCGCCCACGGCTCTCAGGACCTGCCGCTGTTCCTGGACCGGTTCGCCTTCGGCATCGTCGCCGGCATCTGCGTGATCGCCACCGGCGGCATCGAGGCCGGCATCGCGATGCACGTGCTCAACAACTTCATCAGCCTCGGCATGGCGGTGGCGTTCGGTGACATCTCGACGGTGCTCAACACCACCGAGGGGTCGTGGTGGCGGATCCCGGTCACGCTGGTCCAGTCCGGCGTCTTCCTCGGTCTGACGGTGTGGGCGGCCCGGTCCGCCGGGGTCTCGACCACCACGAAGAGCCCATGATCGGGCGCAACGGGCGTGCCGATTTCGTCGCCCGGGGCGTCCCCGGTAATGTTTCCTCTCGGTTCGAGGGAGTGATCCCGAGGGCCCGAATCGATCTTGTCGGCGACCTCATCAAGGTTAGTCAACAAAGACGATGGGCTATGGTGTAATTGGCAACACGACTGGTTCTGGTCCAGTTATTCTAGGTTCGAGTCCTAGTAGCCCAGCGGATCCTCTCCGGAGGATTTGGGAGTCACCGAAGCGGTTCGCTAAGGTTTCACCCGCTGCAAGCCCCCGTCGTCTAGCGGCCTAGGACGTCGCCCTCTCACGGCGGTAACGCCGGTTCAAATCCGGTCGGGGGTACAACGCAGGAAGAGCCTCGAGTCATTGACTCGGGGCTCTTCGTCATTTCCGGTGTGCGCTGGTCACGGGCCGGTTTCGGAAGGGGGTGCCGATGTGGGGGATCGGCAGGTCATCAGGTAATGTTCTTCCTGCTTGCGGGGCCGAAAGGCCGAAGCGAGCAGTGCAAGCCCCCGTCGTCTAGCGGCCTAGGACGTCGCCCTCTCACGGCGGTAACGCCGGTTCAAATCCGGTCGGGGGTACAACGCACGAGAAGCCCCGAGTCACTGACTCGGGGCTTCTTGCATCCCCAAGTCCAACTGCATCCAGGTCACGTCGTGCCAGCCGTCGAACTTCCACCCGATCCGGCGGTACGTCCCGACCTCGGTGAAACCGAAGGAGCGGTGGATCCCGATGCTGGCCTCGTTGGGGATGGCGATCCCGGCCAGCGCACGGTGGAAGCCGCGCTTCTCCAGGAGCGGGAAGAGGGCTGCATAGAGCGCCTTGCCGGCGCCGGTGCCGCGCTGGGACTGGTCGAGGTAGATGCTCACGTCGCACGCGTAGCGATAGGCGGCGCGGGTGCGGTGCTGGGTGGCGTACGCATAGCCGACGACCTCGCCATCGCTCTCCAGCACGAGCCAGGCGTGCTCGGTCAGCGCGGCCTCGATGCGACGCGCCATCTCCTCGGTGGTCGGTGGCTCGGTCTCGAAGGAGATGACGGTGTCACGGACGTACGGCTCGTAGATCTTCGCGCACGCCTCGCCGTCGGCCGGGGTGGCGGAGCGGATGGTCCGGGTGGTCATGTCTCCATGGTGGCAGGGCTCGTCGGGGTGCTGCGGCGGAAAGGGGCGAGAGTGGCGCGGACCATGTCGGCGGCACCCCAGTCGTCGTCGAACTGAGCGATGACGGCCAGGTGCTGGCGGAGCTGGAGGACCGGCATCCGGTCGCGCCAGTCGCGGTCGAGCCCGACGAGCTCGGCGTAGAGGTCGAAGAAGCTCCGGGACTCGGGAGGCGGCGAGGTGGTCCAGAGGTGGGCGAGATCGACCTCGGCCCACATGTAGGAGACGGCCGGGTCGATCAGAGCCGGTCGTCCGCCGGGGGTGGCCAGGACGTTCTGGGCCCACAGGTCGCCGTGGGTCAGGCACGCCGGACGGTCGGGCAGCAGATCGGGGAGGCGGTCGCAGAGTCGTTCGAGCGCAGCGCGGTCGGCGGGGCCGAGCGCTCCAGCGACCGCGGGCTCCTCGAGCCAGCGCAGCAGACGGTGCTCGGCGAAGAAGGCGTGGCCGTCGTCCGCCCACGGGTTGCGCTGTCTTCGGCGGCCGAGCCAGTTGTCGCGGTGCCAGCCGAAACGGTCGTGCGCCGTGGTGGTGTGGAGGCGGGCGAGGTCGTGGGCGAGGTCGGTCCAGAAGGCTTGGCTGGAGGGTCTCGGCTCGAGCATCGCGAGGACGAGCACGTTGGAGTCGGCCGCGAGCACCTCCGGCGTCGTCATCCCGCCGAGGTCGCGCAGGGCCTGGAGTCCCTCCGCCTCCGCGGCGAAGGCGTCGGTGGCCTCGGCGTCGGCGAACGTCTTGACGAACACCCGCGAGCCGTCGGCGCGGTGGGCGATCCCGGCGGCGGCTGCCAGACCGCCGCTCGCCGGCTCGACGGTGCAGACGTCGCGCATCCCGGCCTGCTGGAGTCGCCGGGTCAGCAGGTCCGGGCCGGTCGAGTCCACTCGCTGAGGCTACTGCGCGGGAGACGTGCTCGCGCCGCGTTTCCAGACCTTGTGGGTGAGAGGTACGCCGGGGCGGTATGCGAGATGCTTGGCCGACGGCGCGTCGAGCGCGTGCAGGTCTGCGGGGCCGCCCTCGGTGATCCGGCCGGCGGAGTCGTCGAGGCCGAGCGCGGTGGC
Organism: Nocardioides luteus; assembly: GCF_014648595.1. GTDB lineage: Bacteria > Actinomycetota > Actinomycetes > Propionibacteriales > Nocardioidaceae > Nocardioides > Nocardioides luteus. Next base: position 100,905 of record NZ_BMRK01000012.1, on the reverse strand, counting down.
GCCGCCCACCGTCGCTGCCCAGAGCGCTTCCTCGAAGGTGAGGCGCTGCTGGAGGACCGCGGTCGCGACGCAGAAGGCCATCGACGTCGTGAAGGAGGAGCCCGGGTTGCAGTTGGAGGCGATCGCGATCGTGGCGCCGGCGTCGACCAGCTCTCGTGCGGGTGCGAACGGCTCCCGGGTGGAGAGGTCGCAGGCGGGGAGGATCGTGGCGACGGTGGTCGACCCGGCGAGCGCGTCGATGTCCTGGGGGCTCAGATGGTTGCAGTGGTCGACGCTGGTGGCGCCGAGCTCGACGGCGAGCCGTACGCCGCCGGACTCGCCGAGCTGGTTGCCGTGGACCTTGAGGCCGAGACCGGCTCGCTGCCCGGCCAGGAGGATCTCGCGGGACTCCTCGACGTCGAAGGCGCCGGTCTCGCAGAAGACGTCGATGAAGGTGGCGTGAGGTGCGACCGCATCCAGCATCGCGCCGGTGACCAGGTCGATGTAGTCGCGGCGGTCGGCGTCGGCCGGGACCACGTGGGCGCCGAGGTAGGTCACGATGTCGGCGTGCTCGGCGCTGACCCGCGCCAATCGCTGCTCGGTCTCGACATCGAGGCCGTAGCCGGTCTTCGCCTCGATCGTGGTGGTGCCGCCGCGGAAGGCCTCCTCGCGCAGCGCCCGCGTGCGGGTGCTGAGGTCGTGGTCGTCGGCTGCGCGGGTTGCTTCGACGGTCCGCACGATCCCGCCGGCCTGGTAGGGCCGCCCGGCCATCCGGTCGACGAACTCCTCGGCGCGGTCGCCCATCGAGGCCAGGTGGGTGTGGGAGTCGACCCAGCCGGGAAGGACCGCTCGGCCTTCGAGGGCTTCTCGGTCGTCGGCTGCCGGGGCGCGGTCGGCGGGGCCGATCCAGGCGACCCGGCCGTCCTCGATCACGATCGCGGCGTCGTTCAGGGTGCCGTGCTCGTCGGTGTGGGTGGTCAGCTCGCCGATGTCGGTCAGCAGCAGGCTCATCGCAGCTCCTTCAGTGCGTCGGTCAGCAGCCGGGCCGGGTCGCGGCCGTCGGCGAGGTGCCCGTCGTGGGCGACCACCCGGCCGCCGACCACGACGCGGGTCACGTCACCGGCGGTCGCCACCAGGGCGAGCTGGTCGAGGGCGGCGCCGGTGGTGCGTACGGAATCGGGGTCGAGCTCCACGAGGTCGGCGGGGGCACCGATCCGGAGGCCGCCGGAGAGTCCGGCGGCGGCGTAGCCGGTGTCCGCGCGGGCCGTGTCGAGCTCGGTGGGGGAGAAGCGGCCGCGCTGGCGGCTGCGGAGCCGTTCGCCGGCCTCGAGCCCGCGCACCTCGAGCCAGGGGTCGACGACCGCGTTCTGGTCGGAGCCGAGCGCGACCCCGACGCCGGCGTCGGCGAGCTCGCGGGCCGGGCCGATCCCGTCGCCGAGGTCGGCCTCGGTGGTCGGGCACATCACGATGCCGGCGCCGCTGTCGGCGATGAGCGCGATGTCGGTCTCGGTCAGATGAGTGGCGTGGACCAGCCAGGTGCGCGGCGAGAGGGCGCCCGCGTCAGCGAGGACCTGCGTCGGAGTCCGGCCGTACGCCGCGAGCGACTGCTCGTTCTCCGCCGGCTGCTCGGAGACGTGGACGTGGAGCGGCGCCTCGGCGGGCAGATGCTCGGCGACGAACGCGATGTCGTCGGGGGCAACGGCGCGGATCGAGTGGATCGCGGCGCCGATCGTGTGTTGTGTGGCGGACTCGGCAAGCTGGTGCCACCGGTCGAGCCAGGCCGCGGCGGTGCCGTCGCCGAAGCGGCGCTGCTCCTGCAGGAGCGGCTCGCCCGGGGCGCTGGTGAGGTAGAGGGTGTCGAGCAGGGTCAGCCGGATGCCGACGCTGCAGGCGGCCCGGGCGAGCGCGGCGCCGAAGGCGTTGGAATCCTCGTAGGGTGTCCCGTCGGGCTGATGATGCACGTAGTGAAACTCCGCCACCGACGTCCAGCCGGTCACCAGCATCTCGGCGAAGACGGCCTCGGCCAGGCGCTCGTAGGAGTCGGGGGTGAGGCGGTCGGCGATGGCGTACATCTCCTCGCGCCAGCGCCAGAAGTCCCCGCCCTGGTCGTGCGTCCTCCCGCGCAGCGCGCGATGGAACGCGTGGGAATGAGCGTTGCCCGATCCCGCCAGCACGGCGCCGAGCCTGGTGTCGGCTCCGGCCGGTGACGCACCTTCGACCAGCGCGGTGATCGTGCCAGCCTCATCGATGTCGATCGCCAGGTCTCGCACCTCCCGCCCCGCGACGAGCCCCCGCTCCGCGTACACCCGCATCACGAGCCCCTCACCCCCGCCCCGCCGAGTCGGCGCATCTGCCCCGAGACACGACGCCCAGTCGGCGCATCTGCCTCACGATCGAGCGCCCACTTGGCGTATCTGCCCCGAGTGCGGGCATCTGGAGGACCGGATCGTGCCCGGTCTCGGGGCAGATGCGCCGACTGGGCGTGATTTTCTGGGGCAGTTGCGCCGAGTGGGCGTGAAATCTTGGGGCAGATGCGCCGGGTCGGCGTGGGGTGGGTCATCGGCGG
>NZ_BMRK01000012.1:0-98260 GCF_014648595.1 Nocardioides luteus | reverse complement strand
CTCGGCTCGCTCGGCTCGCTCGGCTCGCTCGGCTCGCTCGGCTCGCTCGCCAGGGCGCGGAGGACGTCGGTGAGGGCGTCCGCTCCGGCGCGGCAGTCGTCGTCGGTGGCGGTCTCGTAGGGGGAGTGGGAGACGCCGGTGGGGTTGCGGGTGAAGAGCATGGCGGTGGGGATCTCGGCGGCGAGGATGCCGGCGTCGTGGCCCGCGCCGGTGGAGAGGACCGGCACCTCGCCGAGCACGTCGAGGAGACGTTCTTGCAGGTCAGTGTCGAAGTGGACGGTGGAGACGTACGACTCCTCGGTCACCTCCAGCGTGCAACCGTGCTCCTCGGCCGCCGCGCGGGACGCGTCCAGGATCTCCTCGAGGAGTGCTCGGGTCTGCGGGTCGGTGTCGCCGCGTACGTCGAGCCAGGCATCGACCCGGGAGGCGATCACGTTGGTGCCGCCCGGGATCGGGGTGAGCCGGCCGATGGTGGCCCGGGCGGCGCCGTCGCCGTCATGGGCTGAGGCGATGCGCTGGGCGGTGAGGACCGCGGCGGCCATCGCGGCCACAGGGTCGCGGCGATCCCGCATCCGGGTCGCGCCGGCGTGGTTGCCCTCGCCGGAGAAGACCAGCCTCCAGCGGCCGTGGGCCAGGATCGAGGAGGCCACCGCGACCGGGGCGCCGAGGTCGGCGAGGCCGATGCCCTGCTCGACGTGGAGCTCGACGAAGGCCGCCAGGCTCGCCAGCCGCTCCTCGTCGCGGCCGAGCCCGGCGGGGTCGATCCCGTCGGAGCGGCACGCCTCGGCGTACGTCACCCCGGCCTCGTCGGTCAGCGCGGCCACCTTCTCGCCGGAGAGCGCGCCGGTCATCAGCTTCGACCCCAGGCACGCGATGCCGAACCGCGAACCCTCCTCCTCGCCGAACGCCGCGACCGTCACCGGCCGGGCCGGGACGAGCCCCTCCGACATCAGCGCCGAGACCGCGGCGAGCGAGGAGGTGACTCCGAGCGGGCCGTCGTAGGCGCCTCCGCCCGGCACCGAGTCGAGGTGGGAGCCGATCGCGATCGTCCCGTCGCCGCGTGGGCCCCAGTGTGCCCAGATGTTGCCGTTGCGGTCGGTCTCGACATCGAGACCCAGCCCGGAGGCCGTACGTCGGAACCACTCCCGCAGCTCCAGCTCCGCCGGGTCGTAGACGTGACGGGAGTAGCCGCCGCGTACGGGGTCTCGGCCGATGTCGGCGATCTCGTCGAGCAGGGTGACGACGTCGAGAGTCATTCAGATCCTTGGGTCGGTCGTTCGATGACGCTGAGGTGTTGGTCTCGACACGCCTCCGCCTAGCGGCTCCGGCGGCTCGACCAGCGGAGGCACCGCTGGTCGAGCCGGGAGGCCGCCTGCGGCCGAACGTGTCGAGACCAACACAGTCCTATCGGCCTCAGCCGTCCAGCATCGGGATGTCCAGGCCGCGCTCGCGGGCGACGTCGCGGGCGTGCTCGTAACCGGCGTCGACGTGACGCATGACGCCGGTGCCGGGGTCGTTGGTGAGGACGCGCTCGATCTTCTCGGCGGCCAGCGGGGTGCCGTCGGCGACGCAGACCTGGCCGGCGTGGATGGAGCGGCCGATGCCGACGCCGCCGCCGTGGTGGATGGAGACCCAGGAGGCGCCCGAGGCGGTGTTGAGCAGCGCGTTGAGCAGCGGCCAGTCGGCGATCGCGTCGGACCCGTCCAACATCTGCTCGGTCTCGCGGTAGGGCGAGGCGACGGAGCCGGAGTCGAGGTGGTCGCGGCCGATGACGACCGGCGCGGAGAGCTCGCCGGAGGCGACCATCTCGTTGAACTTCAGCCCGGCGAGGTGACGCTCTTTGTAGCCGAGCCAGCAGATCCGCGCGGGCAGGCCCTCGAAGTGGACCTTCTCGCCGGCTTGGGTGATCCAGCGCTTGAGGCCCTCGTTCTCGGGGAAGAGGTCGACGATCGCGCGGTCGGTCTTGGCGATGTCCTCGGGGTCGCCCGAGAGCGCCGCCCAGCGGAACGGGCCGAGGCCTTCCTCGAAGAGCGGGCGGATGTAGGCGGGTACGAAGCCGGGGAAGGCGAACGCGTTCGCGAACCCGCCGAGGCGCGCGCCCTCGCGCAGCGAGTTGCCGTAGTCGAAGACCTCGGCGCCCCGGTCCATGAAGCCGACCATCGCCTCGACGTGCTTGGCCATCGAGGCCTGCGCCTTCTCGGTGAAGCCCTCGGGGTCCTCGGCCGCGCGGTCGGCCCACTCCTCGACCGTGAATTCGAGCGGGAGGTAGGAGAGCGGGTCGTGAGCAGAGGTCTGGTCGGTGACGATGTCGACCTCGGTGCCGCGGGCGAGGACCTCCGGGAAGACCTCGGCGCAGTTGCCCACGACACCGATGGAGCGCGGCGTACGTGCCTTCTTGGCCTCCTCGGCCTGGGCGAGCGCGTCGTCGAGGGAGGAGGCGACGGTGTCCATGTAGCCGTGGTCGACGCGGCGCTGGAGACGCGTGGCGTCGACGTCGACGACGATCACGACGCCCTCGTTGAGCGTGACGGCGAGCGGCTGGGCGCCGCCCATGCCGCCGGCGCCGCCGGTCAGGGTCAGGGTGCCGGCCAGCGAACCCCCGAAACGTTTGCGTCCGATGGCCGCAAAACATTCGTAGGTGCCCTGCAGGATGCCCTGGGTGCCGATGTAGATCCACGAGCCGGCGGTCATCTGGCCGTACATCGTCAGTCCGAGCGACTCCAGTCGCCGGAACTCGGGCCAGGTCGCCCAGTCGCCGACGAGGTTGGAGTTGGCGATCAGGACGCGCGGCGCCCACTCGTGGGTGCGGAAGACGCCGACGGGCTTGCCGGACTGCACCAGCAGCGTCTCGTCGGCCTCGAGCTCGTCGAGGGTGCGGACGATCGCGTCGTACGCCTCCCACGACCGCGCCGCGCGGCCGGTGCCGCCGTAGACGACGAGGTCGTCGGGGCGCTCGGCCACCTCCGGGTCGAGGTTGTTCATCAGCATGCGCTTGGCGGCCTCGGTCTGCCAGGTCTTGGCGGTGATCTCGGCGCCGCGGGGTGCGCGGACAGTGCGTGGTTCGCTCATGTGGTCCATCTCACCTCATCAGGGGATCGGGCGTCAGCCCGGCCCGGTGAAAAGTTGGTTCTGGGTGCGTTCGGGCGGGGCAAATACCCGCCATGGCGGGAATTTGCCGCGAGATCTGCGGGTCGGGTGGCGGGTTGGGGCTCCATTTCCCCGCCATGGCGGGAATTTGGCCCGCCACCCGCACCGACCAGCAGCTCAGCGGATCTCGGTCAGCTCACGAGCCTTCGCCAGCAGCGCACCACTGGTGACGAGGCCGACGACGGACTTGATGTCGGGCGCGAGGAAGCGGTCTGGGCCGGGAGCCGGGACCAGCTCGCGGATCGCGGAGACCAGCGCTGCGCCGACGGCGCCGGGGCGCTCCGGGCTGCGCATGTCGATCGCGCGCGCGGCGGTGAGGAGCTCGATCGCGACGACCTGCTGCGCCCCTGCGATCGCACGGCGCAGCTTGCGGGCGGCGTTCCAGCCCATCGAGACGTGGTCCTCCTGCATCGCGGAGGTCGGGATGGAGTCGACCGACGCGGGGACCGCGAGACGCTTGAGGTCGGACACGATCCCGGCCTGGGTGTACTGCGCGATCATGTGCCCCGAGTCGACGCCCGGGTCGTGGGCGAGGAACGGGGGCAGCCCGTGGTTGCGCGCCTTGTCGAGGAAACGGTCGGTGCGGCGTTCGGAGATCGAGGCCAGATCGGCGGTGGCGATGGCCAGGAAGTCGAGTACGTAGCCCACCGGAGCCCCGTGGAAGTTGCCGTTGGACTCGACGCGGCCGTCGAGGGTGACGACCGGGTTGTCCACCGCGCTGGCGAGCTCGGTCTGCGCCACCCGGGCGGCATGCGCCATGGTGTCGCGAACCGCGCCGTGGACCTGGGGCGCGCAGCGCAGCGAGTAGGCGTCCTGCACCCGGGTGAAGCCGGTGCCGCGGTGGTCGGCGACGATCCCGCTGCCGGCCAGCACCGCGCGGATGTTGGCGGCCGAGGTCGCCTGGCCGGCGTGCGGACGCAGCGCCTGGAGGTCCTCGGCGAAGACGGTGTCGGTGCCCTGGAGCCCCTCGATGCTGAGCGCGCCGGCGATGTCGGCGGTGGCCACCAGGTCGTCCAGGTCGGCGAGGGCCAGGACGAGCATCGCCAGCATCCCGTCGGTGCCGTTGATCAGCGCCAGCCCCTCCTTCTCGCGCAGCTGCACCGGGGTGATCCCGGCGGCGGCGAGTGCGTCGGCGGCGGGTACGAGTGCGCCGTGGGCATCGCGTACCTCGCCCTCACCCATCGCGGCCAGCGCACAGTGGGCCAGCGGGGCGAGGTCACCGGAGCAGCCGAGCGAGCCGTACTCGCCGATCACCGGCGTGATCTGGGCGTTGAGGAGCGCGGCGTAGGTCTCGGCCACCTCGGGGCGTACGCCGGTCCGGCCGGTGGCGAGGGTCGAGAGACGCAGCAGCATGAGGCCGCGTACGACCTCCTTCTCGATCTCCGCGCCCGAGGAAGCCGCGTGGGAACGGACCAGCGAGGCCTGCAGCTGGGCGCGGTGCTCGGGCGGGATGGAGGTGTTGGCCAGCGCTCCGAAACCGGTCGAGATGCCGTAGTGGGGGCGGGTGTCGTGAGCGAGGTCCTCGATGAGCGCGCGGCTGGTGGCCATCGCGAACAGCGACTCGTCGGTGAGGGTGATGGGTGCTTGGTGACGGGCGACGGCGACGACCTGGTCGAAGGTGAGGGCGCCGACCCCGACGGGAACCGTGGTGTTGGTCATGAGGTGAGTGGATCACATCACACTCAGGCAGGTGAGCAGAGGCCGTTGTCGGCGGCGTCCTTCTCCTTGTCCTCGGGGCTCACTGCGTCCGCCGGACGCTTTTCGGGCGAAGTGCTGACCTGGGGATCCCCGGTGGTCGCCGACTCCTTGGGGGAGCGCGGTGACGTCGGTGAAGACGGGTCAGTGACAGCCGCCGCCGGGTCGTGGAGCGGCCGGTCCTCGAGCATCCGCTGCCACAGCTCCTCGGCCTCCGGGAGGATCTCGAGCCGGCCCCAGTGGGGGTCGCCGGTCGGGAAGGCCCGGTTGGGCACGGTCTCGAACTCGATGCTCGCCGGGTCGACGTCGCGCATCTCACCGGCCATCTCGGCCAGCCCGGCGACGGTCTCGACATCCGTGGTGATCGACTTGGAGAGCTCGGTCGCGAAGGCCGCGAGCCGGCTCGGCCGAGCCAGCGTGCCGGCGGAGAGGACCTTGGTGGCGAGCGCGGTCAGGAAGTACTGCTGACGGCGCATCCGGCCCAGGTCGGCGTTCGGCGTGGAGGAGCGGTTGCGTACGTAGTCCAGCGCCTGCTTCCCGCGCAGGTTGCGGGTGCCCGCGGGCAGGAAGATGTTGTGCTCCTTGTCGTCGATCGCCTCCGGGATGCAGATCTTCACGCCGCCGACGGCGTCGACCATGCCGCGGAAGCCGGCGAAGTCCAGCGCGATGTAGTGGTCGATCGGGATGCCGGTGAGGAGCTCGGTCTGACGGGCGGTGCAGATCGGTCCGCCGACCGAGTAGGCCTGGTTCCACATCACATCGCTGGCCTCGGGGATCGTGTCCCCGTCGGGTGCGGTGCACTCGGGCCGGTCGACGAGGGCGTCGCGGGGGATCGAGACGCCGTAGGCCGACTTCCGGTCGGCGGCGACGTGGAGCAGGATCGTGCTGTCCGAGCCACCGGAACCGCCCTCGCCGTCGATCGAGCAGCCCTTGCAGTCACGTCCGTCGGTGCCCAGGATCAAGATGTTGAGCGGCTGCTTCGGCCCCTGCCCCTCGTCCTTCGCCTCGGGTTCGTCGACCAGGTGCGGGATGTCGCCGACCGAGTCGAGGTTGCGGTTGAGCCGGCTGTAGAACGCCCAGGTGGCGATCCCGGTGCCGACCGCGAGGAACAGCATCGTGACCACGACGGTCAGCACCACAGTCCGCGTGCCCGACCCTGCTTCGGTCCCCATCACCCTCCCTCGATCGCCGCCACGGTGAGCAGCCCTCACGAGTTCTACGCCTCAGTGAGCCGAGAGGTTGCTGCTTCAGGTAACGACATTGTGAAACCATGAGGAAGGCGCTGTCCGAAATCCGCGCGTAATTTCGTTCCGAACACGGCACCATAGAACCCATGGACACAGCGACGAGCGTGAACGGACTCGACTTCGAATCGTGCTACCGCGCCGTACGCTCGCGCGACCGGCGCTTCGACGGGATCTTCTACACGGCGGTGGCCTCCACCGGGATCTACTGCCGCCCCTCGTGCCCGGCCCGCACCCCGGCGCTGACCAACGTCTCCTTCCATCGCACCGCGGCCGCGGCCCAGGCGGCCGGCTACCGCGCCTGCAAGCGCTGCCGACCCGACGCCACCCCGGGCAGCCCGGAGTGGGACGTCGCGGCCACGCTGGCGGGGCGGGCGATGCGGCTGATCGCCGACGGCGTCGTCGACCGGGAGGGGGTCGAGGGACTCGCCCGCCGGGTCGGCTACTCGCCCCGCCACCTGACCCGGCTGCTCACCACTGAGCTCGGCGCCGGCCCGCTGGCGCTCGCTCGAGCACGGCGCGCACAGACGGCGCGGACGCTGGTCGAGACCACCGAGCTCGGCTTCGCCGACATCGCCTTCGCCGCCGGTTTCTCGAGCGTACGCCAATTCAACGACACCGTCCGCGAGGTCTATGCGGCCTCGCCGACCGAGCTCCGCGGCCGCCGCGGGTCGCGGCGCCGGGCCGACGGGACGATCTCGCTGCGGCTCGCCGTGCGCACCCCGTTCGCCGGCCGAGCTCTGCACGCCTTCCTCCGTGACCATCTCGTCCCCGGCGTCGAGGCCGGCGGCGTGGACAACGGCCGGCTCTGGTTCGCCCGCACCCTCGACCTGCCCAACGGACCGGGAACGCTCCGCATCGAGCTCACCGACATCCCCGAGGGCGAGACCGGTTTCGTCCACGCCACCTTCAAGCTCGCCGACCTGCGCGACACCACCGCAGCCGTCGAACGCGCGCGGCGTCTCGTCGACGCCGACTGCGACCCGCGCGCGATCGCGGAGGTCTTCGTCGACGAGATCATCGGCCCGCTGGCCAAGGCACTGCCGGGGCTGCGCGTGCCGGGCACGGTCTGCGGGGGCGAGCTGGCGCTGCGTACGATCGTGGGACAGCAGGTCTCGGTCGCCGGCGCGCGCACGGTGCTGGCGGGGATCGTCGCCGAGCACGGCCGCCCGATCACCACCGACATCGACGGCCTCACCCACCTCTTCCCGTCCGCGGAGACCCTGGCCGCGGCCGACCCGGCCGGGATGCCGATGCCCCGCTCACGAGGCCGTGCCGTCACCGGCCTGGCCGCAGCCCTCGCCTCCGGCGAGCTCCAGCTCGACCGTGGCACCGACCGCGACGTCGTGCGCGAGCAGCTGCTCAGCCTGCCCGGTGTCGGGCCCTGGACCGCCGACTACGTCGCCCTGCGCGCGCTCGGCCACCCCGACGTCTTCCTGCCGACCGACGTCGGCATCCGACGAGCGCTGGAAGTGCTCGGTGCGCCCGCGGCGGATGTGGCCGCGTGGCGGCCGTGGCGCTCGTACGCCCTGCTCTACCTGTGGACTTCACTGACCCCCTTGGAGGAACTCTGATGTGGACCCTGATCGACTCGCCGGTCGGCCAGCTCCGGCTGGTCGCCCACGACGGTGCGATCACCGCGATCGACTTCATGCCCGCGCTGTACGCCGAGGGCCGGCCGCGCGGTGAGCGCGACGACTCCGACCCGCTGCTCCTTGAGTGCGCCCGGCAGCTCGCCGAGTACTTCGCCGGCGACCGCACCACCTTCGACCTGCCGCTCGCACCCTCCGGGACCGCGTTCCAGACGCGGGTGTGGGAGCAGCTGCAGAAGATCGAGTACGGCACGACCTGCTCCTACGGGCAGATCGCCGGCCGTCTCGACCTGACCGGCCACGGCGCCCGCGCGGTCGGGCTCGCCAACGGCAGGAACCCGATCCCGATCGTCATCCCGTGCCACCGCGTCGTTGGCGCGAACGGCTCCCTGACCGGCTACGCCGGCGGGCTGGACCGCAAGACGACGCTCCTCGGCCTGGAGAGCGGTGCGCTCTTCTGATGGCCAGATCTCTCGGGTGGCGTACGCCGCTGGCGGCCGTCGCGCTCCTCACTGCCGTCGCCGGCCTCTCCGGCCTCGCCGGCTGCGGGTCGGAGTCCGTCGGCTCGGTCGAGCCTGAGCCTCCGGCCAGGTCGAGCTCGAGCCCGGACCGGACCGAGGACGAGCTCCTCGTCAACGGCCGGGTGACCTGCGATCAGGACGTCTCGAGCGACCAGGCGAAGAGCACGATCGAGCGTGTCGGCGGGCTCCAGCAGCCGACCTGGTCGGTGCGGTTCGCGGAGAGCACCGCGGCCGGCGTGATCGTGCTCGTCGCCGGTGACCTCGAGGACGCCCGGCCCCGGCTCTTCGACGACTACGACGTCGCGGCGATCGTGGGGCTCGAGAAGGAGCAGAGCCGGGCCGAGGATTTTCGGGCTGTGCGGGATGCGGTGCGGGAGATCTGTGCGTGAGGGGCTGTTCCCAGGGATACCCGGTCGACCGGGTATCCCTGGACTTGACGGGCACTGAAACACCCGTCAAGTCCATGAATACCCGGTCAACCGGGTATTCATGGGGCTGAAGTGACAGAAGTTACTCAGCAGCCGCGCGCCGGAGCGACTCGGAGAGCCGATCGGCAGCAGCGAGCACAGCAGGAGCGTGCATCTTGCCGGGCTGGCGGCTGAGGCGCTCGAGGGGGCCGGAGACGGAGACGGCGGCGATGACCTTGCCGCCGGGGGAGCGGACCGGAGCAGAGACCGAGGCGACGCCGGCCTCGCGCTCGCCGATCGACTGGGCCCAGCCGCGGCGGCGGATGCCGGAGAGGGCGGCGGCGGAGAAGGCTGCGTTCTGCAGGCCACGGTGGAGGCGCTCGGGGTCCTCCCAGGCGATCAGTATCTGAGCGGCCGACCCGGCGCGCATGGTGAGCTGGGAGCCAACCGGGATGGTGTCGCGGAGACCCGAGGGCCGCTCGGCGGCGGCGACGCAGACACGGAAGTCGCCCTGGCGGCGCCACAGCTGCGCGGACTCGCCGGTGATGTCGCGCAGACGCGCCAGCACCGGGCCGGCGGTGGCGAGCAGCCGGTCCTCGCCGGCGGCGGCGGAGAGCTCGGCCAGCCGGGGGCCGAGGACGAAGCGGCCCTGCATGTCACGGGCGACCAGACGGTGGTGCTCGAGTGCGACCGCCAGGCGGTGCGCGGTCGGGCGGGCGAGGCCCGTTCCTGCGACCAGACCTGCCAGGGTCGCCGGGCCGGATTCGAGAGCTGTGAGCACAAGGGCGGCCTTGTCGAGCACGCCCACACCGCTGGAACTGTCCATATCGCAAGACTAACTTCTCAGAACCTGAGATGCAACGTTAGGGTCGTAGAAGCAGACTGGAAGTGGCGGATCTGACACCGCGTTCATACGCGGAAACACCCGCCGCTGGCCACTACAGACCAAGATGCCAGATGGAGAACGTGTCATGGGCAGGACCTTGTCGGAGAAGGTGTGGGACGAGCATGTCGTCCGGTCGACCGCAGGAGAGCCGGATCTCCTCTACATCGACCTTCACCTCATCCACGAGGTGACGAGTCCGCAGGCCTTCGACGGCCTGCGCCTGGCCGGTCGCAAGGTGCGCCGCCCCGACCTCACCATCGCCACCGAGGACCACAACGTCCCCACCGTCGACTGGGACAAGCCGATCGCCGACCCGGTCAGCCGCACGCAGGTCGAGACGCTGCGCAAGAACACCGAGGAGTTCGGCGTACGTCTCCACCCCCTCGGCGACGCCGAGCAGGGCATCGTGCACGTGGTCGGTCCCCAGCTGGGTCTCACCCAGCCGGGCATGACCATCGTCTGCGGTGACTCCCACACGTCCACGCACGGCGCGTTCGGTGCCATCGCGTTCGGCATCGGCACCTCCGAGGTCGAGCACGTGCTGGCCACCCAGACGTTGATGCAGGACAAGCCCAAGACGATGGCCGTCACCGTCAACGGCACCCTGCCCGAGGGCGTCAGCGCCAAGGACCTGATCCTGACGCTGATCTCCAAGACCGGCACCGGTGGCGGTCAGGGCTACATCGTGGAGTATCGCGGTGAGGCGATCCGTGCGCTCTCCATGGAGGCCCGGATGACGATCTGCAACATGTCGATCGAGTGGGGCGCCAAGGCCGGCATGATCGCCCCCGACGAGACCACCTTCGCCTACATCCAGGACAAGCCCGAGGCACCCAAGGGCGCCGAGTGGGACCAGGCCGTCGCGCACTGGAAGTCGCTGGTCACCGACGAGGACGCGGTCTTCGACAAGGAGATCGTGATCGACGCCGACGAGGTCACCCCGTTCGTCACCTGGGGCACCAACCCGGGCCAGGGCGTCCCGCTGGGCGCCTCCGTCCCGAGCCCCGAGGACTTCGAGGACCCTGACGCGAAGCTCGCCGCCGAGAAGGCGCTGACCTACATGGGTCTCGAGGCCGGCACCCCGATGCGCGAGGTGCACATCGACACCGTCTTCCTGGGCTCCTGCACCAACGGGCGCATGGAGGACCTGCGTACGGCCGCGGACATCATCCAGGGTCACCGCGTCGCCGACGGCACCCGCTTCCTGGTCGTGCCGGGCTCGGCGAAGGTACGCCTCCAGGCCGAGGAGGAGGGTCTCCACAAGATCTTCCTCGACGCCGGAGCCGAGTGGCGCGGTGCGGGCTGCTCGATGTGCCTGGGCATGAACCCCGACACGCTCGCCCCCGGCGAGCGGTCGGCCTCCACGTCCAACCGCAACTTCGAGGGCCGCCAGGGCAAGGGTGGTCGCACCCACCTGGTCTCGCCGGAGGTGGCCGCCGCCACCGCCGTACGCGGCACCCTCTCCTCGCCCGCCGACCTGACTCTCGCCAACGCCTGATACGGAGCGACTGAGCACCATGGACAAGTTCACCACCCACTCCGGCGTCGGCGTCCCGCTGCGCCGCAGCAACGTCGACACCGACCAGATCATCCCTGCCGTCTACCTCAAGCGGGTCACCCGCACCGGCTTCGAGGACGGCCTCTTCGCCGCCTGGCGCAACGACCCGACCTTCGTCCTCAACAACGAGGCGTACGCCGGGGCCTCCGTGCTCGTCGCCGGCCCCGACTTCGGCACCGGCTCCTCGCGTGAGCACGCCGTCTGGGCGCTGATGGACTACGGCTTCCGGGTCGTCATCTCGAGCCGCTTCGGCGACATCTTCCGCGGCAACTCCGGCAAGGCCGGGCTGCTCGCGGCGAAGGTCGACGAGAAGGTCGTCCAGCGCCTCTGGGACTACCTCGACGACAACCCCGGCGCGCACGTCACCGTCGACCTCGAGTCGCGCACCGTCCGCGCCGGTGAGGGCGCCGACGCCATCGAGGACTCCTTCGACATCGACGACTACACCCGCTGGCGCCTGCTCGAGGGCCTCGACGACATCGGCATCACGCTGTCCCACGACGAGGACATCGCGGCGTACGAGGCCACCCGGCCCTCCTTCAAGCCGGTCACCCAGCACGCCTGATCTCTGGCCCTAGCCCGGCCCCGGCCCCCGGCCGAGAGGTCGGTCAGGTCGGCCGAGACGTCACCCCCGCAGGTCGAGACGTCACTTACGCCGGTCGAGACGTCACCCATGTGACGCCTCGACCGGCGTAGCTGACTTCTCGGCCGACCGGGGTGACGCTTCGGCCGACCGGGGTGACGCCTCGGCAGGGGAGGGCTGTCAAGGGAGGCCGGGGATGCGGATCTGGTGGCCTTCGGGGGTGCGGGAGGAGCCGGTGATGCGGTCGCAGGAGCCGGTGTCGACCCAGCAGCGCAGATACCAGGAATCGGCGGCGCTCGAGGTGTGGAGGACGAGGCTGCGGTCGGACTCGAAGCCGGCTACGTGCACCGTCTCGACGGACATGGGGATGCGAAGGTCGACCAGGTCGGACGTGCTCATGTCGACGGCGAACCCGCGTTCGGCGGCGGGATCGGACGCGTCCGGGTCGTCGGGATCACCGGCGACGGCGACGACCGAGCCGTCGGGGGAGTCGGCGACCGTACCGGGCAGGGGCGTACGCACGCCGGGTTGGGCGAGGCTGCCGTCTGCCTCGAGGGCGGCGAAGCGGGCCTCGGCATCGCCGGGGTTGTGGAGGAGTGCGCCGCGGCGCAACGGGCTCAGCTGCTGGTGGTCGAGCGGCAGCGAGATCCGCTGGCTGCTGCGGCCGGGGTCCCAGGCGACCACCGGTGGCAGGGACGAGGTGAGACGGCCGCTGCTCGGCATGGTGCGGAAGTAGACGCGGCGGCGGTCGGTGCCGAGGAGCGCGGTGGCGGACGGAGCGCCGTCGAGAGCGCGCCGGTCGACCTCCTTGCCGGAGACGGTGTCCACGGCGATCAGCGCGGAGGTGTCCTTGCCGGTCTCCTGCAGGGCGAAGAGCCGACTGCCGTCCTTGCTCAGCACCGGCTGCGTCCACAGTCCCGGGACCTGGACGGTCGATCCGCGTCGAGCGATCCACACCGGGCCGGGGTGTGCGGCCCGCTCGTACATCAGCACCGTCCACCCCGCCATGCTCATCCGGGAGCCGTGGACCGGCTGCGGGGCGGCGCCGAGCCGGAGCCGGCCGGCGAGGTCGACGAACGGGAGGGTCGTCGCCGGGCCGAGGGGGAGGTCGGCGTACGTGGCCGGGATGGCGGGTGTGCTGTTGTGCACCGTCGGAGCGGGCGGTGCGGGGGTGGCGACGTCGGCGTCCGCGCGGCTCTCCGCGAGCCGGGTCGTGTGGGCGGCCAGCCAGGCGACGGACGCGATCAGGGCGAGGGCGACGCCGACCGAGAAGAGGGTCTCGGGTCGATGCCTCGTCGCGGGCTGCTCGTCGGGGTGCACGTCGGTGATGGTCGTACCTCTCTCGTGGCGTGAGTCTCTCCACGGTAGGTGCGGGCGAGCATCCCGGACAGGAGCGATCAGGTGAACAGTCCGTTTCACATCCTGTTGGTACGTCCTCGATGTGCTGGCATGGCCTATGGTCGATCGTGTGGTGAGAAAACGAGTAGCTGACGCGAGTAAACAGGCCGGAAAATTAGTCGGCGCGGTGAAGGGCACGGGCAAGCTCGTGGCCGACGTGGTGACCGGCAAGGTCAAGGTTCCCGCGGTTGGGAAGGTCAAGGTGCCGCGGCCGGGTCGCAAGGGCTCTGCTGAGTCGGCTGAGCCGGAGACCGCGGCGAAGGTGACCACCGAGAAGGCCAAGTCCAAGCCTGCTTCGGCGAAGCCGGCTGCTGAGAAGACAGCTGTTGACAAGACGGCAGCGGCTGACGAGGTCGTCTCGTCCGAGAAGCCTGTTGCGAAGAAGGCTCCGGCTGCGAAGAAGACCACCGCGAAGAAGGCCACCGCGAAGAAGACCGCGGTGAAGAAGGCTCCTGCCAAGGGGGTCTCGACAAGCTCGACCTCCGGTGCGGACGAGGCGGCGAAGACGGCGGCGAAGAAGACGGCTGCCGCGAAGAAGACGACCGCGGCGAAGAAGACGGCGACCGCGAAGAAGACTCCGGCGAAGAAGGCTCCGGCCAAGGACGCCTCGGCTGAGGGGGTCTCGACAAGCTCGACCTCCGGTGCGGACGAGGCGGCGAAGCCCGCTGCGAAGAAGACTCCTGCGGCGAAGAAGACCTCGGCTGCGGCGAAGAAGACCGCGGCGAAGAAGACGTCCACCGCGAAGAATACGACGGCTGCGAAGAAGACGACGCCGGCCGCGAAGAAGACCGCTTCGACGACGACGGCTTCGGCTGAGGGGGTCTCGACAGGCTCGACCTCCGGTGCGGGCGCTGCGAAGAAGGCGCCGGCGGCTAAGAAGACCAGCGCCGCTAAGAAGACGACGACTGCGAAGAAGGCTCCGGCGAAGAAGGCTCCGGCCACGGGGGCTTCGACAGGCTCAACCTCCGGTGCTGCGGGCTCGAGCTCGAGTGAGGGTGCTGCGGAGAAGCCGGCGAGCGACTCCTAGCCGGGAGTGCCGACGCGGACCGAGGCGAGGGTGGTGCGGGGGCCGAGGCCCAGGCCGCGTACGGCCGCCAGGTCCTCGAGGGTGTCGACGTCGTGGCGCAGCGAGTGGAGTTCGCCGGCCAGGGGGTGGGCGCCTCCTTCGCGATGGGCCGCCGCGGAGCCGGGGCCGAAGGACGGGCTGAAGAGGTCGTGGGGCGCGGTGTAGAGGGTGGTGCCACCACCCGCCGCGTCCTCCACGTACGCAGCCGGGTGGCCGCTCGCGGCGGTCAGCGCCGCGTCCAGGTCGGCCGAGCGCAGGGCCGGCAGGTCACCGCACAGCGCAGCGGGGCGGAGCTCCGGCCAGCGGCGGCGGGCCTCGAGCGAGCCTTGGACCAGCGTCGCGTTGAGATCGCCGCTGACGCCGTCGGGGATGACGGCGGCGCCGAGGCGCGCGACGTCGGCGGCGAAGAAGGAGTCGTCGGTGATCACCAGGACCGCACCGACGCCGGAGGCGGCCAGGCAGGACTCAGCGGTGTCGAGGGCGAACGAGCGGGCCAGATCGGCGCGTTCGTGCGACTCGATCCCGACCAGCCGCGACTTGCCGCGCGCCGGAGGCTTGACGGGCAGCAGTACGACGTAACCGGGTGCAGGTGCGGGCATCGGGTAGATCCTGACAGGTATCTCCCAACGCCGCGGAGAGGGCCCGGTAGCCTGCGTGCGTGGGTAAGTACCGGAAGTTCCAAGAGGGTCGGCTCGGCTGGGCCTGGGTCGTGGCGGTCGGCATCGTGAAGCCAGTGCTTCTCGCGACCACCAAGCACCAGTGGGAGGGCGGCGAGAAGATCCCGGAGAGCGGGGGAGCGGTGATCGCGCTCAACCATGTCTCCGAGATCGACCCGTTCACCGCGGCGCACATCGTCTGGGACTACGGCCGACGACCGAGCTACCTGGCCAAGGCCGGGCTCTTCAAGGGTGCGCTGGGGAAGTTCCTGCGCGCCGCCGGTCAGATCCCGGTCGACCGCAAGGCCGGTGCGGCCGCCTTCGATGAGGCCGTCAAGGCGGTCAACGAGGGCAGCCTCGTGGTCGTCTACGTCGAGGGGTCGATCACCAAGGACCCGACCGGCTGGCCGATGCGCGGCAAGTCCGGCGCTGCCCGGATCGCGCTCGCGACCGGCGCCCCGGTCTACCCGGTGGGACAGTGGGGAGCCCAGGAGCTCCTCCCGGCGTACTCTCTCAAGCCCAACCTGGTCGGCCGCAAGATGATCCAGATGAAGATCGGCGATCCGGTGGACCTGAAGGACCTCGAGGTCCAGGACCACTCGGTCGCGGTCGTCAACGAGGCGACCGACCGCATCATGAAGGCGATCGTCGGCCTGGTGGCGGACATCCGGGAGGAGGAGCCGCCCAGCGAGCTCTTCGACCCGAAGAAGGCCGGTATCAACGAGACCGGCGACCCCAAGAAGAGCAAGAAGGACAGCAATTGAGCGAGCGCGTGAGTGGCAAGGTAGCGGTCTTCGGAGCGGGCTCGTGGGGCACCGCCTTCTCGGTCATTCTCGCCGATGCCGGCAACGACGTGACCATGTGGGCTCGGCGTGAGGAGGTCGCGGCCGCGATCAACGACACCCACGAGAACCCCGACTATCACCCGGGCACCGAGCTGCCGCACAACATCACCGCCACCCACGACATCGAGAAGGCCGCGTACGGAGCCGAGCTGGTCGTGCTCGCGGCGCCGTCGCAGACGCTGCGCAAGAACCTCACCGACTGGGCGCCGTTCCTGCCGAAGGACGTGCCGCTCGTCTCGCTGATGAAGGGGGTCGAGCTCGGCACCCTGGAGCGGATGAGCGAGGTCATCGCGCACGTGACCGGTGCGGGACCGGACCGGATCGCCGTCGTCAGCGGTCCCAACCTGTCCAAGGAGATCATCCGGCGCGAGCCGGCCGCCGGTGTGGTGGCCTGCGCCGACGAGGAGGTCGCCAAGACGATCCAGGCGCGCGTGCACTCGCCCGCCTTCCGTCCCTACACCTCGACCGACGTCGTCGGCTGCGAGATCGGTGGCGCCTACAAGAACGTGGTCGCGATCTCGACCGGGATGGCTGCCGGGCTGGGCTTCGGCGACAACACCCAGGCATCGCTGATCACCCGCGGTCTGGCCGAGACCGCGCGGCTGGCGATGAAGCTCGGCGCCAACCCGATCACGCTGATGGGCCTGGCCGGCCTCGGCGACCTGGCCGCGACCTGCTCGTCGCCGCTCTCGCGCAACCGTACGTTCGGCGAGAAGCTCGGTCAGGGCATGACCACCGCCGACATCCTCGCCTCCAGCCACCAGGTCGCCGAGGGTGCCAAGTCCTCCCACTCGCTGCGCGAGCTCGCCGCGAAGGTCGGGGTGGACGCGCCCCTGGCGCACTACGTCGACGACGTCGTCTCCGGGGCCAAGACCGTCACCGACATCATGGACGAGATGCTCGAGCGACCGACGAAGGCCGAGACCGAGTAGATCCGACGCGAGACGGCCCCGGAGCGATCGCTCCGGGGCCGTCTCGCTGTTTCTAGCGCCTCAGACGGAGCCAAGGTCCTTCCAGGGACCCCACTCCTCGGTGCCAGGGGTGTTGCCCTGGGTCCACCACTTGGCCTCCCACAGGTGGCCGCCGTAGGTGACGCGGTCACCGGCGACGTACACCGTGCTCGCCGACCACGCGGCCGCGTCGTTCGGCGGGTCGGTCGGGTCCTCGGTGGGCGGGTCCGTGGGGTCCTCGGTGGGCGGGTCGGTCGGGTCGGGCTCCTCGACCGGGCCGCCGCTGCCGTCGCGCATGGCGTCGGCGAAGGTGCCGATCAGCTCGCCCTGGCGGTCACCCGACAGCTCCCACCACATGCCGCCGCCGAGGCCCTTGTCGATGGCGTACGCCGCCTTCTGGGCGATCGTCCGGGTGTTGTCGTAGCTCCACCACTGGTTGCCGTCGTAGCGCCAGGCCGCGCCGGTCTCGGCGTCGTATTGGTCGGTGCCGCGGGTCTTGAGCTTGTCGTAGTCCTCGTTGCCGGCCTCGTAGGTGCCCGGCGCCGCGGCCGTGGCGGGACCCCACGGCTCGGCGGAGGTCGCACCCTGCCAGCCGCGGCCGTACGCAGCCATGCCCAGGCCGAGCTGGGCCGGTGAGACGCCGGCGTCGATGTACTCGCGCACCGACTCGTCGACGCTGAACCGCTTGCCGTCGGGGCGCGGGTCGGCCGGGTCGGCGTAGAGGTTGCCCTGGTGGCCGGTCAGCGTCGGGTCCCAGGCTCCCCACAGGTCGTAGCCCTGGATGTTGCCGAAGTCGAGGCTGTCGAAGATCGCCGGGTCGTTCCAGCCACCGGCCTCGATGTCCTCGGGGTTGGCCGGCAGGAAGGCCGAGAGCTGGTAGTCCTTGCCGGTGGTGGAGCCGAGCGCGTCGAGCTGCGAGCGGAACTCGGCCAGCAGCGCCTTGAAGTTGGCGCGGTCGTTCTCCGGGTCGACGTGGTTGCCGGCGTTGCCGTTCGGCGAGCCCGGCCACTCCCAGTCGATGTCGAAGCCGTCGAAGACACCGGCGGCCGCGCCGGCCCCTCCGCGGCCGTCGATCACCGGCAGGTTGCCCTTGATGTAGAGGTCGATGCAGGAGGAGACGAACGTGCGGCGCGACTCCGGGGTGGCCGCGGCCAGGGAGAAGTTCTTCGACCAGGTCCAGCCGCCCAAGGAGAGCATGACCTTCAGGTCGGGGTGCTTCGCCTTGAGCTGCTTGAGCTGGTTGAAGGAGCCGGCCAGGGGCTGGTCCCAGGTGTCGGCCGTGCCGGAGACGGAGTCACCGGCTGCGTACGCCATCCCGTAGTCGGCGTAGGCGTCACCGGCGCCGTCGGATCCGTTGGGGCCGTCGCCCTGCGCCTTGTTGGCCTCGAAGCAGGTCAGCGACTGGTGGTGGATGTTGCCGAACGCGTAGTTGAGGTGGGTGAGGTCGTCGGCGACGCCGGACGTCTCGAGCTGTTTGAGCTTGAACGCGCGGCCGTAGACGCCCCACTGCACGAAGTAGCCGACGTTGCGGTAGCCGTTGATCGCGGTCGGCTCCGCGGCGGCGGTCTGCAGCGAGGCGTTGGACGGGCTGGTGAGGGCGAGCGTGCCGGTGAGGGCGAGTGCTCCGGCGAGCGCACCGACGAAGAGGCCGGCTGTGCGGCGTGATCTGCGCTGGGTTCTTCGTGGAGATCTTTGTGGGGATCTCCGGGAGGAACGGGGCAAGGCGACATGCATGGGGACACCTCCGAGGTGATGGCTTGCTCGGGCTCGAGTCGCCCGATCGCCATTCGATGGTGGCAGCCCCGTTATTTGTAAGCAACCCTTACTAATTAAGGAATTTCAGAACGTAATTCGAGGTGGGAGCGGAAGTAGTACGTTCGGAGAGCCGTCGATCCTGGGAGACCGCCATGCTCGGATGCCGTTCTGCAGTCGTTGCCACGCTGGCCGGAGGCGCGCTCGCGTTGGCCACTCTGGTCCCGTACGCCGGGGCGACCGCCGCCCCGGGCCACCGGCACTCGCCACCGCCGAAGGTGCCCACCGCCGTGGGCTACGGAGGGGCAGTGGCCAGCGTCGACGCCGACGCGAGCCGGGTGGGGCTGGAGGTGCTGCGCAAGGGCGGCAATGCAACCGATGCGGCCGTGGCCACGGCTGCCGCGCTCGGCGTCACCGAGCCCTACTCGGCCGGGATCGGCGGAGGAGGCTTCTTCGTGCACTACTCCGCACGCACCGGCGAGGTCGAGACGATCGACGGTCGGGAGAAGGCGCCGGCCGCCATGCCGCACGACGCGTTCATCGACCCGGAGACGGGGGAGGAGTACCCGTTCTTCCCGGACATGGTCACCAGCGGCGCCTCGGTCGGAGTGCCCGGAACGCCGCTGACCTGGGACAAGGCGCTGCGGACGTGGGGCACTCGCTCGCTCGCCCAGTCGCTTCGTCCGGCTGCCCGGCTCGCCCGCAAGGGGTTCGTCGTCGACGAGACGTTCCGCCAGCAGACCGTCGACAACGCAGAACGTTTCGCAGCGATCGATTCCACAGCGGAACTATTCCTTCCGGGAGGATCTGCGCCCGAGGTCGGCAGCAGGTTCCGCAACCCCGACCTCGCGGCGACATACGACCTGCTCGGACGCAACGGTGTGAAGGCCTTCTACCGCGGCCCGCTCGCCGCGGAGATCGCCGCGACGGTCGTCCAGCCCCCGAAGAACGAGGACACCGACCTGCCGGTTCCGGCCGGCTGGGTGACCACCGAGGACCTCGCCGGCTACACCGCACCGGACCGCGAGCCGACCCGCTCGACCTACCGCGACCTGGACGTCTACGGGATGGCCCCGCCGTCCTCCGGAGGCACCTCCGTGGGCGAGGCGCTCAACATCTTGGAGCGCTACGACCTGGCGGCGATGAGCGACCCCCAGGCATACCACCACATGCTCGAGGCGAGCGCGATCGCCTTCGCCGACCGCGGCGCCTATCTGGGCGATGCCGACCACGTCGAGGTGCCCGTCGAGGCCCTGCTGGATGACACCTTCGCCACTGAGCGGGCGTGCACCCTCGATGCGGAGTCGGCGCAGCCGAAGCCGGTGGCGGCCGAGGACGCGTACGACTACGACGGGGTCTGCGACAACGCATCCGGCGCCGGCGAGACGGCGCGGGACACCGAGAACCTGGAGACGACCAACCTGACCGTGGTCGACCGCTGGGGTGACGTCGTCGAATACACCCTGACCATCGAGCAGACCGGTGGATCCGGGATCACCGTCCCGGGTCGTGGATTCCTCCTCAACAACGAGCTCACCGACTTCTCGACGACCTACCGCGCCGACGACCCCAACCGGATCGAGCCGAACAAGCGCCCTCGCAGCTCGATGTCGCCCACGATCGTGCTCTCCGACGGCCGCCCGGTGCTGGCGGTCGGCTCGCCCGGCGGTTCGACGATCATCACCACCGTGCTCCAGATCCTCGTCGACCGGCTCGCCCGCGACCGCACCCTGCCGGAGGCGATGGCGGCTCCGCGAGCCTCTCAGCGCAACGCTGCGAGCACCGGCGCGGAGCCGGCGTTCATCGAGGCGTACGGAGGGCCGCTGACCGAGCTGGGGCACGGCTTCGCCGCCACCGCCGAGCTCGGCGCGGCCACCGCGATCGAGATCGGCCCCGGTGGGCTGCTGACCTCGACGGCCGAGCCGTGGCGTCGTGGCGGTGGGTCGGCGATGGTGGTCAGGCCGCTCGACTAGCCGACGAGGCGGTCGAGCGCCTGGACGAGGTCGTCCCAGAGGTCGTCGACGTCCTCCACGCCCACCGACAACCGGACCAGCCCGTCGGGGACGGTGGCCGACTCGGTCTTCCATCGGCGGCGCCGCTCGAAGGTGGACTCGACCCCGCCCAGCGAGGTCGCGTTGACCCAGAGCGAGGTGGAGTGGGTGAGCAGGTCGGCCTGCTCGGCGGTGGGGAGGACGACCGCCAGCATCCCGCCGAAGCCGGGGTAGCGGACCTCCTCGACCGCCGGGTGGGCGGCGAAGCGCTCGGCCAGGGCCGCGGCGTTGGCGGCGGAGCGCTCGACGCGCAGCGGCAGCGTACGCAGCCCGCGCAGCGCCAGCCACGCCTCGAACGGGCCGGGGATCGCGCCGAGGAGGTCGCGGCGGGCCTTGAGCACGTCCCACAGCGCCTCGTCGGAGACGACGAGCGCACCCATGAGGACGTCGGAGTGGCCGGCGATGAACTTGGTGGCCGAGTGGATGACGATGTCGGCGCCGAGCGAGAGCGGTTGCTGCAGCATCGGCGTGGCGAAGGTGTTGTCGACCACGACGCGAGCGCCGGCTTCGTGGGCGGCCTCGATGATCGCGGGGAGGTCGGCGACCTGCATGCCCGGGTTGGTCGGCGTCTCGATCCAGACCAGCGCGACCTCG
Source organism: Nocardioides luteus (assembly GCF_014648595.1). Classification (GTDB taxonomy): domain Bacteria; phylum Actinomycetota; class Actinomycetes; order Propionibacteriales; family Nocardioidaceae; genus Nocardioides; species Nocardioides luteus. The sequence goes on along the minus strand of NZ_BMRK01000012.1, from coordinate 77,315 downwards.
CCGTCGAGCTTCTTCAGCAGCTTCACGACCCCGTCGGTGTCGGAGAAGTCGGTGAGCCGGGCGGTCAGCCGCCCGCGCGCCTCGAGGTCCGCGAGCTGACCGATGGTGCCGAGGTAGCTCTGCTCGGTCGCCACGACCACCGAGTCGTTGACGAGGTCGAGCAGCGTCGCGATCGCGGCGAGCCCGGAGGCGAACGACAGCGCCTTGCCGCCCTCGAGCTTGCCGAGCACCTCCTCGAACGCCACCCAGGAGTCGTTGGTGTAGCGCCCGTACTCCTTGTCACCGCCGGCCACGTAGGTCGAGGCCATCGTGATCGGTACGTTGAGCGGCTGGTCGGGCTCGTGGGCCGGCCGCCCGGCTTGGACGGCGATCGTGGCGGGCTTGTGATCCATGCCTCGAGCCTATGCTGGTGCTGAGATGATGCGCGGTTACGGGTCAGGGCATGGTCCCGGATAAGGTTGCGGCCGTGTTGACGACCCTGCTGGATGGACGTGCCTTCGGTGAGAAGCACGGCAAGAATGCCGCCACCGTCGTGGCCCTGCATGGCTGGGCGCGCAACCGCAGCGACTGGGGTTCGACGCTCGAGGGGCTGGACGCGCTCGCGCTCGACCAGCCCGGTTTCGGTGCGACCCCGGCGCCTGATGAGGCATGGGGAAGCAAGGAGTACGCCGAGTGGCTGGCTCGGATCCTCGAGGACCTCGACCGCCCCGTGCTCGTCGGTCACAGCTTCGGCGGCCGGGTCGCCGTCCAGCTCGCCGCCAGCCGTCCCGAGCTCGTCCGCGGCATCGTCCTCACCGGCGTACCGCTGTTCCGCCCGAAGACCGGCGGCAAGCCCAAGCCCGCTTATCGGTTCGGCCGCTGGCTCCACGGCAAGGGGCTGATCCCGGACGCCAGGATGGAAGCGCTGCGGGAGAAGTACGGCTCGGCCGACTACCGCAACGCCAAAGGCATCATCCGCGACATCTTCGTGAAGGTCGTCAACGAGTCCTATGCCGACCAGCTGGCGGCGATCCCGAAGAACCTCCCGGTCCGTCTGGTCTGGGGTGAGAACGACACGGCCGCGCCGGTCTGGATGCCCGGTGAGGCCATGGAGATCCTGGGGGAGAACGCGACCCTGGAGATCGTGCCCGGATCGGCGCACCTGCTCGATGCCGGGCTGGTCAAGAGCCTGCGAGGCTCCATCGACGAACTGCGTACGTTCTGAAACTGAGGGGCTGAATAACAAGCATGTGGATCGTTTTGGTCACCTCCGCGCTGACCCTGCTGTCTTACTATCGCTGGCTGCGCGTGGCTCAGCGTGAGCACTACGAGCCGACGCGGCTGTTCGCGATCGAGTGGATCTGGGTCAAGGCCCGTCCGGTGGAGGCGATCCTGCTCGGCGCGGTGATCGTGGTCTGCCTCGCCGCCTTCGTGCTGCCCTACGGCGCTCTCGTGGGTGCGCTGCTGTTCGTCGGCTGGCCGGTGGGGATGAGCTTCACCGGCGCCAAGCGGCTGGTGTGGACCGACCGCGTCAAGCGCCTGGCCGGCGTGCTCCTGGTGCTGCACGTGATCGTCACCCTGCTGATCGCGCTGATCGTCCCGGCCGCGGCCGGCCTGCTGCCGATCCTCGCCGTACCGCTCGCCGAGGCTGCCCTGGCGATCATGTGGCCGGTCGAGAGGGCGATGGCGAAGAAGTGGCAGGTGCAGGCCGCCGCCACCATCAAGCGCGTCAACCCGAAGATCGTCGCGATCACCGGCTCCTACGGCAAGACGTCGACCAAGAACTACGCCACCCACCTGATGCAGGGGCGCTGGTCGACGCTGGCCTCGCCGGCGAGCTTCAACAACGCGATGGGCCTCTCCCGCGCGGTCAACGACCGGCTCCAGCCCGGCACCGACATCTTCGTCGCCGAGATGGGTACGTACGGCCCCGGCGAGATCGCCGAGCTGACCGAGATCTTCCCGCCCGAGGTCGCCGCGATCACCACGATCGGCGAGGCCCACCTGGAGCGGATGAAGTCGCGCGCGACGATCGTGACGGCGAAGTCGGAGATCCTTCCGAAGGCCTCGACCGTGGTGCTCAACATCGACGTGCCCGAGCTCGCCCTCATCGCCGAGAACCTCCGCGCCAGCAAGCGCGTGATCGCCTGCTCCGCCGTGCCGGGCACGCCCGCCGAGGTCGTGGTCGCCGACGGGCAGCTGCGGCTCGGCGAGGAGACGTACGCCATCGAGCTCCCCGACGAGGTCGGCCACCCGATCAACGTGGCGATCGCCGTGGGTCTGGCGCTCGCCGTCGACGTACCGGTCGAGACGATCACCCAGCGGCTCGGGTCGATCCCCGGCACGCCGCACCGCGCCGAGGCCAACAAGACCCCCGGCGGCGTCTGGGTGGTCGACGACACCTTCAACTCCAACCCGACCGGCGCCGCCGCCGCCCTCGCCAAGGCCAAGCGGCTGGCAGGGGAGTCGGGCACCGTCTGGACCATCACGCCCGGTATGGTCGAACTGGGCAACGAGCAGGCCGCGCGCAACATGGAGTTCGCGCAGGCTGCCACGGCCTCCGACAAGATGCAGCTGTGCATCGTCGGTCGCACCAACCGAAAAGCGCTGCGTGCGGGGGAGACGGCGCGCACCCACGAGTTCGACAGCCGCAAGGCGGCAGCGGATCATGCTCTGACCGCGGCCAAGGAGGGCGACGTGGTGCTTTACGAGAACGACCTCCCAGATCACTACGCGTAGGACCCCCAGGAGCTTTCACCATGAGCGTTACCAAGGCCACCATCGTCTTCGGCGGGCCCAGCGCCGAGCACGACATCTCGATCCTCACCGGTCTGCAGGCCGAGCGGGTCCTCTCCGGTGCCGGCGTCGAGGTCACCTGCCTCTACTGGGCGCGCTCCGACAAGTGGTTCCTGGTGCCCGCCAAGCAGGAGGCGCGTGACTTCCTGGGTGGCGAGCCGAAGGGCTCCAAGGCGGTCGAGTTCCGCCTCGGCACCGACAAGGGCGACGGCTTCTACACCGTCGGCGGCTTCGGCGGCGGCAAGCGCCTCGAGACCGGCCCGATCCTCTCCGCCTTCCACGGCGGCGCGGGCGAGGCCGGCGGCATCCAGTGGCTCTTCGAGCTGGCCGGTCTGAAGGCCACCGGCGCCACTCCGGCCGCCGCCGCGCTCGGCATGGACAAGCTCGCCTTCGGTGCGGTCATGCTCAACGCCGGCCTGCCCTCGCTCCAGCGCGAGCTCCTCTCCCGCTACGCCGCGCCGTCCTTCGAGGGCCCCTACATCGTCAAGCCGCGTTTCGGCGGCTCCTCGATCGGCATCGAGGTCGTCGACGACTACGAGACCGGCCTCGCGCTCCTCAACACCTCGCCCCACCTGCGCGCCGGCGCGGTCGTCGAGCCCTACCGCCCCGACCTCTTCGACCTCAACGCCTCGGTCCGCACCGCCCCCGAGGTCGCCGTCTCCGACGTCGAGCGCCCGCTGCGCTCCGACGAGGCGAAGATGTACGACTACTCCGCCAAGTACGTCCACACCGACGGCCTCTCCTCCTCCCCGCGCGAGTTCCCCGCGCAGGTCGAGGAGTCGGTCACCAAGCAGATCAAGGACCTGGCCGTACGCGTCGTCGAGCTCACCGGCCTGACCGGCATCCTCCGCATCGACTTCCTCTCCGACGGCAAGGGCGAGGTCTTCATCAACGAGGTCAACTCCATCCCCGGCGCCCTCTCGCTCTACCTCTGGCCCGACACCCCCGCCTCCGAGGTCCTCACCAGCGCCATCGCCGAGGCCGAGAAGCACATCCCCCAGGTCACCCGGAACTTCGAGGAGGGCGTCGCCCTCAAGGCTGCCGGCGGGATCGCCGGGAAGCTCACTGGGCTGAGCTGACGGGCGCGGGTCGGGCGGTGTGGGATACCCGGTCGACCGGGTATCCCTGGACATGACGGGCACTGGAACACCCATCAAGTCCGAGAAGTGCCCGTCACGTCGCTCGGAACGTCTCACATCGCGGTCACGTCGACGGGCGATGACGCTGGTGCTGGGCCGATAGCTCTCCACAGGGTCGGTTGAAGTCCGAGATATCCACAGCTAGCTCCGAGCACGGGAAAACCGTCCGAGGTCGACGTCAGGGTGGCGGACATGAACCTTGAACCCGATGACGTACGCCTCATGCCCATCCGCCTCCGGCGCGAGCTGCTCGCGACCGGCTATGACGACGCCGCGATCCTCCGAGCGGTCCGCTCGGGCCAGTGGACACGCGCCCGCCGCGGCGCCTATGTGAACGCAGCGCCATTCGCTTCGCTCGACGAGCGCTCGAAGCATGCGGTGCGGGCACGCGCAGCTGTGAAGCAAGCCAAGACCGAGGTCGTGGTCTCACACGCCTCCGAGATCGCCCTCTACCCGGACCCGATCCCGACCTGGGGGCTCGACCTCCGCAATCTGCACCTGACCCGACGCGACGGACGAAGCGGAAGGAAGGAGGCCGGCATACAACAACACCGCGGTCGCCTGGCCGAGGGCGACGTCGTCCGCATCGGCGATGTCGACGTGACCTCTCCGGCGAGAGCGCTGCTCGAGGTCACCACCATGGCGACGCTAGAGGTCGGGATCGTCCTCGCCAGCTGCCTCCTCCACCGCAGGCTGGTCACGATGGAGCAGCTGGTGCAGCGCTACAGCGGTGCGATGGACCGCTGGCCACAGACGCTGACCACCGACCTGGTGCTCCGCCTGGCCGATGGCCGCCTCGAGTCCGTGGCCGAAGGACGCGTGTTCCACCTCTGCTTTGCTCAGTCACTGCCGATGCCCTGTCCGCAGTACGAGGTGCGCGATCCGTCCGGCCGTGTCGTTGCGCGCTTGGACTTCGCATGGCCCGATCTCGGTGTGTGGGTCGAGTTCGACGGCCGCGTGAAGTATCAGGAGCTGCTGCGTGAGGGCGAGTCGGTCACTGATGTCGTGCTGAGGGAGAAGCAGCGGCAAGAGATGATCGAAGACCTCACCGGATGGCGCTGTATTCGACTGACCTGGGCCGACCTGGCCCGGCCGGAGTGGGTCGCGGCCAAGATCCGCGCTGCGTTCTCGCGCTCCGCAGCGGCACGCTGGCTCCTGCCGTCCGCATGATGGGACGATTGTCGGCACATGACGGGCACTTCGTGGACTTGATGGGTGTTTCAGTGCCCGTCATGTCCAGGGATACCCGGTCGACCGGGTATCCCACGCGACCCCCGACCCCTAACGACCAAGCGCGCGCTTGAGCAGAGCGAGGGTGACCTCGCCCATCGAGGTGCCGTCGTGCTTGGCGGCGAAGGGGAAGACGCTGGTCTCGGTGGCGCCGGGGGTGATGGCGACCTCGAGGACGACGAAGCTGCCGTCGGGGGTGACCATGAAGTCCGTGCGGGAGATGTCGCGCATGCCGAGGATCTGGTGGGCGCGTACGGCGGTCTCGCCGAGCTCGGCGAGGAGGGAGTCGGGGAGGTCGGGGCGGCTGAAGCCGACGAACTCGGCGGTGTAGCGCGCCGCGAAGTCGAACTCGTGGCCCTTGGTGAAGTCGATGGCGATGGGGGTGAGCGGCTTGGGGCCGTCGTCGGTCTCGTGGACCACCACGGAGACGTCGATGCCGGCGTAGAAGCGCTCGATGAGCGCCTCGTCGCAGTAGGCGTAGGTCTTGACCAGGGCGGCGGGGAGGGCGGAGAGGCCGTCGACGCCGGTGACGCCTAGCGCGGAGCCGCCGCGCGAGGGCTTGACCACGACCCGCTCACCCATCCGCGAGATGACGTGCTCCATCAGCACCGGCGCGCCGACGTCGCGGAACGTCGTCGACGAGAGCGAGACCGACTCCGGCACCGGGATGCCCCCGCGACGCAGCAGCTCCCGGGCAGCGGCCTTGTCGAAGGCGACGCGGCAGGAGGCGGAGACGGTGCCGACGTAGGGGATCCCGATCAGCTCCAGGAGCGTCTGGATCTCGCCGTCCTCACCGAACTGGCCGTGCAGCGCCGGCAGCGCCACGACCGCCTTGTCGCGCTCGAGGTTGTGCAGCAGCGCCCGGTCGAAGTCGTACGCAGCCACCTCCACGCCCAGCGCCGACAGCTCGCGCACGAGGTTGCGGCCGGAGGCCAGCGACACGTCGCGCTCGTGGCTCAGCCCGCCGGCGATGACGGCGACGGGCCCGGACAGAGGAGGTGTGCTCATGGGTTCGTTCTAACAGACGGCGGAAGAGTTACTGGAAACGTGGGTCTCGACCCGCAGTCGCGGCTTCGCAAGCTCAGCCGCGCGCTCGGTCGACCTCCTCGCGTTTGTCCGGAGCAAGCTCCGGACAAGGCTCGGAACTCAGATGTGCACGACCGGGCAGGTGAGCGTGCGGGTGATGCCCTCGAGGTTCTGGACCCGGGCCACGACCAGCTTGCCGAGCTCGTCGACGTTGCGGGCCTCCGCGCGCACGATCACGTCGTACGGACCGGTGACGTCCTCAGCCAGGGTCACGCCCTGGATCTTGCCGATCTCGGTGGCGACCTCAGCGGCCTTGCCGACGTCGGTCTGGATGAGGATGTAAGCCTGTACGACCATGGTGCTGCTCCTGTTCTCCGTGCCTTCCTGGCACAACGTCAGGCCAGTAACCTATCGCGTTATCTATCGCTCGACCTACACCGACCCTGCGGATAAGACGACCGGCGCGACGCGAGCAGAGACGGCGTCATGCGTGTCCCGGTATCTCGGCGCATCGTGAGGAGGGTTGGATGGTGTCATGGCTTTTCCGAGGGACACGACACTCGCCGACGTGGGCGAGTTCGGGCTGATCACCGAGATGACCAAGCACTTCGCTCAGGGGGAGCAGGTGCTGGTCGGGCCTGGTGACGACGCCGCGCTGCTGCGGGTCAAGCAGGGACATGTGGTGGTCTCGACCGACCTGCTCGTCGAAGGGCGGCACTTCCGCCGCGACTGGGCCGAGGCCTCCCACATCGGCCACCGGGCGGCCGGGCAGAACCTCGCCGACATCGCCGCGATGGGTGGCGTCGCGCACTCGATGACGCTCGGGATCGCGGTGCCCTCGGACCTGCCGGCCGAGTGGGCGGTCGATTTCGCGGAGGGGTTCGCGGCGGAGTGTGCGCTCGTGGGTGCCTCGGTCGTGGGCGGTGACGTCACCGGCGCCGACCAGATCGTCATCTCGGTGACCGCCATCGGCGCGGTCGCCCAGGCGCCGGTGCTGCGCTCTGGGGCGGAGCCCGGCGACGTACTCGCCCTCTGCGGGCGCCAGGGATGGGCTGCCGCGGGCCTGGCGATCCTCAAGCGTGGGTTCCGGTCACCGCGGGTGCTGGTCGACGCCTACCGTCGGCCCCAGCCCCCGTACGCAGCAGGCCCCGCCGCCGCGGCCGCCGGTGCGTCCGCGCTCATCGACGTCTCCGACGGGCTGCTCGCCGAGGCCCGGCACATCGCCGAGGCATCCGAGGTCTCCATCGACGTGCACACCTCGGCGTTGACCGTCCCCGACGAGCTCAACGCGGTCGCCTCGGCGACCGGGGCTGATGCGCTCGCCTTCGTGCTCGGTGGGGGAGAGGATCACTCCCTGCTCGCGGCGTTCCCGCCGGATGTGGAGCTGCCGGAGGGGTGGACGGTGATCGGGACCATCGGGGAGCCCGGTGACGTGCCGGTCACGGTCGACGGGGAGATCTATGAGGGACCGGCGGGGTGGACGCACTTCTGAGATCTGCCGTGTCCGGGTCTGCTTGCTCGGTCCGGCTTGCGTCGGGCTTACGCCGACGCGGCGCAATCCGGTCCTCACTTCGTTCCGGTCCGTTTGCGCCGAGTCGGCTCCACCGGGCCAAAGCAGAAGGGCCCCGCTCAGCGCTTTCGCGCTGCCGCGGGGCCCTTCGTGCTTTGGTTCAGCGGGCGACCTTGCCGGCCTTGATGCAGGTCGTGCAGACATTCATGCGCTTCGGGGTGCCGTTGATGACGGCGCGGACGCGCTGGATGTTGGGGTCGAAGCGGCGCTTGGTCGCCTTCTTGGACCACGGCCGGTTGTTGCCGAAGCCCGGCTTCTTGTCGCAGATGTCGCAGACGGCAGCCACCGTGAACTCCTGAGGTTGAATAGATGATCGAGGTCGAATAGATGATGCTGGCGGGCGCGATGAACGGCTGCCCTGCCGAGACAACCGAACAAGCGTAGCCCGTCCGGCTGTTACCGACGAAATCGTCACCCGTCGGCGCGGCGATCCCGCCATCTGTCCAGCGGAGCCGCCAGAGCGGTGGCGAGCTTCCACCGCTTCGATCCTCTCAGATCGTCCATCGCGGCTCGCTGCCCGGCCAGCTGTTTGCGCTGTGAGCCCAGCCGGCAGCGCTGGTCGGCGACGACCTCGCGGAGCCGGATGACCTCCTCGCGCAGCTCGAGACCCTGCTCGACCCAGTCGGGCAGAGCAGGGGTGGCGGGGAGGTCGTGGGAGAGGCCGCGGCGGAGCACGACGTAGAACTCGATGTCGTTCCCCTGCACCGGCAGCAGCGTCTCCACCGACCAGCCGGTCAGCCCGAGGCGGCGCAGCTCGGCGATGATCTCGGGGAACGAGCGGTCGGTGTAGGTCCACACGTGGCAGTCGACGTACTCCCCCTGCCGCGCCCGCTCGACCTGGCTCCGGGTGTAGCCGAGGTCGTGGACGCACGTCTCGGCCTCGCTGGGCCCGCGCTGGTGCAGCCGCTTGGGATCGGCGACGACGGCGCTGCGGTGGTGGTCGTAGACCGCGCGCACGGACGGCACCGTGTGTCGATCCTCGTGGGCCTGCAGGATCTGGCCCATCGTCGTCGGCGGACGGTGGGCGTCGAAGGTGTAGCGGCGGTCGGGCACGACCAGGACCAGCGCACCGTCCGGCGCGATGACGGACTCGACCTGCCCCAGCCAGCCGACCAGGTCGGGTACGTGCTCGACGACGTGGCTGGCCAGTGCCCAGTCGAACGGCGCACCCTCCTTGGCAGCCTCCTCGAGCGTACGCATCCGGGTGCCGTCCCACATCGGATAGTCGATCTCGGGGATGGAGTCGCGGCTGATGTTCGGGTTGATCTGGTGCGTCTCGTAGAGCCGGTCGCGGTCGTAGAGGTCGAGATAGGCGACGTCGGCGGCGTCACGGGGGACCAGCGGCATGTGCAGCGGGCCGATCTCCAGGCCGCGGCCGGCGGAGAAGTCGAAGATTTCGGCGACGCGCCTGGCGCGCGGGGTCGGGGTCGGGATCGACATCCGGGAGTCCTTCGGGCGTAGGGAGGTCTCCACACTAGGGATGGATCGTCACCGAGGTGGGCACGACGCGGCAGAACCTGTTACTCGGACGTGTCTTTTCTGCGTACCGGCATTAGTTCACCCTTCGTTTACCCCGTGCCCAGGCACCGCCTAACCTTGGGGCCGCGATACCGGGAGGTGTGTGCGCCGTCACGGTGTCTGGCGCATGGTGGGTGTCGAGGAGGAGGGAGGGCCGCGTGGCCGAGGTCAAGCTCGATCTGTTCCGCCGGTTCGGCGACCTGGCGACCGACGCGCTCGCGTCGCACCGTGAGGAGATCGACGCGCTCAACGTCTTCCCTGTGCCTGACAGCGACACCGGCACCAACCTCTACCTGACCATCGCCGCCGCCCGCGACCGGTTCCGTGAATACACCGGACCCGACTGGCGCGAGGGCCTGCGCTCCTTCGCTCGTGGGGCGCTGCTCGGCGCCCGCGGCAACTCCGGCGTGATCCTGGCCGAGATGATCGGTGCCCTGCTGCGCCGCCTCGTCCAGGCGGCCGACGACGAGCGCACCGCCGCCGTCTTCGCCGATGCCCTGCGCAAGGCCGCCAACGCCGCGTACGCAGCGGTGGGCGACCCGCAGGAGGGCACCATGCTCAGCGTGCTCAGCGCCGCCGCGGGGGCGGCCGAGACCTGCGTCGAGGGTGACGAGAAGGCCCGCACGCGCGATGCGATGTCGGAAGCGGCGGCCGCAGCCCGCGAGGCCCTGGCGCGTACGCCGGAGCAGCTGCCCACGCTGTCCGCCGCCGGAGTCGTCGACGCCGGTGGTCGTGGGATCTGCGTGCTCCTCGACGCCTTCGAGACCGCGCTGACCGGCCGACGGCCGAGCCCGCAGGCTCGTGCTGCCGGCAGCCCGCACATCCCGATCCCGATCCAGGCCGCCGCGGAGGCGGGCGGCGACGGTCACGCGCTGGAGCCGGGCGGTCCCTCCTACGAGGTGATGTACCTCCTCGACGCCGAGGACGCTGCCATTCCCGACCTCCGCAAGCGGCTCCAGCCGCTGGGCGACTCGCTGGTGGTCGTCGGCGGCGAGGGCATCTGGAACGTGCACGTCCATGTCGACGACGTCGGCGCGGCCATCGAGGCCGGCATCAGTGCCGGGCGGCCCCACCGGATCCATGTCACCCACTTCGCCGAGCAGATCGCCGGGCAGGCCCACGGCCATGCCAACCGCAGCGGCCGCGCGGTGATCACCTTCGCCGCCGGGCCCGGCCTGGCCGAGCTCTTCCGTGGCGCCGGCGCGATCGTCATCGAGGGTGGGCCCCGCCGGCGGCCGACGACCTCCGAGCTCCTCGAGGCGATCACCGCCTCCGGTGCGTCCGAGGTGATCGTGCTGCCCAACGACGCCCCGACGCGCCAGTCGGCCGAGGCCGCCGCCCGCACCGCCGAGGACGACCTCGACATCAACGTCGCGGTGATCCCGACCCGCAGCCAGGTCCAGGGGCTGGCCGCGATCGCGGTGCACGAGCCGGGCCGGAAGTTCGACAAGGACGTCCTGGAGATGACCGCCACCGCGCGACACGCGCGGCACGGCGCGGTCACCATCTCGAACACCCGAGCGATTACCATGGCGGGGCCGTGCATGCCGGGCGACGCGCTCGGGGTGCTCGACGGAGACTTCGTCAAGGTCGGCCCCGACCTGGAGACGTGCGCGACCTACGTCCTCGCCCGCCTCATCGGCGGCGGTGGCGAGCTGGTCACGCTGGTCTCCGGTCTCGAGGACCCCACCGGCGAGCTCGCCCAGGCGGTCGCGGCGTGGCTGGCCGCCAACCACCCGGCCGTTGATGTGATGGTGTACGACGGAGGCCAGGAGCGTTACCCCCTCCTGATGTCGGTCGAGTAGAGGAGCAGACCGTGGCGATCACCCTCGAGTCACCGATCGAGGCGGTGCTGGGCAACAGCAAGCACGCCACGAAGTTCACCAAGGGCCTCGGACTGCGCACCGTCGGCGACCTGCTCCACCACTTCCCGCGCCGCTACCTGCGCACCGCCGACCTCAGCCAGACCCCGCAGCTCCATGAGGGCGAGATGCTCACCGTGCTCGGCGAGGTCGTACGCAGCGTGGTGCGCCAGCACACCGATCGTCGCACCGGCCGCCCCGCCTTCCGGGTCGAGACCCAGCTCAGGGCCGGCGACGCCGACCTGCAGCTCACCTTCTTCTCCAAGTCCCAGCGGATCGCCGAGTGGCGCCGTGGCGTGCTCGCGCCGGGCACCCGCGGCGTCTTCGTCGGCAAGGCCGGCTCCTTCCGTGGCGAGTGGCAGCTGGCCAACCCGCAGATGGTGGTCTTCGGCGACCCGTCCGACTCCGAGAACGCCGCCGAGGCGGCCGACACCCAGATGGCCGTCGAGGAGCTGACCGAGCTCTTCCCGATCTACCCGCTCACCGCCGGGCTCCAGCACTGGGACGTGATGCGTGCGGTGCGTTTCGCCCGGCAGGTCGTCGAGGACGTCGCCGACGTGATCCCCGAGCAGCTCCGCACGGCGTACGACGTGCCGGGGCTGCGCGACGCCCTGGACCTGATTCACGCGCCCCATGAGTGGAAGGACGTCGAACGCGCCCGGCACCGGTTCCGCTTCGAGGAGGCGCTCGGGCTGCAGCTCGTGCTCGCCCGGCGGCGGCGGGCGCTCGAGAAGATGGGCACCACCGCCCGCACCGGCGGTGTCCACCACCTGCTGGAGGCCTTCGACGAGCGGCTGCCGTTCACGCTGACCAAGGGGCAGGCCGAGATCGGCGAGGAGCTCGAGACCGCGCTGGCCCAGCCGCACCCGATGAACCGACTCCTCCAGGGCGAGGTCGGCTCCGGAAAGACGCTGGTCGCGCTGCGCGCGATGCTGCGGGTCGTCGACTCCGGCGGGCAGGCGGCGCTGCTGGCGCCGACCGAGGTGCTCGCCCAGCAGCACTACCGCTCGATCACGGCGATGCTCGGCGACCTGGCCGCCAGCGGGCTGGCCGGCGGGCTCTTCGCCGGCGACCAGGAGCAGACCCACGTCGAGCTGCTCACCGGCTCGATGACGAAGACCCAGCGCAAGGGCCCGCTGAGCCGCATCGCGACCGGTGAGGCCGGGATCGTGGTCGGCACCCATGCGCTTCTGCAGGACCAGGTGATGTTCGACGACCTCGGCCTGGTCGTCGTCGACGAGCAGCACCGCTTCGGCGTCGAGCAGCGCGCCGCCCTGACCGACAAGGCCGGCACCCCGCCCCACCTGCTGGTGATGACCGCGACGCCGATCCCGCGCACGGTGGCGATGACGGTCTTCGGTGATCTCGAGGTCTCCACCCTGACCGAGCTCCCGGCCGGCCGCGCCGAGATCCAGACCAACCTGGTCGCGCTCGTCGACCATCCCGGCTGGATCACCCGGGTGTGGGAGCGCGTCCGGGAAGAGGTGGAGAAGGGCCACCAGGTCTACGTCGTCGCCCCGCGGATCAGCGGCGACGAGCCCGAGCAGGGGGAGAGCGACCAGCGCGACTTCGACGCCGACGGCAACGAGGTGAAGGCGAGCCCGGCCCAGCTCTCCGCCGTCGACGAGGTCACCGAGGAGCTGACCGGCGGACCGCTGCAGGGCCTGCGCGTCGCCAAGCTCCACGGCAAGCTGCCGGCCGAGGAGAAGGAGCGCACCATGAGCGCCTTCGCCGCCGGCGACATCGACGTGCTGGTCGCCACCACCGTGATCGAGGTCGGCGTCGACGTACCCAACGCCACCACGATGGTCATCCTCGACGCCGACCGCTTCGGCGTCTCCCAGCTCCACCAGCTGCGCGGCCGGGTCGGTCGTGGCGGGCTCCACGGGCTGTGCCTGCTGGTCTCCCACGCCGAGGCCGGCACCCCGGCCAGGACCCGCCTCGACGCGGTCGCCGAGACCACCGACGGGTTCGCGCTCTCCCGCGTCGATCTCGACCAGCGCCGCGAGGGCGACGTGCTCGGCGCCTCCCAGTCGGGGCGTCGCTCGAGCCTGGAGAGCCTGCGCGTGCTGCGCGACGAGGAGACCATCCTGGAGGCGCGCGAGGCGGCCGAGAAGCTGCTCGAGGCCGACCCCGAGCTCGCCGCCGCACCGCTCCTCGCCGAGCGCGTCGCCGCGATCGAGGAGTCCGCCTCGGCGGAATATCTGGAGAAGTCCTAAGGTACTCGAATGACTCGGATCATCGGAGGCGTCGCAGGAGGGCGGCGTCTACTCGCTCCCAAGGGCGTGCGGACGCGTCCCACCACCGACCGGGTCCGCGAAGCGCTCTTCTCTGCGATCGAGTCGTCCTACGGCTCCCTGTCTGGTCTGCGCTTCCTCGATCTCTACGCCGGCACCGGCGCGGTCGGCCTGGAGGCATGGTCGCGCGGCGCCGGGGTCGTGACCCTGGTCGAGTCGGACCGGCGTACGGCCGGGGTGATCCGCTCCAACGCGAAAGAGCTCGGCTTCCCACGGGCCGACGTGATCGCGGCGAGCGTGGCGAGCACCCTGGTGACCGCGCCCGCGGCGCCCTACGACATGGTCTTCCTCGACCCGCCCTACCCGCTCTCGGACGACGCGGTCTCCGAGGACATCGCGCTGCTGGTCAAGCACGGCTGGCTGGTGCCGGGCGCGCTGGTCGTCGTGGAGCGGTCCGCGCGCAGCCCCGAGCCCGTCTGGCCCGAGGGCTTCACCGACCAGAAGTCGAAGAAGTACGGCGAGACCACGCTCTGGTACGGCCACGCGCCGGACTGAGAGCAGGCACCGAACCATCTGAAGGAGAACAGCTGATGACGCGTCGCGCGGTGTGCCCCGGGTCGTTCGACCCGCCCACCTACGGCCACCTCGACATCTTCACCCGTGCCTCGGCGATGTTCGACGAGGTCGTCGTCGCCGTCGGCGTCAACCCATCGAAGTCGAAGCGGCTCTTCACCGCCGAGGAGCGGATGGAGATGCTGACAGGGATCACCGCCCCGCTGGGCAACGTACGCGTCCAGGGCTTCACCGGCCTGGTCACCGACTTCTGCGCCGAGATCGAGGCCCAGGCGATCGTGAAGGGCCTCCGCGGTGCTCCCGACCTGGAGTACGAGGCGCCGATGGCGCAGATGAACGCCCACATGACCGGCGTCGAGACCGTCTTCCTGCTCAACGACCCGCGGTGGGCGGCGGTCTCGTCCTCGCTGATCAAGGAGATGGCCCATTTCGGTGGGGATGTGTCGGCTTTCCTGCCGCCGGATGTTCTTGCCCGACTCACCAAGCGTTTGGCAGAACGTTCCGAGTAACGAGCACTGTTCGCCGGTATCGTTCCACGTGCCCCCGACACACCTCCCTGGAGACCAATGTCCACCTCAGGCCGTTCCCCGCTCTCGTTGGCCAAGCAGTCCTACGCCGCCTCGCTCAAGGCCGTCGGCCGGGGCCTGACCCGGACCGGGTTGGCCAAGGAGGTCGCCCCGCCGGTCGAGCAGCGCTGGCGCCACTGGACCCACTCGCTCACCAAGGTCTACGACTCCCTGGCGATGGCGAAGCTGGACGTGCCGTGGTGGACCTACGACGCGATCGCCGCCGTCGACGCCTGGCTGGCCGAGCGCGAGCACCCCATCCGGGTCTACGAGTACGGCTCGGGCGCCTCCACCGTCTGGCTCTCGCGCCGTGCTGACGAGATCCACTCCGTCGAGCACCACACGGGTTTCGGGGAGATGATGCAGACCGAGCTCGCCGGTGAGGAGAAGATCTCGCTGCGGGTGATCGCGCCGACCTCGAGCGACGCACCCGTCATCGGCTCCCAGAAGGAGGGCCACGCGGGGCTCGACTTCGCGGCGTACGTGAACTCGATCGACGACATCGACGGCGAGTTCGATCTCGTGGTGATCGACGGGCGTGCGCGTGAGGCGTGCCTGGAGAAGGCCAAGGACCGGCTCGCTCCGGGCGGGATCATCGTCTTCGACAACAGCCGTCGTAAGCGCTACGTCGAGGCGATCGCCGCCTCCGGGCTGAAGGAGACCATCCACGCCGGCCTCACCCCGACGCTGCCCTACCCGGAGCGCACCTCGGTCCTGACCAAGGGCTGAGGTCCACGGCAGCAGTGCAACGGAACGAATCGAACGAGCCTGTCGGCACCGTACGCTGGGCGACCTTCCTCGGGGTCTGCGTGCTCGCGCTGGTCTGGTCGGCCTACTCGGTCGGCGCCCAGAACGGCACCTTCCTGACCCAGGACTTCGGCGCCCAGTACCACCTCGCCGAGATCACCGCCCGCGGCGCGATCCCGCTGGTCGACTTCGAGCACGGCTGGAACGCCGGCTCGTTCTGGCTCAACGCGATCCTTTACACCGTCGCCGGCGGCAGCCCGACGATCTGGTACTTCCTCTGGGGCCGCCTCCTCGGCGCCGGCCTCGGCGCGGTCCTCGCCGCCGCGATCGGGCTGCGCCTGCGGCTGCACCCGGCGGTGATGGTCGCGCTGGCGCTCGGCGTGCTGCTGCTCGCCACCCCGCTGCACATCAAGTACACCGTCTGTCTGCTCTGGGTCTTCGTCCTGCTGCCGGCCGGTCCGGTCGAGTCGCGCCCGCGCCTGGCAGCGGCCGCCCGCGTGCTCCTGCCCGCGCTGGTCTTCTGGCAGTACGTCGAGCTGGCCGTGCTCCTCACCGGCGCCTCGGGTCTCTTCGAGCTCGTCGCGCGGCGCTCCGTCACGCTGCGCACCAGGCTCGTCCACTGCGTCCAGCTGGCCGGCGGGTTCGTGCTCGGGCTGGTGGTCGAGGCGACGGCCTACAAGCTGCTGTGGGGGCTCTCCTTCGCCGACTTCAACCGGCAGGTGATCCTCGGCCAGGCCGAGACCCACGAGGGCGCGCAGTACGCCGTGTGGAACTTCTTCGACCTGCCCACCGAGTCGGGCCGCTTCTTCATCCTGGCGCTCTACCCGTTCGTGCTGCTGCTGCCGTTCGTGCCGCTGGTGTGGCAGCGGGTCTCCGACTCCACCCGGCTGGTCGCGCTGGCCGGGCTGGTGCTCGTGGTCGTGCCGATCCGGCGGGTGGACAACCCGCACACGACTACGGTGTCGGCGCTGGTGCTCCTGGCTGTGGTGCTCGCAGTGGGGGAGATGTATCGCTCTTCGTCGGTTGAGCCGGACTCGCGAGGGACGAGCGAGTCCGTGTCGAAACCAACACGGTCGCTCATCGCGCTACCCCTAGCCGCGGCCGGCGCGGCCTGGGCGGTCGCCACCCTCTGGATCGGCTTCGGACTGCAGAGCATGCTCGGCGGCGTACTCCTCGTGGCCCTGGCGGTCGCCGGTGCCACCGTCGGCGCCACGGTGCTGCGCGGTGCGGTCGCCGCGGTCTCGGCGGGGGCGCTGGTCGTGCTTGGCTGCGTACCCGCACTCGCCTCCGTCGACCACCTCGACGACATGGATCGCGATGCGAAGTCGTTCGTCGTCACCGACTCGATCGCCCGCTGGGCCGGCCCCGAGTACGAACGCTGCAGCGGCGGCACCCGCGAGGCTCTGGTGATGCCCAACTACCTCGAGCTCTACGACACCCTCGAGCTGACCAACCCGACGCCCTACTACCTCTTCCACTACGACTTCGCGCAGTACGAGGACGTCCTCGTCCCACAGCTCGAGGACGGCTCGATCCCGGTCATCGTCGAGACCATGCCGCTGCACACCCCGCAGCCCTGGCTCACCGACGCCATCCACAGCAACTACGTCCCCTGCTCGGTCGTACGGATCGAGAAGCACGCCACCACGGTCACGATCTGGACTCACAAGTCTCGTGGTGACGTCGAGCGGCGTGATCTGACGGTGCGGGGCGGGGAGATGTCCCCTTCGCGGTGAGGTAGGTGGGTCTTGGGATCGGCGGCCCACACCAGCCACAGAGAAAAGCCACCGAAGCAGGCGAGGAACGAAGAACACGCCGAACCAGACCCCAGGAGCAGCAACCCACCGCCGAAGCTGACATAGGCTCACGTCCGCCCCGCAGTCCTACCCGAAGGTCGCGAATGCTCCGTTTCCCGCTCGAGGATCGGACGCAGGACCGTGCAGCGGTGCATCTCCCGAAGCGATTCCTGGCCGCGATGGTGCTGGTCGCACTCTTCGCGCTGAGCCTGAGCAGCTACGTCGCGCTGACCCGCTCGTTCCAGTATCAGACCCGCGACGAGGGACCCAACGCCGGCTATGCGGTCGAGCTGTCGCAGGGCGAGCTGCCGACGATCGACACCCCGGTGACGACGGACGCGGAGCGGTACCCGCTCGTCGTCGAGGGGCGGGAGACGATGGTGGACGAGCCGCACCGGCACATCTGGACGGCCAACCACCCGCCGCTCTACTACCTGCTGTCGCTTCCGTTCGTGGCCGCGGCCGACGCGCTCGACGCGCCTACGGTGATGATCGTCGGGATGCGGCTGGTCAACGCTCTCGGGTCCGCGCTGTGCGTGCTCCTGGTCGGTCTGATCGCCTTCCAGATCACCCGGCGGCCGCTGACCGCGTTCCTGGCGACCGCGATCAGTGCCTCGTGCGCGGTGCTGGTGGCCGCAGGGGGACACATCGCCAACGACGGGGTCGCCGTGGGGGCGTCGTCGCTGACCCTGCTGGCCACGATCAGGATCCTCGACCACGGCCTGACCCCGAGACGGCTGGCGCTGGTCGCGCTGGCCGGGACCGCCGCGGCGGGGGCGAAGGCGCCGGGGGTGCTGACCGTGGTCCTGTGCGGCGCGGCGATCGCGGTGGCTCTGCTGGTGGCGGACCGGTCCCGCCGGGGTGTGTTCCGCGCAGTGGCCGCCGCTGCCGTGGCGACCGGCGTACCGGGGATCGCCACCGGCTGGTTCTACCTGCGCAACATCGCCCTCTACGGCGACCCGACCGCCAGCGGTGCACTGCTGGAGAAGTTCGACCGGCAACCGACCGGCACGTGGTGGCAGGTCGTGACGGACGGGGGGCTCTGGGTGGACTGGTACGAGCGCCTGTGGGCGCCGCTGCTCGCGGAGGGGTACGCCGCCGGCGCCGATCTGCTCGCCCTCGTCGCCGGGGTCGGGCTGCTCGTGCTGCTCGTCCGTCACCGGGCCCGACCGGCCGACAGGCGCTGGTCAGCGGCCGGATGGCTGCTGCTCGCGGTGCATGCGGCCCTCGTCCTGGTGAACCTGGTCGGCTTCCTCGCGGGCGGCGGCAACCCGAACGACCGCTACCTGATGCCGCTCATGCCGCTGCTCGCCTCGCTGCTCGCGATCGGTGTCATGGCGGTCGTCGACCTGATCCCGGCCAGGTCGCGTGGAATCCGAGACACCCTGGCGGCGGCCGCGATCTCGCTCGCGCTGGGCGCCTACGCGCTGCTGATCCTCGGCTGGTTCGTCACCTCGGCGACCTACAAGGGCCGGCTGCCGGGCGCCGACACCGGCACCGCCGAGCTCGTGGTCGCCGTAGGGATCGCGTGCGGTGTGGTCGCGGTCTGCCTGGTGGCTCGGCGAGCCACCAGCACGAGCCCTCGGCAGCGCGTATGTTCAGAACATGCGCGACGCGGAAGCGACCGCTGACCCATCGCAGGCGCGCCGCGTGCGCGAACCCGTCGGCCCGGTCAGGTGGGCGACCTTCGCCGTGATCGTCGTCGTCGCGGTCGTGCGGGGTGCGTACACCCTCACCGCGCAGGTGGAGCCGTTGACCGGAGACACGGGCGCGCAGTTCCACCTGGCCAAGCTGACCGCCGAGGGCGCCGTCCCGCTGGTCGACTTCCAGCACGGCTGGAACGCGGGCTCATGGTGGGTGAACAGCCTGGTCTACCGGCTGGCCGGCGGTGACCCGCTGTGGTGGGGGTTTCTCCTGGGCCGCTTCTTCGCGGTGACGTCGTCGGCGGTGCTCGTGGCCGCGATGGGCCTGCGTCGACGCCTGCACCCGGCGGCGATGGCCACGATGGCGCTGGCCGTGCTGACCATCGCGTCACCCGCACAGGTGAAGTACGTCCTCCCGGTCGTCTTCGCGTTCCTCCTCCTGCCAGGAGGCCGGCTCGACACCGCGCGCTGGGCACCCGTGGTGCGGGTCCTCGTCCCGGCGGCTCTCTTCTGGCAGCACGTCGAGCTGGCGATCCTGCTGACCGGCGCGGCGGGGCTGTACGAGCTCGTCGGGAGGGAGAGCGCGCCGGTGCGCGAGAGGCTGACCCGATGTATCGCCCTCGGCGCCGGGATCCTGGCCGGACTCGTGTCCGAGGTGCTCTTCTACCGGATCGGCTACGGGATGAGCCTCGGCGAGCTCAACCGTCAGGTCATCCTCGGCCAGACCCAGCAGTTCCCGAACCATTTCGGCTGGCCCTTCTTCGACGTCCCCTCGGACGGAGTGGGCTACCTCATCGTCGCCGTCTACCCGTTCCTCCTGCTGCTGATGTTCGTGCCGGTGATCTGGCGGCTGACGAGCGATCCGACGCGGTTCCTCGCGCTGTGCGCTCTTCTCCTCGCGACCGTCCCGATCCGGCGCCCCGGGCCCGGCCACACCGAGACCGTGAGCGCGCTGGTGTTCGCGGCCGTGATCTTCGTGCTCTGCGACGTGTACGACCGTAGGGACCAGGTCTCGTGGCCGACCCGACCGGCGATGGCCGGCTGGCAGGTGGTGACCGCGATCGTCGGGTTCGCGGCCGGGGCGGCCTGGGTGGGTGCGGCTCTCGTCCTCGGCTTCGGCGCGCACAGTCTCGTCGGACCGGTGATCCTGGTGCTGGTCGTCGGCGTGATGATGGTCGGCACGAGGCTGCGGGCGAGGCTGGTCGCCGTCTCGGTGGGTGCCTGCCTCGTCCTGGGGGCGGTGCCGCTGGCCTCGGCCGTCGAGCGCGTCGACGACCTGAGCCGCGACAGCCGCCAGACCGAGGCCGCCGACGCACGCGCGGACCTGATCCGCCCGGAGATGACACGCTGTCTCCAGGGCGGCCGCAGCGTCTTCGTGATGAGCAACGACCTCTACATGTACGACGCCCTCGACGTCGAGAACCCCACGCCCTTCTACCTCTTCCACTACGACTTCGGCCGCAACGAGAAGCAGCTGACGGCGATGATGGAGGGCGGGGAGGTGCCGGTCGTGCTGCAGATGGCGGCGATGGCCGAGGGCGGCTGGGTCGAGACCGCGTTGAAGAGGAGCTACGCGCCCTGCGCCGAGGTCTGGGTCGCGAAGGAGCACCGGCGCTTCCGCATCTGGGTGCATCGCTCGCTCGAGCCGTTCGAGAAGCGGGCCGTCACGATCCGGCCCGACGGCACCAGAGCTCCCGGCAGGCTGGTCACCCCTTAGGCAGAGGTACGCCGCCCCGCGACCGCTCCGAGACCGGCCAGCACCACGTCGGCGACGAGCAGGAGGACACGCGAGGCCAGCGCCACGGTGAGCGCCTCGGGCGCTCCGATGAACGGGCCGAGCGTGAGCGCCAGCAGCGCCTCGCGGATGCCGGTGCCGGCAGGGGCCGGGATGAACGCGATCCCCGCGGCCCAGGCCAGGGCCATCCCGCCCGTCGCGGCCGCGACCTCGAGCAGTCCCACCGAGGCGTACGACTGCATCATCACGGCGAGGTGGAGACCGAAGGCGACCCAGGCGAGCACCGCCCAGCCGATCGCGGTGAAGAGGCCCCGCGCGGTGAGGCGTACGCCGAGGGGTTCTCGGCCGAGCCGGGCGAAGAGCCAGTCGAGCATGCCCGGGACGACCCGGGGGTGCAGGCAGACGGCCAGCGGGACCAGCAGGAGCAGCAGCCACCAGTAGCGGCTGAGGCCCTCGGGGGAGGACCACGGCAGCAGCAGTGCGCCGACACCGATGCCGCTGGCGACGACCACCACCATGAAGAGGATGTTGGCGCCGAGCATGGTGCGCCGCGCGACGCCCCAGCGCAGGCCGAACTGCATCTGGGCGACGACGGGCCAGACCGAGCCGGGCAGGTACTTGCCGAGCTGGGAGACGTAGAAGACCGAGTGGGAGTCGCGCAGCGCGGGCCGGATGCCCATGCCGTGCAGCAGGGCGACCCAGATCTGACCGATCAGCACGGTGCCGACCACGGCCAGGGCCCCGGCGACGGCGAAGCGTGTCGCGCTCAGCTCCCGGACCGCGGTGGCCAGGTCGTCGCGCTCGCGCCAGACCAGGTAGGCGCCGCCGAGCACGACGACCAGGGCGAGCCCGATCTTGAGCAGCCGCTTCTTCAGGCTCGGGGGAGCCGACGACCCGGCCTCCGCAGGGGAGACCGGGTCGGTGTGGGTCGCTGTCACAGGCTGGTCGTCCATGTCTCGCCGGACCGGTCCGCGGCCGAGGCCTGGTGGGTCTGCGGCAGGTCGAACTCGGCGACCGAGGTCTGGTCGCGGAGCATCTGGGTGCCGGACTTGCCGAAGCGAGCCTTCTTGGTGTGCTCGAGGTCGTCCTCGATGAGCACGCGGTTCGTGCGGATCAGGTCGGAGATCACGCCCAGCATCGCGGACATGAACGCCAGGTTGATCAGCACGCCGCCGAGCAGCAGCGACTGGATGTGGTTGCCGTTGTCGCCGCTGATCCACAGCACGAGGTAGCGCACGAAGGGGATCGCGCCGAGGACGAAGAAGAAGGCGGTGAGCCAGACGAAGATGGCGTAGGGCTTGTACATCATGTAGCTGCGCACGATCGCCGCGCCGGACTTCATGATGTGCTCGGGCATCGACTTGAACAGCCGCGACTCGCGCGTCTTCGCGTTGGTCTCGATCGGCACCGAGGCGATCTTCATCCGCTTGTTGCCCGCCTGGATGATCGTCTCCATGCAGTAGGAGAAGCGGGTGACCGTGTTGAGCAGCATCAGCGACTCGCGCGAGTAGGCGCGGAAACCGCTGGCGGCGTCGGGCAGGTCGGTCTCGGCGGCCATGTTGACCACCTTGGAGCCGACCTTCTGCAGCTTCTTCTTCAGCCCCGAGAAGTGCTCGATCCGGTCGACCTGGCGGTCGCCGATGACGATGTCGGCCTGGCCGTGGATGATCGGCTGGACCAGGTCACCGATGCGGTCCTGCGGGTACTGGTTGTCGCCGTCGGTGTTGACCACGATGTCGGCGCCGAGCTCGAGCGCCCGGACCACGCCGTCGTGGAAGGAGCGGCCCAGCCCCTGGTTGCGGGAGTGGTGCACGAACTCGCGCACGCCGTGCTCCCGGGCCACCTCGACCGTACGGTCGGTGCACCCGTCGTCGACGATGAGGACCTCGATCTCGTCGATGCCGGGGATCTGCTTCGGGATCGACTCCAGGACGGCCGGGAGCGTCTCCTCCTCGTTGAGGCAGGGGACTTGGACGACAAGCTTCACAGGGACCTCGGGCAAGTAGTGGGACCGAACGCATGATTCGGGGATTGAGTGAAGAGGTTCAGGCCCGCCACATTACAGCGTGGAATCCGCGGCCCCACGCGACCTGACGCGTGTCATCAGGCGTATGTGCAACGTGAACCGGCCGTTCAGGACGGGTCCACACGACGGCTACCGAGTCGGCGGCCGACCACGCGCGGCACGATCAGCAGACCGAGCGTCACCAGGGCGGCGAGCAGCGAGACCCAGGCGCTCGTACGCAGCCCCGGAGCCTGATAGGTCAGCGTCACCGTGTGGGTGCCCTCGGGGACGGGCACGGCGGCGAAGGCATGGTTGCCGGAGACCAGGTCCACCGGACGGCCGTCGACCGTCGCCGACCAGCCCGGGCGGGCGATCGAGTCGGCGACGACCAGGTAGCCGTCACCGTCCGCGGTGACCTCGGCCGAGATCTTCTCGGCCTCGTCGCGGCGTACGTCGACCTCGGCGGTCGAACCGGAGACGGCCGGGGTGGAGTCGTCGTCCAGGAGCACCGTGCCCGGGGCGACCCCCTGGGTCAGCCGCCGCACCCGGGTCGGACCGTCGGCGACGACCTCGCTCGTGCCGGCCCAGCGGACCCGTGGCAGCGCGCTCGCGCGCTCGTAGACGACCGCGCCGGCCGAGGTGTGCACGACCCGCAGCCCGTCGCCCTGCTGCGGCCGGACCGGGTCGCAGATCGCGGACCCGTCGGCGCGGCCGGCCAGCCGGACCGGCTTGCGCTTGCCGTCGAAGCTGACGGTGACCGGCACCGGGCCGGAGGTGAAGTGGTGGTCGGGCACGGCGACTCGTACCTTCGCACCTCGCTTGAGCGGACGGGTCACAGCCCGCTCGGAGGTGATCTGCTCGGCACCCGACCCCGCGCTGACCCGGACGATGGTCGGGACCCCGGCCCGCGGCTTCAGGCCGCCGGGCACGGTCAGCTCGATGCCGCGCAGCTTGCCCTGCGGCACCTGGCACCTCGCGTCCCGACCGGGCTGCACGGTCAGCGGCCGGCGCTGAGCGGCCGGCACCGGTGTCGGGACGACCGCGCCGATGACCTCCAGCGGCTGCGTCACCCAGTAGCGGACCGAGAGCTGGTCGAGCACCGGAAGGCGTCCGGGCGAGGGCACCAGGGCGGGGAAGTCGCTGTAGGTCGGCGAGAGCTGGGCGTTCGGGCTGACCGCCGCGATCAGCGACTTCCACTCCGGGGAGGTGAACTCGTGCCCGGTCGGCGTACGCAGCCGGTAGTGGTCCGCGACGCCGGTGTGCTCCCACGCGGAGGCGCCGTAGCGCTCCTCGCCGAGGTGCTCCTGGAGGAACTCGTGGGCGGGCGTGACCGGGTAGAAGTCGTCGCGGTCGGTCAGCGGCAGCACCTCGCGGGCGAACATCGTCGACTGCGCGAGCACGGCCAGCGCGAGGACGAGTGGGCCGAGCAGCCGCCAGCGCCCGCGCAGCAGCAGGGTCGCCGCCACGGCGAGGAGCGAGACCACCAGCAGCAGCGCCGGCACCCGCAGCTTCTCCGCCACGTCCGGGACCGGCCGCTCCGCGCCGTCGATGTAGGCGTAGGCCGCGTAGAGGAAGTACGCAGCCGCCCCGACGGCCACCAGCAGCGCGACCAGCGCCACGACCATCCGCGGGCTCATCCGGCGACCCTCCCGGTCCGTGGCCGGCGACAGCTCGGCCCGCTGGAGCAGACGCTCCAGGCCGATCCCGGCGAGGACGGCGCAGAGGAACCCGAAGATCGAGTTGGCCCGGCCGAAGCTGTTGGAGCTGTAGCCGGGCAGCTTCTGGAGCAGCTCGAGGGGTAGCCCGCCGATCCAGAGCAGCCAGACGACCGCGGCCAGCACGACCGCGAGCAGCGCAGGCGCCGACGGCCGCCGACCGCCCGGCATCCTAACGACCAGGGCGCACAGCACCAGCACCAGCGCAGCGACGCCGATGAACGCGATCGACTCGATCGGGTTGTCCTCGCCCGCCCAGAGGCCGTCGACGCAGGTGCCGTAGGCGTCCGGGGCGACGGTCGTGAGGACGAGGCTGGCGGGCTTGACCTCGTTGGGCGTGCGGTGCTCGATCCCCAGGGCGCTCATGTTGAGCGCGAAGGGCAGCACCTGCACCGCGGAGAGCGCGGCGCCGAGCGCGACGCCGCCGGCGGCGATCCCGCCAGCGACCAGGGTGCGCCGCAGGTCGCGGAGCATGAGCGCCCGGACCACGACGTAGATCGCGCCCAGGGTCAGCGCGAACATGGTGACGGCCGGGAAGCCGCCCAGCAGCATGGCGGCGACGACCAGGCCGACGGCGGCGAGGTCGCGCGCACCGCGCTCGTGCACGGCGCGGTCCAGCGCCCACAGCAGCAGCGGCACCAGGCAGGCGACCTTGGTGTGCGGCCAGTTGGTCCACATCATCATGAACCCGGAGGTGAAGAAGACCAGGCCGGCGACCAGCGCGATGCTGCGGCGCACCCCGAGACGGCCGAGGAAGAGCACCATCCCAGCCAGCACCAGCACCAGCTCGGTCAGCTTCACCCACGCCGGCGCCAGCCACATCGGCATCACCCAGTAGGACCACGAGACCGGGCTCAGCACGGCGTGGTTGGGGAGCGAGGCCAGGGGTGCGCCGCCCACCTCGTAGGGCGCCCAGGTGACCCAGCTGCCGTGGCGCACGCCCTCGACGATGTTCTCCACCCCGGGCAGGTAGTAGTCCCAGGTGTCGCCGCGGCACCACAGCGTCCCCTGCGGGATCGGGCCGTCGGCGGCGTACGGCATCATCGCGTGCAGCCACCCGGTGTCCAGCAGCATGCCCCGGCCGACGAGCGCGGGGCCGAACGTCACCGCGACGAAACCGACGAGCAGCGCCAGCACGACGCCCGAGCGCCACCGATCGGATGCAGACACAACAGGGGAGGGCACAAGCGGGAAATCTATGAGTAGTCGGCACCGAGCGCCGGTAGCGCGCGCGGGAGGTCGCCCAAGTCTTACCCGACTACCTGCCCGGCTGGCGGATCAGCCCCGCTTCGTCGCGACGGCCACCAGCCCGGTGCCGGTGTCGGGCCGCAGCCGCTGCAGCGCCATGAACGGGCTGGTCGCGAGCGCGATGGCTGCGCCCCTGACCCGGCCGCTGGGCTGGAAGGTACGCCCCGTGGAGCGGGTGAGCTCCTCGGGAGTCAGGTCACCGACCTTCTCCAGCTTCCGGGCGTCGATCCGGTTGCGGACCGCCTCGAGCGCGTAGCCCAGCGGCCAGCCGTAGACGGTGATCTCGACGTCCACGAGGCCTGCCGCCTCGAGCCGCTCGGTGAGCTCGGCGGGGCTGTAGCGGCGGAAGTGGCCGGCGTGCCGGTCCATCGGCCCGAACCGCTCCTGGAAGGCCGGCACCGAGAGCACCAGCTGGCCTCCGGGCCGAACATGGGTGACCCACTCGGCCAGCGCACCCTTGTCGTCCTCGATGTGCTCGAGCACCTCGAAGGCACAGACCAGGTCGTACCCCGGCCCGGGCTCCAGCTCGGAGGACATCGCGTTCAGCACGGTGCCACCGAGCACGGTGATGCGCTCGTACGCCACGGTGAAAGAGTCCCCGTCGGGCTCGACGCCCAGGTAGTCGGCGCGCATGGCGAGACGGGCGCCGAACGCCCCCTGGCCGCAGCCGATCTCCAGCGCCGTGGCCGGTGCCAGCCGGTCGATGATGCGGCTGACCACGTCGTAGCGCAGCCAGGCGCGGGGCGCGAGCGGCGGCAGCGGGCGGTCGGTGCGGGTGAGCGTCATCTGGGTCCTGGGGTCGGGGCGGATCAGCCGAGGCGTTCGAGGATCGGCGAGGCGACGGCCTCCGGGGTGTAGTGCTCCAGCGCCTGCTCGTAGGCGGCCTCGCGCAGCCGCTGGGCCTCGCTCGGGTCGTCGGCAAGCTTGATGAGTGCCGCGGCCAGCTCCTCGGCGCTGCCGGGGGAGACCAGCAGGGCGGCTTCCTCCAGCATCCGCCGCTGGGGCTCGGTGTCGGAGGTGACGACCACGGCACCGGCCGCGGCGCCCTGGAAGGCCTTGTTGGGCACGACCCGGCGGGCCTGCGGGACGGTGCCGAAGATGCCGAGGCTCACATCGAACCCGGCCACGAAGTCGGGCAGCTCCTCGGCGTCGACCCAGTCGACCCAGGAGACCCGCGGGTTCGCGGCGGCGAGCCGCCGGGCCTCCTCGTACTGCTGGCCCTGGCCCACCATCGTCACCTCGATCCGCTCGTCCTCGGCGAGGATGTCGAGGGCGTCGGCGATCACCGGAGCACCGTGGGTGGGGGAGAAGAGGCCGACGAAGACCGCGTGCAGCGGCGCCTCGGTGGGCCGCTCGAGCGCCTTGGCGCCCGCGTCGAACCACTCCGCGGTGGCGCCCACCGGGCAGACGACCGAGCGGCGGCGTACGTCCTCGGGCAGCGCCCGCTGCTGCTCGACCGTGTCCACGATGACGACGTCGGCCTGGCGGAGCGCCAGCGCGTCGATCGCCTTCATCAGGCGCAGCTTCAGCCCGTCCGACCCGGCCAGGCGCCGGTTGGTGGCGACCCCGGCGGCGGAGACCATGTGGTCGAGGAGGATGGTGGCGCGGGGATGCAGGAGGCGGGCCAGGTGCACGTCGAAGTGGCCCAGATAGCCGACCAGCACGGCGTCGGGACGCCGGTGGCGGCGCCGACGCACCGTCGCCAGCGCGAGGCCGCTCCAGCAGGCCAGCAGCCGCAGCACGAGCAGCGGCAGGCGCCACGGCTGGCGCAGGATCGCGACCCGGGCGGCGGTGTCCAGACCCAGCGGCCGGTTGACCTCCGTCACCTTCGCCCCACAGGCGCGCAAGCCCTCGATGAGTACCGCGACCCGCGGATGGGAGGCCACGTCGTAGGTGCCGAAGGCGACGATGTGCATCACCTCAACGTTAGGCTCGCGATCAAGGGGAGATCGAGCAGCACACCCCGCATCCGCGATGCCGGCGCCCGAAAAGTGCTGCCAGGAAGGACGTGTGGGCCGAGGCTGGACGAAGGCGGTGCCGCTCAAGGCGGTGGTCGTCGCGATCGTCGTCGCGGTGGCCGCCTACGCGATCCACCGCAACTGGGACGCCCTGGTGCGCGGCTTCGAGGAGCTGCCGCCGTGGGTGCTCGCCGTCGCCTTCGTGCTGACCGTGATCGCCCAGGGGATCGCCCTGCAGATATGGCGGGTGGTGCTCGCCGACCTCGGCTCGCCGCTGCCGCTGGTGCCCGCCGCCCGGATCTTCTACGTCAGCCAGCTCGGGAAGTACCTGCCCGGCTCGCTGTGGACGATCGTCGGTCAGATGGAGCTGGCTCGCGCGGAGCGGGTGCCGAGGCGTACCTCCCTGACCCAGGGTGTCCTCGTGCTCGCCATCGCCGTCGGCGCCGGGGTGATGGTCTCGGTGCTGCTGATGCCGTTCCTCGGGAGGGAGACGTTCGTCCGCTACTGGTGGGCGGTGCTGCTCCTGCCGCTGATCCTGGTGGCGCTGCACCCGCCGGTCTTCGCCAAGGTCGTCAACGCGGGTCTGCGGCTGCTGCGGCGCGCTCCGCTCGAGGTGTTGCCCACCTGGCGCGGCATCGGCAAGGGCCTGCTGCTGCAGGGTCTGGTCTGGCTCGTTCTCGGCCTCCAGATCTGGGTGGTCGTGGTCGGGCTCGGCGGGGACCCGCTGCCCTCGCTGATGGCCAGCGTCGGGGGCTACGCGCTGGGCTTCAGCCTCGGCATGGCGGCGATCGGGCTCCCGGCCGGCGCCGGGCTGCGCGAGGCCGTCCTCGTCGTCGCGCTCTCCGGCGTCCTGCCACCCGGGCTGGCACTGCTCGTCGCCCTCCTCGCCCGCGGGATCGCCGTCCTGGCCGATGTCGCGGTCGCTCTCGTCGCCGCCTTCCTGACCCGCCGCGCCGGCGACCTTCCTGCCCCGTCCACGACCGACGAACCCCTCGGGAGCTCTCTGTGCCCACCGCCCGGCCGACCGAACCGCCCACGCCCCGGCTCTGGGCCGCCGGCCTGATCGCCAACCTCCTCACCTGCGCGGGAGTGTGCGCGGGCTACGCGCTCTCCTCGCCGCTCTACGGCACCAAGGACGAGGTCGCTCACGTCGACCACGCCTACCAGCTCTGGCACGGCACCCTGATCAGCGTGGGCGACCCGATGCGGATGCCGCAGATCTGGGGCTACACGCTGCCCTTCGACTGGACCGGTCAGCATCCGCCGCTCTTCTACCTCCTGCTCGCCCCGGTCGTCGGCCCGCTGACCGACGCCGGACACCTCCTCGCCGCAGGCATGGCGGCCCGTGGCATCTCCGCCGTGATCACCTGCCTGGTCGTCGTCGCGGTGATGTGGACGACCAGGGTGATCGTCCCGAGCCGCCCGGAGGTGGCGCTCGCGGCCGGTCTCGTGACCGCGCTCAGCCCCGCCCTGACCAGGCTCGGCGGCGTCGTCTTCAACGACAACCTGTTCGTGCTGTGGGCGACCCTGCTGGTCGGGCAGACGGTCTGGTTGCTCCGTCACGGACCCAGGACCCGGGGGATCGTCCTCTTCGCCCTGTACGCCGCGGCCGCCCTCGGCACCCGGCTCCCCGGTGTCGTCTTCATCGGCCTGTGCGCGACCACCCTCGGGCTGGTCTGGCTCTTCGCCGGCGCGCGACGCGACTGGGCGGCCATCTGGCGGCTGAGCCTCGGCGTGCTCCTCGCCGTCGCCGCCAACATCTGGTTCTACCTGCGCAACTTCCGCGACACCGGCAACTGGTCCGGCATGCAGACCGACCTCGTCGGCAAGGCCGGTGGCCCGCTCGAGGCCCGGGAGGTACGCCCCGTGCTGGATGTCGCCACCGACCCCGAGATCTGGCGCCAGCTGCTGATCCCGCCGTCACTCCAGGAGCACGTGACCCTCGGCGCGATCCTCACCGTCGCCCCGCTCCTGGTCGGGCTGGTCGTCGCCCTCCGGGCGCTCTCCCGGGCCCGCCGCGACCCGGTCCGGGTCGCCACCGCGCTGCTGCTGCTCGCCCTCGCCGTCGTCATCGTCGCGATCCAGCTCGACTACGCGGCCGGGGGCGGGGGAGCGTACTGGCGCTACCTCGTGCCGCTCACCGTGGTCTCCAGCCTGCTCACCGCGCTCGGCCTCGCGGTGACCCCGCGCCTGGCGGGGCCGCTGGTGGCGATCTGGGCGGCAGCGATGTTCACCCTCTTCGTCGCCCACATCGCACCGCCGAACCCGTCGGGCGGCGACCTGGCCACCGCGCCGGTCTTCCAGACGGCCGCCTGGGCTGCGGCGGGCGTCGGCGGGGTGGCCTGCGCGGCCGCGGTCGTGACCGTCCTTTTGGTCGGTGTCGCCCGCTCCCGTTAGGATTCTTTCGATCTGTCGTGCCCTCATCCGGAAGTGAAACATGACTGGCCTGGACCCGAGAGCGCCGCTCGTGCTCGATACTCGCGAGCTCGGCCGCCGCCCGGGGTCCGAGCGTCACGTCGAACTGACGGCGCCGGCGCCGGCGGATCTTGGCATCGAAGTCCTCTCTGTCCCCGAGGGATCGCCGGTCGAGCTCGACCTGCGTCTCGAGGCGGTCATGGAGGGTGTGCTGGTCACGGGGACGGCTTTCGCCGGCCTCGAGGGCGAGTGCGTGCGGTGCCTGGAGCCGATCCACGACGAGGTCGAGGTCGACATCCAGGAGCTGTACGTCTACAACGACTCGCGTGACGGCCAGGACACCGGCCCGGAGGGCGAGGACGACGAGACCAGCCGGACCGAGGGCGACCTGCTCGACCTCGAGCCGGTGATCAGGGATGCGGTGGTGCTCGCACTGCCGTTCCAGCCGATGTGCCAGGACGACTGTCCGGGACTGTGCCCCGAGTGTGGGGCGCGGCTCGCGGACGAGCCCGGGCACGACCACGGTGAGAAGATCGACCCGCGCTGGGCGGGGCTGGCTTCGCTCAAGGATGACCCCAGCAACTAGAGTTCATCAGCAATCAGGCTTACGTAGCCGGTCGAGATCCGACCGGCCGAATAAGAGGAGAAAACAGTGGCTGTCCCGAAGCGGAAGATGTCGCGCAGCAACACCCGTCACCGCCGCTCGGCCTGGAAGGCCGTTGCGCCGACCCTGGTGACGTGCGCGAACCCCGCCTGCGGCGCCAAGCACCTCCCGCACCGTGCGTGCGGCGAGTGCGGCCAGTACGGCGCTCGCGCCGAGCGTCGCCAGGTCCTCTGATCTGACACGCGGTTAGTCTCCTGACCAACTACGCCGAGCTTCGCAAAGCGCTCGGGGATCCGATTCTGGACCCCGAGCTGCTTGAGCGTTCGCTCACGCATCGGTCCTACGCCTACGAGAACGGTGGCCTGCCCACCAACGAGCGCCTGGAGTTCCTGGGCGACTCGGTTCTCGGGGTCGTGGTCACCGAGACGCTCTATCGGATCCACCCCGACCTGCCCGAGGGCAAGCTCGCCAAGCTGCGGGCGGCGGTCGTGAACGCCCGCGCTCTGGCCGAGGTCGGTCAGGCCATCGGTCTCGGCCAGCACATCAAGCTGGGCCGCGGCGAGGAGGCCACGGGTGGGCGCGAGAAGGCCTCGATCGTCTCCGACACCGTGGAAGCGGTGATCGGAGCGGTTCACCTCTCCGGTGGCATCGAGGTCTCCTCGGTGCTGGTCCACCGGCTCTTCGACCCGCTCATCGCGAAGGCCTCCGACCTGGGAGCCGGTCTCGACTGGAAGACCTCCCTGCAGGAGCTCGCCGCCGAGCGGTCCCTGGGCGTGCCCGAATACGTCATCACCGACGAGGGTCCCGACCACATGAAGACCTTCACCGCGAAGGTCCGCGTCGGCGAGCAGCTCTACGGCAACGGCGTCGGCCGCTCCAAGAAGGAGGCCGAGCAGGCCGCTGCGGAGACCGCCTACGGCGAGATCAAGGCCACCGACCCGGCCACGACCGCCTAGCCGGCGATGCCCGAGCTCCCCGAGGTCGAGGTCGTACGCGCGGGCCTCGAGCGGCATGTGCTCGGCTCGCGCATCCTCGCCGTCGAGGTCCTCCACCCGCGGCCCGTCCGCCGCCATCTCGCCGGCTCCTCCGCCTTCGCCGAGGAGCTGGCCGGCCGCGTCATCACCGGCGCCCGTCGTCGCGGCAAATACCTCTGGCTCCCGCTGGACTCGGGTGACGCGCTGATGGCCCACCTCGGGATGAGCGGCCAGATGCTCGTCCAGCCGCCGACCTCGCCCGACGAGCGCCATCTGCGCGTTCGCCTTTCGCTGCTGGTCGAGCCCGGCGAGCGCCAGCGAGCCGGTGTCGAGACCAACACGGTCGGCTCGAGCGCCACCGGGGACCGTGTTGGTCTCGACACGCCTCCGCCTGGCAGCTCCGGCGGCTCGACCGACGGGATGAT
Organism: Nocardioides luteus; assembly: GCF_014648595.1. GTDB lineage: Bacteria > Actinomycetota > Actinomycetes > Propionibacteriales > Nocardioidaceae > Nocardioides > Nocardioides luteus. The sequence goes on along the minus strand of NZ_BMRK01000012.1, from coordinate 45,554 downwards.
GGAGCTCCGCTTCGTCGACCAGCGCATGTTCGGCGGCCTCTCGATCAGCCCCGGGGGAGCCGAGCTCCCGCCGGAGATCGCCCACATCGCCCCCGACCCGCTCGAGGACGCCTTCGACCCCGAGGCCGTCGTGGCCCGCATCCGCCGCTCGGCCAGCGGCATCAAGCGCATCCTCCTCAACCAGACCGTGATCAGCGGCGTCGGCAACATCTACGCCGACGAGGCGCTGTGGCGCGCCAAGCTCCACGGCGAGCGTCCGGGTGACCGGCTGAGCCGTCCGAAGGTGCGCGAGCTCCTCGGCCACGTACGCGAGGTGATGCTCGAGGCGCTGGGTCAGGGCGGCACCTCCTTCGACGCCCTCTACGTCAACGTCAACGGCCAGTCCGGCTACTTCGAGCGGTCGCTGGCTGCGTACGGACGTGAGGGCGAGCCGTGTGACCGGTGTGGCACCCCGATCCGCCGGGTCGCCTTCATGAACCGCTCGTCCTTCTTCTGCCCGAAGTGCCAGCCTGCGCCGCGAAACCGCAGGAGCCCGGCGAGATAGCCCGTCCGGGCCATGCCTCACCACCCCTTCGAGCCAGGCGAATGTTGCGGCCTCATGACACTTCTCCAGATCACCGTCGTTTGTTGAAGAAATCGATGTCGGCTGGGTTAATCTCTGGGCCGTTCGTCCTGGGTGCGGAGATTCTGTGCCGGCCAGCAGACAGGCGAGCACCGCTGCGTTCGGGCCGGCGGTTCAGGGTGGCGACGTGGTCACCCGGATCTCGGGAAGACGGAACCAAGACCCCCACACCGGCGTGAACCACCACTCCACGCCGTCGGGCGGTTGACTGCTCGACAAGGACAACAGGTGGCTCCCCACAAGCTCGCCGTTTCCGATCATGCGCCCACGAAGCGCACGCAGGATCTGAAACCACCCCGCCCTCGGGCGGCCGAGGACCGCACCACGCGGACCCGGACCATCCCGGTCGCCATGGCCGCCGATCTCAACTACGCCAAGCCGATGGCGGTGACGATCACCTCGTTGCTGGAGAACGCGCAGGCAGGGACCGGGTACGACCTCAAGATCCTGGTGGCCGAGGAGTACCCGGCCGAGGTCCGTGACCGGATCCTGGAGCTGGAGAACCGCTACCCGGGCACCACGATCACCTTCGTGGTGGTCGCCGACTTCGAGGGCGTCACGGTCAGCACTTCCCACCTCACCGCCCCGGCGTACTTCCGGCTCAAGCTGCCCGACCTCTTCCCCGAGCTCGACCGGATCGTCTATCTCGACGTCGACACCGTCATCGAGAGCGACCTCTCCGTCCTCTTCGAGCAGGACGTCGACGACGTCTACGTCGCCGGCGTGCCGGCCGCCGTCTACCACCTGCGACCGGACGAGGTCGCCCAGAAGATGGGCCTGCCCTCCTTCGACCGCTACATCAACTCCGGCGTCATGCTGATGAACCTGGCGAGGATGCGCACGGACGGGCTGGTGGAGGAGTTCCTCAGGCTCTCCGCGCGACAGTTCGACTCCGACGACCAGGACATCATCAACATCGTCTGCTACGACGGCATCCGTCACCTGCCGTTCCGCTTCAACCTGATGACGAAGTACGGCCCCAAGAACGTCGAGGAGTTCTGGAGCAGGCCGGCCGTCCAGCGGGTCTGGTCGCAGGCCGAGTACGACGAGGCGATGAGCGCGCCGGTCGTCATCCACTTCGCCGACAAGCGCAAGCCCTGGCTGGACGTCTCGGCCGACTTCGCCGAGCGCTGGTGGAAGTACGCCGCGCTGAGCCCGATGCGAGCCGAGATCATGGCCGACTATCTCCCGGGTGCGGTCGAGACCGCCGCCGGGGCCACCTCGTCCCTGCGTGAGCGGCTGCGCAACCGGGTCGTCAGCCTCGAGCAGGCGCTCGCCGACACCCGCGGCTCGGTCTCGTTCCGGATCGGGTCCCTGATGACCTCCGGTCCCCGCGTCATCCGCGACTCGCTCCGGCGGGACGTCAGGGCGCCGCAGAACGCCCACGCCGTCGAGAAGTAGTCCGCACCATCGTCATGTCAGAAACACAAGGAGGAACCATGCCTGCCGGTATCGGGGAGCAGCCGACCAACAAGCTGGGGCTGCGTCATCGGTTGGTGCGGGTCGCCGAGGTCGACGGCGAGCACAAGCTGGTGCTGTTCGGCCGGCCGACCAGCGGCGGGCCGGTCGTCTCCCGCTACACCCGCCTGCTGGACCGTCAGTCCGGGCTGACCGCCAAGCTCGAGCGCCTCCGGGCCCGGCTCGGCGAGCCCGCGGAGACCGAGGTCGTCACAGGCCGGCCCTACTACCTCTCGCCGGACAGCGCCGAGCGGCTCAGCGTCGAGGAGATGGTCGAGAAGCTCGCCGCGTACGACGTGGTCTCGTTCGACGTCTTCGACACCGCGCTCTTCCGGGCGGTCGAGCGGCCCAACGACGTCTTCCGGATCATGGGATCGCGGTTGGCGGTCGACAGGTTCGCCCGGATCCGCAAGAGCGCTGAGGCGCACGCGCGAAACGAGAACCATCGGCACAAGGGGTCGCGCGAAGTCACGCTGCGCGAGATCTACGCCGTCATGCAGGAGAGGTACGCCGCCGATCCGGCTTGGGAGACGATGGAGCAGGAGCTCGAGATCGAGCTGTCCCGTCCGAATCCCTACATCAAGACCGTGTTCGACCGGCTCGTCACGATGGGCAGGACTGTCGTGTTCATGTCCGACATGTACCTCCCGCGCGAGGTACTGGAGGAGATGCTGGTCCGCAACGGCTATCAGGGTTACGAGAAGGTCTACGTCTCCAACGAGTACCAGCGTCGCAAGGGTGATGGGACCCTTCAGCAGGTGCTGCTCGACAACTATGCCGAGAAAACCATCGTTCACGTCGGGGACGTCTATGAGGCCGACGTCGAGCAGTCCGAACGCGCAGGGCTGGCAGCGGTCTACAATCCCGATCAGCACCAGCTCGTCAGAGAGCCGGACATGGGCACCCTCGCGGGCAGCTTCTACGGCGCGCTGGTGGACAACACGCTTGCCTCGGGCGTCTGGTCGGAGGGCCTTCACTACACGCACGGGTTCCGTGTCGGCGGCATCCTGGCTCTCGGGTTCTGTGAGTTCATCGAGAAGGTCGTGGCCGAGAAGTCCATCGACAAGGTCTTGTTCTGCGGTCGCGACTGCGACGTCCTCTCCCGGGTGTACGAGCGCGAGTACGGAAGCGTGGAGAGCGCGTATATCGACATCTCTCGCTACGCGGCCTCCGGGATCACTCTGGACCTGAACTTCGACGAGTACATCGGCCGCTCCTTCTTCCGCTGGTTCGGGGAGTCCCGCAACTCCAAGACCATCGAGCAGCTCATGCTCGACACCGGTTTCGGTTATCTGGTGCCCTACCTGGAGAAGGCTGACATCGAGCGGTTCCTGTTCCCCGCCAGCGCGAACCGTCGCAAGCTGGAGCAGTTCTTCTGGGATCACAAGTCAGTCATCGAAGATCACAACTCCACGAGCGTCGCGGCGGCGAAGAGCTACTTCGGGAGCGCGGTCGGCGACGCCCGACGCGTCCTCGTTGTCGACATCGGTTGGAGCGGGACCTGCCTGACCGCGCTGCGTCACTTCTTCCGCACGGCGATGGCCGAGCGCTCGGTGGAGATGTTCGGTGCGCTGATGTGCACGAGCCGCTCCGAGCAGCTGACCGACACCGTCTCGGACGGGTTCATCAGCCCCTACATCTACTCACCGATGAGCAACATGGACATGACCAGGTTCATGATGCCGGGCGGACGGAACGCCGTACGCCGCACGGATCTCCTCCACCACCCGCTGGAGTATCTCTTCACCGAGGTCGCCTCGAGCGTGGTCGGTTATGGCTTCGCTGACGACGGGACGGCGATCGCTCTGCGCGGGAACAACGCCCCGAGCAACACCGAGCAGATCTCCGAGATGCAGCGCGGCATCGAGGACTTCGTGGCCGCCTACCTCGACTACTCCCACGACTACACCGACATCCGGCCGGTCTCGCCGTATGTGGCGTTCAACCCGCTGCGTGCCGCGATCCAGAACGAGGCATATCTGTACGACGTCTACAAGGACTTCATCTACGACGCCACCCCGGCGCTGTTCGGTGAAGAGACGCACACCGAACGATTCGGTGACCTCTTCTCCCTTCCCGGTGCGACGACATCCCGCCAGCTGGCGTCGCGGACGACCGGCAGCCACGGAACTGTCGAGCAGGCGGATGGGGATGATCCCCGCCGCATCGTCTTCATCTCTCCGGAGATGATCTACGCCGGAGCGCCGCGAAGTCTGCTTCGCATGTGCAAGGTCGCTGCCGCCCAGGGTTTCGAGCCGATCGTCTGGACCGCGAAACCGGGCCCGTTCACGAAGGAGTTCGAGGCGTACGGCTTCCGTGTCGAGGTAGTCCGCACGAACCCCGCTCGGCCCAACAAGGTGTTCAACCGGCTGCCGGACGGCGTCGAGCTCGTGGTGTGCAACACCGTCGTCACCGACGACTACGTGCGGGCGCTCGAAGGCCGCGTTCCGCTCGTCTGGTACGTGCGTGAGGCCTCCAACCTCCCAGACTTCTTCAGGTCGAACCCGGATCGTCGGGAGACGCTGCGGAACAGCAAGAGCGTCTGCGTCGTCAGCGAGTACGCCGCGGCGGCCGTCGCCGAGTACGCCGAAGGCCGGATCGACGTCGTCCACAACAGCGTCGAGGACGTCTCCGAGCTTGCCGGAGCCTACGAGTTCGCCAGCGGCGGCAAGCACCGGTTCATTCAGCTCGGGACCATCGAGCACCGGAAGGGCTACGACCTCTTCGTGGCGGCCTACAAGGCACTTCCGGAGTCCTACCGGACGCGTGCCGAGCTGCACTTCGCTGGCGGCTTCATCAACAGCGGCTCCAGCTTCAGCTCCTACCTGTTCGGGCAGATCGAGGGCGAGGAGGGAATCCACTTCCACGGGCTCGTCTCCGACGAGCGCCGCAAGATCGAGCTGATGTCCCAGATGGACACGGTGGTGGTGGCCTCCCGCGACGAGTCCTTCTCCCTGGTCGCGCTGGAAGGCGCGATGCTCTCCAAGCCGCTGATCGTGACCGAGAACGTCGGGGCGAAGTACGTGGTCGATGACGCCAACGGTCTGGTGGTCGATGCAGGCAGCGTGGCCGCGCTCCGAGACGCCTTCATGACCATGATGGACAAGGACGAGCAGACCATCCGAGCGATGGGTGAGGCATCGCGTCGCTCCTACGACGAGCGCGCGAGCATGGAGGTGTATCACCGGGACCTGATGAAGATGTTCCACCGCCGGATCGATGCTGGTGCCGCCGGCCGTCGACGTGACTGGTCGAGACTGACGGCACTGTCGCGTCCGGGCACCGCGGTCGCCGGAGCACGTCGCCCGCGGGTGATCGTGTCGCTGACCTCCATCCCGACGAGGACCCACAAGCTGGGGGAGTGCATCGACTCGGTCCTCCAGCAGACGATGCCCGCGGACCAGGTGGTGCTCTGGCTCTCCACGCAGAACTTTCCGCGGCGGGAGGAGGACCTGCCCGAGGATCTGCTGGGCAGGGTCGGGGCCCGGTTCCGCATCGCCTGGGTCGCCGGCGACATCGCGCCCCACAAGAAGTATTTCTACGCGATGCAGGAGCACCCCGACGACATCATCATCACCGTTGACGACGACGTCATCTACAGCGAGAACCTCGTCGAGAGCCTCTACCAGGGTCACCTGGAGCATCCGCGCGCGATCATCAGCGAGCGCGCCAACCTCATCATGTTCCGGCCCGACGGAACCCTGCGCGAGTACGACGGTTGGATCTACAACTGCCAGTTCCTCCGCGGGACCCCCTCCTACCAGTTGTTGCCGACCGGCATCGCGGGTGTGCTCTACCCGCCCGGTGCCCTTCCGGAGGCGGCTTTCGACCTCGAGGCGATCACGAGCACGTCGTTGCGCGCCGATGATCTGTGGTTGAAGGTCATGACGACGTTGAACGGTTATCCGGTGTGGATGCCGCGGACGGAGGTCGGCTACGAGACGATCGAGGAGGTGCAAGCGGTCGGACTGTGGCGGGCGAACTCCTTCCAAGGCGGTAACGATGCTGCGCTCGGTCGCATCCTCGACCATGTGCAGAACTCTCTGGGCGTGCCCAGGGAGAGTCTGTTGCGGAGGATCCAAGGCGTCGCAGACGATGGCCGTGTTCTCGGCAGCGAGGAGCTCGACCTGACGCCCATGGCTCCGTGGCCGACGTCGGCGTCGGCGCCCCTGGCGGGAAGCGTGGTGGCGTGACGCACTGGCACCAGCGCCTGGCGGGGGCCGGGGCTCGGCGGATGCGCACGATGATGCGCATCCGCCCGACGCTCAGCGTGGTCGTGCCGGTCTACAACGTCGCGGAGTACGTCGAGAAGAGCCTGCGCAGCGTGCTCGCCCAGCCGCGTCACGAGATCTCCGGGCTCGAGGTGGTGGTCGTCGACGACGGCTCCACCGACGGATCGGCGGAGATCCTGCGGCGGATGGCCGACCAGGAGGCCTGCGTCACCGTCATCACCCAGGACAACGCGGGGGTCTCGAGGGCGCGTCACACCGGGATCGATGCGGCGAGCGGCGACCTGCTGACGTTCGTCGATCCCGACGACGTCCTCCCGCGCGATGCGTGGTCGGCAATGATCCGGTCGCTGCGGCGTACGGGCTCGGACTTCGCGGTGGGGGCCGCGGAGCGGGTCGTGGTCGACGGTGACGAGGAGTGGCGGTACATGACCCCGCTGATGCGGCGCAACCACGCCGAGGAGCGGCTGCGGTGCCGGATCGAGGAGGCGCCGCTGATGCTCGCCGACATCTTCGTGTGGAACAAGGTCTTCCGCCGCTCGTTCTGGGTCGAGAACGAGATCGCCTTCCCCGAGCGCACCCGCTACCAGGACCAGGTCGCGCTCACCCAGGCGTTCCTCGCCTCCGCCGCCTTCGACGTGATGACGCACGTCGTCTACGACTGGCAGGTGCGCGCCGACCGGTCCTCGGCGACGCAGAAGCGGGCACAGCTGGCGAACCTCGTCGAGCGGATCGACACCAAGCGGCAGACCATCGACCTCGTCCGCGCGTCGGGGTCGGCGGAGCTGATGGAGACGCTGCTCGCCGAGGTCCTGCCGATCGACATGTGGGAGCACTTCCGGGCCGCGGTCCATCCCGACACCGAGCACCCGCATCGCTACTGGGAGCTGCTGCGCGCAGCGGTGCTGGAGTTCTGGTACGACGCCGGCGTCCCGTTCGAGGTCACGACCGTCCCGCCGGCGCAGCGGCTGATGGCCTGGCTCGTCGCCGAGGACCGGGTTGAGGATCTCGCCGCTCTGGTCGCGATGATCGACAGGTACGGCGCCGGCAGCGCCGTCCGCCGCCACCCGTGGCGCGAGGATCCGGCCCTTCCCGCGGATCTTCGCGACATCGGGAAACTCGGTGGGAGTGCCCTGCTGACGTCGCAACCAATGCGTGGATAGGCTCGCCCCGTGCGAGAACGATTCCGGTTGACCCCAGGCGGCCGCTACCCCCACGAGCCCTGGTTCCACATCGGGTCCCTGGGGGTGACCACGACCTGGCTCGTGGTCTTCGGGAGCATCGTCGGACTGGTGCTCTTCGCGATGCTGGGTGGCGAGGGTGTCTACAACGGCCTCGCCCTGGCGCAGAGCAACCTCGCCGCGCTCAAGCTGTGGACGCTGGTCACCTGGCCGTTCTCCTATCCGCAGTTCAGCATCTTCGACGTCCTGGCGATCTTCTTCTTCTGGTACTTCGGCTCCGACCTCGAGCGCAACGAGCTCGGCAAGGTCCGCTTCGCCTGGCTGCTGGTGGCGTTCACCGCCGTGCTCTCGGTGCTGGCGGTCTTCTTCGGGAGCGTGCTGGACCCGACGTACCTCCTGGCCGGCCTGGGGATGCTCGAGATGATGGTCGTGCTGCTGTGGATCGCGCAGTGGCCCGACCGGATGTTCATCTTCAACATCCCCGCATGGCTCTTCGGTGTGATCCTGGTCGGCATCCAGCTGATCCAGTACCTCGGCTACCGCAGCTTCGTGATGCTGCTCGTCTTCGTCGTCGGCCTGGCGGTCAACGCGTTCGTGGCGCGCCAGTTCGGGCTGCTGGACCGCTTCGCCTGGATCCCGCGCGTGGCCGGTGACGGTCAGCCGAAGCCGGCCAAGCCCGCCAAGAACAAGAAGCGCCGGTCCGGTCCGACCGTGGTCGCCGGCCCGTGGGAGTCCTCGACGCCCACAGGTCCGTCCAAGGACGAGCAGCGGATGGACGAGCTGCTCGACAAGATCCACGCCGAGGGCGCCGACTCGCTGACCAGCAAGGAGCGCAAGGAGCTCATGCAGTTGCGGGAGCGCCGCCGCCGCGGCTGAGGGTGGTCCCGGCGTACGTCCGGGGGCGAAGTTGAGCGCGGACGACTCAACTTCTAGCCCTGAAGAGCGGTAATGCACGGTCAGAGGTCCCGGCTTTGCAGGCGCGACGTTGACGCTTGTCCAGAACGGTGTCACTCTTGTAGACGGCCCGGTATCGCGGGGACGTCTAGTGATTCCAACGAAGGAAACGTATTCATGGCGAAGGCGCTGATCGGTTACATGAGCAGCGACCTGCGGACTCCCGCCCACCTCACAGCCGAGAACGCTCGGCTGCGTGCGCGTGTGCGTGAGCTCGAGGATCTCGTTCTGTCGCTCAAGACTGAGAACGACGCACTGGTCACGGCACACACCGCCGACCTCGACACCTCGATGCAGGAGATGCAGCCCGCCTGATCTGCGGGCACTCTGCAACACCACGGACGAGAGCCATTTCTCGTTCAGGTGGAACCGACTCTGTACTCAGGGTCGGTTTCGACCTTTTCGGGCACTCTCACGTGCCCGGCCCCACGAGGTCCGCAGATCGCCGCGCTCCCCGGGTTATCCTCGACCCGTTGGGGTTCCCCTGAGCAGCGCCGATTAGATTTGCTCGCTCACCTCAGCCACGCTGAAGTGTTGCGAACTGTGTACGACCACGTGGTCCTGAGCCGGGGGAGTAGTCGATGTACCTCAAGCGTCTGACGCTGAAGGGTTTCAAGTCGTTCGCGTCCGCGACGACCCTCGAGCTCGAGCCCGGGATCACCTGCATCGTCGGCCCCAACGGGTCGGGCAAGTCCAACGTCGTCGACGCGCTCGCCTGGGTCATGGGCGAGCAGGGCGCCAAGAGCCTGCGCGGCGGCAAGATGGAGGACGTCATCTTCGCCGGCACCGCCGGCCGCGCGCCGCTGGGGCGCGCCGAGGTCTCGCTGACCATCGACAACACCGACGGCGCGCTGCCGATCGAGTACGCCGAGGTCACCATCTCCCGCACGATGTTCCGCAACGGCGGCTCGGAGTATGCGATCAACGGCAGCCCGTGCCGCCTCCTCGACGTCCAGGACCTGCTGTCCGACTCCGGCATCGGCCGCGAGATGCACGTGATCGTCGGCCAGGGCCAGCTCGACACGATCCTGCGCGCGACCCCCGAGGACCGCCGCGGCTTCATCGAGGAGGCCGCCGGCGTCCTCAAGCACCGCAAGCGCAAGGAGAAGGCGCTGCGTAAGCTCGACTCCACGCAGGTCAACCTGGACCGGCTCCAGGACCTGCTCGTCGAGATCCGCCGCCAGCTCAAGCCGCTCGGCCGCCAGGCGGAGGTCGCCCGGCAGGCGCAGACGGTGCAGATGGACGTACGCGACGCCAAGGCACGCCTCTACGCCGACGACCTGGTCACCGCGAGGACCGAGCTCGACAAGGAGCTCGCCGACGAGGGCGCGCTGCTGGCCCGTCGCGCCGAGGTCGAGGAGACCATCGCGGAGGGGCGCGAGCAGGAGGCCGTCCTGGAGGCGGCGCTGCGCGAGGACCTGCCGGCGCTGGCTGCCGCGCAGGAGACCTGGTTCGCGCTGAACTCGCTGCGCGAGCGGCTCCGTGGCACCCAGTCGCTGGCCTCCGAGCGGGTGCGCAACGCCGCCGGCTCCGAGGACCTCGAGGTGCGCCAGGGCCGCGACCCCGAGGAGCTCGAGGCGCAGGCCGAGGCGGCCAGCGAGCAGGAGGAGGCCGCCGACGCCGAGGTCGAGGAGCTCCGCTACGCCCTCGAGGAGGCGGTCGAGGCTCGCAAGGAGGCCGAGGACGCCGCCGCCGAGGAGGAGCGCCGGGTCAAGGGTCTCGAGCGCGCCGCCGCCGACCGCCGCGAGGGGCTGGCCCGGCTGACCGGGCAGGTCAACGCGCTCAAGTCGCGCGCGGCGGCTGCCGACGACGAGGTCGGTCGTCTGACCGCTGCTCGTGAGGAGGCGCTGGCTCGTGCCGAGCGCGCCCAGCGAGACTTCACCGCCCTGGAGACCAAGGTCGCCGGTCTGGACGCCGGCGAGGAGGGTCTCGACGCCGAGCACGAGGCCGCCGCCGCCGCGCTCGAGGACATCGAGGAGCGGCTCGGCAAGCTGCAGGCCGAGGCCCAGCAGGCCGACCGTGACCGCTCGACGCTCGCCGCCCGCAAGGACGCGCTGGAGATGGGGCTGAACCGCAAGGACGGCGCGGGTGCGCTGCTCGGCTCCGACCTGCCCGGCGTGCTCGGCTCGGTGGCGTCGCTGCTCGCGGTGCGCTCCGGCTACGAGGCCGCGGTCGCCGCCGCGCTCGGCACCGCCTCCGACGCGGTGGTCGTCGACTCCGCCGAGCGTGCCGTCGGTGCGATCGAACACCTCAAGACCGAGGACCTCGGCCGGGCCGGTCTGCTCCTGGGCGGCTCGCCCGAGGAGACCGGTGGCTGGCCGGCGCTGCCTGCTGGTGCTGCGTACGCCCTGGATGTGGTGGAGTGCCAGGCGGTGCTGCGGCCCTCGGTGGCGCGGCTGCTCGACAAGGTCGCCGTGGTCGACGACCTCGCTGCCGCGCGTTCGCTGGTCGACACGAACCCCGAGCTCACCGCGGTGACGCGTGACGGCGACCTGATCGGTGCCCACTTCGCGGCCGGTGGCTCCTCCAGCGTGCCGAGCCTGCTCGAGGTGCAGGCAGCGGTCGACGAGGCCACCGCCCAGCTCGCCGAGGCCGACGCGGTCTCCGAGCGGGCCACCTTCGAGACCTCCCGGCTGGAGGCGGAGCGGCTGGCCGCGCAGAAGCGGGTCGACGTCGCCCTGGCCAAGCTCCACGAGTCCGACGCGACCCTGGCCGCGGTGGCCGAGGAGCTCGGCCAGTTCGGCGCCCAGGCGCGGGCGGCGCGCGGCGAGGCCGAGCGGCTCCTGTCCGCGGTCGAGCAGGCGCAGGAGGCGCGCGAGAACGCCGTCGCCGGGCTGGCCGAGCTCGAGGAGCGGCTCGCGATGGCCGAGGAGGAGCCGGAGGACGAGCCGGACGTCAGCGCTCGCGACTCGCTGGCCCAGGCCGCCCGCGACGCGCGACAGCGCGAGATGGACGCGCGGTTGGCGTTGCGTACCTCCGAGGAGCGGGCGCGCGCCCTGTCCGGTCGTGCCGAAGGGTTGCTCCGTGCTGCTCGTCAGGAGCGCGAGCAGCGCGCCAAGGCGGCCGCCCGCCGCGAGCAGATGCGCCGCGAGGGCGAGGCCGCGAGGGCGGTCGGCACCGCGGTGGCGTACGCGCTGGAGCGGCTGGAGGTCTCCGTCCAGCAGGCCGCCGCGGCCCGCACCGAGATCGAGCAGTCCCGCGCCGGTCGCGAGCAGGCGCTGCGCGAGTGCCGCTCGCTGCTGCGCAACCTCGGCAAGGAGCTCGAGGAGCTGGTCAACTCGGTCCATCGCGACGAGATGGCCCGCGCCCAGCAGCGGATGCGCATCGAGCAGCTCGAGGAGCGGATCCTCGACGAGCTCGGTCTCGACCCCGAGGCGATCGTCACCGACTACGGCCCCGACCAGCTGGTGCCGCAGCACCCGGACGAGGACGGCAACGAGCGCGAGCCGATCCCCTACGTCCGCGCCGAGCAGGCCAAGCGGCTCAAGGCCGCGGAGAAGAATTTGCGCGCGCTCGGCAAGGTGAACCCGCTCGCGCTCGAGGAGTTCGCCGCGATGGAGGAGCGCCACAAGTTCCTCACCGAGCAGCTCGAGGACCTCAAGAAAACACGGGCCGATCTCATGGACATCGTCAAGGAGGTGGACAACCGCGTCGAGCAGGTCTTCACCGAGGCCTGGGAGGATGTCCGCGTCGCCTTCGACCACGTCTTCGCGCGCCTCTTCCCGGGCGGCGAGGGCAAGCTCGTGCTCACCGACCCGGAGAACATGCTCACCACCGGCATCGAGGTCGAGGCGCGGCCCCCGGGCAAGAAGGTCAAGCGGCTCTCGCTGCTCTCCGGCGGCGAGCGGTCGCTGGTCGCGGTCGCCTTCCTGGTCTCGCTCTTCAAGGCCCGCCCCTCGCCGTTCTACATCCTCGACGAGGTCGAGGCGGCACTCGACGACACCAACCTGGGCCGCCTCCTGGAGATCTATGAGGAGCTGCGCGAGAACTCCCAGCTGATGGTGATCACCCACCAGAAGCGCACCATGGAGGTCGGAGACGCGCTCTACGGCGTGACCATGCGCGGCGACGGTGTCACCACCGTCATCTCGCAGCGTCTCCGCGACGCGCAGCCCGCCTGACCGGCCGCGCCGTCCTCAACATCGAGGAGCCGAGGCTGCGTCGGGGCTGAGCCAGGCCATGTTCCTGGCTTCATGAGCGGATGAACCACATCCGCTTCGGCGCACGCGCCCTCACCTCGGCCTCGCTCGCCGGGTCCGGAGTCCTCGCCTACATCGCGGCCTGGCAGCGCTGGTCGGGGGTCTGCCCGCGTGGCGGGTTCGACGACGCTGCCTGCCTCGAACGCCAGGACCACCTCTACGACTACCAGCTGCCCGCGAGCCCGTGGGTCCCGGTCGGCGACGCCGCGCAGCTCTACGGGCTGTCCATCCTGCTGCTGGCGGTCGCGGTGTTCGCGATGCCGTTCCTATGGGCACCTGCTGGTCGCCGCTTCCTGACATGGCCGCTCGCCGTCATTCCTGCCGTCGCCTACGTCGGCGTCGGTGGGGCGACCGTGGCGTCAGGGATGGCGGGCAGGCCGGTCACCCTTCCGGGCTACGACGTGCCGGCGTTCTTGCTGGTGAACCTGTTCTGGCCCTTCGGTCTGTTCGTGTACGCCTCGGTCGTCGCGCTCTGGAACTTCCCGGCTGAGGGGATCGTGACACCTGCAGATCGGCGCGCGGCCATGCGCTCGGCGAGCATGGTGGCGACATCGCTGCTGATCGCGGCGACGACGGTCTTCCCGACGTACTTCATCGTCGGCCCCCTCGCCGCGGGCTACATGTCCTACGACACGGCCCCGTGGTCGGAGGCGCCCGCAGGGGTGCTCCTCGTCCTCGCCGCCGTCCTCGTCTGGCCGGCGACGGCTCGGGTGACGGCACGGCCGGCGTCCGACCTGATGAGCCCGGCGAAGGAGGCCCTCTTCTAGGATCAGGCGCGATGAGCACTCCTGACCGCACCACCCCGACCCGCGCCGACTACGTGCACTGGCGCACGATCACCACCCGCTGGCGCGACGACGACGCGTACGGTCACCTCAACAACGCGACCTACTACGAGTACTTCGACACCGCGGTCAACGCCTACCTGTTCGAGACGACGGGCGTGAACGTGCGGAAGCTGCCGAAGATCGGGATCGTGGCGGAGACCTCGTGCCGCTACCTGCGCGAGATCGGCTTCCCGGAGCCGGTCGAGGCCGGGCTGGTCGTCGACAAGGTCGGGAGCTCGTCGGTGATCTACCGCATCGGGCTCTTCCAGGGGCCGGGCGAAGAGGCGGCGGCCGAGGGCCGGTTCGTGCACGTCTACGTCGACAACACCGACCCGTCGCGGCCGGTGTCGCCGATGCCCGACGAGATCCGGGAAGCCGTCATGCCGCTGTGGAAGGGGCGTCCGGGCAACGGAGCGTGACGCTTGGTCAAACCTTGCGTGGCGCCATTCACCGACGTCAGGCACTGTGACAGGCTGATCCATCGTCGGAGCACGATCTGGAGCGTCTTGGGGGACCTTGAGTGGACGAAGAGCTGAAGCGCATCGCACGTGGCGGTCTGCGCAGAGGGCGAGACCTGGCCCGCAAGGTCTACAACGACTCGCCCCTCTACAGCCGCGCCGACGACGTGCGGCTGCTCGTCGACTGCCCGGTCTTCGACCACGAGTGGTACGCCGAGCAGGTCGGTCAGCGCCTCGACCGCAAGCGCGCCGCGCGCCACTATCTCGAGCAGGACCGCTCCCAGCCGCTGGCGCAGCCCAGCCCGCTCTTCGACCCGGAGTTCTTCGTCGCCAAGCTGACCCCGCGGCTGCGCAGGCAGATGGGCGACCAGGACCCGTTCCTCTACTGGCTGCGTGCCGAGCTGTGGCTGCAGCCCACCCACCCGCTCTTCGACACCGACGGCTACACCGCGCGACGCAAGACCGAACGCTTCTACGGCGGCGCGATCGGCCATTACATCGACCGCGGTGCGCGCAACGGTCGCCGTGCCAACGACTGGATGACCCAGGTCGACGGCCGCTTCCCCGACCTGCGTGACTGGATCCGCGAGCGTCGCGCCGAGTGGCAGGCCCGGCAGGGCGACCTGCAGACCTGGCGACCCTCCATCGACCACGGCGCGCCCGTCCCTGCCGGGCGTCAGCTGGTCGGCGCCGTCACCGTCATCGTCGACCTGGGCGCCTCCGACGAGCTCGCCCGAGCGACGCTCGACAGCGTCGTCGCCCAGGGCGGGGTCGACACCGAGATCGTGCTCATCGACCGCGGCCTGACCCCGACGGCCGTCGAGGCAGTGCCCGGGGCTCGGATCGTCGCCGGCGACCCGGACCGGGGCGAGCCGGGTGCGGTCGCGGCCTTCTCCGAGGTCACCACCGACTTCGTCGCGTACGCGGTCGGGGGAGAGGTCTGGAAGCCCGGTCGGCTCGCGCGGCTGGTCTCGGTGGCAGAGGCGGCGGGGTCGCCGCTGGTCGCCGACGTGCTGGAACGCTCGTGGCAGCCGGAGCAGCGGTTCGCCGTCGACGTACCTCCGGTCTCGCCGGGCCCGGACGTGCCCGGCACCTTGATGCGGGTGCTGCTCTCGCGGCTGCTGATCTCCGCGTCGCTGCTCGGCGAGGTCGGCGGGCCGCGCGAGGACGTCGGCTTCGGCTGGTCCTACGAGCTCGCGCTGCGGCTGACCTCGCGGTCGGCTGTGCAGCTCGTCCCCGAGGTCGGCGTGGAGCGCGACCAGGGCATCAACCCGCGCCGCCCGCGCCAGGACCGGCTGCCGCTGGACCCCTTCGACCAGGAGTCGTGGGAGGACGTCGTACGCAACCGCACCTTCGTCGACTGGTCCGCGCTGGCCGCGCGCACCCCTGACCCCGACGTGGTCTCGGTGGTGATCCCGACCTACGACGACTCGCTGCTGACCGTCGGTGCGGTCGAGGCGCTGGTCGAGCACGGCGCCGGGTCGAAGCGACTCGAGGTCGTGGTCTGGGACAACGGCTCCTCTGCCGGGGTCTCGGCGGTGCTCGACTCGCTGCCGCTGCGCTTCCCCGAGGTGAAGGTGGTGCACAGCAACGTCAACCACAACTTCGCCCTCGGCAACAACATGGCGATCCCGCACGTCACCGGCGAGACCGTGGTCTTCCTCAACAACGACACCACCGCGCTGAGCGGCTGGCTGGAACCGCTGGTCTCGGCGCTCGAGGACCCCGAGACGCTCGCGGTGCAGCCGCTGCTGCTCTACCCGAGCGGTTCGGTGCAGTCAGCCGGCGTCGTCTTCCCGCCCTATGGCGGGCTGCCCTACAACATGCTCGCCGAGTATCCGCCCGAGGACGCCGCCGGCCTCGAAGGACACCGGTTCTCCGCGCTGACCGGCGCCGCGCTGGTCATGCGTTACCGCGACGTGGTCGCGTTGCAGGGGTTCGACCCGATCTACACCAACGGCATGGAGGACGTCGACCTGTGCCACCGGCTCGCGGAGCTGCGGGACGGGGCGTTCCGGGTGGTGCCCTCCTCCCAGGTGGTCCACCACGAGTCGAAGTCGAAGGGCCGCTACGCCCGCGCCCCGCGCAACCGGCTGGTCTACCTCGACCGCTGGCGCGGACGCATCGAGCCCCGTGACGACGTGGCCGCCTGGGAGGCCTGCGGCTACCAGGTCGTCGGCCGGGTGATCGCCGGTGAGCCGACCGGGGCGCAGCGGGCCCACGCCGGCACCCGCCCGGTGCTCGCCCCGCTGCCGCGGGTCTCCGTGGTCGAGGGCGTCCCGCAGCTGCGCTGGTCGATCAAGATCTCCGCACCCGCGGCGCCGGAGGGGGAGAGATGGGGCGACACCCACTTCGCCCGTGCGCTGGCCCGCTCGCTGCGTACGCTCGGCCAGTCGGTCGTCGTCGACCACCACTACGAGTGGGAACGGCCGAGCGCGCTCGACGACGACGTCGCGCTCACCCTGCGCGGTCTCTCGCGCTACTTCCCCTCGCCCGACAACCGGATCAACATCGGCTGGGTCATCTCCCACCCCGACGCCGTCACCCGGGCCGAGGCGGCAGCCTTCGACCGGCTGCTGGCGGCCGGGCCGACGTGGGCCTCACGGATGTCGGTGCGGTGGGGGATCCGGATCGACCCGCTGCTGCAGGCCACCGACCCCGAGCTCTTCAACCCCGACCGCGCGCTGCCCGACTCGGGCCACCCGGTGCTCTTCGTCGGCACCTCGCGCGACGTCGAGCGGCCGATCATCCACGACGCGGTCGAGATGGGGCTGCCGCTGTCGGTCTACGGCCACGGCTGGGAGTCCTACATCCCGCGCCACCACATCAAGGCCCAGCACATGTCCAACACCCGGCTCGGCGCCGAATACCGCGCCGCCGGGGTCGTGCTCAACGACCACTGGCCCGACATGCGTGCGTACGGCTTCATCTCCAACCGGCTCTTCGACGCCGTGGCGTCCGGCGCCCGGGTCATCTCCGACGACGTCGTCGGCCTCCGCGACGTCTTCGGAGACACCGTGCAGGTCTACGAGACCCCGGAGGACCTGGTGAAGTGGTCCTCGATGCCCGACCCGTCGGTCGTCTTCGGCACCGACGAGTACGTCCGCGCCGAGG
This sequence comes from Nocardioides luteus, assembly GCF_014648595.1. Lineage (GTDB taxonomy): Bacteria > Actinomycetota > Actinomycetes > Propionibacteriales > Nocardioidaceae > Nocardioides > Nocardioides luteus. The sequence goes on along the minus strand of NZ_BMRK01000012.1, from coordinate 28,512 downwards.
CCGCCCGCATCCACCGTGACCACAGCTTCGACGCCCGGGCTCGCACGCTGCTCGACATCGCGCTCGAGGAGCGTGCCCGGCGCTCGTAGGTTTGCGCTCGCGGCCGCGGGGCCCGCCTGCCAGAGTGTCCGCATGACGAAGCTCTCGGCGATCCAGCTGGACGAGCGGGACGCGCTCGCCCAGGACCTGCGGCCGCTCGCGCCCGAGCAGTGGCGAACCACCACGCTCTGCGGCGAGTGGGACGTGGAGGAGGTCGTCTCGCACCTCGGCGCGGCCTCCCGCCTCTCCTTCCCCGGGTGGCTGCGCAGCATGTCCGGGGCGCGGTTCGACCAACCGCCGCCGGCTCGAGGAGTTCCGCGGCTCCACCCCGGCGGAGACCCTGTCGAGCTTCGCCGCCATCGGTCCGATCGGGCTGCCCCGCAAGGAGAGCGTCGGTGGGCTCGGAGAGATGATCGTCCACGGCGAGGACATCCGCAGACCGCTCGGCATCCGGCACGACCCTGACTCCGAGGGACTGATGGCGGTCGCGAGGTTCTTCGCCACCAAGGACTTCGCGGTCAACAGCAAGACCCTCGTCGCCGGCCTCCGTCTCCGAGCGGTCGACGCGGACTTCGTGGCCGGCGACGGCCCCGAGGTCACCGGCCGCCTGCTCGACCTGGTCGTGGCGATGGCCGGCCGCCGCGGCGTACTGACGGCTCTCGAGGGCGAGGGTGTTGTCGAGCTGGGGCGGCGGACGGCCGCGGTCTCCGGGTAGTCCAGGGAGTTTCGGTCGGTCTACTGGCGAGTAACCGGCCAAAACTCCCTGGAGTATCCAAATCGTCCGCCGCGACCTGGGGCGGCGGACGGCCGTAATTTCGGGATAGTCCAGGGAGTTCCCGTCGGTTTACTGGCGAGTAACCGACGGAAACTCCCTGGAGTATCCAAATCGTCCGCCGCGAAAACCGCCCACGGCTACTTCTCGAAGACCGCCTGGTCGAGCACGCGACGCTCGTCGTCGGCCAGGACGAGCAGGTCTTCGCGGGTCAGGCCGGTGCCCTCGCCGGTGGGGGAGAGGTTGATGAAGAACTCGTGCTTCACGGTGTCGTGGAAGGAGGTCTCCCGCATCGAGATGAAGCCGAGGTCGGCGAGGTCCTGGAGGAGCAGGCGGAGGTGGTTGGGGGTGCAGACCCAGTTGTGGGTGTCGATGTAGCGCTCCCCGCGTCGGGCCTCCTCGCCGCTGGCCTTCACCGCCTCGAGGTGGTTGGCGAAGGTGTAGTCGCCCTTGTGGCGCGGGCCCCAGGCAGTGATGCCGCCGTGCTTGGCGGCGTTGAGCCGCTCCTCGATGACCGCGCCCATGGTGTGGACCGAGGGCGGGTCGAGGTGGGCGTCGATGACCCGCGAGAGCGATGCCCGCTCGCGGAACCGGTCGAAGCAATAGCGGTGGTCGGGGATGACCAGGGCGAGCACGCCGTCGGGCTCGAGCAGCTTCTCGCACTCGTTGACGAAGTCGATCATCGAGGTGGTGTGCTCGATGACGTGGGAGGCGACGACCAGGTCGAAACGCTCCGGAATGACCTCTGACCAGGGGGTTCCGGGCCGGAAGACGTAGTCGACCTCCTCGATGTCGTCGGGGTCGTACTGGGAGAAGCCGGAGTAGCGCTCCACCAGGCCCTCGCGGTCGAGATAGTCGACGATGCGGACGTCGTAGCCGTCCCGCTTGGGCAGGATCGCGTTGTGCGCGGGGCCGATCTCCAGGATCACCGCGTCGGGCTTGACCCCGGCGAGGACCTGCTCGCGACGCAGCTCGAGCCGGTCGAGCCCGGGGATGGCCGGCACCGCGGTGGTGTGGTTGCGGTCGCCCTGCAGCCGGTCCACCTTCGTACGCAGCTTCTGGTTGCGCTGCTTGAGCTCGTCGATCCGGTCGTGCAGGCGCGCGGCCTCGGCGTCGGCGGCACGGACGGTCTGCAGACCCGCTGCGGCGAGGCCGCGGCGTACGGCGCCCCTGAAGGTGGGCAAGAGGGTCCTCCTGGAAGAGAGTTCAGCGGTTGCGGGGTGGGATGTAGGGCTCGGCGGCCAGGGCCGCGCGGCCGCGCTCGGCGCCGAGGGCGTGCTCGTCGTCGGGGACGGGCTTGTCGGTCTCGGGGTCGAGCACGTCGCCGAGCAGGTCGGGCAGCAGCGCGCGGCCGTGGATGATGCGCAGGTGGTTGGTCAGCCAGTCGTCGAAGGCGTAGTCGCCCGAGAAGGCGCCCGCCGCGAGCTCGGCGCGGGTGGGCGTGCGCGCGAGGTAGGCGTCCTGCAGGGTGCCGTTCTGGTAGCGCTTGTAGTCGCGCATCCCGTGGTGGCGCGGGCTCGGGCGCAGGTCGGGGCTCGCCTCGTAGCCCTTGCCGGCGTTGATCACCTTGCGCTCGAGCTGCGCCCAGGAGCGCCAGGGCAGGTGGAGCACCTCCATGGCGACCTCGTCGTCCGGCTGGCCGTTGCTCTTCATCGAGGTGAAGTGGTTGCCCTGGACGATCTCGATGTCGGACTCGCCGCGGTGGATCGCGTTGGGTGTCGGATGGGCGTGCAGCCCGGCCGCCTCGAGCTTCTCGTCGGGACGCCGGTCGCGCCACTGCAGCCGGGTGACGCCACCGCCCGTCCAGGCGGGCGGGCCGACGAGGTTCTCGACCTCGACGGTGAACGCGTTCAGGGAGAGGGGAGTGGCCTCGAGCGCCTCGCGTACGGTCATGCCCTTGTTCTTCGGCACCAGGAACTCGTCGGCGTCGAGGTTGAGGACCCAGTCGGCCCGGAAGTGGGTGCGCGCGCGGCGGGCCATCGCGGTGACGACCCTGCCCTGCTGCTTCTCGTGGAGGGGGTCGTGGTGGAGCTCGACCCGCCCCGTCTCGGCGTAGCGCTCGAGCACCTCGGTGGTGCCGTCGACCGACGCGTTGTCCGTGACGACCAGCGTGTCGACACCCTGGTCCAGGTGGTGCTCGATCATCGCGGCGACGATGTCGACCTCGTCCCGGACCATCATTGTCCCGATGATCCTCATGGCGTGAAACCCTACCGGCGAAGTGGACGTTGTCGAGATCCCGCGCCGTAGGACCGCCGGCCCCTGGCGCGCGGCCGCGTGTGGCGTTGTGGGCTCCGGGCGCGCGGTGTGCAAAAGTGGACGTCGTCCGCGTGCATTCATAAGGGGGCTGGCTGAGCCAGTGTTGACCGTCGTTGTCATCTTCGTGGCGATGTTTCTCATCGTCGCTCTGGCCGGTCTCGTGATCGTCTACACCGTCTTCCCGCACCGCGGCCAGAAGATGCCGTACGCCTCCCGGATCGGTGACGCGATGGAGCGGGCGGTCGACACCGCCCCCACCCTCGGTCCGGCCACCCGCCTGCAGCAGCGCCGCGACAACCCCCTCGCCGACCTGATGAGCGACCCCCGGCGTACGCCCAAGCGCTGACCCTCCCTCCGCGAGCGGTCGAAAACTGACGCCGAGACGTCGAAAATCGGCGCCGAATGGGCCCATTCGGCGCCGATTTTCGACGTCTCGCGGTCAGGAACTGACGTCTCGGTGAGGGGTCTTGGGGGTTGGTTTGGTTGGATGAGTCCCATGGACATGGTCACCCTCATCGTCATCATCGCGGTCGCCGCTGTCGCGATCATCGGCGGCGGCATCGCCGGTCTGGTCACCAGCACCCGGCGCCGCAAGGACCGTACGCTGCCGACGCAGACCGGGACCGATGTCATCACCCGTCCCGAGGCGCCGACCGAGGAGCCGATCGCCGGGGAGGCCGAGCCCGAGACGGTGGAGCCGGCGGCGCCGTCCGCTCCGACCATCGAGAAGCCGGAGAGCACCGCCTCCCGCCTGGTGCGGCTGCGCCAGCGTCTGGCCGGCTCCAACGCGCTGGGGCGCGGTCTGCTCAACCTGCTCTCCACCGACCGCCTCGACGAGGACACCTGGGAGTCGATCGAGGACCTCCTGCTCACCGCCGACATCGGCGTCGCGCCGACCCAGGAGCTGGTCGAGGGGCTGCGCACCCGGCTGCGGGTCGAGGGCGGCAAGGCCGACCCGAAGACCGCGCTGCGCGAAGAGCTGATCAAGCTCGTCGACCCGACCATGGACCGCCGGCTGCAGGTCAGCGGTGCCGACGGCGCACCGGGCGTGGTGCTGATGGTGGGTGTCAACGGCACCGGCAAGACCACCACGACCGGCAAGCTCGCCCGCATCCTGGTCTCCGAGGACCGCAAGGTCGTCCTCGGCGCCGCCGACACCTTCCGCGCCGCCGCTGCCGAGCAGCTCACGACCTGGGGTGAGCGCGTCGGCGTCGAGGTCGTCCGCGGCCCGGAGGGCACCGACCCGGCCAGCGTCGCCTTCGACTCGGTCAAGGAGGGGCTCGACACCGGTGTCGACACCGTCATCGTCGACACCGCCGGCCGGCTGCAGAACAAGGCCGGCCTGATGGACGAGCTCGGCAAGGTCAAGCGGGTGGTCGAGAAGCAGACCCCGGTCACCGAGGTGCTGCTGGTCCTCGATGCCACCACCGGCCAGAACGGCCTCATCCAGGCCCGCGTCTTCAGCGAGGCGGTCGCCGTCACCGGCATCGTCCTCACCAAGCTCGACGGCTCCGCCAAGGGCGGCATCGTGGTGGCCGTGCAGCGTGAGCTCGGCGTCCCGGTCAAGCTCGTCGGCCTCGGCGAGGGTCCCGACGACCTCACCCCGTTCACCCCCGAGGCCTTCGTCGACGCACTTCTCGGCTAGCCGCCCGTGCCACATGGCAGGATCGCCGGTATGCGTCATTCACTCGCCGGCCGGGCCGAGACCTCCATGCAGGCCCGCCTGCTCGCTCAGCTCCGCGACGAGGGCCCGCTCTCGCGCGTGCAGCTCGCCGACCGGCTGAACGTCTCCCGCACCACCATCGCCGCCGAGGTCGGCCGGCTCACCGAGCTGGGCATGGCCCACGAGGTGGGGCCGGCGGCCTCGCGCGGTGGCCGCCGCTCGACTCTGGTCGACCTCGCCCCGGACATCCGGTTCGTCGGCATCTCGATCGGCGCCACCAGCATGTCGGTCGGGCTCACCGACGGCCGCCTCTCGGTGATCGCCACCCGCACCCGCCCGTGCGACATCCGCAGCGGCCCGGAGAAGGTGCTCGCCACCGCCCTCGACGAGGTACGCAGCCTGCTCGACGAGCACGGCGTGACCGACCCGATGGGCGCCGGCGTCGGGGTCCCCGGCCCGGTCGACTTCCACCGTGGGGTCTCGGTCTCGCCGCCGATCATGCCGGGCTGGGACGGCTACCCGGTGCGTGACGCGGTCGCTCGCGAGCTGGGCTGCCCGGTGGTGCTCGACAACGACGTGAACGTGCTCGCGGCGGGGGAGCAGCACGCCGGTGTCGCCCGCACCGCCCGCGACTTCCTCTACGTCAAGATCGGCACCGGCATCGGCTGCGGGATCGTCGTCGACGGCGAGCTCTACCGCGGCGTCGACGGCTGCGCCGGCGACATCGGCCACATCCGGGTCGAGGACTTCGGCCCCACCTGCGCCTGCGGCAACACCGGCTGCCTGGAGGCCTTCTCCGGCGGTGCGGCGCTCGCCCGGGAGGCGCTCGCCGCCGCCCGCTCGGGCCGCTCCCCGGTGCTCGCCGAGCTGCTCTCGGAGAAGGGCGACCTGAGCGCCGAGGACGTCGCCGTCGCGGTCGCCCGCGGTGACGCCCAGGCGGTGCAGCTCATCCGCGACAGCGGACACCGCATCGGCCAGGTGCTCGCGAGCCTGGTCTCCTTCTTCAACCCGGGCCTGATCGTCATCGGCGGCCGGGTCAGCAAGCTCGGCCACGGGCTGCTCGCCGAGATCCGCAGCGTGACCTACCGTCGCTCGCTGCCGCTGGCCACCGGCAACCTCCCGATCGTGCTCAGCGAGCTCGGGGACGAGGGCGGCGTCATCGGTGCGGCCCACCTGATCAGCGCCTCGGTGTACGCGCCCAGCAGCGACGAGGCGTAGCCCGCCCCTGTCCGGCCCCGGCAGGCCCCGTCGGGCCAGTTTCGTCCCATCTTTCGAAATCTTCTTGCGAAAGATCGCAAGTCGCTTGACGTGACCGGCGTCACATCGCTACGTTCGCGGACGATCTCGCTCCCCTCCACGACAGCGAGAGAAGGAGATGGACCGTGCACAGATTCACCCTCTGGAGCGTCGCCACCACCGTGGTCTCCGGCCTCCTGGTTCTCCCCATCACGACCTCCGCCGACGCGGCTCCCGCAGCCGAACCGCCGCCGGACAGCGCCTTCGAGAAGGTCACCCTCAACGACCGCCCCGGCGAGCCGATGGACCTCGCGGTCCTGCCCGACGGGGACGTCCTGCACAGCACCCGCGCCGGCAAGGTCTGGCTCAACGACGCCGAGACCGGCGTCAACTCGCTCGCCGCGGAGTTCGACGTCTACCAGCACGACGAGGAGGGGCTGCAGAGCATCGCTCTGGACCCCGGCTTCGACGGCAAGCGCAACCGCTGGATCTACGCCTACTACTCGCCGCCCCTCGACACTCCCGTCGACGACCCGTCCACCCCGGACGTCAACGAGGGTGACGCGCCGGAGCACGGCACTCCTGCCGACTTCGAGCCGTTCAAGGGCGCGATCAGGCTCTCCCGCTACGAGTACAAGAACGGGAAGATCGACCTCACCACCGAGCAGCAGATCATGGACGTACCCGTCGACCGCGGCCGCTGCTGCCACGTCGGCGGCGACATCGTCTTCGACTCCAAGGGCAACCTGATCCTCGCCACCGGCGACGACACCGACCCGTTCCAGTCCGACGGGTACGCCCCGCTCGACGACAGCGAGAACCGCAGCCCGGCGTTCGACTCGAGGCGCACTGCGGCCAACACCAACGACCTGCGCGGCAAGCTCCTGCGGATCAAGCCGAAGGCGGGCGGCGGCTACACGATCCCCAAGGGCAACCTCTTCGAGCCGGGCGCCGACAAGACCCGTCCGGAGATCTACGCGATGGGCCTGCGCAACCCCTTCCGGATCGAGATCGACCCGAAGACCGACCGCGTCTTCGTGGCCGACTACTCGCCCGACGCCTCCTCGGCCGACCCGGAGCGTGGTCCGGCGGGTCAGGGCAAGTGGACCGTCGTGTCGAAGCCGGCCAACTACGGCTGGCCGCTGTGTGCGACCGCCGAGATGCCCTACCGCGACTACGACTTCGAGACCGGGACCTCGGGTCCGGCCTTCGACTGTGCGAAGCCGGTCAACGACTCCCGGCACAACACCGGTCTGACCGAGCTCCCGCCGGTCACCCAGCCGACGGTCTGGTACTCCTACGCGCCGTCCGAGGAGTTCCCCGAACTCGGCTCCGAGGGTGGCATCGCGCCCATGGCCGGCCCTGCGTACGCCTTCGACAAGCGCAACGACAAGTCGCCCCGCTCCGGCGCCTGGCCTGCCTACTACGACGGGATCCCGCTCTTCGCCGAGTGGGGCCGTGACTACGTCAAGGCGATGCGGCTGGACAAGAAGGGTGAGCTGACCGGCATCGAGGACGTGCTGAGCGCGTTCGCGACCGACAACGTGATGGACCTCGAGTTCGGCAAGAACGGCTCGCTCTACATGCTCGAGTACGGCGACGGCTACTTCAGCGAAAACGAGGAGGCCCAGGTCTCCCGGATCGACTACGTCGCCCGCTCCGGCAACCACACCCCGACGCCGGCCATCACCGCCGACCAGACCTCGGGTCAGCCGCCGCTGACGGTCGCCTTCGACAGCGCCGGCACCACGGACGCCGACGGTGACGAGCTGACCTACCAGTGGGACTTCGACGGCGACGGCATCTTCGACGCCACCGGTCCGACGGCGACCCACACCTACGACGAGGTCGGCGCCTACCGGGCGACCCTGACCGTCACCGACCACGGCGGCAAGGGGCGCGGCAAGCACGCCTCGGCCGACGTCGACGTGGTGGTCGGCAACGACACCCCGCAGGTGACGCTGACGACCGACCCGGCGCCGGGCGGTGACTTCCACTTCGGTGACACCGTCCAGTTCCAGGTCGAGGTCAGCGACGACCAGGAGGTGGACTGCAACCGCGTCTCGGTGACGTACGTCCTGGGCCACGACGAGCACGGGCACCCGCAGACCACGGCCAACGGCTGCAGCGGCTCCATCGTGACCTCGGTGCCGGGCGGGCACGACCCGGAGCACGACGACCTCCACGCGGTCTTCGTCGCGGAGTACACCGACCCGGGTGAGGAGGGGCTGCCGGCCCTGACCGGGAGCGACGAGGTGGTGATCGCACCCAGCGAGTGACCCGCGCCCTCGCGGGAGGGGCACCCGGCCGTTCCGGCGGCCGGGTGCCCTTTTTTGATGACTTTGTCCAATAACTTTTCAAAGTGGAACACAAACTTTGCGGAAACTGCCATGAAAGGGTTGTAGAAGGTGAGGCGGGTCACTAGTTTGTCTCTCGGCCGCCGAATTCTGTGACTGTCATCACAGCGGTGGTCGATCGTGAGCGACCCCACCACGAACGCCGGACAGGAGGCCACCGTGCGCGATGCGGACATCACCGTGCGGGTCTCCGCCGCTGCCGACCCGGCAGCGGTCCGGGCCGCCCGCCTGGGCCTGCTGCTCCGCGCGCTGCGCGACGGCGGCCCCCGCTCGCGGAGCCGGCTGGCCGAGGAGACCGGGCTGACGCGTACGGTCGCCAGCGGGCTGGTCGAGGAGCTCACCGAGCTCGGCCTGGTCTCCTGCGGAGACACCGCCAGCCGTGGTGCCGGACGTCCTGGCGTGCAGGTGCGCCTCGTCGGTGGCGCGGTGTGCGGTGTCGGTGCCGAGATCAACGTCGACCATCTCGCCGTCGTCGCCGTCGATCTGGCCGGCTCCGTGATCGCCGAGGCACGCCGCGGCATCGACGGCCGCCGCCTGCCTCCGGAGGAGGTGCTCGACGAGCTCGCCGGCATGGTCGCCGATGCGCTCGCCGAGGCGCGGACCGCCGGCACCACCGTCGCCGCGATCACCATCGGCGTCGCCGGCCTCGTCGACGCCGCCACCCAGCTGGTCGTCTTCGCCCCCAACCTCGGCTGGCGCGACATCGACGTCGCCGCGGAGGTACGCACCCGGCTGGCCGCTGCCGTCCCGGGCGCTCCCGTCCCGGCGGTGCGCGTGGCCAACGAGGCCACGCTCGCCGCCACCGCCGAGCTCGACCCGGCCGACCCCGACCGCGCGGACATGGTGGTGCTCTACGGCGAGGTCGGCCTGGGCGGCGCCGTCGTCAGCGGCGGCCGGGTGGCGCTGGGACGCCACGGCTGGGCCGGCGAGATCGGCCATCTGCAGGTCGACCTGCGCGGACGGCGCTGCGGCTGCGGCCGCACCGGCTGCTGGGAGACCGTGGTGGGCCTGCGCGCGCTGCTGGAAGCCGCCACCGACCCCGACGACCCGGTGCGCGACCCCGCGCTCACCCTGGAGGAGCGGCTGGCCACCCTGGTCGAGCGCGCTCGGCTGGCCGACGGCCGCACCCTGTCCGCCCTGGGCGAGGTCGGCACCTGGCTCGGCACCGGTGCCGCCGCCCTGGTCAACACCCTCAACCCCGGCACCGTCGTGCTCAGCGGCTACTACGCCGTCCTCGGTGAGTGGCTGCGGCCGGCCGTCGAGGCGCGGCTGGCCACCGACGTGCTCGCGCCCGGCTCCGGCGGCACCCGGGTCACGATCTCGTCCTTCGGTCCGACCGCCGCCGTCCGCGGCGGCGCACTGGCCTCCCTGGAGCCGGTGCTCTCCGACCCCACCGCCATCGCCGAACTGCCCGAACTGCACGGAGGAGCCCGATGACCGAGACCCCTCAGCCGTCGAACGACGGTGTCGCCCGCGAACCCGGTGGAGGAGGTGGAGCCCTCCTCGAGATGACCGGGATCGTGAAGCGGTTCCCCGGCGTGCTCGCGCTCGGCGGCGTCGACCTCGACGTGCGTGCGGGCGAGGTGCACTGCCTGCTCGGACAGAACGGCGCCGGGAAGTCGACCCTCATCAAGGTGCTCTCCGCGGCGTACCAGCCCGACGAGGGGGAGATCCTCTGGGAGGGCGAGCCGGTCCGGCTGACCACGCCCGTCGCGGCGATGAAGCGCGGCATCTCGACCATCTACCAGGAGCTCGACCTGGTGCCCGGGCTGACCGTGACCGAGAACATCTTCCTCGGCCACGAGCTCGCCACGGCCGGGTTCAGCCGTCGCTCCGAGGCGACCCAGCGGGTACGTACGCTGCTGGCCCGCCTCGGGCACAGAGAGGTCGACCCGAACCGGCTGGTCGGCGACCTGTCCCCGGCCGGTCAGCAGATCGTGAGCATGGCCCGAGCGCTCTCCCACGACACCCGCCTGCTCATCCTCGACGAGCCGTCGGCGGTCCTCGACCAGGAGGAGGTGGACAACCTCTTCCGGGTGGTCCGCGGCCTCACCGCCGAGGGCGTCGCGATCATCTACATCTCCCACCGCCTCGAGGAGATCCGCCAGATCGGCGACCGGATCACGGTGCTCAAGGACGGCCGGACCGTCGCCACCGGGCTCCCGGTGGAGGACACCCCGACCGCGGAGCTGATCCGGCTGATGACCGGCCGCTCGATCGAGTACGTCTTCCCCGAGCGCCCGACGACACCGCCCAGCCGTGGCACCGCGCCGGTGCTCGAGACCAGCGGTCTCTGCGGCGACCGGTTCCGCGACATCGACCTCCGGGTCCACGCCGGCGAGATCGTCGGGCTGGCGGGCCTGGTCGGTTCCGGTCGCTCGGAGATCCTGGAGACCATCTACGGCGCCCGCCGATCCTCGGCCGGCACGGTCAGCATCGACGGCCGCCGGCTGCGCCGCGGATCGGTCCGCGCCGCGGTCGCCGCAGGGGTCGGCCTGGCGCCCGAGGAGCGCAAGAGCCAGGGGCTGCTGCTGGACCAGGCGGTCTACCGCAACGTGACGGTCTCCTCGATGAGCCGGTTCGCCAAGGCCGGCTTCCTCGACAGCGGCGCCGAGCGGCGTGCCGCCGAGGAGCTCACCCGCTCCCTCGACGTACGTCCGGCGGGGGTGGACCGCCCGGTCCGCAACCTCTCGGGCGGCAACCAGCAGAAGGTCGTGCTCGCCAGATGGCTGCTGCGCGACTGCAAGGTGCTGCTCCTCGACGAGCCGACCCGTGGTGTCGACGTCGGGGCGCGCACCGAGATCTACAACCTCGTGCGCCGTCTGGCCGACGAAGGTGTCGCCGTCGTCGTGGTGTCCAGCGAGGTCGAGGAGGTGCTCGGTCTCGCCGACCGGGTCCTCGTCATCAGCGAGGGCTCCGTCGTCCACGAGGGCCCCGCCACCGAGATCGACGAGTCGAAGGTCCTGGACCTCGTGATGGAAGGAGAGGTCGCATGAGCGAGACCCCCACAGATGCTGCCGTGACCCAAGGGGACACGGCACGGGTCGAGAAGGAGGCTGCTGCGGCCGAGCGGAAGGCCGAGCCGAGCGGCTTCGGTGCGCTGCTGCGCGGCGGCGCCGGCCACAACCTCGGCCTGGTCCTGGCGCTGGCGCTGCTCGCCCTGGTCGGTGTCCTCTCGGGCGGGGAGCGGTTCGGCTCGGTCGACAACGTGATGACGATCCTGCGCCTGGCCGCGGTGATCGGCGTCGTCAGCATCGGGATGACGTTCGTCATCACCGGCGGCGGCATCGACCTCTCGGTCGGCGCGCTCGTCGCGCTCTCCTCGGTCTGGTGCACCACGCTGTCCACGCAGGCGATGGCCAACGACTACCACTGGATCTTCATCGTCACCACCGCGCTCCTGGTCGGCGCGGGAGCCGGCCTGATCAACGGGCTGCTGGTGGCGTACGGCGGGGTGGTGCCGTTCATCGCGACGCTGGCGATGATGGCCAGCGCCCGCGGTCTGGCCGAGATCATCTCGGCGCGCAAGACCCAGATCGTCAGCGTCCCGGGCTTCACCGACGCGTTCTCCCGCGACATCTTCGGGATCTCGCTGCTGATCTGGATCTTCGTCGTCGTGGCGGTGATCGGCTGGATCCTGCTCAACCGCACCACCTTCGGCCGACGCACCCTCGCCATCGGCGGCAACCCGGAGGCCTCGCGACTGGCCGGCATCAACGTCCGCCGCCACACCGTGCTGCTCTACGTGCTCGTCGGCCTCTGCTGCGGCATCGCCGCGGTCATGCTGATCTCCCGCACCACGGTCGGCAGCGCCACCCACGGTCAGCTCTACGAGCTGGACGCCATCGCTGCGGTCGTCATCGGCGGCACCCTGCTCGCCGGTGGGCGCGGCACCATCGTCGGCACCGTCTTCGGCGTGCTGATCTTCGCGACCCTCTCCAACGTCTTCGTGATCAACAACCTCTCCATCTCCGCGCAGGCCTTCACCAAGGGCCTGATCATCATCGTCGCCGTGCTGCTGCAGAAGCGGTTCTCGCGGCAACCCGGGTCCTGACCTGCGTACGTCCTCGGCCCTCTCGGACTCCTCACCCATCGCCACCCTCGCACGATCAAGGAGCACCACCATGAAACTGAAGTCAGCAAGGCTCTCACGCCAGACGGCCCGACGCATCGGCACCGGCCTCGTCGCCGGCGTCGCGGTGCTCGCCCTCTCCGCCTGCATCAGCAACACCCCCGAGAAGTCGGAGAACGCGGGCGGTACGTCCAACGCCAAGGCCGGCTCCAACGACGAGGCGGGCGACAAGGTCGTCATCGGCTTCTCCGCCCCCGCCGCCGACCACGGCTGGATGGGCGCGATCAGCGAGCAGGCCAAGGCCACCGGCGACTCCTACGAGGACATCGACCTGCGCCTGGCCGAGGGCACCAACGACGTCAACCTGCAGATCAGCCAGGTCGAGACCTTCATCAACGACAAGGTCGACGCGATCGTGCTCCTGCCCTTCGACGGCGCCGCGATGACCCCGGTCGCCCTCAAGGCGATGCAGGCCGGCATCCCGGTCATCAACGTCGACCGCGAGTTCAACGACCCCAACGCCGCCCGGGTCACCGTGCTCGGCGACAACTACGGGATGGGCGTCTCGGCAGGGGAGTACGTCTGCGAGCAGGCCGGCGGCAACGAGGACGCCGTCGTCGCCGAGATCGCCGGCATCGACTCGCTGCCGCTCACCCAGGACCGCAGCAAGGGCTTCAAGGACGCGCTGGCCGAGTGCGGCCTCGACGTCGACAACCGGGTCGCCGCCGACTTCACCGTCGAGGGCGGCGAGAAGGCTGCCGGCAACCTGCTCCAGGCCGCGCCCAAGATCGACTTCCTGTGGAACCACGACGACGACCAGGGCGTCGGCGTCCTCGCCGCGATCAAGAACGCCGACCGCGACGAGTTCACGATGGTCGGCGGCGCCGGGTCGGCGAACGCGATGCGCGAGATCGAGTCCGGCAAGGGCGTGCTGAAGGCGACGGTCATCTACCCGTCCACCCAGGCCGCCGACGGCATCAAGCTCGCCCGGCTCCTGGTGCAGCAGAAGGCGATGTCCGACCTGGTCGAGGTGACCGTGCCGCGCACGATCCAGCTCGACGCGCCGGTCGTGACCGAGGAGAACGTGGACGAGTTCCTGCCCACGGCCTTCGAGTCCTGACCGACCACCGCACAGCCCGCCTGACAAGCGCAAGACCGCCAGACCGAAAGGTCGCTCCGTGCTCGGGCACGGAGCGACACCACCGAGAACAGGATCGAGTTCCGATGACCGAGCAGAACGCCACACTCGGGGTGGGGATGATCGGGTACGCCTTCATGGGCGCTGCCCACTCCCACGCCTGGCGCAGCGCCCACCGCTTCTTCGACCTCCCCCTGACCCCGCGGATGCAGGTCGTCTGCGGCCGCGACGCGACCAACGTGGCCGCGGCCGCCGCCCGGCTGGGCTGGGCGGAGAGCGCGACCGACTGGCGTGAGGTGATCGCCCGCGACGACGTCGACCTGGTCGACGTGTGCACGCCCGGCAACACCCACGCGGAGATCGCGATCGCCGCGCTCGAGGCCGGCAAGCACGTGCTGTGCGAGAAGCCGCTGGCCAACAGCGTGGCCGAGGCCGAGCAGATGGCGGCGGCCGCCGCCGCGGCAGCCGAGCGAGGGGTGCACGCGATGGTGGGCTTCACCTACCGCCGGGTGCCCGCCATCGCGCTGGCCCGCAAGCTGGTCGCCGACGGCAGGCTCGGGGAGCTCCACCACGTGCGGGCGCAGTACCTCCAGGACTGGCTCGCCGATCCCGAGGCCCCGCTGAGCTGGCGACTCGACAAGGAGAAGGCCGGCTCGGGAGCGCTCGGCGACATCGGCGCCCACGTCATCGACCTGACCCAGCACATCACCGGCGACCGCATCCGGGAGGTCTCCGGCATGCTGGAGACCTTCGTCAAGGAGCGGCCGGTGGCCGAGGCCTCCTCCGGGCTCACCGCCACCGCCGGTGCCGGTCGCGGCCCGGTCACCGTCGACGACGCCGCGGTCTTCATGGCCCGCTTCGCCGGGGGAGCGCTCGGCTCCTTCGAGGCGACCCGCTTCGCCAACGGCCGCAAGAACGCGATCCGCATCGAGATCAACGGGTCGAAGGGCAGCCTGGCCTTCGACTTCGAGGACATGAACGTCCTGCACTTCCACGACGCGACCCTGCCGGACGCCGAGGGTGGCTTCCGCCGGATCGTCGTCACCGAGGCCGACCACCCGTGGATCTCGGGGTGGTGGCCGCCTGGCCACGGCCTCGGCTACGAGCACGGCTTCACCCACCAGGTCGTCGACCTCGTCCGAGCGCTCGGTGAGGGCGCTCAGCCGACGCCGACGTTCGCCGACGGACTTCAGGTGCAGCGCGTGCTGGCCGCCGTCGAGACCAGCTCGGACACCCGGACCTGGCAGGAGATCACCGCCTGACCCACGCCGGCCCCCACGGCCGCCCGAGCGCATCAAGCCCGAAGTTGTTGTGAGCACAGAAGGGACATGCACCATGAAGCACGGATCGAGAAGGTTCCGAACGCTGATCTCGGGCGTGGGGCTGGTCGCCCTGGCCGCCCTGACCCCCTTGTCACCGGCTCCGGCCGCCCCCGACCGGCCGGGCGGGGGCGAGGGGCCGGGGACGTACGACGTCCTGGTGTTCTCCAAGACCGCCGGGTTCCGCCACGACTCCATCCCCGACGGCATCGCCGCCATCGAGCGGCTCGGCGCCGAGAACGACTTCACGGTGACCGCGACCGAGGACGCGGCGGTCTTCAACGACGAGGACCTGGCGGCGTACGAGGCGGTGCTGTGGCTCTCCACCACCGGTGACGTGCTCGACGAGGGCCAGCAGGCCGCCTTCGAGCGCTACATCCGAGGTGGTGGCGGCTACGTGGGTGTCCACGCCGCCTCCGACACCGAGTACGACTGGCCCTGGTACGGCGGTCTCGTCGGTGCCTACTTCGCCGGCCATCCCGCCCAGCAGACCGCCACGGTGAAGGTCCACGGCCACAGCACCGCCGCCACCAAGGGCCTGCCGCCGCGGTGGACACGCTTCGACGAGTGGTACAGCTTCCGCGACCGGCCGGCGCCCTCGGTCAGGGTGCTCGCCGACCTCGACGAGCGCAGCTACGACCCGGCGCCCTTCGCGATGGGGAACCCGCACCCGATCGCCTGGTGTCACCGCTACGACGGCGGCCGGGCCTTCTACACCGGGATGGGCCACACCACGGAGTCCTACACCGAGCCGGAGTTCCTCTCCCACCTGCTCGGCGGCATCCAGATGGCGGCCGGGGCCGCGAAGTTCCGCTGCGAGGGGCACCGATGACGGGTCCTGATCGCGGACGTGTCGGCCTCTGGCTGGTCGGTGCGTGCGGCTCGGTGGGGGTCACCTCCACCGTCGGCGCGCTGGCCGTACGCGCCGGCCTCGCCGGCCGGGTCGGGCTGGTCGCCGAGCAGCCCGAGATCGCCGCTGCCGGGCTGCCTCCACTGGACGACCTGGTGATCGGGGGCCACGACGTGGCCACCGACTCCCTGCTCAAACGGGCCGAGCGGCTGGCCGCCGGCGGGGTGGTCCCGGCCGCGATCCTGCCCGCCATCGCCGCCGACCTGGCGGAGGTCGAGGGGCGGCTGCGTACGGGCTATGACCCGGCGGGCGACGAGCCCCAGGGTGCGGCCGTCGAGCGATTGAGCGCCGACCTCGTCGCCTTCCGCGAGAAGCACGGGCTCGAGCGGGTGGTCGTGGTCGACGTGGCGAGCACCGAGCCGCCGGCCGACGTCGTCGACGGTGGTCCGCTCGCCGGCCCGGAAGCGCTCGACGCGGCGCTGGCGGCGGGGGAGTCGCCGCTGCCGACCAGCTCCGTGTACGTCCTGGCCGCCTACCGGGCCGGCTGCCCGGTGGTCTCCTTCACGCCGAGCCCGGGACCGCGACTGCCGGTGCTGGTCGCGCTCGCCGAGCGGGCCGGGCTGCCGTGGGCCGGCTCGGACGGGAAGACCGGAGAGACGCTGCTCAAGTCGGCGCTCGCGCCGATGTTCGCGACCCGTGGGCTGCAGGTCAACGCCTGGGCCTCCTACAACATGCTCGGCGGCGGTGACGGTGCCACGCTCGCCGACCCCGCCAACGCGCAGAGCAAGCTGACCACGAAGGCCCAGGGGCTGGAGGCCATGCTCGGCCATCCGGTCGACGGGCCGATGCACATCGACTACGTGCCCGACCACGGCGACTGGAAGACCGCGATCGACCACGTCTCCTTCGAGGGGTTCCTCGGGGTCCGGATGTCGCTGCAGTTCACCTGGAGCGGCTGCGACTCGGCACTGGCCGCGCCGCTGGTGCTCGACCTGGCCCGTCTCACCCTGCGCGCAGCGGAGGTGGGGGAGACGGGGCCGCTGCCGTTCGGCTTCTTCTTCAAGGACCCCGCAGGCTCCACCGAGCACCGGCTCGGCAGCCAGTGGGAGGAGCTGGTCGCATGGTGCGGTCGGGTCGGGCGAGTCGGGCGGGCCGGCGAGGCCGGGCAGGAGGCTCGATGACGTCTCGGGGCAGAGCCTTCGCCGAGCTGGTGCGGCTGCCGGCGGCGCTCACCGTGCCGGGCGACAGCCTGGCCGGTGCGGCCGCGGCCGGGCCGTTGCGAGCCCGGTCGGCCGCGATGCCGGTCGCCTCGGTCGCGCTCTACTGGGCCGGGATGGCGCTCAACGACTGGGCCGACCGCGACCTCGACGCCGTCGAGCGGCCGGAGCGGCCGATCCCGTCGGGCCGGGTGTCACCACGCCAGGCGCTCGGCACGGCCGTCGGGCTCACCGCGGCCGGTGTCGGGCTGGCCGCGCTCGCCGGAGGGCGTCCGGCGGCCACGACCGCAGCGGCGCTGGCCGGTGCGGTCTGGGCCTACGACACCGTGCTGAAGGCCACCACGGCCGGACCGTTCGCGATGGCGGCCGCCCGCGGGCTCGACGTGCTCCTCGGGGCGAGCGGCGCAGGGCGTACGAAGGCCGGGCTGGTGCCGGCCGCCCTGCTCGCCGCCCACACCGCCGGGGTCACGCTGCTCAGCCGGGGCGAGGTGCACGGCACCCGGCCGGTCACGGCACGGCTCGCCGGCGGCGTCACCGTCGCGACCGCCGCGGCTGCCGCCGGCCACGGGCGGGCTGCGCTCCCGGTCGCTCTCGCCGCGACGTACGCAGGCAGCGTCGGCTCCGCCCAGCTGGCGGCGGCCTCCTCCCCGGACGCCGGCACGGTCCGGCGGGCCACCGGCGCCGGGATCCGCGGGATGATCCCGCTCCAGGCCGCGCTCGTCGCCCGCCGCTCGCCGCTCGCCGCGGTCGGGCTGCTGGCTGCCGGGCCGGTCGCCAAGGCCGCCTCGAAGGTGGTGTCGCCGACATGACCACGGCGGGCACCCTGCGGTTCGGCTACGGCACCAACGGCATGCACAGCCACCGGCTCGTGGACGCTCTGGCCATCCTCGCCGACCTGGGCTACGACGGCGTCGCGCTGACCCTCGACCACCTCCACCTCGACCCCTACCGCCCCAACCTGGTCGGGCGGACCGCGCAGCTCCGTCGCCGGCTCGACGATCTCGGCCTCTCGGTCGTGATCGAGACGGGTGCGCGCTACATCCTCGACCCACGGCGCAAGCACTACCCGACGCTGCTCCACCCCGGCCCGGAGGCGAGCCGGCGCGTCGACTACCTGCACCGGGCGGTCGAGGTCGCCTCCGATCTCGGTGCCGAGGCGGTCTCGTTCTGGTCGGGCAGCCTGCCCGACGGGGTCGAGGAGGACCGGGCCTGGGGACGCCTGTGCGACGGCGTCTGGCGGGTCCTCGACCTGGCCTCCCGCCGCGACGTCGTGTGTGCTGTCGAGCCGGAGCCCGGCCACTTCGTCGACACCCTCGACGCCGTGCTCGAGCTGCGCCGGCGCCTCGACGGCCCGGACCTGCTGCGGATCACCCTCGACCTGGGACACGTGGTCTGCAACGAGCCACGGGGGATGGCCGAGACCATCCGGCTGGCCGGGCCGCTGCTGGCCAACGTGCAGGTCGACGACATGGTCGAGGGTGTCCACGAGCACCTCGAGCTCGGCACCGGTGAGGTCGACTTCGCGGCCGCCCTCGGCACCCTCGCCGAGATCGGCTACACCGGTCTCGCCGCGCTCGAGCTGCCGCGGCAGTCCCACGCCGCTCCGGTCGTCGCCGAGCGCTCGCTGGCGTTCCTGCAGCGGACGGTCGCCGATCTGACCCGGCCCGAGGGGCCCGAGGAGGTGCGGGCATGAACGAGAGCCTGCTCGCCGAACGGTGTGCCGAGATCGCGGCCGACCACACCCGGATCCGCACCCGCTTCCCGGCCGCCGCCAGAGAGATCGGCCGCACCCCCGGCACCTCGCCCGAGCCCGGCGCGGAGCGGGTCGAGGACGACGTACGCGTGCGCCTGCTGGTCGCCCTGCGCGACGGTCTCGCCGGTGAGGCCGACGCGCTGAGCGCCGAGGTGCACGACCTCTACCGGTTCGGCGACGCCGACGAGCGGCGCGCGGTCCTGCTGGGCCTCGGCGAGCTCGGCGACGCGATCGGCGACCGCGCGGTCGACCTGCTCCACGACGCGCTGCGCACCAACGACCCGCGGCTGGTGGCCGCCGCGATGGGGACGTACGCGG
The DNA here is from genome assembly GCF_014648595.1 of Nocardioides luteus. Classification (GTDB taxonomy): domain Bacteria; phylum Actinomycetota; class Actinomycetes; order Propionibacteriales; family Nocardioidaceae; genus Nocardioides; species Nocardioides luteus. Next base: position 9,519 of record NZ_BMRK01000012.1, on the reverse strand, counting down.
CTCGGCTCGATCCGGCCGCGTGGCGCCAGGCCGTCCTGAAGTGTCTCTTCGTCGGCGTACCGCTGCGGCTGGTCGCCGATCTCGACCGCCGTGCCGACGACGAGCTGCGGCGGATGGTCGCCGACTACGCCGGCGAGCGGCGCGCCGCCGGGCGCGAGGTGCCCGCCGACGCGCTGGCTCTTCTCTCCGAACATGCCCACCCCCACACCTCTCGGGAGACCTGATGCGCATCTTCGACCCGCACATCCACATGAGCTCACGCACCACCGACGACTACGAGGCGATGGCGGCCGCCGGGGTCCAGGCCCTGGTCGAGCCGGCCTTCTGGCTCGGTCAGCCGCGCACCAGCGTCGACTCGTTCGTCGACTACTTCGACGCGCTGGTCGGCTGGGAGCGGTTCCGGGCCTCGCAGTTCGGCATCGCCCACCACTGCACGATCGCGCTCAACCCGAAGGAGGCCAACGACCCGCGCTGCACGCCGGTGCTCGACCTGCTTCCCCGCTATCTCGCCAAGGACGGCGTGGTCGCGGTCGGCGAGGTCGGCTTCGACTCGATGACCGAGGACGAGGAGAAGGCCTTCAGCCACCAGCTGGAGCTGGCCAAGGAGTTCGCGCTGCCCGCGCTCGTGCACACGCCCCACCGGGACAAGCTGGCCGGCACCCGCCGCACCCTCGACCTGGTCGACGCCGCCGGGATCGAGCCCGGGATGGTCGTCGTCGACCACCTCAACGAGGTGACCGTCGACGTCGTCGACGAGGCCGGCGCCTGGATGGGCTTCTCGATCTACCCCGACACCAAGATGGACCCCGACCGGATGGTCGCCATCCTGCAGCGGCGTGGGCTGGACCGGGTGCTGGTCAACTCCGCCGCCGACTGGGGCAAGTCGGATCCGTTGCGGACACGGGCGACCGGGGAGGCGATGCTCGCGGCCGGTTTCACCGAGGACGACGTCGACCGGGTGCTGTGGCGCAACCCGGTGGAGTTCTTCGGCCAGAGCGGACGGCTGCTGCTCGACGTACCCGAGGCCGAGCAGGGCGCCACCTTCGCCGGCAACTCCCTGCTGCGGGGTGAGCGATGAGGTTCCGCCACCGCGACGGCACGACCGTCCATCTCGGCTACTGCAGCAACGTCCACCCCGCCGAGGACGTCGACGGAATCCTCGACCAGCTGCGCCGCTACGCGGGCGAGGTGCGCGCCCGGCTCGGCGAGCCCCGCCTCGGGCTCGGCCTGTGGCTGCCCGCCCCGACCGCCCACGAGCTGGCCGGTGACCCGGCCGCCCTCGAGCGGCTGCGCACCGGCCTGGACCGTCACGGGCTGGAGGTGGTCACCCTCAACGCCTTCCCGTACGCCGGGTTCCACGCCCCCGTGGTCAAGCGCGACGTCTACTCACCCGACTGGTCCGACCGGCGCCGCCTCGACTACACCCTCGACTCCGCCCGCGTGCTGGCCGCGCTGCTGCCCGACGACGCCGTACGCGGCAGCATCTCGACCCTCCCGCTGGGGTGGCGCACGCCCTGGTTCACCGACCGCGACCGCGCCGCGAAGGAGATGGTCGGCGAGCTCGCCGACGGTCTGGCCCGCCTCGAGACCGAGGTCGGCCGGCCGGTGCGGGTCGGCTTCGAGCCCGAGCCCGGCTGCGTCGTGGAGACCACCCGGGACGCGGTGACCCGCCTGGCCGGTCTCGACCCCGACCACATCGGGATCTGCGTCGACACCTGCCACCTCGCCACCCAGTTCGAGGACGCCACCGAGGCGCTCGACCGGCTGCAGGTGGCCGGGCTGCCGGTGATCAAGGTGCAGGTCTCGGCCGCGCTGCACGCCGACGACCCGAGCGACCCGGCGACCCGGGAGGCGCTGGCCTCCTACTCCGAGGACCGCTTCCTCCACCAGACCCGCGAGCCGAGCGGCGGTGGTCGGGTCGAGAGCCGCGACGACCTGCCCGAGGCGCTCGGTGGCCATCGCCCGCTGGCGGCCGAACATCCCTGGCGGGTGCACTTCCACGTACCTCTTCATGCCGACCCGGCGCCGCCGCTGCGCAGCACCCGCGACCATCTCGCCGGCACGCTCGACGCGCTCCTGGGCGGGCCGGTGGCTCACACCGACCACCTCGAGGTGGAGACCTACACCTGGGGCGTGCTGCCCGAGCAGGTGCGCCCGGACGGTGACGACGGCCTGGTCGCGGGCATCGCGGCCGAGCTGGCCTGGACCCGCGACCGGCTCCTCGAGGCCGGGCTCGAACAGCTGCAGGAGGCATCGGCATGAACGACATCAACGACACCGCCGGCGAGAAGCTGCTGGTCATCGACGTGGTCGGGATGACTCCCGAGCTGCTCCGGCACATGCCGCGGGTGCGACAGGTGGGGGAGTCGGGCTTCACCGCCGAGCTCGGCACCGTCCTGCCCGCGGTCACCTGCTCCGTCCAGTCGACCTTCCTGACCGGGGAGCTGCCGCGAGACCACGGCATCGTCGGCAACGGCTGGTTCTTCCGCGACCTCGGCGAGGTGTTCCTGTGGCGCCAGCACAACGCGCTGGTCCGCGGCGAGAAGCTGTGGGACGTCGTCCGACGTCGCCGCCCCGGCGCGAAGGTGGCCAACATCTGCTGGTGGTACGCCATGGGCGCCGACGTCGACACCACCGTCACGCCGCGCCCGGCGTACCACGCCGACGGCAAGAAGTCGCCGGACTGCTGGACCTGGCCGCCGTCGCTCCACGACGAGCTCACCGCCGAGCTCGGGCCGTTCCCGCTGTTCACCTACTGGGGGCCGACCGCCTCGATCAAGAGCTCGGAGTGGATCGTCGGCGCCGCCCGATCGGTGATGCCCGACCACGACCTCACCCTGGTCTACGTCCCCCACCTCGACTACGACCTGCAGCGCTTCGGCCCGGACAGCCCGCAGGCGGCGCAGGCCGCCCGTGACGTCGACGCCACCCTGGCGCCGCTGCTCGACGACGCCTCCGCCGCAGGGGTGCGGGTCGTGCTGCTGAGCGAGTACGGCATCACGGCGGCCTCCCGCCCGGTCGATGTGAACCGGATGCTGCGCCGGGAGGGCCTGCTCCACGTCCACCACAACGCCACCGGCGAGCTGCTGGACCCGTGGACCTCACGCGCCTTCGCGGTCGCCGACCACCAGATCGCCCATGTCTACGTGAAGGACCCTGCCGATCTCGAGCGGGTGCGAGACCTGCTCACCGGCGTCGACGGCGTCGCCGAGGTGCTCGACCGCGGCGGCCAGGTGGCGTACGGCCTCGATCACGAGCGCGCCGGTGACCTCGTGGTGGTGGCCGAGCCGGACGCCTGGTTCACCTACTACTACTGGCTCGACGACGCGAACGCGCCCGACTTCGCCCGTGGCGTCGAGATCCACAAGAAGCCCGGCTACGACCCCGCGGAGCTCTTCCTCGACCCCGAGGACCGCTGGGTCAAGCTGCGCGCCGCCACCACCCTGGCCCGCAAGACGGTCGGGCTGCGCTACGCGATGAGCGTGGTGCCGCTCGACCCCGCCCCGGTCTCCGGCAGCCACGGCCGGCTGCCGGACGACCCCGACCACGGCCCCGTCCTCGTCTGCTCCGACGCCTCCGCCAAGCGCGACCGGTTCGAGGCCACCGAGGTCCGCGACCTGCTCGCCTCCCTGCTCACCAGAGCGTCGGTCGAGCCGGGTTCGTGAGGAACGAGCGAACCCGTGTCGAGACCAACACAGCCGCTTCACAAGGAAGGAACACCATGACCCGACCGATCACCCTCTTCACCGGCCAGTGGGCCGACCTGCCGTTCGAGGAGGTCTGCCGCCTCGCCTCCGAGTGGGGCTACGACGGCCTGGAGATCGCCTGCTGGGGCGACCACCTCGACGTCTGGCAGGCGGCGGAGGACGAGTCGTACGTCCAGGCCAAGCTCGACCTGCTCGCCAAGCACAACCTCCAGCTCTTCACGATCTCCAACCACCTCAAGGGCCAGGCGGTCTGTGACGACCCGATCGACCAGCGCCACCAGGACATCCTGCCCGCCAAGATCTGGGGCGACGGAGACCCCGAGGGCGTACGTCAGCGGGCCGCGGAGGAGATGAAGATGACCGCCCGCGCGGCGAAGAACCTCGGCGTCAAGACCGTGGTGGGCTTCACCGGCTCCTCGATCTGGAAGTACGTCGCGATGTTCCCGCCCGTCTCTCAGGAGATGATCGAGGCCGGGTACCGCGACTTCGCCGACCGGTGGAACCCGATCCTCGACGTCTTCGACGAGTGCGGGGTGCGCTTCGCGCACGAGGTCCACCCCTCCGAGATCGCCTACGACTACTGGTCGACCGTCGCCACGCTGGAGGCGATCGGCCACCGGGAGGCGTTCGGGATCAACTGGGACCCCAGCCACATGGTCTGGCAGCAGGTCGACCCGGTCGGGTTCCTGTGGGACTTCCGCGACCGGATCTACCACGTGGACTGCAAGGACACGAAGATGCAGACCGGCAACGGCCGCAACGCCCGGCTCGGCTCGCATCTGGCCTGGGCTGACGCCCGGCGCGGCTGGGACTTCGTCTCGACCGGCCATGGCGACGTCCCCTGGGAGCAGTGCTTCCGGATGCTCAACGCCATCGGCTACGACGGCCCCATCTCGGTCGAGTGGGAGGACGCCGGCATGGACCGCCTCGTCGGCGCTCCGGAGGCACTCGAGTTCGTCCGCCGACTCGCCTTCGACGCCCCTGACGCCGCCTTCGACGCGGCGTTCTCGAGCGGCGACTGACCCGCTACACCCCACGTAAAGGAGTAACGAGATGTGTTTTGGATTCGACGGTGACAGCGCGCTGCGCCGGTCGCTCGAACAGCGCGGCATGAGCCGTCGCTCTCTCATCCGCGGCGCCGCCGCGGGTGCTGCCGCGCTCGGGGTCGGCGGCGCGCTGGCCGCTCCGGCCGATGCCGCCGGGGCCGCGCCCGGCGAGCGTGGGAAGGGTCAGGGCGGCCGCCGCGTACCGGCCGACAAGATCAGCATCCAGCTCTACACGATGCGGGACGTGATGACCGGCGCAGGCGTCGACGAGACGCTGGCGAAGCTGGCAGAGATCGGCTACCCGCGCGTCGAGCTGGCCGGGCTCTACGGCCGCTCCGCCGAGGACATCCGAGGCGTCCTCGACGAGCTCGGTCTGCGCTCCAACTCCAGCCACGACGGGCTCAGCAGCGACTTCGCGGCGTTCGAGACCAAGCTCGACAACTCCGAGACGCTCGGCATCGAGTACATCAACGTGCCCTACCTCGCCTCCGACTCGCTCGCCGACTGGCAGGCGTGGGCCGACCAGATGAACAACGAGGCGGCGGCCGCCAAGCGCCGTGGCTTCAAGTACGGCTACCACAACCACGCCCACGAGTTCACCACCGATCTCGGCGGCGGGGTGACGCCGTGGGAGGTCTTCATGAAGGAGCTCGACCCGGCGTACGTCCACCTCGAGGTCGACCTCTACTGGGCCGTCACCGGCGGGGTGAACCTCGGCATGTCCAGCGACGACGCGATCGACTTCGCGATCGACGTCGTCAAGCAGGCGCCGCTGAAGGTGCGGCAGTACCACGTCAAGGACCGCAACGAGGCCACCGGCGACCACGCCGACCTCGGCACCGGGTTCATCGACTTCTCCAAGATCTTCCGCGCCCACCAGGTGGAGGACTACATCGTGGAGAACGACACCCCGGACGTCACGCCGGTCCAGACCGCGGAGGTGGGCTACTCCTACCTGCGCAACCTGCGGTTCTGAGGCTGGGCCCCGGGTCGTGAAGCCGAGAGTGGTCCATGGATCACTCTCGGCTTCACGACCTCACCAGACGCGGCGCTTGAGCTGTCCGGCGGCTCGGCGCAGCGGGTTGCGGGCCAGCTCGGCCTCCAGCAGGCGCACCTTCTCCTCGAGCTTCGCGACCTTCGTGGGCAGCTTGCGGCCCGCGCGGCGCTCGTTCTTGATCAGCTCGGCGCGCTCGGTGTGGACGTCGGTGAGGCGCACCGACTCCGGAGCCACGGCAGGGACCAGCTCCGGTCGGCGGACCGGCACCTCGCCGGGGACGGTCGGACGGGCGGCGACCTGGAAGGCCTCGACCAGGGCGTCGGGACGGTCGCGCACCCATTCGGCCACGGCGTAGGGGATGGCCTTCTGCGGCACGCCGTAGCCGGAGACCAGCGGGTCGGCGAGGGTGCCGCGCAGGTCGGTCGGCACCAGCCCGGCGTCGGTGAGCAGGCGCATCAGGCCGAGCCGGTCGTAGCTGCGCAGCGGGGCCCGGTCCACGGGCAGCGGGGTCGCCGGCCAGTGGCCCTGCAGGACCGCGAGCCGTCGTGAGCCGTGGTTGGCGTTGGGGGTCGAGATCACGAGGCGTCCACCGGGTGCCAGCAGCGCGCGAGCCTCCTCGAGGAGGGCACCGGGGTCGGGCGCGTACTCGATGAGCTCGGCGACCACGACGGCGTCGAAGCTGCCCGGGGCGAAGAGGTCGGTCAGGGGCGTGCGGAAGGGGTCGGCGACGATCACGTCGGCCAGCTCCTTGCCGGCGTACGCAGCAGCCTCCTCGTCGGGCTCCACGCCGGTCACCCGGCAGCCCTGGGCGCCGAGACGGCGGCCGATCTCGCCGGTCCAGCAGCCCACCTCGAGCACCTCGAGCACCTCGGGCGCCGACCCGACCAGCGCGGCGACCTGGGCCGGGGGAGTGTTGTCGCCGTCCAGCGACCCGGGGGCGAACCGCTGGGAGGGGCGCAGCCCGACCGCGGCCGGCTCGGTGCGGGAGCAGTAGGCCAGCGTCCGGCCGTCGATGCGGCGCTCGAGGCTGAGCGGCTCGACCTTGGTCAGTTGGCGGCCGCGGGTGTCGCGGGTCTGGTCGAGGTAGTCGCGCACGCCCGCGAAGACGCCCGGGTAGGCACGCTCGCAGCTCCACAGCAACGCCTCGGCGTCGAGGGCGTAGGGGTCGTCGCGCAGCGTCTCGATCTTGACGATCGGCAGCCGGCCGCCGTCGAGCACGCTGTCGGCCATGGTGATGCACGGGTTCGGCGGCTGGTTGCCGATGGTGCGCATCAGGTCCCACTCGGCGGTCTTGTTCGGCAGCAGGTGGGGGTCGGTGTCGGGGTCGAAGGTGATGTTGACGCCCATCCATGACCGGCGCGCTCGGGCGAGCCGGTGCTCGCTGGCGCGCGGCACGAAGTAGGTGTCGTAGGTGAGCCCGGCGTCGGCGAGGCGGCGGGTCAGCCCGACCTCGTAGCGTCGGATCACCTGGCCGCGGTCGTCCAGCGGCTCGAAGTCGCCCCAGAACTCGACGAAGGCGTCGGAGGCGACCGCGGTCGGTGAGAATCCGACGAAGTAGCTCTGCACGTGGTCGCCCATCTCGCCGTTGCGGGTCAGGCCCCAGAAGTCGACGCCGCGCGCGGCCATCTCCTCGAAGATCTGCTCGGGCGGCACCACCGGCCCGATGTAGCTGTCATTGGTCAGCACGACCAGGTCGAAGCGGCTCAGGTCGCCGGCGGCGTCCAGTCCCGCCTTGTAGGAGGCGAAGTCGTAGCCGCTGTTGCCGCGCTCGACCACCTGCGCGCGAGCCTCGGCCCAGGCCCGGTCCTCCTCAACGAGCCCGCCGGCGGAGACGAGGACGACCTCGGCGGCCGCTGCGTACGCCTCGATCTGACGGCGTAGGTGGGGCCAGAGCCGACCCTCGGTGTCGTACGTCGCCACCACTGCCAACCGAGACACGGCTTAACCTCCGAGAAGATGGGATGTCGGCCCTCACCCTAACGCCCGCGCGGCCCGTGTCGGGTGAGGCGAACCGCCGGTGAGCGGCATAGGCTGGAGCCCATGCCGTCGCCCCGGGTTTCGCTGATCACTGCTGTCTACGACCCGCCCGCCGATGCCTTCGAGGACACCATCGCCTCCGTCCTGGCGCAGAGCTACGGCGACTGGGAGTGGATCCTCAGCGACGACCGCTCGCCGGCCTCGTGGGTGCTGCCGCGGCTGCGAGAGCTGGCCGCGAAGGAGCCGCGGGTGCGGGTCGTGGAGCGCGCCGAGAACGGCGGCATCGTGGCCGCCTCCAACTCCTCGCTGGCCGAGGCGAGCGGCGAGCTGGTCGCGCTGCTCGACCACGACGACGTGCTCGCGCCCAACGCGCTGGCGAAGATGGTCAACGCCTACGACCAGTACGACGACCTCGACTACGCCTACAGCGACCAAGACCTGATGAGCGAGGCCGGCGAGCTCCGCGAGGCCTACTTCAAGCCCGACTGGTCCCCGGAGCGCCTGCGCCACCACAACTACTGCACCCACTTCTCGATGTTCCGCCGCTCGCTGGTCGAGGAGGTCGGCGGCTTCCGGGACGGCTTCGACGGCTCCCAGGACCACGACCTGCTGCTGCGGGTCAGCGAGCGCGCCCGCCGGATCACCCACGTCTCCGGCGTCCTCTACCACTGGCGCCAGGTGCCCGGCTCTGCCGCTGCGGACAACCAGGCCAAGCCGTACGCCTGGGACGCGGGCGTACGCGCGGTCCAGGAGCACCTCGACCGCGTCGGCATCCCGGCCACCGCCTCGCGCGGGGTCTCACCCGGCCTCTACCGCGTCGAGCGCGAGCCCGACCTGGACACCTCGGTCAGCGTGATCATCCCGACCATCGGCACCAGCGCGATCGTGTGGGGCGAGCGGCGCGCGATGGTGGTCGAGACGGTCCGCTCGGTGATCGCCTCGACGAAGCATCGCGACGTCGAGTTCGTGATCGTCTACGACACCCCGACGCCGGAGCCGGTGCTCGACGCGCTGCGGGCGATCGAGGGCGCCGACATCAAGCTGGTCGAGTTCACCGAGAAGTTCAGCTTCAGTGCCAAATGCAACGTCGGTGCCGCGCACGCCCGTGGCGACGTCCTCCTCTTCCTCAACGACGACATGGAGGCCTACTCCGAGGGCGTCATCGAGCAGCTGATCGCCCCGCTGCGCGAACCCGACGTCGGGATGACCGGCCCCAAGCTCCTCTTCGAAGACCTCCGCATCCAGCACGCCGGCCTCGTCTACGGCAGCGGCACCATCACCCACGCCTACTACCGCTCCCGCCCCGAGGAGCGCGGCAACCACGGCGAGCTCCACATCAACCGCGAGACCTCCGCCCTCACCGGCGCGTGCGTCGCGATGCGCCGCGAGGTCTTCTTCGACGCCGGCGGCTTCAGCGAGCGCCTCCCGATCAACTACAACGACGTCGACCTCTCCCTCAAGGTCCGCCGCTCCCTGGGCCTCCGCCTCGTCTGGCTCCACGACGTCGTCCTCTTCCACTTCGAGTCCATCAGCCGCGACAACGCCGTGCACGACTGGGAGAAGGACCTCATCAACAACCGCTGGGGCAACTACATGGAAGTACGCGAGCGCTACTCCAACGGCGTCCGCTGACCCCGACCCGGCGCATCTGCCCCAGCTGAGGACGCCGACTCGGCGCGTCTGCCCCGGCTGAGGACGCCGACTCGGCGCGTCTGCCCCAGATTCTGACGCCCAGTCGGCGTATCTGCCCCGAGATTCGGTGCCCAGTCGGCGCGTCTGCCCCGCTTGAACG
>NZ_BMRK01000011.1:153746-171218 GCF_014648595.1 Nocardioides luteus | reverse complement strand
GAGAAAAAGATTCCGCCTATATCGGGGCGGCGGCGAGGGGTGTGGCGCGAGCTCATGAGGCTTCGAAAGAGCCAGCGTCCAGCCAGGGCACTGACCCCTCGCCCCCGCTGGTCGAGCTTGTCGAGACCACCCCCTGCGGAACATCGGCCTCCCTGAGGCGCGCAACAGATCGGGGCGGGCGTTGCTCGAAGAGGGGTCTCGACAAGCTCGACCACCGAAGTCACCGAGGTCGCCAGGGCGTGGGTCAGATATCCGTGCGGCGACTGAACCGGATCCGCCCGTCAGGCAGCCGGTCATAGGTGTACTTCGGATCGTGGATCCGATGATGATCACGCGGACACAACAGCACCATGTTCGCGAGATCTGTCTTTCCACCCTCGCCCCACGGTTTCAGATGATGTGCCTCGGTCCAGGCTGCCGGTGCATCGCAGTCCTCTGCTCGACAGCACTTATCTCGTAGGCGGAGTGCGCGGTGTTGGATCGGATGCGCCAGCCGGGCGGTGCGGCCAAGATCGAGGACCTCGGAATCGGTGCCAAGGACCACCGGGACGAGGTCGGCGTTGCACGCCATCCTGCGGGCCTCAGCAGCGGTGATCTTCTCACCGTCGAACCTGAGCGAAGCGGTCGCGAGGTCCTTGCGGAGCTCCTCGAGACTCATCGTCACGAACACCGTGGTCGCGTGCCCACCATGACGAGGCAGGTTCTCCACGTCATAGGTCTCAATCACCCGCGCGAACGCCTGGCCGAGCAACCGGTCATAGGGTGCTTTGCGGCCCTTCTCCTCGGCCGACCACTTCCGTGGCTGGGCGAGCGAGTCGAGCATGGTGCGCAGCCGCAGACCGACCGCACGAGAGACCCGAGCCTGGATCTCCACCGTGCCGTCGCCGTTGTCGCGGGACTGGAAGAAGGTGCGCCGTTGGGCGTGCTCTTCTTCCCGCTGCAGAGCTTTGGCTTCAGCGGCCTCGAACCGGTCGGGGTCGACCTGCATCAAGATTCGTTTGCCGGCGTTCTCGAGTTCTTTGGCGGTGAACCAGGTGGCGTGCTCGACCAACAGCTTCTCGGCCAGGAGGAGGTCTTCGGTGCTGGCGGCCGGGTCGGTCTCGATCTTGTCGAGGGCTTTGGTGATCACCCGGGCCTTGTCTTGGGACAACACACCGTCTGCGAGACCTCCGGCGACCAGCTCGTACTTGGTCAGGCTTGCAGCGAGGTTCACCTGCGAGCGGGCGACGCCCTTGTCGACCAAGAGCTCGGTGCGCATCCATCCGGAAACGTCTTTCGCGCCGGTCTCTTCGGCGATATCACCAGAGGCAGCGAGCACACACTCGGGCCGCCGCCCCGATAGCCAGCCAGATCTTTTCTCGACCTGTCTCGGTGTCCAGGACCGCGAAGCGGCCGGCGAAGCCGGCGGCCGTAGGCCGTCCTTGACTCCGGGACGGATCGAGAAGACCCTCAGGAAAGGGTCGGCGGGCCACGGTCGGCTTCGGTGATCGTTTCCGGCAGGGGGGTCTCGACAAGCTCGACCTCCGGTGGTCACCACCAGGGGCTGGCGTTGCGGGTGGGGTGGTCTCGACAAGCTCGACCTCCGGTGGTCACCACCAGGGGCTGGCGTTGCGGGTGGGGTGGTCTCGACAAGCTCGACCTCCGGTGGTCACCACCAGGGGCTGGCGTTGCGGGTCGGGTGGTCTCGACAGGCTCGACCTCCAGTGAACACCGGCAGGGGCTGGCGTTACGGGTGAGGTGGTCTCGACAAGCTCGACCACCCAGAAACTCCGGTCTCGACAGGCTCGACCACGAACCCCTCAGGAGCGCTCGATGTCGTCGTCGATGCGGTCGCCGAAGCGGTCTCGCCGATCCTCGGACGCAGCGAAGACAGAGGCACCGGAGCGGTTGCCGAGGGTGATCTCGTTGAAGAGCAGGTTGAGGAGGACGGCGACGAGAGCGGTGGCGCTGATGCCCGAGTGCATGATGACGCCGAGCCACTCCGGGAAGGCGTCCCAGAAGGTCGGGGCGGCTATGGGGAGGATGCCTACGGCGATGGCTACGGAGACGATGACCATGTTGAGGTTGTCCTCGTAGTCGACGCGGGAGAGCGTGCGGATGCCGGAGGCGGCAACGGAGCCGAAGAGGACGATGCCGGCGCCACCCAGCACGGGATAGGGGATGGCAGCGACCACCGCGCCGACCACCGGCAACAGCCCGAGCAGCAGGAGTACGAGGCCGCCGGTCGCCACGACGTACCGGCTCCGGATCCCGGTCAGGGCCACCAGACCGACGTTCTGCGCGAAGGCGCTGCACGGGAACGTCCCGAACAGCGGCGCTACCGTCGTCGCGGCCATGTCTGCACGCAGACCACCGGCAACCCTTCGGGCGTCGACGTCGGTCTCCACGATCTCGCCGATCGCCAGGATGTCGGCGGTCGTCTCGGTCATGATCACCAGCACCACGATCGTCATCGAGATGATCGCACCGACCTGGAAGGTCGGGGTGCCGAAGTGGAGCACCGGCGGCACCGCGACGAGGTCGGCCTTGCCCACCGAGGAGAAGTCGGCCTGACCGGCGAACACCGCGATCACCGTCCCGACGACGAGCCCGATGAGGATCGAGAGCCGCGAGATCGCGCCCTGGAACACCCGGCTGATCACCAGGATGATGAGCAGCGTCAGCCCGGCGTACGCGATGTTGGTCATCGATCCGTAGTCCGGAGCCGCAGCGTCGTTGCCCATCGCCCAGCGGAACGCCACCGGCATCAGCGAGAGGCCGATGACCGTGATGATCGTGCCGGTGACCACCGCCGGGAACAGCCTGACCAGCTGCGCGAAGAACGACGACAGCACCAGCCCGATCACACCCGCGACGATGATCGCGCCGAAGACCGGCCGCAACCCGTCCTCGCTGGCGATCGTCACCATCGTCGAGACGCTGGCGAACGAGATGCCCTGCACGATGGGCAGCCGGCTGCCGAAGGGGCCGAGGCCGAGCGTCTGCAACAGCGTCGCCAGCCCCGACACGAAGAGTCCCGCAGTCACCAGCAGCGCCAGGTCCGTCGCCGAGAGCCCCGCCGCACCCCCGACGATGAGCGGCGGCGCGATGACGCCGCCGTACATCGTCAGGATGTGCTGGGTGCCGTACGCGAGGAGCTGGCCCGGCGGGTGCTTCTCGTCCTCCGGGCGGGCCGGGAGCGATGCGGTTGCCTGCCTCCTACGACCGAGCATGGCCCGGCCCTCAGCAGAATCCGGGGATGGCGTGCCAGGCGTTCCCGGCGTCAGGGGCCTCGTCGCGTACGACCGAGGCTTCGATCAGACCGTAGGGCCGGTCCGCGGCGAAGAAGACCTCACCGGGATTGTCGAGGCCGAACGGCGAGAGGTCGGAGAGGAAGTGGTGCTTGTTGGGCGCGGAGAACTTGATCTCGGCGACGTCGGCGTGCTGCTCGAGCACCGACGTACCCATCCCGTTGAGCGTCTGCTGCAGCGCGAGGCTGTGGATCTCCGCGAACCGCTGCAGCAGCAGCGCGCGGATGGAGTCGTACGACTTGTCCCAGTCGACGTCCGTGCCGGAGTAGCGCCAGCGGGCGACGAGCGAGGTCGCCAGGATCCGGTCGGTGGTCTCCTGCAGGGTCGTGTACTCGTCCTTGAGGAAGCCGTGGAACTCCGAGCCGGTCGACTTGAGCACGACCAGGTCCTTGATCCCCGAGACGACGTGCGCCACCCGGTCGGCCCCACGGCCGTCGACGTTCACCACAGTCGTCCGTACGCCGCCACCCGACCGGACGAAGGAGTGGTCGTGACCGGCGCCGTCGACCTCGATGCGGTCCCAGGCGTACTCGTCGACCTCGACCCGCGCGCCCTCGGCGGCCGGGCAGGCCTCGAGATAGCGGTCGGCGAGCGCGAGCGCGAACTCCTCGATCGAGGCGACCCCGATCTTCTTCGCGTAGGCGAAGACGGTGTTCTTCTGGGTGTCGGTCGGCAGGACGTCCTTCTGGTCGCCGCTGATGTGCGCGTCGTCGAAACGGCCGCGCAGCGCGGTGGAGACGTTGAGGTCACGGATCTGGTGACGCGGGGTGTCGCGGTAGATGCGTACGACGCGGTTCTCGGCCTTGCCGTACTGATTCGGTCCAAGGTGGATGGGCATGTCAGCTCCCTCGGTAGGTGGAGTAGGCGAACGGGCTCAGCAGAAGAGGCACGTGGTGGTGCCGCCGATCGGTGACCGCGAAGGTGACGGATACCTCGGGGTAGAAGCACTCCTGACCGCTCGCCGCGCAGTAGGCGGCGGTGTCGAATCGGAGCTGGTAGGTGCCGGCCGGGGCCTGATCGGGCCCCAGGTCGGTCACCCGGCCGTCGTCGTCGGTGACGGCGTCGGCCAGAACAGTGGGCTGATGAGAATCAGCATCGATCCGGCTCAGCCGGACGGGGACACCGGCGGCCGGGCGGCCGAGCGCGGTGTCGAGCACATGGGTGGTGATGGCGCTCGTCATGCCGACACCTCGGCAGACAGGACCCGCTCGAGGCGGAGCAGCGCGATCCGGCGCAGCTCGTCGGCGACGACGGCCGCCTCGGTCTCGACGTCGTTGCCGAGCCGCGACCGCAGCGAGGCGAGCACCTGGTCGGCCGAGAGCCCCGAGGCGCGGATCAGGAAGACCCGCCCGAAGCGCTCCTCATAGGCCCGGTTGCCCTCCGCGAGCGCCTGGGCGGTGGCCTGGTCGGTGTCGACCGCGGCCTGCTCGCGCCGCGACCAGGCGGCCTCGGCGTGCTCACCCTCGGCCCGCACCCCGATCCGCGGGTGGGCGGTCAGCGCCTGCTCGACGTCGGCGGCGGTGAAATCGCGGGCCGCCTCGTCGGCGGCACGGACCAGATCGGCCTCGGTGCCGTAGGGACGCCCGGCCAGGACGGCGTCGACCCAGCGCGGCGCGGCGCAGCAGGCCAGCAGCGCGGGCCGTACGACATCGGCCGGTGAGGTGTTGAAGGTCTGGAGATCCATGAACCATTCTCTCTCGCTATGCGGAAACTGAATTCCGTACAGCAACAGAGTGGCATGTGTCTCACGTCACAGTCAACAGTTTGTTGAAAAACAGCGAGCGCCCTAGTCGCGCTCGCGATTCAGGTAGTTGTAGACGGTGAAGCGGGTGACCCCGAGCGCCCCGGCCACGATCTCGGCGCTCTTGCGATAGTCGAAGGCGCCGCGCTCCTCGAGCAGCCGCACCGCCCGCTGCTTCCCCTTGCGGTCCAGGTCCTTCAGATCGCCGCCGAGCTCGTCGGCGACCTCGGCCAGCAGCCCCTCCAACCCGTTGGCCGTACGCCGCGGAGCCTCGTGTCCCTCGACCCGCACCTGGAACGTGATCTGGTCGGCGCCGTGGTCGAGCCCGGCGGCCACCACCTCGGCGAGGGTCGCCAGGACGGCGTCCCGCTCGCCGCGCACGGACGTGCCGAGCGGTCCGAAGTCGCACTCGAGGCCGGCCTCCCGGGCGGCCTCGAGTGCGGCGGTCGCGTGCTCGGGCGGCTCGCCCTCGCCGCGGAAGGGCTCGGTGGTGAACTCGGCTTCGACGCGCATGCCGGCAGGCTACCCAGCCGGCCGCCGTGCCAGCTCGTCGAGCTTTGCCCGGTCGATGCCGGCCAGCCGCTCGACCTCGTCGGCGGCGACCGCGCCGCACTCCACCCCGCGCACCACGAACGCGGCCAGCGCGGCGGCCGTCGCGGGCTCGTCGAGATAGCTGGAGTCGCCGCCGTGGACGTACGCCTTCAGTCGGGCAGCCGCGACGTCGAGCCCGTCGCGGAAGAACGCGTAGGTCGCGACGTAGCGGCTGGGCAGCTGGGCCGGGTGCAGGTCCCAGCCCTGGTAGATCCCGCGCGCCAGCGAGCGGCTGACCAGCCGGGAGTGGAGCCGCCAGGCGTCGCGTACGGCCTCGGGACCCCCCACCGGGAGCACGTTGGTCGAGCCGTCGGAGACGAAGACGCCGGTGCCGGCCGCCGCCACCTGCATCACGTCCTTGGCATGGTCGGCGACCGGATGCTCCATGCTCTGGAAGGCAGCCGCGACGCCGAGCGAGGCGGAGTAGTCGTAGGTGCCGTAGTGGAGGCCGGTCACCCGGCCGGCTCCGGCGGCGATCATCCGGGCGACCAGCGCGGTGCCGTCGGAGCCGAGGATCGCCTGCGGCGTCTCGACCTGGATCTCGAACCGCAGGCTCCCGGCCTCGATGCCATGAACAGGCTCGAGCGCGTCCAGCGCGGTGACCATCGCGGTGACCTGCTCGACCGAGGTCACCTTCGGCAGCGTGAGCACGAGCCCGTCACCGAGACCGCCCGCACGGGCGAGCTCGCCCAGGAAGAGATCGAGCGTACGCAGCCCGCGCCGTCGCGTCGGAGCCTCGAACGACTTGATCCGGATGCCGTGGAACGGCGGCGCCGAACCGTCCCGCACGGTGGCGGCGAGCGCCCGGGCTGCCGCGATCACCGCGGCGTCCTCGTCCTCGTCGGGCCGGTTCCCGTAGCCGTCCTCGAAGTCGATCCGCAGGTCCTCGATCGGCTCGGCGGCCAGCTTGGCCCGCACCCGGTCGTAGACGGCGTCGGCCAGGTCGTCCCCCAGCCCGAAGATCGCAGCGACCTCGGCCGGCGCCGCCGCATGCTCGGCGAGCGCCTGGCCCGAGTCGGTCGACCACTGCACAACCGTCTTGTCGGAGTAGCGGTCGCCCGGGACGTAGACCGTGTGCACCGGCTGGCGTACGCCACGGTCCCCCGGATAGCTCGCGGCCAGCGCAGCGTCGGCACCGGCGAGCGCCCGGTCGAGCCGGGCGGCGAGCTCCTCGAAACCGCTCACAGGCCGACCACCTGCTCGTAGGCCGGCAGGGTCAGGAAGTCGATGTAGTCGTCGGCGAGCGCGACCTCCTCGAAGATGGTGCGCGCCTGCTCGAGCTGGTGCTCGATCCCGTCGGCCGCGGCGAGCAGCTTGGCCATCTCCTCGTCCAGCACGCGGCGTACCAGCTCGGCAGTCACGACGGTGCCGTCATCGAGCTTCGAGGAGTTGTGCACCCACTGCCAGATCTGCGAGCGCGAGATCTCGACCGTCGCCGCGTCCTCCATCAGGTTGTGGATCGCGACCGCACCGGCACCACGCAGCCAGGCGTCGAGGTAGACCAGCGAGACCTCGACGTTGTCGCGCAGCCCGTCGAGGGTGATCGAGCCGTCCGCGGAGGAGACGTCGAGCAGGTCCTCGGCGGTCACCTCGACGTCGTCACGCTGACGGTCGACCTGGTGGGGCCGGTCACCGAGCACGCCGTCGAAGATCTCCCGGCAGATCGGCACCAGGTCGGGGTGGGCCACCCAGGAGCCGTCGAAGCCGTCACCGGCCTCGCGCTCCTTGTCCTCGCGCACCTTCGCGAACGCGACCGTGTTGACGTCGACGTCACGCCGGCTCGGGATGAAGGCGGCCATGCCGCCGATCGCGTGCGCGTTGCGGCGGTGGCAGGTCTTGACCAGCAGCTGGGCGTACGCACGCATGAACGGCGACGTCATCCCGACCGTGGCGCGGTCGGGCAGCACGAAGGACGGGCCGGCGTCGCGGAAGTACTTGATGATGCTGAACAGGTAGTCCCAGCGGCCGGCGTTGAGCCCGGAGGCGTGGTCGCGCAGCTCGTAGAGGATCTCGTCCATCTCGAACGCGGCCGGGATGGTCTCGATGAGCACGGTCGCGCGCACGGTGCCGTGCGGGATCCCGAGCTCGGCCTGGGCGAAGGTGAAGACGTCGTTCCACAGCCGCGCCTCGAGGTGGCTCTCCATCTTCGGGAGGTAGAAGTACGGGCCGCTCCCCCGCTCCACCAGCTCGCGGGCGTTGTGGAAGAAGTAGAGGCCGAAGTCGACCAGGGCGCCGACGACCGGCTTGCCGTCGACCACGATGTGCTGGTCGTCGAAGTGCCAGCCGCGCGGGCGCATCACGATCGTGGCCAGCCGCTGGTCGGTCTTGAGCTCGTAGAGCTTGCCCTGCGGCGACATCGCCGAGATGTGGCGGCGCACCGCGTCGTAGAGGTTCACCTGGCCGCCGACGACGTTGCTCCAGTGGGGCGTGCTGGCGTCCTCCATGTCGGCCAGCCAGACCCGTGCACCCGAGTTGAGCGCGTTGATCGTCATCTTCCGCTCGGTCGGGCCGGTGATCTCGACCCGGCGGTCCTGGAGGTCCTCGGGGGCGGGGGCGACGGTCCAGTCGCCGGCGCGTACGTCGGCCGTCTCCGGCAGGAAGTCGAGGCGTCCCGTGCGCGCGACCTCCTCACGGCGGGCCTTGCGGGCGGCCATCAGCTCGTCGCGGCGGTCGCCGAAGCGTCGCTGCAGCTCGGCGACGAACTCGAGAGCCTCCGGGGTGAGGATCTCGTCTCCTCGCTCGACCTCGTCACCGGTGATCTGAATGTTCACGAGCTCCACCCTCCCAGGGCACAGGTTTCCTTTGAATGGATTCTTCTTTCCGCATTGCGGATATTAATCCGCGCCCACCAGGGGCGCAACCAGCGGAATTTCGCTCCGGCGGCGCTAGACTTCCGTCATCCGGAAGAACGTACCTATGCGGTACCCATGAGATCGGGAGTTCAGGTGAGCGAGAACGCGAAGGCGCCGAAGCCACGCGCCGGGGCCGTGCAGTCGATCGAGCGGGCCTTCGCGCTGCTCGAGACGATGGCCGACGCCGGCGGCACGATGGGGCTCTCGCAGCTCGCCGCCGCCTCTGGCCTGCCGCTGCCGACCATCCACCGGCTGGTGCGCACCCTCGTCGACCTGGGATACCTCCGCCAGGAGGCCAACCGGCAGTACGTCCTCGGCCCCAAGCTCATCCGGCTCGGCGAGAGCTCCTCGAAGATGCTCAGCACCTGGGCCCGCCCCCACCTCTCGCGCCTCGTCGACGAGGTCGGCGAGTCGGCCAACCTGGCCATGCTCGACGGCGACCAGATCGTCTACGTCGCCCACACCGAGTCGCGACAGTCGATGCGCATGTTCACCGAGGTCGGCCGCCGGGTCTCTCCGCACTGCACCGCCGTCGGCAAGGCGATCCTCGCCGACATGGCCCCCGACCTGGTGCGCGACATCCTCCGCCGCACCGACATGGTCCCCTACACCTCGACCACCATCACCTCACGCGACGAGTACCTCGGCCAGCTCGAGGAGGTCCGCGAGCGCCGCTACGCCACCGACGAAGGCGAGCAGGAGGCGGGCGTACGCTGCGTCGCCGTCGCCGTCCCCGACTACGCGCCCCGCCTGGCGATGTCGATCAGCGGTCCGACCGGACGGATGAGCGACGACCTCATCGAGCGCGCCGTGCCCCTGCTCACCGAGGCCGGCAAGCAGCTCGCCGCCGACCTGGCCTGACCGCCCTTCGGCAGGCGCTCAGCCGCCGTAGGGCACCGTGATGATCTCCAGGTTGTGCCCGTCCGGGCTCTCCCAGTAGACCCCGCGGCCGCCGTCGTTGTGGTTGATCCGGCCCTCTTCACGGTGGAACGGATCGGCCCAGTAGGTGATGCCCCGCTCGACGATCCGCCCGAAGATCTCGTCGAACTCGTCCTCGGTCACCTTGAACGCGTAGTGCTGCGGCCGGAAGTCGTGGTCCTCGACGACGTCGAGGCTGACCTGGTTGGAGAGCTCGACGACCCGGAACGGGCCGTAGACCTGCGCCTCCGGGAGCCCGAGGATCTCGGTCAGATGGGTCGCCGTCGCCTCGCGGTCCGAGGCGTGCACGATCGTGTGGTTCAGCTCGACGCTCATCGGATTCTCCTGTCTCGCTTCTCGTCGACTCTAGGTCGCCGAGGCGATCTTGCCGACCGAATTCGGCGTCAGCCGGGGGTCACCAGCCTGAAGGACGTACGTTGCCCAGCACCCTGGTCACGGTGATCTCGATGACGACGCGCTCCGGGTTGGGCCGAGGTGCGCGATACCGCTCGGCATACCTTCGCTCCGCCTCAGCGACCGACTCCGCATCGTCCTTGACCACCGCAGTCCCCTCGAGCGTGCACCACCGCCTCCCCTCGACCTGGCTCACCGCCACCCGGGCATCAGGCTCCGCCGCGCGCACGTTGCGCACCTTCTTGCTCGTGCCGCTCGCGATCACCCGCGCGACCCGCGCCTCCGGGTCGTACGTCACGCCCACCGGCACCAGGTGCGGACTGCCGTCCGGGCGGCTGGTGGTCAGGAAGCAGAGCCGGCGCTCGCGCCAGAACTCGTCGCCGTCAGGGGCGGGTGCGTCGTCGGTCATGGGTGCTCCTTCAGGTCCCGGGCGTGGCTCAGTGATAACACCCCGGCGTCCGGAAACCCATCCGCCGGGCCTCGCGCTGCCCGAGGATCGTTCAGGGTTCGATAGAGCACCCAGCTGAGCAGCGGCATCGCGATGAGCGGCGTCAGCGCGGTCTGCAGCGAGGTGGCATCGACGACGGCGCCGATGACCGGGCTGGCGAGACCTCCGATGCTGACCGTGAGCCCGAGGGTGATGCCGCTGGCGGTGCCGACCCTGGCGGGCAGGTAGTCCTGGCCGAGGGTGACCTGAAGGGAGAACGGGACGTACAGGCCGACCGAGCTCAGCGCGACCAACAGATACATCGGAGGCCCGGGGGCCCAGACCACTCCGGTGATGGCGGCGGCGGTGAGGACATAGGACCACCGGGACACCGTGACCCGGTCCCACCGGTGCGCCAGCGAGCCGCCGAGCAGGGAGCCTACGATGCCGCCCGCGTACAGGACGAACAGCGCGGCGGTGCCGGCGGCCGTGCTGCCGCCCAGGCGCTGCTGGGCGTAGAGCGCGATGAACGTGCCGAGCCCGACGAAGGCGACGGACCGGAAGACCACCGCGAACGAGAGCCTGACGAAGGCCGCCACGTCGTCGGCGCGCGGGTCGTGGTGGGCCGTCGGGCCAGTGGTTCGGCGCCGCACAAGCGTGGTCAGCACCGGAAGGGTGACGGTGACGCCGATCAACGCCGGAACCACCAGGACAGGGGTCAGGCGTAGCCCGCCGGTGGCGACGCTGGCGGCGACCAGGAGCGGCGCCAGCGCGAATCCGACGTTGCCGCCGGTGGAGAAGATCGCCATCGCCCGGTGGCTGCCCGCGCTGGTGACACGGGCCAGGCGGGCCGCCTCGGGGTGATAGGCGGCGACGCCGATGCCGGAGACGGCGGCGAACGTCAGGGTGAGCGCGTAGGAACCGCCCAGGCCGCTCATCGCGATCCCGACGCCTCCGGCGAGGGTGCTGAACGGTACGACCCACCGCGTCGCCCGTCTGTCGGTGAGCACCCCGAAGACGGGCTGGGTGACCGAGGAGAGCAGCGAAGCGGCCAGCACGATGCCCGACGCCGCCGCGTACGTGTAGTCCCGCTCGGCGATGAAGAACGGAACCAGCGCGGCGACCGCGCCCTGGTACACGTCGACGCAGGCATGGCCGACTGCAAGCAGCCAGATGGCACGGTTTCTCTGCACCCATCGATCCTGGCCGGCAGATTCCTTGTCCTGCTTCCGTTAATCTGTCAATCGATGACGAATATCCGCCACCAGCCGAGCGCTCCGACGCGTACGCAGCTGGTGGCCGCCGGCGGCGTGATCGACGCGCATCGCCACGACGACCACCAGATCGTCTACGCAGGGCGGGGCGTTCTGTCCGTGACCACGCACAAGGGCTCCTGGGTCGCGCCGGGGAACCGCGCGATCTTCGTCCCCGCCGGTACGGTGCACGCCCACCGAGCTCACGGCGACGTCGACCTCCATCTGCTGGGCCTGCCGGCCTCCGAGAACCCGCTCGCTCTGGCCGACCCGACCGTCCTCGCGGTCAGCCCGTTGCTGCGCGAGCTGATCGTGGCCTATACCAGCGGTGACCCAGCCGCCACTCCCGAGCGGGCTCGGCTCCGCGCGGTCCTTCTCGACCAGCTGCGTATCTCCCCGCAGCAGCCGCTCCACCTGCCGACGCCCAGCAACACCGTGCTCCTCGACCTCTGCCGCATCCTGCAGGACGACCCCAGCGATCAACGCACGCTCGAGGACCTCGGCCGCGAGGTCGGCGCCAGCGCCCGCACCCTCTCCCGCCTCTTCCGCAGCGACCTCGGCATGACCTTCCCGCAATGGCGTACCCAGCTGCGCCTTCACCGAGCCCTGATCCTGCTCGCCGAGAACACCCCCGTCACCACCGTCGCCCACCGCTGCGGATGGTCCTCGACCAGCGCCTTCATCGACGTCTTCAAGCGCACCTTCGGGCAGACTCCTGGGTCTCACGAATCACGCGGTCGACGAGCAGGCTGACCTGTGGTCGGCCTCGCCTGATTCGGCCTGCACGACCGTACGTCGACCCAGCCCCCAGGCAGACAGCGGTCGACACTGAACGGATCCCAGACATGCGAAACGCCCCGGCGACCAGTGTTTGCGCTGGTCACCGGGGCGTTCTCCCTGGCGTGGCAGGTGAAGGATTCGAACCTTCGAAGGCAAAGCCGACGGATTTACAGTCCGCTCCCATTGGCCGCTCGGGCAACCTGCCTGGGTTGTGCGCGTACTCCAAAGATGGGGCCCGCGACAACGGAAACAATAGCGCAGGGGCTGGCGGCGTACGAAAACGGGACGAGGTCCTAGGGTGAAGGCAACCACAGACCTGGTCAGAAGCTAGAGGAGAGAGTCATGGCTGACTCGTCGTTCGACATCGTGAGCAAGATCGACCGCCAGGAGGTCGACAACGCGCTGAGCCAGACGGCGCGCGAGGTTGCCACGCGGTTCGATTTCAAGGGGACCAACGCGACGATCGAATGGAGCGGTGAGCACGGGATCGAGATCTCGGCCTCCGCCGACGACCGCGCCAGCGCGGTGCTCTCGGTCTTCCAGGACAAGCTGATCAAGCGCAAGCAGTCGCTGAAGATCCTCGACGCGAGCGAGCCGCGCCAGTCGGGGCAGCAGTCGAAGATCTCGATCACCCTCAAGGAGGGCATCTCCTCCGAGGACGCCAAGAAGATCTCGAAGCTGATCCGCGACGAGGGGCCGAAGGGCGTCAAGGCGCAGATCCAGGGCGACGAGCTCCGCGTCTCCTCCAAGAAGCGCGACGACCTGCAGACCGTGATCTCGCTGGTCAAGGCGCAGGACTACGACTTCGCGGTGCAGTTCATCAACTACCGGTGACCCGCGGTGTTGGGCCAGGTCAGCGGCCTATCCGCTGGACCTGGTCCGCGCCTGGTCCGCAAGAACGGACCGGGCGAGCTTGGAGGCGGCCGCGCGCGTCTTGTCTTCCGCGCTCGGCCACAGGTGTGAGTAGGTGTTCAGAGTGATGGACGGCTTGGAGTGCCCCATCGCCTCCTGGACGGTCACGACGTCGCAGCCGTCCGCGATCAGGCCCGAGGCGTAGAAGTGCCTCAGGTCGTGGATGGTGAAGGCCTCGAGCCCCACGCGCTCTCGCACGCGCCGCCAGGAGTGGCCGGCGCTGTTGCGCTGGTAGACGTAGCCACCGGTCCCGAAGATCCACTCCTCGCCCGGGTGGGTCGGGTCCTCGGTGAGGCCGTGCTTCTCGATGTGCACGGCGAGGATCGTCATCAGCTCCTCCGGCGCGTTGAGCCAGCGTTCGGACCCGTGCTTCGGCGGTACGACTCTCGTGTTGCCGCGGGACGTTCCCTGGATCTGCCGCTCGACCCTGACCTTGCGCCGGAGGAAGTCGATGTCGGGGACCTGCAGGCCGGCGACCTCGCCGAGCCGCGGGCCGACGAGCGCGGCCGTCGCGATGAACGCGTAGAACTCCGGGTCATGCTCCGCGGCGTCGTTCAGCGCAGCCGCGACCTGCTCGGGCGTCGGGATGGTCATGGCCGCCGCTGCTCGGCGCTCCCTGGGGAGGCGTACGCCGTCTGACGGGTCCGAGGAGATGACCTTGTCGGAGACGGCGCCCTTGAGCACCGACCGCACGACGCTGTACCTGACGCCGATGGTCGACGGCGCCAGGCCGCGCGTGTGCATCGACTTCACCCACTGCTCGAGGTGCGACTTGCGCAGCTCGCCGAGCGGCACGTCCGCGAACGTCACCGAGCCGATAGCCGTCTCGTTGCCCTCGCGGGTGCTGTCGGCCCAGATCTGCCGCGCCGTCCAGCGCTCGGCGAAGGTCGAGAACGTGACCTTGCCGGCCTTCGGGTCGGCCCAGAGTCCGGTGATGATCGCAGCGGTCTGCTGGTCGAGCCAGTCCTTCGCGTCGGTCTTCTTGGTGAACGACTTCGTGATCTCCGGCGCGTTGGTGTGCGGCCGGTAGCGAGCCATCCACCGCTTGCCCACGCCGTCGCGCTTGGTCGGCTTGCCGTTGCGATCGCGCCAGCGGTCGTCGATGGACGCGCTCATTGCTCTCCCGCCTTCCCCTGGATGGCCTTGCCCAGGAACGTCTTGCCGGTCTGCGGATCAATGCGTTCCCGCGCTCGCTGCACGTACAGCCGCGCCGTCCGTGGCTGCTTGTCGAAGTGCTCGCCGACCGCCTGCGTAGGCTCGTGCTCGATGTTGGCGCGGTAGACCTCGGCGACCTCGCGCAGCAACTCGTCTGTGATCTTCGCCTTGCGGGCCGCCCGCGCCTGGCGGACCTCTCGAATCGCCGCGCGCTGCGCGTCGCCGGTCGGCAATTGCGAGCCATCCCCGAAGTCCCCGGTCCACAACAGGTCTCTCGTGGTCTGCTCTAGCAGGTCTTCGATGCGTACGCCCGCGAGGCCCGAGACCTTCACCTCGTGGTCGGTGTCCACGGCGGTGATCCTGACCTCGCGACACACAGGGGACCCCGCCACCACCTGCCATGTGATGTCGATGTTCGGGGCGTTGTCGTCGAAGTCGAACAGGTGGGCAGTGAACCGCTCTGGGACCATCACCGACCCCAACTGGACTCGCCTGCTACTCACGCTCAACTCGCGCTTGTGCTTTGGAATGGCCATCCGGCCGCCCTCTCTCTAGGCATTCAATCTGTCTGCCGTATGCCTAGGTACTGTACGGCATATGGCGGCACGATACTAGGCATGACAGCCCCCGAGTTTGTCGGACTCCCTGATCCGAACGTGCAGCCCACGATGTCGGTCTGGCCCGAGGCGGCCGGCATCCTCCACCTGAGCAAGGCGTCCGCCTACGCCGCGGCCGAACGCGGCGAGATCCCGACCATCCGCATCGGCCGCCGGCTGCTGGTGCCGACTGCGGCCCTCCGCCGGCTGCTGCAGCTCGACGCACCGCTCGACGCGGAAGGGGCGTAGGGGAATGGTCATCAACTCCTCGGCGGCCGCCGAGAAGCTCGAGCTGCTCACGCTCCAGCAGGTCGCCGAGCGCTACAACATCGAAGAGAACACCCTGCGCTACTGGCGAGCCCAGGGCACCGGCCCGAAGTCGGCTCGCCTCGGGCGGAGGGTGATGTACCGCCGCGCCGACGTCGAGCGCTGGATCGACGAGCGGTTCGCCGACGACGGAGTGGCATGAGTGGCCGCTTCGACTGGGAGCGCGCAATCCGGGCTCTGCCGCTCCGGCCGCCGGTGCTCAAGCTGGTCGCGTTGGTGTTGGCGACGTACGCGGACAGGGATGGCGCCAACGCTCATCCCGGCGAGGACCGCCTGGCCGAGGACTGCGGGATGAGCCCTCGAAGCGTTCGTCGTCACCTGGCGGAGCTTCGCGAACTCGGGCTGATCGAGCGGGTGTTCAAGGGCTCGTCATACGGCCGTGCGAAGGCCGCCGACGAGTACCGACTCATCGTGCCTGCCGACATCCAGTCGCGGGTCGCCGAACGGCTCGAACACCGGTCACCGATGACCGGAGATGACCAGCCGATCACCGGTCACCCGTGGCCGGTGATAACGCCAGGAACACCGGACACCGGTGGTCAGAACACCGGACACCCACAGCAGAACACCGGACACGCAGCGTACGGAACACCGGACACCGGTGACCGCCCACCAGATCATGACCAAGGACGAGACCAACCAGGACCAGCACAGCATCCACTCCCAGCCTCATCCTCAGCACGCGCGCGCGACGACTCGGCCGCGATGGATGGGGAGGTTGACGAGCTGATCGACGGGACGAGGCCGCACGCCTACCGGCCGGACCCCTGGGACGTCGCCTGTGAGACGTGCGAGCTCCCCCAGAACCACCCCCGCCACATCGACACCCTGCTCCTGGAGGCCAAACCGTGACCACACTCCACGACGAGCGACTGCGCCGAACCCGCCTGGAGCTCGACCAGCTCCGCGCCCAGCACCAGACGTTCGCCGAGACCACCAACGCGTTGATCAACGAGCAGAACCAGACCATCGCCCAACTGCGCGCCGAGCTGGCCTGCGCCACCGAGGCCGAGACCGCACAGGCGCGTACGGCCCAGCAGTTCGAGCGGCTCTACCGCTGGGTGCTCGACCACATGAGCGACGAGCACGGCCGTAGCCGCGGAGATGTAGCCGCGGCCCTGACAACCCACCTCGCAGCCGACACGACCGAGGAGGCGACCGCATGAGCGCCTACCGCTGCAGCTACTGCGATCAGCCGCTGACTTTCTGCGACGGCAAGACCAGGGTCCCTCATCTGAGCTGGTGTCCTCGAGCGCCGTACGACCCGCCGCCGGCCCGCCGGCATCAGCCAGTGACCGACGAGTCAGCGTCTCCGGAGGCGCTGGGAGGCGCTGAACTATCGAGCCACTCCACCGGAGGCGGCCGTCCCGACCTTGCTCGACCCAGCCCCGCTGCCCAGGAGGTGACCAGGTGATCACCACGACCATGACCGACGTCGACATTGCCCGATCGGTGCGCTGCTCGACCTGCTCGGCCGGCGCCGGCTGCGACTGCATCAGCGCTCGAGGCCGCCGGCTCGTCCGATCCGTCCACGTCGCTCGCCTCGAGGCGGCTCGAGCGGAAGCGAGCGACCGATGAGCTGGATCCGCTGCAGGAAGGGTCACCAGCACTGGGGCCACCGCGGCGCCGCGGGTCTGCTCGTGGTCGCCCGCGGGCACGTGCTCCTCCAGCTCCGCTCGCAGCGCGTCCAGCTCGGCGGCACTTGGTCCATCCCCGGCGGCGCCCTCGAGTACGGCGAAAGCGCCGAGGAGGCCGCACTCCGCGAAGCACGCGAGGAGACCGGGCTCAACCCCGACGCGGTCGATCTGGTGACCGAGCACGCCACCAGCTGCGGGGGCTGGACCTACACGACCGTCATCGGGACCGTGCCCACCCTCGAGCCCCTGCCGCGCTCGTACGGCGGAGAGACCGCGGCGCTCCGCTGGATCGCCGCCGCCGACGTCGAGACGTACCCACTTCACCCCGGCTTCGCCGCGTCATGGCACGCCGGCCTCCTGGACCTGATCGAAGGGCTGAGCAACCATGCCGAGTGACGAGTACCTACGGTTCAAGGCCGCGGTGATCAGGTCAGAGAGCGCGTCACCCCTGGCGTTCGGTCGGGCACGGGAGCAGCAGCGCCTGATCGACTGGCTCCAACGCTTGCTCGACATCGGCGACCCCGACGCACACGCCGACGTCGAGAGGCAGTGGCGCGATGCACTGCGGCTGCCCGGCAG
>NZ_BMRK01000011.1:34180-153705 GCF_014648595.1 Nocardioides luteus | reverse complement strand
CCTCGAGGACGCCGAGGCTTGGCCCGACGATCTCGACCAGAGCGACGGCATCGACGTACCCGCCGACGATCCGCTGTACGGGTTGCGCTACTGGTCAGTGTTCAACCACCGACTCGTCGCGCCCTACCTCACCGCCAAGACTGGAGTGCCGACCCATCACCCCACAGCGACGTGGAAGCCGGGCGACAACACGAGCTCCACACGGTACTGCCGCGGCCGAGGGCCACACCCCGGGCCAGATCGCCGCTGCGGATGTGGCATCCGAGCGATGGCGTCATGGGAGCTGATCGAACGGCTCGCCGCCAACTCAGGCAAGCGTGACCGCACGGTGCCCGTCGCCCTCGGCCGCGTCGCTCTGTGGGGACGCGTCACTGGTCGCAGCTACGGCGATGACCCGCCGTACACGATCCGCGCCACACACGCCCGGCTCGTCGAGCTGTACGTCGACGACGATCCCGAGCTCGAGGCCGCACTGCGCGCCACGTACGCCGTGCCCGGGACCGAGGAGGAGAGCTGATGCCACGGAGGAGCTACACGCGCGGCCGAGCGCGGCACGCACATCAGCTCTGGTCACCCGCGGCGATCCGGGCGCTGCTCGACGAGCTCCACTGGATGCACGACCAGCGCCGCCGCCACACCACCGAGGGGCGCCGATGATCCCGAACACGGAAAAAATCCAGACTCCGCAAGAGGGGCGGGCGCCTTATGCCGCCGCGTCTCTCTCCCCGGAGGTCCGGCGCTTTGTCCCGGGACGGCAGCGTCGGGCGTCTGTGACGGTTCGGGGGCTACCGAATCGGGCTGCTGACCTGCGGGGACGCCATTCCGCGCCTCCTGGCGTGACGTTCCGTGACCGTTACGCTACGTGTCACGCTACGCGCGCAGCGGTGGCCGGTGTCCAGGGCCGGAGGCCGGCATGAGTGCCCTCGTGTGCCTGGTTCGCGGTCACGATCTCGAGGTGACCGGCGTCCTGCTGCCGGCGGCGCTGTTGACCTGCTCTCGGTGCGGTCGCCAGCGGCTAGCCGCGGTGCAGTGCGAGCTACCCGCGCGCCTGCCGGCGGCCGCGGCGAACGTCGCCCAGGTCGACCGGGACGCGCTCGAGCTGTTGCAGCGCTCGGCCGAGGTGAACGCCGCGCTGCTGGCGGGGATGCTGCGCCGCGAGGGGTGGGACTGATGGGCGGCTGGATCTCCGCTCGGACGGCGGAACGCGCGCTGTTGGCGTACGACGTCGCGCTCGGTGTGCATCGTCGCAACGGTGGTGGCGAGCTGCCTGAGGTGGATCGTGCGGCGCTCGACGAGCTGCACGCTGCGGCGGCTGTGTCGCCTACGCGACAGAACTCGCCGGGGGCGGCCGGGACGCCGGAGAGTGAGCACCGGTTGATGGACCCGTTGCCGGTGAAGGTGGTCGCGCGGCGGCTCAACGTGAGTCCGAGGACGGTCGAGCGTTGGGCCGCTGCTGGCCGGCTCCCTGCTACTCGGGTCGGTCGATCGTGGGTCATCCACTGGTCTGAGGAGACCGCGGACCTGAGGAAGGTGTCATGACGTACGGCAGCAAGAGCGCGATCGCCGAGGAGCCCCGGGTCCCGGTGACCTGCAACGCGCCCGACTGCACAGCGACCGTTCACGTTCGCGAGCGCCAGGCCGAGAGCCTGCGGGCCGTGTTCCGCTGCACTGGCTGCGCGCGGTACCGCGTCACGGCGAAGTACATCACCGCGCCGGTCCTCGGGGCCGGCGGGATCGTGGGCCGCCAGGGCTCCCTGACCATCGGATTCCACAAGGGCACGTTGCTGCCGCCGGAAGTTGACCCGGCCACGGCCGCGCGGCTCCTCGCCGATGGTTTCGTCGAGACGATTGAGGTGAACGCATGACCAAGAAGCTGGGATTCTCCGCTGAGCATCGCGAGACGCTGGCGCAGCTCGCCGGCGTCGACCCGTCCGTGTCCGATCAGGTCCTCGGCGACGCGTTGCTCGAGGCGCTCGACGAGGCACGCGAGCACTACGGCGAGGAGGAGTGGGGGCGCCGCTGTGCCGCCGCTGTCGCACGGGCGACGGGACGGGGGGAGCCCGCCCCGGCTCCGGCAAGCGCCGCGCCCGCCCTCCCGGTCCCCTCGGACGAGGGCGCGGTCGAATGGGCCGTCGCGACAGGCCGGATCGGTGCGGCGCGTGCCCAGTACTGGCTCGACCGGTGCAAGGCCGAGCGTGCGGCGTCGGGCTCGATCGCCGGGAGCTGGGCGACTCTGCAGTCGCTTCACCCGGTCTACGACGCCTCGTCCGGCGGACTGCGCCAGATGGAGCCGACGCTCTCCGCCACGGCCCGGCTCGACGCCGAGGAGGCCGCACTGTTCGGTGACTACACCCGGGACGAGCTGCAGGAGCTGCACAGCGTCCAGGATGAGCATCTCCTTGCCGCCCGGGACCGCCAGGCGGCGGCCGAGGCCGCGGCGGAGCAGCGGGAACGTCGGCGCTCGCAGCTGCTCCGCCAGCACCGCAACTACACGGCGCAGGTCGCGGCCGCGCTCGAGGACGACCCCGAGGACGAGGAGCTGATGCGCCAGCTCTATCCGCCCGAGCCGAAGCCGAAGCCGGCCGACCGCCGGCCCCGTCAGCAGACCTACGGCATCACCCCGCAGGGGATCGTCTGGAACGAGGAGGACTGACCGATGACCGTCTACCGCCCGCGTCAAACTGTCGGGAACACCCCGCTGACCTCTGGCCTCCTCCCGCTGCGTTACACGACTTCGGCCGCCGTCGTCGGGGGCCGCATGGTCGCGGTCTCCGGAGACGGGACCGTCGCTCACGCGCCCGCGGACTCCGCCTCTGTCGTCGGTGTCGCTGGGTCCGACGCCGGCGCCGGGCAGGCCGTCGACGTGTGGCCTATCGAGGGGTGTGAGCACGAGCTCGAGGCCTCCGCCGGGATCTCCGCCGGCGCCGGCGTCGTCACCGACACCGGCGGCCTGGTCAAGACCGCCACCGTCGCCACGGCCGCGGCGGCTGGCACGCTCGTCGGCGTCGCGGTCACCACCGCGGCCGGCGCTCCGCTCAAGCTGCGCGTCCACGGGCGCCGCTGACCCACGATCTGCCGCGAGCCCTCGGCGTCAACGTCACCCGCTGAACGTGGCGGGACTCCGCCGGGATCGATGGTCCGAGAGAGGGGGTTGCTCTTTCCATGCCCCTCAGAGACCGGGCCAGCGCCGAGGGCCGCGCGGCCCATCAAGCTGGACGTGCAGCAGCCTCAGCGGTCGGCGGGGTGATGATCTGGAGGATGTCCCCGGCCAGGACTGTCCCGGCGTGCACGTCCAGCGTCAGGGTCACGGACCTGCCGTCTGGGGCGACCTCCGCCGCGACGATCAGCGCCCCGTTCTCGACCTCTCGGCCGTTCGCGAGGAGCTCGACCGTGTCGCCCGTGTGCCCGGGAAGGCACGCGGCACCGGGTAGAGGAACTGCGTCATGCTCCGGCCTCGGCCAGGGCGAGCGCTTCGACGTACTCCGAGCTCCACTCGGCGTCCTGCCAGCCATCGGGCATCGCATCCAGGCCCGCTCGCAGACTCTCGGCCGCGCGCTGGTGGTTGCCCATGCCGAGGTGCGCTAGGCCTCCTGAGAGCCGCAGCCACGACGGGTTCAGCCAGTACGCCACGGGCGACGTGGCGTCGTCAGGCAGCGCCGTGGTGAGGTCGTCGGCCTGGTTGAGGAGGTCCGCCGCGCCGCGCTGGTCGCCGAGCAGGCCGAGACCATGTGTCGCCTTGTAGGCAGCATCTACGCGGTGCAGGTTGCTGATCCCGGGCGTCTCGTACGCAGCCATGAACCAGCGTGCGATCCCTCGCGGGCTGGCCTTCCTGCGCTCGAGCGCGCCCCGGAAACCGTGGGTCTGGCTGGCGAGGTCGGGTGCGTCCAGCTCGAGGGCGTCACGGGCTGCCGTGGACAGGAGCTGCTCGGCGCGCTTGTCGTTGCGCACCTGGGAGTTGAGCCACCCGGCGAACTGCCCGTACTGCGCCGCGACGAGCCGCAGCTCCCGGGCGGCCGGTCCGCGTACGTCGCGCGCGAGGATCTGCATCGTCTCCAGCTGGCCCTCGACCGCGGGCAGCAGCGTGGCAGCGGGGAGGGAATCGTCCAGGCGCCGGCTGAATGCGAGGGTCCCGGCGAGCGCCTCGACCTGGCCGGCGTCGATCTGCCGCGGGGCAGCGATCGCAGCACATACGAGATCGTCGGCAGGGCGCTCGATGACGAGGGCTGCCAGCTCGCCGTTCGCCTCGAGGGCATGGTCGAGCGCTTCGGCGAGGTCGAGCGACGGCCGGCGCCTGCCGGTCTCCCACTCGGAGATCTGCGACTTGCTGACGTACGCCAGGGCGGAGAGCTCGCGCAGGCTCAGCTCACGCGCCTGCCGGAGCTCCCGCAGACGCGCGCCGAAGGTCGGGTCAACTAGCCGCACTCGTCTCGTCCCGGATCCAGTCCATGTACGCGGGCAGTCCGCCGACGATCGGCGCCGCGGTGACCTGCGGGACGTCGTACGAGTGGAGCTCGACCACCCGGGCCGTGAGCTTGTCGAGCAGGTCGGCCCTGGTCTTGAAGTCGACGCGCCACTCGGCATCGTTCTGGACCTCGCCCTCCCACCAGTAGAACGACTTGATCGGGCTCTCGACCTGCCCGCACGCGGCGAGACGTTCCCGGACGATCGTGGCGGCGGTCTCCTCCGCTGCCTTCTCGTCATCGAACGTCACGGTCACGGTCACGTAGTCCGAAGTCATGCCGGGAAGCCTAGAGGGTTTTCGACAACTCCGGACAGCGAACCCCTGCCGCTGTGCCGCCTGCTGGTGATGGTCTGGAGTCACCCCGGGGCGTTGCCCAGCAACGGTTTACCCAAGTCAACCTGAGCCAGCAGCGTCCCGGGAGCCAGACCAACGAAGTGACGGGACACCAGATGGATGCCAGTAACTGCGAGGCCTGCGGGCTGCGATGGGGCCCGGCGGACCGTCACCCGCCCTGTCTCAAGCTCTCCCCGGAGGAGCGTCGCGCGCGCGGTGCCACGGCTGCGGCCTGGTCAGCCAACCAGAATCCAGCCCGAGACCTGCGAAAATGACACAACGCCCCGCCTCCATCCCTCCCCGGAGGCGGGGCGTTGCATTCTGATCGGGCCGCTCGGTCAGCGCCCGAGCGTGTGGTTGTCGCCCGCGTAGGTCGCTGACGTCCTCGTGAGGTGGCCTCCCTCGGTCGCGCCGCAGCTGCACCGCCAGCGCCACCGCCGCACGAGCAGCCGTCGATAGGGCTCGGTCTTGAAGACGTGCCCGTGGATGGGCTCGTCGCCGGTCACGACTCCTCCCCGAGCCACAGACGCCGCACCGAGATGCCGGACAGGTCGGCGAGGTGCTCGCTCGTCGTGATGGGCACGCCGGTGTCGTCGAGCTGGGCGCGGAACATGCGGCGCCCCAGGGCTGCCCACTCGCGCTCGGTGAGCGTCTCGGCTGCGGCACGGTGCCGCTCGAGGACAGACTCGATGAAGTCGTTGTCGCGGTCCTGGTCCTCGCCGGAGACCTTGCTGTCGAGCTCCGGCGGCAGGATGGCCCCGAAGGACAGGTCGACCTCGCCGGCCTCCTCGACCTGGACCGGCTCATCGTGGCTCATGCCCGCCCCGCCGGCCGCCGGCTCGACCATCGCGACGGCCTGGAGGACCGCCTCGGCGAAGTGCCGCGCCTCCTCGATCGTGAGGTCACGGCCGCACTCGACAGCGACCGTGCGACCGTGCTCGGCACCGGCACGGGTGAACGCGTGAGACGCCCGGACTGAGACCCGCGTCTCCCCGGCCAGGGGCAGCCGCGCCAGCTCCGCCCCGAGGTGCTCGAAGACGTCCCCCGGGTCCGTGACGGTCCAGTCGACGTCCTCGGCGTGGTCGTTGGTGCACCAGCTCGGGCACGGGACCGACGGCCAGGCGCCCTCGACGCTCTCCGCGACCGGGCGGGGGCTGAGGTGAAGGTGGACAGCCTCGACGGGCTCCGACTCGAGGATCCGGACGGTACGTACGGTGCCGCACGCGTCGCAGGCGTGCCGATCGCCCTCGCCGGGCTCGGTGATGACACCGTGCCAGGCCTCGGCGCTCCCGCAAGCGGGGCAGGCCTTCGGCGCGCTGGTGCTGGGGGTGTTGTCGCCGGCCTCCGGCCGGGCAGGGGCGACCTCGGGGGTCGTCGTGGTGGTGTTGCTCTGGGATGATGCGTTCACGGTTCTGTCCTCCTGAGGGACGGTTCCGAGGCTCTCGGCGAGCGGTGCAACGCCTGCCGGGAGCCGACCTATTGGGTGATGTCAGCCCGGGGGTGGGCCGGTCCGCAGGCAGTCCGCACGACGTCAATCGACGTCAATAAACTGCCAGCATGTCACCGCAGGTCAGACGTTGTTTCCAGTCAACGTCCGTCAATAGCAATCAAGCGGGGAGCGCTTCATCAACTACCGCTGACCGTGGCCCGTCGACACCCGCGCGGCGCGCTCGGCGATGAAAGTGGACTTGACCACTAGATTGAGCGAAATTCTGCATTCATCTGCAAGAATGGCGCCGTGCGAGTATCTGCCAAGTCCGACTACGCCCTCCGCGCCCTCATCGAGATGGCCGCGCGCGAGGACGGAAAAGCTGTCAGTGCCGAGGAGCTCGGCCGCGCCCAGGAGATCCCCCACGGGTTCCTGCAGGCGATCCTCGCCGACCTCCGCAAGGCCGGTGTCGTCATCTCGCAGCGCGGGCAGTCGGGCGGTTGGCGACTGGCGCGCAAGGCGACCGACGTGTCCGTCGCCGACGTGATCCGTGCCGTCGACGGCCCGCTCGTCTCCGTCTACGGGCTGCGTCCCGAGGGCGTCACCTACAACGAGCGCGCCGACGTCCTCCAGCACGTCTGGATCGCCGCGCGCGACTCGCTGCGCGAGGTCTTCGAGAAGGTCTCCATCGCCGCCCTCGCCTCCCGCGAGCTGCCCGACGAGGTCACCACCCGCACCGCGCGCGACGAGGCCTGGCTGCCTCACTGAGTGTCCACGGAGTGAGACCCGGCCGCGTACTGGACGGGCACTTCATGGACTGGACGGGTGTTTCAGTGCCCGTCCAGTCCAGGGATACCCGGTCGACCGGGTATCCCACACCCCCCTACCCCGCCAGCGAAGGCGCCGGCATCATGTAAGCCCCAGGCGACGGCGTGACGAAAACGTTGGCGCCCTCCTCGAGCTGGAGAGCCCGAGCATGCGTACGCGTCAGCTCGGCGGTCACGACCTCGCCGTCGTCGGTGAGGACCGTGAGGCGCACCTCGAAACCGATCCGCAGGACGCGGGAGACGGTGCCCTCGAGGGAGTGCTCGGAGAGCGGGGAGGTGGTGACCTCGACGTCGTGGGGCCGGATCAGTGAGCCGCCCAGAGTCGTCACGTCGCCCAGGAACGACATCACGAAGTCGTTGGCCGGCTCGTCGTAGAGCTGCTCGGGGGTGCCGATCTGCTCGATGCCACCCTGGTTGACGACCACGATCTCGTCGGCGACCTCGAGGGCCTCCTCCTGGTCGTGGGTCACGAAGACGGTGGTCACGTGCACCTCGTCGTGGAGGCGTCGCAGCCAGTCGCGCAGCTCCTTGCGCACCTTCGCGTCGAGCGCGCCGAACGGCTCGTCGAGCAGCAGCACCGACGGTTCGATCGCCAGCGCCCGCGCGAGCGCCATCCGCTGCCGCTGGCCGCCGGAGAGCTGTGAGGGCAGTCGGTCGGCGAACTGGGAGAGGTGCACGAGCTCGAGCAGCTCCTCCACCTTCGCGGCGATCTCGGCACGCGGCTTCTTGCGGATCTCCAGGCCGAAGGCGACGTTCTTGGCGACCGTGAGGTGCTTGAACGCCGCGTAGTGCTGGAAGACGAAGCCGACGTTGCGCTTCTGCACCGGCAACGCGGTCGCCTCGACGCCCTCGATGCTGATGGTGCCGGTGTCGGGGGTCTCGAGGCCGGCGATGACGCGCAGCAGCGTGGTCTTGCCGCCGCCGGAGGGACCGAGCAGGGCAGTCAGCTGCCCGGTGGGGATGGTCAGGTTGATGTCCTCCAGCGCGACGAAGTCGCCGTACCGCTTGTTGACACCACTTACTTCGATGCTCATGGGATGTGCCCTTTCACCGCACGCGCGCACCGCGGGCGCGCAGCACGAAGACGACGAGGATGCAGATGACCGAGACGCTGGCGAGGAGGAAGGCGACGGCGTACGCGCCCTGCTGGTCGAAGTTGAGGTACTTCTCCTCGACCGCGAGCGTCGCCGTGCGGGTCTGGCCGAGCACGTTGCCCGAGACGACCTTGACCGCGCCGAACTCGCCCAGCGACCGGGCCAGGGTGAGGACGACGCCGTAGATGACGGCCCACTTGATGCCCGGCAGCGTGATCCGCCAGAAGGTCTGCCAGGTGCTGGCGCCGAGTGATGCGGCGGCCTGCTCCTGCTCGGTGCCGATCTCCTCGAGCACCGGGATGACCTCGCGGATGACCAGCGGCAGCGACACGAACGCGGTCGCCAGGATGATCCCGGGAGTCGCGAAGATGACCTGGATCCCGACCGACTCGAGCGCCGGACCGAGCCAGCCCTCGCGGCCGCCGTAGACCAGCACGAGCGCCAGGCCGACGACGATCGGCGAGACCGAGAGCGGCAGGTCGATCATCGCACTGAGGATGCGCTTGCCGGGGAACTCGGTGCGCACCAGCAGCATCGAGATCGAGACTCCGAAGACCAGGTTGATCAGCGTCGCGACCACCGCTGCGATGCAGGTCAGCTGGATCGCGTGCATCATCTGCGGGTCGCTGAAGATCTCGCCGAACGCCTGAGTCGTGAACCCGACATCGGGCACGTGGAAGGCGTTCCAGCCGACCAGGAAGACCGGCCAGGCCACCAGGAGACCGAGGTAGGCGATGACGATGATGCGAAGGACGTACGTCAGCGGGGTGCGGGGAGAGCGTCGGGTCTCAGCCACGGCGGACCATCCTCCTCTGGAGCAGGTCGAGGACGACGATGACGAGCAGCGAGACCATCAGCAGCATCGCCGCGATCGCCGCCGCGCCCTCCGGGTTGTCGTTCTCGATCGCGGACAGGATCCGCACCGAGGCGACCTCGGACTCGAACGGCAGGTTGCCGGAGAGCAGGACCAGGGAGCCGTACTCCCCCATCCCGCGCGCGAAGGAGAGCGCCGCGCCGGCCGCGATCGCCGGGGTCAGCGAGGGCAGGATGATCCGCCGGAACGTGGTGAACCGGGAGGCGCCCAGCGAGGCCGCGGCCTCCTCCACGTCGGCGTCCAGCTCCTCGAGGACCGGCTGCACCATGCGTACGACGAAGGGCAGCGTCACGAAAGCGAGGGCGAGGTAGACCGATCTCGAGGTGTTCGCCCAGTGCAGGCCGAGCGGTGACTCGGCGCCGTAGAGCGAGAGCAGCACCAGGCCGGCGACGATCGTCGGCAGGGCGAACGGGATGTCGATGATCACCTCGAGCAGCCCCTTGCCCCAGAACTTGTCGCGCACCAACACCCAAGCGATGACGGTGCCGATGACGACGTTGATCAGGGTGACGACGAGGGCGGCGCGGATGGTCAGCCAGATCGCCGCGGCGGTCTGCTCGTTCTGGAGCTGGTTGGCGAAGGCGGACCAGCCCCCGCTGGACGCGGTGATGATCACCGCGACCAGCGGGATGAGGACGAGCAGGCTGAACCAGAGCATCGTGACGCCGAGGCCGATGCCGCTGGTTCGTGTCAGAGTGTTGGCGGGCCGGCTGCGTGGTGATCGAGCAGGTCCAGCCGGACCGACCGTAGGGATGGTGGTGGTCATGACCGGACTACTGCGATGCCTTGCCGGACTTGGCGATGGAGTCGGTCACGATGCCGACCGGCTCACCGTCCTCGCCGGTGCCGAAGAGCTTCTCCTTGACGCCCGACCAGTCGCGGCCGCCGAAGTCGTTCTCCAGCGTGAGCAGCTTCTTCGGCTCGGGGAACGGGTCGGCCGGGTCCTTGGCACCCTTGATGTCCTCGGGCTTCTGACCGATCGCGTCCCAGTCGACGACGCCGGGCTCGGCGGTGTTGACGGGGCGGAAGCCGGTCAGCGCGAACTGCTTCTGGCCACCCTTCGGGTCGAGCACGAAGTCGAGCCAGTCCTGCGACGGCTTGGAGGCGTCCTTCAGGATCGCGCCGGGGTTCTCGATCAGCACCGTGGACTCCGGGACGATGTAGTCGAAGCCCTCGCCCTGCTGAGCCGCGAGGATGGCCTCGTTCTCGTAGGCGAGCAGTACGTCACCGGTGCCGCCCAGGAACGCGGTGGTGGCGTCGCGACCGGAGTTGGTCAGGGTGACCACGTTCTTGAAGAGCTTGTCGAGGTACGCCTTGCCCTCGTCCTCGGTGCCACCGTTCTTCACAACGGAGCCCCAGGCGGCGAGCGCGTTCCAGCGGGCGGCGCCGGAGGAGGCCGGGTTGGCGGTGACCACGCCCACGCCCGGCTTGATCAGGTCCTCCCAGCTCTGGATGTTCTTCGGGTTGCCCTCCCGGACACCGAGCACGACGATCGAGCTGGACACGATGCCCTTGTTGTCACTGTCGTCCCAGGAGGCGTCGACCAGGCCGGCCTTCTCCAGGCGCTGTACGTCGGTGCCGACCGAGAGGTGCACGTAGTCGGCCTTCAGCCCCGACTCGACCGCACGGCTCTGGTCGCCCGAGGCGCCGTAGGAGGTCTGGAAGGTGACACCCTCGCCCTCGGGGGTCTTGGTGAACTCCTTGGCGATCGCCTTGTTGGCCGTCTCGGGGACGGCGAAGCCCACGATGGAGATCGACTCCGCGTCGCCGGATCCGGAACCACCGCACGCGGTCAGCGCCAGCATCCCGGCAGCGGCGAGCGCTGCCGCGGCCTTGAACTTCCTCATCTGTTCCTCACTTCTGCCGTGATCTGCCCTGCCGAGCCAAGGTCCATCGAATCTCGAATGTCGAGGACAATACTCGAGTTAGTCGAGTGAATGTGAAAACACACCATCGGTCCGCTTCGTGGACGGTGAAATCGGTCGAGGCGTCAGCTGCGTCGGCCGAGATGGCAGCCGGGTGACGGCTCGGGCGACGTACGTGACGGCTCGGGCGACGTACGTGACGGCTCGGCCGACGTACGTGACGGCTCGGCTGGGGTCAGGCAGTGGGTGTCGCCGCAGGGGCGACGAGCTCGCGCAGGACCTTGCGGCGGTGGTGGACGGCCTCGGCGCTGAAGATGACGAGGGCGACCCAGACGATCGCGAAGCCGGCCCAGCGGCCGGGAGGCATCGCCTCGTGGGCGATGAAGACGCCGACGGCGAACTGCAGGATGGGCGCGAGATACTGGAGCAGCCCGATGGTCACCATCGGCACCCGGATGGCGGCGGCACCGAAGCAGGCCAGGGGTACGACGGTGGCGACGCCGAGGCTGATCATCAGGAGTACGTGGAGGGCGCCGTTGCCGACCAACGTGCCGTGGCCGGCGACCTGGAGAGCGACGATCAGGGCGAGCGCGAACGGCGCCGTCACGGCGGTCTCGACGGCCAGTGACTCGAACGGGCCGACCCCGGCGCTCTTCTTCAGCAGCCCGTAGGTGCCGAACGAGAAGGCCAGCAGAAGCGCGACCCACGGCAGCCGGCCGTAGTCGAGGGTGAGCACGACGACCGCCACGAACGCGATCCCGAGCGCGACCCACTGCAGCTTGCGCATCTTCTCGCGCAGGATGAGTACGCCCATCAGCATCGTCACCAGCGGGTTGGTGAAGTAGCCGAGGCTGGTCTCCACGATCCGGCCGTTGTTGACGCCCCAGATGTAGGTCACCCAGTTGATCGAGATCACCGCGGCTGCGGCGGCCAGCAGGAGCAGCTTGCGCCGGTCGCGCAGGATCGCCGCCACCTGGGCGCGGCGCCCCACGATGACCACGAGCGCGCCGGCGACGACGAGCGACCACAGGATCCGGTGGCCCAGGATCTCCCAGGCGCCGGCGGGCTCCAGCAGCGGGAAGTAGAGCGGGAACGCGCCCCACATGATGTAAGCAGCAGCTCCGAAGAACACACCACGCTTCTGCTCGCTCACAGCCTCACGCTACCGCTCCCGGTATCCGGTCTTTACCCAGGGTCACCACGTGAAATCGTCGTGCCGGTCGGACCGTCTGTCCCGCTGGTCGAGCCGCCGGAGCCGCTAGGCGGAGGCGGGTGGAGACCAGCGGGGAGGATCGTCAGGAGGAGCGGACGGCGACGATGTCGGCGAAGGCCTCGAGGGCGGTGCGGACGGGGCCCTCGGGCAGCGGGGCGAGGGCGGCCTTGGCCTCCTCGGCGCGCTCCTGGACGTAGGACCGCGCCTCGGCGAGCGCCGGGTGGGCGCGGAGCAGGGCGACGGCCTCGGCGAGCGCGTCGTCGTCGGTGAGGTCGCTGTCGAGCAGCTCGAGGAGGCGGGCGTCGCCGGCGGCGGTGGAGCGGCGGGCCAGCAGGACCGGCAGCGTGGGGACGCCTTCTCGCAGGTCGGTGCCGGGGGTCTTGCCGGACTCCTCGGAGTCGGAGGCGATGTCGAGGATGTCGTCGGAGAGCTGGAAGGCGACGCCGACGATGTCGCCGTAGGCGAGCAGGGCGTCCTGGATCTCCTTGTCGGCACCGGAGAAGAGCGCGCCGTAGAGCGCCGAGGTGGCGATCAGGACACCGGTCTTGCCGGCCAGCACCTCGAGGTGGTGATCGACCGGGTCGACACCCTCGGCCGGCTCGACGCCCTCGAGGATCTGCCCCTCGACGAGCTTGGCGAAGGTGGCTGCCTGGATGCGTACGGCCTCCGGGCCCAGCTGGGCGGTCAGCTCGGAGGAGCGGGCGAAGAGGAAGTCGCCGGTGAGGATCGCCACGTGGTTGTCGAAGCGGGCGTTGGCCGAGTCCTCACCGCGGCGTACGAGCGCCTCGTCCATGACGTCGTCGTGGTAGAGCGAGGCCAGGTGGGTCAGCTCGACGACGCAGGCCGCGGTGACGACCTCGTCGGAGAGCGCCTCCGGGCCGCACTCGGCGGCGAGCAGCACCAGCAACGGCCGGAACCGCTTGCCGCCGGCCTCCAGCAGATGGGTCGCCGCTTCGGTGACGAAGGGCGACCGGCTCCGCGTGTAGCCGGCGAGCTTCTCCTCCACGACCGCCATCCGAGCACGCAGCCGCTGCTCGAGCTCGGGATCGGTGATCGGGAGGGCGAGGTCGGGGACTCGGTCGGTGGGTGCGCTGGTGCTCACCCGATGAATCCTCCCGCATCCACCAACAGGCTGAGCACAGGGCCCGGAATTACACCCAACGCGACGGTGGCGACAGCGCTCAGTGCGATCACGCCGGAGGTGGCGTAGGAAGGCGTCGCGACCGTGGCCGCGTCCTCGCGCGCGTCGTTGAAGAACATCAGCATGATCACGCGTACGTAGAAGAAGACGGCGATGATGCTGGAGACGATCGCGATCCCGACGACCGGCCACTGTCCGGCGCCGAGCGCGGCCGCGAAGACGCCCCACTTGCCGATGAAGCCGGCGGTCAGCGGCAGCCCGGCCATCGAGAGCAGGAAGACGGCGAAGGTCGCCGCGACCCACGGGTTGGTACGTCCCAGCCCGGCCCAGCGGTCGAGCGAGCCGACCTCGCCGTTGGGGCCACGGACCAGGGAGACGATCGCGAAGGCGCCGAGCGTGGCGAAGCCGTAGGCGGTCAGGTAGAAGAGCACCGCCTGGGTGGAGCCGAAGGCGTCGTCCTGCACGCCGAGGAGGCCGGTGAGCAGGAAGCCGGTGTGGGCGACCGCGGAGTAGCCGAGCATGCGCTTCACGTCGGACTGGACGATCGCGAACGAGGCGCCGAGCAGCATCGTCAGCACCGCCACGACGCCGATGGCCGGTCGCCAGATGTCGCCCTCGGCACCGAAGGCGACGTAGAAGAGCCGGAGCATCGCGGCGAACGCGGCGATCTTGGTGGCCGCGCTCATCCAGGCGGTGACCGGCGTCGGGGCGCCCTGGTAGACGTCGGGGGTCCAGGAGTGGAACGGGACCGCACCGGTCTTGAAGAGCAGACCGACCGCCATCAGGCCGATGCCGAGCAGCAGCAGCGGGCTGGAGCCCTCCTCCGCCACTGCGCCGATCTCGGCCAGCGACATCGAGCCGGCGAAACCGTAGACCAGCGCGAGGCCGTAGAGGAAGAAGCCGGAGGAGAAGGCGCCGAGCAGGAAGTACTTCAGCGCCGCCTCCTGGGAGAGCAGCCGCCGGCGGCGGGCGAGGCCGGTCAGCAGGTAGAGCGGCAGCGAGAGCACCTCGAGGGCGACGAAGAGCATCAGCAGGTCGCCGGAGATGCAGAAGAGCATCATCCCGCCGACCGCGAACATCATCAGCGGGTAGACCTCGGTGTGCTCGAGCCCGCGCTGGGAGGCGGTGCGCTCGGCGGGTGTGCCGGGCAGAGCGGCTGCCTGACCTGCGAAGACGCTGACGCCGTTGTCGAGTCGGCGCTCGGCGAAGAGCGCCACGCC
This sequence comes from Nocardioides luteus, assembly GCF_014648595.1. Lineage (GTDB taxonomy): Bacteria > Actinomycetota > Actinomycetes > Propionibacteriales > Nocardioidaceae > Nocardioides > Nocardioides luteus. The sequence continues at coordinate 139,247 of NZ_BMRK01000011.1, read as the reverse complement.
ACCGAGCGAGACCAGCAGCACCAGACCCTGGGAGAAGACGCCGGGACCGTCGACGATGAGCGCACCCTCACCGGTCGAGGCGCCCAGGCTGGCCCCCGAACCGATGGCGACCGTGCCGGCCAGCGCGGCGGCCAGACCGACCACGGCCAGCCCCACCTGCGCGTTGAACCGTGCGGCGCGCGGCGCGAACGCCTCGACCATCACACCGGCGCAGGCCACACCCAGCACCAGCAGGACGGGCCAGAGGGTGGCGTACGAAATTCCGGGAGACTCGAACATCGCCTCACTCACCTGCCTGGATGACGTCGACTAGAGGGGCCACGACCGGTTGGGCCGCCGAGATCAGCGGGCCGGGGACGAAGCCGAAGAAGAGGAGCGCGGCCAGCAGCGGGACGACCACGCCGAGCTCACGCCGGTTGAGGTCGGTGACCGGCCGGGGTTGCTCCGTGGGGCCGGTGAAGATGCGCTGGTAGGCCCACAGCACGTAGATCGCGGCCAGCACGATCGCGGTCACCGCGATGACACCGACCAGCCAGTGGTAGTCGAAGGCGCTGATCAGCACCATGATCTCGGAGACGAACTGGGAGAGCCCCGGCAGGCCGGCGGTGGCCAGCCCGGCGACGAGGAACGTGCCGGCCAGGACCGGTGTCGCCTTCTCCAGGCCGCGCATCGAGGAGATCGAGGCGGTGCCCTTGCGGGTGATCAGGAACCCGGCGAGCAGGAACATCGCCGCGGTCGCGACACCGTGGTTGACCATGTAGAGGATCGAGCCGACCAGGCCCTCGCGGGTGGCCGCGAAGATGCCGAGCGTGATCAGGCCGAAGTGGGAGAGCGAGGTCAGACCGATCAGGCGGAGCAGGTCGTCCTGGCCGATCGCGAGGACCGCGCCGTAGACGATCGAGATCAGCGCCAGCACGATCACGACCGGCGTCGCCCACGCGGAGGCCTCCGGCACCAGCCCGAGGCAGAGCCGGATCATCCCGAAGGTGCCGATCTTGTCGAGGACGCACACCAGCAGCACCGAGGTCGGCGTCGTCGCCTGCTCGGTCGTGTCGGCCAGCCAGGTGTGCACCGGGAACAGCGGCGCCTTGACCGCGAACGCGATGAACATCGCCACGAAGATCCAGCGCTGCGCGGTGGTGCCGATGTCGAGCTGGGCGAGGTCACTGATCAGGTAGGACGGGCTGCCGGCCTCCGAGGAGACCACGAAGAACCCGATCAGCGCACCGAGCAGCACCAGGCCGCCGCCGAGCTGGAACATCAGGAACTTCAGCGCCGCCTTCGCCCGGTTGGGCCCGCCGTGCTGGCCGATCATGAAGTACGCCGGGATCAGCGTCGCCTCGAAGGCGATGTAGAAGACGAACAGGTCGGCGGCCAGGAAGGTGAGCAGCGCGAAGGCCTCCAGGGCCAGCGCCCAGGCGTACCACCGCTTGTCGTGGTCCTTGACCGCGGCGACCATCACCAGCGGCACCAGGACGACGGTGAGCATCACCATCAGCTTGCCGAAGCCGTCCATCTCCAGCGCCCAGTGGACCCCGAGGGGCTCCATCCAGATGAGGTTGGTGTCGGGGGCGGTGAACATCGTCACCAGGCCCGCGACCAGGGTCGCGATCGCGAACCCGAAGGCCCACAGCTTGGGCCGCGCGGGCATCACCGCGGTGATCAGCGCGCCCGCGAACGGGATGAGGAAGAGGAGTGTCAACAAGTCAGCTCACCACGATCAGGGCCAGGGCGACGAGGACCGTGCCACCGAGGACGGAGAGGGCATAGGAACGTACGTAGCCGGTCTGCGCCTTGCGGAGCTCACCGGCGATCGCCGCGAGGGCGATCGGGCCACCGCTCATCAGGCCGTCGACCGCGTACTTGTCGGTCGCGAGGGTGCCGCGGGTGAGCGCCATCCCGGGCGGCACCACGACGTCCTCGACGTGCGGGACGTGCAGGTAGGGCGTCGGCTCGGTCGTGACCGGGCGGCGGCCGAAGGCAAACGCGGCGGCCGCGACGCCGATCGCGACGACCAGCACCGCGAGGACGGAGGTCGCCCAGACCGGGAGCGGGCCGTGGTGCTCGCCGTGACCGATGGCGACCACCGGCTCGAGCCAGTGCTCGATCCAGCCGCCGAGCGCGAGGACACCACCGAGGACCGACAGCGCCGCGAGGACGACGAGCGGGCCGGTCATGATCTTCGGCGACTCGTGCGGGTGTACGCCCTCGAGCCACCGCTTGCGGCCGAAGAAGGCCAGCATCATCAGACGGGTCATGTAGAAGGCGGTCACACCGGCGGCCAGCAGGGCGATGAGACCGACCAGCCAACTCTCCGCGAAGGCCACCTCGAGGATCTTGTCCTTGGACCAGAAGCCGGCGAAGCCGGGGAACCCGATGATCGCCAGGTAGCCCATCGCGAAGGTGAGGAACGTGACCGGGAGCGCTCGGCTCAGGGCGCCGTAGTGCTTGAGGTTCACGTCGTCGTTCATGCCGTGCATCAGCGAGCCGGCGCCGAGGAACATGTTGGCCTTGAAGAAGCCGTGGGTCAGCAGGTGGAAGATCGCGAACACATAGCCCGGTCCGCCCAGGCCGGCGGCCAGCATCATGTAGCCGATCTGGCTCATCGTCGAGCCGGCCAGGACCTTCTTGATGTCGTCCTTCACGCAGCTCACCGCGGCACCCCAGATGATGGTGACCAGGGCGACGACCACCACGGCCGTCGAGGCCGCGTCGGCGGCGTCGAAGATCGCCGACGAGCGGACGATGAGGTAGACACCGGCGGTGACCATCGTCGCCGCGTGGATCAGCGCCGAGACGGGCGTCGGGCCCTCCATCGCGTCGAGCAGCCAGCCCTGCAGCGGGACCTGCGCGGACTTGCCGCAGGCACCGACCAGCAGCAGGATGCCGAGCCAGTTGAGCGTGGTCGTCGTGGTATCGCTGACGTCGATCGAGGAGAACGACGTCGACCCGAAGGTGACGAAGCTCAGCGCGATCGCCAGCGAGAGCCCCATGTCGCCGACCCGGTTCATCACGAACGCCTTCTTGGCGGCGGCGGCCGCGGACGGCTTGTACTGCCAGAAGCCGATCAGCAGGTAGGACGCCAGACCGACGCCCTCCCAGCCGAGGAACAGGCCGACGTAGTTCTCCGCCAGCACCAGCATCAGCATCGCGGCGAGGAACAGGTTGAGATAGCCGAAGAACCGGGTGCGGCGCTCGTCGTGGGCCATGTAGCCGACCGAGTAGACGTGGATCAGCGTGCCGACGCCGGTGATGAGCAGCAGGAACAGGCTGGAGAGCTGGTCGTAGAGCAGGTCGAAGCCCACCGACAGACCGTCACCTCGAGAACTGGCCGTGTCGAACCAGGTGTAGAGGTGCTGGACGACCTGCCTGCTCTCCTCGTCACGCCCGAGGGCGGCGAAGAAGAGGACCAGCGAGAGCACGAAGGACGCGCCCGCGAGCGCGACCGCGAGCCAGTGGCCGATCCGGTCGAACAGCGCCGGCGCCAGCGGGCGCCCGACCAGGATCAGGGCGGCACCGGCCAGCGGCAGCGCGATGACCAGCCAGAGCAGCGAGAAGACCCCGTCCGCCTCGATGGGGTTGACGAGTGCAGCAGTTACCACTTGAGCATCCTTGGCTCGTCGACCGAAGCCGTGTTTCTGGTGCGGAAGATGGTCATGATGATCGCCAGCCCGACGACCACCTCAGCGGCCGCGACGACCATCACGAAGAACGCGGTCACCTGACCGTCGAGGTTGCCGTGCATCCGGCTGAACGCCACCAGGGCCAGGTTGGCCGCGTTGAGCATCAGCTCGACGCACATGAAGACGACGATCGCGTTGCGCCTGGTCAGCACGCCGATGGTGCCGATCGTGAAGAGGATGGCGGACAGGATGACGTACGCCGTGGTGCTGTCGGTCATGCGTCGTCTCCTTCTACGTCGTTCGAGCCGTTCGAGACTCCGCCGGCGAGGATCGCGGGGACCGACTTCTTGCTCTGCGAGCCGTCCGGCAGCAGGGCCGGGGTGTCGTTGCTGTTGTGTCTGGCGAAGGTGCCCGGTGGGGGCAGCGGGCCGAGGTGCTTGCCGCTCGCCGCGTAGTCGGCGACCCGCTTCTGCGCCAGACCGGTCTGGGTCTGCTTCGGGTCGATCCGCTCGCGGTGGGCGAGCACCATCGCGCCGATCGCCGCGGTGATCAGCAGGGCGCTGGTCGCCTCGAAGGCGATCACGTAGCGGGAGAACAGCAGGTCGGCCAGACGTTGTACGTTGCCGCCCTCGTTGGCGCTGGACAGCCCGCGCATCGTGGCGATGCTCGCCTGGCCGACGCCCGCGATCAGGATCGCACCGAGCCCGACGCCGAGGACGCCCGCGAGCACCTTCTGCCCGGCGATCGTCTCCTTCAGCGTGTCGGAGGTGTCGACGCCGACCAGCATGATCACGAACAGGAACAGCATCAGGATCGCGCCGGTGTAGACGACGATCTGCACCGCGAACAGGAACGGTGCCTCCAGCGTCGCGTAGACCATCGCGAGACAGACCATGACCACCGCCAGCGACAGCGCGGCGTGCACGGGCTTGCGCGCGAACAGCAGCCCCAGCGCGGCGATCACCATGATCGTCGCGAGGATGACGAAGCTCATCGGGCGCGCTCCTTGGGCTCGGGCGCGTAGTAGGAGGACTCGTCGTTGCCGAGGAACATCGGGTGCGGAGGAGCCTCCATCCCCTCCTCGAGCGGCGCGAGCAGGTCCTGCTTCTCGTAGATCAGGCTCTCGCGGGAGGTGTCGGCGAGCTCGTACTCGTTGGTCATCGTCAGCGCGCGCGTCGGGCAGGCCTCGATGCACAGGCCGCACAGGATGCAGCGCAGATAGTTGATCTGGTAGACGCGGCCGTAGCGCTCACCGGGCGAGTAGCGCTCCTCCTCGGTGTTGGAGGCGCCCTCCACGTAGATGGCGTCGGCGGGACAGGCCCACGCGCACAGCTCGCACCCGACGCACTTCTCCAGGCCGTCGGCGTGACGGTTGAGCTGGTGGCGACCGTGGAAGCGCTCCTCGGTCGGTTCCTTCTGCTGCGGGTACTGCTCGGTGACCGGCTTCTTGAACTGCGTCCCGAACGTCACCGCGAACCCGCTCACCGGGTCCCAGAAACGCTCCTTGAACGTGCGGTCGTCCTTGCTCACTTTGCCTCCTCAGGCAGTGCGTCCTCGGACAGCTCGTCCTCGGGCGAGGAGATGATGCGTACGCCGCTGCTGCCCGGCTGCACGGCGTCGGGTCCGAACACCAACGGCTGAGCGGCACCTCGCACGGCGCCGCCCTGCGGCAGCGCCGGGGTCGGGTAGCCGCCGGTCGGCTTGGTGACCTGGGGGGCCTTCTCCGGCATCCGGTTGAGGAAGCCGAGCACGACCACCGCGGTGACGACCAGGCCGAAGCCGAAGAGGATCCAGCTCGGGCTGAAGTCGCCCTGGATGGCAGCCATCTTGATGATCGCGACCACGACGATCCAGGCCAGGCTGGCGGGCAGCAGGATCTTCCAGCCGAGCGCCATGAACTGGTCGTAGCGCAGCCGCGGCAGCGTGCCGCGCAGCCAGATGAAGATCCAGATGAAGAAGAACATCTTCAGGAAGAACCACAGCACCGGCCAGTAGCCCTCGTTGGCGCCGGCCCACAGGGTGCCGATGCCGAGCGGGGCCCGCCAGCCGCCCAGGAACAGCGTCGTGGCGAGCGCGCTGACGGTGGCCATGTTGATGTATTCGGCCAGGAAGAAGAGGGCGAACTTCAGGCTGGAGTACTCGGTGTGGAAACCACCGACCAGCTCGCCCTCGGCTTCCGGCAGGTCGAACGGCGCGCGGTTGGTCTCGCCGACCATCGCGATGCAGTAGATCAGGAACGACGGCAGCAGCAGGGCGCCGAACCACCAGTCGTGCTGAGCCGCGACGATCTCGCTCGTGGACAGGCTCCCCGCCATCAGGAAGACGGTCACCAGCGCCAGCCCCATCGAGACCTCGTAGGAGATCATCTGCGCGCTGCTGCGCAGGCCGCCGAGCAGCGAGTAGGTCGAGCCGGACGCCCAGCCACCGAGCACGATGCCGTAGATGCCGATGCTGGCGATCGCCATCACGAACAGCACCGCGACCGGCATGTCGGTCAGCTGCAGCGGGGTGCGCTCGCCGAAGAAGTCGACCTCCGGCCCGAACGGGATTACCGAGAACGTCACGAACGCCGGCACACAGGCCAGGATCGGCGCGGTGACGAAGACGATCTTGTCGGCCTTCTGCGGGGTCAGATCTTCCTTGAGCGCCAGCTTCACGCCGTCGGCGAGGCTCTGCAGCAGTCCGAACGGACCGTGCCGGTTGGGCCCGATGCGGTGCTGCATCCGGGCCACGACCTTGCGCTCCCACCAGATGTTGAACAGCGTCAGCACGACGCAGACCACGAAGACCAGCAGGACCTTGATCGCGATGATCCACCAGGGGTCCTGGCCGAACTGCTCCAGCCCGTTCACTGCACTGCTCCCTCGACGGTGACCGTCGAGCCCGGGGAGGCGAGATCCGCCCAGACACCGCGCCCGAAGCTGTTGGTCGGCACCCACACGGTGCCCTCGGCCATCTCGGCCGGCAGCGCCGGAAGCGTCCAGCTCCCCCGGTCTCCGGTGATCGTCACGACGTCACCGAGCTCCGCGTGGAGCGCTGCCGGGAGGCGTACGACTGCCGCCCGGGCGGTCGCCGCCAGCGCCTTGTCGCCGCGCTGGAGGGTGCCGTTGTCGAGCATCAGGTGCCAGGTCGCCAGGTGAAGCCCCGCCGAATCCTCAGTTGTGGCGGCCGAGAAGGTGGTTGTGGGCGACGATTCGACAGTTTCGTCCGCCACTCCTGCAGTCTCGGTCTCCAGAAGAGCGATCTCGGCGGTGATGTGGGCCAGGACCTCGGCGTCGGAGTACGTGGCGGGCTTCTCGAAGACCTTCTGGAACGGGCGGCGGCGCCCCTCCCAGGTGACGAAGGTGCCCGCCTTCTCCGAGGCCGCGGCGACGGGGAGCACCACGTCGGCGCGCTCGGTCACGGCGGTGACCCGCTGCTCGAGGCTGACCACGAATCCGGCTTCGTCGAGCGCCGCGAGGAACGCGGCCGGATCGGCGGTGTCGTCGGGGTCGACGCCGGCGACGAGCAGCGCGTCGAGCCCGCCCTGCCGGACCATCGCCTCGGCGTCGAGGCCGCCCTCACCGGGCAGCAGGTCCGCCTCGACGGCGCCCCGGTCACCGGCGCGGCGCGGCACCCAGGCGAGCTTGGCGCCGCTGCGATCGGCGAGCTCAGCTGCCGCGGTGTAGCCGCCGGGGCTGGTCGCCAGCCGCTCGCCGACGAGGATCACCGAAGCCTCGGTGACCCCGCTGACCTGCGACAACGCGTCCTTCTCGGCACCGGGAGCGGTCAGCACGACCTCGGCGCCGAGCTTGCGCGAGCCCTCTGACGCGTACGCACTCAGGGCGGTGATCCGCAACCCGGCTCGGTTGGCCTTGCGCAGGCGCAGGAACAGGGTGCCGGCCTCGTCCTCCGGCTCGAGCCCGACGAGGACCACGTGGTCGGCGGCGTCGAGGTCGGCGTAGGTGACGCTGGTGCCGGCGACGCGGGACCGCAGGAAGCCGGTCTCCTCCGCGGAGAGGGGGCGCGAGCGGAAGTCGACGTGCGGGGTGCGCAGCGTCTCACGGGCGAAGGTCGCGTAGGCCTTCGCGTCCTCCAGCGTCAGCCGGCCACCGGGCAGCACGCCGACCGAGCCGGCGGCGGCCAGCCCCTGGGCGGCGACGGCGACGGCCTCGAGCCAGGACGCCGGACGGAGCTCGCCGTCCTCACGGATCATCGGCGAGGTGAGCCGGTCGCGGACCGCGTAGCGGAAGCCGAAGCGGTCCTTGTCGGAGATCCACTCCTCGTTGACCTCGGGGTCGTTGCCGGCCAGCCGGCGCATCACCTTGCCGCGGCGGTGGTCGACGCGGATCGCTGCGCCGCAGGCGTCGTGCTCGGCGACGCTCGGGGTCGAGACCAGGTCGAAGGGACGCGCGCGGAACCGGTAGTCGTCGGAGGTGAGCGCGCCGACCGGGCAGATCTGGATGACGTTGCCGGAGAAGTAGGACGAGAACGGCTTGTCCTCGGCGATGCCGATCTGCTGCTGGGCGCCGCGCTGGATCAGCGCGATGCCGGGGTCGCCCGGGATCTCGGCGGCGAACCGGGTGCAGCGCTGGCAGACGATGCACCGCTCTCGGTCGAGCAGCACGTTGGGCGAAAGGTTGATCGGCTTGGGGAACGTACGCTTCACGCCGTCGAACCGGGTCTCGCCCTGTCCGTGGGACATGGCCTGGTTCTGCAGCGGGCACTCGCCGCCCTTGTCGCAGACCGGGCAGTCCAGCGGGTGGTTGACCAGGAGGAACTCCATGATCCCCTGCTGCGCCTTCACCGCGGTGCGGTTCTGCGTCTCGACGACCATGCCCTCGGCGACCGGGATCGTGCACGAGGCCTGCGGCTTCGGGAAGCCGCGGCCGTTGCCGGCGTCGGGGATGTCGACCAGGCACTGCCGGCAGGCGCCGACCGGCTCGAGCAGCGGGTGGTCGCAGAAGCGCGGGATCTCGATCCCGGCCTGCTCGGCGGCCCGGATGACGAGGGTCCCCTCGGGGACCGTGACGTCGGCGCCGTCGATCTTGAGCGTCACGTCAGTCATGAGCGACTGCCTCCTCAGGGGTGGTCTCGACAGGCTCGACCACCGGGTCCGCCCAGGCGGTCGACTTCCTGGCGTCGAAGGGACAGCCACCGTGCTCGAGGTGAGCCAGGTATTCGTCCCGGAAATACTTGATCGAGCTCGTGATCGGGCTGGTCGCACCGTCACCCAGCGCGCAGAACGAGCGGCCGAGGATGTTGTCGCACTGGTCGAGCAGCAGGTCGAGGTCGCCGGGCTCGCCGTCGCCCTTCTCCAGCCGCTCCAGCACCTGCACCAGCCACCACGTGCCCTCGCGGCACGGCGTGCACTTCCCGCACGACTCGTGCTTGTAGAACTCCGTCCACCGCAGCACCGCGCGCACCACGCACACCGAGTCGTCGAAGATCTGCAGCGCGCGGGTGCCGAGCATCGAGCCGGCCGCCTGCACCCCCTCGAAGTCGAGGGGCACGTCGAGGTGCTCGTCGGTGAACAGCGGGGTCGAGGAGCCACCCGGGGTCCAGAACTTCAGCTCGTGGCCCTCTCGTACGCCGCCGGCCAGATCGATCAGCTCGCGCAGCGTGATGCCGAGCGGGGCCTCGTACTGGCCGGGCTTCTTGACGTGGCCGGAGAGCGAGAAGATGCCGAAACCGGCCGACTTCTCGGTGCCCATGCCGGCGAACCAGTCGGCGCCGTTCTTCACGATCGCGGGCACCGAGGCGATCGACTCGGCGTTGTTGATCACGGTCGGGCTGGCGTAGAGACCGGCGACGGCCGGGAACGGCGGGCGCAGCCTGGGCTGGCCGCGGCGGCCCTCGAGCGAGTCGAGCAGCGCGGTCTCCTCGCCGCAGATGTAGGCACCGGCACCGGCGTGGACGACCAGCTCGAGGTCGTAGCCGGAGCCGTGGATGTCCGTGCCGAGGTGGCCGGCCTCGTAGGCCTCACGGACGGCGGCGCGCAGCCGCCGGATCACGTGCAGCACCTCGCCGCGTACGTAGATGAAGGCACGCTCCGCGCGGATGGCGTAGGAGGAGATGATCACGCCCTCGACCAGGGTGTGGGGCGAGGCCATCATCAGCGGGATGTCCTTGCAGGTGCCGGGCTCGGACTCGTCGGCGTTGACGACGAGGTAGCGCGGCTTGGGGTTCTCCGGGTCGGGCGGCGGCAGGAAGCCCCACTTCACGCCTGTCGGGAAGCCTGCGCCTCCGCGGCCGCGGAGGCCGGAGTCCTTGACCGTGGTCTGGACCTCCTCGGGGCTCATCCCGAGCGCCACGTCGAGCGCGTCGTAGCCGCCCTGCTCGGCGTAGGCCGACAGCGTCCAGGCCCGGTCGTCGGCCCAGTTGGCGGTCAGGACCGGGGTCAGGGTGTCAGTCATCGGAGGCCTCCTCGGCGATCGTCTCCGACTCGGCGCGGCTGGTGTCCGCCTCCTCGACGGCTTCCGGCATCTGCTGCGGCACCTCGACGGAGCCGCGGGTGTCGCCCGGCGCGGCCCAGCCGCGCTCACGGGCGAGCTCGAGCCCGACGACCGAGGCCGGCCCGGCCGCGGAACCCTCGTCGACCAGCCCGTCCTCGAAGCCGGCGAGCACCCGCTCGGCCTCGCGCCAGCTGGTGATCTTGGCACCGCGGGAGGCCACGACCTCGCGGCCCTCGCGCAGGTCGTCGACGAGCTGGGAGGCCGACTCGGGGGTCTGGTTGTCGAAGAACTCCCAGTTGACCATCACCACCGGCGCGTAGTCGCAGGCCGCGTTGCACTCGATGTGCTCGAGGGTGATCTTGCCGTCGGCGGTGGTCTCGTCGTTGCCGACCTCGAGCTTCTCGCGCAGGCAGGCGAAGATCTCGTCACCGCCCATCACCGCGCAGAGCGTGTTGGTGCAGACACCGACGTGGTGGGTGCCGACGGGATGACGCTTGTACATCGTGTAGAAGGTCGCCACGCCGCTCACCTCGGCCGCGGTCAGGCCCAGCACCGAGGCGCACGCCTCGATGCCCTCGGGCGTGACGCGTCCCTCCACCGACTGCACCAGATGGAGCATCGGCAGCAGGCCCGATCGGGCCTGCGGGTAGCGGCCCGCGATCTCGCGCAGCTCGTCGTAGGTCTCCGGAGCAAGGCTCATCGGTCGACGCCTCCCATCACCGGGTCGATGGACGCGATCGCCACGATCACGTCGGCCACCATGCCGCCCTCGGACATCACGCTGGTGGCTTGCAGGTTGGTGAACGACGGGTCCCGGAAGTGGACCCGGAAGGGCTTGGTGCCGCCGTCGCTGACCACGTGGGCGCCGAGCTCGCCGCGCGGCGACTCGATCGCTGCGTACGCCTGGCCGGCCGGCACCCGGAAGCCCTCGGTCACCAGCTTGAAGTGGTGGATCAGGGCCTCCATCGACTCCCCCATGATGTGGCGGATGTGGTCGAGGGAGTTGCCCTGGCCGTCAGGGCCGACCGAGAGCTGCGAGGGCCAGGCGATCTTCTTGTCGGCGACCATGACGGGCGCGCCGTCGAGGTCCTCGAGCCGCTTGAGCGCCTGCTCCATGATCCGCAGCGACTCCCACATTTCGGCCAGCCGGATCCGGAAGCGACCGTAGGAGTCGCTGGTGTCCCAGGTGATGACCTCGAAGTCGTAGTCCTCGTAGCCGCAGTAGGGCTGGGTCTTGCGCAGGTCCCACGGGTAGCCGGTGCTGCGCAGGATCGGGCCGGTCAGGCCGAGCGCGAGACAGCCCTCGAGGTCGAGGTAGCCGACCTGCTCGAGGCGGCCCTTGAAGATCGGGTTGGCGTTGCACAGCGCGGCGTACTCGGTCAGCCGGGTCTTCATCAGCTCGATGAACTCGGTGACCCGCTCGACGGTGCCCTCGGGTACGTCCTGGGCGACCCCGCCGGGGCGGATGTAGGCGTGGTTCATGCGCAGGCCGGTGATGAACTCGAACAGGTCCAGGCAGAGCTCGCGCTCGCGGAACCCGATCGTCATCACGGTCAGCGCACCCAGCTCCATGCCACCGGTCGCGATCGCCACAAGGTGGGAGGAGATCCGGTTGAGCTCCATCAGCAGGACCCGGATGACGTCGGCCTTCTCCGGCACCTCGGCGCCGATGCCGAGCAGCTTCTCCACGCCGAGGACGTAGGCCGTCTCGTTGAAGATCGGCGAGAGGTAGTCCATCCGGGTGACGAAGGTCGTGCCCTGGGTCCAGGAGCGGAACTCGAGGTTCTTCTCGATGCCGGTGTGGAGGTAGCCGATGCCGGCGCGGGCCTCGGTGACGGTCTCGCCCTCGAGCTCGAGGATGAGCCGGAGCACGCCGTGGGTCGAGGGGTGCTGCGGCCCCATGTTGACGACGATCCGCTCGTCCTTGACGTCTTTGAGGGCGTCGGTCAGCTCGTCCCAGTCCTGGCCGGTGACGGTGAAGGTGCGGCCCTCGTCGGCCTCGGTGGTCGTCATTTGTAGCTCCTGCGAGTGTCCGGCGGCGGGATCGTGGCGCCGTGGTATTCCACCGGGATCCCCCCGAGCGGGTAGTCCTTGCGCTGGGGGTGTCCGGGCCAGTCGTCGGGCATCAGGATCCGGGTCAGCCCCGGGTGTCCGTCGAAGACGATCCCGAACATGTCGTAGGTCTCGCGCTCGTGCCAGTCGAGCGTCGGATAGACCGACACCCCGCTCGGCACGTGCGGGTCGGCGTCGGGCGCGGCGGTCTCGATCCGCACCCGGCGGTTGAAGGTCATCGAGAGCAGGTGGTAGACCGCGTGCAGCTCGTTGCCCTGGTCGGCCGGGTAGTGCACCCCGGAGACCCCGGAGCAGAGCTCGAAGCGCAGCTCGTCGCGGAGCACCTGCAGGACCTCGAGCAGCTGCTCGCGGCGTACGTGGAAGGTCAGCTCACCGCGGTGGATGACGGCCTCGGCTCCGGCGAAGGAGAGCGCGTCGGCGATCTCCTTGAACCAGCCGCCGTAGGGCTGGACGCCGACGTCGCTGGTGCGGCTCGGCATCGCGTGCTGGCGGGTGAGACCGCCGTAGCCGCTGGTGTCGCCGGTGTCCTGCACGCCGAACATGCCACCGCCCGGCTTCTCGGTCGGATCAGCGTTATCGCTCAACGCAGCAGTCCCGTCTGGTCGATCAGCGGCAGCTGGCGCAGCGCCGCGGTCTCCTCGGCGACCTCCTCGCGCTCGGCGTTGACGCCCAGCGAGCCGCCCTGGATCTTGTCGTGGAGCTTGAGGATCGCGTCGATGAGCATCTCCGGACGCGGCGGGCAGCCGGGGAGATACATGTCGACGGGCACGATGTGGTCGACGCCCTGGACGATCGCGTAGTTGTTGAACATGCCGCCGCTGCTGGCGCAGACGCCCATCGCGAGCACCCACTTCGGCTCCGGCATCTGGTCGTAGATCTGGCGCAGGACCGGCGCCATCTTCTGGCTCACCCGACCGGCCACGATCATCAGGTCGGCCTGGCGCGGGGAGGCCCGGAAGACCTCCATGCCGTAGCGCGCGAGGTCGTACTTCGGCCCACCCGACGTCATCATCTCGATGGCACAGCAGGCCAGTCCGAACGTCGCCGGCCACAGGCTCGCCTTGCGGAAGTAGCCCGCCAGGCCCTCGACTGTCGTGAGCAGAACCCCGCTCGGAAGCTTCTCTTCTATACCCACGACTGTCCTCGCTTCGCTGCGGGCAGCCGCGGGGCCCGGGGAGAGCTGCCCTGGATTGTTCGCTCGCTTCGCTTGTTCACGGTCAGTCCCAGTCCAATCCACCGCGGCGCCACACGTAGGCGTACGCCACGAACACGGTCAGCAGGAAGAGGCCCATCTCCGCGAGACCGAACCACCCCATCGCGTCGAACCTGACGGCCCACGGGTAGAGGAAGATGATCTCGATGTCGAAGATGATGAAGAGCATCGCGGTGATGTAGTACTTCACCGGGAAGCGACCGCCCAGCGCCTGTGGCGTGGCCTCGATCCCACACTCGTAGGGATCCGCCTTCGCCCGGTTGGCGCGGCTCGGTCCCACGACCGAGCTCATGACCACCGAACCGACCGCGAAGAGCGTCGCCAGTCCCGCCAACGCGAGCACCGGCACGTAGAGCTCCATCTCGCCTCCTACCCTGAGCGGCCCACCCCTTCTTGAGACTTTGTGAATGTAATCACAATGTGGGCCAACTCACATCCTGCCACTCCTGCGGCGGATTGCAAGTGGGTTGGTGAAATGGCGTGTGGCGCGTTCCGGTCATCGCCGGAGAGTGCGTCCGCATCCGGGCGCAAACGATGGCAGAGGTACGTCATGAGGCGCGTGCGAGCGCTCTCATGACGTATGCCGGACGTCCGCCACCGACCGCTCAGCCAGCGTCGGGACGGATCCAGCCCTCGGCCAGCCCGGCGCGCACGATGGCGTCGGTGGCCGCGCCGAGGGTCGTGGACGCGGCGACCACACCGGCCTCGCGCGCACGCACCCGAGACTCGGTGGCACCGGGCATGCCCCAGGTGCCGCCGCGGTTGAGCCAGTTGAGCAACATCGGCTCGAGCCGGTCCATCGCCTTGCAGAAGCGTGCCTCGGGTGTCTGGGCTGCCTCGAACTCGTCCCACAGCGCCCGGATCTCATCGGCCTGGTCCGAGGGCAGCATCGTGAACAGCCGGTCGGCGGCGGCCTCCTCGCGCTCGACCTGATCGACGACGGCGGCGGCGTCGAAGACCGGGCTGTCGCCGGCGTAGATCTCGACCATGTCGTGGATGATCACGAGCTTGATCGCGTGGCCGACGTCGATCGGCTCGTCGGCGTACTCGGCCAGCAGCAGCACCATCAGCGCCAGGTGCCAGGAGTGCTCGGCGTCGTTCTCGCGGCGGTCGGCCGCGGCGAGCGGGGAGGCGCGCAGGATCGTCTTGAGCTTGTCGGCCTCCGCGATGAACTCCAGCTGGGCGCGCAGGCGCCCACCGATCTCGTGCGGGAGCGGGTTGAGGCCGGCGATCAGGTCGTCACGCGAGTCGTCCATGGGACGACCTTCGCATGCGAGGCTCGGTCAGCGGCCGGGGAGGGCGGGCATGGCCCGCTTGGTGCGGCTGACGTAGGTCGAGCCCTCCGGACCGACGACCGCGTAGGAGTCACCGAGCCGCGAGTTGTACTCCAGGTGGGCGCGACCCCAGAACATCCCGATCCGGATGCCGCCGTACATGCCCGGCGCGGTGAACCAGGCCTCGTCGGGGCCGCCCTCCTCGGAGATGAGCCGGACGTCGAAGGTGCGCAGCTGATAGTCGCCCCGGAACTCCGCGGTCAGCTCGGCGAGCGTCTGGTTCACATGGAGGTTGACGCCCTCGAGGTTGTCGCCGAGGGGCGTGCCCGGGCGGAAGTAGGGGTCGAGCATGTCGAGCAGGTGGTCGTGACCGCGTCGCTGCGCGAGCTGGTAGGGCGTCTCGCCGTGGGCGGTCGGGAGCGACCGGACCCCACCCAGCGAGAGCAGCTCCTGCACGGTCTCGCGCGGCGCGCCGAGGTAGGCGGCGTGGTGGAGCGGGGTGAACATCGACTCGCCGCCGATCTTCCAGGTGTTGACACCGACCGTGTAGTCGTTGCGCACCTGCGAGAGCGCGCGGCGCCAGTCACCCTGCGCGGCCGCGTCGGTGAGCGAGTCCCTGGCCTTGACCGCTGCGGGGCCGTAGGCCTCGCGAGGCATCAAGATGCCGTCCCATGGCAACGTCGTGGTCATAGTTGAACTTTCGCAGAGATCAAGCGGTTGCGTGATGAAGTGCGACGATTCCACCCGAGAGATTCGTCCAGGTCGGCGATCGCCAACCCGCCGAGGTGAGCATGTCGGCGAGACCTGCCTGGTCAGGCCATGCCCGGATGGACTCAGCGAGATAGACGTACGCGTCCGGGGAGGAGGATACCGCCCGAGCGACCGGCGGCAGCGCCCTCATCAGGTATTCGACGTAGACCGTCCGGAACGGCTTCCAGGTCGGGTGCGAGAACTCGCAGACCACGATCCGGCCGCCGGGGCGGGTGACCCGGCGCAGCTCGCGCAGGCCGGCCGCGGGGTCGACGATGTTGCGCAGGCCGAACGAGATCGTCACCGCGTCGAAGGTGCCGTCGCGATAGGGCAGCCGGGTGCCGTCGCCGGCCGTGAACGGCAGGTGAGGCTTGGCCTCCTTGCCGACCTGGAGCATGCCGATCGAGAAGTCGGTCGGCACCACCTCGGCGCCGGCGTCGAGGAACGGCTGGGACGAGGTGCCGGTGCCGGCGGCGAGGTCGAGCACGAGCTCGCCCGGCTTCGGGGCGACGGCCTTGATGACCTCGCGGCGCCAGCGCCGGTCCTGGCCGAGCGAGAGCACGTCGTTGGTGAGGTCATAGCGCTTGGCCACGGCGTCGAACATCCGGCGCACCTCGCCGGGCTGCTTGTCCAGGTCTGCTCGGGTCACAGGCTGATTCTGTCTCAGGTCTGTATCAGGCTCGGTCTCGGGTCGCCGTCGGACCGAGGATCAGGCGAGCTTCTCGAAGATCTCGTCGGCGTACTTCGCCGCTTCCTTCTTCGACATCGCGGTCGCCTGGACGGTCAGGTCGTTGGAGGCGTGCGAGCAGGTCGCTTGGGTCTGACCGGTCTGCTGGTCGGAGCTGGAGTAGCAGATGTTGTCGCGGACCTTCGAGACCTCGCCACCGCCGTAGTAGGCGCTGCCGTCACCGGCGAAGGCGCGGATCAGCACGGACTTCTTCATGTCCTTGGTGATGTAGGTGCGCGAGGCCATCGAGAAGCCGAGCGCGTCGGAGACGTTGCGGTCCTCGGTCTTCGCGCCGATCGCGTTCTGCTTGATGAACTGGTCCAGCTGCTCCTCGGTCGCGCCCTGCTTCTTGATCGCGTCGAGGTCGTAGGAGGACTTCTCGTCGGCAGACTTCAGGCCACCCGACAGGGTCGCCGGCAGGGTGATCTTCACACCCGAGTGGGACTCGGAGTCGCCAACCCATCGCGGCAGGCCCACGCCCAGCACGACGAAGAGGGCCAGGGCGATGATGCCGAGGGTGATGCCGTTCTCTGCGATGAACGACTGCTCTTTGTTGGTACTCACGCCTGCGCACGCTACAACCCATCTGGTGATGCGTGGCAAACGGGGCGTGACGGCGCATACATCACATCGACTCGTCTCCGGCGACACCACGCCGATATCCTGGTCGGGTGAGTGAGTCGGAACAGCGGTCCCTGGTAGCCACGACAGTGGCGCTCGACGCCGACTCCGAGACTCTCGAGGACCTGCTCGCGCTGCTCCCCGCCCGCCGGCGGGTGCTCTCCTGGGTCCGCCACGGCGAGGGCCTGGTCGGCTGGGGCACCGCCGCCGAGATCCGGACGTCGGGCCCCGAGCGGTTCGCCCACGCGGCCAAGTGGTTCGAGGAGCTCGTCGCGGTCTCGACCGTCACCGACCCGGTGGGCGAGCCCGGCACCGGCCTGGTCGGCTTCGGCTCCTTCGCGTTCGCGGACCTGCCGGGCTTCTCGGTGCTCAAGGTTCCCTCGGTCGTCGTCGGCAAGCGCGGCGACGTCGCCTGGGTGACCACCGTCGGCCCCGCCGCGGCCCCGCCGCCCGCGCTGGCCCCGGCCCCGGAGCCGGAGGCCCCGCGCGACGTCGTCTTCGCCGATGCCTACGTCGACGGCGAGCACTGGATGCGGATCGTCGCCGACGCCGTCTCGCGGCTCCAGGACGGAGACCTCGACAAGGTCGTCCTCGCCCGCGACCTGCTGGCCGCTGCCAGCGCCCCGATCGACATCCGGTCCGTCCTGCGGCGGCTGGCCGCTGCGTACCCGACCTGCTGGACGTTCCACGTCGACGACCTCTTCGGCGCGACCCCCGAGCTGCTGGTTCGCCGCGAGCGCGGCCTGGTCACCTCCCGGGTGCTGGCCGGCACCATCTGGCCGACCGGCGAGGAAGACTTCGACCACGCCCTCGCCTCGTCGCTGGCCGAGTCCTCGAAGAACCTCGAGGAGCACGAGTACGCCGCCAGGTCGGTCGCCGACGCGCTGGAGCCGCACTGCTCCTCGATGAACGTGCCCGAGGCGCCGTTCGTGCTCAAGCTCCCCAACGTGATGCACCTGGCCACCGACATCACCGGCGTGGCCAGCGACGGGGTCAGCTCGCTCGACCTGGCCGCCGCGCTCCACCCCTCCGCCGCCGTCGGCGGCACCCCGCGCGAGGACGCCGTCGCGCTGATCGCCGAGATCGAGTCGATGGAGCGCGCCCGCTACGCCGGGCCGGTCGGCTGGATGGACGCCTCCGGCGACGGTGAGTGGGGCATCGCGCTGCGCAGCGCGGAGCTCATCGACGACCGCACCGCCCGCCTCTTCGCCGGCTGCGGCATCGTGGCCGGCTCCGACCCGGCGACCGAGCTGGCCGAGACACAGGCGAAGTTCGTCCCCATCCGCGACGCGCTGTCCTGACCGCGCGTCCACCCGTTGGCCCGAGGCCGCGCCGCTAGTCTCCGTCCATGGAGAACTCGGACGCTCTCATCCGCACGTCTCTTCGCGAGGGCGAGGAGAACGCCGACCGGCTGGCGCGCACCCAGCTGCTCATGGTGCCGGTCCTGATCGTCGCGATGCTCACCGTGCCGGCCTTCCGGATCGTCTACGACGATGGCGACGAGGGACAGAGCCATGGCTTCTGGTCGGCCATCGGCTGGCTGGCCGATCGCCCCGACGACGCTCCCGGCGCCTACCGCCTGCTCACCGTCGCGGCCGTGCTGGCGATCCTCTTCGCCGTCGCGGCCGCAGCCATCGGCCTCTACCTCGCCTACTCCCGGAGCAAGCATCCCGGCGCCGAGATCGGCTTCTCGATCGTGGCCGGTGCGCTGCCGAGCGTCGTCGGCGTGATCGGCGTGATCGCCCTCCCGGAGGACTCGGCCGTGCACATGGGTTGGGGCGTGCTCCTCCCCGCTTTCATCGGGCTGTGGCTCGCCAACATGGTCCGCTCCGAGGTCTAGATCCGGCGCGATAGATTCGGCGGCATGAGGATCACGAAGTTCGGCCATGCCTGTGTCCGGATCGAGCACGACGGAGCCGTGGTCGTCCTGGACCCGGGCGTCTTCACCCAGCCCGAGGCCCTCGACGGCGCGACGGCGGTGCTGATCACCCACGAGCACCCCGACCACTACCACCCGCCGCTGCTCGAGAACAACGACGCTCCGATCTACACGATCGGCTCGGTCGCGGCGCAGATCCAGAAGGGTGCGCCCGCGGTCCACGAGCGCACCACCGTCGTGAAGCCGGGCGACACGTTCGACGTGGGGCTCCCGGTCACCGCGATCAACGAGAAGCACGCCGTCATCCACCCCGAGCTGCCCCACATCGACAACTCGGGCTACCTGATCCAGGCCGGCGACACCAAGATCTTCCACCCGGGCGACGCGCTCGACGGCCCCGGCCAGCCCGTGGACGTACTCTTCCTGCCGGTCTCCGCGCCATGGGCGCGCTCGGCCGACCTGATCGACTTCGCCCGCGAGGTCGGCGCCTCGAAGACCCTCGCGATCCACGACCGGGTCTACTCCGAGGCCGGTTCGAAGACGTTCGACACCCAGGCGGGTGCGCTGATCCCGGCCGAGCGCGGCTACGTACGTCTCGCGGACGGGGCCGACCTCTGATGGCCCTCGTCGCAGTCCTCTACACCTACAACGACCTCCCCGAGGTGCGCGCCCAGCACCTCAGCGCTCACCGGGACTTCCTGGCGAGCCAGGACAACCTGGTGCTCTCCGGCCCCACCTCCGACGGCTCCGGCCTGCTCCTCTTCGAGGGCGAGGTCGCGGCGGTGGAGGCGGCCGTGAACGACGACCCGTTCCGCGCCGTCGGCCTGATCAAGGACCGTCGCGTCTTCGAGTGGACCCCGGTCCTCGGCTCCTGGATGAAGGACCTGAAACTCTGAGATCGCCGAGTCGGCGCAACTGCCTCAGAAAATGA
The DNA here is from genome assembly GCF_014648595.1 of Nocardioides luteus. Classification (GTDB taxonomy): domain Bacteria; phylum Actinomycetota; class Actinomycetes; order Propionibacteriales; family Nocardioidaceae; genus Nocardioides; species Nocardioides luteus. The sequence continues at coordinate 119,722 of NZ_BMRK01000011.1, read as the reverse complement.
CGTCGAGTCGGCGCATCTGCCCCGGGGCGTGAGGCAGTTGCGCCGACTCGATGCGATTTCAGGCGCGCTTCTCAGCCGCGGGCAAGCGCCTGCAGGCGGTCGATCGCGCCGTTGAAGGTGTTCTGGTCCAGCGGCGACGAGGTGTACTGCCAGAAGGTGTAGAAGCTCCAGCCGGACGGCAGGGTGCCGGGCGTGCTGGCGTAGCGCGCGATCCACAGCGGGTGGGAGCTGGCGAACTGCGAGGTGTTGCCGGTGCAGGTCGTCCACCAGTCGGTGGTCGTGTAGATGACCGCGTCGCGGCCCGTGCGGGAGCGGTAGCGGTCGAGGAACGCGGCGATCCAGGAGCGCATCGAGGCCTGGGACAGGCCGTAGCAGGTGCCACCGTCGTAGGGGTTGTACTCGATGTCGAGCACGCCCGGCAGCGTCTTCCCGTCGGCCGACCAGCCGCCGCCGTTGTTGACGAAGTAGTCGGCCTGCGCGGCGCCGCCGGAGTCGGACGGGTTGGCGAAGTGATAGGCCCCGCGGATGAAGCCCTGGTTGTACGACCCGTTGTACTGCTGCGGGAAGTAGGTGCTGTTCTTGTAGTAGGTGCCCTCGGTCGCCTTGATGTAGGCGAACCGCTTGCCCTGGCCCCACCAGTAGGCCCAGTCGACGTTGCCCTGGTGGCCGGAGACGTCCATGCCGCTCACGGTCGCCTGCGCGGTGATCGGCTTGTCGTTGGGGGTGCCGCCCTCGGCGTGGGAACCGGGCGTCGACCAGCCGACGTACGCACCGTGCTCGAGGTCGACACCGTGCGACTTCGCCTTCTGGGTGAGGTGGCGGTCGTCCTTCTCGGCGGCGCCGGCGGACTGGGTGGGGGACAGTGACATGGCGAGGAGAAGACCGGCGGCTACGGCGGTCAGTCTCATGGATCTGCGGCGCGAAGGTCTCATGGGGCTAGGCCTTTCCCGAGGAGGAGCTGCTTCTACAGACTTTCACGGACAGAGTTGTCCGATCCCCACATGGTGCCGCAACCGGTATCCGGGCGGAATGGTTTTCGGTAATCAGATTACTCAACCAGATGGTTGACGAATGGCGCGAGCGCGGTCTACCGTCTTTATCAACCAAACGGTTGAGAACAATTCGGAAAGAGCAGCACATGAGCGAGGACAGACTCTCCAGGGTCTTTGCGGCACTGGCGGACCCGACCCGGCGCGACCTCGTCGCCCGGCTCGCCTCCGCGGACGCGACGGTCGGAGAGCTGGCGGCGCCCTACGACGTCAGTCTCCAAGCGGTGTCCAAGCACCTCAAGGTGCTCGAGGACGCCGGCCTGGTGAGCAGGGAGTCGCGCCGCGCGCCGGTGCGGCTCGAAGCGGAGGTGTTCGACCTCATGACCAAGTGGATCGACCGATACCAACAGCAGGCCGAGGAGCGTTACCAGCGCCTGGACGCGCTCCTCGCGGAGATGCAGGGCGACACCGCACCGACACGCGACACATCATCACGAGAAGAGGACGCATCATGACCACCACCAAGAACGAGACCACGATCGAGGCCTCCAAGGAGACCCCCACGATCACCATCGTCCGCGAGTTCGACGCTCCCCCGGAGCTCGTCTTCCGGGCGCATGCGGAGAAGGAGCTGTACGCCAAGTGGCTCGGCCCGCGCGACGTCGAGATGGACATCACCGAGTGGGACTTCCGCACCGGCGGGTCCTGGGCCTACTCGGCCGAGCGCGGTGGTGACGAGCTCACCCAGTTCTTCGGCAGCTTCCACGAGGTGCGGGAGAACGAGCGCATCGTGCAGACCTTCACCTGGCGCGGCGCACCCGACGGCGCCTCGCTGGAGTACCTCACCCTCGAGCCGCTCCCCGGCGGCCGCACCAGACTGACCGGCCTGAGCGTCGTGGAGTCGTTCGAGACCCAGGCCGCGATCATGGCCAGCGGCATGGACAAGGGCGTCATCCAGGGCTACGAGCAGCTCGACGAGGTGCTCGAGGAGCTCTCGTGAACCACGCCGACCTGACGATGGGCGAGCAGCACGCGTACGACGCGGCGCGCTTCGCCGAGCTCGTCGACTCCGCCGCCGCCGAAGACTGGGCCCGTCCAAGCCCGGTGGCGGCGTGGTCCGCGCTGGACGTCGTCACCCATCTGATCGAGTGGCCGCGGGCGTTCCTGCAGAGCTCGGCAGGCATGGACCTGCCGACGCTGGAGGTCGCGGCGGACCCGGCAGCGGCGTGGAAGCGCCACACCGCCGACATCCAGGCGCTCTTCGACGACCCCGCCGGACGGGCCGTCTCCAACCCGCACACGGGCGACCAGCCGGTCGACGTCGCGCTCTCGCAGATCTACACGCCCGACATCTGGATGCACTCCTGGGACCTCGCTCGTGCCCTCGGGCGCGACTTCGACCTGGGTGCCGAGCGCGCAGCCGCGACGCTCGCCGGCGCGACCGCCATGGAGAACGCGATGCGTTCCTCGGGGCAGTTCGGGCCCCGGGTCGAGGTGTCCTCCGACGCGTCGCCGCAGGAGCGGCTTCTCGGGTTCATCGGTCGGGATCCGTACTGGCGACCGTGACGGGTCAGCCGAGCGTCAGCCGCCCGACGCCGGCGGCGTACTGGGTGGCGTACGTCAGCTGCACCTGCTCCGGCCCGGGCGCGAGCAGGATGGTGGCGGCCTGCTGGAGATAGTCGCCTTCGACGTGGACGCTGATATGGCAGGCCCGCTCGGCAGGGATCTCGAACGAGACCGTGCCCCAGTAGACGACGTACTGCCGGCCGTCGATGCTCACGATCGGCGGCAGCTTGCCGGGATTGGTCGCCAGCATCACGTTTCCGCTGGTCAGATGGATCACCAGGATGCGCTTGGCGCCGGTGTAGTACTCCACATAGGGCACCACGCCTGGCCACTGCGGCGGCACCGGAGGTTGCGGTTGCTCGGTCACGGCCACACTGTGCCATGGCCGGGCGAGCCGGGGCGTCAGGAACGCGCCAGCGCCCGGATGGCCAGGTCGAGGGCACGTCGGCCGGTGCGGGAGACCGTGGCCTCGACGACCTCGATGCGGCCGTTGGGCGAGGCGAGGGCGGCCTCGAGCTCCGGCACCGACGAGACCGCGAGATGAGGGATGCGGTGGGCGGCGCAGAGCGCCTCCAAGGAGGTGCCGTGCGGGGTGCCGAAGAGCCGCTCGAAGCTGTCGGCGTAGTCGTCAGCACCCTGCTCCAGGGAGGCGAAGATCGAGCCGCCGTCGTCGTTGGCGACCACGATCGTGAGGTCAGGACGGACCTCCTCCGGGCCGAGCAGCAGCCCGCCGGCGTCGTGCAGGAAGGTGACGTCGCCCATCAGCGCGAGCGCGCGCGTCGAGGCCGGTCGGCCCACCGCAGCGCCGATCGCGGTGGAGACGATGCCGTCGATGCCGGCCAGGCCACGGTTGGCGATCACCTTCCGCCGCCCGCCGACGCGGTTGGGGCGCAGCATCAGGTCCAGGTCGCGTACGGGATTGGAGGGGCCGAGCATCAGCAGTCCGCCGTCGGGCAGCGCGCGGGCGACACAGGCTGCGACGTCGTACGCGGTCATCTCCTGCTCCTCGTGGAGCATCCGGTCGACCTCGCGGCTGACGGTGCGGTCGGCAGTGCGCCACTCCTCCAGCCAGGCCGGGTCTGGCTCGCCGTCGACGTGGAGGCGGTTGCGGATCGGCTGGTCGACGCGGAACGGGCGCGCGGGCCAGGCACCCTCGACCGGTGCGGCGATGATCTGGACGTCGTCGCGCGCGAGCAGGTTGGTGACGGGCCGGGAGAGGGTCGGGTGGCCGTAGACGACGACCCGCTCGATCCGGTCGGCGAGCGGTGACTCCAGGAGCAGGCGGTAGGAGCGCAGGGCGTTGTCGCCGGTGCGGGCGCCCGAGGACGGCTCGGCGAGCAGCGGCCAGCCGCCCTCCTGGGCGAGGATCCGCGACGGCGGGCCGGCGTCGTCACCGGCGACGACGACCGTGCGCGGCGCGTCGGCGCCGGTCGAGATCGACTCGTAGACCATCAGCTCGGGCCGCGGCGGCACCGGGCGGGCCTCGATCGGGGCGGGCTGCCACCGGTCGGGCGGGGTCAGCGGTACGTCGAGCTGGACGTTCCAGTGGACCGGGCCGCGCGCGGCGTCGAGCTCGTCGACCTGGTCCTTGGTCGGGGACGCATCGAGGTCGCGGGTCTCGATCAGCCGCCCGAAGACGCCGACCTGGTCGGTCACCTGGTTGGCCCCGGTCTCGCGCAGCCGGGCGGGGCGGTCGGCGGTGACGACCGCCAGCGGCACGCCGGCGTGGGCGGCCTCGAGCACGGACGGGTGCAGGTTGGCGACCGCGGTGCCGGAGGTGCACATCACCGCCGCGCGGGTGCCGACCTTGGTCAGGCCGAGGGCGTAGAAGCCGGCCGAGCGCTCGTCGATGCGGGTGTGCAGGCGCAGCAGGCCTGCACGCGCGGCGTCGAAGACCGCGAACGAGAGCGGCGCGTTGCGCGACCCCGGCGCGATCACGACGTCGGTCACCCGGGTCTCGATCAGCGCGGTCACCACCGCGCGGGCGAGCTCAGTGGCGGTGGGCATCGGGGCTCCCTTCGGGGGTGATGGTGGTCTGCCGGGCCGAGGCTGGGGCCGGGGCAAATTCCCGCCATGGCGGGAATGTGCGCCGCTCACCGGAGCGACTCGCGATAGGCCAGCACGTCCGCCAGACGCTCGCGCCAGAAGGCATCGCGTTCGGGCGTGGCGCGCAGTGCCGGCTCGGCGACGAGCCGGTCAGGGGCGGGCGAGGCCGGAAGCACCGGGAGCGCCCCACCCGTCGGGAGCAGCGAGACGGCGGCGGTGTCGCCGGTGAACATCGAGACCGTGCCGAGCCCGCAGGCGTACGGCAGCTCCGGCAGCGCCGCCGCGAGCGCGATCCCGGCAGCCATCCCGACCGAGCTCTCCAACGCCGAGGAGACCGCGCACGGCAGCCCGATGTCCTCGGCGATCTGCAGACAGGCGCGTACGCCGCCGAGCGGCTGCACCTTCAGCACCGCCACGTCGGCAGCCTCGAGGTCGCGTACGCGGTAGGGGTCCGTCGCGCGGCGGATGGACTCGTCGGCGGCGATCGGGACGTCGACCTTGCGGCGTACCTCGGCCAGCTCCTCGACCGTGGCACAGGGCTGCTCGACGTACTCCAGACCGCCGGCCGCACGGTCGAGGACGCCGATCGCGGCGAGCGCCTCGTCGACCGTCCAGAGCGCGTTGACGTCGATGCGCACCTTGCCGGCGGGACCGAGCGCGTCCCGGACCGCCTCGACGCGGGCGATGTCGTCGGCGAGGCTCTGGCCCGGGTCGGCGACCTTGACCTTGGCGGTCGCACACCCGGAGCGGTTCACGATCTCGTGAGCGCGCTCGGGCCCGACCGCGGGCACCGTGGCGTTGACGGGCACGGACACCCGCAGAGGCGTCGGCCAGTCCCCCGCCGCTGCCTCCTCCGCGCAGCGCAGCCACGGCTCGATCTCGGGGACGTCGTAGTCGAGGAAGGGCGACCACTCGCCCCAGCCGCCGGCGCCCTCGAAGACGAGGCCCTCGCGCACGGTGATGCCGCGGAACCGGTTGGTCAACGGCAGCGAGAAGACATGGAGGTCGGCGCTCATCGGGCATCCGTCCCGGAGCCGACGGCAAGCGCGAGCAGGGCCTGACGATCGGGCTTGCCGTTGCCGAGGAGCGGGATCTCGTCGAGCGCGACGACCTGCCGCGGCGCCCAGTAACGCGGGTGCTCGGCGGCGACCCAGTCCCGGGCCGCGGCGGCGTCGAGGTCGCCGACGACGAAGGCGACCAGTCGCTGGCCCCACTCCTCGTCGGGGGTGCCGAGCGCCTCCGCCGCCTTCACGGCAGGGTGCTCGCGGAGCCGCCTGGCGACCTGCGCCGCCGGCACCTTCACGCCGCCGGTGATCACCATGTCGTCGATCCGGCCGAGGATCCTGAGCCGGCCGTCCTCGTCGAGGGTGCCGGCGTCGGAGGTGAGGAACCAGCCGTTTACCAGTGCAGCCGCAGTCTGCTCCGGGTCGTCCTGATAGCCGTCGAAGAGCGTCGGCCCGCTGATCCGGACCCGGCCGTCGGCTCCGATCGCGATCCCGACACCGTCCAGCGGCATCGAGTCGTAGACACACCCGCCGCACGTCTCCGCCGAACCATAGGTCGCGACGACGTTCACCCCGGCCTCCTGCGCCCGTGTCCGCAGCGGCGGGTCGATCGGCCCGCCACCGAGCAGCAACGTGTGGAACTCCGCCAGCGCGGCGAGGTCGTCCCCGCCGGCCTCGAGGATCCGGTGGAGCTGGGTCGGCACCATCGAGACGAACCGCGACCCGGTCTTCATCGCCGCAGCAGCCTCCGCGAAGGACCCGTGGGCGCCGGCGATCACCGGCTCGTGACCGGCGATCAGCGAGCGGGCGATGACGTTGGCACCGGCGACGTACGAGTCGGGCAGCGTCAGCAGCCACTGCCCGCTGGCCCCGACACGTCGCGCCGACGCCGCCGCGGACGCCTGCACCGCACCGCGCGAGAGCATCACCCGCTTGGGTCTGCCCGTCGATCCGGAGGTCTCCACGACCCAGTGCTCCGGCCCGCCGCCGGCGAGCCACTCGCTCATCGCGGCGATGGTGCTCTGAGCCCGTACCACCGCGTCGTTCACGCCCCCAACGCTATCTGGTGCCAGGAGGGAGCCGGCGGTGGGTCGGCGGCGTCCGTGGGCTGTAACACGCTGTTCGTAGGACTACTCGCCCTATCAGATAGGGCGAGTAGTCCTACGAACGACGTGTTACACGTCGCGTACGAGCCGCTACTGACCGCGGATCTTGAAGTCGGCGACCAGCCCGTGGTGGTCGGAGGTCAGCGGGAAGGTGGCGTGGCGGGTGGGTACGAGCGTCGCCTTCGAGCCGAGCAGCCAGTCGATGTTGCCGCCGCCGTCGTGGGTGGCCCAACCCTGCGGCGGCGCGCCGAGCGCCTCGAAGGAGGAGGTCATCCCAGCCTTGCTCATCAGCGGCTTCGGGCCCCACGGGTCGCCGTTGCCGCCGTTGCGGGGGTAGGGCGAGTTGAGGTCGCCCGCGACGAGGACCGGGCCGTACTTCTGCAGCCCCTGCGCCAGTCCGGCGAGCTTCGCGAAGCCGCGCTGGGCCTCGTTCTTGCGAGCCTGCGGGCTCTTGGCCGGCGAGGTCATCGTGTGAGTCGAGATCACCGAGATACGCCCGGAGCCGTCGCTGCTCGCGAGGACCACCCAGGTGGCGTACCTGTTGTCGTTCTTCGCGCCGGTGACCGGCTTGGTGAGCTGGACGGTGCCCTTGTCGACGGCGACCCACCGGTCCGTACGCCACATGACGACGGGGCTGAGCGCCTGGCTGCGGCGGCCGTACTCGTCGGCCGAGGCGCGGTAGGTGCCGTAGCCCTTCACCGAGATGTCGGAGACCGTACGCGACTGGGCCTCGTTGAGGGAGACGAAGTCGGGTCCGTGCTTCATCACCCTGGCCAGGTCGGAGCGGTATCTGGCGCGCGACATCGACACCTTGATGTTGGCCTGCGCCAGGCGCACCTGCGGGCCGGAGACCCCGGCCGGCGAGGCGCCGATCTGGCCGACGCCCGGCAGGCCGGCGGCCTTCTTGGTCGCCTCCAGGGTCTTGCCGATGTTCTTCTTCAGCCAGACGGCCGGGTCGACCTGGTCCTGCAGGTAACCGCCACCGTGCGGGTGGACCTCGAAGTGGAGGTGGCAGCCGGTCGAGTTGCCCTCGCTGCCGACCTGCCCGATGACCTGACCGGCCTTCACGGTCTGGCCCTCCTTGACCGAGAGCGACTGCATGTGGCCGTACCAGGTCGTCAGGTTGCCGGGCGCCGTCTGCACCTTCACCAGCCAGCGGCCCGACCAGCCCCAGCCGCCACCGGACTCGAGCACGATGGTGCCGCCGTGGGCGGCCTGCACCGGGGTGCCGCAGGGCGAGGAGTAGTCGTTGCCGGTGTGCATGTTCGCCCAGTTGGAGCCGGAGTTTCCGTAGTTGCCGTTGTCGATCGCGAGCCCGGCCTGGATGGGACGTACGACGGTGGTGCTGATCCCGGCGAGGCCGATCGTGCACGACACGTCCGTCGCGGTGGCCTTCAGGTCGGCGGCGGAGACGCCGTCGGCGAGCGCGGCGACGAGCGCTCGGGCCTTGTCCTCGTGCTGTGCGTACGCCAGCGGGAACGCCGAGCGCTGCACCGCCTGCGCCGCGGCGGTGACCTGCATCTTGCGCCAGCCCGGGATGTCGAGGAGTCCGGTGTTGCCGGTGTGGCTGGCGACGCCGTAGAACGCCTGGGCGGACTTGACCGGGTTCATGATGTCGGCGACCGAGCCCCACCCGGAGACCGGCCGCTGCTGGAAGAGGCCGACCGAGTCGCGGTCGCCGTAGTCGAGGTTGTGGAGGGTGCTCTCCTGCATCGCGGTCGCGAGCGCGATCACCCAGCCGTAGGCGGGTACGCCGGCCTGCTTGCCGACCGCCACGATCGTGCGGGCGTTCTGGATCTGCTCCTTGTCGAAGCCGGCGAGGCTGCCTTCGGCGATCTCCCCGTCGGGTCCGAAGCCGGTGGCGATGGCGTTGGTGCCGTTGACGCAGCCGGACTCGGCCTGGTCCTGGTTGCTCTGCTCGGTGCTCGCCAGACCGCCCACGATGATCACGAAGGCACCGGCGACCACCAGGACGAACGTGGCTGCCGCAGCCACGATCCCCCAAATCAGGCGGGCCTTGAAGATCCACATCGGCTCAGCCTCCGCCGCCCGGGAGGATGTTCGAGACGTACCAGACGTTGTCAACCAGCGTCATGTAGACGATGACGGTCGGACCGTCGGTGGCCACCTCGACGCGCGCCTCCCCGTCGGCCTGCTCGAGCACCTTCGGGGTGCCGACCACCTTGGTCGCCGGAACGGTGGCCGGGTCGGTGGTGCCGAGAGCCTGCGCCAGCGACTCGTCCGGGCGGGCGGCGTTGATCCCCTCCCACCACTGCTCCGTGGTCAGGTCGGGACGAGCCCAGGCGGTGACGAACTTGGTCGCCAACGGCAGCGGGTCCGGGACGGGAGCCGGAGAGCCGGTGGGGCTGGGACTCTGCCCCGCCGACGCGGCGCCGCGGTCGGGCTGCGAGGCCGGCTCGGTGTCGGGGGCGTCGCTCCACTGCGCGATGAGCCAGATGACGAACACGATGCCGACCGCCACCGAGAAGAAGCGGAACGGCGACCTCATGGGCCACCTCAGCACCGGCGCGATGACCTCCCACAGCACACCACGCGTCGTTGTCGACCGCACTACCGGGCTCCTCCTTCAGCTGACCCCCAGCTCGGACTGTTGTCGACGGGCACCGCACGGTTCCCGCTCGGTGAGTAGATGACGAAGACCGGGTTCCCGTCGGCGTCGTAGTCCACGTTGGCCTCCGCCACCGGTGACTGCCGCGGCGGCTCGGGCTCCCGGTCGGCGTAGCCGCCCGTGTAGTCGACGGGGCTCGGCGCCTCGGGCCGGTCGTTGTTGTAGACGCGCGCGGCAGATCCCACGGACGCCGCCTCCTCGTGGGCCGACGCCTCGCGGTACGCGGGCTCGTCGCGCTCGGTGGAGCGCGAGTCGAACCACTGACCGGCCACGCGCTCGCCGTCGTTGCCGCTCATCGAGGACCCCAGGGCGTACGCCGGTGGGCCGGCCGCAGCCGCCCCGGCACCCAGGGCTCCCGCGGCCGTCACCGGCGCCTGGTTGGGCACCTGCTGAGCGGTCATCGTCGAGCGCGTGCTGCCGGTGAGCTCGTGACCGGGCATGTAGACCCCACCGGGGCTCGAGACCGACCCGGTCCCGGCCGCCGGGCCCGCGGGCACCTGCTCGCGGTCGGCCGCGGCGTCGCGGACGCCGGCCTCGGTGCCCGCCCGGGCCCCGACGTACGACGTCAGCATCGAGGTCAGACGGCCCATCCCCGGCAGCGGGATGCCGTACGCAGCGGGGCGGGTGAGTCGCCAGGCGAGCACGGTCAGCACCGCGATCAGGCCCAGCTTGAGCACGAACCACATCGTCGAGGTGAGGATCGCCGAGTCGAGTCTGAGCAGGAGCAGCGCGACCAGGAAGTAGATCGGCCCCATCACCAGCGGGCCGACCACGCGCTTCAGCATCGCCACCGCGGCGTCGCGGGTGTGGTCGAGCATGAACAGGACGCCTGCGGCCGGCGCGAACGGCACGATCAGCCGGATCAGCGCGAAGGAGAGCAGGATCGCCAGCCCCGCGACCAGCAGGAAGCCGCACACGACGACGACCACGACGAGGTTGACCAGGGCCGTGGTCGCTCGTTGCGACCAGTGCTCGCCCTTGAAGAACTCATAGGCCACCGGGTCGGACTTCTTGATCGCCTCGGCGTGCTTCTTGAACGCGTCCTGCTTGGCCTCGAGGACCTTCTTGCCGTCGCCGTTGGGGTCCTTGCGGTAGGTGTCGTACTCCTGCCAGGAGAAGTGCGTCGAGCGGAAGACCCGCGGTCCGTACTTCTTCGCGGTGGCCGAGTCGGGGTCGCCGAAGGCGCCGGCGAGCCAGGTGCGGTACTGCGTCGAGCGCACCACCTCGTCCATCTGGCCGTCCACGGCCTTGACCGCGTCGGTCTCACCGAACTTGTCGTCGCCGACCCCGGGGACCGTGTTGCCGTCGTTGAAGCCGGTCGCGATGAGACCGGTCGCGGACCGCACGCCGTCGTCGACCAGCTTGGTCGACTCCACCGGATACTGGATCAGCCAGGACGTCACCACCAGCACGCCCAGCGCCCAGCCGGCCGCGGTGACCGCCCTGGCGAACCGCCCGTCGCGCGCCCGGATCATCACCGTCGCCGCGACCAGCAGCAGCACCACGCTCACCCACGGCGCCCAGACGCCGTCGGTGACGGCCTTGCTGGCGGTCACGATCGGGTCGTCGAGCACCTTGAGGAAGGAGTTCTCGCCGATCACCGCGTTGAGCAGCGCGTGGGACCAGTTGGGCATGATGCCGGAGATCTCCAGCATGATGTTGCCGATCGAGGTGCCGGCCCCGGCGATGAACTGGCCCGTGCACCCGTTGTCGTAGGTCCACCACTGCGGCGAGGTGCCGTAGGCCGACTCCAGCGAGACCTCGTCCTTGTTGCGGAACGGGTCGAGCTCGTCGTCGACCTTCTTCGGGTCGTTGAGCTCGGTGCCCGCCTTCGACGCCGCCCCCAGCGCCGTCATCCGCACGATGAAGGAGCCGTCGCCGTAGGGCGAGGCCGGCATCGGCGCGTCCAGGTTGTTGCACGCGTCGCCCACACCCGAGAGCCCGCCGGTGGGGTCGAACGGGATCGGGATGTCGATCGCAGAGGCAGGAGCCGCGAACGCCAGCAGGCCAGCTACCAGTACGACGAGAGCTGCTGCCCTCCGGCGCCACCCGCCGGTCGAGCCGCCGGAGCCGCCGGGCGGAGGCGTGTCGAGACCAGCACGGTCCCCTCGGCGCTCGAGGGGACTGTGTTGGTCTCGACACGCTCGCTGGCGCTCGCGGCTCGACCGGCGGAAGGCGGCCGCCATCAGCCGATCCCGTCCCCGGAGAGCTCGCTCGCGGAGAGGTCGGCCGGGTCGCCGCCGATGGCCCGGTTGACGCGGCGGGTCGGGTCGGCGGTGGTGTTGAGGGCCTCCTGCAGACCGGGGTGGTGGTTGAGGGTGACCTTGATGATCTCCATGCCGCCGTGGCCGGTGTCGCCGCCGAGACCGTCGCGGTAGATGAACTCACGGAAGCCGAGCTGCTCGTCACCGCGCCGCGTGCGCGGCGAGAGGCGCGCCAGGATCGACTCGTAACCCAGGCCCTCGGGCTTGCCGAGCAGCTTGAGCGCGTCGCGCTGGGCGTTCTCGTCCTGCGTACGTCCCACGAAGGCTGCGCCGACGAAGTTGTTGATGTCGGAGCCCAGGATCGCGGAGGCGTTCTGGGTGGAGACCAGCGCGGCGCAGTTGTTCTTGCGGGAGTCGCTGGAGAGCTTGTGCACCAGCGCGCGGCCGGTGCCGCCGGAGGCCTGGGTGACCTCGTGGGCCTCGTCGAGCGCGAACAGCTTCCGCTCGTTGGGGTCGCTCCGGTAGATCAGGTGAAGGGCCGACCAGGCCGCGAGGGTCATGATCGGGCGCGCCATCTGCTCCTCGGCGCTCCACTCCTCGCGCGGCACGTGCTCGGGCGGGGTGTTGAGACCCTTGAGGTTGTAGAAGGTGAACGGCGTGCCCTTCAGCTCCTCGTCGGACTGGAGGAAGTCGTTGCCGAAGAAGAGGCGGCCGAGCTCGCGCTCGCGGGCGGCGGCGAGCTCGCGGGCGATCTCGTGGTCGCCGTTGCCGCCCTCGAAGAGCATCTTCACGATCGTCGAGGTGTCCGCGCCACGGTCGGCCTGCGCCTCCATCACGCGGGCACGGATGCGCTTGAGCACCTCCTCGTTGTTGGCCAGCCCGACCGGCAGGCACGAGCGGAGCACGGAGACCGTGAGGTCGCGGCGCTGCTGGACGGCGGCCGACCGCTCCCGGTGGAGCCGCTCGGCGAACTCGTGGTCCGACATCGCCTCTGCCCGGATCAGCTCGGGGTTGGGGTCGGGGACGACCGCGTACGGCGAGAGCGAGCCCGGACGGCCGCCCAGGACGTCGACGCTGCGGGCGCGCGCGGGAACCTGGTGGCCGTTGAAGATCCCGCCGCCGATCTCCGGGAGCGTCATCAGTCGCTGCAGCCGGCCCGCCGGGTCCATGGCCACGCCGTGGATGCCGGAGAGGATCGACATGTAGATGATGACGCCCATCAGGGTCGACTTACCGGAGCCGGGCGTGCCGACCAGCGGGATCAGACCGGCCTGCTCCATGACCTCGGTGAGGTACCACGGGTCCATCAGCACCGCGCGCGAGGCCATCGCCGAGGTCTCGCCGAGGTAGAAGCCGCGCTTGTCGCCGACCTCCGCGGTGACCGCGGGCAGACCGGCAGCGACCTTGAGGACCGGGAACTTGCGGGCGTGGGCGGTGCTCGCGAGCGGCTCGCCCGGGACGAACTCGCGGGCCAGGTGGTACTGCCCCAGCTGGCGGGTGATCTTGATCTGCGGCCGGTAGAGGTCGACGACCTTCTGGGCCTTGTCGAGCGCCTCCGCCTCGGTGCGGCCGGTGACGGCGATGCGGTACCAGCCGCGGGTGCGGGTCGAGAGGCCGGTGAACTCCGAGCGCATCTCGTCCTCCACGTCGGCGGCGCGGCCGGCCTGGCGGGAGAGCTGCTTCGGCGGACGCTTGCCGTGGTCTTCGGACCAGTGGCTGACCTGGCCGTCGATACGGCGGGTGAGGCTCGCCATCTCTCGGGACACGTCCTCCGGCGAGCGAGGCTCGACCCGGAAGGACCACTCGACCGGGAAGCCGAGCGCGTCGGTCTTCGCCATCCACGGTGCATGGGTCTCGGGGACCTCGATGTCGCCGACCCGGGAGACGGTGAGCACGCAGACGTGGTTGGTCTCCTGGCGGCCACCGACGCTGCTGGTGACCTGCACGGTCGGCGCCAGCGGCTCGGCCGACCAGGCCACCGACTCGAACCACTCGGCCATGTCGTCGGTGTCGAGGAAGTTCTGCTGGGCCTCCCCCGGCTCGGGCACCGGGATCTTGGCGCCCAGGGAGAGCGAGCGGGCGATCATCCACTCCATGTCGTGGCCGACCGCGGGCCGCGCCGAGAAGCCCGGCCGTGACATCACCCGGTTGACCGTGTCGAGGCGCTCGCTGATCGCCGCCATCTCGCGCTCGGCGGCACCGGCGGAGAACTTCGCAAGGGTACGCACCGTCGCATCGCGTCGGCCGAGGTCGACGCCGTAGTAGACCAGCTTGTCGGCCTGGCTGTGGGCGGCCATGTGGGCCTGGTTGCGCGCCATCATCTCCTCGAACCCGGGCTGCGGGTCGGGGGCGTTGGCGAACGCGGCGTGCGCCCAGTGGCGTACGGGATAGGGGCGGGTGGTGACCCGACCGTGGACGGTGTTGCCGACGAGGTCGGCCAGCTGGCTGGCCTGGTCGGTGATCAGCGCCTCGAGGTCGGAGTGGGCACGGAACGACCAGGTTTGGGGCTCGGCGAGGTACCAGGCGATGATGCGGTCGTTGGTGAAGGTGAGGTGACCGCGCACCTCCTCGAGGGCCCACATGTCCCCTCTGGGCTCACGCGCGCCCTTCGAGTCGTCGCCGCCCCGGCCGAAGACGCGCTTGCGTCCCGGCTTGGGCTTCTCGAAGCCGGGCCCGTAGGCCCGCTCCGTTCGCGGCCGCCTCATGCGGTTCCTCCGTCGTCGGGTGCATCGTTCGGTGCGTCGTGGGGTCGGTCGCCGCCGTGGTGGCGCCAGTGGCCATCGTCCACGGTCTGCACGCCGCTGTCAGCCGTCGCCCAGTCATCGGGATTCTCTCTGGGGCGGGTGGAACCCGAGGGAGCATCGTCGAACGCGTCGAGACCGTCGGTGTCGTCGAAGTGGTCGAGTCCCGGCTCCGGCGCGATCACCACGGCCGGGCGCACCGCGTGGGAGAGCGGCAGGCGCGCGACCTTCGGCTCGAGGGTCGGCGCGGGTTCGGGCTCTCGGGGCTCGGGCTCTCGGGGTTGGGGTTCTCGGGGTTGGGGTTCTCGGGGCTCCGGCGCGGGAGTCTGCGTCACCGGGGCCGGCTCGGCCGCCTGGGGCGGCGGAGGCGGCGGCGGGGTGCTCGGCGTGGCCGGCTGCACCGCGGGCGGAGGCGGCGGCGTCGACTGTGCTGTCGACTCCGAGGCAGCCGCAGGCTGCTGGCTCTCCTGGCGGGCCTGCCAGGGCGCACCGCCCTTCCACGGTACGTCGCGGGGCTCGCGCGGCGACGGAGCCGGACGGCTCGACCAGCCACCCTTGGCAGGGCGCGTGCGACCGACCGGCTGCTGGCGTACGGACGCCTGGGGTGCCGGCTGGGGCTCGGGGAAGGCCGGGAGCGGCTCCTCGACCACCTTGGCCTCGATCACGGGCCGAACCGGGGCGGCCTTGCCGCGCACCGTCTGGCTCTGGGCGGTCGGGGTCGAGGAGACGACGGTCGCCTTCAGCACCCGCGGCTCGGGGGTTGCGCCCGGCGGCTGCGCGAACCGGCGGCCGGGACGGCGCATGGCCTTCGCCCAGCCACCTCGGGGGCTGGTGACGTGCCGGAACGCGACGGCCGCACCACCGGCGTACTGCACGCCGGTCTCCACGCGTGGCGTGGTCAGCTCGTGCCAGAAGGTCATCAGCCAGGCGCCGGCCGAGCTCTCCGAGCTGATGTAGTCGGAGGCCTTCATCGAGAGGTAGGAGGCGCCGATCAGCCACAGTCCCATGCTGAGGAGCGTCACCGGCATGCCGAGCTTGCGGAGCAGCACAAGCGTCAGCGGTGCGATGACCAAGAAGAGGAAGATGGTGCGATAACGCATCTCCCCGATGTAGCGACGAGGGGGACCGAGATAGGTCTGGTCGACCTCGTACAGCTCGTCGTCGTCAGGCAGCCTCATCCCCGAGAATCCCTCCCTGGGTAGCTAACGGGACCGGGTTCACCCCTTGAAGAGACCAGCCATCCACTGACCGAGATCCGTGGCGTTGTTGCCCACGGCCAGGCCGAGGACGCCCAGCCCGATGATCAGGCCGCCGACGATCGTGACGGCCTTGGAGATGTTGCCGCTGCGGGCAGCCCACAGGACAGTGACGCCCAGGATCAGGACGACGAGCGTGATGATGTTGTCGGTGATCCACTCGGCCAGGCCACCGGTGCCATATTCGGCGGCCTGCGTCGTACTTTGAATCAACTGGTGCGGTGCCATTGTTCTGCTCCCTTTCCCGAGGTGAGGTGTGGTTGCCGGATGCGTCCGGAAGTTATTCGGTTGTCCCGCCCGGCGCAGCCCCATGCGGCACCGGCGGGTGGAGGCGTCTCGCCCCTCCCGCGCGCTGACGCAAACTCCCGGACGTCGGCATTCTGGACAAACGCCACCGCCATATGAGACGAGGGTAGTCCCCAGACCGCCACAACGCACCTCGTTCCATCTGACGACACGGCTCCGACTCGCGGTTTCCGGCCTTCCGCGGCGACCTCCTGACACAGTTGTCATAGCACCCACCAGGGCGCCGAACGACCGCCCGGCGCACGCCTGTCCCGCTCAGTGGGCTACTTGGCCGTATTCTTGCGAGGGAAGGCTAACTTCGGGGAACCTATATCCCGGTGCATCCTCGCGAATTTCGCGCGCTTGCGTCCGGTTTCACGAATTTACCTTTCATTCAATCGGATTTCTCGGGAGGACGAGCTCACATGGACAAGAAGAAGATCTTCATCGTCATCGGCGTACTGTTCGTCGGGTTCTGGCTGTTCACCGATCCGCAGGGACTCACCAACACGGTTTCGGCCATCGCCGGCGGCATCTGGGGCGTCACCACCGACGTCTTCGGCGGCGTGATCGGCACCATCGAGGGCTCCACCCGCTGACCTCGGCAGCATGACGACGTCGACGCACGTGCGTCGGCGCGATGGGCTCCTTTTCTTCGCTGCCCGGTATGGGGACTGAGCAGCAGATAACTGTTTGACGCTCGCGATCGCAGTGACGAGACTGCGGTTGTCTCGATGTCAAGACAGTCTGGAGTCGACATGTCCCCTCGCTTCATCCGGTGGAGGGACACGATCCTCTCTGACGACCCGCTCATCCGGGCGATGTCGTACCAGTCGGTGCTGTCGGCCTTCGCCGAAGGCACCTTTCTCACCGGTTCGGCGGTCTTCTTCACTCAGATCGTCGGGCTCTCCGCCGCACAGGTCGGCCTCGGTCTCACGATCGCGGGCGTCGCAACCTTCTTGTTCGCCGTCCCCCTGGGCCGACTCGCGGATCGTCTCGGCACACGGTTCAGCTGGATCGCCGGTGCCGTGCTCCAGGCGCTGCTCTTCGGTGCCTGGGTCCTGGTCGGCAACTTCGCGGCGTACGTCGCCGTCGAGGTGCTCCTCGCGCTCGCCTCGTCCTGGCAGAAGTCGGGCCGCGACGCGTACCGGATCTCGGTCTTCCCCGCGGCCACCCGGGTGCGCGGCTTCGCCTACATGCGCGCGGCCCGCAACGTCGGCTACACGCTCGGCGCCCTCGCCAGCGGTCTCGCGCTGGCGGCCGACTCCAACACCCTGATCAAGGCGGTCCCGGTGATGACCGCGGTGGTGCTGCTGGTCAACGCCTTCTGGATCTCGCGCCTCCCCCGCCTCTCCACCCCGGCGCCCACCACGGAGATCGCCCAGGTCGTACGCGACCGCCTCGGCGCCCTGCGCAACCGCGCGTTCCTGGCCACGACGTTCTTCGACGGCGTTCTGGGCACCCACCAGGTGCTGCTCAACGTGGTCATCCCGCTGTGGCTGGTGCAGGAGACCGACGCGCCGCGGGTGCTGCTGGCGTGGCTGTTCGGCACGAACACGGTGATGGCCGTCGGCCTGCAGGTGATCGCCGCTCGCGGGGTGACCGACGTGACCACCTCGCTCAAGGCGCAGCGTCGTGGCGCGGTCTGCTTCCTGGCCTCGTGCGCCATCATCGCGGTCACCCACGACACCGTCGGCCTGCTCACCATCGCGCTGGTCTGGCTCGGCCACGTGACCGTCACCGGCGCCGAGCTCTTCCAGTCCGCCGGCGAGTGGGGCCTCGTCGCCGACCTCTCCGACCCCGAGCACCGCGGCGACTACCAGGGAGCCGCCCAGGTCGGCTACACCCTCGGCACCGTCTGGGCCCCCGCCGCCTACACCTTCCTCGCCATGGAGCTGGGTCATCTCGGGTGGGCGATCATCGCGGCGGTCATCGTCGCCGCCGCCGTCGGCGTACATCCCTCTGCTCGTGCTGCGGAGCGCTATCTGGCTCGTCGGGCGCAGCCAGTGGGTGCGGCTGTCTGAGCGGCGGCGCGGGCCGCTCTGCGTCGGGCTGCTCCGCGCGGGCTGCCGTTCCCCGTGTAACACGTCGTTCGTAGGACTACTCGCCCTATCAGAACGACCGGATAGTCCTACGAACAACGTGTTACCCGTCCCCGAGCCCCCGCCCCGGGCCACTCACCATCCACAGCCCCAGCTCGATCAGCAGTTGTCCACAGCCCCTGCGAAATCGCTCAGTACGTGTCGGAGCTCGCCAGCAGGCTGGTGCCATGAACCCTCGGATCCAGGCGATCATGTCGGCCAACCACGGGCTGATCACCCGCAGGCAGGCGCTCGCGACGGGCCTCGACCTCGAGGCGATCCACCGTCAGGTCGCGAGTCGCGAGTGGGTGGTCGTACGCCGCGGGGTCTATGCCGAACGCGCCTACGTCGAGAGCGTGACCCTCCTCTCGGACCGGCGACGTCTCCGCGACCGAGCGGCCTGCGCCGCGATCACTGTGCCGTTCGTGCGGAGCCATGACACCGCGGCCCTCGAGCTCGGGATGGGCATCCTCCTGCCGGTGAAACCCGAAACGCACGTCACCCGCCAGCCGGTCGTCGGCACACACAACAAGTGGGGCGTGAAGCATCATCTGGCGCCCTACCTCGAGGACCAAGTCGTGCAAGTCAACGGGTTCGATGTCCTCGGCCCGGCCCGCACGGCGGTCGACATCGCTCGCGAGCACGGCCGGCCGTACGGCGTGGTCGCCATGGACTCCGCACGCAGGATGGGCGTCTCGGTCGATGATCTCTGGGAGGTCCTCCATCACATGCAGCACTGGCCCAACCGCCGCCTGGTCAAGGAGGCGATCGCGCTCTCCGACGCTGGTGCCGAGTCGATCGGTGAGTCGCTCACCCGCGACGTGCTCGAGGAGCTGGGCATGACCGGCATCGAGACCCAGTTCGAGATCACCGACGGCGTACGCACCGCGCGGTTCGACCTCCGGGTCGGGCGTCACCTCTTCGAGTTCGACGGTCGCACCAAATACCTGCCGGTCGGTGACGGCGGTCTCGCGCTCCGCTCCGTCGACGACATCCTCGCCGAGGAGAAGGTGAGGCAGGACTGGGCCCACGGTTTCCACCTCGGGATGTCGCGGGTCGGCTGGGACGACCTCTTCGGCCGCAACCGCAGCTATCTCAAAGAACGCCTGCGCCGCGAATACCTGGCCACCTGCCACGCCTTCGGCACCGACATCTCCGACCTGGACCGATTCCGCGTCCGCCGGCCGAAGGCAGCCTGAGACTCAGACGAAGAGCAGAGGTACGCCGACGAGCAGCCCCCACACCAGGGTGGCCTGACCGGTCTGCTGGAGGACCGGGATCAGCCGCGGGCCGAGGTTGGCTCGATCGAGGATGGTGCGCACGCCCTGGGCGGCGACGGCGATGAACCCGAGACCGATCAGCGCCCACCACGAGGTCGTCAGCGCCACCAGCACGACCGCGATCGCGGCGACCGCGACGAGCGCGACGTAGAGCCAGCGCGTGCGGGCGTCGCCGAGACGTACGGCGAGGGTGATCTTTCCGGACTCGGTGTCGCCGGGGATGTCGCGGAGGTTGTTGGCGACCAGGAGCGCGGAGGTGATCGCGCCGACGCCGACGCCGGCCCACAGCGCGCCCCACTCCCACGACTGCGTCTGGACGAAGGTCGTGCCGATGACCGCGACCAGCCCGAAGAAGACGAAGACCATGACCTCGCCGAGACCGGCGTAGCCGTAGGGGTGCGAGCCGCCGGTGTAGTACCAGGCCGCGACCATGCAGACGAGGCCGATGAGGATCAGCCACCACGCCGAGGTCAGCGCCAGCACGAGGCCAGCCACGGCGGCGATGCCGAAGGCGATGAACGCAGCGCGCTTGACCGCCGCCGGCTTCGCGAGACCGGAGCCGGTCAGCCGCAGCGGACCGACCCGCTCGTCGTCGGTGCCGCGGATGCCGTCGGAGTAGTCGTTGGCGTAGTTGACCGCGACCTGCAGCGCGAGGGCCACCACGAGCGCGAGCAGAGCCTTCCACCAGACCAGCCCGTCGGCGTACGCGGCCACCCCCGTCCCGGCGATGACCGGCGCGAGCGCCGCGGGGAGCGTACGGGGCCGGGCCCCCTGGACCCACTGAGCAGAAGTTGCCACGGCGCTATTCAACACCCGGGGCTCGGAGCGGGCGCGCCGGGGATGTAACACGTCGTTCGTAGGACTATCCGGTCGTTCCAATAGGGCGAATAGTCCTACGAACAGCGTGTTACACGAGCCCACGAACCCCACCTGCCCCACCAGCCCCAGAAACCCCAACGACCCCTGCCGAGCGCGGCAGGGGTCGTCAGGTGGGGGGTGGGGGATGAATCAGGTCTTCGGGGTCTCGCCCGGCGTCGAGTCGACGCTGAGCTCGGCCTCCATGGCCTCGATCTCCTCGGCCAGCTTGTCGGGCGGCGGAGCGCTCGACTCGGTGGCCTCGGCACCGGCGCCGCCGGAGCCGGCGGTGCGACGCTTGTTCCACACGTCGAAGGCGACCGCGAGGAGGAGCACGAGGCCCTTGATGGCCTGCTGCCAGTCGATGGAGACACCGAGCAGCGACATGCCGTTGTTGAGGACACCCATCACCAGACCACCGATGATGGCGCCGACGACGGTGCCGACACCGCCGGTGACGGCCGCGCCACCGATGAAGGCGGCCGCGATGGCGTCGAGCTCGAAGTTCACGCCGGCCTTGGGGTTCGCGGCGGTCAGACGTGCAGTCGTCACGAGACCGGCCAGACCCGAGAGCAGACCCATGTTCATCATGACCAGGAAGTCGACGCGCTTGGTGTTGACGCCGGACATCGTGGCCGCGTCGACGTTGCCGCCGATCGCGTAGACGTGCCGGCCGAAGACGGTCTTGTTCATGATGAACGTGTAGACCACGATCAGGCCGCCCAGGATCAGGCCGACGATCGGCAGGCCACGGGCGTCGGCGAGCAGGTAGGCGAAGTACATGATCACGACGGTCAGCAGCGCCAGCTTCACCACGAAGAGGGGGAAAGGCAGGACGTCGAAGTTGTACGCGGCCTGAGCGTTGCGACGACGCACCTCGAGCACGATCAGGATCGCGACGGCGACGACGGCGATGATCAGCGTCAGGTTGTGCAGCCCGGTGTCCGGACCGATCTCGGGCAGGAAGCCGTTGCCGATCGCCTTGAACTGCTCCGGCAGACCACCGACGGTCGCGCCCTTGAGCACGACCAGGGTCAGACCACGGAAGAGCAGCATCGAGGCCAGCGTCACGATGAACGCCGGGATCCCGACGTACGCCACCCAGAAGCCGTGCCAGGCGCCGATGGCGGTGCCGATGAGCAGGCCGAGGAAGACGGCCAGCCACCACGGGAAGTCGTACTGGGTCATCATGATCGCCGAGGCGGCGCCGACGAAGGCGGCCACCGAGCCGACCGAGAGGTCGATGTGACGCGCCACGATCACGATCACCATGCCGATGGCCAGGATCAGGATCTGAGCGTTCTGGACGACCAGGTTGGAGACGTTGAGCGGCTTGAGCAGCACGCCCTCGGTCGAGATCTGGAAGAGGACGATGATCGCCGCCAGAGCGATGATCATCCCGTACTGGCGGACGTTCCCGCGCAGCGTGTTGAGCAGGGCATTCATCGGGGGTTACTTCCTCGCGTCCGCGGTCATGTAGCGCATCAGGGACTCCTGGGTGGCCTCTGAGCGGTCGAACTCATGGGTGATCACGCCCTCGGCGAGCGTGTAGATGCGATCACACAGACCGAGCAGCTCGGGCAGCTCGGAGGAGATCACCAGTACGCCGCGACCGCTGCGGGCGAGCTCCTGGATGATCCCGTAGATCTCGTACTTGGCGCCGACGTCGATGCCTCGGGTCGGCTCGTCGAGGATCAGCAGCTTCGGGTCGGTGTACATCCACTTGGACAGCACCACCTTCTGCTGGTTGCCGCCGGAGAGCTTGCCGACCCCGGCGGTGATCGACGGCGCCTTGATGTTGAGGTTCTTGCGGTAGCCCTCGGCGACCACGACCTCCTTGTGCTCGTCGACGACGAGCCCGTTGCGCAGCTTCTTCAGAGCCGCTGCGGTGACCGAGGTCTTGATGTCGTCGATGAGGTTGAGCCCGAGGCCCTTACGGTCCTCCGAGACGTACGCGATGCCGGCATCGATCGCCTGGGTGACCGTGTTCAGCTGCAGCTCGGCGCCGTCCAGGACCAGCGACCCGGTGGTCCGCGAGCCGTAGGAGCGTCCGAAGATCGACCGCGCCAGCTCGGTACGCCCCGCGCCCATCATCCCGGCGATGCCGACGATCTCGCCGGCTCGCACGGACAGGTTGGCCTGCCGGATGACCTCACGGTGGCTGTCCTGCGGGTGCATGACGGTCCAGTCGCGCACCTCGAAGAGCACGTCCCCGATGGAGGGGGTGTGGTCGGGGAAGCGGTTCTCGAGGTCACGACCGACCATCCCGCGGATGATCCGGTCCTCGTCGACGCCGCCGTCGGCGACGGAGAGCGTCTCGATGCTCTGGCCGTCGCGGATGATGGTGATCTCGTCGGCGATCTGCTCGATCTCGTTCAGCTTGTGGCTGATCATGATCGAGGTGATCCCCTTCTCCTTGAGCCCCTTCAGGAGCGCGAGGAGGTGCTGGGAGTCGTCGTCGTTGAGGGCGGCGGTCGGCTCGTCGAGGATGAGCAGCTTGACCTCCTTCGAGAGCGCCTTGGCGATCTCGACCAGCTGCTGCTTGCCGATGCCGAGGTGCTTCACCGGGGTCAGCGGGTTCTCCCGCAGGCCGACCCGGGCGAGCAGGTCGATCGCCTCGCGGTTGGCGCGACCCCAGTCGATGATGCCGCGCTTGGCCGTCTCGTTGCCGAGGAAGATGTTCTCCGCGATCGAGAGCTCGGGGATGAGGGCGAGCTCCTGGTGGATGATCACGATGCCGGCGGCCTCGCTCTGCCGGATGTTGCCGAACTTCGCGGTCTCTCCCTCGAAGACGATGTCGCCGGTGTAGGTGCCGTGGGGGTAGACCCCGCTGAGCACCTTCATCAAGGTGCTCTTGCCGGCGCCGTTCTCGCCGCAGATCGCGTGGATGTCACCGCGGTTGACGACGAGGTTGACGTCGGAGAGCGCCTTGACGCCGGGGAACTCCTTGGTGATGCCGCGCATCTCCAGGATCGGTGAGGTCATGTCGTTCCTGACTGTCTGGCCCGCGTGGCTGACCTTGCGCTCGCGGGAGGGCCAAGGCCGGGCCCGGCGTGGTCGCCGGGCCCGGCCTCGTGGGCACTACTTGATCTCGTCGGCGGTGTAGTAGTCGGAGTCGACGAGCACCTTGGTGACGTCGTCCTTGGTGACCGCGACCGGCTCGAGGAGGTAGGACGGCACGACCTTCTTGCCGTTGTCGTAGGTCTCGGTGTCGTTGACCTCGGGCTCCTCGCCCTCACCGACGGCGACGATCATGTCGACGGTCACCTTCGCGAGCTCGCGGGTGTCCTTGAAGATCGTGGAGTACTGCTCACCGGCGTTGATCGACTTCACCGACTGCACCTCGGCGTCCTGGCCGGTCACGACCGGGAGGTCGGCGGTGGTGTAGCCGTTGCCCTTGAGCGCGGCGATGATGCCGAGCGAGAGGCCGTCGTAGGGCGACAGCACGCCCTGCACCTTCTTGGAGGCGTACGTCTTGGTGAGGATGTCCTCCATGCGCTTCTGCGCGGTGGCGGGATCCCAGCGCAGGATCGCGGCCTGGTCGAACTTCGTCTGGCCCGAGGGGATGACGATCTCGCCGGACTTCATCAGCGGCTCGAGCACCGACATGGCGCCCTCCCAGAAGAAGGTGGCGTTGTTGTCGTCCGGCGAACCACCGAAGAGCTCGACGTTGTAGGGGCCCTTGCCCTTGGCCTTCAGACCGTCGACGAGCGAGGTCGCCTGCTGCACGCCGACCTCGAAGTTGTCGAAGGTCGAGTAGTAGTCGACGGCCTCGGTGTCGCGGATGAGGCGGTCGTAGCTGATGATCGGGATGTCCTGGGACTCGGCGGTCTCGAGGACCTCACCGAGCGCGGTGCCGTCGATGGCCGCGACCACGAGGACGTCGACGCCCTTGGTGACCATGTTCTCGACCTGGGAGACCTGGGTCGGGATGTCGTCCTCGGCGTACTGCAGGTCGACCTTGTAACCCTCGCCCTCGAGCTGCTTCTTGATGTTGTTGCCGTCGGCGATCCAACGCTCCGAGGACTTGGTCGGCATCGCGACACCGATCGTGCCCTTGTCGCCGTCCGAGCCACCGTCGCCGCCGCATGCCGCCAGGCCGAGCGCAAGCGCGGCCGCGGTGATCGTGGTGAGTACCTTGCGCACTTACCTGCTCCATTTCGTCTACGGCCGCGCGGAAGGCCGACGCGCCGCTGTCTGGGGGACTGCGAACCGGCTCTCGGGCCGGTCCACGGGTGAGCGCTGTCACGAATGTGAACGCTCACATTGGCACAATGTGCCTCTTTCCCTCCGGATGCGTCAAGTGCGGAACGAGGATGTTTCCGACTCGTGACTTACGGGAGTCTCCGTTGATCATCTGTGCACACAGGCGGCGCACAGGAAGGCGGTGAGACCCTCCTCAGAGGTGGCGTACGCCGACCAGCGACCCGGCACCGTCGGGCCAGGCGACCTGGATCGACTCGGCGCCGTCGGCGTCGGTGCCGTCGACGATGCGCTTGACGACGACCGTGAAGCTGCCCGCCTCGACGCGGGAGTCGGCACCGTGAGAACGGACCGTGACGCCGTCGAAGTGTGGCACCGCGTGACGGTCCCACGCGCCGGTGCCGGTCGCGGTGACGACGGCCTCCCGCCGCTCCACGAAGCGGCCCTGGTCGTAGACCTCCATCGCCTCCTGGCGAGCGCCGGTGAGCGCGGCGTTGAGCAAGGCCCGGACCGCCACCGCGTCGGCGCAGGCGTCGTAGACGTAGCGCTTCCCGAGCGCCGAGTGGTCGGTGGTGGCCATCAGGAAGTCCTCGGCACCGTCGAGCGGAGCCGCGCGATAGGAGACCGGGAGATGGACCACGGAGTCGCCGACCTCGAGGAGCACGCACTCGATGCCGACCTTGCCGGCCGGGTCGTCGAACCGGTAGGAGCCGATCGTGCCGGTCAGCTCACCCTGGCACCACGCCTGGGTGGCGAGCCAGGCGCCGAAGATCTCCTTCTTCGACGGGGTCAGGGTGGCCTTGTGAATGATCGACATGACCGTTGTCTAACAGGTCAGGAGACCTTGTGGCCATCGCCTTCGCCGCTGGAAGCGGTGTCGACCGAGGAGTCGATCTCGTCGTCCTCCTTGGCGCGGGCCGCCTCGACCGCCCGCGCGGCCCGGGCCTCGACCTTCTCGGCGAAGGCACGGCGCTGCGGGTCGAGCACGAAGAAGGAGAGGATGCCGCTGATCACGAACGCCAAGATGATGGCGAAGAACAGGTTGACCTCGCCCGCGACGAGCGACCAGATGCCCGCCACGATGCCGAAGGTGGCGACCAGCGACAGCAGCCGCAGGCCGGTGTAGATCCAGAACTCTTTCATGGGGAATCCCTATCGGGTGGTCTCGACGACCTCGACCACCGAGGCGGTCGGAGCGGGCGCAGCGTAGGAGTGCTGCGACGTCGAGGAGAAGTAGTTGATGCCGATGAAGTTGAACCACAGGGTGGCCAGGCCGACCAGTGCGACGATCGCCGCCTTCTTGCCCTTCCACCCCGCGGTCGCACGCGCGTGCAGGTAGCCGGCGTAGACGACCCAGGTGATGAAGGCCCAGACCTCCTTGGGGTCCCAGTTCCAGTAGGAGCCCCAGGCCTCGTGGGCCCAGATCGGGCCGGAGATCAGCACGCCGAAGGTCCACACCGGGAAGGCGAAGGCGTGGATGCGGTAGGAGACCCGGTCGAGCGCCTCCAGCTCGGGCACCCGGGCCAGCAGCGTGGCGTCGGGGTAGCGCTTCTTGAGCAGGTACGCGACCGAGGCGATGCCGCCCAGCGTGAACGCACCGGTGGCGATGATGGCCGCGATGACGTGGATGACGAGCCAGTAGGAGTTGAGCGCCTCGGTCAGCGGCGCGACCGGCTCGTAGAGCCCGACCACGGCCAGCATCAGCACCACGAAGGTGAACCCGAGCACCCACGTCGCCATCCAGGCCAGCTTCAGCCGGCGGTAGAGGACGACGTACGCAGCGGCGACCACGAACGAGCCGGAGATCGTGAACTCGTACATGTTGCCCCACGGCACCCGGTTGGGGTCGGCGGCCATCCCGCGGGAGACGAGCGCCACCAGGTGGCAGGCCACCGCGATCACGGTCAGCAGCAGGCTGAGCCGCCCGAAGAGGGCGGCTCGCTGCTCACGTACGGCAGCAGCGGCGTCGGCCGGAGTCTCGGTCTCGTCGGCAGCGGCACCCGCGCCGACGAGCTCCTTCTCCGCGACCGAGGCCTTGGCGCGGGAGAGCCAGGCCGACCACTCGGCCACCGCGCAGAGCAGCGCCAGGAAGTAGACGGTCCCGGCGGCCGTGATGGCCTGGTTGCTGAGAACTCCCCAGGTGTGGTCGGTCATCAGTTCTCCTCGTGTGTTCGCGCGCCTCGTAAGGTCTCCGCGAGGCCAGTGACTACGGCAGCGGTGTCACCACCGCCGGAACGGTCGAGCGCGGCGATCTCGACCAGTGTGCCCCCATCGGCGCGGCGGGCGCGAACCCACACCCGCCGGGGTCGGATGAACAGCGACCCCAGCAGCCCGACCAGGGCGAGGGAGACGCCGAGGAGCGCCCACTCCTTGCCGGGGGACTTCGAGATCTGCACCCGGTTCCACTGCTGGACGTCGTCGAAGGAGATCGAGCCGAGACCGTCGGGCAGCTCGGCCGACTCCCCCAGCCGCAGGTTGAACGCCTTCCCGGTGTGGTCGGGCGACATCATGTGGGCCTTGGACGTGTCGAGCGAGTAGACCGACTGCGGGCCGGCGTCGAGGTTGAGGTCGCCCCGGAAGCCCTGCAGCGAGAGCATCGCGTGGGACCCGTCGCCGATGTCGCCGGTCAGGTTGACCGGCTCGCCGTCGACCGTGCCCTCGAAGGGGTAGAACAGACCCTGGAAGCCGAGCTCCTCGGGTGAGGAGTACGGCGCCTTCACGACGCCGAAGGAGAGCAGGTTCTGGCTCTGCGGCAGGAAGATCGTGGGCCCGGAGTAGGACACGTTGCCCTCGCCGTCACGCACCGTGATCACCGGCGCGTAGCCGTGAGCGAGCAGGAAGACGTCGGTGCCGCCGACGGTCAGCGGGTGGTTGACCTTGAGGTCGTAGGCCTTCTCCTCGCCGGTGCCCTCGGTGTAGCGGATCTTCGAGTTGAAGCCGCGCGCGGTGCCGGCGCCCTTGCCGGTGGTGAGCCACTCGGCGTGGAAGTCGTCGATCTTGAAGGTGAATTCGTCGAGGTCCTCGGGCGCGAAGAGGGAGCCGGGCTTGAGGTCGTCGTACTGCGACATCTCGTTGGCGAAGCCGTACTCCTCCCCCACCAGCACGATCACGCCGCCCTTGTAGCCGAACAGGCTGCCGAGCGCGAACGCCACCAGCACGATGATCAGCGACATGTGGAAGACCAGGTTGCCGGCCTCGCGCAGGTAGCCCTTCTCCGCCGAGACGGAGTCGTCCGGGCTTTCGGTGGTCGAGCCGGTCGAGCGCCGGAGCCGGTAGCCCCGCAGCGCCTTCCGAGCCGCGGCGAGCACCTCCTCGGGCTCCTCGTCGGTGACGTACGTCGTGGAGTCGGGCAGCCGGGTCAGGTTGGCCGGGGTCGCCGGCGGCTGAGCGCGCATGGCGCGGGCGTAGACCAGGCAGCGCGGGATGATGCAGCCGACCAGGGAGACCATCAGCAGCAGGTAGATGGCCGCGAACCACGGGGTCGAGTAGACGTTGAAGAGGCCGAGCGTCTCGTAGATCGGGGTCAGCGTGGTGTGCGCCTCACGCCACTGGTCGGCCTTGAGCGAGTCGACGCCGTCCTGCGGGATCAGCGACCCCGGCACGGCCGCCAGCGCGAGCAGCAGGAGCAGGATCAGCGCGGTGCGCATCGAGGTCAGCTGGCGCCAGCCCCAGCGCGCCAGCTCGCGCGCGTTGAGCTCGCCCGGGCGGCGTACGTCCTGGCGCTCGTCGTTGTCGGGGGTCGAGGTGGTCACAGTGCGATGCCCTCCCAGCGCTGGACGAGCTGGACCTGCAGCCACTGGACGCCGTTGTCCCACCAGCCGGTGAGCATGGCGATGCCGATCAGGATCATCAGCACGCCGCCGATGATCGTGATCGCGCGGGTGTGGCGGCGGAACCAGCTCAGCGCGACGGTGGCCTTGCGCCACATCACCGCGACGAGCACGAACGGGATGCCGAGGCCGAGCGCGTAGACCGCGAGCAACAGCCCGCCGCGGGCGGCGGTGCCCTGGTCCCAGGCGAGCCCGGCGATGACGCCGAGCGTCGGCCCGGTGCACGGGGTCCAGGCCAGGCCGAAGAGGAAGCCGAGCAGCGGCGCGGCGGCGAGGCCGACGGCCGGCACCTTGTGGAACTTCAGGTCGCGCTGCAGCAGCGGGATGAAGCCCATGAACGCGATCCCCATGACGATCGAGAGCACGCCGAGGACCTTGGTGCCGGTCTGCTGGAACTCGAGCAGCTTGTAGGCGATCCCACCCACGGTGATGCCCATCAGCACGAAGACGACCGAGAAACCGGCGACGAAGAGCAGCGAGCCCGCGAGCATGCGGCCGCGGCGTACGTCACCGGAGGCGAGGTCGGCGCCGGAGAGACCGGTCGCGTAGGAGAGGTAGCCCGGCAGCATCGGCAGCGTGCAGGGCGAGACGAAGGAGAGGAACCCGGCCAGCAGCGCGACGGGGATGGCCAGGATCAGCGACCCGCTGCCCGCGGTGCTCGCGAACCAGTCGGTCATGCCTGCTCCCCGGCCGAGGAGATGAGCTCGTCGAGCGTACGCGCGGAGGGGATCTCACCGCGGATCAGCGCGGCCACACGTCCCTCGGCGTCGAGGATCGCGGTGGCCGGGATGGCGCGAGGCGCCAGGGAGCCCTTCAGGGCGAGGACGGCAGCGCCGTCGGGCGAGTAGACCGAGGGGTACTCCACGCCGTAGTGGCGCTCGAAGGCCAGGCCCTGCGCGGCGGAGGCGTCGCGGGTGTTCAGCCCGACGAAGGCGACCTCGTCACCCAGCTCCTCGTAGGCGGCCTGGAGCATCGGCATCTCCTTGCGGCACGGCGCGCAACCGGTCCACCACACGTTGAGCACCGTGACCTTGCCGCGGGTGTCGGCGAGGTCGAAGGGCTTGCCCTCGAGGGTCTCGCCGGTGAGCTCGACGGGCTCGCCGCGGTCGGCAACCGGGATCTCCTGGGTGCGGCCGTCACCGGAGATGTAGCCGGCCTCGTTGGTGCCGCTCTGGCCGCAGCCGGCCAGCAGGGCGACCATGACCGTCGCGATGAGGGCGCGCACACCCCACCGGTGGCCGAGCTCGAGACCACCAGTCCTGTACCACACGCCGCAGACTCTTCCTGACAAAACTGAGAGCCTTGTTAAGACTCTTCCGCGTCGCCGGCCGAGAACGGTGCGTACTTGTCCTTCGCGGGCAGCATGTCGCCGGCCGGCTCGCTGTAGGAGAGCGCGACGAACTCGTCGTCGACGAAGTGCAGCGAGGTCAGCGAGCACAGCGCACACTGGCGGCGGCGCGGGTCGTGGAGGAAGCTGCGACCCTCGATGTGGAGCCGGGTGGTCCAGATCGGCAGCTGGTGGGAGACGATGACCGCCTCGTGGCCGCGAGCCAGGTCGCGGGCGTCGTGGATCGCGTCCATCATCCGGGCGACGATCTCGAGATAGGGCTCGCCCCACGACGGCTTGAGCGGGTTGATCAGCTTCGGCCAGACCTTCGGGTCCTTCAGCGGACCGAGGCCGTCCTTGAAGCTCTTGCCGACGAAGAGGTTCTCCGACTCGAGCACCCGCTCGTCGAGCGAGATGTCGACACCGAGCGCCTTCGCCAGCGGGCCCGCGGTCTGCTGCGCACGCTCCAGCGGGCTGGAGATCACGTGGGTGATGTCCTGCCCGCCGATCCGGTCGGCGACCCGCTCGGCCATCTGCAGGCCGAGCTCGGAGAGGTTGTAGCCGGGCCTGCGCCCGTAGAGGATCCCCTCCGGGTTGTGCACCTCACCGTGACGCAGCAGGTGAACCGTCGTCTCCATACTCACTTCCCGTCCTTCGAGCCGGTGGTCGAGCTTGCCTCGGCCGCCACCTCGGCAGCGTACGGAAGCGCATCGATGATCTGCGAGACCGCCCGGTCGTCGTGGGCCGAGGAGAGGAACCAGGTCTCGTACGCGCTCGGCGGCAGGTAGACGCCCTGGTCGAGCATGGCGTGGAAGAACCCCTTGTATGCCGCCTCGTCGGTCGTCTTGGCCTCGTCGAAGTTGCGCACCGGGCCCTCGGTGAAGAAGACCGAGAACATCGTGCCGGTCGACTGGATGACGTGCGGCAGGCCGACCTTGGTGAAGCTCTCGGCGACCGCGGCCTTCACGGTCTCGGCGGCCTTCCCGATGTGGGCGTAGACCTCGTCGGTGGCCAGCCGGAGCGTGGTCAGGCCGGCGGTGGTCGCGACCGGGTTCCCGGACAGCGTGCCGGCCTGGTAGACCGGCCCGTCGGGGCTGAGCGCGCCCATCACGTCGGCACGGCCACCGAAGGCCGCGGCCGGGAAGCCGCCGCCCATGACCTTGCCGAAGGTGACCAGGTCGGGCGTCCAGCCCTCGCTCTTGCCGTCCAGACCCCACTGGCCCTGCTTGCCGGCCCGGAAGCCGGTCATCACCTCGTCGGAGATGAACAGCGCACCGTTGGCCTTGCAGGTGGTCGCCAGGAACTCGTTGAAACCTGGCTCGGGCGGGACGATGCCCATGTTGCCCGGCGAGGCCTCGGTGATCAGGCAGGCCACCCGGCCGGCGTACTCCTCGAACGCGGCCGTCACGGCGGCCCGGTCGTTGTAGGGCAGCACGACGGTGAGCTCGGTGCTGCTCTCGGGGACACCCGGGGTGCCGGGGACCGCGTGGGTGACCAGGCCGGAGCCGGCGCTGGCGAGCAGGGAGTCGACGTGGCCGTGGTAGTTGCCGGCGAACTTGAGGATCACGTCGCGCCCGGTGAAGCCGCGCGCCAGCCGGATAGCACTCATCGTCGCCTCGGTGCCGCTGCTGACGAACCGCACCTTCTCGACCGGCGCCCGGCTCACGATCTCCTCGGCGAGCTCGACCTCCGGCGTCGTCGGCGTGCCGTAGGAGGTGCCACGCGTGACCGCGTCCAGCACCGCCGCCTGGACCTCGGGATGGGCGTGGCCCAGCAGCATCGGGCCCCAGGAGCAGATCAGGTCGACGTACTCGTTGCCGTCGACGTCGGTCAGCCACGCCCCCTTCGCCTCTCGGATGAAGCGTGGGGTGCCGCCCACCGCGTTGAAGGCGCGCACGGGCGAGTTCACACCGCCCGGCGTCACTGCCTTCGCTCGGGCGAAGAGCGCTTCGGATGCCGCTGCGGACAGGGGTGAGATGTCGTGAGGCACCGGTTCATTCTTCCCCAACGGCACCCGAATCCCCATTCCGCACGCATCATGGAGCGCGTGTCGGGTTACCCGTGCGTACGAGATTCTCGGCTCACCGTCATGAACTGCAACAAACTGCGTCTCATCGGCGTCTCGTTAACTGGAACGCAATGTGTCAGTAAAACGTGACGTGCGTAACTTTGACGTGAGACGGTTCGTTGAGAACGTTGCGATTGGGGAGCAACCCCCGGGGTATTCACAGCTCGGGGATTGAGAGGGAGATTCGATGTCCGCTACGCGCTACAGCCGCCTTCAGAAGGCGACCGCGCTCGTCCCGCTCGCGCTCCTCAGCGCGGCTTGGACGGTCAATGTCACCGGTCTGACGCAGTCGAGTGCCACAGCTTCAGGTCCTGCCGGCTATGACGACGCCTTCAGCCTGCCCGACGGCACCTCGGTGCCGTCCGAGGCGATCGAGGCGCCGGCCAGCGTGTCCGCCTCGAGCGGCAAGGGTGACAAGTCGCTGCCGGGCACCGCCAGCGCCGCCGGCATCCCGTCGGCCGCGCTCGCCGCCTACCAGCGTGCGGCCACCGTGATCAACGCCGCCGACGCCTCGTGCAAGATCGACTGGCCGCTGATCGCTGCGATCGGCCGGGTCGAGTCCAACCACGGCCGCGCCAACGACAACCGGCTCACCGCCGAGGGCGTCTCGACCCCCGGCATCTTCGGGGTGCCGCTCAACGGCAAGGGCAACGTCTCCCAGATCACCGACACCGACGGTGGGCAGTACGACGGCGACACCAGCTACGACCGTGCGGTCGGGCCGATGCAGTTCATCCCGTCCACCTGGGCGATGGTCGGTGTCGACGCCGACGGCGACGGCAAGCGCAACCCGCAGGACATCAACGACGCCGCGCTCGCCAGCGCCGTCTACCTCTGCTCCGGCGACGACGACCTCTCCACCGACAAGGGCGCGCGGGCGGCCGTCTTCCGCTACAACCACAGCCAGGCGTACGTCACCACGGTGCTCGGCGTCGCCGAGGCCTACCGCTCCGGCGACTTCACCTCGATTCCCAACAGCACGGTCCCGGTCGACTACGCGATCCCGCGGATGGAGGCCCCCAAGCCGGCCAAGGAGAAGGGCCGCGAGTTCCGCGCCGGCGGCCCGAAGGCCGGCCCGCGCGGCGGCGGCGCTTCGCAGGCCCCGTCCTCGCCGTCCACCGAGGCTCCCTCGGGTGAGACCCCTGGCGGCAGCAACGGCGGCAACACCGGTGGCGGATCCGGCTCCGGTGACGGCGCCACCAAGGACCCCGCCAAGGTGCTGGAGCCGGTGACCAAGCCGGTCGAGAAGACAGTGGCGACCGTCGCTGAGCTGACCACTGTGTGCACCAAGGCGGTCGTCGACCAGCTCGGCGCAGTCCTTGCTCGCACGGTCCCCCAGAGCACGATCACCGACTGTGTGGCGCAGCTGCAGGGGAAGACGCTGCCGGAGGCGACCGGCGCTGTCGGCGGCATCCTGACCGGCCTCCTGAAGTTGCTCGGCCTCGTCAAGTAGGGCATCGCCCCCGCTGGTCGAGCCGCGAGCGCCAGCGAGCGTGTCGAGACCAACACAGTCGTTCCGCGCGCTCGACGGGACTGTGTTGGTCTCGCCTGAGGGCTCCAGCGGCTCGGCCGTCTCCCGGCAACTCGGCCTGCTCGCGAGCTGTAACACGCTGTTCGTAGGACTATTCGCCCTATCTGATAGGGCGAATAGTCCTACGAACGACGTGTTACACGTCGAACGGACCCCAGACGGCGGGGGTCTCGACAAGCTCGACCACCAGGGGCGGCAGGCTCAGGCAGCCGGCTCGTCGTCCTCGTACTCGGTGACGTAGTCGCGGCCGGCCTCACGGACGGCGGGCAGCGAGGAGGCGTCGGTGAGGAGGGAGCTGAGGTGGTAGTCGGCGACGGACTGGGCCAGCGACTCGGAGCTCGCGGTGGCCTTCTCGTCGTCGCGGCGGCCGTGCCAGAGCCGGTGCTGGGCGCCCTCGTTGAGCGAGAGCAGCATCAAGGCGGTGTCGGTGGGGTCGGTCGCGCGCAGCTCGCCGCTGTCCACGCCCTGCTCGAGGAGCTGGGCAGCCGCGGAGCGCAGCTTGTCGCCGTCCTCCTCGAACCCGGCGAAGACGGCCGGCTGCGCAAGCGCGGCGACCTCCAGCTCGTAGAAGTCGAGCGGGGCGGTGCACAGCTGGCGGACGTCGGTGTAGAGGAAGGCGTAGAGCCGCGGCGCGGCTGGGCCGTCGTCCTCGAGAAGCTTCTCCGCGAGCGTGAGCGACTCGCGGTTCTTCTCCATCAAGGCGGAGAGGATCTCCTCCTTGGACTTGTAGTAGTAGTACATCGAGGACTGGCGCAGCCCGACGCACTCGGCGATCTGACTGATCGTCGTCGCCGCGACCCCTTGCGCAGTGAAGAGCCTGGATGCTTCCTTGAGGATCTCTTCTCGTGGATTCGCCGAATCGCGTCCACTGTTGCGCGGCCGACCGGTGCGCTTGGGGCTGCCCAATTCTCGATTGGTCACGATCTCGAGTCTACTCTCCGGATATGTTCCACGTCACAGTGGTGCCCGGCATCCGGCGAGGGGTTCTCAGCCTCGCATCCAGCCGGCGGCCTCGGTGGCCCAGTAGGTCAGGATGACGTCCGCGCCCGCCCTCTTGAAGGCGGTGAGTGTCTCCAGGATCGCCGGTTCGCGGTCGACCCAGCCGTTCGCGGCGGCGGCCTCCAACATCGCGTACTCCCCTGAGATGTTGTACGCCGCCACGGGAACATCGACAGACTCGCGCACCCGCTGGAGCACGTCGAGATACGGGAGTCCGGGCTTGACCATCACGATATCGGCGCCCTCGGCGACGTCAAGGAGCGCCTCGCGGACGCCCTCGAGCGCGTTGGCCGGATCCTGCTGGTAGGTGCGCCGGTCTCCCTTGAGCGAGGAGTCGACGGCCTCGCGGAAGGGACCGTAGAAGGCGGAGGCGTACTTCGCGGAGTAGGCGAGGATCGAGACGTCGGTGTGGCCGGCGCCGTCGAGGGCGTCGCGGATCACGGCGACCTGGCCGTCCATCATCCCGGACGGGCCGACCATGTGGGCGCCGGCCTCGGCGTGGGCGAGCCCCATCTGCGCGTAGAGCTCGAGGGTGGCGTCGTTGTCGACGGTGCCGTCCTCGGCCAGCACGCCGCAGTGGCCGTGGTCGGTGAACTCGTCGAGGCAGAGGTCGCTCATCACCGTGAGCGAGTCGCCGACCTCGGCGACCACGTCGGCGATGGCCAGGTTGAGGATGCCCTCGGGGTCGATCGCGCCGGAGCCGACCGCGTCCTTCGTGGTCGGTACGCCGAAGAGCATGATGCCGCCGACGCCGGCCGCCGCAGCCTCGGCCGCAGCCTTGCGCAGCGACTCACGACTGTGCTGGACCACGCCCGGCATGGTCGAGATCGGCACCGGCTCGTCGATCCCCTCGCGCACGAACGCGGGCAGGACCAGGTTGGCGGGGCGTACGGCCGTCTCGGCGACCATCCGGCGCAGGACCGGGGTGCGGCGCAGGCGGCGCGGACGGATCACAGGCTTCTCGATGCTCATCAGATCTCCAGAGTACGTCGCTGGCCGAGCCGCGAGCGCCGGCAAGCGGCGCCGGCGGCTCGGCCAGCGTGGGTTCAGCTCGTGCGCGAACGGCGACGCGAGGCCGGGCGCCGGTCGGACGGCTTGGTGACCGGCAGACCCTGCTCGATCAGCGAGGCACGACGCGCGGCGCCGAA
The DNA here is from genome assembly GCF_014648595.1 of Nocardioides luteus. Classification (GTDB taxonomy): domain Bacteria; phylum Actinomycetota; class Actinomycetes; order Propionibacteriales; family Nocardioidaceae; genus Nocardioides; species Nocardioides luteus. Next base: position 84,574 of record NZ_BMRK01000011.1, on the reverse strand, counting down.
GGCGGCGAGCGCCTCGGTGAGCGCCTCGATCGACGGCTCGGGCGACATCACGTCGACCCGCAGGCCGTGCTCCTCGGCGGTCTTGGCCGTCGCCGGACCGATCGCCGCGATCACCGTGGAGGCGTGCGGCTTGCCCGCGATGCCGACCAGGTTGCGGACCGTCGAGGAGGAGGTGAAGACCACCGCGTCGAACTTGCCGGTCTTGATCGCGTCGCGGGTCGGCGCGGGCGGCGGAGCCGCCCGGACGGTGCGGTAGGCCGTGACGTCGTCGCACTCCCAGCCGAGGTCGACCAGGCCGGCGATGAGGTTCTCGGTGGCGATGTCGGCGCGCGGGAGGAAGACCCGGTTGATCGGGTCGAGGTCCTCGTCGTACTCCGGCCACACCTCGAGCAGGCCCGCCGCCGACTGGTTGTCGGTGTGCGGCACCAGGTCGGGACGCAGGCCCCAGGCCTCGAGCGCCTGCGCGGTCTTCTCACCGACGGCGGCGATCTTCAGACCGGAGAAGGCACGGCAGTCCAGGCCGTACTCGTCGAACTTCTCGCGGACGGCGCGCACCGCGTTGATCGAGGTGAAGGCGATCCAGTTGTAGCGCCCCTCGACCAGACCGCGTACGGCCTTGTCCATCTGCTGCGGGTTGCGCGGCGGCTCGACGGAGATCGTGGGGACCTCCTCGGGCACGCCACCGAAGCCCTTCAGCTTCAGCGACAGCGCGGGCGCCTGCTCCTTGGTGCGCGGCACCAGCACACGCCAGCCGAAGAGCGGCTTCGTCTCGAACCACGAGAGCGTCTCACGCAAGTTGACCACCTTGCCGATCACCACGATCGCCGGCGGCGCCATCCGTGCGGCACGAGCGTCGACGGCGATGTTCTCCAGCGTCGACTCTACCGTCGCCTGCTCGGTCGTGGTGCCGACGCGGGTGATCGCGACCGGGGTCTTGGCAGAGCGGCCCGCCGCGACGAGCTCCTTGGCGATGTCGCCGATCATGCCGACACCGGAGAGGAGCACCAGGGTGCGGTTGTCCGCGTACTGGCTCCAGTCGATCTTCTCGTTGCAGGTCACGACCGCGACCTCTTGGTGGTCCTTGGTCGTCAGCGGGATGCCGGCGTAGGCCGGGACCGCGCTGACCGACGAGACGCCGGGGACGATCTCGAAGCCGATGCCGGCCTTGGCGCAGGACTGCGCCTCCTCGGGGCCCGAGGCGTAGAGGAACGGGTCGCCGGTCATCAGGCGCACGACGCGCTTGCCCAGCTTGGCCTGCTTGACGACAGCCTTGGCACGGGCGGCGTTGGCCAGCGGCTGGCCGTCCGTCCCGAACCCGCCGTCGATGAACTCGGGTCCGACCGGTTCCGGGCCCTCCTCGCCCTCGGCCGGCTCGACCGGCTCGGGGAGGCCGAGTACGCCGCGCACCATCGCCTCGTGCTCGGGGGCCTCGGTCACGACGACATCGGCCTGCCTCAGCAGGTCGATCGCCCGTACCGTCAGCAGCTCAGGGTCACCGGGACCGCTGCCGACGAAGGACACCCAGCCCAGTGGGGTGGCCGAGGTGGACTCGGCCTTCTGCTCGGTGGTCTTTGCTCGGGTCATGCGTTGTGCACCTTGTCCTGCTCGGGAGCGGTCTGGGGGGAACCGCCCGTGTCCATGACAGCCTGGCCTGGTTCCGCGGGAGCGTCAGTCAGGTCTGCGGCACCCTCGGCGAGCATCTCCTCGGCGAGCCGGCGACCGACGCCTGCGGCGTCGTCGAGCGGCCCGGAGGCGGAGAGGCGTACCGAGAGCGAGCCGTCGAGTGAGAGCGCGACTGCCCGCACCCACAGCTCTGGTCCTTCCTCACCCTCAACCACGTCGGCGAGGGTCCCGATGGGCGCGGCACAGCCACCTTCGAGGGTGGCGAGCACTGCGCGTTCTGCCTCCACGACCGCTCGGGTGGGCGCGTCGTCGAGGGTGGTCAAGATCTTGAGTACGTCGGCGTCGGCATCGCCCTCACGGCACTCGACCGCCAGGGCCCCCTGGCCGGGAGCGGGCAGCACCTGGATCGGGTCGAGGACCTCGGTGGCCTCGTCGAGCCGGTCGATGCGGGCCAGGCCGGCGCGCGCGATGACGATCGCGTCGAACTCGCCGGAGCGGACCTTGCCGATGCGGCTGTCGATGTTGCCGCGGATGCCGTCGATCTGCAGACCGAGGCCGAGAGCCTTCAGCTGGGAGACCCGGCGCGGCGAGCCGGTGCCGACGCGCGAGCCCGGCGGGAGCTCCCCGAGGGTCAGCCCGTCGCGGGCGACGACCACGTCGCGCGGGTCCTCGCGCGGGAGGATCGCGGCCAGCTCGATGCCCTGCTCGGGGTAGGTCGGCAGGTCCTTCAGCGAGTGGACCGCGAGGTCGATCTCCTTGGCGTGGAGCGCCTCGCGCAGGGCGCTGACGAAGACGCCGGTCGAGCTGGAGCTGGTCAGCGGGGTGTTGGTCGCCTGGGTGCGGTCACCGTCGGAGACGATCTCGACCAGCTCGACGATGTGCCCCTGGGCGCGGAGCATCTCCGCGACGAGGGTCGACTGGGTGACGGCGAGCTGGGATCGGCGGGTGCCGAGACGGAGGGTCCTCATGGGAGATCACCACTGTTCCGGTGGTCGGGGGACGTGGGGACATCGGCTCGGGTGACGGCCGAGACCGCGTTCTGGTCGAGGGCGAAGAGCTCGGCGAGCGCCGCGGCGTAGGAGACCGCGCCGGTCTCGTTGGCGAGCTCCTTGACCCGGACGGTCGGCTGGTGGAGCAGCTTGTCGGCCACGCGGCGTACGGCGTGGAGGACCTCGGCCCGGGTGGCCGGGTCGAGCTCGGGGAGCCGGCCGTCGAGCCGGGCCATCTCGGCGTCGACGACGCCGGTGGCCATGCTCCGCAGCGCGACCACGGTCGGGGTGACCGCGGACTGGCGGCGGGCGCTCAGGAAGGCCGCGACCTCCTGGGTGACGATGTCGCGGACCGCGAGCACCTCCTTGCCGGCGGGCGAGGCGTGCAGCTCGTCGGCGAGAGCGGCCAGGTCGATCAGGGTCGCGCCCGGCAGCGCACCCGCGTCGGGGTCGATGTCGTGCGGCAGCGCCAGGTCGATCAGCGCGACCGGGTGGTCGCTGCGGTCGCCGACCATGTCGGCCGGCACGAGCAGCCCGCTGGCGCCTGCGCAGGTGATCACGATGTCGGCGGCCGCGACCTCCTCGGACAGGCGGTCGAGCGGGGCCGAGCGCGCCGAGTATTCCGCGGCGAGGCGCTCGGCGTTGACCGCGGTGCGGTTGACCACGACGACGTCGGCCGCCTCCATCCGGGAGACGGTCGCGGTGGCCAGCCCCGCCATCGCGCCTGCGCCGACCACGGCGACCCGCTTGCCGCGTACGTCACCCACGGCTCGGGCAGCGCGGCCCAGCGCGGCGGTGACCAGCGACGGCGCGGCCCGGTCGATGTCCGTCTCCGCGCGCGAGCGCTTGCCGACCCGGAGCGCCTGCTGGAACAGGCTGTTGAGCGCCGGCCCGACGGTGCCCAGCTCCTGACCGAGCTGCAGCGCGGCTCGGGCCTGGCCGAGGATCTGACCCTCGCCCACGGCCATCGAGTCGAGCCCGGCCGCCACCTTGAACAGGTGGGAGACGGCACCGTCGTCGTAGTGGACGTAGAGGTGCGGCAGCATCGCCTCGAGCGTCTGCCCAGCGCCCTCGATGATGCGGCGGGAGAGCTCCTCGACGGAGCCGTGGAAGCGCTCGACCTCGGTGTAGATCTCGAGGCGGTTGCAGGTCGCGATGACCGCTGCCTCGCTGACATGTTCACAACCAGCCACGTCAGTGAGGAGCTTCTGCAGACCTTCACCGTCGACCGACGCCGCTTCGAGCATCGCGACCGGCGCAGAGTTGTGGGAGATACCGACGACCAGAACACTCATGCCGTGATCCCTTCCTCGGAATCATTGTCCACCGTCTCCTCGGCCTCCGCAGCCTTCCGCGACTCGTGATAGGCGAGGATCTGCAGCTCGATGGAGAGGTCGACCTTGCGTACGTCGACGCCCGCCGGCACGTTCAGGACCGCGGGGGCGAAGTTGAGGATGCTGCTGATGCCGGCCTCGACCATCGCGTCGGCCACGTCCTGCGCGGCCGGCGCCGGCACCGAGATGACCCCGATCGAGACCTGCTCGGCCGCGACGATCTCGGCCAGGTCGGCGAACGGCCGGACCTCGAGCCCGGCGACCGACCGGCCCTGCATCTGCGGGGCTGCGTCCAGCAGCGCGACGGTGCGGAAACCGCGGCTGCTGAAGCCGGAGAAGTTGGCCAGCGCCTGACCGAGGTTTCCGATGCCGACGATGATGACCGGCCAGTCGTGCGTGACACCGATCTCGCGGGCGATCTGGTAGCTCAGGTAGTCGACGTCGTAGCCGACCCCACGAGTCCCGTAGGAGCCCAGGTAGGAGAGGTCCTTGCGCAGCTTGGCGGAGTTGACCCCGGCCGCCGCCGCGAGCTCCTCGGAGGAGCACGAGGCGATGTTCCTGTCGGCCAGCGAGGTCAGGGCCCGGAGATAGACCGGGAGCCGGGCGACCGTCGCCTCGGGGATGTCCCGGTGGGGCTCCTGGGCACTGCTGCCCGCACCCGTATTCATGCTCCGTGCCGTCACGCTCTGCTCTTTCAATGCCGGCGCCACAGGCGGGGGCTTTTTAGCCCGGGATCGCCAAGCGGCTTTGCCACCATACGGACTTTGTGACTGCGAGAACAAACTCGGAGAGCGTCGGCTAGCACACGTGTTTGCGGAGTTGTCAGAGGGGGGTTGTCCAGGGTATTGGGCCGATTGACAGTTATTCTGGGGAAAGCGCCAGCGCTGCCCTCAGCCGCTCCTCGGACACCCGCCAGAAATCGTGCTGTCTGCCGTCCACGAATGTGACCGGAACCTCATCGGTGAAGCGCTCCCGTAGCGCTTCGTCGGAGTCGATGTCGATCTCGGTGTAGTCGTCGCCGACCACCGTCTCGAGGACCAGCCGGGCCTCGTCGCACAGGTGGCAGCCCTGCCGGGAGTAGAAGGTCACACGCGGTTCCATCCCGCCATCTTCCCACCTGCACCACGCCTCGCCCTCCTGGCGATTACTGTTGGCGGCGTGAGCAGCGCCAGCGACCGCCGCCGCGCCGAGCTGCGGCGACGAGACCTCAGACGACGCTCGGCTCTCGCCGGCGAGGCTTCTGCCGCCGCCGCGGAGATCGAGGCCTGGCTCTACCCGACCGAGGGCGACCCGACCGCGGCCGCCTTCTTCGACGTGGACAACACGATCATGCAGGGCGCGACGATCTTCCATCTCGCGCGCGGCCTGTACCGGCGCAAGTTCTTCCGGACCCGCGACATCGCCTCGGCTGCGTACAAGCAGGCGTACTTCCGGGTGGCCGGCGTCGAGGACCCGGCCCACATGGAGTCGGCGCGCAGCTCCGCGCTCTCGTTCATCCGCGGCCACGGGGTCGAAGAGGTCGAGAGCCTGATGGAGGAGATCTTCGACGAGGGCATGTCCCACCGGATCTGGCCCGGCACCCGCGCGCTCGCGCAGACCCACATCGACCAGGGTCAGCGGGTGTGGCTGGTGACGGCGGCGCCGGTCGAGGCGGCACGCGTGATCGCCCGCCGGCTCGGGCTGACCGGCGCGCTCGGCACGGTGGCGGCGACCGAGGACGGCGTCTACACCGGTGAGCTGGTCGGCGAGATGCTCCACGGGCCGGCCAAGGCGGAGGCCGTCAAGGCGATCGCCGCCCGCGAGGGTCTCGACCTGTCCCGCTGTGCGGCCTACTCCGACTCCTACAACGACCTGCCGATGCTCTCACTGGTCGGACACCCGTGCGTGATCAATCCGGACGCGCGCCTGCGTGCCCACGCGCGCGCGAAGGGATGGCCGATCCGTGACTACCGCACCGGGCGCAAGGCCGCCCGTGCCGGCATGGCCACGGCCGCACTGGGCGGCGCCGCGACGGGGGCGATCGCGGTGGCGATCGCGCTCCGCGGACGACACCGGTGACCCCTTTCCTCTCGACCGTCGTGCAGAGGCGGGCATTCGATGCCGTGTCGGAAAAATGCCGACACGCGCCGACGCAACTTGGGCTCGGGACCTGACATCCGGTCTCCCCAACCCGTAAGGTTGCTTCCGCTCAGGGGGAGTCTTCGGGAGGGACCCACATGTCGCGCCGCGCCAATGACGTCCAGCGTCGCTTGGATGCGCTGCGTGCTGCGGTCGTCGACATCCTTCTCAACGAGGGCTACGAACCGGCGTACGCCGGGGTGGCCGGTGCCTCCGGCCCGTTCGCCGAGCCCCAGCCGCGCGGCTCGGGCGGTGCCCACGAGACGAAGCCACACTCCGACAACGAGCCCGACGACGACACCGATCTCGCGGCCTCCTCGGAGGAGAGCGAGGCCGACCGGGCGCGGCTGATCGCGCTCGTCGAGCTCGCCCGCAAGGGTGACAAGGAGGCGTTCGGCCTCCTCTACGACCACTACAACGGCGCGGTCTACCGGTTCCTCTTCTACCGGACCAGGTCCGTCCAGGTCGCCGAGGACCTCACCTCGGAGACCTTCTTCCGGGCGCTCCGCTCGATGACCGGCTTCCGCTGGCAGGGCAAGGACTTCGGCGCCTGGCTGATGACCATCGCTCGCAACCTGGCCACCGACCACTTCAAGGCGGGCCGCACTCGCCTGGAGATGACCACCGAGGACATGGGTCTGCACGACTCCGCCTCGGACGGTCCGGAGAAGATCGTGATGGCCGGGGTCACCAACGAGATGCTGCTCGGAGCTCTCTCCAAGCTCCCCGACGAACAGCGCGACTGCATCATCATGCGCTTCCTCCAGGGGCTGTCGATCGCCGAGACTGCGGCTATCCTCGGACGCAGCGACGGAGCCGTGAAACAGCTCCAGCTGCGCGGGATCCGCAATCTCGCCAAGCAGATGCCTGACGGGATCCGCTGATGACTGTGTTCCGCGCCACCATGAATGCTCGACCGGTTGCCGTAACCCGCGGCCGGGGCGACTCGTTGTCCGACATGGCTGCTCCCTGCGTGCAGCTGTTTCGACGAATCCCTCACTGCCGACACCGAGTAGGAACCCTCCGATGAGCCCGGCGTTCCCGGCGCGAAAGCGTGCCGAAGAGTTCGACCGACTGGTCGCGGCCTCTGCCGCGCCTGATCGGCGTTCCTCGCAGACTGCCGACGAGCTTCGCGAGCTGGCAGTCTTCGCTTCGTCGCTCTCGACCCTCAGCGACTCGGCCGTGCCGAGCCGCGACTTCTCCGTCGCCCTCCGCGAGCGCCTCATGGAGGCCGCCGACACCGAGCTGGTCCCGGCGCCGCGCGCCGAGAAGACCATCGAGCGCAAGCTCACCGTCGGTGCCGTACGCAGGCCGCGCCGTCAGCGCAAGCTGGCCGTCGCGCTCGCCGCGATGGCGATCGTCGGCGGCACCGCCGGCGCCGCAGCCGCCTCCCAGACCGCGCTCCCGGGTGACTCGCTCTACCCGGTCAAGCGCGCCGTGGAAAACGTCTCCGCCGGCTTCACGGTCAGCACCCAGGCCCGCGGCTTCCGCATCCTCGAGGACGCCGGGACCCGCCTGCGCGAGGCCAAGACGCTGGTCGCCGACGCCCCGCTGACCGACTCCGAACGGGTCGTCTCGACTCTGGAGACCTTCTCGGGCCAGGCCGCCCGTGGATCCGACCTGCTGATCAGCGACTTCGAGCAGTCCCAGGACAACGACTCCCTCGCCCAGCTGCGCACCTTCGCGGCCGACGGCGTCGAGGAGCTCGTCGAGCTGAGCGCGAACGTTCCCGAGCGGGCCGAGCCGGCCGTCTCCGACGCCGCCCAGACGCTCGTGCTGATCGATCAGGCCGCCGCCCAGCTCTGCCCGACCTGCGAGGGTGGCATCACCGAGCTCCCGGCCACGCTGGTCTCCAGCCTGACCTCGGAGATCGACGGGCTGCTCCCGGCCGACACCGTCGTCGAGGCCGAGGCGCTGCCGCCGGTCGCCTCGGGTGACGACAACGCTCTCGACCTGCCCTCCATCGACCCCGACGAGATCGGTCCCGGTTCGGTGACCGACCCGAAGGACGAGAAGGACGGCTCGAAGAAGCCCTCTGACGAGACTCCGGACGACGACGGCAGCATCCTGCCCACGCCCACCGTGCCCTCCGACGGCGGCGGCGACGACGACCCGGCCGACGAGCCCGAGACCGACCCCGGCACCGTCAAGGACCCGGTGACCGGCCTGGTCACCGGTGTGACCGGCCTCGTCGGCGACGTACTCGCCGGCGCCACCGGCCTCCTCCTCCCCTAACCCTCCCGCCGAGACGTCAGTTATCGACGCCGAGTGGTCGATTTCTGACGCCGAGTGGTCCCACTCGGCGTCGATATCTGACCCCTCGGCGTCGATTTTCGCCGTCTCGGCGGGAGGAGGGGGTCAGCCGAAGACGGAGGCGCGTTCGCCCAGGAGGCGGTAGAGGGTCTGCTGGATGGTCTCGCGCACCTGGTCGGTGACGTTGAAGACCAGCATGGGGTCGTCGGCCTCGGAGGAGTCGTACGCGTCGGTGCGGATCGGCTCGCCGAACTCGATGAGCCACTTCGACGGGAGCGGGACGAGGCCGAGGGGGCCGAGCAGCGGGAAGAACGGCGTGATCGGCAGGTAGGGGAGGCCGAGCACCTTGGCGAGGGCCGGGATGTTGCCGACCAGCGGGTAGATCTCTTCGGCTCCGACGACGGAGAGCGGGACGATGGGTACGCCGGTGCGCAGCGCCGAGGAGACGAAGCCGCCGCGGCCGAAGCGCTGCAGCTTGTAGCGCTCGCTGTAGGGCTTGCCGATGCCCTTGAAGCCCTCGGGCCAGACACCGACCAGCTCGCCGCCGCGGAGCATCCGCTCGGCGTCCTCGCTGCAGGCCAGCGTGGCACCGGCCTTGCGAGCGATGTTGCCGACGATCGGCAGCCGGAAGACCAGGTCGGCCCCGAGGGGGCGCAGGTTGCGGCCGAGCTCGTCGTGGACCGAGACCATCGTCATCAGCCCGTCCATCGGGATGGTGCCGGAATGGTTGGAGACGATCAGGGCGCCGCCGTCGGTCGGGATGTTCTCGATGCCGCGGACCTCGACCCGGAACCACTTCTCCTTGATCGGCCGCAGCACCGCCAGCAGGAAGCGTTGGGTGAGCTCGCGGTCGAAGCCGTACTCGTCGACGGAGTAGTCACCGGAGACCCGGCGGCGCAGGAAGACGATGAACTTGGCGAGCTGCTGCTCCCACTCGGGGCCGAAGACCTCCTTGGCGGCGCTCTCGAGGGCTGCAGCCCAGTCGGCGGCAGGGATCGCCTTCAGCGGGTGGCGCTCTCGGGTCGTGGCGCCGGGAAAGCTCTGGGCGGCGGGCTCAGTCACCGGGCGCTCCTGTCAGTCGACTCTCCAAGGCGGCCAGCGCGCGGTCGGCCCGGTTGGCCGAGGGCGTCACGCTCTCGGCGAAGTCTACGACCGTCTCCTCGGTGGTGAAGCGGGGTTCGAAGCCCAGCAGCGAGCGCATCCGAGTGGTGTCGACGCCGCGGCCATAGGTCAGCAGAGCCCGCAGCTCGGCGGGGTACTCCTTGCCGCCGAACCGCGCCAGCCCGAACATCGGCTCGGGGATCGGCACGGTCAGCCGCTGGAGACGCCTGGCGACCTGGGAATGGGTGAGCACGCCGTCGCCGGCGACGTTGAAGGTGCCGGGCACACCGGTGCGTACGGCATGGGCGAGGACGCCGTAGAGATCCTGCTCGTGGAGGAACTGCAGGCGCGGGTCGAAGCCCAGGACGTTGGGCACGACCGGGCGGCGGAAGTGCTCCGCGATCGGGCTGGCCACCCGCGGGCCGAGGACGTTGGCACAACGCAGCAGCGTGACGGCCACGTCGGGGCGACGGCGGGCGAAGCCGCGTACGTAGGACTCGATGTCGGCCACGTCGCGGGCATAGCCGGTCGACGGGTTGCGCCGCGGTTCCATCGACTCGGTGAACATCGCCGGGTCGCGGCTGCTCGCGCCGTAGACGTGGGTCGTCGACTTCACCACGACCTGCTTCAGCGAGGGCGCGGTCTGGCACGCCGCAAGGAGCTGCATCGTCCCGATGACGTTGAGCTCTTTCATCGTCGATCGACCCCCGGTGGAGCCGGGGGTCGAGATGACGCTGAGGTGGACGACGGTGTCGACCTCCTCCTTGGCGATCACCTTGGCGATCACCGGATTGCGGATGTCGGCTCGGACGAATCCGACCTTGCCGATGTCGCCGCGAGGCGGTGCGACATCGACGCCGATCACCCGTTCGACGTTCGGGTGGCGGGCGGCAGCGCGCGCGAACCGGCGACCGAGGTCACGCGAGACCCCGGTGACCAGGAGGACCCGACCGGGCCCGGTGCGTTCCGCCACCTACGCCACGTACGTCACTTGCCGAGCTTGCGGCGCTGGACGCGAGTCTTCTTGAGCAGCTTGCGGTGCTTCTTCTTCGCCATGCGCTTGCGACGCTTCTTGATGACAGAACCCACGGGGAACCCTTCACGATCGTTGCAGAGATTGCCGGCCCTGTGCCGACGCGACCAGACGCCGCGACGAGCGGCAGATAGGCCTAGGGGCTCCAGCCTAACGAAGGCTTGGCGCCCGACGAGAATCGGTGACCTGCTGAGACAGGCGGTTGCCCCCGCGCCCGCCACCTCGGGCGCGGGGCCTGACAACTAGCCCGCGTTGTAGAACGAGCTCTTGAGGTATTCGTTCGCGTCGTCCTCCCGAACCCGGAAGGAACGACCGACGCGCACCGCAGGCAGCTCGCCCGAGTGGACCAACCGATAGACCGTCATCTTCGAGACGCGCATCATGGACGCGACCTCCGCGACGGTCAGGAACTTGCTGTCAGAGATGTCTCCAGGAGGAGTAACCATCTGCTTCCACCGTTCTCTCTTCGAGTGATCGCGACGCCAGCGGCTTCCCCACCTCTGGTCCAAAACGCGATCCCAAAGTGAGAATAGGGCCTGATGTGACTGATGGGGAAGGGGACACCCTGGGAATCTCATGTTCTCCCGGCGTGTCGAGTTGCTTTTGGGCGCGACGAGATAGGGGTTTCGAAGCGGCTGAGAAACTAAGGCATCGGGTCGAGGCCGTGCAGCGGGAACACCGCCGTGCGAGTCGCGTGGACCTGCCGGTCGAGCCACGTCCCAGGGTCGTATCCGCTCCCCCAGTCGCGGTAGGCCGGCTCGTGCCCGTCCGTCATGCGCAACGGAGCGACCCTCCCCAGGCGCGTCTGCACGTGGTCGCGCCAACCACCTGGCACGTCGAGCGTCGGCTCCAAGGGATGTCCCGACACTAGCGCAAGAAGATGGGTCCATGCGCGTGGCACCACGTCGACGATGGCGTATCCACCGCCCCCGAAAGCCACCCACTTCCCGCCGCACACCTCGTGGGCGAGATCGTGCAGAGCGACGTACGCAGCCCGCTGGCCGTCCACGCTGAGCGCCAGGTCGGCGAGGGGGTCCTCGGTGTGAGAGTCGCAGCCCTGCTGGGTCACCAGGATCTCGGGCTCGAACTCGCGGACGAGCTGGGGCACGACGGCGTGGAAGGCGCGCAGCCAGCCGTGGTCGGCGGTGCCGGGCGGCAGCGCGACGTTGACCGCGCTCCCCTCGGCCTCGGGGCCACCTACCTCCTCGGCGAAGCCGGTGCCGGGGAAGAGCAGCTGGCCGGTCTCGTGGAGCGAGATCGTCAGCACGCGCGGGTCGTTCCAGAAGGCCCTCTCGACGCCGTCGCCGTGGTGGACGTCCACGTCGACGTAGGCGACCTTCTTGACGCCCTGGTCGAGGAGCCACTGGATGCCTGCGGCGACGTCGTTGTAGATGCAGAAGCCCGAGGCGCGCCCCCGCATGGCGTGGTGGAGGCCGCCCATGATGTTGGCACTGTGGATGCTCTCGCCGGAGTGGACCTGACGGCAGGCCTCGATGCTCGCACCGACGATGTGGGCGCTGGCGTCGTGGATGTGGGAGAAGACCGGGTCGTCCTCGGTGCCGAGACCGTGGGAGAGGTCGGGCTCACCGCTCTTGCCGGCCCTGATGACCGCCTCGATGTAGCTCTCGTCGTGGATGGTGAGGAGCTGCTCCGGGGTGCCCATCGGCGCCTCGACGACCTGGAGGTGGTCGAGCACGCCGAGCTCGCCCGCGAGACGCATCGTCAGGTCGACCCGGATCGGTGCCATCGGGTGGGCCGGGCCGAAGTCGTAGTCGGCCACGCTCTCGTCGTAGACGACCGTCGAGTGGCCCTGGCAGCTGTCGAGCCCGGTGGTCGGCGAAGTCGTCATGGGCCACACCGTATCCGTGACGTGTGCGACACTGGAGGGGTGTTCAGCATTCGTTCCGGTCAGTGGTGGTCCGCCTCCTAGGCGGTCCACCTCGAATGTTGCGCACTCACATCAGGCCGCCCACGGGCGGCCTCTCTCGTATCTGACCGACATCTGATCGACGCCGACCTGTGGGCCTTCATCCGAAAGGTTCACCATGACCCGGCGACTCTCTCTCATCACCCCATCGGGCCGACTGACGCTCGGCAACCTGCTCGGTGCGTTGCAGCCGATGGCTGCCGCCGCCGACTCCGAGGCCTTCTACGGGCTCTCCGACCTGCACGCGCTGACGCTGCCGCACGAACCGTCGGTGCTGCGTACGCGGACCGAGGAGATGGCTCTGCTCCTGCTGGCGAGCGGCCTCGAGCCGGCCACGCTCTTCATCCAGTCGCACGTCCCGGCGCACCGTTCGCTCGGCTATCTGCTCGAGTGCGTCGCGCACACCGGCGAGCTCGGCCGGATGATCCAGTTCAAGGAGAAGTCCCGCCGCGTCGGGGCTTCGGTGCGCGCCTCGCTGTTCACCTACCCGGTGCTGATGGCGGCCGACATCCTGCTCTACGGCGCTTCTGAGGTTCCCGTGGGCGACGACCAGCGGCAGCACGTCGAGCTCGCTCGCGACATCGCGGTGCGGTTCAACACGACGTACGGCCGGGTCTTCTCGGTGCCGCAGGCGGTGCATCCGGAGGCTGGGGCGCGGGTCATGGACCTGGCCGATCCGACGCGCAAGATGTCGAAGTCGGCCGGTGACGCCCACCCGGGGTCGATCTTCCTGCTCGATCCGCCTGATGACGTACGCCGCAAGGTGGCTCGTGCGGTCACCGACTCCGCCGGGCTCGTCGCCCGCGACGAGGACCGACCGGGGGTCACCAACCTCATCGACATCCTCGAGGCCTGCGGCGGATCCGCTTCCGGGCTGTCGAGCTACGGCGCCCTGAAGGCAGCGGTCACCGACGCCGTCGTCGCGCAGCTCGAGCCGCTGCAGACGCGCTACCGCGAGCTGGCCGCGGATCGCGCGTACGTGACCGAGGTGTACGCCGCGGGGGCCGAGCGGTGTCGCGAGGTGACCGCCCCGGTGCTCGCTGCCGCTGAGGCTGCGATCGGGCTGCACTGAGGGCGCCGCGCCCCGTGTAACACGCTGTTCGTAGGACTATTCGCCCTATCTGATAGGGCGAGTAGTCCTACGAACGACGTGTTACCCCCACGAACGACGTGTTACACGGGGCCGGCGCACCCGCCCGAGATCAGATCCGTACGACCGCGAGCTCACCGACCCGCGCACCCCGAGGCCGCAGGTAGAACATGAACGTGACCACCGCGCAGACGGCGTAGAAGACCGTGAAGACCACGAACGCCGACTTGGTGGCGTCGAGGGGGTTGGAGACCCACGGGCTGTTGAACGCGATCGGGATGAGGAAGCCGCCGACCGCGCCGACGGCACCGATGATGCCGACCGCGGCGGAAGACTTCTTCGTGGCGGCGACGAGCGCGTCCGCGCGCTCGGCGGTGCCGGGCGTGGTCGCCATCTCCGCCTCGCGGCGGAAGATCGACGGGATCATCTTGTAGGTCGAGCCGTTGCCGATGCCGGTCGCGGCGAAGACGAGCATGAAGAAGCCGAGGAAGACCGGGAACCACGACTGGTTCTCGAGCGCGATCGCCGGCGTCGCCGACGGGTTCGGGGTGAGCTGCATGAGGGTCCACAGCACGGCGAGGGTGAAGACGACCATCCCGACGAACGCGCCGAGAGTGACCTTCGCGCCACCCCAGCGGTCGGCCAGCCAGCCGCCCAGCGGCCGGGTCGCGGAGCCGACGAGCGCGCCGAGGAACGCGAAGTAGGCGAAATAGATGCCGGTACCGAGCGGGGCCGGCTCCGGCACCCAGAAGTTGAGCTTGATCAGCAGCGGCATCGCGGCGGAGTAGCCGATGAACGAGCCGAAGGTGCCGATGTAGAGGAACGACATGATCCAGGTCTGCTTCGACTTCACGACCGAGAGCTGCTCGCGCGCCGAGGACTTCGCGGAGCTGATGTTGTCCATGAAGAAGTACGCCGCGAGGATCGCGATCACGGCCAGCGTCGCGTAGACGAACGCTGCCCGCTCCAGGTGGATCCCGCCCTCGGCGGCCTTGACCAGCCCGAAGATGCCCGCGCCGCCGACGATCACCGGCAGCAGGAACTGGATGAGCGCGACGCCGATGTTGCCGCCCGCGGCGTTGAGGCCGAGCGCGGCGCCCTTCTTGTCCGAGGGGTAGAAGAAGTTGATGTTCGCCATCGAGGAGGCGAAGTTGCCGCCCCCGAGGCCGGCGGTGGCGGCGATGAGGCAGAAGACCCAGTAGGGAGTGGCGGGCTGGGTCACCGCGTACGCGAAGCCGAGGGTCGGTACGAGCAGCAGCCCCGCCGACATCATCGTCCAGTTGCGGCCACCGAACTTCGGTACGGCGAGGGTGTAGGGCACCCGCAGCAGCGAGCCGATCAGGTTGGGCAGGGCGACCAGGAAGAAGAGCTGCCCGGGAGTGAAGTCGAAGCCCTGGGCGACCAGGAACGCCGAGGAGACCGACCAGATCAGCCAGACCGAGAAGCCGAGGTGCTCGGCGAAGATCGACCAGATCAGGTTGCGGCGAGCAGTCTTCGCTCCGGTCTCCTCCCAGAACTTTGCGTCCTCCGGACGCCAATCATCGATCCAGTGGCGGCGGCTCATGGTTGCTCCTCGGGTGCGGCGGTCTGCGAGATGCCACCCACGATCACCAGCCCAGGTTTCGACAGCCGCCAACGCTCGCGTGCGAGCCGGTCAACTTCCGCTCACGGCCTCACAGTCCTCACGACCTCACCATGCCCACCTGAGCACGCTCGAACAGAAGCTCTCTGTTCGAAAAGAGCCTTACCCAAACAGGGCGATTCAACAGCCACCGGAGGCATCCAGACTGAAACACGGCCGGCGTCGACGCTGGCGTCGGCCGACAGACAGAACAAGGGGGACACAGCATGTCCAGACTTTCACGGTGTCTGACGGCGGCTGCCGCACTGATCCTCGGTGCGGCGCTCATCGCCACCACCCCTGCAGCGCAGGCTCACTCCAAGCCACGGCTGCCCACCGGCGTACTCGCCTCCGGTCTCCTCACCCCGCTCAGCGCGGCGGTAGACCAGGACGGCACGGCGTACGTCTCCTCGAACTTCGCCGGCCAGATCCTCAAGATCCGGCCGCACAAGGCGCCCAAGGTCGTCTACACCGACCCCAACGGCTACGAGGTCGGCGGGCTGTCGGTCCGCGGCGGCGTGGTCACCTTCGTCGTCACCCGCTCCGACCGCGAGACCTTCGAGAACACGGGCAGCTGGCTCAAGCGGCTCTACCCGTCGGGCAAGGTCAAGACGGTCGCGAACCTGCACGCCTACGAGAAGAAGTACAACCCCGACAGGCGTACGCACTACGGCTTCCGCGACGGCAACAAGAGGTGCAACGCGAAGTGGCCGGCCGACATCGGCGCGCCCGCGGCCTACAAGGGCGGGGTCGACTCGCACCCGTACGCCACCGCCCTCGAGGGCGGCACCACCTACGTCGCCGACGCCGGCGGCAACAGCATCCTGTCGGTCTCCTCGCACGGTCGCATCCACACCGTCGCGACGCTCCCGGGGATCCCGTACAAGTTCACGAAGGAGGTCGTCAAGCAGTTCGGGCTGGACCGGTGCTTCATCGGCCGGACCTACTACTTCGAGGGCGTGCCGACCGATGTCGAGACGGGTCACCACGGACGCCTCTACGTCTCCAGCCTCCCGGGCGGGCCGGAGGGTCCTGAGCTCGGTCCTCGCGGCAGCGTCTTCAAGATCGACGCCCACAAGGGTCACGGTCACGCGAAGCAGATCGCTCGTGGCTTCGCCGGTGCGACCGGCGTCGCGGTGAGCCCGCGCGGCACGATCTACGTGGCCGAGATGTTCGGCAACAAGATCACCGCCGTGCACAACCACCACCGCTGGACGGTCGCCAAGAAGCCGACCCCCGGCGCGGTCGAGTGGACGAAGTGGGGCCTGGTCGCCACCGTCGACGTCCTCTCCGGGACCGAGGAGGGTACGACTCCGGCCGGAAAGCTGATCAACTTCGGCTGATCCTGCACACGTGGCGGGCGGCTCGGGCCGCCCGCCGCGTACGTCTGCGACCTGGGCCTCAGCCGAGGTAGCGCTCCCACGGACCGGTGATGGCCAGCGTGAGGCCCGGGGACTGCATGTTGACGAAGAGCACCTTGCCGTCCGGCGAGAAGGCCGGCCCGCAGAACTCCGAGTCGTTGAGCTGGTTGCGAGCGATCGCATACGTCGGGCCGCCGGGGAACGAGCCGAGCACGTGCGAGGAGCCCGAGCCGTCCTCGGCGAGCACCAGCGAGCCCCAAGGGGTGACCGTGACGTTGTCCGGACCGTCGAAGACGAGGTCGTCGTAGGCCGGTCGGTCGTTCTCCCAGGCCTCGTCGTTGTGCGGGAAGTAGGTCACCAGCTGGATGGTCTCGTTCTTGTAGTTGTAGAACCACACCATGCCGTCGTGCGGGACCGCGTCGGCCGGCAGGTCGGAGCTGTCCTCACCGGCGTAGGAGTTGACCACGTAGACCCCCTCGTCGGTGCCCCACACGCCCTCGAACTTCTTCCCGCGGGTCACCTCACCGTCGGCGAACTGCTTCCGGGTCGACACCTCCCGCGCATCGCGATCGGGCACCGGGATCCAGCGGACCGGGAACGGCCGGTTGAGCTGGCTGGAGGTCAGGTACGCCACGTCGGGCAGGATCGAGCCGTCGGGCAGGATGATCGCCATCGCGCCGAGCTCGCCGGCGTCGTCGGCCAGGTCCTCCGCGATCCCCGGGCCGAGCCGGTAGCCGCGCGGCGCCTCCCAGCGGTAGAAGAGCCCGTTCGGGCCCGAGGCGTCCTCGGAGAGGTAGACGTGGCGACGGTCCTTGTCGATCGCGAGCGCCTCGTGGGCGTAGCGGCCGAACGCCTTGATCGGGAGCGGCAGCTTGCGACCGTCGGCGAAGACCTCGAAGACGTACCCGTGGTCCTTCTGATACCCGTTCCCCGCCCGCTGCTCGGTCTCCTCGCAGGTCAGCCAGGTCCCCCACGGCGTCGGGCCACCGGCGCAGTTGGTCAGCGTGCCGGAGACGCCGACGAACTCGCCGAGGTTCTCGCCGCGCGCGTTGGTCGTGATCACGGTGCAGCCGCCGGCGGCGGTCGCACCCGAGTCGTAGACGGTGCCCGCGACGTGCGGGACACCGTAGGTCGCGTTGCGCCCGAGCTCGTGGTTCTGGATCACCGTGTAGGTGCCGCGACGCCGACCGGCGAAGACCGCGTTGCCGTCGTGAGAGCCCGGCGTCAGCTCGCCGCTGTCGAGCTTGGAGACACCGGCGCGGGTGATGATCTTGTACGAGAACCCCTCGGCCAACGCCAGGATGCCGTCCGGGTCGTCGACGAGCGGCGGGAACGCCTCGTACGGGGTGGGCGCATACTTCCCGGGGCCGCGGCCCTTGTGCGCACCGGGGGTGGAGTCGGCGAGTGCGGGCATCGTCCCGGCGATCGCGATCCCGACCCCGGCACCAGCGCCGCCGGCGATGAGGGAACGACGAGATGCAGGCATGGTGATACTCCTCGGAGCTAGGTAGGGGATCCCGAGACAGGTCTTCTCGGCCCTACCCAAACCGCTTCACCGAACCTGCAGGCCCTCCTGCGGTGAACACCACGCGGCGGCGCCGTGAACCATCTGCTCAGCGCGCGCTGATGACCGCCACCCGCGACCCCTCAGGCCACGTCCACGAACCGCAGGCTGCACAGGACGATGAGGAACATCCCCACGGTGGCAGCGCCGAACAAGCTGGTCAGTCGGGTCTGACGGGCCGCGGAGCGGCCGCCTTCCCACGCGTACCCGCACCTGCAGCACATCAGCCGCCGGCGGCCCCCCGAACGCGAGAGAACCCGGATCTCCTCGTCTTCGGTGCACATGGCACACATAGCCGAAGTCATCGAGCGAACTCCTCGCACTTCTTCGTGAACAGAATCTGTACAACGCCACCCAGGGTGACACAGCAGAAGGGCCTTCCCCCAGTTGAGCACGTCCTGTTGGGGAACTGTGAAGGTGCTATTGACCAGCGGGAACGTCGTCTGGCCCGGTCTCCGGGTTGGCCACGCCGTAGGGGATGTGGACGCCTGCGATCGACTCGACCGCCTCGTCGAGATGGGTGGTCTGGTCGTCGAAGAAGATCAGCGGCCGGAGCACCTCGAGGACGCGTTTCTTCTCCACGCCGCCGAGGAAGAAGGCCTCGTTGACGTAGACGTCCCAGGACTGCAGCGACCGGATCGCGCGCTCGTGGGCGGGGGCGCCGCGGGCGGTGACCAGGGCGATGCGCAGGCGCGGCTCGTAGCTCGGGTCCTCCAGCCGGCGCTGTTCCTCGATCTGCTGGATCCGGTTGAGGTCGCTGAGCAGCGGCTTCAGCGGCCCGGGCTCGAGCGGCTCGCTCTTCCGGCTCGCTTCGTAGGCCCGGTAGCGCTCGATGCCCTCCTCCCGGAAGATCCGCTCGGAGGCGTCGTCGGCCAGCACACCGTCGAAGTCGAAGGCGACGACCACGGAGCTGTCGGAGTCGTCGTACGTCGCGGCCGACGGAAGCACGTGCCCGGCCGGGAACCCCTCCCGGCTGGCCGCGATGACGTCGTCGCGGTTGCCGCTGAGGAAGAGCGACATGCCGAGCGCACCGATGTAGCGGTGCGGCGAGCGGCCCTGGGTGAAGACCGCGCGGGTCATCGGCAGGTCGTGGTGCTCGATCGAGCGCATCACCCGCAGCCCGGTGTTGGGGTCGTTGCGCGAGACCACGATGACCTCGACGAGCCCGTCGTCGGCATCGGCGGACAGGTCGTTGAGGCTGAGCAGCCGCTTGATGAACGGGTACGCCACCCCGGGCCGCAGCGGGTCGTCGATCCGTTCGTCCTGGTAGCGCCGGTAGGCCTCCTCGCCGTGGGCGCGGAAGAACGCGTCCGACTCGGTCAGGTCGAAGAGCGCGCTCGACGCGATCCCGACGACCAGCCGGTCCCTCAGCTCGTATCCCACGCCGACCTGGCTGAGGATCAGTCCGCGTGGGTGACGCGGAGGAACTCCTGCACGTCGAAGAGCGCGCGGACGATGCCGGCACTCTTGGGGAGCAGCGGGGCGACCTCGGCGTAGGGGACGATCCGCGGGTCGGTGACGCGGTGCTCGACGCCGTCGTAGACGATCGTGGCCGAGTGGGCGGCCAGGACGTTCTGGGCCCAGTCGACCTTCGAGGTGTAGGGCAGCGTGATGACGAAGCCGTCGGGGGTGGGCAACGGCGTGATCGGGGTGGCGTACTCCCGGCCGCTCGAACGGCCGACGTGCAGGACGACGCCGTTGGTGGAACCCTCCTGGCCGGCGGTCTTCAGCGCCTCCGAGGCGAACTGCTTCGAGAAGGTGCGGATGCGGTCCTGCAGCCATGGCGACTTGTTTCGCATGCCGATCACGAACGCGGCTCCCGCGCCCACGACGCCGGCGGCCAGCAGGCCCGGGATGACTCGACTCGCTCGCATGCCGCAAACCTACCTCGCACCTCCGCGGCGGGCCTGATGACAGATAGCGTGGGCGCCGTCACACTTGGGGATGGTCTCGGATCACGCCAGGTGGGTCTCGACAGGATCGACCACCGAAGGGAGGAGGAGAGCGGATGCGGCGCTGGCTGCGCTCTTCCATGGGCACCCATCTGGGCACCGAAGCCGACCGGGCGACCTTCCGCACCCTCCACAACGCATCGCTGGCGAGCCCTGCGCTGCGTGGCGGCCTGACCATCGACAGCGCCGAGCGCGCGGCGCCCCACCTGCAGGCGCTGCTGGCCGCCCCTGCGCTGGCGATCACCGACACCGACGGCCTGCTCGCCTGGGAGGGCATCGGCACCCACCACCAGGAGCACGTGACGAAGCTGGCCGAGGCGACGCTGGAACGCGGCGCGACCAGGTTCTACGACCGGGTCGACCTGGAGTGCGGCCAGGCCGGCTGCCCGCTCCACTCCGCCGTGGTCAGCCCGCTGGTCGTCGACGACCACCTGGTCGGCACGCTGCAGGCCTACGCCCCGGACACCTCGGCGATGATGGTCCGCGCCACCGACGAGGTCGCGACCTGGGTCTCCGGTCAGCTCGAGCTCGCCGAGCTGGACGCGTCGCGGCGGCGGCTGATGGAGGCCGAGGTACGCGCGCTGCGCGCTCAGATCAGCCCCCACTTCATCTACAACTCGCTGGGTGCGATCGCCAGCTTCGTACGCACCGACCCGGAGCGGGCGCGCGAGCTGCTGCTGGAGTTCGCCGACTTCACCCGCTACTCCTTCCGCACCCATGGTGAATACACCACGCTGTCGGAGGAGCTCCGGTCCGTCGAGCGCTACCTCCTCCTGGAGCAGGCCCGGTTCGGCGAGCGGCTGAGCGTGCGGCTCTCGGTGGCGCCCGAGGTGCTGCCGATCGCGGTGCCGTTCCTGTGCCTGCAGCCGCTGGTCGAGAACGCCGTACGCCACGGTCTGGCCGACGCTGAGACCGGTCACATCTCCATCCGGGCGGCCGACAGCGGCACCGAGTGCGTGATCGAGGTCGAGGACGACGGCGCCGGCGAGGACCCGGAGAAGGTGCGCGACGCGCTGACCGGGGCCTCGACAGACTCGACCGCCGGGAACAGCTCGGCCAACGACTCGGTCGGGCTCGGCAACGTCGACGCCCGGCTGCGCAACGCCTACGGCGACGACTACGGCCTGATCGTCGAGACCGCCCCCGGCGCCGGCACGAAGGTCATCCTCAGAATCCCGAAGTTCGCCCCAGGAGTCCACACATGAACCGCACCACCCAGGCCGTCGCCGCTCGCCAGGGCGCGCCCGGTGGCCGGCTGCGGATCCTGGTCGTCGACGACGAGCCGCCGGCGGCTGACGAGCTCTCCTACCTGCTCACCCAGGACGCACGCGTCGCCGAGGTGCGCACCTGCCTCAGCGCCACCGACGGTCTGCAGCAGCTGCAGGGCTCCGGTGTGGACGCGGTCTTCCTCGACATCCAGATGCCCGGGCTCAACGGCCTCGAGCTGGCCCGCCTGCTGGCACGGTTCAAGACGCCGCCGGCGGTCGTCTTCGTGACCGCCCACGAGGAGCACGCGCTGGAGGCCTTCGACCTGCGTGCGGTCGACTACGTCCTCAAGCCGGTGCGCGCCGAGCGCCTGGCCGAGACCGTGACCCGGCTGATGGGCAGCGTCCCCGAGGAGGAGCCGAGCGGCGACCTGCAGATCCCGGTCGAGCTCGGCGGCGTGACCCGCTTCGTGTGGCGCTCACAGATCTCCCACGTCGAGGCCCAGGGTGACTACGCGCGCCTGCACACCGCCGACGCCTCCCACCTGGTGCGGGTGCCGCTGACCCAGCTCGAGCAGGAGTGGGCCTCGGCCCGCTTCGTACGCATCCACCGCTCGCTCCTCGTCAACCTCGCCCACGTGACCGAGGTGAGGTCGGAGGCCGGGCGCACGTCGGTCGTGGTCGGCGGCTCCTCGCGCGGCATCGAGCTGCAGGTCAGCCGCCGCCACACCCGTCAGCTCAAGGACCTGCTCGCGCGGCGCGCATGACCCGATCAGATGACCCGAGCAGATGACTGAGCCCCAGCGCGTACGCGTCACCGGACCGCCCCGCCGGCGCCCGGCCGTCCGCCGTGTCGACATCGACGAGGACACCCACCTCGGCGAGATCTACCTCGGCTCGCTGATGCGCGCCCAGCTCTCGATCGCGGTACGCACCCTGGCGCTGCTCGTCGTCGGCGTCGGGTCGCTCCCGCTGCTCTTCTGGCTGCTGCCGGGCCTGGCCCGCACGGCACCCTTCGGCGTACCGCTGCCCTGGCTGCTCCTCGGGGTGCTCGTCTACCCGTTCCTCTTCCTCCTCGGCCGTTTCTACCTGCGCGGCGCCGAGCGCAACGAGGACAGCTACGCTGACCTGCTGAAGTCGGACGACGAGGCGCCATGAGCCTCGACTCCGCCCCGGCGATCGTCGCCGTCACCCTGGTCACCCTGGCGACCCTCACCATCGGCACCTGGGGACTGCGCTTCAGCCGCACCACCAGCGACTTCTACGTCGCCTCGCGGTCGGTGCGCCCCGGCCTCAACGCGAGCGCGATCGGCGGCGAATACCTCTCCGCCGCCTCCTTCCTCGGCATCGCCGGGCTGGTCTTCGTCTCCGGCGCGGAGATGCTCTGGTACCCGATCGGCTGGACCGCCGGCTACCTCGTGCTGCTGACCCTGGTCGCGGCACCTCTGCGCAGGTCAGGGGCCTACACGCTGCCCGACTTCGCCGAGGAGCGGCTCGCCTCGCGCGGTGTGCGGCGGCTCTGCTCGCTGCTGGTCGTCTCCATCGGCTGGCTCTACCTGCTCCCCCAGCTCCAGGGCGCCGGCATCACCCTCGAGCTCGTCGCCGGGGCGCCGCGCTGGGTCGGCCCGGTGCTGGTCGGCACCGTCGTGCTGGTCAGCGTCTTCTCCGGCGGGATGCGCTCGATCACCTTCGTGCAGGCGTTCCAGTACTGGCTCAAGCTGACCGCCCTGCTCGTCCCGGTCGGGGTGCTGGTCGCGGTCTGGGCCGGCGACGGCGCGCCCCGGCCCGCCGACCTCGGCCTGGCCTGGTCGCTGCCGATGGGCACCGAGGGCTCGACCGGCCTCTACGCCACCTACTCGCTGATCGCGGCGACGTTCCTCGGCACCATGGGCCTGCCCCACGTCGGCGTCCGTTTCTACACCAACCCCGACGGCCGCGCCGCCCGCCGCACCACCCTGGTCGTGCTGGCCCTCCTCGGCGCCTTCTACCTGCTGCCACCGGTCCTCGGCCTCCTCGGCCGTGTGTACGCAGCCACCCCCGCCTCCGCCGACACCCTGATCCTCGAGCTGCCCCGCCTGATGCTCCCCGGCTGGGCGGGCGACGCCCTGACCGGGCTGGTCTGCGCCGGCGCCTTCGCGGCGTTCCTGTCGACCTCGTCGGGTCTGGCGATCGCCGTCTCCGGAGTGCTCTCCCAGGACGTGGTCGTGCCGATGCTGCGCCGCCGCGGCAGCCCGTTCGGCGGGGTCGCTGCCTTCCGGATCGCCTCCCTGGTCGCCGTCCTCGTCCCCGTCGCCGGCGCTCTGCTGACCCCCAGCGTCGGCGTCGCCCGCGGCGTCGCGCTCGCGTTCGCACTCGCCGCCGCCACCTTCTGCCCGCTCCTCATCCTCGGCATCTGGTGGCGCCGGCTGACCGCCTACGGCGCCGGCGCCGGACTCGTCACCGGCCTGGTCACGACCGGCACGGCCGTCGTGGTCACGATCGGTGGGTGGCGTACGGGCTCGTGGGTCGATGTCGCCCTCACCCAGCCGGCGCTGTGGGCGGTGCCGCTCTCGTTCACGGTGATGATCGTCGTCAGCCTCGCCACCGCCTCCCACGTCCCCGCCCACACGACCCGGCTGCTGGTCCGGCTGCACACTCCGGAACCGAAGATCGAGCCGGCCGCCACGCCCGCCCTCCAGCGCTGAACCGCTCCCGGACGACCGCCACTCGGCGTACGAAATCGACCGCTCGTCGCGCGACGGTGCCGTCCACCGAGGGACGGTGCGTTGCCCGGGACGAGCAGGGCGGGCCACCTCTACTGTGACTGCGATCACAACGTCGTCCGCCCTCTACCCCCACGGAGGACGGGCTCGTCAACGAAAGGGTTCGACCGTGAGCGAAGAAGCACACGACCAAGCCCACCGGCACGACCCGGTCTACGACAGCCTGCACGCCACCGCAGAGTTCCGCGCTCTGCGGTCGGCGTATCGGAAGTTCGTCTTCCCGGCCACGGTGGCATTCCTGGTTTGGTATCTCCTCTACGTCTTCTGCTCGAACTGGGCAGAGGGCTTCATGAACACCAAGCTGGTCGGCAACATCAACGTCGCGCTGGTCTTCGGGCTGCTGCAGTTCCTGACCACGTTCGGCATCGCGTACTTCTACGCCAACTACTCCAACAAGCACCTCGACCCGCTGGCTCGGAAGCTCGACGAGGAATACGAGCTCGGCAAGAGGGAGATCTGACATGGACGGCAGCCAGATCCTCACCACGGTCCTCTTCCTGACCGTCGTCGCGATCACGATCGGCATCACCTTCTGGGCGAGCCGGCAGACCAAGACCGCAGCCGACTACTACGCCGGCGGCCGCGGGTTCTCCGGCTTCCAGAACGGCCTCGCGATCGGCGGCGACTACATGTCGGCGGCCTCGTTCCTCGGTATCTCCGGGGCCATCGCGCTCTCGGGCTATGACGGGTTCCTCTACTCGATCGGCTTCCTCGTCGCCTGGCTGGTGGCGCTGCTGCTGGTCGCAGAGGTGCTGCGGAACTCCGGTCGCTACACGATGGCCGACCAGCTGGCGTACCGGATGAAGCAGCGCCCCGTCCGCCTGGCGGCCGCGACCTCCACGGTCGTCGTGTCGATCTTCTACCTGCTGGCCCAGATGGTCGGCGCGGGCGCCCTGGTGGCTCTGCTGCTCGGCGTCGAGGACCAGGCGGTCAAGAACATCGTGATCCTCTTCGTCGGCGCGCTGATGATCTTCTACGTCACCGTCGGCGGGATGAAGGGCACCACCTGGGTCCAGATCGTCAAGGCCGTCCTGCTGATGACCGGCTCGGCCCTGATCGTGATCCTCGTGCTCGCGCAGTTCGGCTTCAACCTGTCCTCGCTGCTCGGCTCGGCCGCCGATGCCTCCGGCAAGGGCGACGCCTTCCTCCAGCCGGGCCTGAAGTACGGCCTGAACTTCACCAGCGAGCTCGACTTCGTCTCGCTGGGTCTCGCGCTGGTGCTCGGCACCGCGGGCCTGCCGCACATCCTGATCCGCTTCTACACCGTCCCGACGTCCGCGGATGCCCGCAAGTCGGTGCTGTGGGCGATCGGCCTGATCGGCGTCTTCTACCTGTTCACCCTGGTCCTGGGCTTCGGTGCGGCCGCCCTGGTCGACCCGGCCACGATGGACAAGGCCGGAAACCTGGCCGCACCACTGCTCGCCCAGGAGGTCGGTGGCGGTGACGGCTCGATCGGCGGCGCGGTGCTGCTGGCCCTCATCTCCGCGGTCGCATTCGCCACGATCCTCGCCGTCGTCGCGGGTCTGACGCTGACCTCCTCGGTCTCCGTCGCCCACGACATCTACAACTCGGTGATCAAGCGCGGCAAGGCCTCCGAGAAGGAGGAGTTGAAGGTCTCGCGCTGGGCCGCGGCAGGCATCGGCCTGGTCGCGATCCTGCTGGCCATCCCGGCGCAGTCGCTCAACATCGCGTTCCTGGTCGCACTGGCCTTCGCGGTCGCCGCCTCGGCGAACCTGCCGGCGATCATCTACAACATGTTCTGGGCGCGCTTCAACACCCGCGGAGCGACCTGGTCGATCTACGGCGGTCTGATCTCCTGCGTCGGGCTGGTCTTCTTCTCGCCCGTCGTCTCCGGCAAGGTCGACGCCGCCACCGGCGCCAGCCTCTCGCTGTTCCCGGCCGGGATCGACTTCGCCTGGTTCCCGCTCGAGAACCCCGGCATCGTCTCCATCCCGCTCGGATTCTTCCTGGGCTGGCTGGGCACGGTGACGTCGAAGGAGCCCGAGACCGCCGAGCGTTACGTCGAGCTCGAGGTCCGCGCGCTCACCGGCGCGGGCTCGGAGAAGGCGATCTCGCACTGATCCACCCCCGGCGGGTCGTCGTCCGCTGAGGCCTCACGGTCTCGGTCGTGCGACGGCCCGCCATCCTCTTTCCTTCCCCCGCACTACCCTGTGGCTTGAGCCACAACCTTTCTGTTCGTAGGAGCGACCCGTGACTGACGAGACCCTGTCCAACCTGCTGCACGAGAAGCGCCGCTTCGAGCCGCCCGCCGAGCTCGCCGCCGCCGCCAACGTCAAGGCCGAGGCCTACGACCAGGCCGCCACGGACCGCGACGCGTTCTGGGCCGTCGCTGCCGAGCGGCTCACCTGGGCCAAGCCGTTCGACCGCGTCCTGAACTGGGACAACCCGCCCTTCGCGAAGTGGTTCGAGGGCGGCGAGATCAACGTCGCGTACAACGCCGTCGACCGGCACGTCGAGGCCGGCCACGGGGACAGGGTCGCGATCCACTGGGTCGGCGAGCCCGAGGACGACAAGCGCACCATCACCTACGCCGACCTCAAGGACGAGGTCTCGCGCGCCGCGAACGCCTTCGAGTCGCTGGGCGTATCCAAGGGCGACCGGGTCGCCATCTACATGCCGATGATCCCCGAGGCCGTCTTCGCGATGCTGGCCTGCGCGCGGATCGGCGCGATCCACACCGTCATCTTCGGCGGCTTCTCCGCCGACGCGCTCGCGACCCGCGTGGTCGACTGCGGCGCGAAGCTGATCGTCACCTCCGACGGCGGCTACCGTCGTGGGGCTCCCTCGGCGCTCAAGCCGGCCGTCGACGAGGCCGTCGCGAAGGTCGAGGAGGCGCAGTCCGGCCTGGTCGAGAACGTG
Organism: Nocardioides luteus; assembly: GCF_014648595.1. Taxonomy (GTDB): domain Bacteria; phylum Actinomycetota; class Actinomycetes; order Propionibacteriales; family Nocardioidaceae; genus Nocardioides; species Nocardioides luteus. The sequence continues at coordinate 57,761 of NZ_BMRK01000011.1, read as the reverse complement.
CTGGTCGTCAAGCGCACCGGCCAGGACATCGACTGGAACGACTCGGTCGACAAGTGGTGGGACGACGTCGTCGCGGAGGCGTCCACCGAGCACACCCCGGTCGCGCACGACTCCGAGCACCCGCTCTTCGTCATGTACACCTCCGGCACCACCGGCAAGCCGAAGGGCATCCTGCACACCACCGCCGGCTACCTCACCCAGTCGGCGTTCACCCACTGGGAGGTCTTCGACCTCAAGCCCGAGACCGACGTCTACTGGTGCACCGCCGACATCGGCTGGATCACCGGCCACTCCTACATCGTCTACGGCCCACTGGCCAACGGCGCGACCCAGGTGCTCTACGAGGGCACGCCGGACTTCCCGGAGAAGGGTCGCTGGTGGAAGATCATCGAGGAGTACGGCGTCACCCTCTTCTACACCGCACCGACCGCGATCCGGACGTTCATGAAGCAGGGCCGGGAGATCCCGGACGGGCGCGACCTCTCCTCGGTCCGCCTGCTCGGCTCGGTCGGTGAGCCGATCAACCCCGAGGCCTACGTCTGGTACCGCGACGTCATCGGCGGCTCGAAGGTGCCTGTCGTCGACACCTGGTGGCAGACGGAGACCGGCGCGATCATGATCTCCCCGCTCCCCGGCGTCACCCACGGCAAGCCGGGTTCGGCGATGAAGGCGCTGCCGGGTGTGAGCGCCGACGTGGTCGACGACAACGGCGTCTCCGTGCCGAACGGTGCCGGGGGCTACCTCGTGCTCACCGAGCCGTGGCCGTCGATGCTGCGTACGATCTGGGGCGACGACCAGCGCTACGTCGACACCTACTGGGCGCGCTTCAAGGACCAAGGCTTCTACTTCGCCGGCGACGGCGCGAAGAAGGACGAGGACGGCGACGTCTGGGTCCTCGGCCGCGTCGACGACGTGATGAACGTGTCCGGCCACCGCCTCTCCACGACCGAGATCGAGTCGGCCCTGGTCTCCCACCCCTACGTCGCCGAGGCGGCCGTCGTGGGTGCGACCGATGCCGACACGGGGCAGGCCGTGGTGGCGTACGTGATCCTGCGCGACGGTTCGCCGGAGGACTGCCACAAGGAGCTCTCCGACCACGTCCGCAAGGAGATCGGCCCGATCGCCAAGCCGCGGCAGATCATGATCGTGCCCGAGCTGCCGAAGACCCGCTCCGGGAAGATCATGCGGCGCCTGCTGCGTGACCTCGCCGAGGGTCGCGGTGTCGGCGACACGACCACGCTCGCCGACCAGACGATCATGGATCTGATCGCCGCCGGCCAGGCGACCTCTACGGAGGACTGAGCCGCTGCCGAGTCGGCGCATCTGACCCCGTGCCTCGCGAAAGCGAAGCGAGCGGGAGGGGTCGGATGCGCCGACTCGGCGTTTCTGTGCGACCTCCAGGCTGCTAGTACTTCACCCTTCGGATGAAGTGGCTGCCGGTCCAGATGGGATCCTTCTGGACCCGCTCACCGGGCCTGGGTGCGTGCCAGACCCAGCGGCGACCGTCGCGCTTCCCGGCGTAGATGCCGACGTGGTAGACACCGCCGCTGCCGTAGAAGAACACCAGGTCGCCCTTGCGGGGCTTCTTGACCTTGAAGGTGTGGCCGACCTGCCCCGAGGAGCTGTGGGGCAGCTTGCGGCCGAGCTTCTTGTAGACCCACTGGGTCAGACCCGAGCAGTCGAAGGCGTGCGGGCCGTCGGCGCCGTAGGAGTACGGAGCGCCGGCACGGCTCTTGGCACGCCGGAGCGCACGGATGCCGCGGGACCCCTTCTTCTTGGCCTTCTTCTCCACGACGGCCGTGGTGGGTGCGGTGGCCGGCGGAGCGCCGGTCCGGGTGGTTGCGCCCGGCGGAGCCGAGGTGGCCGACTGGTTGGGTGCGGCGACGAGTGCGAGCCCGGCCACGAGGGTGGTCGCAATGCCGATGCTGAACTTCCTGCTGATCTTCCTGGGCGCGCGCGGCAGCGCGCTGATGCACGTTCCGATCATTCGAGGTTCCCCCGATGCAGCGACACCTACGAAGGTTCACCTGTCGGATTCGGGCTGCTGATGCCCGGGCGCTGGAATCCTGTGTTCCGTCGACTGCGCCTTCACCCCAAGCCGGTCGGCCTTGTCTCTGGCTGCCGGCGTACTGCCTGGCTCCCCCGTGCCCGCCACCTAGGTTGGGTCGGTTCACCTCCGGCTGTGACGGGCTTCGGCGCGACCGGAGCGGCCTCGCCGTTCGGCGAGGGCTGAGATCCACTATGCAACGGATTCCGCGCATTTCTCGGCTCTGACGGTCAAATATGTCGTTGTGTCGCTGCTATTTGATTCTGTTTCCATACGTTAGCGATTTTTCCGAGAGCCATGTCAACGCGGTGAGCGACCACGTCGCGGACCGGCTGGAGGTCCCTTGCTAGGGTCGGAATCAGGTGTGCCGGGAAGTCTGGTCGGCGTGACTTCGACGACCCCCTGAGCCCCTGGAGGCCTGCCCGTGAGCGAGACTCGCAACCGACTCTTCACCCGAACATCGTGGCTGGAGACGTCACGTACCGCCGAGATCCTGCGCGCCGAGACCACCGGCGGCATCCTGCTGATCATCGGCGCGGTCATCGCGGTGATCCTCGCCAACAGCCCCTTGCAGGAGACGTACGAGGCGGTGCGCGACTTCCGCTTCGGCCCCTCCGCGCTCCATCTCGACCTCAGCGTCGGCACCTGGGCCGCCGACGGCCTGCTGGCGATCTTCTTCTTCGTCGCCGGCCTGGAGCTCAAGCGGGAGTTCGTCGCCGGCGACCTGCGCGACCCGCGGCGCGCCGCGCTGCCGATCGCGGCCGCGGTCGGCGGCATGGTCGCCCCGGCGCTGATCTACGTCGCCGTCAACACCATCGGCGGCGGCTCGCTCGCCGGCTGGGCGACACCGGTGGCCACCGACATCGCCTTCGCGGTCGCCATCCTCGCCGTCATCTCGACCCACCTGCCCGCCGGGCTGCGTACGTTCCTGCTGACCCTCGCCGTCGTCGACGACCTGCTCGGCATCACCATCATCGCGATCTTCTTCACCTCCGAGCTCCACATCGGCTATCTGCTGCTCGCGCTCATCCCCATCGGGCTCTTCGCGCTCCTCGTCCAGCGCCGAATCACCAGCCCGTGGCTGCTCATCCCGCTCGCCCTGGTCGCCTGGGCGCTCGTCCACTCCAGCGGCGTCCACGCCACCGTCGCCGGGGTCGTGCTCGGCTTCACCGTGCCCGTCGTCGCGCGCGACCCCGAGGCGAAGCGCGGTCTCGCCGAGCACCTCGAGCACCTGACCCGGCCGATCTCCGCCGGTGTCGCCGTACCGATCTTCGCCTTCTTCGCCGCCGGCGTCTCCCTCGGCGGCTGGGACGGCGTCACGAGCGCTCTGCACGACCCGATCACGCTCGGCATCATCCTCGGCCTCGTCGTCGGCAAGACGATCGGCATCGCCGGCTCGACGTGGCTGCTGGCCACCTTCACCCGCGCCTCGCTCGACGACGACCTCGCCTGGACCGACGTGATCGGGATGGCGATGCTGGCCGGCATCGGGTTCACCGTCTCGCTGCTCATCGGCGAGCTCGCCTTCGGCTCCGACCACGGGGCCCACGACCACATGAAGGTCGGCGTCCTTTTCGGCTCCGTCCTCGCGTCCCTCCTCGCCACGATCATCCTCCGGGCACGCAACCGGGTCTACCGGCGCATCGAGGAGCTCGAGACGACCGACGCCGACAACGACGGCGTGCCGGACGTGTTCGAAGAGGATCAGGGTCGGGACCGGTAAGGTCGTGATCGCTCCCCAACACACGTTCAGCGAAGGGTTCCCATGGCAGTCGACAACGTGAAGGCTCCGGGCGGCGAGGACCCGACGATCGGGAAGCTCGTCGTCGACGCCACCCGTGACATCTCCGAGCTCGTCAACAAGGAGATCACGCTCGCCAAGCAGGAGCTCAAGGTCTCCTTCACCAACGCCGGCGTCGGCGCAGGCCTCTTCGCCGCCGCCGCGTTCCTGCTGGTGCTCGCGGTGATCATGTTCTCCGTCTCGGTGGCCTACTTCATCCACTGGGCCGGCCTCGGCCTCCACTGGGCCTTCCTGATCGTCTTCGGCTTCTACGTACTCCTCGCCGGCCTCCTCGCCTTCATCGGCGTACGCAAGGTCAAGAAGGTCAAGGCTCCCGAGAAGGCGATCGCCCAGGGCAAGGAGATCCCCCGCGCCCTCAAGGGTCAGCACTGACCGCCGAGGCGTCAGCGCGGTCGGCCGAGGCGTCATCGTGACGGGCCGAATTCTGTCCACAGGCAGGTCCCGACACGGAGTTATCCACAGGCTCTGAAAAGACGGATGACTTCGTACGCGACCTGGCGCACGCTGCGAGCATGAATCTCTCACTCGTCAAGACCGACAGCGACCTGCCCCAGAGTCCGTTCACCACGTCCGACATCGACTCGGTGGCGACCAACCGCTACGCACTCACCCAGGCGATCGGCCATGGAGACGTGCGGCGGCCCTTCCGGGGCGTCTACCTCCCCGCGCAAGCGGAGGACGATCCGGTCAGGCGAGCGGAAGCGCTCGTGCAGGTGGTCTCGGAGCACCAAGTCATCAGTGACCGTACGGCAGCATGGGTCCACGGCGTCAACACCTTCACGCAGACGGAGCTGTCGCAGGTCCCGGCGGTGGAGACGTGCGCCGTCCGTGGCCACACCCGCACTCGCCGCCCAGGCGCCGACGGTCGCTCCCGCGACCTGCTCCCGGAGGACATCACCATCGTCGGCGGCTTGCGCGTGACGACACCGCTGCGCACCGCCCTCGACCTCGGCTGCAACCTGAACCGGCGCGAGGCGATGGCCGCCCTCAACGAGTTCGCCCGACAACACGGGATCAGCCGCAGCGCCCTCGACAAAGAGCTGCCCCGGTTTCGAGGCCGCCGCGGCGTCGTCCAGCTCCGTGAGCTCGTCCCGCTGGTGAGCCGACGCATGGAGTCCCAGCGCGAGTCCTGGACCATGCTCGCGATCAGCGACGCCGGCCTACCGCTCCCGGAGGCCCAGGTCTGGGTCGAGGTCGAGGGGATCCCGACCTACCGTCTCGACTTCGCTTATCGCCTGGCCAAGGTCGCGATCGAATACGACGGCGAGGACCACGACGACCCGGACCAGCGCATCTACGACGAAGAACGACGTGGTTGGCTCATCGACCACGGCTGGACGATCGTGATCGTGCGAAAAGGCGACTTCACCGGCGATCGCCTCGACGCCTGGCTCCGCGAGGTCAGAGACGCGCTGACTCCGACGTACTTCACCCGGCGATTCTGATCGAGACGTCACCCCCGACGGCCGAGACGTCACCCCCGACGGCCGAAGCGTCACCCCCGGACAGCCGAAGCGTCACCCCGGACGGCCGAAGTGGCACGCCGGTGCCCTCTCGGCCGACGCGTCTGACGTCTCGACCGACCTAGCTGACGTCTCGACTCAGCCGGCGCAGGCGCCGGTGTCGACGGCTTCGGTCTGGGTGCGGGCCTCGCGGGCGATGTCGATGACCTGGTCGGTGGTGAGGGCGTAGCCGGTCTCGGAGTCGGTGACCGAGGCGGCGAAGACGACGCCGACGACGTCACCCTCGGAGTCGACGATGGGGCCGCCGGAGTTGCCGGGGCGGATGAGGCCGCGCACGGAGTAGACGTCTCGGATGACGGTGCCGACGCCGTAGATGTCCGGGGAGCGGAGACGCTGCTCGGCGCGGATACGACCGGGCTGTACGTCGAAGGGGCCGTCCTGGGGGTAGCCGAGGACCGCGATCGGGTCCTCGGCGGCGGCGGTGCGGTCGAAGTCGAGGCGCTTGAGGTTGCCGCCGCCCTTGAACTTGAGCACGGCGATGTCGATCTCGGGGTCGTAGTGGACGACCTTGGCGTCGTTGGCGCCATCGCCGACGATCACGTTGGGGTCGTCCACGCCCGCGACGACGTGGGCGTTGGTCATCAGGTAGCCGCGCCCGATCACGAAACCGGTGCCCTCGACGCCCTTGCCGCACTGGTTGGCGCCACGGATCTTGAGGACGGACTCGCCGGCACGTACGACGTCGGGGTCGGTGAGCATCCGGCGCGGGCCGGGGCCGACCTCGACGATCCGCTCACGGGCGAACGGCTCGAGGTAGCGCGGGAAGAACGAGGTGCCGACGACGTCGTTGAAGGCGCGCAGCGCACGGTCGGCCGGGGTCGGCATGATCGAGTCGACCTTGGCGAGGATCGCCGAGCCGCGTACGGCCGGGGTCAGGCCGTTGATCTGCGCACCGGAGACCGCGACGCCGAGGGCCCAGGCGACGACCAGCACCGCGGCCGCGCTGAGCAACGACCCACCCAGAGCGTCGACGATGCGCGCAGGCTGCCAGGTGATCTCGTCTCGGACGCGTACGCCGCCGTACTGCAGCACCGCCTGCCCGATGGAGGCGCAGGCGATCACCACGAACAGAGCACCGAGGGAGACCCAGAGCGACGGGGCCGCGCTGCCGAGCACCTTCGGTGCGAGCCAGATCCCGATGAAGCCACCGAGCAGCAGGCCGCCGGTGGCGAACGCGCCGGTGATGAAGCCCTGCCAATAGCCGGAGAGCGCGTAAGCCCCGACGAGGACGATCAGGATCCAATCAAGAAAGTTCACGGCCGATTCCGTTCGCGTCCCTGCAGCATGTATTCGGGCAACTCCTTGATCGGGGCGTCCGGAATCTCCGAGATCCACCCGAGATAGGTGAAGAAACGGTTGATGATTCCACCTGTGAAGCCCCAGAGGATGACATCCTTCTCCGGTCCGATCAAGAACGCGGGCATCAGCCACCCGCTGCGGCCCGGCGCTCCCACCTGGATTCGGTGAGCGGGGTCCTTGAGCTCTTCGAGGGGCACGCGGTAGACAGCGTGCACCTCCTCGAGCGATCGAGTGGTCACCGGCGACGGCTCGCGCCACCACGCGATGACCGGCACCACCGCATGGTTGGAGAACGGGATCCACAGCGCCGGGAGCCTGCCGACGACGTCGACGCCGGCCGGGTCGAGGCCGGTCTCCTCCCACGCCTCTCGGAGCGCCGCCTCCTCGACGGTCTCCCCCGCATCGAGCCGTCCACCGGGAAAGGACACCTGGCCCGGGTGGGAACGCATCGTGTGGGAGCGCTCGGTCAGCAGCAGGTCAGGACCCTCAGGACCGTCGCTGAAGAGCATGAGCACGGCCGACTCGCGGGCACTGCCGTCGGCCGGCGGCAGGAACTGCGAGATGTCCTCGCCGCGGATCCTCTTCGCCGCCTCGACGATCTCCTCGAACCAGTCCGGCCTTGTGCCGTCCGCCGTCACAGCGTGATCCCCAGCTTCTTCTCGACGAGCCTCTTCACCTGGCCCGCACTCGTCATGCCGCCCATCTGCAGGAGCTCGACCTCGCCCGTCTCCGAGAGGACGTACGTCGCCGGCACCGCTCGCGCGGTGAGCGGCCCGCCCTGGAGCTCGCCGCCGGGATCGGCGTACATCGGGAAGGTCACTCCGCGCGAGATCGCCTCCTCGAGCGCGACGCCGGGCACGGTGTCCATGACGTCGATGCCGATCACCGGCACCTCGTCGCCATAGGTCTCGTAAAAGCTCTGCAGCGCCGGCATCTCCTCCTTGCAGGGCGCGCAGAAACCCTGGAACAGGTTGACCACCATCGGTCCCTCGAACGACGCGAGGTCGACCGAGTCACCGCCGCCGAGGCAGGGGAGCTCGACAGCAGGCAGTCCGCCGTCGCTCGCCGAGCCCGCCCGGCAGTCCTCGACCTTCGAGGCCTTCTTGGCCGCGACCATGTCCTTGGTGGCGACGTCCACCTTCGAGGACGGCCTGTCTCCCAGCGGCGCGCCCGACTGCCCGCCGCCCGACGAGTCGGTGCCGCAGGCAGCCAGCACGGTCAGCAGCAGAGCAGCTGCCACCGCGGCGCGACCACGAAGCATCAGTTGCGGCCCTCCGTGCGGACCAGCTTGGCCGCGACCACAGGGTCGGTCGGCCCCTCGCCGTACGCAGGACACAGCTTCGCCAGCGGACAGGCACCGCACGCGGGCTTCTGCGCGTGACAGATCCGGCGGCCGTGCCAGATGACGTGGTGGGAGAGCATCGTCCAGTCGCGCTTCTCGAAGAGAGCGCCGACCTCGTGCTCGACCTTGACCGGGTCCTTCTCGGTGGTCCAGCCGAAGCGTCGCGAGAGCCTGCCGAAGTGGGTGTCGACGGTGATCCCGGGCTTGCCGAACGCGTTGCCGAGCACCACGTTGGCGGTCTTGCGCCCGACGCCGGGCAGCTTCACCAGCTCCTCCAGGCGCGAGGGCACCTCGCCGTCGTGCTCCTCGACCAGCACCGCGCTCAGCTTGAGCAGCGCATCGGTCTTGGCCCGGAAGAACCCGAGCGGCCCGACGAGCTGCTCGAGGTGTTCGCGCGGCGCTGCGGCCATCTCCTTCGCCGTCGGATAGGCCGCGAACAGCGCGGGCGAAGCGAGGTTGACCCGCTTGTCGGTGGTCTGCGCGCTGAGCACGGTCACGACCAGGCACTCGAACGGGTTGGTGAAGTCGAGCTCGGCCTTCGCATCGGGGTAGGTCTCACCGAGGATGCGGTCGATCCGACGGGCACGACGCACCAGACCCAGGCGCGTCTCAGTCGCAAACTTCTGGGCAGGCACGCAGCAAGGCTACGCGGCCGCACCGACAATCCCGATCCGGCCCGGAAGTTCGATTAGCACAAATACCGTCGGACACATGCACTTTCCACCCTTATCGACCGCTTATCGGTGGGGGAAGTGCAACTGTGAGACGTTCCACAGATAGGATTCCCGATGTAATACCCGCGGATGTGGGGAAAATCCAGGAGGAATGGCCGCAATGGACAACGACGTACTCCGTCAGGCACCGCTCTTCAGCTCACTCGACGACGAGTCGATGACGGCCCTGCACGCCTCGATGGCAGAGTCGAAGCTCCGCCGCGGAGAGGTGCTCTTCCACGAGGGCGACTCCGGCGACAAGCTGTACGTCGTGATCGACGGCAAGGTGAAGCTCGGTCGCACCTCGTCCGACGGCCGGGAGAACCTGCTCGCGATCATGGGCCCCGGCCAGATGTTCGGCGAGCTCTCGCTCTTCGACCCGGGCCCCCGCTCCGCCACCGTCACCGCGGTCACCGACTCCACCTTCGCGAGCCTCTCCCACGAGGACCTCCTCAAGTGGCTCGAGGGCCGCCCGGTCGTCGCCCGTGGCCTGCTCTCCCAGCTCGCGGGCCGGCTCCGCAAGGCCAACGACGTCGTCGCCGACCTGGTCTTCTCCGACGTCCCCGGCCGCGTGGCGAAGGCTCTGCTCGACCTCGCCGACCGCTTCGGCCGCACCGCCGACGACGGCGTCCACGTCCACCACGACCTCACCCAGGAGGAGCTCGCCCAGCTCGTCGGCGCCTCCCGCGAGACGGTCAACAAGGCCCTGGCCGACTTCGCCAGCCGCGGCTGGCTCCGCCTCGAGCCCCGCAGCGTAGTCATCATGGACATCGAAAGAATGGCCCGCCGAGCCCGCTGACCCGCCAGCCCGCCGAGACGTCAGAAATCGACGCCGAGGCGTCACTTCTCGACGGCGAGAGGTCGATTTCTGAGACCCGGCGGATGCCAGGGCCTCGGAGATCGACCTCTCGCTGTCGTTTTCTGACGTCTCGGCGTCGATTTTCGACGTCTCGGGGTCAGGTTCGTTCGGCGAGGTAAGCCAGCTGGGCGCGGACCGAGAGCTCGGCGGCGCCCCAGAGGACCTGGTCGACGTCGGCGTACACGATCTCGACGACCGCTCGCGGGTCTGCCTCGGCCGCCGTGGTTCCGAGCGTGGCGACAGCGGCCTCGACCTGGCCGAGGCGCTCGCGGCGGTGGGAGATGTAGTAGTCAAGGGCGCCGAGGGCGTTGCCGATGACCGGGCCGTGGCCGGGCCAGACGTTGCCGACCCCGTGCTCGGAGGCGAGCGCGTGGAGGCGGTCGAGGGAGTCGAGGTAGGCGCCGAGCTGGCCGTCGGGGTGGGCGACGACGGTGGTGCCGCGGCCGAGGACGGTGTCCCCGGTGAGCACCGCCCCGTCGCCGGGCAGCCAGAACGAGAGCGAGTCGGCGGTGTGACCGGGCGTACCGACGACCCGGATCTCCAGCCCGTCGACCTCGATGACGTCACCGTCGCCGAGGCCCTCGGTGCCGAGCCGGTATTCAGGATCCAGAGCGCGTACGCCGGCCCCGACCCGCTCCGCGAAGGCCCGGGCAGCCTCGGAGTGGTCGTAGTGGTGATGGGTCAGCAGCACCGTCGCCACCTCGCCGGCCGCCTCCGCGACCGCGTCGAGATGCCCCTCGTCCAACGGACCCGGGTCGATCACGACCGACCGGCGCGCTCCCGGCTCGCGCAGCACCCAGGTGTTGGTGCCGTCGAGCGACATGATGCCGGGGTTGGGCGCCAGGATGCACTGCCCGCGCTCTCCGAAGGTCCCGCCGGACCACGACTCGCTCATCAGCGCTTCCTCCCCGCGACCAGGGCCGCGTGCCGCGGCATCATCGACAGCACGTGACCGCCGTCGACCTCCGAGACGGTCGGTGTGAACATCGTCAGCGTCCTCCCGGCGGCATCGGCGAGGATCTCGTCCTCGGAGCCGAGCGAGGCGACCTCGAGGCAGTTGAGGTAGGTCGGCGGCATCATCGCGAGCTCGCCGGCCTCGACCTGTGCGACCGCCTCGGCGACCTCCAGCCACTGCACGGAGGACGACTCGCTGGACACGTCGCGCGTCAGCTGCCCCTCCGGCAACCGGGCGACGAAGAACCAGGTCGCATACCGCTTCGGCTCGAAGACCGGGGTGGTCCAGGCGGCCCACGGCGCCAGCAGGTCGGTACGCAGCACCAGCCCTCGTCGGGTCAGCAGCTCGGTCAGCGACAGCGTGCGCGACTCCAGAGCAGCACGGTCGGCCTCCCAGTCGTCGCCCGAGACGTCGTCGACGACCGAGTCCTCCGAGACCCCGGCGAGCAGCACCCCGGACTCCTCGAACGTCTCCCGCACGCCGGCAGCGACCAGCGCCCGGGCCCGGGCCTCGTCGACCCCGAGCCGGCGCGCCCACTCGGCGGCCGTCGGCCCGGCCCAGCAGGAGTCGGGCAGCTCGACGTCGCGTACGTCCACGCCGCCGCCGGGGAAGACGGCCATCCCGGCGGCGAATCCCATCGTCATCTGCCGCCGGAGCAGGTAGACCTCCGGCCCGGCGCCCGAGCCCGGTCGCAGCAGGAGCACCGTCGCCGCGTCGCGCGGCTCGACCGGGGTGCGTACGCCCTCGGCGTACTCCCCGGCCAAGGCCACGATGTCGTCATTGAGCCGGACTGGAGGGATCGGGATACGCACGCTCGTCACTGTAGCGACGGTCACGAGGTCGACGTGCCCCTATCCGAGTGTCAGTAGGTCTCGACCCGCGGTCAGATCTCGACGACGAGCTCCACCTCGACAGGCGCGTCGAGCGGCAGCACGGGCACCCCGACAGCCGACCGCGCGTGGCGGCCGGCGTCACCGAAGACCTTGCCGAGCAGCTCGGAGGCGCCGTTGGCGACACCCGGCTGGCCGGTGAAGTCGGGCGTGGAGGCGACGAAGCACAGCACCTTCACGACCCGCTTGATCTGGGCGAGGTCGCCGATCTCGGCCTTGACCGCGGCCAGCGCGTTGAGCGCGCACTGCTGCGCCGCGTCGTAGCCGTCCTCTGCCGACACGTCGCCGCCGACCTTGCCGACGGAGAGCAGCGCGCCGTCCTTCATCGGGAGCTGGCCGGAGGTGAAGACGTGGTTGCCCGAGCGGACCGCCGGGATGTAGGCCGCGACCGGCGGCACCACGTCCGGGACGCTCAGCCCGAGCTCGGCCAGGACCTCCTCGGGCGCGCTCACTCGGAGACCGCCCGCTTGAAGAAGCCGACGTAGTTGCCGGTGCCGTTGTCGAGGATCGAGACGAGCTCCCACCCGTCCTCACCGAAGTTGTTCAGAATCTGCGCCGCAGCGTGGTTGAGGATCGGCGCTACCTGGTACTCCCACTTGGTCATGTCGGCACCCTACTTCGCAGACCGCGGAGGGCGGATGTCCGATGACATGGTTTGAAATCCCTACTAGGGTCAGCCCGTGACTTCCGCAGAGCAGCTGAAGACCTACGTCGACGCCTGGTGGTCCTCGATCGGCGACCTCCTCACGCTCCTCGAGCAGCTCGACGAGACCGACTGGGACCTCGCCACCGACCTCCCCGGCTGGGACGTCCGCGCGATCGCCTCCCACGTCGCCCACCTCGAGGGCCTCACCGCGGGCGCGCCCCGCGAGGACGTCGAGGTCCCGGAGGCCGACCACATCAAGTCGCCGATGGGGCAGTTCACCGAGGTCGGCGTGCTCACCCGCCGCGAGGCCGACCCCGCCAGCATCATCGACGAGATCCGCCGCCACTCCGCCGTACGCCGCGAGGCGCTGCTCGCCGAGCCGCCCGAGGACGCCGCGGCGCCGGCGATCGGGGTCTTCGGTGCGATCGGGTGGACCACCGGCAAGCTGCTCCGCAACCGGCCGCTCGACGTGTGGATGCACGAGCAGGACATCCGCCGCGCGACCGGCCGCCCCGGCAACCTCGACACGGCCGGCGCGCTCCACACCGCCGACTACCTCCTCGAGGGCGTCGGGTTCGTGCTCGCCAAGAAGGCCGGCGGTGCCCCCGGATCGACGGTCGTCGTCGAGGTCGAGGGGCACCCTGCGTACGCGTTCACGGTGACGAAGGAGGGCAAGGGCGTCCCGCTCGCCGGCGCCGTCACCGACCCGGCGGTCACGCTGAGCACCGACCGGGAGACGTACGTCCTGCTCGCCGGCGGTCGCGCCGCCGCCGACCCCGCGAAGGTCACCATCACCGGCGACCCCACCCTCGGCACCAAGATCGTGGAGAACCTCAACATCACCCCCTGACATCGGGTCCCCGTTAGAGTCGTTTCATGAGTTCCGACTGGCCACACGTGCAGCTGCATGTGGTGACCGGCAAGGGCGGCACGGGCAAGTCGACGGTGGCTGCTGCCCTGGCGCTCGGGCTGGCCTCGCACGGGAAGAACGTGCTGCTCTGCGAGGTCGAGGGCCGCCAGGGAGTGGCCCGGATGTTCGACGTCGACCCGCTCCCCTACGCCGAGACCCGCATCGCGACCGGGCTCCGGATGCGGTCGCGCTCTGGCGCCGACGCCGCGCCCGGCAACGTCTACGCCCTGCACATCGCCCCCGAGGAAGCGCTCCTCGAATACCTCAAGATGTACTACAAGCTCGGCCCGGCCGGCCGCGCGCTCGACCGCTTCGGCGTCACCGAGTTCGCGACCACGATCGCTCCCGGCGTACGCGACGTCCTGCTCACCGGCAAGCTCTTCGAGGCCGTCCAGCGCAACAGCCGCAACAAGGGCGCGCGCACCTACGACGCCGTCGTGCTCGACGCGCCCCCGACCGGCCGGATCACGTCCTTCCTGAACGTCTCCGAGTCGGTCGCGGGCCTGGCCAAGGTCGGACCGATCAAGAACCAGGCCGACACGATGATGACCCTGTTCCGTTCCCGGCGCACCGCCGTCCACCTGGTCACGCTGCTCGAGGAGATGCCGGTCCAGGAGACCGCCGACGGCATCAGCGAGCTGCGCGCCGCCGGGCTCCCGGTCGGCGGCGTCATCGTCAACCAGGTTCGCCCGCGCGACCTCCCCGACGAGTCCCTCTCCGCCGCGCTCGCCGGCGACCTCGACAGCGAGGAGATCGCCGAGGACCTCAAGCGGGCCGGTGTCGAGCCCGACCCCGGACTGGTCGCCGCCCTGACCGAGGAGGCGAAGGAGTACGCCGAGCGCCGGGCGCTCGAGGACACCCAGCGTGAGCTCGTGGCCGGGCTCGGGGTCCCGACCTACGAGCTCGACCGCACCGCGGGCGGGATCGACATCGGTGGGCTCTACGAGCTCGCCGCCGAGCTGAAGGACCAGGGGCTCGCATGACGTCACATCCCCGCGTCGGGCCACTGGCCGCCCACGCCGACCACACCCATGCCCTCGAGGTCGACCGGCTGCTCGACGACCGCGACACCCACATCATCGTCTGCTGCGGCAGCGGCGGCGTCGGCAAGACGACGACGTCGGCCGCGCTCGCGCTGCGGGCTGCCGAGCGCGGACGCAAGGTCGTCGTGCTGACGATCGACCCCGCGCGCAGGCTCGCCCAGTCGATGGGCATCGCCCAGCTCGACAACACGCCCCGGCCCGTGCCCGACGTCGGCCCGGGCCGGCTCGACGCCATGATGCTCGACATGAAGCGCACCTTCGACGAGGTGGTCGAGTCGCAGGCCAGCCCGGAGAAGGCCCAGCAGATCCTCAACAACCAGTTCTACATCGCCCTGAGCTCCAGCTTCGCCGGCACGCAGGAGTACATGGCGATGGAGAAGCTCGGCCAGCTCTACCGCGACTCCTTCGCCCACAACGGTGGCAGCGGCGACTACGACCTGATCGTGGTGGACACGCCTCCGAGCCGGAGCGCGCTGGACTTCCTCGACGCTCCCGAGCGGCTCTCCAGCTTCCTCGACGGCCGCTTCCTGCGATTGATGCTGGCCCCCACCAAGGGTCCGGTCCGGCTCATGTCCGCCGGCATCAGCATCGTCACCAATGCGCTCAAGAAGGTGCTCGGCGGGCAGATGCTCACCGACCTGCAGACGTTCGTGACCGCGCTCGACACGGTCTTCGGCGGCTTCCGACAGCGGGCCCAGGAGACCTACGCGCTGCTCCAGGCCGACGAGACCGCTTTCCTGGTCATCGCCGCCCCCGAGCCGGACGCGCTGCGGGAGGCCGCCTACTTCGTCGAGCGCCTCTCCGGCGACCGGATGCCGCTCCAGGGGCTGGTCATCAACCGCGCGACCCTGCCGGACGAGGCCGCCCTGACCGCCGCCGCGGCCGGCGCCGCCTCCGAGCGCCTCCCTGACGCACCGCTCACCGCCGGGCTGCTGCGGCTCCACGCCGACCGCGCGCTGCTGGTCGAGCGTCAGGAGCAGCTGCGCGAACGGTTCGCCGTCGCCCACCCCCACGTCCCGACGGCCGTGGTGCCGGCGCTGCCCGGTGACGTACACGACCTCGACGGGCTGCGTGAGATCGGCCGGCTGCTGGCCGGAGAATGAGTCGAGCCAGGACGTACGTCACGTACGTCCTGGCTCAGACCAAGATCTTCAGCGATCCACTCGTGTAGGGGGCGAGTGTTCACTCCACGGTGGTGGCGCGACTGCGAGCGGCCTCGAGGACGGCGCGCCAGGAGGCGTTCGGGCTGCGGCGAAGCAGGGCACGACGCTCGCGCTCGGTCATGCCGCCCCAGACGCCCCACTCGATCTGGTTGTCGAGAGCCTCGGCAAGGCACTCGGTGCGAACCGCGCAGCCGGAGCAGACCAGCTTGGCCTTGTTCTGCTCGGCCCCGCGCACGAAGAGCTCGTCCGGCTCGTTCTCACGACAAGCAGCCTGCAGCGACCATTCATCTACCCACATTGTGTGCCATCCCTTCGTCGGAGCGCTTCGCCCTCCCCATTGATGGCGTGGGCGCCCGTGCGGACTAAAGGTTAAAGACTGAAACCTGTCGGGTGACACACCCTTCTGGCCCAAAGTACGTAGTCCGAAATGACTATGGCGTTTCTGTGGAGGCTTTCTGACCGGCCTGTGGGGGCCGGTTGCGATTCGTGTGCTATTGGTGACGATCACCTACGATGACCAGCATGTCCTCGCCGTCGCTGCGCCCGCAGACCGTGCTCAAGCATCTTGCCGTCATGTGTGGCGTGGCAGCCGTTCTCGGAGTCGTCGCCGCAGGTCTGGCGATCCCGTTCGCCGGTGTGGCCGGTCTCGCGGCCAAGGAGACGGCCGAGAAGATGGACTCGCTGCCGAAGGCGTTCGAGGTCGACAACATGTCACAGACGACCAAGATCGTCGACCGCAAGGGCAACCTGATCACCACGCTCTACGACCAGAACCGCGTCTACCGCCCGCTCGACCAGATCTCGTCCAACATGACGAAGGCGCTGCTGGCGATCGAGGACTACCGCTTCTACCAGCACGGCGCGATGGACCTCAAGGGCACGCTGCGCGCGCTGATCACCAACCAGGCCAGCGACTCGGTCCAGGGCGGCTCCTCGATCACCCAGCAGCTGGTGAAGACGACGCTGGTCTACTCCGCCAAGACCGAGGCCGAGCGCACGGCGGCCATCGAGAAGTCGACGGCCCGGAAGATCCGCGAGCTCCGCTACGCGATCGCGCTCGAGGAGCAGCACTCCAAGGACTGGATCCTGGAGCGCTACCTCAACGCCGCCTACTTCGGCGACGGCGCCTACGGCGTGCAGGCAGCCGCCAAGCACTACTTCAACGTCAACGCCTCCGAGCTCAACTGGCAGCAGTCGGCGATGCTGGCCGGGATGGTGAAGAACCCCACCGGCTACGACCCGACGAACTACCCCGACGCCACCATCGCGCGGCGCAACGTCGTCATCGACCGGATGGCCGCGCTCAAGGTCGTCCCCCGACCGCAGGCGGAGAAGCTGAAGGACGCTCCTCTCGGCCTCGACGTGCAGAAGCAGCGCAACGGCTGCCTCGGCTCGTCGGCGGAGTTCTTCTGCGACTACGTCATCAAGTGGCTCCTCAAGGACCCGGCCTTCGGCGAGAACGAGACCGACCGGCTCGCGCTGATCAAGTCGGGCGGTCTGACCATCAAGACCACCCTCGACCAGCGCTTCCAGGACGCCGCCCAGGAGTCCGTAGAGGACCACGTCAACGCCACCGACCAGGCCATCGGCGCCCTGGCGATGGTCGAGCCCGGCAGCGGCCGGGTGCGGGCGCTGGCCCAGTCCCGGCCGATGGGCGACAACAAGAAGAAGGGCCAGTCCTACCTCAACTACCTGGTCCCCAAGGAGAAGGCGGGCGACTCCAACGGCTTCCAGGCCGGGTCGACGTTCAAGGCGTTCACCCTGGCCGCGGCCATCGAGCAGGGCTTCCCCCTCAAGCAGAAGATCAACTCTCCCGAGGAGCTGACCCTCAACGAGTCCACGTTCTCCGGGTGTCCCGGCGACGGCAACCGGGTCGGCAACCACACCTTCCACAACTCCACCACCTCGGGCGCCAAAGACGCCTACACCGGCACCCGGGAGTCGGTGAACACCTTCTACGCCCAGCTCTTCCAGATCACCGGTATGTGCGCCCCCTACAAGCTGGCGCAGAAGATGGGCGTCAAGCTGACCGCCCCGTTCGGCGTCAGCTACGACGACGGCCACGTCTGCAAGCCGAGCGAGACAGGTTGCGGCGGCGCGGAGCGCGTCCCCACCTTCACCCTCGGCGTCGTCGACGTCAGCCCGCTGGAGATGGCCGAGGCGTACGCGACGTTCGGGGCCCGCGGCAACCACTGCGACTCCGTGCCCGTCAACGAGATCCTCGATGCCAACGACAAGCTGATCAAGAAGTACACCCCGTCCTGCAAGCAGGTCATGGCCAAGGGCACCGCCGACGCGGTGAACGACATCCTCCGCGGGGTGATGGAGCCCGGCGGTTTCGGTCAGAACCTCGCGCTGTCGGTGCCCAGCGCCGGCAAGACCGGCACCACGCAGAACAACAAGGCGGTGTGGCTGATGGGCTACACCCCGAAGCTCGCGACCGCGTCGATGATCGCCGGTGCCAACTCGAAGGGCACGCCGCTCAGCCTCAACGGCCAGGTGGTCGGCGGAAGCTACGTCTACGAAGCCGCCGGCTCGACGACCGCCGGTCCGATGTGGGGTGGCGCGATGCAGGTCATCGACAAGTACCTCAAGTCGGTCGACTTCCACGAGCCCGACCCCAACGTGATCGCCGGCAACACCGTCGACGTCCCCTGGGTGGGCGGCATGTCGGTCGAGAAGGCCACCAAGGTGCTGCGGAAGGCCGGCTTCCAGGTGCAGGTCGGCCCGGAGGCCTACTCCGACTACGACCGCGGTCTGGTCGCGTTCACCACCCCGTCCGGCGACGCCGCCGAGGGTTCGCCGATCACGATCTACACCTCGCTCGGTCCGGAGCCGAAGCCGGAGAAGAAGCCCGACAAGAAGAAGCCAGGGAAGCCCGACAAGCCCGGGAACGACAAGCCGGGCCGCGGCGACGAGAGGCCCGCCGCGGCCGACGACGAGCCCGACTTCGGCTGGGAGTGGCCGCCGAACGACGACTGACGTCGTCGCCGGCCCCCGCCCCCGGCCCTGGTCCCGGTCCTCGGCTCCGCTCAGGCGAGCTGCTTGCGCACCTCGGCCGCGACGGCGCTGCCGTCGGCACGTCCCTTGGTCTGTGGGGTCAGCACTCCCATCACCTTGCCCATCCCCTTCATCCCGAGCTCGGCGGCACCGGTCTGCGCGATGGCCTTGCTGACCAGGTCAGAGATCTCCTCGGCGCTCAGCTGAGCTGGGAGATACTCCGTGATGACGGCGGCCTCCGCGGTCTCCTTCTCGGCCTGCTCAGCCCGGCCTGCCTCGGCGAAGGCAGTGGCCGCCTCGCGGCGCTTCTTGGCCTCCTTGATGAGGATCGCAGTGATCTCCTCGTCGGTGAGCTCCTTGGCCTCCGTCCCAGCGACCTCGGCCTCGCTGATGGCGGCCATGACCATGCGCAGAGTCCCGGCGCGGGCCTTGTCGCGGGCCTTCATCGCCGTGGTCAGGTCGGTCCTCAGCTGGTCCTTCAGAGTGCTCATGAAACCCATTGTGGCAGGGTTGAGCCATGCGGCTCGCCTCAGTGATCGGCCCAGTGGTCGGTGCAACCCTCGGCACCGGGCTCGCCACCGGCGCGGCCCTCACGTCGTACGCCCTGTGGGAGGCCCGGCAGTACACCCTGCGCCGGGTGCGGATGCCGGTGCTCCCCGAGGGCGCGGACCCGTTGCGCGTACTGCACCTCTCCGACATGCACGTGGTCCCGTCGCAGCACAAGAAGCTCGACTGGATCGCGTCGCTGGCCGCTCTGCAGCCGGATCTCGTCGTCGACACGGGCGACAACCTCTCCCACCGTCGGGCGGTGCCGGCCGTCGTCAACGCGCTCGGTACGCTGCTCGACGTCCCGGGCGTCTTCGTGCACGGCTCCAACGACTACTACGAGCCGAGGCTGCGCAACCCGATCGGTTACCTGTTGCCCGACAACGGCAAGCGGCGTACGAACGTGCCCCAGCTGCCCTGGCGCGATCTCACCGCCGCGTTCACCAGGTCCGGTTGGCTCGACCTCACCAACACGCGCACGTCGTTGACCGTCAAGGGAATCGAGATCGCCTTCGCGGGCGTCGACGACCCTCACCTCCGGCTCGACGACCTGCCGGCGGTCGCCGGCCCTGCCGACCCGACCGCCGACGTACGGCTCGGGGTCGCGCACGCTCCGTATCTGCGGGTCCTGGACCAGTTCACGGCCGACGGCTACGACGCGATCCTGGCCGGCCACACCCACGGCGGCCAGATCTGCCTGCCCGGCGGGCGGGCCCTCGCGACCAACTGCGACCTCGACCCCGAGCGGGTGCGCGGGCTGCACACCCACACCCACGGCGGGCGGCAGGCGTGGCTGCACGTCTCGGCCGGACTCGGCACCTCCCCCTACACGCGCATCCGCATCGCGTGCCGTCCTGAGGCCACCCTTCTGACGCTCACGCCGCGTGGTTCGTCTCGCCGGTAGAGATCGTGGGCTCGATTACGGATCGAGCGGGTCTCTGGGCTATGCTCATTGCTCGTTGGACCGATGATTCGGTGCAGCATTCGGGTTGTAGCGCAGCTTGGTAGCGCACCTCGTTCGGGACGAGGGGGCCGCAGGTTCAAATCCTGTCAACCCGACATCGAGTTCAGGCTCGGAGATCGCACAGATCTCCGAGCCTGAGTCGTTTTCGGCGAGTAGGGTCTGCCCGCATGAGCTTCGACACGCGCAACGGCACTCGCGGGGCCAAGCAGCCCTCACCAGGCTTCTTCGGGAAGACGATGAACAACCTGATGATGAACCGGGCCCGCAAGCGCAACGTACAGATGGCCGGCATGCGGATGCTGGCTCTCACCACCATCGGCAAGAAGAGCGGTGAGCCGCGCTCGACCCCGCTGGCCTGGTTCCCCGGCGAGGACGACACCTGGTTGATCGCCGCCTCTGCGGGCGGAGCCCCCAAGAACCCGGCGTGGTACTACAACATCGCCGCCAACCCGGACCGGGTCATCATCGAGCTCAACGGTGAGAGGATCCCGGTGGTCGCCGAGCAGCTGCACGGCGAAGAACGGGCTCGCGCCTGGGCGCAGATCAAGCAGACGGCGGCGAACTTCGCGACGTACGAGACGAAGACCGACCGCGAGATCCCGGTGATCCGGCTGACCAGGGCCTGATCTCGTGGACCCGCGCCTGAGTTCAATTGTGACCGGCGACATGCGAAACTGCCCCTCATGAGCAACGACCCCGCCGACAAGCTCGCCGCGCCGTCGTTCGGTTTCAAGAAGAAGCGTGGGGGCGCGAAGCCGGCGAAGGCCAAGCCCGAGAAGACTCAGCCCGAGAAGACCCAGGCCGAGAACTCGGAGACGAAGACCGCCTCCGCGCAGAAGACCCAGGTGCTGGAGAAGGAGACCGCTCCGGTCGTCGATCCTGAGCCGTCGGTCGAGAAGCCCGCCAAGGCCGAGTCGCCTGCCAAGGCTGCCAAGACCGCGAAGAAGCCGAAGAAGCCGAAGGCACCCAAGTCCGAGAAGAAGCAGCCCGAGCCTGCCAAGGCACCAAAGCCGGCGAAGGAGCCGAAGGAGCGGATCAAGCTCCCGACGCCCTCCGGACTCACCGCAGCGACCATCATCGGTGCCCTCGTCGGCGCGCTGATGGCTCTGGCCATCTGGTTCAGCGGCACCGTGAGCCAGTGGACGCGAGGCACCTCCTCGCTCGGCGACACCGGCGCGATCATCCTCATCGGCGTCTTCGTGCTCGCCGTCGTGGTCGGCGGCTATCTCCTCCGCGTCACCGGCGCCCGCTCCCCGTTCACGATCAGCTTTCTGGGCTCAGCACTCGTCGCCGTACTCTCGATGCTCTTCCTCACCGAGATGTTCACCCACGCCTGGGGCGTGATCGTCATCGTCGCCCTCACCGCAGCCGCGTACGCGCTCGCGCACTGGGTGACCACGAACTACATCGACTGACTCCCGGCGAGGCGTCACCCACGCCGGTCGAGACGTCACCACCGTCGGCCGAGGCGGCACCGAGGTGCCATCTCGGCCGACGTATGTGACGGCTCGTCAGAGGGCGGCGGCGACCAGCTCGGCGAGCTGGACCGTGTTGAGCGCAGCGCCCTTGCGGAGGTTGTCGTTGGAGATGAACAGGGCGAGGCCGCGGTTGTCCGGGACACCCTCGTCCTGCCGGATTCGGCCGACGTAGGACGGGTCCTTGCCGGCGGCGTGGAGCGGGGTCGGTACGTCACGGAGCTCGACGCCCTCGGCCTTGGCGAGGATCTCGGTGGCGCGCTCGGGGGTCAGCGGCGAGGCGAACTCGGCGTTGACCGCGAGCGAGTGGCCGGTGACGACCGGGACGCGGACACAGATGCCGGAGACGGGGAGGTCGGGCAGATCGAGGATCTTGCGGGACTCGTTGCGGAGCTTCTGCTCCTCGTCGGTCTCGTTGAGGCCGTCGTCTACCAGCGAGCCGGCGTAGGCGAGGACGTTGTAGGCGATCGGCTCGACGTACTTGTCCGGCTCCGGGAACGCGATGGCGGACCCGTCGTAGGCGAGCTCGCGGGCCTTGTCACCGGCAGCCGCGACCCCGTTGACCAGCTCCTCGACACCGGCGACGCCGGAGCCCGAGACCGCCTGGTAGGTCGAGACGATGAGCCGCTCGAGACCGGCCTCGTCGTGGAGCGCCTTGAGCACCGGCATCGCTGCCATCGTGGTGCAGTTGGGGTTGGCGATGATGCCCGTCCGGGCGGCGATCACGCCGTCCATCGCCGAGGGGTTGACCTCTGAGACGACCAGCGGGATCTCCGGGTCCTTGCGCCAGGCCGACGAGTTGTCGATCACGATCACACCGGCGTCGGCGAACTTCGGGGCCAGCGCCTTCGAGGTGGCCCCGCCGGCCGAGAAGATCGCGATGTCGAGACCCGCCGGGTCTGCCGTGGCGGCGTCCTCGACGACGACCGAGCGGTCACCGAACTCGATGGTCTTGCCCGCCGAGCGGGCAGAGGCGAAGAAACGGACGTCGCCCAGCGGGAAGCCGCGCTCGAGCAGGATCTGGCGTACGGCGACGCCCACCTGCCCGGTGGCTCCCACGATTCCCAGATTGACGTTCATCGGCCGGTCCCTCCGTAGACGATGGCCTCTACATCGCTGTCGAGACCGAATGCTCTGTGTGTGGCGCGCACGGCGCGGTCGAGGTCGTCGGTGCTGACGAGCACCGAGACCCGGATCTCCGAGGTCGACACCATCCTGATGAAGACTCCCTCAGCGGCCAGCGCGGCGAAGAATCGAGACGTGATCCCCGGGTGCGTACGCATCCCCTCACCGACGATGGAGACCTTGCCGATCTGGGTGTCGGTGATCGGGTCGGCGAAGCCGATCTCGCTCTGAATCTCGCCGAGAGCCGCGCGCGCCAGCTTCACGTCGGTGCGCGGGAGCGTGAACGAGATGTCGGTGCGCCGCGTCTCCTCCGCAGAGACGTTCTGGACGATCATGTCGATGTTGATGCCGGCCTCGGCCAGGGTGTCGAAGACACGGGCGGCCTCGCCGGGCTCGTCGGTGACGCCGACGAGGGTGATCTTGGCCTCGCTGCGGTCATGGGCGATGCCCACGATCTCCGGGACGTCGCCATCGACCTCGGTGCCGTAGGAGACCTTCTCGACCTCGACGTCGCTGAACTTCTCGGCAGCGGCCTGCACGGCCCGGTCGACCTCTTCGTCGGCCACGACGACCGAGATCCGCACCTCCGAGGTGGAGATCATCTGGATGTTGACCCCGGCCATCGCGATGGCCGAGAAGAAGTCGGCGATCTTCTTCGGCTGGGTGCGCAGACCGGCGCCGATGAGCGAGACCTTGCCCATCCTCGGCACGGCGATGACCCGCTCGAAACCGACCTCGTGCCGCGCCAGCTCCAGCGCCTTGACGGCTCGCTCGACGTCGTCACGGGGCAGGGTGAAGGTGATGTCGGTGCGCTCGGTGGCTGCCGCGGAGGCGTCCTGGACGACCATGTCGACGTTGATCCCGACGCCGGCGACGATGTCGAAGACCTTCGCCGCAGCGCCGACCTCGTCGGGCGCGTCCACGACGGTGATCTTCGCCTGGCTGCGGTCGTAGGCGATCGAGGCGACGATCGGCGCCTCCATCCCGGCGTCCTCGCTGGGCTGCTGGATGCGCTGCGGCGAGACCGCGTCGATGCTGCCCTTGACCACGGTGCCGTTGAGGGTCGAGAAGGAGGAGCGTACGTGGATCGGGAGGTTGTGGCGCCGCGCGAACTCCACCGAGCGCAGGTGGAGCACCTTGGCCCCGGAGGCGGCCAGCTCGAGCATCTCCTCGAAGGCGACCTGGCCCAGCTTCCGCGCGGTCGGGACGATGCGCGGGTCGGCGGTGAAGACGCCGTCGACGTCAGTGTAGATCTCGCAGACGTCGGCCTCCAGCGCCAC
>NZ_BMRK01000011.1:0-34170 GCF_014648595.1 Nocardioides luteus | reverse complement strand
GATGCGCGGGTCGGCGGTGAAGACGCCGTCGACGTCAAAAAACGCGAGCGCGACGGCGGTGGTGTCGGTGCCGCCACGGCCGAGCGTGGTGATGTCCTTGGTGTCTCGGGAGACGCCCTGGAAGCCGGCCACGATCGCGATCGCACCGTCGCCGATCGCGGACTGGATGCGCTCCGGGGTGATGCTGAGGATCTTGGCGCGACCATGCTGCGCGTCGGTGATCAGACCGGCCTGCGACCCGGTGAACGACCGGGCCTCATAGGCGAGCCCGCGCTCGTTCGCGACGTCGTTGATCGCCATCGCGAGCAGCGCCATGGACTGGCGCTCGCCGGAGGTGAGCAGCATGTCGAACTCGCGCGCATGCGCGGTCGCATCGGGCGAGACCTTGTTGGCGAGATCGATCAGCTCGTCGGTGGTGTCGCCCATGGCAGATACGGCCACGACTACGTCGTGGCCCTGCTCTTTGGTTGCGACCACTCGCTGAGCCACGCGCTTGATGCCCGCGGCGTCGGCTACTGAACTGCCACCATACTTCTGAACGACGATTCCCACGCCGGGAGAGTCTACGTGGCCGCGGTAGCCGTCTTCTCGAGCATCTCATCGGCGGCCGCCAAGTCCTCCTCCTCGCCGGTGAACGGCTCGGAGTCGAGGCGGTCGTGAGCGACGACCGTGAGCAGGGCGTTGAGCACGGCTCCGGCCAGGTTGCCCCAGTTGTTGACGTAGCTGAACTGCCACCACCACAGCGCCTCGTCGACGTCGCCGAGACGGTAGTGCCGCAGGCCGTACTCCAGGTCGGTCACCAGGCTCGCGACGTCGTCGGAGATCTGGCTGTCGACCACGTCGGGGGTGTAGGGGTCGAACACGAAGCTGTAGGTGTCGATGTCGCCGAACATCTCGGCGAGGCCCATCCGGAGCTCGTCGACGTCGGCCTCCATGCCCACGTCGGGCTGGAACTCCTCACGCGGCTCGAAGTCCTGCTGAGCGCCCAGCCGGGCACCGGCCAGCAGGATCTGGCTCACCTCCAGCAGCAGCATCGGGACGGCACTGCCACCGTCGCCGTCGGCGGCGATCGCGCGCACCGAGAGCAGGAAGCTCTCCACCGAGTCGGCGATGCTGGTGGCGAACTCCTTGCCGGTCAACTCGTTCGTCATGTCGGCCCCCTTCCCGAGGTCCCTGAATCGTCAGGCTACCGCCGAAGCGGCGGCCTGACGAGGGCGAAGATGCAGGTCTTAGGGACTACTCAGCCGCGCGGCGGCCGGCGAAGGCACGGCCGAGGGTCACCTCGTCGGCGTACTCCAGATCGCCACCGACCGGGAGGCCGCTCGCCAGACGAGTCACCTTGAGGCCGAGCGGACCGAGCTGACGGGTCAGATAGGTCGCCGTCGCCTCGCCCTCGAGGTTGGGGTCGGTGGCGAGGATCACCTCGGTGATCGCAGGGTCGTTGAGCCGCTGCACGAGCTCACGGATGCGCAGCTGGTCGGGGCCGATGCCGTCGATCGGGCTGATCGCACCACCGAGCACGTGGTAGCGACCACGGAACTCGCGGGTGCGCTCGATCGCGACGACGTCCTTGTATTCCTCGACCACGCACAGCACCGAGGGCTCGCGCCGCGGATCACGACAGATCCGGCACGTCTCCTCCTCGGAGACGTTGAAGCAGACCGAGCAGAACTTCACCTTCGCCTTGACCTCGTTGAGGATCGCGGCGAGCCGGTGTACGTCGGCTGGGTCTGCCTGCAGCAGATGGAACGCGATCCGCTGGGCACTCTTCGGGCCCACGCCCGGCAACCGTCCCAGCTCGTCGATGAGGTCCTGGACCACACCCTCGTACAACTCTGTGCCTGTCTTCTAGCTGTGCTTGTCTCAGAACCCGAGCTTGAACGGCGGCTCGTTGCCGCCCGGGGCGCCGCCCATGCCGCCCATGCCGCCCGCGAGCGGGCCCATCGCGTCGCCGGCGAGCTCGTCGGCCTTGCCCTTCGCGTCGCGGTAGGCGGCGACGATCACGGCGCCGAGGTCCTCGAGGTCGTCGGGGTTGTTGCCGTCGAACTCGCCCTGCTTGATCTCGACGCCGACCAGCTCACCGGTGCCGGTGAGCTTCACGGTCACTGCACCGCCGGCGACGGTGCCGTCGACGATCGTCTCGGCGAGCTTCTCCTGGGCGTCGACGATCTGGCTCTGCAGCGCCTGGGCCTGCTGCATGATCGCGTTGAGGTCGAGGCCGCCCTCGCCACCGAGACCTTCGAGTGGGTTCGTCATCTGTGCCGTCCTTGCTGTGGTCTAGTTGTGCGGGATCTCTTCGATCATCGTTGCACCCAGCTCCCGAGCGAGCAGGTCTTCGGCGCCCAGCGAGGCCGGCCCGTCGTAGGCCTGGTCGTCGGGGTTCACCGCCGCGTCGGCCTCTGCCAGACGCGCTGCCTGGTCGTCGACGGGCGGCTCGTAGTCAGCCGTACGCGTCGGGCGGATCGCCTCTCGGGCCTTGGCGATCGACCCGGCATCCGTCGGCGATCCTGACGACCCTTGGTCGGCGGGCGGGGGCGGCTGCTGGTCGGGCGGCGGCTCGGCGGCCCAGTCGGGCGGCGGGGCCTGCTCGTTCCAGGACGCCTCCGGCGACTGGCGCGGCTGGGCCGGCTCCTGGGGCTGGGTGGGCTGGGGCGTGGGCGTGGCCGGCCGCTGCGGGGCTCCCTGGCCCCCTCCGCCACCGCCGCCGACGATGGCCTCGATCTTCGGCTGGATGCCGATCACGTTGACCAGCGCCTGACCGAGGATCGGCTCGTGGCCACCGGTCGCGAACCGGTCGCGCAGGCCTGGTGAGGCGAAACCGAGGGTGAGCACGCCGTCGCGGAAGTCGACGACCTGAGCGTTCTGGCCCACCAGCGACCAGGTGGCCCGGCGCAGGCCCTTGGTCTGGGCGATCACGTCGTCCCAGAGTCTGCGGATGTCGACGTTCCCCATGCCACCCGACGACTGCGGCTGCGCAGGCTGGGCGGGCTGGGTCTGCTGGGCGGGCTGGGTCGATGGGGCCGGGGCCTGCTGTTGCGGCTGGCTGGGCGGCTCGGGAGCCGCCGGCCACGGCTCGGGCGTCTCCTGGGCTCGAGCCGGTTCCGGGTCGGACGCCGGCCCGGGCGTCGGCTCGGGCGTCGGGACATATGCCTGGACGGCCTCGACCTGCGAGGGCGCCGGTGGCACGGTCTCGTGTCCGGGCGCACCGACGGACGGCTTGAGCACCGGTCGGTCCTGCGCCGGGGCGGGGGCTGCCGGCTGAGCGGCCACCGTCGGCGTACCGCTGATCTCGATGCGCCGCTCCAGGCGGTCCAGCCGGGCTGCGAGGCCCTGGGCGCCGTCGGCCGCAGGAAGCAGCACCCGGGCGCAGATCAGTTCGAGCAGGAGCCGGGGAGCGGTGGCACCGCGCATCTCGGTCAGACCGGTCGCGACCGCGTCGGCCGCCCGGGAGAGGTCATGCGGTCCGAAGCGACCGGCCTGCGCGACCAGGCGCTCGCCGCCGTCCTCGGAGACGTCGATCAGACCGGTCGCGGGCGCGTCCGGAACCGCCTTGACGATGACCAGGTCACGCAGCCGACGGAGCAGGTCCTCGGTGAACCGGCGGGGGTCCTGGCCGGTCTCGATGATCTTGTCGATCACCCCGAACACCGCGGCGCCGTCATGAGCGGCGAAGGCGTCGACGACCTCGTCGAGGAGGGCGTCGGGGGTGTAGCCGAGCAGCCCGGCAGCCAGCTCGTAGGTCACTCCCTCCGGCCCGGCGCCGCCGAGCAGCTGGTCCATGACGGAGAGGCTGTCGCGCATCGACCCGGCGCCCGCGCGTGCGACCAGCGGGAGCGCGGCCGGCTCGACGTTGATCCCCTCCATCTCGCACAACGTCGCGATGTAGTCGGAGACCAGCTTGGGCGGGAACAGGCGGAACGGGTAGTGGTGGGTGCGCGACCGGATCGTCGGGATGACCTTCTCCGGCTCGGTCGTCGCGAAGATGAAGCGCAGGTGCTCCGGCGGCTCCTCGACGAGCTTGAGCAGCGCGTTGAAACCCTGCGTCGAGACCATGTGGGCCTCGTCGATGATGTAGACCTTGTAGCGGCTCTTCACCGGCGCGAAGAAGGCCTTCTCCCGCAGGTCACGGGCGTCGTCGACGCCGCCGTGGGAGGCCGCGTCGATCTCGATCACGTCGATGCTGCCGGGGCCACCACGCGCCAGGTCCCGACACGACTCGCACTCCCCGCACGGGTCCGCGATCGGCGCCTTCTCACAGTTCAGCGCCCGCGCCAGGATCCGCGCCGAGGTCGTCTTGCCGCAGCCGCGCGGGCCGGAGAAGAGGTACGCATGGTTGACCCGGTTGCCCGCGAGCGCGTTGCGCAGCGGGCCGGTGACGTGATCTTGGCCGATGACCTCGGCGAACGTCTCCGGCCGGTAGCGGCGGTAGAGGGCAAGGGGTGCGTCCACCCGATAGACCCTATCCGCCTGCACCGACAGTTTGCGACCGCGCGCGACCTGGTTCCAGGAACGCGCGCGAATGTGCGGGCAAATAGAAAAGGCCCCCCACGTACCCGACAGAGCTCGCTTATCCTTGCTGCCTTCCGGCCCTGGGGAGGTTCGACAAGATGCCGCCACATGGGGGGTTGCCCGAGAGTCTAGACGAGTCCCCTCGCCGAACCCAAAGGCGGCCCACCCGCCCCTCCGCCGATTTCCCCGATGCTCCCTGAGCCGCGTAAGATCCCTCACGGATCTGTCGCCTAGTGGCCTATGGCGCACGGCTGGAATCCGTGTTGGGTTAACGCCCTCGGGGGTTCGAATCCCCCCAGATCCGCCAGCAGGAAACCTTGGTTGACCTGCAAGAACGCCGATCCGGCAGCGCAAGCTCCGGATCGGCGTTCTGCATCTCGGCCCAGGAATCAGTCCAGGATCGCGTACGCCTCGACCTCGACGAGCACGTCGGGCTCGAACAGATAGTCCACGCCGATGGCGGACAGCGGCGGTAGCGGTTGCGGGATACCGAGCTCGTCGACGACGCTCTCGAGGCCCGCGACGAAGGCCTCGTACTTCTCCGGGGTCCAGTCAGTCACGAAGAACCGAAGACGGACGACGTCGGCGAAGGTCGCCCCGGCGCTGGCCAGGCCGCGGGCCGTGTTGCGCAGGGCGTGGGCCAGTTGGCCGGCGAGGTCACCCGGAGCGACACCGCGGCCGAGCTCGTCACGGGCGATCTGCCCGGCGACGTGGATGTGACGGGTGCCGGTCGCCACGGAGACGTGGTGATAGGGCACGGGTTGGAACATGCCTTCCGGCGTGAGCAGATCGACGGACATGATGAGATTCCTTTCGACGGATGAGGTTTCTCATGTGTACTTGGTATCCAGAGGACACTTCAACGAGACTAGGTGTCATGCCGGACACCGCCCCCGAACCCCTCCGAATGACCGCGGAGCATCGCGAGCTCCTCGACCAGCTCCTCGACAAATGGTCGCTCCAGGTGCTCGACACGCTCTGCGAGCGGCCGCGACGCTTCAACGAGCTGCGTCAGGCGATTCCGGCGGTGACCCAGAAGTCGCTCACCACGGCGCTTCGACGCCTCGAGCGCAACGGCATGGTCACCCGGGTCGTGCTGAGCACCCGACCGGTCGCGGTCGAATACCGCATCAGCCCGCTGGGCAGCACCCTCCAGGACCTCATCGACCGGCTCTACCACTGGACCACCACCACGTTGCCCGAGGTGGAGGCGGCACGCGAGGCGTACGACCGGTCCGAGTGACCGGCTACATCGAGCCCTTGCGCCGCGAGAACAGCGGCCGCAGGACGAGCCCGAGGCCGAGCGCGCCACCACCGCCGATGCCCCACCAGACCGCGTTCTTCCGCACGGTGGCGAGCGGGTCGGCCTTCTCCCGAGCCGCCGGCGCCTGCTCGACCGCCGGGGTCTCGTCCGGCTTCTCGGCCACGGGACGGGTGAGCGCGTCGTAGGCGTTCACGACGCCGGCACCCCAGTAGCGCCCGCCCTGGCCCTCCCGGCCGGAGGTGGTGCTGTAGAGGCGGTCGATGACCTGCGTGGCGCTCCAGCCGCGGTTGGTCGACCAGATCAGCGCGAGCACCGCAGAGACCTCGGCCGAAGCGAACGACGTCGAGATCGTGTCGACCCAGCACGGCTTGCCGAAGAGCGTCTTCGAGGCGGCGCCGTAGGTGGGGGCGGTGACGTCGGTGTTGGAGTTGGGAAGAACGGTGAAGTCGGGGTCGGAGGCCCAGGTGCGCGACGCGCTGACGGTGACGATGGAGTCGTTGGCATTGGGGAAGACGCCGGGCCCGACATCCCGGCTCGACACCTCGCCCGAGACGCCGGACCAGTCTGCGGCCGTCACCACGATGGCGCCCTTCTTGACGAGCGCGTCGACCGCGCTGTCCAGCCCTGAGGCCCCTTGCGCGGCGGGGAGACCGATGTCGACGATCAGCCCCTTCGCGTTGCCCTTGGCCAGCGACCTGAGCTCGGCGACCATCCGCTTGGCGTCGACCGTCGACTTGTCCTGGCCCACCTTGAGCACGGGATGGTCGCTGAGTCTCGCCTTCGGTGCGATCGACGAGATCAGGCCGGCGCCGACGGTGCCGTGATATTCCTGGGCGCTCCGGCTGTAGCCCGAGTCGACCACCGCGATCCGGATTCCCTGGCCCTGCTTGCTCACCTTCTGCGCGTCGGCGATCCGCATGATCGCGAACGGCGCGGCCGACGCCGGCACCGGCGCGGTCTGGGTCTCCGGCTTCGGGGGTGCACCACCGCCGGTGTTCTTGGCATAGGCCGAGCACATCGCCCGCTCCTCCGCCGCGTACGCCGGGGTCGGGCCGCCCACCAGGGTCAGCCCGCCCACGACGGCAGCGAGCGCGACGCCGCTACGCAGCAGGGTCACAGGGGCTCGCACTTGCTCTCCTCGACCTTGCCGGTGTTGGGCGGGCAGAGCGCCAGCTCGGTCGAGAGGGCTGCGCCGCTCGGGAGCAGCTGCAGCCAAGTGCTGGGCACGATCGGGCCGGAGTCGGTGGTCAGACCGAGCCGTCCGACCGTGGTCGGGCCGTCGAGCGTGTTGGCGGTGCCGCGGGCGTCGATGAGGAACGGCGTCGCGCTCTCCTTCGAGACGTCCTCACCGCTCGCGGCGTAGACGAAGGCACCCTTGCCCGGGTCGACCCGGGCAGCGGTCAGGTCGTCGGCGGCAGGAGGCTCCGAGACCGGCCAGGCGTCCTCACCCGGCTGGATGCCGAGTCGCACCGTCGTACGGTCGCTGGTGTCGAGCCGCGCGCAGGCGGCGCCGGTCGCCGGTTCGAGGTTCGACCTCGGCCAGAAGGTGGATGCCTCCAGGCGCTCGCCGTTGATGTTGGGCTGCGAGTCCAGCGACTGCAGGTTGACCTTGTCACCGAAGGCGAGGTCGTAGACCTCGCTGGCGAACTCCTCGAGCCGGATCCACCCGCTCTCGGTCATGAGGTATTCCTTGGCGAGGTAGTTGCCCTTCGTCCCGATCGGGTACTCCTCACCCTCCACGGCTTGTCCGGCCTTGCTGAAGGTGGTCCCGAACGAGTCTCCTGCCAGGGCACCGCCTGCGGGGAAGAGATTGACCCAGGCTTGAGGCACCGTGGGCGTCGGGACCGGGTCTGTGAAGATGCGGTCGGCATACGTCTCCGCGTCTCCTTCGACCTTGAAGCTGTACGCCTGGGTCTCCCCCTCGACGTTCGTGCTGTCTGCGATGAGGTAGGTGCCCTCGGTGGTCCGCACGAAGAACCCTGCGGCCCCGGCAGCACGCACGTCAGGCTTGGCGGAGATGTTCAGGAACGTTCCTGCGCCATCAGCCGTGCAGGCGGTCCAACCCGTCTTGATGAAGTCCGCCTCCGTCGGGAGCTCCTCGGGGACCTTCGGGCCGGAGAGGCCGATCGTCGCCTTCGGGAACTCCTTGTCGATCTCCTCCTGGTCGATGACCTTCGAACTCTTCTCCAGGTCGAGCCCCAGGATGAGCTGGGCGCTGGCCAGATTGACCACCGGGTGGAGCTCCTTCTCCTTCTCCGGGCCGGTGACCACGTAGCGCGCGCCGCCTTTGGTCACGATCAGCCCGTCCTCGTCGGCCCAGCCGGTCGCGGCCTTGGGCGAGAGGAAGTGGGCTACCGCGCCGCCGGCGATGAGCAGCACAGCCAGGACGAGGCCGCCGAAGACCGATCGGCCCGGTCGGGCGGGCTCGACCTCACGCCCACCCGGGGCGCCGGAGAGGAACGCGGAGACGAGTCGGCGGCGGCTGAAGGCATGGGCCTCTACGAGGTCCTTCTTGGTGGCCATCAGAAACCAGCCACCGCGGCACCGAAGAGCCCGGAGGCGAGGACCATCAGCGGCAGCATCGCCAGCAGACAGATGGTCTCGGCGACGTCAGCCAGACGGCCGCGACGGATGGACCCGACGTCGGGGACGAGCGTGAGCACGAGGAGTACGCCGCCGGCGGCCGCCAGCACGACAGCGGTCGTCGGCCGCCACGACTCGTGGTAGACCAGCAGCGCGGCACCGATCGCGAGCAGGCCGGCGATCCCGGAGACCAGGCCGACGAGCACCTCGGAACCGGTCCGGTACTGCCGGGTGCGCAGCATCAGCACGACGCACGCGGCGAGGGCCAGCAGGGTGCCGAAGAGGCCGAGCCGCACCACGAACGGCGAGGTCAGCACGACCAGGACGCCGACGGAGAGGGAGATCGCGATCAGGATCTCGTGAGCGACCTTGGCGTCGACGCGGACCTGGTCCTCCCGGATCTCCTCGGGGTCGAGGTTGATGTCCTCGTCGGAGTAGAGCTGCGGCACGTCGGTCTTGGTCGTGCTCAGCGCGAGCCACGGGAAGAAGCTGCCGGCCAGCACCACGACGACCAGCACGATGCCGAGCACCACACCTGCCTTCCAGCCGGTCGCGCTCAGCAGCAGGCCGGCGATCAGGAAGACGCCGCCGACCAGAGCGCCCGGCATGGCCAGCATCCGCGCCTCGCCGAGCCCGAGGAAGCCGATCGCGGCGACCATCATCGCGCCGGAACCGGCGAACGCGAGCGGAAGCCCGACCCCACCGTCGCCGACCGCGGCGGCACCGATCAGGAAGCCGGCGACCGCGCCGTAGACCTCGCCGATCCAGACCGCGGAGATCGCGGCGTCGTTCTCCGCCTCGAGACGGGAGAGCACGATCGCGCCGCCGCCCAGGACGATGCCGATCACGGCGGCAGCGACGCCGGCGAGCATCGACGGCGCCTGGGTCCACAGCGCACCGGCGCCGAGGAGCAGCAGCAGCGCGGCGGCCAGCAGCGACGTACGCCGCCCGGCCTCGGGCTTCCACGGAGCCATCTCGCTCTCGACGACGTCGGTCATCGCCTCGACGACGTCGTCGTAGACGCGCGGCGGCTTGTCGTCGATGCCGGCGCTGACGGTGAGGACGCCACCGTCCTCGACACCCTGCGGGATCAGACCGAGGTCGCCGGTGAGCTTGCGGCCGTCGGCGAGCACGACGCGGTAGCCCGCGTAGGCCGTCTGCGGGTCGAGGAGCCCGACGCTTCGCGCGAGCTCGGGGACGAGCTCTGCCACCGGCACCGAGCCCGGCAGCACCAGATCCATCCGGCGGGTGCCGGAGGCGACAGTGACCCGAACCAACCCAGTGGGCGCCACCTGCGCCTGCGTCATTTCACGAACCTCTCGCGTCGTGCTTGTGCCCGGGACGAACCGACAGCGTGTCCCGAGAGTCAGCCTCTACATGGGCCCGCTGATCAGACAGCGAGCGTCAGCGCTGACTTTGCCATAAAACGACGGCCCCGTGTACGACAGAACGCCGTCGCGAGCGACGCGAGACGCGTGCGCTGGCAAGGCGCCGCTTCGAACGCGGTCCGGGTCGACCGTGGAGAAGCGGCAACGCCGCCAGCGTGCGCGTCTCGCGACGCGTAGCAGGCGGGCTGTCGTACACGGGGCCGTACACCGAGGGGACCGGTGCGTGCACCGATCCCCTCGTGTTGCTCGTGTGCTGAAGAACTCAGCCGCCGAAGCCGGCCGCACCACGGCGGTCAGCGTTCTGCATGTCCTGCTGCGACTGGCCCACGAAGGCCGCGCTCTGCGCGAGCGACTGCTGGATCTCAGCCACCGCGCGGTCCCACTTGGCCTGAGCCTGGGCGTAGGCGTTGGCCGCCTCACCGGTGAACTCAGACTTCAGCTTGTTGATGCGGTTCTCCAGGTTGGAGAGCTCCCCGTCCATCTTCTTCACGCCGTTGCTGAGCGTGTCGATGATGTTCGCCATGTCTCCGTGATTGACGACAATCTCTTCACCCATGTCAGTTTCCTTTCAAAGTCCGGTTTTGAATTCGGGATCTGACCGGGTGGTCAGCCACCCATCTTGAACGAGATGCTGTCCATGTTGGAGCTGACCGAGCGAGTCGACGCAGCGACGTCCTCATCGGCCTGGCTACCGACCTTGCGAGCCTCGGTGAGACCGTTGGTGAGCTCGTCGAGGGCGTTCGTGATGTCGCGCGACTTCTGCTCCCAGGTCTGGATGAGCTGGGCGAACGCGTTACCGCCCGCACCGTGCCAACCCTTGTCCTTGGCGGCCTTGGCCTCGCTGGCAGTCGACGCGCTGATGCTCTGCAGCTTGCCCTTGGCCTCGGCGATGTCGTTGACGGCGGTGTTGATCGCCTGGCCTTGCTTCATCTCACTGCTCATGCTGCTGTCCTTCCACCGGCGGAACCGGTTTTCCTAGGTTAGATACCTGTTGGAGCCCGGTTCCCATGGGCTCCCCCGAGGTCCGGACACCGTGTTCATACCCCGTCTCCGGAGTTCTAAACACGAATCTTTGAACTTTTTTGTGGCCGCGGCGGCTAGCTGCTGAAACCTGATTCCCACAGGTGCCGGAAGAACCCGGACGAGACCACGAACGAGGCGATGACGATCGCTCCGCACAGCGACTCCGCCCAGTCGGCCCGAGCCGCCCACTTCGCCGAGCGCCAGCCCCGACCGGTCGCGATCGCCGCGATGATGACGGCGAAACCGATCACCACGACACCCACCCCGAACCAGGAGACGAGCTCCGGCGCCGCCCAGCCTACGAAGGCCCGGACCCCGACCGCCAGTGCAATGATCCCGGCGACCCGGAGCACGCCGCGGGGCAGCCAGTAGCGATAGCTGCGTGCCGAGAGCAGGATGACGAAGGCGCCCGCCAGGGTGATCACCCAGCCGCCGACCCGGTCGACGTTGGCGGTCGCGGTCGCCACCAGGGCCGGACCGCTGGCCACGACCACGGCCAGGACCGCCCAGGAGGCCGCCGCCAGCGTGCGTGCGCCGCGATCGGCGACGTGGGTGACCTCGTCGATCGGGACGGTCGTCTTGCCAGAGGCGGTCTTCGCCCGCGCCGACCACGCGGTCACCGACAGCTTGGAGACGTCGAGGAGGTAGGAGTCGGGGACGTCGACGGCGTAGGAGGGCACGATCCGGGCCGCGAGGGCAGCGGCGGCGAACAGGATCGACCACGGCACCTGCGGCGAGGTGCCGAACAGGGCGCACAGCGCGGTCACCACGAACACGGCGACCCCGGCGATGGTCCAGATCTTCAGCGCGGCGTCGGCGGTGTCGACGAGGGAGCGCGCGATCGTCGCCACGATCGCACCGGTCAGACCCGCCACGCCGACCGCCATCGGCAACGTCTCGGCGACCGGTTGGACGGTGATCACGAAGCCTGCGCCGGCGGCGAAGGCCGGCGCGACGATCGCCCGACGGGCGGCGTACGGCCCGGTGGGGACGAGGCCGATCAGGGCACCGACGCCGAGCACGGCGGCGATCGTCAGCTGGTGCCAGCCCTCGGCGTACACGCCGAGGCCGGCGGCGGCGACCGCCAGCAGCGTGGCCAGGCCGACCCAGTAGAACGAGAAGTTGCCCGCGGTGACCGGCTCCGGGGCGGGAGTCTCGGCGGCCTCACGGCGGGTGTAGGCCTGGGTGGGCGGCGAGTCGGCGGCGAGCAGGGCACCGGTGGTGATGCCGCGGGAGGCCAGCGAGGCGTCCGGCGGGACGATCTCGCCACGCCGGTCGCGCAGCACCGGAGCGGCGGGAAGACCGACCGCGGTCGCGTACTCCCGAGCCAGGTCCGAGGCGTGCGCGTCGGACGGGACGACGATGTCGACCACCCCGGCGGTGCCATGGACCGTGACCGCCAGTCCACCTGCTGCGAGCGCCGGCTCGACGGCATCGGCCGTCTGAGTGGGCATGACACCTCCCGGATGCGTGAAGACCCTGTGACAGAGTTCCACATCGGAAGCTCCACGGCCCGTTTTACCGGACGGGCACGGTTAAGGGTAGTAGCCGGGGTGTGGGCACTCTAAGATCCTGACCACCTGCGGAGGCATCCGGGCCCGCGGGCGTACTGAACAGTTCCAGGGGGACACGTGACCATCGCTGCGACCGCCGGCGGTACCCGCACCGAGGAGCCGGAGGTCCCCGAAGGGGAGCTGGCACTCAACGCACCGCCGGCCATCGAGGAGGGCGAGGGCGTCGGCGGCGTCCTGATGAACGCCATCCCCATGCTCGGTGGTCTCGGGTCGGTCGTGCTGATCGCCACGATGCAGTCGGGTCAGGGCGGCTCGCCGCCGATCCAGCGCTACATCGCCGCCGGCATGTTCCTCTTCGCGACCCTCGGCTTCATCTTCGTGCAGATCGACCGTCAGCGGAAGCAGAAGCAGAAGCAGGTCGGCGGGCAGCGCACCGACTACCTGCGCTACCTGGCCGGCGCCCGGCAGTCGGCCCGCCGGGCCGGCGAGCAGCAGCGCAAGGCGCTGACCTGGCACTACCCCGCACCGTCCTCGCTCCCGGCGATCGCCGAGGAGCGCAGTCGCCTGTGGGAGCGGCCCAACACCCACAAGCGCTTCCTCGACGTACGCTACGGCGTCGCCAACCAGCCGCTCGCGCTGACGCTGGTGCCGCCCCAGCAGACCCCGATCGACCAGGTCGACCCGGCCTCGGCCAGCGCGCTGCACCGGCTGCTGACGGTGCACCGCGTCCAGCCCGACCTGCCCGCAGCGACCAACCTGCGTGGCTTCGACAAGATGGAGATCTGCGGCAGCGAGGACCAGGCCCGTTCGCTCGCCCGGGCGCTGATCTGCGGGATGACCGCGTTCCACTCCCCCGAGCAGCTGGTCGTCGCGGTCCTCACCTCCGAGCGCAACCTGGCCGAGTGGGACTGGGTCAAGTGGCTCCCGCACGCGCAGAGCGGCCGTGAGGTCGACGCCGTCGGCCCGCGCCGGATGGTGGTCACCAACATCAACGACCTCGGCGCGCTCCTCCCGACCGAGGTCGGCGAGCGGGCCCGCTGGGGCACCGACGACCGCGTGCCGTCCCCGCAGATCGTGGTGATCGTCGACGGCGGCTCGGTCCCGCCGGGCAACCACGTGCTGCCCGACGACGGCATCCAGGGCGTCACCGTCATCGACCTGCCGACCCACTGGGACGAGCTCTTCGACTCCAGCCGGGTGCGGTTCCTGATCGACGACGAGGAGCCCGACGAGAACAACACCGTCCCCGGCTACCAGGTCCGCGTACGCATGGACCCCGTGCGCCTCCGTGTCGACCAGATGTCGATGGCCGACGCCGAGGCCTACGCCCGCCGCCTGACCGCGCTCTACACCGTGGCGCCGGAAGGCTCCGACGCGGCCGCGGAGACGCCGCAGGACACCGAGATCGCGGCCCCGAAGGACTACATGGCGCTGCTCGGTCTGGGCGACGTCCGCTCCTTCGACCCGGAGGTCGCCTGGCGCCCCCGCGCCAACCGCGACCGTCTGCGGGTGCCCGTCGGTGTCGGCGAGGCCGGCCAGCAGGTCTACATGGACATCAAGGAGTCGGCCCAGCAGGGTATGGGGCCGCACGGCCTCGTCATCGGTGCGACCGGTTCCGGTAAGTCGGAGTTCCTCCGCACCCTCGTCCTCGGTCTGGTGCTCACCCACCCGCCGGAGGTCCTCAACCTGGTGCTGGTCGACTTCAAGGGTGGTGCGACCTTCGCCGGGATGGCGGGCATGCCGCACGTCTCCGCGGTGATCACCAACCTCGAGGGCGAGCTCACCCTGGTCGACCGTATGCAGGACGCGCTCTCCGGTGAGATGACCCGCCGCCAGGAGCTCCTGCGCGAGGCCGGCAACTTCTCCTCGCTGAAGGACTACGAGAAGGCCCGTACGCAGGACCCGTCGATGGATCCGCTGCCGTCGCTCTTCATCGTGGTCGACGAGTTCTCCGAGATGCTCTCGGCCAAGCCGGAGTTCATCGACCTCTTCGTCGCGATCGGCCGACTGGGCCGATCCCTCGGCATCCACCTGCTGCTCGCCTCGCAGCGTCTCGAGGAGGGCCGGCTGCGCGGGCTCGACTCGCACCTCTCCTACCGCGTCGGTCTGCGCACCTTCTCCGCGCAGGAGTCGCGCACCGTGCTCGGTGTGCCGGACGCCTACGAGCTCCCGGCGATCCCCGGCCTCGGTTACCTCAAGCCCGACCCGACCTCGATGCAGCGGTTCCGGGCTGCGTATGTCTCGGGGCCGCCGGCCGCGGGCTCCCGGATCCGTCGCGACGAGGGCGGCAAGCTGCAGGGTATCTTCCCGTTCTCGATCGCCGAGGTGAAGCAGCTGGCGATGCCGGCCGAGGAGGAGGAACGGCCCGCCGCCCCGGTCGTCGGCGCGGACGGCGTCGAGAAGTCGATGCTCGACATCGCGGTCGACCGGATGACCGGCCACGGCACTCCGGCCCACCAGGTCTGGCTGCCGCCGCTCGACATCCCCGACACGCTCGACTCGCTGATGCCCGATCTGACCACGTCGCCCGAGCTCGGCCTGCACTCGCCGTCCTGGAAGCGGCTCGGCGGCCTGGTGGTGCCGCTCGGCATCGTGGACAAGCCGCGTGAACAGCTGCGCGACACCCTCACCGTCGACCTCCGCGGCGCCGCAGGCCACGTCGCGGTCATCGGTGCGCCGCGTACGGGCAAGTCGACCACGCTGCGCACGATCGTCACCTCGATGTCGCTGACCATGACGCCTCACGAGGTGCAGTTCTTCGTCCTCGACTTCGGTGGCGGCACGTTCGCGCCGCTGGCCAAGCTGCCGCACGTCGCCGGTGTCGGCACCCGCTCCGAGCCCGATGTCGTACGCCGCGTGCTGGCCGAGATCTCCGGCATCATCGACCGTCGCGAGGCCTACTTCCGGGCCCAGGGCATCGACTCGATCGAGACCTACCGGACACGACGTGCACGCGGCCAGGCCGACGACGGTTGGGGCGACGTCTTCCTCGTCATCGACGGCTGGGGCACGCTGCGCGCCGACTTCGACGATCTCGAGTACGCCATCCAGGAGATCGCTCCGCGCGGCCTGACCTTCGGCGTCCACATCGTCGCCGCGGCGGGTCGTTGGGCCGAGTTCCGCTCGTCGATGCGCGACGTCTTCGGCACCAAGCTCGAGCTGCGACTGGGTGACCCGATGGACTCCGAGCTCGACCGCAAGCTGGCCGCCCTGGTGCCGACCGGGCGTCCGGGTCGAGGCATCGTGAAGGAGAAGCTCCACTTCCTCAGCGCGCTGCCTCGGATGGACGGCGACGGCTCCGCCGCCACGCTCGGCGACGGTGTCGACGACCTGATCTCTCGGGTCTCGGCCGCCTGGCAGGGCCCGGCCGGCCCGAAGCTGCGCCTGCTGCCCGAGCAGATCACTCTCGAGCGGGTGCGCGAGCAGGCCGGCGTCACCGAGGAGCAGCCCGGCAAGCGGATCCTGCTCGGAGTCAACGAGAAGGAGCTGGCCCCGGTCGGGCTCAACCCCGACACCGAGCCCCACCTGCTCGTCTTCGGCGACGGCCAGTCCGGCAAGTCCTCGATGCTGCGCAGCATCGCTCGCGAGATCATGCGTACGCACACCCCGAAGGAAGCGCAGATCGCAGTCGTCGACTATCGGCGCTCGCTGCTCGGCGAGATCCCGGAGGACTACCTGGTCGGCTACCTCACCTCGGCGACGCAGGCCAACCCAACGCTGAACGACCTGGCGGCCTATCTGACCAAGCGGATCCCGGGCCCGGACGTCACCCCCGAGGAGCTGCGCAACCGCTCGTGGTGGTCCGGCGCGGAGCTCTTCGTGCTGGTCGACGACTACGACCTCGTCTCGACCCAGCAGGGCTCGCCCCTCGCGCCGCTGCAGCCTCTGATGGCCCAGGCAGGCGACGTCGGCCTGCACGTCATCGTCGCCCGTCGCTCGGGTGGTGCGTCGCGAGCGCTCTACGAGTCGGTCATCCAGTCGATGCGCGACCTGGCGATGCCGGGCCTGCTGCTCTCCGGCAACCCGGACGAGGGCCCGCTCATCGGCAACCTCCGGCCCGTCCCGACGCTGCCGGGTCGTGGCCGTCTGGTCACCCGTGACCGTGGGGTCGAGGTCATCCAGCTGGCGTGGAGCGAGTCGTCGCTCTGATCGAACGAGCCGGGCCGTCCGACTGACAGAACGGGCCCACGATCCTGATCAGGATCGCGGGCCCGTTCTTCGTCGCACCCACGCTGCAGAGTGTGACGGTCGCGTTACTCGAACGCTCCCGAGGTCGCATAGCTGTTGAGGCTGTTCCGCAGTGGCTTCAGCGCCGTGCTTCGTATGTCTTCGGCATCAGGCATCTTCCACTTCTCGACGGTGAACTCGTCTTTCCCGCCGAGAAGCACCAGTGCGGTCCCCTCGAAAGCGATCCTGT
Organism: Nocardioides luteus; assembly: GCF_014648595.1. Classification (GTDB taxonomy): domain Bacteria; phylum Actinomycetota; class Actinomycetes; order Propionibacteriales; family Nocardioidaceae; genus Nocardioides; species Nocardioides luteus. The sequence continues at coordinate 17,472 of NZ_BMRK01000011.1, read as the reverse complement.
AATCGAGCTGGCCGGTCGGGTCCGGCCCCTCGTGGAGGAGGCCCCAGACGAGGTCCTCATTTCCGTCGCCGTTGACGTCGGTGATCATCGGACGATCCCCGGTCCAGACATCGCTGTCGTAGCTGTGGTGATCGATCGGGTTGCCCAAGGTCCAGGAGCTGGCCTGGACGAAGGTCTTTGCCGACGAGTCGTAGTCGTAGACGGCGATGCTGTCGCCCTGCTTGTTGCCCTGGAACTCGATCAGCTCATCGCGATCGTCGCCGTCCACGTCGGCGAAGAGCGCCGAATGGGCGCTCTTGTGCTCAGCGAAGAGCTTCAGCGTGTCCTCGGGCATGTTGACCTTCTCGAACGACTTGCCGGTGGAGATCAGCATCTGCCCGACGATGGTGCCAGGCTCCTCAGGGCCACTGCCGAAGGAGATGTCAGCCTTACCGTCGCCGTTGACATCACCTGCCGTCAGGTAGACACCCTTGAAGATGCCCGACCAGTCGCCCGTCAACCAGTCCTTCGCCTCAGACCAGGTTCCGTCCTCCTGACTGAGCGAGACGGTGAAGTAGTACTTCAGGTCTTTCAGCTTCGCGAGCTCGTTGTCATCGGCGGGGAGCTTCTTTCCGTTCCCCACCGAGACGACGGCGACATCGGCACGCTTGTCACCGTTGAAGTCGTCGCAGAGGACAGCCAGACGTCGACCGGAGACCGGAACCTGCATGGACCCGCTCTTGTGATCTTTGTTGGTGGAGTCGACGGTGATCCTGGACCCCCGCCCGGACACCGTGACGGCGTCCTCGATCCCGTCGCCGTCGATGTCACCCATCAGCATCCCGTGCTGGCCCTTGAGCTCCTTGGCCGCCCCCAGGCCCTCGCCCGAGGACGTGAACCGCACGAGCGGCTCGAAGGCCAAGCTCCCTCTGAGCCCCTCAAGACCGCTGCCGAACACCAGGTCGCCCTTGCCGTCACCGTCGAAGTCTCCGGTGACGAGCGCTCTGGGCTTGTCCGAGTCGTTCTCGGTGACCTTCAGCGTGATGCCGGTGGCCGCTGCACCGGCGACGACCACCACCGCAGCCGCCGCCGCGGCGATCCACCACCGGCTGCGGGCGCGTTTGAGGGTCACCGCCGCTCCCGAGGAGAAGCCCATCTGGCGGTCGGCCATCGCCGCGAACCGGTCGCGCACCCGGAGTGCATCGCTGGTCCGATCGGCGGGGTCCTTGGTGAGCAGGCCGCCCTGTCCGGAGAGCAGGTCGTTGGCCTGCAGCGTGAAGTCGCCACGGCCGGGCAGCGTCGGGATGGGCTGAGAGCTGTGCGCCATCGCCGTCTCGACGTCGTTGGCCCCGGTGAAGGGCACCTCGCCGGTGACCAGCTCGTAGAAGAGACACCCGAGCGAGTAGAGGTCGCTCGCCGGGCTGGGCGCCGCCCCCATCGCGCGCTCGGGGGCCAGATAGTCCCAGGCGCCGGAGTGGATACCAGGCCGGGCGGTCGCGGAGTCGTCGGCTCGCGCGGCCGCGAAGTCGGAGAGGTAGGCGTACGGCGGGTTGTTGCCGTCGCGCAGCAGGATGTTCGACGGCTTCACGTCACCGTGCACGACCCCGACCTCGGGCGAGTGGATCGCTGCCAGGCCATCGGCGATCTGGGCACAGATGTCGGCGGCCAGCGGGCCGGGCAGCTTCCCGCGAGCCTCGAGCAGGGAGCCGAGATCGCCGCCGTCCGCGTACTGCGAGACCAGGTAGGGAGCACCCTCGTCGGTCCGACCGTTGGTGTAGACGTCGATGACGTGAGGTGACTCGAGCTTGGCCATGAGCGTGGCCTGCTTGTCGAAACGACTCACGAACTCGGGGTCACGGGCGCCACGTCCGAGGAGCACCTTGATCGCGACCGCCCGGTTGAGGCGTGTGTCCATCGCCCGGTAGACGACCGCCGAGTCGTTGGACGCCACCTGCCGCTCCAACCGGTAGGGCCCGATCATGCCCGGAGCACCTCCCTGGGGGGAGGCAGCGGGCTGGCCCGCCGACGACGGGTGCGGTGGAGGGGGCGGCGCGGGCTGATTCGGGACCTGGGTCGGCGCCTGGGTCGGAGGCGGAGGCGGTGGCGGAGGGGCAGAAGCACTGCGCCGAGCGGCCCGCGGCCGGATCGTCGTCTTGTCCGGGTCGTCCGTCGTCGGACGCTCGAACGAAGGGGGCTGCGGCCTCTCGGCTCCCTCACCGCCGACAACGGTCCGGTCGGGATCCGAGCCCTGTCCGCCCGCAGGGTCGCCGGGCGAGGAGTTGGCAGGATCGGTCATCCGAGGGTCCCTCCCATGAGGTTGTTGTTGTCGACGTCGCCTTCGGGTGACGGCTCCCAGGTGGCGAGGGTGCGCACCGTGAAGTTGCCGTCCTTGCCGGCGAACGCGCCGTAGAACTTGTACGGCTCGCTCGACGTGTCACGAGTGACTCCGACGACGTCGGCCAAGCCGTCCCCGTTCAGGTCGGCGAGGGTCGCGTCGAACGATGTCGGGTTGTCGAAGAGGTCGTTGGGAGACGGAAGGCGGCCGCGTACGGCCTGGGAGAAGGACGACAGATCCTTGGCCCAGGTGCCGATGACGATCGGGCTACCGGAGTTGTCGCCGATGCCCTCCACCACGAGCTCGTCCTTGCCGTCGCCGTTGACGTCGCCGGCCAGGAAGGCGTTGGCCTGCCCCGAGCCGTTCTCGTAGAGGAACTGGTTGAACTGACGGGTGATCGCGAACTCCTTCTCCAACGGCGTCGCGGTCTTCCCGTCGCCGACGTAGACCCTCAGCGAGGAGGTGATCTCCTGCTCGCGCGAGTCGTCGGAGCGCAGTCCATTGCGGTTCATCAGCAGAATGTCGCCCATGTGATCGCCGTTGAAGTCGCCGATGGCCACCCGTTGTCTGTCCTTGTTCGGGTAGGTCAGGAACAGCTCGGGAGCGTCGAAGCCGGAGCCTGTGTTGTGGAAGACGTAGATCTGGCCCTCCCCGGCCATGAAGCCGAGGTCCTTTCGTTCAGGGTCGGGATGCGAGTAGTCGACCGACATGAACAGGTCGTCGCGTCCGTCTCCGTCGAAGTCCTCGGCTCCCATGCCGTAGAAGAAGTCGGAGTCCTTCATCTTGGCGTTCTGGGCCTTCAACGAGGGCGCATCCACGTGGCCCTCGAAGGCGCCGGTGACCTTCAGGCCGCGCTCGTCCCGCGCCAGGGTCACCATCGAGTTCTTCTTGTCGCCGCGGAAATCCCCGACCAACGGGAAGACGTCCAGAGCGGGCGCGTCTGGGGTCAGCTGGGGACTGTCGACCTTGACGGGCTTCGAGGGGGTCAGCTTCCGGCCGTCGGACTTCCAGGTGATGACATCGACGCCCTTGCCGTCCGGCCTCACGACATCGGTCACCACGTCGCCGAACTTGTCCCCGTTCACGTCCGCGTACGCAGCGCCCTTGACGGTCGGGACGATCGGCTCGGGCCCGTCCTCGACCCAGGGCTGGGTGATCGCGAGGGCGCCACCGACACCGAGGACGGCCACGCCGGCCATCGCGCCGAGCACCCGGAGCGGGGTGATCTTGGACGGACGCGCCTGCTCCTCGATCAGGATCGCCTCGGCCTCGGTGGGCGGGCGGATCGCGGAGACCAGGATCGGCGTCGGGTTGGGGTCGGTCATCGACGGCGCTGGGACGAGCTGGGGCGGGGAGGTGATCTCGCGCAGCTCGAGCAGGTCGTCCTTGAGGGCCGCGGCGCTCTGGTAGCGGTTGCGCTGGTCCTTCGCCATGGTGAGCTGGAGGATGCGGTTGGCGGTGCGGGTCCACTCGTCGTCACCGACGAACTGCGGGATCGGCGCGCTCTGGTGGGCCATCGCGACCTGCACGGCCTCGCCCGAGTAGGGGACCTTGCCGGTCAGGCTGAACCAGAACATGCAGCCGGCGGCGTAGATGTCTCGCGTGGGCGCCGGCTGGATGGGCCGGCCCTGAGCGTCCCGGTCGTCGCGTACGTACTCGGGCGCGAGGTAGTTCCAGGTGCCGGTGATGCCGCCGGTGGCCGAGTCGGACGCGGAGGTCGCGATGCCGAAGTCGCAGAGGAAGCCGCCGAGGTCGATGGGGCTCTGCGGGTTGCGGATCAGCACGTTGGACGGCTTCACGTCCTGGTGGATGATGCCGGCCTGATGGGCGTCGTGGAGCGCCTCGGCGACCTGGGCGTTGACCAGGCTGGCCAGGTGCGGAGCGAGCGGTCCGCTGCCGCGTACGAGGCCGGACATGTCGCCGCCCTTGATGAACTGGGTGACGATGAACGGGCTGCCCTGCTGCTCACCGATGTCGTAGATCGCGATGATGTGGGGCGAGCGGATCTGCGCCAGCGTCTGCCCCTCGCGGATGAACATGTCGATGAACTCGCGGTCGGCGAGATGGGCGTGCACCATCTTCAGCGCGACCTGGCGTTCGAGCTTGGTGTCGAAAGCGTCGTACACGACACCCATTCCGCCCTCGCCGAGGATGCGATCCAGACGGTAGTGGCCGAACACTGCCCCGGGATGAAGCGTCGTCATACAGGAAACCCAATTTCAGTAGTCGCTACCGCATGACCTCTGGCTCATGCTTGCGGAGCGAGAGCGAGACAGCGACGAGGAGGACGATGGACATGGCAGCCATGATCCCGAGCGCGAGGAACCAATGGCTGGTCATGTGATACCAGATCGGGTCGATGCGGTCAGGGTCATTTCGGTCTCGGAACATCAGGTTCATCGTGAGCGTGGTGCCGATCCCGCCGAGACCCCAGCGAGCCGGCATGAACCACGAGAACCAGTTGGCCGGTGACCCGAGCAGCGAGAAGAGGGTGCCGCCGAAGACGATCTGGAAGATCGCGTAGACGACCAGCATCGACATCGTCTGCTCGGAGGTCTTCACCGCTGCGGAGATCAGCAGACCGACGATCATCGAGGTGACGCCGAGGAAGATCACCGGGACCGCCAGCTCGAGGATGGTCAGCGGGCCGAGCACCAGCCCCTTGTCGGGCAGCTCGCGGACGGAGCAGGCGATCAGCGTCATCACCAGGCACTGGACCGACGTGATCGCGCCCAGCACGAGGACCTTCGAGGCGATGTACGCCGACCGGGACAGCCCCACCGCGCGTTCTCGTTCATAGATCGACCGCTCCTTGATGAGCTCGCGCATCGAGTTGGCACAGCCGGTCAGGCAGGCGCCGATGGCGAGGATCATCGCGATCACGGTCGCGGTCGTGTTGGGGACGATGTTGCCGAGCTCGTCCGGTTTCAGCGGGAGCAGATCCTCGCCCGGCTGGATGATCAGCGAGACCAGGCCGAGCACGACCGGCAGGCCGACCATCTGCAGGACCAGGCCGCGGTCGGCGGTGATCACCGAGAGGTATCGCCGCACCAGCGTGGCGACCTGCTGCAGCCACGACTGGCCCTTCTGCCGCTTGGCGGCCGTGGCGACGTCGGCGTGCGCCGGCGGGACCGCGTCGACGTCGGCCACGTAACGCTGATACTCGCTCGACTGGTGCCACTTGCCGCCCCAGTCGGCGTCGCGGTGGTTCTCGAAGTCGGCGAAGACGTCGGCCCACTCGTCGCGACCGAAGAACGGCAGCGCGCCCTCAGGCGGGCCGTAATAGCCCATCGCACCACCAGGAGCCATCACCAGCACCCGGTCGCACAGGTGCAGCTGAGCAACGGAGTGGGTGACGACCAGGACGGTACGCCCGTCGTCGGCGAGGCCGCGGAGCAGGCGCATCACGTCGCGGTCCATCCCGGGGTCCAGACCGGAGGTCGGCTCGTCGAGGAGGATCAACGACGGCTTGGTGAGGAGCTCGACGGCGACCGAGACGCGCTTGCGCTGACCGCCGGAGAGCGAGGTGATCTTCTTGTCGGCGTGGACGTCGAGCTTGAGCTCGCGCAGCACCTCGCTGATGCGCTGCTGCTGCTCAGCGGCCGATACCTCGGCGGGGAACCTGAGCTTCGCGGCGTACTGGAGACCTTCGGTGATGGTGAGGTCGCGGTGGAGGATGTCGTCCTGCGGCACCAGGCCGATGCGCTGGCGCAGCTCGTCGAACTCGGCGTAGAGGTTGCGGTCGTCGTACTCCACCACTCCCTCGGTCGCCGGCTGGTAGCCGGTGAGCGCCTTGAGCAGGGTCGACTTCCCGGAGCCGGACGGCCCGATCACGCCGACCAGCGACTTCTGCGGCGCGCGGAAGGAGACGTCGCGCAGGATCTGCTTGCGCTTGTCGCCCTTGCCGACCACCACCGAGAGATGGCGGGCGAGGAAGTCGACCTCGCCGGTGTCCTGGTGGGCGACGAGCATGCCCTGGTGGAGCCGGAAGGTGGTGTGGCCGACGCCGACGATCGACCCCGGCTGCAGCGGCGCGGTGTAGCCCTTCGGCATCCGGGCGCCGTTGATGAAGGTGCCGTTGCCGGCGCCGAGGTCGCGTGCGATGACCGAGCTGTCGGGGTTGGTGACGATCTCGACGTGGTGGCGCGAGACGAGGAGGTCGTCGGCGATCACCAGGTCGTTGTCGGCGGCGCGGCCGATCCGGATGGTCTGCCCGGGGACCAACGGCCGGGGCGGGATTGGCACGCTCCCCTGGTGTGCCTGGCGAGCCGCCGCTGAGGCCGCGAGGACGTCGCCGTCACCGGCCATCATCGTGGCCAGGTCGTTGCTGCCCGTCGAGCCCGCCGAGCCGGCTGAGTCCGTCGATCCCGTCGCCGGGGGCGGCGGTGGTGGCGGACCGGGCGGGCCGTCCGCCGGCGGCGGTGGCGGCGGGCCGGCCGGCGCGGAGAGCACGTCGACGCGTACGCCCGGGTCGGGGGCGTCCTCCGCGCCGCCGAACCAGACGACCGAGCCGGGGACGATGGCGACGCTCTCCCCCGTCCGGATGCGGGCGCCGTCGACGAAGGTGCCGTTGGTGCTGCCGACGTCGGTCAGCACCCAGCCGTCACTGGCGTACGCCATCTCGCCGTGTCGCCACGACACCAGGCTGTCCTGCAGGGACAGGCCGGCGTCCGGGTCACGTCCGATCGTGTGGTTGGTGCCGTCGGCGAGGCGCCGCTCCTGCCCGTTGACCCTCACCACGAGTTCCGCCGCCATCGGGTCCTACTTCTCCAGGAGCTTCATCAGGTCGACGTCGTACTCGAACTTCGGCTTCGCCCCGTCGATCGAGGCGATCCGCACGGTGAGCCCGATCTCCCGGTCGCCCACGACGGTCAGGGTGCAGTCGGCCTCGCCACCCACCTCGAGCGGCATCCCGCCAGGGCAGTCGACCTCCTTGGGGCGCAGCCCGACCTTGTCGGCGATCCCGTCGGAGACCGCCTCCTCGACGGTCTTCTCCGGGACCTTGGCGCCGCACGCGGTCAGCACGCCCGCGACGCCACACACGACGCCGATCGCGACCGAACCTCTGGCCGCACGGCGTGCGGACATGGTGAACCTGCTCATCGTGACTCGTCCTTCCGAGATGGAGCTCAACAGTAAAGGCCGCTCGGCTCGAGAGAGACCAGACACGAGTAGTAGGTGTGGTCGTCCTTGAACAGCGGAGTGACGATCTTGCCCGGCTGGAGGCCCTTCGGGCTGCCCGCGAAGACCGCAGGATAGCCGTTGATCGAGACCGCGACCACGTCCGTGAAGTGGTCGCCGTTGACGTCGGCGGGGACCACCGAGCTCCACGCGAACGTGCTGATCGCGCCCGCGTTCCGCTGGGTCCGCTTCCACTTCTTGCCAGACAGACGGTAGACGTCGAACCAGCCGTAGACCCCCAGGTGGACCCATTCGTCGACTCCGTCGCCATCGACGTCGGCGGCGATCCCGCCCAGCCTGTCGAGGTCGCCGTTGGCGGTCGCACGGTCCTGGTAATTGACGTCGGCCTCGTTGACCCCGAAGACCGGCCCTTCGTTGAACGCCTTGCCGTCGGACAGCAGTGCCTGGCCCGAGTAGTTCCCGACCTTGCTCGGAGCGCTCAGACCGTAGAGCAGGTCGGTCTTCCCGTCGCCGTCGAGATCACCGACGTGGAACGCCCACGGATCGGTCGCGTCAGTCGTGGTCGGGATCGCGGTCTGATAGGCGGGGACCGGGGTCTCCCACTGACCGCGCTCCTTCTGGAGCGCGAGGCTGATCTGCACGGACGTCCGGTCATCGGAGCGCACGGCGAAGGCGACGTCGTTGTGACCGTCGCCGTCGAAGTCACCGCAGTAGGCACCGTCGATCCGGTCGAACCCGACCGGGATCTGCTGGCTCTTGCCGGTCTGGAGGTGGAGGCCGTAGGTCTGCGGGCCGTCGAACGAATACTCGTTCGGAGCACCGATGTCTGCCTTCTCGTCGCCGTCGAAGTCGCACATGATCCGGCCGCTGGTCGCGAACCGGTAGCCCCAGGACGCCCACGATCCCGGCCTCTGCGGCGTGAACTTCTTGCCACCGTCCGAGAGGTAGAAACGGCGGGTCTTCTCGTCGACGGCGACGACGAGGTCACCCTTGCCGTCGCCGTTCACGTCGCCCACGATCGGGCCCTCGACCGGGATCTTCTTGCGCTCGACCGCGCTCGCCTTCTCGGCGGCGGGCGGGCCGTCGTCGAAGACGATCATCGTCGTCACCAGCACGACCGCCACCACGACGACGAGGAACGCACCCGCGATGCTCAGCGCCGGCCCGGCGAGGTTCCGCTTCCTGGCGCGCGGCACTCGCCGCGCAACAGGCAGCTCGCCCGGCGGCGGCACCCATGCCGGCGGCGGCTCCCACGGTCTCGCGGCCGCCGCCACCACGTCGATGCGGACACCGTCGTCGGCGCCGCCGACGCTCAGCGACGTCCCCGGCACGAGGGTGACCGCCGGGGTGCGCTGCCCGGCAACGTACGTCCCGTTGGTGCTGTTCAGGTCGGTGAGCACCCACGCGTCCTCGACGACGGTGATGGACGCGTGGCGGGAGGAGACGAGCTCGCTGCTCACCAGCAGGTCGGCGCCCTGCGCGCGCCCGAGCGTGTAGGTGTGTCCCGGTTGGAGGCGCCACTCACGGCCCTGCGCCTTCAACACCAGATCGTTCGTGGCCCCCCGGCTCGTCATCTCAGATCATTTCTTCGTCGGCGACCACTCGACCACGGTCGAGATCAGGGGTGCGACCTGGCCGGACCGCGGTCGGACGCTGTCGACCTTCTTGTCGCTCACGGTCACCGTCGGGTTCATCACGATCGGAACCACGATCGAGTCCTTGACCAGCGTCTTCTCGATCTCGACGCGTACGTCGCGGGCCGCGTAGGGGTCGGCGGTGCGAGCCAGCTCGCCGATGAGACGATCCCGGTCGCGGTCGCCACCACCGGTCGCGTTCTGGCTCCCCTTGCTGCCCCACTGCGCGGAGATCTCCTCCGGCGTCTGCGGGATCGGGATGCGCACGAGCGCAGCGTCCCACCTCTTGCCCGAGGTCACCCGGTCGGCCGAGGAGGCACCGCAGCTGGTCGCGGACCAGCCCTCGTCGTCGACGACGTTCGCGATGGTCTCGTAGGCACCCGAGGCGAACGCGCTGGACTTGTCGAAGGCCACGCACACCTTGGCGCCACGCGGCGCCTTGGCGTCCTCGGAGGCCCGGAACTTCGCGGAGAACCCGGAGTCCTCGGTGGCGATCTGATAGCCCTCGCCGCCCGGCGGGAAGAGCATCACGTCGGTGGCCTCGTACGCCTCGGCCCACTCGCCTGCACCGCCCTCGGCGATGTCGCCGCGGGGCACTGCGCGCAGGAACGACGTGCGGGTGTTCTTCTTCCTGAAGAGACCGCGGTCGGTGCGCAGCACCAACGCCCACATGGTGCCGTCGTGGGCGGTCGCGACGCCGTAGTCGCGGCGCTCGAGGTCGCGCACGGGCTTCCGGTTGTCCTTGGTCGGCGTGACCTGGACGACGTCGACCTTCTCCCCCAGGCCGGCCAGCGCGTCCGCGCTCGCCGGCGTGAGGCGTACCTGCTCGTAGGTGGGCCTGGCCTCGCCCGTGTATTCGGGGTTGACCTCGAGGTCGATCTCCTGGCCGGTCTCCCCGGCCTCGATCTTCGCGACCCGGTAGGGGCCGCTGGAGAGCAGCGCCTCCTCCGGCGCCTTGCCGTCCTCGGCGACCGCGAACGCCTCGCTCCACGCCTTCGCGATCTTGCGGAGCTTGGCGGTGTCGGACTCCTCGATCGCGGTCTCGACGACCTCCTTGGCCTCGATCGGGTCCTCGATCTTCAGCGCCTTCTGCCCGACGACGTGGGCGGGCACGGCGACGTCGAGAGCCGTACGCCAGTCGACCACCGGCACCACGAGCGGGACCTCGATGGCTCGGGCGCCCTCGTCGACCTCGGGGATGTAGGCGCTCTTGGACAGGCCGGTCGTCACCGCACCGAAGTCGACCTCGCCGCCGGGGCTCCCCTTCTTCGGCGTACGGAAGTAGTTCGAGGAGGCTGCCCAGGCGAGCATCAGGTCGGCGGTGTCGATCGGCACGCCGTCGGACCAGCTCGGCTCAGCCAGGTCGTAGCGCACCCGCGGCTGCTTGCCGTCCTCGATGGTGACCTTGCCGAAGCTCTCGTCCAGCTCGACGGTGTCGTCGATCAGGGTGCCGAACGCTCCGCGCGTCAGCGAGGCGATGTCGAGGTTCCCGTCGGTGACGCTCGCGGCGCTCGCCGGGTTGGTGCTCGTCAGCGTCCCGGACCACGAGACCGTGACCTCGGTGCCCTCCTCGACGGATGGCGGCAGATCGCCCGAGCAGGCGGTTGCGACGAGCGCCAGGCTGGCGACGGAAACGAGTCCCGCTCGACGACGTGCCCCAGGATGCACCTTCTAGTCCCCTCTCCGAGACAACGGACGCCCAGATCCTAACGATCGCCGGCGGAGACCTGCTACCGACGTAGCCGGTCTCCGCCGACGGCGGTGTCTGCCTCGGTCTCCAGCTCGCAGATTAGGGTGTAGGCCCTCGACCTCCTCCCGATCTGAGCGGGGGCGCGCAATGGAGGACATCTTTGGTGCCGTGCTGGTCGCACTCGCGGGTGCTGCCGTCGCAGCGGCCGGCTTCTTGAACCTCCCCTCCGCTCTGCACCGGGCTCGTTCCAGCCGCACGTGGGCTCGCACCACCGCGCGCATCACCAAGGCGTGGAAGGAAAACATCAGCGGCCAGCCAGGCAACACCAGGCATCACGTCAACTACACGTTCGTGGCCCCCGAGACCGGCGGCAGCTACTACGGACACAGCGAGGGCGGCGCCCCGGGTATGAAGACCGGCGACGAGATCGGCGTGATGTACGACCCCGCTGGACCCCACGACAACGAGCTGCCCCTGAACCGCTTCGAGCGGTGCTTCTACCCGTTCGTCTTCAGCTTCCTGGCGCTCTTCGGCGTAGCGCTCAGTCTCTGTGGCCTGATCGCTGCGATCGTGATGATCGCCTCCTGACCACCGCCGCCGACCTATCTCAGAGCGGACTTCGATCGAGTTCATCAGCGTCTGCATACGACACGATGTTCTGCGATCGCAGCGTCGTCAGCGCAGCGCGCCTGCTGCTTCTGCGGATGTCATCTCTCTGTCGCAGTTGAAACCTAGTAGACCCACTTGTCACTCGCGTCGAACTCACGCCACCCCACGTGCCGATACTCGAGCACCCGGCGCCACTCCCGCTCGTCCAGCCCGTCGAGCTCGCACCAGTAGCCCAACGGCATTTCCCGAAGCCGGATCTGGTCTCCTTCATCGAGGTCGACCAGGCGGCGACGGACGAGGATCTCGAGCAGCCGGTCACGTGCCGCCTTGGCCCGCGCCCGCTTGTCCGAGCTTCGAGGCCCCCGCTTGGGCGGCTTCCTGCTCTTCGCGCGTCCCTCCGGCTTGGACATCAGTTCCAGAGCCAGACAGACCAACCCGACGACCGCTGCGGCGAGCACCAGAACGGACAGCCACGGAATCCCGGCCACGTTCGCGAGCCGTATCAGGACGTACGACGCACCCGATGCGACGACACAGACCGCGGCCGTCGCGACGCTCACCACGCTGCGGCGCCTCGTCTCCCACCACGCGGAAATCATGATCAGTCCCATGAGGGTGGCTACGCCGAATGCGATCCTGGCGAACCACAGCAGCCCCTCGCCGCCAGCGTCTCGACCGGCAGCGATCGCGAGCAGTGTCAATCCGAACAATGGCGCACCGAAAAGCGGCAGCGCGAGGAAAACCATGAACACGACGGCCACGATCCCCACGGTCCTGACTGCGAGAGTCCCAGGCAGCGGCGGGTATTGGCGCTCGAGCACTGCTGACTCCGCGTCGCCCCAGTTCATGGGCTGTGCGAAGCGAGCGGTGCTCGCCCACGCGTCCACCGAGTGACGCGCCCATTCCTCCCGGGCTGAATCCGCCTTCTCGGCCCACGCCATCACGCCTTTCGGCGGCGTCGTCATCGTCGGCTCCTTACGAGTCGTCGCGCGGAGCTGACCACTCCGGGTTGACCGACAATGCCGTCACGCGGGCGTCCTTCGTCGGGAAGTCGACATCCTTCACAGCGATCTCCAGTGCGACGGAAGCCTTCCCCGTCGTGAGGTCCGTACGCACAAGGCTCAGCTCGGTCAGCTCTGTCCAAACACGATCTCGGTTACGGCTCTTGACCCCTCGCTTGTGCAGGTCTCTGTCGGTGGTCACCGTGTAGGCGGCGTTCGATGCGTACTCGAGCACCTCCCCGTCCAGCCCGATCTCACCGTTCAGAACTCCGAAAGATGGGCGGAGCGACGTTGCACGTCGCTCCGCCCCCTACGATCAGGCTCAGCCGCCGGCGAGCTGCGAGTCCAGGTCCTGGATCGCAGTGGCCATGTCACGCAGAGCCTGCGCCATGTCCTCCACACCAGCGATGGCGTCCTTCAGACCCGTGGTCATCTCGGTGTAGCCGTCCTGGAACTTGCCCGACGCCTTCTCCGTCTTGAACCCGTCCTGGACCAGCTCGTCCACGTAGCCCTGGCACTCGTCCAGAGCCGACTCGATCGTGTCCTTGCCCTGGTCGAGCTTGTCGGCGGTGCCGGTCATCTCGTCGTATGTTGCCCCGAAGTCACTCATCGATCATTGCCTTTCCCGCGATGTCATTGCGTGGCGCCCCGTCGGGACGCCGGTCGTCACCGTATTGCACGCGACGCGGAGTAGTGAAGCGCAAATTCCAAGTCCGTGTCACTTCCATTGAGCGCTCAGATCACGACCACTCTCACGACCTGCGAGGTTGCCCTGGCAACCTGGAATTTCGCTGATGATCTGGCACCTGCCGATAGCCCGCCGTCATTGCCGACGGCGCAGCGGATTCAGAGCCCCAACCCCGAGACGACAAGCACCCCGCCGATCACGAAGACGACGACAGAGAAGACGAGAAGCAGATAGAGCCATGTCATAGACGATGCCTCGCTGATCTCGGGCTGCTCCGGGTTATACATCACCGCGATCTTGGAGTTCCGTTTCGGCTCTCGGAACCAGGGAGTATCGGTGCCAGTCCTCTGCTGCCCCGATGAATCGACGTACTGATAACGGACCGTGGTCTGCGTGTTTCCTGACGTCTGTCGCTTGGTTTTCACCGAGGTGACTGTTCCCTCGACATGTGCCCATGTGCGTCGACGACTCCAGGTGCGCACAGTCATGATGAGCGCAACCGGGAGGGTGAGCGCTAGGCACACCCCGAAAATGACCAGGCTCAACGACTCCACGTCAGGCTCCCTCTCGCTCGTCGCGACCCGCGCGTCACGCGTGTCCGTCCAGCTCGCGCCAAGATCCGATCGGCATGTCGAGCATCGCTGGGATGTCGATGTCCTTGTCGCTCACGACACCGCGCTTGACCAGCACCTCGAGCACCCTCGCGCGGACGTTGTTGTAGCTGCGATCTTCAGGACTCTGCGGACGCAGAGCCCGCGGCGTGTGCCTGCGCCATTCCTTGGAGCCGGCTAGAACTGCGAAGAAGACGAGCACGCCGGCAACAGCTGCCCCAAGCACGAGAATCCGCAGACCCCCACCAGCCAGATCGGCGACATCCGTCTGCAAGAGAAGCAGCCCGACGAGAGAGGACCCTCCAGCGATCGCGGTGACCACCAAGTCGATCCACCGGCGCCGACGTCCTCCGGACCTCCACGTCTCGAACGTGGTGAGCGCAACGAACAGGGCGACCAGGAACGCCGCGAACGCGGCGCGTCCCCATGCCTCCGTGTCGGAGATCGCACCCCCGACTCGGGCGACGAGGATCCCGAGCCCGAACAACGGGACCGCATAGAGGATGACGCCGATGGCATAGAGAGGAAGGCCCATGACAGGGTTGGGGCCAGCCGCAGGCTCGCCATCCGGTGCGGGTCGGCGCAGGATCTCAGCCTCGACATCGCCCCAACGCAACGGTGTTGCGAACTCCGTCGTGCGTGCCCACTGAACGATTTCATCCCCGCCGACCGAACGGTCAGTCATAACCTCGGTTGCTCCACTTCGTGTTGAGTTACGAAATCAGCCGTCACTGTACTGGGGGCTGCCATGTCACCGTCGACACGCACGAGTCGAACAGGAACTTCGTGGACACGACGTACGGGTCCTCACCAGACATCTCGAGCGGAGTGCTGAGCCCGGCAACGATCTGCAGGGCCCGTCGCCGCTTGGTCCCAGGGACAGGGATGAGATAGGTGACAGTGCGACTGACGATGGAGTCAGCACCCAGCTTGATGTGCTTCTCCTGCTCGTATCGCAGAGTTCGTACGTCTCCCATCAGTGGCGTCGCACCGTAGTTCACGATGAGATTGCGGGCCAGATCGTCGAGACTCGAGCCGGGTTCCGGTCGCCGGATCGACGCAACCATCGAGGCCGGCATCCAGAGGGTGGACGGATCCTGATCCGTGGCGACGAAGAATGCGAAAGCACCGTTCTGGCGCATGTCGTCGAACGACCGCTTGAGCATGCGACGGGTCTCGGCATACAACTCCGGCCTGTGTTCCTGCATGAGGCGGCGCTTCAGACCCGAGACCATGGTGTCGAAGGTCTGATCATCGACCTCTCGCCTCGACCATCCGGGGGGAAGCTTCATGTCGAAGTCGGGGTCGGGCATGACGCCCAACGACTCACGTAGGCTGTTCATGCGCTCTCCTCGAATCGCCATGGACCATCTTCCAACACACCTTCGAACGCGACCGACTGGAAGGCCTCCTCAGTGTCCGGTCGCACCAGGCGAAGGCTGTGCAGGAGCGCCAGCACCCCGCGCAGCGCGTAGACGGTCAGAGGTTCGAAGGCTTCTGCCAGGCTGACCACCAACGTCGACGTCTCATTACGGAAGATGAAGTGGACACCGGAGAGTTCGACGTCCGGCCCTCCGTCGTTGGGCAGAGCACGCTTCGTGGAGCACTGGATGCCCGAACCGATATGTGGCGCCTCGAAACGATGGACGACCGCGTCGCTGTCGAGCCAGTCCGGCATCTCGGCCGTGGGGTAGACCCCGATGTGGCAGGTCGCGGCGTCGCCATTGAGGGGTGGCCACACTTGAAACACTGCGATCGAGTCGGTGGCGTCCCGCTCGGCGAGAGCGGAGAGCAACGTCTCATGTACTTCGGCCTGCCCCATGGGCTGGCCATCCCAACCCGATTCGCCGATCAGTTCACCCGCCGCGGCGGCGATCCACTCTCTCCGCTCGTCGGGCCCCAGATCGCTCGGGATGAAAAGCCATCCGGGGACCTCGACCTCCTCTACGAGGTCGAGAGCCCACACATTGTCCGTCATCTCATTGCCTCAGCTCTGGTCAGCCGACCCAACCCGGAAGCTTGGGTGCGTTCGGAATGTCGAAACCGGGAAGCCGGTCGATCTTGTCATAGTTGCCGAGCGCGCCCGTGGCCGACGAGATGGCGAAGTCGAAGGCAGCAAGGTTCCTGACCGCGCTTCCGTTTCGCGTCGCAGCGAACTGGGCACCCTCCCAGAGGGCCTTGTGAGAGCGGTAGACACTCTTGAAGCCTTCGTTGCCGAAGATCAGCTTGTTGAAACCGTTCCCAGCACCTCGATACTTGAACGCTCCGATGAGCCCGTCCTTGTAGAAGAGCTTGGGGTTCTTGATCGCATTGGTCAGGCCCTTGCACGCCGTGAACTTGCCGAGCAGAGCCGACTTCGCCGCGGCCTTGTTGAAGTGTGCCAACTTTCCGACCGTGGTGAGCTTCCCAAAAGGAATGACGCCCAAGGCGGCCATGAATATGTCTGTTTTATTGGCCTCACCGTTGGCATACTGTCCGATCACCGCGGCGAGGTAGATCGCGCCCGCGACCAGCGCGATCGTGGCGAGGATCGGCCCACCGATGATCAGAGCGGCGATGGCCACGACGGCCGTGACGACAGCGAAGACGTCGGCGATATCCGACCAGAAGCTGTCCTCGATCTTTCCAGACGTGCCGTCGGTGATGCCGTTCGTCGCAGTGTCGAACGCGTCCTCCCAGACGTCATACCAGGTGTCGAAGGTCTCGGCTTCGCTCTTCCACTTGTTGTAGGCGTCCTTCTTGGCCTTGTTGTCCGCGGCCTCCTCTTTGTCGGTGCCTCCGATGCCCAGGAAGCCACCTTCCTCTTCCGTGGTGCTGTCATCCTTGTCACCCGGAAGGCTTTCATAGGTCGACCACAGCTCCTTACATGCATCAGCGCTGTGGTCGATGTTGGGCTTGCACGATTCCAACGCTTCGCCGTACGTCACCAGCACAGGCCCGACCGGCTCGTAGAGCTCACCGGCCTCCCGCAGCTTGTGGTGGGAATCGCCGATGATCTCCTGGAGCTTCTCGATCGCCTGCCCCTGCTGCTGACCGTCTGAGAGCGTGTTCTCCTTCACGGTCTGCAAGGTCGTGGCAGCATCGAGCATCTTCTGGCCGAGGTCCTCGATCTGCTTGCCTCGTGAAACGATCTCACCGGGCGTGCCCTCTACGTGCTTGATCTCCCTGCCCTTGGGAGAGTCTTCCATTCCGCCAAACATCGCCTTGATCTCCTTGTCCCGAGCTACGGCACGCCGTTGCCGCCGCCCCCGCTACTGTCGTGTCACTTCTTGGACTCGAAAGCCAGTGCGGTTTCGCTATCCCAGTTCTCGAACCCGTCGACGACTCCCTTGACGTGCTCCTGCACACCTTTGAGCGCGTCCTTGAGTTCGTCGCGCTTGTGATTCCACCGATCTTCGAAGTCCTCCGCGGCCTCACGGAGGTCGTTCCGGTCGAAGGGATCTCCGATGGCGTCCTCGAGCTTGTCAGCGCGGCTGCTGGCCTGCTCGAACTCTTCGACGATGCTGGTGAGACTCTTGCTCACGGTCTCCAACTCAGCAACCTTGATGTAGACATCAGCCACGGCTGACCGTCCTTCCCGCTCCAAACGAACTGATGACGTACCGGTATCGACCGGTGACGGCACGTCGCGCCGTCACCGAACAGGAACGGCGGGCCAACCCGGTGGGTTGGCGCCGCCGCTCGATGACGCCTGTCAGCCGCCGGCGAGCTGGGAGTCCAGGTCCTGGATCGCGGTGGCCATGTCACGCAGAGCCTGCGCCATGTCCTCCACACCAGCGATAG
>NZ_BMRK01000010.1:30906-176617 GCF_014648595.1 Nocardioides luteus | reverse complement strand
CGCCGTCGAACCCGAGGGAGGCGGTGGCGAGGTCTTTGCGGAGGTCGTCGAGGCTCATGGTTACGAAGACTGTGGTGGCGTGGCCGCCGTGGCGGGGCAGGTTCTCGACGTCGTAGGTCTCGATCACGCGCGCGAAGGCCTGCCCGAGGAGCCGGTCGTAGGGGGCTTTGCGGCCCTTCTCCTCCGCGGACCACTTCCGCGGCTGGGCGAGAGAGTCGAGCATGGTCCGCAGCCGCAGACCCACAGCGTGGGAGACCCGGGCGTGGATGTCGATGGTGCCGTCGCCGTTGTCGCGGGACTGGAAGAAGGTGCGTCGTTGGGCGTGTTCTTCTTCGCGCTGCAGGGCTTTGGCTTCGGCTTCTTCGAACCGGTCGGGGTCGACCATCATCAAGATCCGTTTGCCGGCGACCTTCAGTTCGTTGGCGGTGAACCAGGTGGCGTGCTCGACCAACAGCTTCTCCGCCAGGAGCAGGTCCTCGGCGCTAGCGGCCGGGTCAGTCTCGATCTGGTCAAGGGCCTTGGTGATCACTCGGGCCTTGTCCTGGGACAACACACCTTCGGCGAGACCCTCTGCGACCAGCTCGTACTTGGTCAGGCTGGCAGCGAGATTCACCTGGGAGCGGCCGACGCCCTTGTCCACGAGGAGCTCGGTCCGCATCCACCCGGAGACGTCCTTGGCGCCGGTCTCTTCAGCGATGTCACCCGAGGCGGCAAGCACGCGGAGTTTCACGGCGGCCTGCTTGGCTTGGATCTTCTCCAGCCGCTGCAGCGTGTCCTTCTTCTGACTCGTGCGCCAGTAAGCCGGATCGCGGGTGAGGAGGTCGTCGAGGGAGGCTTCGATGGCGCTCAGGTCAGCATCGATCGTGTCGTGCTCGAGGCTCATCGGTTCCTCCTCTCAGAGATGTGTCGTGATGGGTCTGAGTCTACTCCTCTAGAGCCCGTTGTGCCATATATTATCCCTGGTCAGATGCACTTTTCTGAGAGAATCTCGGGATCGAATCTGTGGATGGTAAGTGGCCCAAAGGGCCACTTCTTCCTTCCGTGATCGAGGTAGCTGTCGTGGGTTTGGTGGCCTCGACAAGCTCGACCTCCGAGGTCTCGACTTCTCCGCGCCACACCCGGGCCGCCGCCCCGATAACCAGCCAAATCTTTTCTCGACCTGGCCCGGTGTCCAGGACCGCGAAGCGGCCGGCGAAGCCGGCGGCCGTAGGCCGTCCTTGACTCCGGGGCGGGTCGAGAAGACCCTCGTGAACGGGTCGGCGGCTCAGACCAGCCTCGGCGACACGTTTCCGGCAGGGAGGTCTCGACAGGCTCGACCTCCGGTGGGCACCGCCGGGGTCGGCGTCACGGGTGGGGTGGTCTCGACAAGTTCGACCACCGGGCCTGCCGGTGGTCACCGCCCGGGGCTGGTGTTACCGGTGGGGTGGTCTCGACAAGCTCGACCACCGGTGGTCTCCGGCGATCACCCGGGGCTGAAGTTACGGATGGTGCGGGGCTGGACAGGCTCGAGTGCCGAAATATCTACGCCGCGGAGTCGCCGTGGGCGGCGGCGACTCGCTCACGGAGCTTGGCGTGGATCTCCTCCGGCGTGCGCTGCGTACGCTGGCGGTGGTTGCGCGCGATGATGACGCCTGTTGCGGTGACGCCGGCCAGGCCGGCGAGGCCGACGATCTTCCACACGCGTGCACTGCCGAAACTCATGAGGACCCCCAAAGTGTCTGATGGTGACACCACTATCTCCCTAGCCGACGCCGTGGACCAGACCCGCACGGGCGATCTGTGGCTCTTCCGCGGGCGGTCGGTCGCGGACCGGGCGATCCGGATGCTCAGCAACGCGCCGGTCAACCATGTCGGGATGGCGGTGGTGCTCGATGACCTGCCGCCGCTGATGTGGCATGCCGAGCTGGGCAAGGGGCTGCTCGATCTTTATACCGGCACCCATCATCGCGGCGTACAGCTTCATGATCTGCGGGCGGCGGTGGAGCAGTGGGCGGGGCGTTACGAGCAGAAGGTCTGGCTGCGGCAGCTGAGCGCCGAGATCGACCGCGAACAGGAGGATGCGCTGCTCCGCACGATCGCGAGGCTCGACGGCACCCCGTTCCCGTCGACAGCAGCCCTGGCCGGGCGCTGGGCGCGGGGGAGGGTGCGGTCGAAGGCCGGCATCGAGCAGGTCTACTGCGCCGAGGTCGTCGCCGCGACCTACCAGGAGATGGGGCTGCTCGACGACGAGCGGCCGACCAACTACTACGACCCGGGCAGGTTCTGGTCCGGAGATCATCTGACCCTGCAGGGCGGAGCGGTGCTGGGTCGAGAGGTACGCGTCGTCGGCTGACCTGCGACGTCAGCGGGAGATCTCCGCCTCTCGCCCCGCGACCCGCAGCGCGAGCGAGATCTCGCCGCGATCGACCAGCGTGCCGATCGCGAGCGCACGCAGCCCGCGCAGGAGCGCGTCGGGTTCGACCAGGTCCGGCGCTGCCAGCGCGTGCAGCAGGTAGCCGTGCACGAGCGCTAGCAGGGAGGCCGGGTCGGCAGGAGTCGCCCCGACCACCTCTGCCGCCTGCTCCGCCACGGCACGACCCGCGGTGAGGACCTCGCCCACCACCGGGCGGAACTCCTCATCACGGGCAGCATGGACCAAGGCCTCCACGAAGGCGAGCGAGTCGCCCGGAGGCGACGTCAGCGCGGAAGCGAACGCCTCGGCCGTCGCCTCCGCCCCGGAGCCGGCAGCGGCGAGCTCGTCGGCGAGCGTACGCAGCCGGGCGACGTCCTCGGCGACGCCGGTGCGCAGCGCCTCGGCGGCCAGGTCGGAGATCGAGTCGAAGAAGTAGCCGACGGTGGTCAGCGGCAGCCCGGCGCGCTCGGTCACGGCGCGATGGGTGACTCCGGACATGCCCTTCTCGGCGGCCACCTCGATCGTGGCGCGGACCAGCGCATCGCGTCGCTGCCTGGCGCTGTCGCCGTGCCGTCGCTTCATGCGCAGAGTCTCGCACGATCCGAGGCGAGAAGTCTGGAAGATCTTCTAGACATTCCGGGTGTGATCCAGCAGGCTTCGGACATGACCGCGACCACCCGCGTACACGCCTTCTCCGACGACGCCCTCGGCGACCACGACGCCGTCGAGCTGGCCGGCCTCATCAGGA
The DNA here is from genome assembly GCF_014648595.1 of Nocardioides luteus. GTDB lineage: Bacteria > Actinomycetota > Actinomycetes > Propionibacteriales > Nocardioidaceae > Nocardioides > Nocardioides luteus. Next base: position 173,477 of record NZ_BMRK01000010.1, on the reverse strand, counting down.
CCGGAGAGCTGAGCGCCGCCGAGGTCGAGGCGGCGGCGGTCGCCCGGCTCGGTGATGTCGGCCGTCGCCTGCACGCGGTCGCCCACGAGGCCTACGACGCTCCTCGCCGCGCCGACAGCACCGACGACGACACCGCCGACGACACCGCCCTCCGCGGCGTACCCACGCTGCTCAAGGACAACACCGACCTGCGCGGGATGCCGACCAACCACGGCTCCGAGGCGATCCGGGCGCGCCCGGCCGAGCGCGACGGGCGCTACACGACGCAGTACCTCAGCACCGGGATGACCGTGCTCGGCAAGAGCCGGATGCCGGAGTTCGGTCTCAACGCGACCACCGAGTTCCGCAGCGGGCCGCCCACCCCCAACCCGTGGAGCACCGAGCACTCCGTCGGTGCCTCCTCCGGCGGCTCGGCCGCCATGGTCGCCGCCGGAGCAGTGCCGATCGCGCACGCCAACGACGGTGGCGGCTCCATCCGGATCCCGGCCGCAGCCGCGGGACTGGTCGGCCTCAAGCCCAGCCGTGGCCGCCACATCGACGGCGAGTCCGCCCGCGCCCTGCCGATCAACATGGTCAGCGAGGGCGTGGTGACCCGCTCGGTCCGCGACACCGCCGTCTTCCACGCCGCCCTCGAGCGCCACTGGCGCAACCCGGCGCTGCCGCCGCTGGGCCTGGTCGAGGGTCCGGCACGCCGCCGGCTCCGGGTCGCGATGATCATGGAGTCGGTGACCGACGCGGTCGTGGACGTGCCGACCAAGGCGGCCGTGGAACGCACCGCCACGCTGCTGGAGGAGCAGGGCCACACCGTCGAGCCGGTTCCGATCCCCGTCGAGGCGCGCTTCGGCGACGACTTCCTCACCTACTGGGGCATGCTCGCCTTCCTCGCCGGCACCCTCGGTCGCCTGACCATGGACCGCAGCCTCGACACCACGAGGCTCGACGGCCTCACCGACGGCCTGCGCCGCGAGTTCACCTCCGGCGGCTGGCGCCGGACACCCGGCGCGCTGCACCGCCTGAAGCGAGCCGCCCTCACGTACGCCCGGGTCTTCGACCGCCACGACGTGGTCCTCTGCCCGGTCGTCGCCGGCGTCACCCCACCCCTGGGACAGCTCTCCCCGAACGTCCCGTTCGAGGACCTGGTCGAGCGCCTCCGGCGCCACGTGGCGTTCACGCCGCTGCAGAACATCACCGGCACTCCGGCGATCTCGCTGCCGATGGGCCTCACCGAGGAGGGACTGCCGATCGGTGTGCAGCTCGCCTCCGCCTACGGCGACGAGCGGACCCTCCTCGAGCTCGGGTACGCCCTAGAGAAGCAGGCGCCCTGGCCAAGGATCCAGGGCGCCGCCCCGCTCTGAGCGGCGGGCGAGCGGCCTCAGAGCATCGTCGAGGCCTTCTCCAGGACCCGCCGCAGGATCTGTTCCATCTCGTTGAACTCGGCCTGCCCCACGGTCAGCGGCGGCGAGAGCTGGATGACCGGTTCGCCGCGGTCGTCGGCGCGACAGTAGAGACCTTCGGACCACAGCGCCTTGGAGACGTAGCCGAACAGGATCCGCTCGCACTCCTCCTCGGTGAAGGTCTGCTTGGTGGTGCGGTCCTTGACCAGCTCGATGCCGTAGAAGTAGCCGCTGCCGCGCACGTCACCGACGATCGGCAGGTCCTTCAGCTTCGACAGGGTCGACCAGAAGGCGGCCTCGTTGCGTCGTACGTTGCCGAGCAGGTCCTCCGCCTCGAAGAGGTCGAGGTTGGCCAGCGCCACTGCCGTGGAGACGGGGTGACCGCCGAAGGTGTAGCCGTGGTAGAAGGTCTCCTCGCCGGTGAGGAACGGCTCCATCAGCCGGTCGGAGATGATCGCGGCTCCCAGCGGCGCGTACCCCGAGGTCAGCCCCTTCGCCGAGGTGATGATGTCGGGCACGTAGCCGAACCGCTCCGCGCCGAACATCGTCCCGAGCCGTCCGTAGGCGCAGATCACCTCGTCGGAGACGAGCAGGACGTCGTAGGCGTCGCAGATCTCCCGCACCCGCTGGAAGTAGCCCGGGGGAGGCGGGAAACAGCCGCCCGAGTTCTGCACCGGCTCCAGGAAGACCGCGGCGACGGTGTCGGCGCCCTCGGCGTTGATCACGACCTCGATCTGGTCGGCGCACCAGCGCCCGAACGCCTCCGGGTCGCTGCCGTCCATCAGCCCGCCGGTGATCTCCGCCGCCCGGTAGATGTTGGTGTGGGGCACCCGGAAGGTGGACGGCACCAGCGGCTCGAAGGGCGCCTTGATGTCCGGCAGGCCGGTGATCGACAGGGCCCCGTGGGTGGTGCCGTGGTAGGCGATGTTGCGGCCGATCACCTTGTGCTTGCCCGGCTTCCCGCGCAGCTTGAAGTAGTTCTTGGCCAGCTTCCACGCGGTCTCGACCGCCTCGGAGCCGGAGTTGGTGAAGAAGACCCGGTTGAGATCGCCGGGCGCGAGCGTGGCCAGCCGGGCGGCGAGCTCGACCGCCGGCTCGTGCGCGTAGGACCACAGCGGGTGGAAGGCCAGCTGCTTGGCCTGTGCGGCGCCGGCGTCGGCCAGCTCGGCGCGACCGTGGCCGACCTGGGTGACGAAGAGCCCGGCGAGCCCGTCCAGGTAGCGGGTGCCCTCGATGTCGTAGATGTAGGCGCCCTCGCCCCGGGCGATGATCGGCACGTCGGCTGCGGCGTAGCTCGAATGCCGGGTGAAGTGCATCCAGAGATGGTCCTTGGCGTCGCGCTGCAGCTGCTCGTGATGGCCGGTCATGCCCCCATGGTCACCCAGCCCATTCCCGATGGCAAGCGAATCAGTCGCAAATCACCAATCTGACTTCGGATTCAGTTGTGACATTCCTGTTACGAGATGGAGTTAGTCTCTACGGCATGGCTGACCAGAGCTTCAAGAACGTGATCGGCGGCGAGCTGTGCGAGGCAGCCGACGCCGCGACGTACGACGTCGTGGACCCCGCCACCGGCGAGGTCTACGCCCAGGCTCCGATGTCCGGCGAGGCCGACGTCGACAAGGCGTACGCAGCCGCAGCAGCGGCCTTCGAGACCTGGGGCGAGACCACACCCCAGGAGCGCAGCCGGGCCCTGCTCCGGATCGCCGACGCGATGGAGACCCGCATCGAGGAGCTGACCCGCGTCGAGGTCAAGGACACCGGCAAGCCCTACCGGCTCACCCTGGAGGAGGAGCTGCCGCCGACGATCGACCACTTCCGGTTCTTCGCCGGCGCCGCGCGAACCCTCGAGGGGAAGAGCGCAGGGGAGTACCTCGCCGACCACACCTCCTGGGTCCGCCGCGAGCCGATCGGGGTGATCGGGCAGGTCACGCCCTGGAACTACCCGCTCGCGATGATGTCGTGGAAGATCGCGCCCGCCCTCGCCGCCGGCAACACCGTCGTCCTGAAGCCGTCCGACACCACCCCGGCCAGCTCTTCGCTGCTGGCCGAGATCGCCCAGGAGTTCCTGCCGCCCGGTGTGCTCAACCTCGTCACCGGCGACCGCGACACCGGCCGCGCCCTGATCCGCCACGCGACCCCGCAGATGGTCGCGATCACCGGCTCGGTGCGGGCCGGGATGGAGGTCGCCGCGACCGCGGCGCAGGACGTCAAGCGCGTCCACCTCGAGCTCGGCGGCAAGGCGCCGGTGATCGTCTTCGACGACGCCGACATCGCCAAGGCCGTCGAGGGCATCGCCGCGGCCGGCTACTTCAACGCCGGTCAGGACTGCACCGCCGCGACCCGCGTGCTCGTGCAGGCGGGCGTCCACGACGAGTTCGTCGCCGCTCTCGCCGAGGCCGCCCGCGGCACCACCGTCGGTCTCCCTGCCGACAACTGCGATGTCGGCGCGCTCAACAACCCCGGCCAGCTCGCTCGGGTCGCCGGCATGGTCGACCGGCTCCCCGACCACGCCAGGATCGAGGTCGGCGGCGCACCGGCACAGGTCGAGGGCGGCGAGAACGGCTACTTCTACCAGCCCACCGTCCTGGCCGGCCTCCGCCAGGACGACGAGCAGATCCAGCACGAGATCTTCGGCCCGGTGATCACCGTCCAGCGGTTCACCGATGAGGCCGAGGCGCTGCGGTGCGCCAACGACGTCGACTACGGCCTCGGCTCGAGCGTGTGGACCACCGACCACGGCACCGCCCTGCGGGTCAGCAAGCGCCTCGACTTCGGTGTGGTCTGGATCAACACCCACATTCCCTACATCTCCGAGATGCCCCACGGCGGCTTCAAGCACTCCGGCTACGGCAAGGACCTCTCCGTCTACGGGCTCGAGGACTACACCCGGATCAAGCACGTGATGTCCTACCTCGGCCGATAATGCGGTGGACAGGCGCTGCAGAGGTGCCACCCTCGATGTGCGGGCGGAACGCGTCCCGTGAAACCATCGATGGTCGTCTCGCGTACCTCCGCGACACGACAGCGATGGAAGCAGTCGAACCCCCACACGAGGTGCCACCCCTGTGTCAGCCACGCAATGGCGGACAGATGTCCAAGGTCTTCGGGCCGTTGCCGTAGGTCTGGTCGTCGCTGCCCATGCGGGCATCCCCTACACCGAGGGCGGCTTCGTCGGCGTCGACGTCTTCTTCGTGCTCTCCGGCTTCCTGATCACCACGCTGCTCCTGCGCGAGGCGAAGAAGACCGGCACCGTCAGCATCCCGCAGTTCTACGCGCGCCGCGCCCGCCGCATCCTGCCGGCGGCCACCCTCGTGATCCTGGTCGTCCTGGCGTACGCCGCCTGGCAGCTGCCCACCACCCGGCTCACCGACGCGGCCAGCGACGGCACCTGGGCCGCGTTCTTCCTGGCCAACGTGCACTTCGCCGCCGAGGGGGTGCAGTACTTCCAGCCCAGCGAGCCCTCGCCGTTCCAGCACTACTGGTCGCTCTCGGTCGAGGAGCAGTTCTACCTGGTCTGGCCGGTGCTCGCGCTCCTGCTCGTCCCGAGGCTCGGCCGCAAGGGCTTCGCGGTCGTCGCCGCGGTGATCGCGCTCGCCAGCCTGGCCTGGTCGGTCCACGCCGCCGGTGAGAACCCCACCTCGGCCTACTTCTCCACGCCCGCCCGCGCCTACGAGCTCGCCGCCGGAGCGCTGCTGGCCTGCTGGGGCGGGCGCCTGAAGGGCGCCGCGAGCGTGGTCGCCGGGCTCGGCGGTGCGTCGGCGATCCTCGGCGCGACCGTCGTCTTCAGCGACGCCACCCCGTTCCCGGGCTGGCAGGCACTGGTGCCCACCCTCGGCACCGTCGCGCTGCTGGCCTCGGGCGCCGGCGCCCCGACCGCGAAGCTGCTCGCGATCAGGCCGCTGCGGTACGTCGGCGACATCTCCTACTCGCTCTACCTGTGGCACTGGCCGCTGATCATCCTGGCGCCCGAGCTCCTCGAGATCGGCAGCGCCCGCGTCGAGATGGCCGTGGCGGTCCTCGCCGCGATGGTCCTCTCCGCTCTCAGTCACCGCTTCGTCGAGGTCCCGTTCCAGACCAAGCAGGTGCCGGTGCTCTCCCACGGGCTGCGCTCGCTGGTGCTGTGGCCGGTCGCGGTCGTGCTCGCGGTCGGCAGCGGCTGGCTCACGACCGGCTACGCGGCGCACGCGGAGAAGGTGCGTGCCGCCGAGGCCGAGGCGTGGTTCGCCGCCAACCCGGTGCCCGACACCGCCGCCGAGACCGGCGGCCCGCCGCAGGTCCAGCGCGAGCTGCGCGCAGCGATCGACATCGCCGACCGGGGCGGCCCGATCCCGGCGGAGGTGATCGGCAAGGACATCGGCCAGGATCGGTGGCAGAAGAGCTATCCCGACTGCTGGGCCAACTACGGCGACACCCGCGTGTCCGACTGCGAGCTGGGCGAGAAGGATGCGAAGAAGACGGTCGCCGTCGTCGGCGACTCCCACGCCGGCATGTGGCTGAGCGCCTTCGACGACCTCGGCAGGGAGCGCGGCTTCCGCGTCGTCCCCGTCGTGAAGGTCGGCTGTGCGCCCTACCCGGTCCAGCACCGCGGCAAGAAGATGACCCAGGCCGAGTGCGACGAGTTCCGCGACTGGTCCGCGGACCGCCTCGAGCGGCTCGACCCCGACGTCATCGTCTCGACCGCCCGCGGCCAGCTCTTCATGCCCAAGACGTGGGAGGGCATGGACCGGGATGAGCAGTGGTCGGAGGCCGTACGCAGCACCGCCGAGTCCTACCGGGAGATCACTCGCAGGGTGGTCGTCCTCGGCGACGTACCTCCCGTCGACCAGGCCCCGGCCGACTGCCTCAGCGATCCCGACGCCGACCAGGGCTCCTGCCTGAGCGACCCGGACTCCCGCGAGACCAGCAGCAACGCGCTGACGGAGAAGGCGCTGGACGGCACCGGTGCGAGGTACGTCGACACCCAGCGCTTCGTGTGCGTCGAGGACCGCTGCCCGCTGGTGGTGGGGGAGCGGGTCACCTACTACGACGTGTCCCACCTCACCGAGTCGTGGGTCCGTCACGTCGCTCCGCGGCTGGGTGCCATCCTCGAGCCGCTGGTGTGACCCGACGCCCTGCCGAGGCACTACCTGGGACGTACGTTTCGGGATTTGCCTTCGCGTGCATCTTTGTGGCTTAATTGTGACCAGACGTTGCAAAACGTTTCATGCACAGCCCTGGACCCGTGGGGGAGTCCGGGGCTGTTGCTATTTCTGACGGTGTTTCCGCGAGTACGACGCCGAAACACCGCTTATTCGTCCCCTGTTGCGAATGTTGTTCACTAGACTCCCGGGCCGGTCGTATCGATGCCTGCGAGGAGACTCAGATGGACCAGTGGCGAGACCTCATGGGTGTCAGGCCCTGGGCGCGGACCTCGCTGGTGGGCGGCATCGGTATCGGCCTGGCCGCCTTCATCCAGTCCGCCGTGCTGGGCCGTGCCGAGCTGGCCACCATCGTCGTCGGGTCGGCCTGCGTCGTCGTGTCCGTGGTCCTGTACGCGGTGCTCGCCTGGCGGCGCTGGGTCGAGCACTCGACGCCGGCCGCCTCGACCGCCATCAAGATGACCGCGGTGGTGAACGGCAAGGACGGCACCACCGTCGCCGGCTATGCCTTCCCGGTCACGAAGCGCCACCTGATGACCTCGAGATCCGTCGTGCAGGCGGCGACCGGCTCGAAGACGGTCACCGACGGCCAGTTCCTCGACGTCACCTGGACGATCCCGGACAAGGCGGTCCGTACGGTCTCGGTCACCGCGCTGGCGAACGGCTACGTCCTGCTCACCCTGATGCCCGAGGACAAGCTGCCGCGCAGGGTGAAGGCCGCCTCGCTGGTGCGCAGCCACACCGAGAACGCGCTGCTGGTCGCCGAGGGATGGCACCAGAACGGGAACCGGAAGATCGGCGGTCGAGCCCACCATGTCGACGATCGCAACCGCGTGGTCGCGATCGAGGACGGGGCGGCGACCGGCGACGAGCTGGCCGGTGCACCGCTGGTCCAGGAGCGGAACCGGAAGGTCGTCGGGTTGCTCGACGGCAAGGACCGGCTGGGCCCGCGCTACCTGCCCCTGACCCGGGACAGGGCGCGTGCGCTGATGGGCGGCGCGTCCTGGTGGACGAGCACCGGGTGGCTCGTTCCGGCGGTCATCACCGCAGTCGTCGCCCTGGTCGCGGTCGTGCTCCCGGTCCTGGGCGACGTCCGCCCCGGGCACGGGGTGCTGGCGGGCTGCGAGGGGAAGGCCAAGGAGCTGTCCGTCGTGGTCAGCACCGAGAAGGACGGGCTCATCGAGGAGCTGGCCGACGAGTTCGAGGACGACTACCGGGGCGAGGACGGCGCGTGCTTCGATCTCGAGGTGTTCGGGGTCAACTCCGGCGACGCCGCGGAGGCGATCGCCGACGGCTGGGCGACCGCCCCCGAGGGCCGGCTGGAGTGCCCGGTGGCGGACCCGGAGGCGTGCGAGGTCGACCAGGCCCGCAAGCCGGACCTGTGGCTGCCGACCGAGTCGGTCTGGCCGGAGCTCCTCGCAGCGGGCGAGCTCGGGAGGGGCGGCGCCGACGAGCTGGCCGAGCACGACGGCGAGTGGCCGTCGGTGGCCTCCTCCGTCCTGACGATCCTGATGCCCGAGTCGAAGCGGGAGAAGCTCTCGGGGACGCCCGACTGGAACGAGGTCGTCACCAAGGCCGCGAACGGTGAGCTGACGCTGGCGATCGACGATCCGATCGGCTCCACCTCCGGGATGGCGACCTCGGTGGCGCTCAACGAGGCGCTGGTCGCCGGCCACGGCGACGAGGAGGCCGTCGGACTGCTGCGCGACGCCATCGCCTCCGTGCCCGACGAGCTGGCCGGCCAGGACATCACCCGGCTGATGGACCGCGTCCACCAGGACCCCGACCTGCTCGCCCAGATGGATGCGGTGATCGCCCAGGAGCAGACCGCCTACCTCTACAACTGCGGCGACCCGCTCGGCGCCGACGACTTCTCCTGCCGCGAGCCCGTGACCGACGCGGAGCACAGGATGGTCGCGGTGGTCCCCGACGACACGATCTACGCCTTCGACCACCCTGCGGTCGCGATGGCCTTGCTCGACTCCGACGAGACGAAGCGGGCGGCGGCGGACGCGTTCGTCGACTTCCTCCGGGAGCGGAAGCAGCAGCAGAGGTTCCGCGACTGGGGCCTGCGCGCCGCCGGTGACCCCGAGCGGGCCACCGACCAGCTCGAGGACGTCGTCGGGGCCGAGGACGTCGAGACCATCACCGCGTGGCCGAAGCCGAAGACGGTCAACCAGTGGCGCCAGCAGTGGCAGAACGTACGCCTTCCCGTCCGGGTGCTGCTCTCCATCGACACCTCGGGGTCGATGGAGCAGATCAACGGCCAGGACCGCCGGGTCCGCCTCGACGGCTTCGAGGACGCCTGCACGGGGAGGACGACCGACAACCCGACGTACCTCCAGGTCGCGCAGAACGCGGCGCTCAACGCCATCGGAGAGCTCAAGAACGGCCGCGACGCGGTCGGCCTGGACTGGTTCCCGCCGGCCGGGAAGGACACCGCGACCGTCATCGAGCCGCTGAACGACGCGACGCGCTCGCGGCTCGAGAGCGAGATCTGCGCGATGACGGCCTTCGGGGAGACCCCGCTGTACGACGCGATCCGGGACGCGAACGCCTCGATCGACGCCGCCGACACGGAGGTCTCCGACCGCACCGTGATCGTGCTCCTCTCCGACGGCGGCCAGAACCCGCCGCAGAGCCTCGACGCGCTCCTGGACCAGGTCGGCGGCGAGGGCGCGGTGCCGGTCATCGCGGTCGGGATCGGCGACCAGGCACCCATCGACGTGCTCGGCCGGCTGACCCGCGAGACCGGGGGAGCGCTGCGCAACCTGAGCCGGCCTGCGGACGTCGCCAACCTGGACCACGTGCTGGTCGACGTCTTCAAGGGCCTCGCCGGAAAGGTCTCGTGACCGGAGGCGAGCCGTTTGGTGCGCTCTCAGCCTCTGCTGGGAGGATGGGCGGGTGAACGATCAGCGACCACGCGACGTGGTGATCCTCGGCTCCACCGGGTCCATCGGCACCCAGGCTCTCGACCTGGTGCGGGCCAACCCGGACCGGTTCCGGGTGGTCGGACTGACCGCGGGCGGCTCCAACAAGGAGCTGTTCGACGCCCAGGTGGCCGAGTTCGCGCCCAAGCACTCCGGGCTGGGGGAGGAGGCCTCGGTCGAGGCCGCCGCCCAGCCCGCCGACGTGGTCCTCAACGGCATCACCGGTGCCGTCGGGCTCCGTCCCACGCTGGCCGCTCTGGAGGCCGGCAACACCCTCGCCCTGGCCAACAAGGAGTCGCTGATCATCGGCGGTCCGCTGGTCAAGCGCATGGCGGGGGAGGGACAGATCGTCCCGGTCGACTCCGAGCACTCCGCGATCGCGCAGAGCCTGCGGGCCGGCCGCGCCGAGGAGGTACGCAAGCTGGTGCTCACCGCCTCCGGCGGCCCGTTCCGCGGCCGCTCCCGTGACGAGCTCGGCGAGGTCACCCCGGCGCAGGCGCTCAAGCACCCCAACTTCGCGATGGGGCGGGTGATCACGACCAACTCGGCCACCCTCGTCAACAAGGGCCTCGAGGTCATCGAGGCGCACCTGCTCTTCGACGTACCCTTCGACCGGATCGAGGTCGTCGTCCACCCGCAGCAGTACATCCACTCCATGGTCGAGTTCACCGACGGTGCCGTCGTCGCCCAGCTCGGGCTGCCGACGATGCTGGTGCCGATCTCGATGGGGATGGCCTGGCCGGAGCGGGTGCCCGACGCCGAGACCCCGATCGACTGGACCAAGGCCGCCGACTGGCGCTTCGAGCCGCTCGACGACGCTGCCTTTCCTGCGGTGCGACTGGCCCGCGAGGCCGGCGCCCGCGCCGGAACCCACCCCGCCGTCTACAACGCGGCCAACGAGGTCTGCGTGGACGCCTTCCACGAGGGCCGCATCCCGTTCACCGGCATCGTGGACACGATCGCGGAGGTGATGGGTCACCATCAGGGCGTACGCTCGGAAGGCACCCTCTCCGTCGAGGATGTGCTCGCCGCCGACGCCTGGGCGCGCGAGGAAGCCGCTCGGATCCTGGAGACCCGCCCGTGAGCTACCTGCTTTACACGTTGGCCGTGATCGGCTTCGTCCTCGCGATCCTGGCCTCCATCGGGCTCCACGAGCTCGGCCACATGATCCCGGCGAAGGCGTTCGGCGGGAAGGTGACGCAGTACTTCATCGGCTTCGGGCCGACGGTGTGGTCCAAGCAGGTCGGCGAGACGGAGTACGGACTCAAGGCGATCCCGCTCGGCGGCTTCGTCAAGATCGTCGGCATGCTGCCGCCCGGCGCCGAGGAGCTGGGCGAGCGCACCGAGGACGGCGCGCTGCGGGTGCGCAAGTCCAACACCGGGCTGTTCACCCAGCTGATCAGCGACGCCCGCTCGGCCGAGTGGGAGCTGATCCGGCCCGAGGACGAGCCCAGGCTCTTCTACAAGATGGCCTGGTGGAAGAAGGTCATCGTGATGGCTGGCGGCCCGACGGTGAACATCGCCATCGCGTTCTTCGTGCTCTGGGGCGTCTTCGGCATCTACGGGGTGCGCGAGAACGTCGTCGACAAGGGCCATCCGGTCGTCTCCAGCCTGCAGGAGTGCCTGCTGAGCTGGGAGGACCAGGGCCGCGACTGCCGCCCCACCGACCGGCCGACGCCCGCCGCCGACGCCGGCCTGAAGCCCGGCGACGAGCTGATCTCCTTCAACGGCACCGAGCTGACCTCGTGGCCGGTGGCCCAGGAGCTCATCCGCGACAACATGGACGGCGCGGCCACCATCGTCATCGAGCGCGACGGTGAGCGGATGACGCTGCACACCCGGACCGTCGTCCAGGAGCGGGTCAAGGACGTCGACGACACCAGCGCCGACCCGGAGACCGCGAAGGTCGGCTTCTTCGGCATGTCGCCCGAGTCCCACGTGGTGACCACCAAGGAGGGCCCGGTCTACGCGCTGCAGGAGATGGGCTCGATGGCCCGCAACGCCGTCCACTCCCTGCTGCGGCTCCCGGTCAAGGTCTGGCACGTCGCGCTCGCCATCGTCGGTGTCGAGGAGCGCTCGGCCGACAGCCCGGTCAGCATCGTCGGTGGCGGTCGCATCGCCGGCGAGATCGCGTCCCACGAGGGCCTCGACGTCGGTGAGAAGGTCGCCAGCTTCGCGTTCCTGGTGGGCGGCTTCAACCTCTTCATCGGCATCTTCAACTTCGTCCCGCTGCTGCCGCTCGACGGTGGTCACATCGCGACCGCGCTGTGGGAAGGCATCCGCCGGGCCTTCGCCAAGGTCTTCCGGCGGCCCGACCCGGGTCACGCCGACCCGGCGAAGCTGCTGCCCATCGCGTACGTCGTGGCCTCGGCGCTGCTGGTGATGGGTGTCGTGCTCATCGTCGCCGACCTCGTCGTCCCGCTTCATCTCCAGGCCTGACCCGCACGTAGAATCGAAGACATGACGTCGATCCCCACACCGATCAGCCTCGGCATGCCGGAAGCACCCGCTCCGGTGCTCGCCCCTCGCCGCAAGACCCGCCAGATCAAGGTGGGCTCCGTCGGCGTCGGCAGCGAGTCGCCCATCTCGGTGCAGTCGATGACCACGACGCTGACCTCCGACGTCAACGCGACCCTCCAGCAGATCGCCGAGCTGACCGCGTCGGGCTGTGACATCGTCCGGGTCGCCTGCCCGAGCCAGGACGACGCCGATGCCCTGCCGGCGATCGCGCAGAAGTCGCAGATCCCGGTGATCGCCGACATCCACTTCCAGCCGAAGTACGTCTTCGCCGCCATCGAGGCGGGCTGCGCGGCCGTCCGGGTCAACCCCGGCAACATCCGCAAGTTCGACGACCAGGTCAAGGAGATCGCCGCCGCGGCCAAGGACCACGGCACGAGCATCCGGATCGGCGTCAACGCCGGCTCGCTCGACAAGCGGCTGCTGGAGAAGTACGGCAAGGCCACCCCCGAGGCGCTGGTCGAGTCGGCGATGTGGGAGGCGAGCCTCTTCGAGGAGCACGGCTTCCACGACTTCAAGATCTCGGTCAAGCACAACGACCCGGTCGTGATGGTGCGCGCCTACGAGCTGCTCGCCGAGTCCGGCGACTGGCCGCTCCACCTCGGCGTCACCGAGGCCGGCCCCGCCTTCCAGGGCACGATCAAGTCCTCGGTGGCCTTCGGGTCGCTGCTGTCCAAGGGCATCGGCGACACCATCCGGGTCTCGCTCTCCGCCCCGCCGGTCGAGGAGGTCAAGGTCGGCCTGCAGATCCTGGAGTCGCTCAACCTCCGGCCGCGCCGCCTCGAGATCGTCTCCTGCCCCAGCTGCGGCCGGGCGCAGGTCGACGTCTACAAGCTCGCCGACGAGGTCACCGCCGGCCTCGACGGCCTCGAGGTCCCGCTGCGCGTCGCGGTCATGGGCTGTGTCGTCAACGGCCCCGGCGAGGCCCGCGAGGCCGACCTCGGTGTCGCCTCCGGCAACGGCAAGGGCCAGATCTTCGTCAAGGGTGAGGTCATCAAGACCGTCCCCGAGGCGGCCATCGTCGAGACCCTCATCGAAGAGGCGATGAAGATCGCCGAGGGCATGGAGCCTGTCGAGGGCGGCGGGGCGTCGGTCTCCGTCAGCTGATCGCGATCAGCTGACCGGCCTCGGGCTCCACGTGCTCGAGGCCGCCCATCAGCTCGGTGTAGCGCGCACCGAACTTCTGCTCGTCCCAGTGGACACCGGCGACCGCCCAGGCATCCTCGGCGGAGACCTCGGTCATCGGGGCGGAGTAGCGGTAACCGCTTTCCGGCAGCTCGTCGTACCAGAAGAACCGGGCGAGCGGGTCGACCATCGCGTACGACCCGGTCATCTCGTCGTTGTCCTCGGTCGTGATCAGCACGCCCTTGAAGCCAGGCCGCTTGCGCACGAACTTCCGGTGTCGTTTGGCGAAGCTGCGGAACTCCTCGTCGCTGATCGCCGTCTTCGCGGAGTAGACCGGCAGCATCTTCAAGATCTTCCATCTGTCCGGCCTGATCGTGGCCAAGACGGCGTCGAAGTTCTCTCGGTGGTTCAGGTCGCTGACGACGGTGTTCACCTTGATCTCCGGATGCCGGACCCCCAGCCGGTCGGCCGCCTTGCGGACGGCCTGGACCCGTCGGCCGGCGTCGGCGAGATCGAAGACCCTGCCGCTGCGGATCACCCGACCGATCTCGCGATTGGTCTCTCGGAGGGAGGAGTCGATGCTGATCCCGAGGATGTCGATGTTGGCGGCGGTCCACTCGGCGTCGAACCTCCTCAGCATGAGCCCGTTGGTGACATAGGAAGTGCGAGCCCGCAAGGTCGTCCTGGCGAACTCGACGAGGTCGGCGATGTTCTTCAACAGTGCGGGTTCACCACCCACGAAGTTGAATCGCACGGAGCTGTTGGCCCCGCGGTCGCTACGGAACTTCTCGGCGAGCTCCTGCATGATGCGGTGCGCCGTATCGGTGTCGGCCCAGGCGCTCTTCTCTGCGTTCGGCTTTTCGAGCACACCCCACTGACCGAAGCAGTAGGTGCATCGATAGTTGCACCGCTCGGTCACATGGAGGTTGACCACCATCTCGACGTCGGTCACCGGAAGGCCTTCTAGAAGAGGTCAGGAAGCAAGCCAGCAGGATGGCCTGGGGCGCTGGGCTCCATACCACGACGAAAGGTATCCCGGTAGGGATTCGATCCGCCGCCGTTCTGACGTGTTGCTCGGAAGAATTTTCGAGGCCGCTCAGGTGTGGTGGTCGGCGAGGTTCGCGAGTGTTGTCACCAGATCATCGTCGATCGGGAACGCGGAGTCGAGGGTGATCTCGTTTCCCTCCCATCGGTCCACGGTCCCGAGATCGGCACGGTCGAAGATGCTGAAGCATCGAGTGACCGTGATGCCCTCGTGGACGCGTAGCAGGTCGGCGACCCTCGGGACCAGGGTGCTCATCACGATGTCGTCGACGATGACGGCCTCGACCTCGTCGCCGGCGTTGCGCTCGATGGGGTAGCCGAAGCGGGGCGGGCGAGCGGTGGTGCGCACCATCAGAAACGGGACGCCGCACAGCTCGGCGACCCGGCTGCCCACCAGGATGTTGCCCTCGCGGGCTGTTGCGATGACCGTGCGGTCGGGGTCGAGGCCACCGACGGCGCGGCGTACGCGGGCGGCGAGGAACTGGGCGAGGTCCTCCCGGTGTCGCGGGGAGCAGGATGCGGAGTGCAGGTCGATGTAGACGGTGATCGGGTCACGGTTGTGATAACCGACCGGGAGCGGCTGCTTGGCGACGTAGACGTGCTTGGAGGTGATCCTCCGGATGGCCTTGTCGGTGATCCGCTCCAGAGCGGGAAGGGCGATCTCGGGATCGAGCCGCACCACCGCGTTGGGCTGCTGCGGGGGCTGCGACGAGCGCTCCAGCGCGGGCTCGGGTGGTGGTGGCGGCTTCAGGCTGGTGCCTCGGGTCGTGGCCTCGGCGATCTCCCAGCGCCGCTCCCACTCACGGGACCACCGAAGTATCCAGCGGGTGCGCTCCTCGAGGTCGTAGGTGGGCGGCACCGCGGCGCGCACGATGCCCAGGAGCAGGTCGCGGGGGACGAGGTTCGTGTTGGCGGTGGCTGCGTAGGCCCGGCTGTTGCTGATGTTGGCGCCGAGGGCGACCTGCCCGATGCCCTTGCCGGTCCAGTTCTTCACCCAGGCGCGGAGGTCGCGGTTGAGGGCGGCGGGGCTGTCGTCGGGTTCGAGGGCCATCTCGTCCCTCCTCAAGCGTGGCCTGTTCACACTGGAGTCCCGGATGAGTCCCGATCGAGTCCACCAGGAACCCTGCAAATGTATCGTCGCGCTCCCGCCCGAGCGCCCGTTTCGGGAGAAGTCGTCGGCCCCGGCGACGCAGAGAGCCCGGTCCGTCACAGTCGGACCGGGCTCCAGACGAAGCGGTGCCGGCGGCCTTCGGCTCCGCCCGCTTCGAGACGCCCCCTGCGTACGTCTCGAAGACCGTGTCGTGGTCTCACCAGTGCATCAGCCTGGAGACCACGCCGAGGAAGCCGAGATGGAGCAGTGCTCCGATCGGATCGTTCGTGATCAGCTGGCCCCAGGCGACGGCGGCCTCACCCATCTGGGTGCCGAGGGCTGCCGGGAGCCCGTCCAGGCCGCCGTGGGTCCACAGGTGGACCGCGACGAACCGGATCCCCGGCACGACCAGGAACAGGATGAGTGCGGCCTTGACCGGAAGGATCCAGGCGGTCGAGTCGCGTCCGGTGGAGCTGAGGTGTCCGTTGCGGATCCAGCGGGTGCCGCCGCTGCCGTTGAAGCGGACCTTGGCACGGCCCCCGGCGGTGGCGACCACGACGCCGCGTTTGCCGGAGCGGGTGCCGCCACGGGCCCGGACGGTGTCTCCGGGTCGGAGGAAGTCGCCGATCATGACAGCGCTCCTTCCGTGGCGAGGACGGACACGTACGAGGTGCCGGCGGATGCCTGGCACGTGGGCGGCTCGGCGCTGAGCAGCTGGTTGAAGCCGAACACGACGAGCAGCGTGACGGCGAAGGTGGCGATGCTGAACTTGTGGTTCCTCATTCTCGTCATCTCCTTCAGCGATGGGGCCCGGGAGGGCCGGCCGGCGCTGTCCCCAGTGGGACGTCTCCAAGGTGGCGGAGGTCGCAGCGGACTCGCCAGAGGGCGGGTGGGAGTGGGGACGGAGTAAAGACAGTCCCGACGTTTCTGGGACGTTTCTGGGACAGAGCTGGGACGGCTGCGAGATACTCGCAGCCCGCGGCCAGATCGACTCGGCGAGGGACAATGCCCGACGAAGCGCTCTCTCCAGAGCAGTTCAACTCCGAGCTGCGTGCGTGGGTCAAGAAGGTCACCGGTCGCGCCGACGGAGGCGTCGGTGTCAGCATGTCGCGCAGCACCTTCTACCGCCTCACCCACGGCTCCAACCTGATGGCGCTGGAGGACCTCATCCGGGTCGTGCGCGGCTGCGCGCCCCGCACCCTGGACGTCCCCGAGCGTGGCGCGTGGACCCGCAAGAACATCGACATCTGGCAGCGGAAGTGGTGGAAGGCCTACGCCAGCCGCGAGGAGGGTGAGCCGCCGGCCGAGCCCCCTGCCCCTCCCGAGGTCGGGGCGGCGTCGAACGGGTCCCGGTTCAGCTTCCCGAGAGCGCGGGTGACCGTGCTCCGCGGCATGGACACCGGCGACACCAAGATCCGGTTGAGCGAGGCGCTCGACCGCTGGCTCGAGCACTCCGACTCCAACCTCTTCTTCATCACCGGGTCCTCGGGCGCCGGCAAGACCGTCGAGGTCAAGGACTGGGCCGATGCCCACGACCAGGTCACCTACCTGAGCCTGCGTGACGGCCAGGTCGACTTCGACGAGCTCGTGCTCTCCGAGAACGCGTCCCCGACGGTGATCGACGACTTCGACCTGGTCTCCTCCACCGCGGAGGAGCACGGGGTGACCCGTCCCGACCTCAGCGAGCTGCGCTCCGGTCTGGGCCGTGGCGGCCGGTTCATCGTCATCAGCAAGCGCAACCTGCAAACGGTGCGCGACGAGCTCGCCGAGCAGCTGCGCAGCCCGACGCGGATGGAGGATCTCGGGGTCGTCTCGCCGGTCGTCGTACGCGTCGACCCGATCTCCTCCGAGGAGCTGAAGGCGCTCGGGGACGAGCGCGACGACGACCGGATGCGCAACCTGGCGACCGAGATGGAACGTGTCGGAGGGCTGATGCTGGCCACGCCGATGGTGCTGCGCCAGCTCTACTCCACGATCCAGGAGGGCGAGCCGGCGCCGCGTACGCAGTGGGACGCCTACACGGTCTACCTGCGGCACGTGTGCGGCCAGCCGTGGGACCGCAAGGGCTCCCGCATCCCCAGCAAGGTGCGTTTCGAGACCTACCGCGACATCGCCTGGGACCTGTTCGTCGGCATGGACGAGCCGGTGCCGCAGACCAAGGACCTGATCCCGGTCTCGCGGGTCTCGGAGTGGCTCTTCGCCAACCTCCAGCGCGACCTGGACATCACCCGCAAGCGCGACTTCCTGACCTACGAGTGGATCGCCGACCTGCTCGACCACGCCGAGATCTTCGGGGTCAGCCGCCGCGGTGGCGACTCGGTCGAGTCCGCCGAGTTCACCCACGAGACCTTCTACCAGTACTTCGTGGCGTACGGCATCCGGGACCGGCTCCGCGACGGGCGCGGCATGGCGCTGGACGGTGCCAGGTTCGCCGACATGCACATGGGCCCGCTGGTGACCAGCTTCTTGAAGTCGGGCTTCAAGCCAGGCGACCTGGACACCGTCGCGGCGCTGAGCGTGCGCGAGAGCCTCTCCTGGATGGACCGTCTCATCTGCCTCTACCTGACCGAGGAGCGCAGCGACTACGCCGAGCTGCTCGACCGGGCGCCGGAGCGCTACTGGGACGAGCTGGAGTTCGTCCTGGAGGCCTTCCGCTCGGTCTTCCTCCGCAAGGCGGCCATCTTCCAGCTCCTGATCAAGGGCCGGACCCCCGTCGACAAGTACCTCGACATCATGCGTCGCGAGGAGGATCCGCAGGCCATCGCTCGCGAGCGCGACGTGCTCGGCTGGGGCGCGGACATCACCCAGGCGCTGCTCGCGCGGCTCCACAACCCGGTCCTGGCCCCGGCAATTCCGATTACCGCATACCGGCTGGGGCAGATGGGTGATATCTCTTGCGTGAGCCATCTCGAGGGGCTGACCGGGCTGTCCAGCGACCACCAGGAGGTGGTCGCGGAGGCGATCAGACGGGTCAAGGAGCGTCATGGGTGAACTGGCACCAGTGCTCGTCCTAGGGGCGACGAGCGGCCTCGGGAGCGCGATCGCGCGCAAGCTCCAGGCGAGCGGCACACCCGCGATCCTGCACGCCTACAGCAGGGTCACCGAGCTGGCCTACCTCGCCGACGAGACCGGCGCGGTCGCGCAGGTCGAGGGTGACCTGACCACGCAGGAGGGGCTCGGTGCGCTGCGCGAGACGCTCGACGAGTTCGAGAGCCTCTCCGGCCTCATCAACTGCGCCGGGATCAACCCGAGCCCGGACACCGTGGCGGAGGCCGACCCGACCGAGTGGCGGCTGACCATCGACGTGAACCTCACCGCGGCCTGGCAGACGGCGGCGATCGCGCTGCCCAAGCTGCGCACCGGCGGCAGCGGCGCGCTGGTGCTTGTCAGCTCCACCTTCGGCATCCGCACCCCCGCCCGCCGGGCGGCCTACGGCGCCTCCAAGCACGCCCTCACCGGTCTCGCGCAGGCCATCGCCCAGGAGGAGGAGGGGCTGGTGCGGGCCAACGTGGTCGCCCCCGGCGTGATGTGGAGCGAGTCCTCGCGGCAGGTGTTCGTCAAGCACGCCCGCAAGGAGGGGATGACGGTCGACCAGTACATCGCCTACCGCGCCGCGCGCATCCCCGGTCACCGGTTCGTCACCGCGGACGCGGTCGCCGAGTTCTGCGTGTTCCTCGTCTCCGAGGCGGCAGCGGCGATCAACGGCCAGTGTCTGGTCGCAGACGGTGGCGAATACTGACGGGCGGGACCTGCCGGACACCAATGGCGCGAGACGCAAGTGGATCCGCCCAGCGAGCCGCAGGGCGACGTTCAACCGGAATGGCCCTAGGCTCGATGACATGCTCACCACGCGCCAGGGGATCCGCCCGCTGCATGCGGGGGATCTCAGCGCGTTCCTCGAGCTGACCGCGCTCGATCCGGTCGTCAACGTGTTCGCCGAATACCGCGCCCGCACCACCAACCTCGAGCCGCGCTGGCTCGGCGGCGAGATCTGGGGGCGCTGGGACGGTGGCGACCTGGTCGCCGCCTGTCACGTCGGCGCCAACCTGGTCCCGATCCAGGCCACCGAGGAGGACGCGCAGGCTTTCGGCGAGCGAGCCCGCAACCGCGTACGCACCGTCTCGACGATCGTCGGACGCCAGCCGGCGGTGCGCTCCATGTGGGGCGCGATCGGCGACGCCTGGGGCGCCCCGCGCGACCAGCGCTGGGAGCAGCCCCACCTCGAGCAGCAGCTGGAGAGCCTGGTCGAGCCCGACCCCTTCGTACGCCGCACCGTCCGCGCCGACATGGAGACCCTCTATCCGGCCTGCGTGGCGATGTACACCGAGGAGGTCGGCATCTCGCCGGAGACCGGCGGCGGCCGCGACCTCTACCGGGCCCGGGTGCTCCAGCTGATCTCGCGCGGCTGGTCCTTCGCGCGGATCGAGGACGGCGAGGTCGTCTTCAAGGCCGAGGTCGCCTGCGCGACCCCCGAGGCGGCTCAGATCCAGGGGGTCTGGGTGCCGGCCCATCGCCGTGGCGAGGGGCTGGCCGCCCGTGGGATGGCGGCGGTCTGCGACATCGTGCGCGAGGAGATCGCCCCGCGCGTCTCGCTGTACGTCAACGAGTGGAACACCTCCGCCCGTCGCGCCTACGAGCGGGCCGGCTTCCTCGAGACGGCCCGCTTCTCCACCATCATGTTCTGATCTGGCGATGTTCTGACTCAGTCGTACGTCCGCGCTGCGCGTTCGCAGTCGTCGACCTCGCAGCGCACCAGCCAGGCGTCGCTCCCGTCAGCCGGGTAGGACCGGACCAGGATCCGGGTGTTGGTCTCCCACGCGTGCATCCACACCTTGTCGGGGTTGCGGTAGGTGGTCAGCAGCGTGCCGCGGAGACTGCGGCGGCGGACCACGTTCTTCGTCTCGTGGTCGATCGCCTCGGTTGCGAAGCGGGCACCGTCGGGTGAGAAAGACGCCACGGACTCGAGGCAGCCGCGCCACAGCGTCTTGCCCGGAGCGGTGAGTGTGGAGACCACCGAGCAGGCGTCGTCGGCCGACGGGTCCTTGGTGTGGGTCGCCAGCCTGTCGAGGGCGAAGCCGCCTGCGTACGCTGCGCGAGAGGCGATCGTCTTGACCGTGCCGGCCTTCCAGTCCCACATCATCGTGCGCGGGGCGTTGTAGCCACCCACGAGCACGCGGGTGCCGCTGACATCGATCGGATCAGGCTTGGTGGCTTTCTTGAACGTGTGGCGCGCGACGACCGCGCCGGTGGTGGCGCTGCGTACCTGGGCCTGGATCGCGCCGCTGCTCAAGGTCTGCGTCTTGAGCAGGTAGCGGCCGTCGGCGGACAACCTGGCGGTGTCCGCGTAGTACATGTCCGTGAGGGACTTCTGTGGGACATCGGGCTGCACCCGGACGATCTGATCGATGTTGCGGTTGCGGACCCGCAGCACGAAGCCGCTGCCCGAGCGGCCCAGGAGCTCGAAGTAGTCGAGGTCGTCTCCGACATGTTGCACCGGCGTACTCGTTCCGGTCGTCGGGTCGACCACGGCCACCGTCGCGTCCGTGGGCCGGTCCAGGTAGGGAATGGTCGGCGGCTCGCCGACCGGCAGGGGGAGGGGGCGGACGTCAACGGTGGGAGCAACCGCAGAAGCCGGGGACAGGAGCGTCCCCGACAGCATGAGAGCAGCAAGGATGGCCGTGGCCAGTGCCGGGATTCGGATAACTCTCATGAAAGTGAAGATGCGCCGGGCTCCGAACCGGTTGCAACGACAATTCCAACCGGTTCGCGGCAGCGGTCCTGCGAGCCGTACGCTTGCCCGCATGATCGCCCGTATGTCGACCCTGTTCGTGCGGACTCTTCGTGAGGACCCCGCCGACGCCGAGGTCGCGAGCCACAAGCTGCTTGTCCGTGCCGGCTACATCCGCCGCGCCGCTCCGGGAATCTACTCGTGGCTGCCGCTGGGTCTGCGCGTCCTCGGCAAGGTCGAGGGCATCATCCGCGAGGAGATGGCCGCGATCGGCTCCCAGGAGGTGCACTTCCCGGCTCTGCTGCCCCGCGAGCCCTACGAGGCGACCGGCCGCTGGACGGAGTACGGCGACGGCATCTTCCGGCTCAAGGACCGCAAGGGCGACGACTACCTCCTCGGCCCGACGCACGAGGAGATGTTCACCCTCCTGGTCAAGGACCTCTACGGCTCCTACAAGGACCTGCCGCTGTCGATCTACCAGATCCAGACGAAGTACCGCGACGAGGCGCGTCCCCGCGCCGGGCTGCTGCGCGGGCGCGAGTTCATCATGAAGGACTCCTACTCGTTCGACGTGACCGACGAGGGGCTGGAGAAGTCCTACGCCGCCCACCGCGCGGCCTACGTGAAGATCTTCGACCGGCTCGGGTTCGAGTACGTCATCGTGTCCGCGCACTCCGGTGCGATGGGCGGCTCGGCGTCGGAGGAGTTCCTCGCGAAGACCGACGTCGGCGAGGACACCTACGTCGAGTGCAAGGCCTGCGGCTACGCCGCCAACGTCGAGGCGGTCCACGTCCCCGTACCCGAGGCCCTGCCGTACGACGACGCGCCCGCCGCGCACGCGGAGGACACCCCCGACACGCCCACCATCGACACCCTGGTCGCGCACCTGAACGCCCATTTCCCCCGCGAGGACCGGCAGTGGACCGGCGCCGACACGCTCAAGAACGTGCTCGGTGTGGTCACCTACCCCGATGGTCGGCAGGAGCGGCTCGCCATCGGTGTCCCCGGCGATCGCGAGGTCGACGCCAAGCGTCTCGAGGCCGCGCTCTACCCGGGTGAGTTCGAGCCCATGGACGAGGCGACCCTCAAGAGCCACCCCGACCTGGTCCGGGGCTACATCGGTCCGGAGGTGCTCGGGGAGGAGTCGAAGACCGGCATCCGCTACCTCGTCGACCCTCGCGTCGTCGAGGGCAGCCGCTGGGTCTCCGGCGCCAACGTCGCAGGTCAGCACTCGATCGACCTGGTCGCCGGCCGCGACTTCAGCGCTGACGGCGTGATCGAGGCGGCTGAGGTCCGCCCCGGTGACCCGTGCCCCAACGGCGACGGCGAGCTGACCGCGGCGCGCGGCATGGAGATGGGTCACGTCTTCGCGCTCGGTCGCAAGTTCGCCGACGCGCTGGACCTGAAGGTGCTCGACGAGAACGGCAAGCTCGTCACCGTCACCATGGGTTCCTACGGCGTCGGCGTGACCCGCGCCGTCGCCGCGGTCGCGGAGTACAACAACGACGACCTGGGCCTCGCCTGGCCCCGCAACGTCGCTCCGTACGACATCCACCTGGTCGCCACGGGCAAGGACTCCGCGGTCTTCGAGGCAGCCGCGAAGCTCGCCGAGGAGCTCGAGGCCGCCGGCATCGACGTGCTCTACGACGACCGCCCCAAGGTCTCGCCCGGCGTGAAGTTCAAGGACGCCGAGCTGATCGGCGTACCGACCATCGTCACCGTCGGCAAGGGCCTGGTCGAGGGCAAGGTCGAGGTCAAGGACCGCCACAGCGGCGAGCGCACCGAGGTCGCTCTCGCCGACGCCGTCGGTCACCTCACCGAGGTCGTCGCGGGCTGACATAACGGGAACTGGACGGGCACTGTGTGGACTTGACGGGTGTTCCAGTGCCCGTCAAGTCCATGAATACCCGGTCGACCGGGTATCCCACACCCCCGGATGAGGCAAGATCGACCCCATGACGGGGGACAGGATTCTCGACCACACGCTCGCCGGGAGAGTACGCAGCGCCGCGGAGGCGGCCGAGCTGATCCGCCACGGGGAGTCCGTGGGCTTCTCCGGGTTCACCGGGGCCGGCCACCCGAAGGCGGTGCCAGGAGCGCTGGCGGAGCGGATGCGGGCGGCGCACGAGGCGGGGGAGGAGTTCCGGGTCCAGGCGTGGACCGGGGCCTCGACGGCGCCCGACGTCGACGGCGTCCTGGCCGATGCCCACGGGTTCTCCAAGCGGTTGCCCTACAACGGTGACCCGGCGCTGCGGCAGCAGATCAACTCGGGCGAGGTCGAATACATCGACGTGCACCTCTCGCACGTCGCGCAGCACAGCTGGTTCGGCTTCTACGGAGACCTCGACGTTGCCGTGGTCGAGGTGGCCGCGATCCTCCCCAACGGCCTGCTGGTCCCCAGCTCCAGCGTCGGCAACAACAAGACCTGGCTGGAGAACGCCGACCGGGTGATCCTGGAGGTCAACAGCTGGCAGCCGCGCGGGTTCGAGGGCTTCCACGACATCTACTACGGCACCCGGCTGCCGCCGCAGCGGGCGCCGATCCAGCTGACCACGCCGATGCAGCGCATCGGCGACCCCTACCTGCGCGTCGACCCCGAGAAGGTGGTCGCCGTCGTCGAGACCGACCAGCCCGACCGCAACTCGCCGCTGAAGGCAGTCGACGAGGACTGCCGCGCGATGGCGGACCTGCTCGTCGACTTCCTCCGTCACGAGGTACGCCACGACCGGCTGCACCCCAGCCTGCTGCCGCTCCAGGCCGGCGTCGGCAACATCGCCAACGCCGTGCTCATCGGCCTCCAGGAGGCCGAGTTCGAGCACCTGACGGCCTACACCGAGACCATCCAGGACGGGCTCCTCGACCTGCTCGACTCGGGCAAGCTGATCGGCGTCTCCGCGACCTCCTTCGGGCTCTCCGAGGCGGGTGCGCGGCGGTTCAACGACGACGTCCACCACTACAAGGGCCGGATCCTGCTGCGCCCGCAGGAGATCTCCAACCACCCCGAGCTGGTCCGGCGGCTCGGCCTGATCGCGATCAACGGGATGGTCGAGGCCGACATCTACGGCAACGTGAACTCCACCCACGTCGCCGGCTCCTCGATCGTCAACGGCATCGGCGGCTCGGGCGACTTCGCCCGCAACGCCTACCTCAACTTCTTCGTCTCGCCCTCGACCGCCAAGGACGGCGCGATCTCCTCGATCGTCCCGTTCGCCAGCCACGTCGACCACTCCGAGCACGACGTGCAGGTGCTGATCACCGAGCAGGGGATCGCGGACCTCCGCGGCCTCTCGCCCCGGGCGCGGGCGCGGCGGATCATCGAGAACTGCGCGCACCCGGACTACCGCGACCGGCTCACCGACTACTTCGAGCGGGCCCAGCGCGCCCGCCCGGACGCGATGCACACCCCGCACCTGCTCGACGAGGCGCTCTCCTGGCACCGCTCGCTCGTCGAGACCGGCCACATGTGACCGCGCCCCCGTCGAGCCGCCACTAGAGTCGGGCGCATGGCGATCGACGCGGTGATCTTCGACTGGGGCGGCACGCTGACGAAGTGGCACGACATCGACTTCCATGCGGAGTCGCTGGCGCTGGCCCAGGCGGTGAGGGACGCGGGCGAGGAGGACCACCCGGTCAACGCGACCAGGCTCAAGGAGGCCGGCGACACGATCTGGGCGCGGAGCCGCGACCACCAGCAGAGCTCCGGCATCGGCGACCTCTTCACCGAGGCCGGGCTCGAGCACGACCCGGACCTGCTCGACGCCTACTACGAGTTCTGGGAGCCGCACACGCTCACCGACCCGGAGGTCGCGCCCCTGTGGGAGGCGCTCCGCGCCGACGGCGTACGCGTCGGGGTGCTGTCCAACACCATCTGGCCGCGCGCGTGGCACCGCGGGTTCTTCGAGCGCGACGGGGTGGTCGACCTGATCGACGGTGACGTCTACACCTCCGAGGTTCCCTGGACGAAGCCGGCCGAGGAGGCGTTCCATGCGGCGATGGAGGCGGTGGAGGTCTCGGATCCGTCTCGATGCGTCTACGTGGGAGACAGGCTCTTCGATGATGTGTACGGTGCTCAGAGAGCCGGTCTGCGGGCGATCCACATCCCGCACAGCAACATCCCGAGCAGCCAGCTGGGCCACAGCGAGGGCTCACCGGACGCCGTCGCACAGCGACTGAGCGACATACACCAGATCGTTCGCTCCTGGGAATGAGCCCGAGAAAAGTTGCAAGTTCTTGCAATGCGCTTTTGCGGGTCTGGGCCAGTCTGAGCGGGGATTGCATACTTCTGCAAGAGAGATACCGCCTCCGGGCGGCCTCTCAGGCCTCGTGTCCAGGCCTCACCTGGCCCGCGAGCCGCCCGGTCTCGGGAGACATCTCGGGAGTCTCCCGCGCCGGACGGTTCGCGGGCCATCTCGGCTTGTGAGCCCGGTCAGGTGAGAAGAGCGCTCAGGTGCCGGGGAACGCGGTCGGCTTGCCGCCGAGGTCGAGCTGGCGGGCCGCGGTGCGACAGAGCAGCTGGATGAGCAGCGTCCGGTCGGAGCCGGTCGCCTTCGGCGCCAGCGAGAGGTAGGTCGCGGTGGTGTCGCGCTCCAGGCGCAGCGCCGCGGCGCCGACCCCCTTCTCAGTCCCGATCCCGCCGGGCAGGTCGTAGACCGCCGAGGGCGCGACCGGCTCGATCCCGGCGGCCACCACGTGCGTGGCCAGCGCCTCGCGGGCACGCACGTGCTCGTCATAGGCCTCGGTGAGCGCCTGGGCGAGGGCCGGCGCCGCCGATGACGAGGTGAGCCCGCCCAGCGAGCCCAGGACGTAGATTGCGGAGTGCTCCACGGCGAGTGCGGCCTGCACCGCCTCGGTGGAGGCCGAGTCGGCGGTCGTCATGCCAGCCCCCGTGCTCGGAGGAGCTGCTGCTGGCCGGCGGCGGCCGAGGCGAGCAACGTGACCAGCTGTGGGTCGACCGCGCGGCCCGCGGCGGTGGTGAGCGCGGTGACCAGCGCGACCTGGCGCTGCTGCCAGCCGCCGTCGGCAGCGGCCGCGGTGACGCCCTTCGTCGGCGCCAGCGCCTCGATGTGCACCCCGTGCAGCTGCACGAACGCCGCCGGGGCGCCCTCGTCGGCGCCGAGGATCGCCGCGACGGTGGCGTCGATCACACTCTGGTCGGGGTTCGCGGGGGCCGGGGGAGTGCTCGGGGGAGGTGCTTTGACAGGATCCAGCACCTCCGAGGCCGAACACGCCGAGGCGGCCAGCGGGGCGACCACGGCGGCACCGACAGCGGTGCGCCGCGAGAGCATCCGAAGGGCACGTGCGCTGGTCACGTGAGGAACCCTAACCACACCCGGCGGAAGTCGCGTCAGCGGCTTTCCATCACAGCCGCGCTCCGTTCGGGCCACCCGCGGCGTACGGGTATGGTGTCATCAGCGGTGCCGGGTGCTCGGAGGCCCGTACAACAGGAACAGACAACAGGATGCAGGGGGAGATCGCGTTGGGTGCTGACCGGAAGGACGCGATCGCGAGTGCCATCGAGAAGGCCCTCGTGGACCCGCTCCTGGCCCTGGGCCTCGACATCGAGGCCGTGGAGATCACGCCTGCCGGCAAACGCCGGATCCTGCGCATCGCCGTCGACAAGGACGGCGGGATCACCCACGAGGAGGTCACCGAGGCGACCCGTGAGGTCAACCGGGTCCTCGACGACTCCGACGTGATGGGCGAGCAGCCCTACACGCTCGAGGTGACCTCTCCTGGCGTCGACCGGCCGCTGACCCTGCCGCGCCACTGGCGCCGCAACAAGGGCCGCCTGGTCAAGGTCACCGTGAAGGACGGTTCGACGTTCACCGGACGCGTCAAGGAGTCCGACGAGGACCGGGCGAGTCTCGAGGTGAGCGGCAAGCGCCGCGATGTGGCGTACGCAGACGTGAAGAAGGCGCTTGTGCAGATCGAGTTCAAGCGGATCGATGAGGGGGAGTAGGCCATGGACATCGATATGAGCATCCTGCGGATGCTGGAGCGGGAGCGCGAGATCTCGCTCGATGTTCTCGTCGAGGCGATCGAGCAGGGTCTGCTGACCGCCTACCACAAGACCGAGGGCGCCCAGACCAGGGCGCGGGTCGACCTGGACCGCAAGACCGGGCACGTACGCGTGCTGGCTGCCGAGATCGACGAGGAGGGCAACGTCGTCGGCGAGTACGACGACACGCCCGAGGGGTTCGGCCGGATCGCCGCGACCACCGCGAAGCAGATCGTGCTGCAGCGGCTGCGCGACGCCGAGGACGACGTGAAGTTCGGTGAGTTCTCCGGCAAGGAGGGCGACATTCTCTCCGGCGTCATCCAGCAGGGCCGCAACCCCGACGACGTGCTGGTCGACCTGGGCCGCCTCGAGGGCGTCATCCCGCTCTCCGAGCGGGTCCCTGGCGAGGACTACAGCCACGGCACCCGGATCAAGGCCCTCGTCGTGTCGGTGCGCAAGGGCATGCGCGGACCGCAGATCACCCTCTCGCGCTCCCACCCCAACCTGGTCAAGAAGCTCTTCTCCTTCGAGGTGCCCGAGATCGCCGACGGCACCGTGGAGATCGCCGCGATCGCCCGCGAGGCCGGCCACCGCACCAAGATCGCGGTCAAGTCGACCGTCCCCGGAGTGAACGCCAAGGGCGCCTGCATCGGCCCGATGGGCCAGCGGGTCCGCCAGGTCATGTCCGAGCTGCAGGGCGAGAAGATCGACATCGTGGACTGGTCCGAGGACCCGAAGGTGCTCGTCGCCTCCGCGCTCTCGCCGGCCCGGGTCTCCTCGGTCGAGATCATCGACGAGGCGAGCAAGTCCGCCCGCGTCGTGGTGCCCGACTACCAGCTCTCGCTGGCGATCGGCAAGGAGGGGCAGAACGCCCGTCTCGCCGCGCGGCTCACCGGCTGGCGCATCGACATCCGCTCCGACGAGGAGACCCCGGTCGCCTGAGCCTCGCGGCTCGTTAGCGTACTGCCATGGCGAGCGTGCGTGAGACCACTCTGACCGGGCCCGAGGGCGTCCTGCTGGAACCGGAGGGCGCCACCACCGGCGTGCTCGTGCTGTCGGGATCCTCGGGCCGGATCGAGACCGACCGGTGCCGGGTGCTCGCCGCGCACGGCGTCGCGGCGGCCTCGGTGCGCTACTTCGGTGGTCCCGGCCAGCCGGCCGAGGCACGCCTGATGCCGCTGGAGACCTTCGACGACGTCCTCGCCGACCTCCACGCCCGCTACGAGCGGCTGGTCGTGCTCGGCACCTCCTGGGGCGCCCAGGCGGCGCTGCTGCTCGGCACCCTGCATCCCGAGATCGACGCCGTGGTCGGGTTCTCCCCGACGTACGTCGCCTGGGCAGGGCTCAGCGAGGAGCGGCCGCAGCGCTCCTCCTGGACGCTGCGCGGCGAGCAGGTGCCGTTCGTACCCTTCGACGACGAGGCGATCGAGGACGC
The DNA here is from genome assembly GCF_014648595.1 of Nocardioides luteus. GTDB lineage: Bacteria > Actinomycetota > Actinomycetes > Propionibacteriales > Nocardioidaceae > Nocardioides > Nocardioides luteus. Next base: position 145,075 of record NZ_BMRK01000010.1, on the reverse strand, counting down.
GGTCAAGGAGGCTGGCGGTGGGCTGCCGTCGTTCTGCGAGGCGTACCTCTCGACACTGGAGAAGTACGCCGACCGCGTGCCCGCCGCGACCATCCTGGTCGAGCGCATCGCCGGTGACGTCGTCCTGGTCGCAGGCGGGGGCGATGAGGTGTGGCCCTCGGTCCTCTTCGCGGAGACGATCCGGAGGCGGCGTACGGCGCACGACCTGGAGACGGTCGTGATCTCGCACCCCGAGGCGGGCCACCGGGTCGTGCTGCCCGGCGAACCGGGCGTCCCGTTCAGCACGACGCTCGCCTGGGGCGGTTCGGAGGAGGGCGACCGCGAGCTCGGCCGGCTGGCGTGGGCGGAGATCGCCGCGGTGCTGTGACGTGGCCCGATGATGCGGCGTCGGGACCGGGCGAAGTCGACACGGAGTCTGGGTCACGGAATAGAAACGACCTGCGCCCCGGTTTCGTCTACCGAACCATGGAAGCGGTAGTGTTAAGGATCGGTGGCACGCCTCGAAGAAACTACGCAGCACGGACCCGTCCGTACGTGCGTCGGTTGCCGGAAGCGAGCTGCCAAGCGCGAGTTGTTGCGGGTGACCGCCGGCTCGGACCGCGACGGCCAGCCGGCCGTGGTGCCCGATCCGACAGCCACCGCACCCGGGCGAGGGGCGCATGTGCATCCCACGCGTGAGTGCTACGAACTCGCGGTGCGCCGGAAGGCGTTCACCCGGGCCCTGTTCCCGCGAGGGAGAGGGGCCGAGGGCGGGCTTTCCAGCGCACCGGTTGAGGACTACCTCGACACGCGCCCGACACCCACGATCGTCGCCGACGGTCAACTGACCAGGAATTGGAGCAAAAGCTCATGAGCACTCGATGAGTACTTCGCGATGAGCGTGTTCTACACCCACTAGTGGTCACAGTCTTCACCCGGATTTGGGTCTGTGGCCAGAAGGAGAAGCGTGGCTAAGACCCGAGTCCACGAGCTCGCCAAAGAGTTCGGAGTCGAGAGCAAGTTCGTTCTCGAGAAGTTCAAGGAGATGGGTGAGTTCGTCAAGTCGGCGAGCTCGACCGTCGAGCTCCCCGCGGAGATGCGTTTCCGCAAGGAGATCGGCCCCGGCCTGAAGGCCGGCGGCAAGGGTGGTTCCTCGTCCACGGACGAGAAGCCCGCCCCCAAGCCCGGCCCGAAGCCTGGCCCCCGATCGGCAGAGCCGAAGCCCGCGGCCCCCAAGAAGGCCACGGACAAGCCTGCTGAGCAGGCGCCCGAGAAGCCTGCCGAGGCGCCCGCGGCCAGCAAGCCGGCCGCGCCCAAGCCCGGCCCGAAGCCCCCGGCCAAGAAGGCCGAGTCGGCCCCTGCCGCTCCGGCGGCGTCGGCTCCGGCCGCCCCCAAGCCCAGCCCGAAGGCCGCCCCGAAGCCGGGTGCGCCCAAGCCGGGTGCCCCGAAGCCGGGCGCTCGCCCGCAGGCCCCCGCGGCCCGCGGCGGCAACTCCGGTGGTGCGGGCCGTCCCGGCCCGCGTCCGGTCGGCAAGCCCGGCGCTCCGCGCCCGGGCAACAACCCGTTCTCCTCCAACCAGGGCATGGGGCGTCCGCGCCCCGGCGGCCAGGGTGGAGGCCAGGGTGGCCAGGGCGGCTCCCAGTCCGGCAACGACCAGCGTCCGCCGCGTCCCGCCGCCGCCCGTGAGGGTGGTCAGGCCGGTGGCGGTCGTCCCGGCATGCCGCGTCCCAACCCGGCGATGATGCCGAAGTCCCCGGCCGCGTTCGGTGCCCGCCCCGGTGGCGGTCCCGGCGGTGGCCGTGGCGGTGCCCCGGGTCGCGCCGGTGGCGGTGGCCGTCCGGGTGCCGGTGGGCGTCCCGGTGGCGGCGCTCCGGGTCGTCCCGGTGGCGGCGGCTTCGGCGGTCGTCCCGGTGGCGGTCGTCCCGGCGGTCGCGGCACGACCCAGGGTGCCTTCGGTCGCCCGGGTGGTCCCTCGCGTCGTGGTCGGAAGTCGAAGCGGGCGCGTCGCCAGGAGTTCGAGGCCATGGAGGCCCCGACGATCGGTGGCATCCGCGTACGCAAGGGCAACGGCGAGACCGTGCGTCTCGCCCGTGGCGCCTCGCTGACCGACTTCGCCGAGAAGATCAACGTCGAGCCGGCTCAGCTGGTGCAGATGCTGTTCGGCCTCGGTGAGATGGTCACCGCGACCGAGTCCGTCAACGACGAGACCCTCGAGCTGCTCGGTGAGGAGCTCAACTACGTCGTCCAGGTCGTCTCTCCCGAGGACGAGGACCGCGAGCTGCTGGAGTCCTTCGACATCGAGCTCGGCGACGAGGGCGACGAGTCCGACTGGTCGGTCCGTCCGCCGGTCGTGACCGTCATGGGTCACGTCGACCACGGTAAGACCAAGCTGCTCGACGCCATCCGTGACGCCAACGTCATCGAGGGCGAGGCCGGTGGCATCACCCAGCACATCGGTGCCTACCAGGTCGCGACCCAGGTCGACGGCGAAGAGCGCAAGATCACCTTCATCGACACCCCGGGTCACGAGGCGTTCACCGCCATGCGTGCCCGTGGCTCGCAGTCCTCGGACCTCGCGGTCCTCGTGGTCGCTGCCGATGACGGTGTGATGCCGCAGACCATCGAGGCGCTCAACCACGCCAAGGCGGCCGGTGTCCCGATCGTGGTCGCGATCAACAAGATCGACAAGCCCGAGGCCGACCCGACCAAGATCCGTGGTCAGCTGACGGAGTACGGCGTCATCCCCGAGGAGTACGGCGGCGACACCATGTTCGTCGAGATCTCGGCGAAGTCGCGGATCAACATCGAGGGCCTCCTGGAGGCCGTCGTGCTGACCGCCGACGCCTCGCTCGACCTGCAGGCCAACGCCAGCCAGGACGCGCAGGGCATCGTCATCGAGGCTCACCTCGACCGTGGCCGCGGCCCGGTCGCGACCATCCTGGTCCAGCGCGGCACGCTGCGCGTGGGTGAGTCCATCGTCGCCGGCCCGGCCCACGGCCGTGTCCGCGCGATGATCGACGAGTACGGCCACGAGATCACCGAGGCGACCCCGTCGCGTCCGGCGATGGTGCTGGGTCTCTCGGCGGTGCCGGGTGCGGGTCAGAGCTTCCTGGTCGTCGAGGACGACCGGATGGCTCGCCAGATCGCCGAGAAGCGCGAGGCACGCGAGCGTGCCGCGCAGCAGGCCAAGCGCCGCGTACGCCGCACGCTGGAGGACTTCATGGCCTCCATGGAGAAGGGCGAGAGCCAGGAGCTCAACCTCATCCTCAAGGGCGACGTGTCCGGTTCGGTCGAGGCGCTCGAGGACGCGCTGGCCAAGATCGACGTCGGCGACGAGGTCGGCATCCGGGTCATCGACCGCGGTGTCGGTGCGATCACCGAGACCAACGTCGACCTGGCGGCTGCCTCCGACGCGATCATCATCGGGTTCAACGTCCGCCCGCAGGGCAAGGCGACCGAGATGGCCGACCGCGAGGGTGTCGAGATCCGCTACTACTCGGTCATCTACCAGGCGATCGAGGAGATCGAGGCGGCCCTCAAGGGCATGCTCAAGCCGGAGTACGAGGAGCGCACCCTCGGCAAGGCGGAGATCCGCGCGATCTTCCGCTCGTCGAAGGCGGGCAACATCGCCGGTTGTATGGTCACCGAGGGCCTCATCCGCCGCAACGCCAAGGTTCGCGTCCTGCGTGACGGCGCCGTGGCGGCCGACAACCTCGACCTCGCCTCGCTGCGCCGCGAGAAGGACGACGCCGCAGAGGTCCGCGAGGGCTTCGAGTGCGGTCTGGTCCTGAAGAACTTCCAGGACATCAAGGAAGGCGACGTCATCGAAGCCTTCGAGATGGTGGAGATTCCGAGGGGCTGAATCAGCCTCTGACGTTGGCCGGGTCGCAGTCGCGGCCCGGCCAACGTCTCGATTTGCTTCGATTATCTGAAAGAGTGTGAACATGAGTAGCCCACGGGTTCGCCGGATCGCTGACCGGATCAAGGTCATCGTGGCGCAGATGCTGGAGCGGCGGATCAAGGATCCGCGCATCGGGTTCGTGACCGTCACCGACGTGCGCGTGACCGGTGACAGCCAGCAGGCGACGATCTTCTACACGGTGCTCGGCGCCGACTCGGAGGCCGAGCTGGCCGGCACCGCCGCGGCGCTGGAGTCGGCCAAGGGACTGATCCGCTCCGAGGTCGCCAAGCAGCTCGGCACCCGCACCGCGCCGACCCTGGAGTTCATCCACGACGCGCTGCCGGAGACGGCCCGCCACCTCGACGACGTGCTCGCCCGCGCCAAGGCGCAGGACGAGGCCGTCGCCGCCTCCCGCGGGGCGACCTACGCCGGCGAGGCCGACCCCTACAAGAAGCCGCGCGAGGACGAGGAAGACCTCGAGGACGAGTGGGACGACGAGGAGTGAGCGGGGGCTCGGCGCCCGCAGGTCTCGTCGTCGTCGACAAGCCTGCCGGGGTCACCTCCCACGACGTCGTCGCGCGCGTGCGGCGCCTGGCCGGCACCCGCAAGGTCGGGCATGCCGGCACCCTGGACCCGATGGCCACCGGCGTACTCGTCCTGGGGGTCGAGCGCGCCACCAGGCTGCTGGGCCACCTGATACTGACCGAGAAGTCCTACTCGGCCACGGTCCGGCTGGGTGTCGCCACGACCACCGACGACGCCGAGGGCGAGGTCGTCGAGACCCGCTCGGCCGCGGGGCTCGACGAGGAGGGCGTACGCAGCGCCTTCGCCGAGCAGGTCGGCGACATCCTCCAGGTGCCGACCGCGGTCTCGGCGATCAAGGTCGACGGCAAGCGCGCCTACCAACGCGTACGCGAGGGGGAGCAGGTCGAGCTGAAGGCCCGGCCGGTCACGGTGCACGAGCTCACCGTCGGTGAGATCCGCGCCGAGGGCGACGTGGTCGACGTCGACATCGAGGTCCGCTGCTCCTCGGGCACCTACATCCGCGCGATCGCCCGCGACGTCGGCGCAGCCCTCGAGGTCGGCGGACACCTGACCATGCTCCGCCGCACCGCCGTCGGGCCCTACGGGCTCGACGTCGCCAAGACGCTCGACGAGCTCGCCGACGACTTCGCCGTGCTGCCCCTGGCCGACGCGGCCCGAGCCGCCTTCCCCTCCGTCGACCTCTCCGACGAGCAGGCCCAGGACGTCCGCTACGGACGGAAGCTGAAGCTGGCGCTCGACGGGCTCACCGCTGTCTTCGCCCCCGACGGCGAGTTCCTGGCGCTCTACGAGCCCGTCGGTGCCGAGACGGCCAAGGCGAGCGCCGTCTTCGTCGGCTGACCCGGCCGAGATGTCACGCCGGTCGGTCGAGATGGCACCGGAGTGCCATCTTGACCGACCGGCGTGACGCTTCGACCGACGGGGCTGACGCCTCGGCAGGGTCTCAGGAGCGCGACCTGAGCCGCACGGTCTCGACGAGATCGGCCTCGATGTCGGCCTCGGTCCAGGGGAAGTCGACCCACTTCTCCTCGGAGAAGAGCCGGGTCTGGTCGCTGGACCACGATGAGGCCGGGTCCTCGTACTGGCCGTAGGTCAGGATCGTGCGCGGCTCGGCGCCGTCGGGGCCGAAGGAGACGGCCTGGATGTGCGAGGAGCCGTAGGTGATCGGCCGGGCGTGGTCGATGTTCTGCCCCGGGCTGCGGGAGGCCAGTGCGTTGGCGTTGCCGGCCAGGTCGCCCTCGCCGCCGCCGAGGGGCAGCGGGGGAGCGCCGCGGTCGGCGGCGACCTGGAAGTCGCCCCACGGCGCGTGGACCGAGAGACCGGTGGCCTCGACGGCCGCGATCGCGTCCTTCATCGCCTTGATGGTGCTCGGCGTGGTGCGCAGCCCGCGCGGGGTGTTGAGCGGGTCCTCGGCGTCGAACGGCACCCGCCACAGCCGCAGACCGCTCGGCACCCGCTGGACGAACTCGGTGAAGATCGCGGTGCCGACCGAGGTCGCGTCGGAACGGCCGTCCCACGCCGCCAGGACCGCACAGGCCTCCTTCTCGCCGGTCAGCCTGCACACCCGGTCGAGCGCGCCGTCGGCCTTCATCACCTCGGCCGCGCGCTGGCGGTTGTCGTACTCGTGCCCGGCCAGCGAGTCGGGGGTCTCGACGCCCTGTGCGGCGAGCTGGTCGATGACGTACTGCGAGACCATCCGGGTACGCATCGTGCGCTCGCAACGCTCGCAGCCGAGGATCGCCGGGTAGCCCTCCAGCGGCGCGTCCGGGTTGGGCAGCCAGTGGGAGTCGTTGGCGTTCATCACCCAGTCGCGGCGGACGACGTCGGGAAGGTGCGAGTCGCCGAGGATCCCGGGGCGCTGGGCCTCGGCGTCGGTGCCCCAGGCGCAGGAGGAGCCGGCGCGGTTGCCGTCGAGGCCGGGGAGGCCGGCCACCAGGTCGAGCAGCCGTCCGACGACCGTCATGCAGCGGTTGGCGAGCTCGTCGGTGACGTGCGGGACGACAGAGTGGTCGGCGTAGAGCGCGTCACCGTTGCGGTCCGCGGCGATCGTGTTGACCCACGGCACCCCGCCGCCGGCGTCCTGGCGGTCGAGCAGGTCGTCGACGGAGGAGGCTGCGCCCATGTCGAGGAAGGTGTCGATGGTGCGCAGGTGCTCGGCGTTGGCGTCCCGGATCGCCCAGAAGCTCGTCGGCCCCCACGACATCAGCTGCGAGGGCGAGTCGATCACGTAGCCCTCCGGGGTCCGGTAGAGATCCTCGGTGACCGTCTTCGTGCCGTTCACGGTCTTGATCTCGACGTCCACCTCACGGCGCTCGGCGCGCTTGACGCCGTCCTTGGTGAGGTAGCGGGTGCCTGGCCCGAGGGTGGTGTACTCGTACGGCGTGAACCGGTACGCCGTGGAGACGGTGTGGCTCCAGGCGACGTCGTCGTTCCAGCCGATGTTCACCGCGGGCGAGCCGATCAGCGAGGCACCCGCGACGTCGTACTCGCCCGGGATGGTCAGGTGCTGCTGGGTGAACCGGTAGCGGCCCTGCCAGGGGAAGTGCGGGTTGCCGAGCAGCATGCCGGAGCCGGTGGAGCTGGCGTCGCCGCCGATCGCGGTCGCATTGGAGCCGAACGGGCTCTCCGGGTCGCGGCCGAGCGAGGCGAGCAGCTTCGCCTTGTCGATCTTCTTCGCGGCAGCGGGCACCTCGGCGGCCGTCGTGGGCAGACCGGGGAGCCCGGGGTCGGTGAGCGACGGGGGAGAGGCGGCGTTGATCTCGCCGACGAACTGGCCGGCCGAGGCGATCAGGTTGGCCAGGTAGACGCCGTACCAGACGTCCAGGTCGGTGACGTCGGGACGGATGTAGGCAGCGTCCGCGCAGGCGGGGTCGGTGACCTCGTGCGTACGCAGCCACTCGTTGACCCCGGCGGCGTAGCCGCGCACCATCTCCCTCGCTCGAGCCGAGGGCCCGGCAGGGGAGTCGAGCAGCTTCTCGACCACCCGGCGGTTGTGCAGGTCGCCGACCAGCACGTCGGAGTCGAGGTTGGTCGCCGGCTTGGAGACCGCGTCGTCGTAGATCTTCTCCGCGCCGAGCCAGCGCGAGCGCTCGCCGCGGGCGCTGAGCAGGATGTCGGCCAGCGTGCAGGTCGCCTCGCCGGCGGTGGCCCAGCCGCTGCCGTAGCCCAGCGAGCCCCAGTCGCGGGCGGTGATGTGCGGGATGCCGTGCTCGGTGATGCGCACCGTCGCGTCGTACCTCTTCGGTGGCTCCGCCACCGCGGCCGGCGCACTGAGGACGCCTGCGAGAAGGACCAGTGGAGCAAGGGATACGGCGACTCTGCGCACGAGGCTCTCCATGCCTCGTCCAACGAGCGTGGGGTAGAACACGTTACTGCTTGACTGCCAGGTGGCCCGGATCCGGGGGTGCGGGCCGGGGATGGATATTCTGGCGGCGTGTTCTGGAGAAGTCTGAGCGAGGTGCCGAACGACCTCGGCCGCACCTGCGTCGTGGTCGGAAACTTCGACGGCGTCCACCTCGGGCACCAGCATGTGCTCCGCCGGGGGCGCGAGGTGGCCGACGCCAAGGAGCTCACCCTGGTGGCCGTCACCTTCGACCCGCACCCGATGGCGGTGCTGCGGCCCGAGCACGCCCCGGGCGTGCTCACCACGATGCCCGAGCGCGCCGAGCTCCTGCTCGCCGCCGGCGCCGACGCCGTGCTCGCGCTGCCGTTCGACCTGGAGATGGCCAACTGGTCGCCGGAGGAGTTCGCGCAGCGGGTGCTCGTCGACGCCCTGCACGCCGAGGCGTGCGTGGTCGGCGCCAACTTCCGCTACGGACGGAAGGCGGCCGGTGACGTCGCCGACCTGGTCGCCTACGGCAAGATCCACGACTTCTCCGCCGAGGGCATCCCGCTCGACGGCGGGCCCCAGGTGTGGTCCTCCACCTACATCCGTACGTGCCTGGCCACCGGTGACGTCAGCGGCGCCGCCGAGGCGCTGGGCCGCCCTTACTCGGTCCGCGGGGTCGTCGTGAAGGGCGACCAGCGCGGCCGCGAGCTCGGCTTCCCGACCGCCAACGTGCCCACCGACTCGCTGACCGCGGTGCCGCCCGACGGCATCTACGCGGGCTGGCTGACCCGTCGCGACACCGGTGAGCGCTACCCGGCCGCGATCTCGGTCGGCACCAACCCCACCTTCGAGGGTGTGGTCGGCCGGCGGGTGGAGTCCTACGTGCTCGACCGTGACGACCTCGAGCTCTACGGCGTCGAGGTCGAGGTCGCCTTCGTCGAGCGGCTGCGCGGCATGGTCGCCTTCGAGGGGATCGAGGCCCTGGTCGAGCAGATGCGCGCCGACGTGGTGCGGGCCCGCGACATCCTCCAGCAGGGTCTTACCGAGCAGTAACCCCAGCGCTCTATCCAGCGGGCCCAGGGTGCGGTTGAATTGTCCGCCATGGATCCCCACTCCACCCCCACCAGCGCCTACGAGACCGAGGTCGAGGCCGAGCGTCCCCGCGGCGCCATCCCCGCGCTCCTCAACGCGGTCCTCGTCACCGGCGGGCTCTGGGCCCTGCAGTTCCTCTCCGGCTCGGCGCCCTTCTCCACCTGGGCCGACGACAACGGCACCAACTCCGCCGGCTGGGTCGCCACCCTGCTCGGCGACCGGCTCACCTACTTCGGCAACGGCTCCTTCGGCGACCTCTTCTCCGGTGACGCGCTGGTCCACTCCGCGATCCTCACCGCGACCGTCCTCGTCCTCAACTGGCTGCTGACCTGGCTAGGCACGATCGGCATCTGGCCGCGCGCCTTCTGGCCGGTCTTCCTCGGCTGCTGGTTCGCCGCGATCGTCGCCACTGCCGCCGGCCAGGTTGCGGAGAGTCTCTACGCCTACTTCACCGGCGGCCGCTCCGGCTGGCTGATCGCCTCGCTCGACGACGTGCTCGAGTCGGGCGCTGCGTACGGGCTGACCTACGGGTGGGCGATCGGGTTCCTGATCGCGCTCGTCTGGTTGGCGGTGCCCGGCAAGAGCGACGAGGTCGAGGAGTACACCCCGATGTCCTCGCTCATCTCCGGCGCGGGTCGGCCGGGCGGGCCGGGCGGTCCTGCCGGTGGCCCCGGTGGCCCTGGCGGCGGTCCGGGTGGCTACGGCCAGCCGCTCCGCTCGACCATCGCAGTGCCGACCGCCCAGTCCAGCCTGGCCCCGACCGGCACCTCCGGTCGGCCCGCCCAGCCGGTGCAGGTCCGCACCTTCACCGGACCCGCGCGCGGCTCCGGCCCGGCCGGTGACACGGCCGCCTGGAAGGACTTCGTACGCGACGTGCGCGGCCGCTCCTAGGCCGCACCCGACCGCTGGTCGTCTCGCGCCGCTGAGCTCGTCGGGGGCGCGCTGGTGCAGTGCTGTAGCCAGTAGTGCGCACTGCGTAGTAGTGTGCGTTGCATGGATACCACCCAGCTGCTCAAAGGGGTGCTCGACCTGACCGTCCTGGCTGTCGTCGACGGCGAGGATGCCTATGGCTATGACATCGTCCGCAAGCTCCGCGAGAGCGGGCTCACGGACGTCGGCGACGCGTCGGTCTACGGCACGCTGCGGAGGCTGTACTCCGCCGGTGCTCTGACCTCCTACGTCGTGCCCTCGGAGTCGGGTCCGCATCGCAAGTACTACGGCATCACGCCTGCCGGACAAGGCCAGCTCAAGCGACAGAGCGAGGACTGGTCCCACTTCTCCACCACTGTTACCGAGATCCTTCAAGGGGCACGCCCATGACGACCACAGATGCAGAGGCCAACGTCGCGCCGGAGGTCAGGCTCTTCCTGGCCCGCGTGCGCCGCGAGTTGGACGACCTCGGCCCCGATGTCCTCAGCGACATCACCGACGGTCTCGAGGCCGACTTCGAAGAACTGGTGGAGGAGCGCGGCCCCGACGCGCTCGGGGATCCGGTCGAATACGCGCGAGAGCTGCGGGCCGCAGCCGGCATCCCGGCAGGCGTCAAGGGGCGTCGGGGGCTCGCCGGGCGGATCGACGCGTCCCTGGACGCGGGTCACGCCCGCTTCGACCGGGCGGTCGCGACGCTCGGCGACCTGGTGCGTACGGACCTCGGACCGGTGGTCACCTGGCTGCGGCCGCTGTGGTGGCTGCTGCGGGCCTGGGCGGCAGTCTGGGTAGCCGGGGCGGTGTTCGGGTTCACCATGTCGAGCGGGGTCGCGGTCCTGCTCCTCCTGATCGCGGTGGCGACCAGTGTGTTCGTCGGTGTCGGGCGCGTCTGGCCGGGCGGCGTGCGGGGGAGCGGCGCCCGCGTCGTGCTCCTGGGGGTGAACGTGTTCGCTGCCTTCGTCCTCTTCATGGCCTGGGCGTCGGGGGAGATCGGCGGTGGTGAGTACGACCGCGGCTGGAACGACGGATACGCCGAGGCCGGCAACCCGGGTGGCTACGTGCCGGACGAGGAGCGGGCAGGGCTCTACTCCGGCGGAGAGCCGGTCGGCAACATCTATCCGTACGACGCCGCGGGCAAGCCGCTGACCGGCGTCCAGCTCTTCGATCAGGACGGCAGGCCGATCGACGTCGCTCCGCAGCCGGACTGCACATCGACGACCGCCGACCCGCTCCCTCCGCTCGACCTGGATAAGTACGAGCTCGCCGATGTCCCCTGCTCCGACGACGCGGGCGGCGCGCTGCAGCCTCGGATCTTCTACCCGTGGTCCAACGGTGCCGCGGATCTCTACAACGTCTTCCCCTTGCCCAGCCGGATCCAGCCGGACACGCCGCTCGACCCGGACGCGTTCGCGGACGGGGGAGAGAGCGCGCCGTCGATCCAGGAGCCTCCGCTGGCGACCGTGCCGAAGGCGTCGCTGCCAGGTGACGACGCGAGCTCGGCCGCTGAGGAGCCGTCCGGGTCGCCGTCTGCCACCTCGAGCGCTGCGCCGGGTGCCGGCGAGGAGCCGTGAGCAGGCAGATGCAACCATGCCCGGCCCTCGACCGTCACTGTGGTGATGAGACGGTCGAGGGGAGCGCGATGAAGCACTGGTGGAGGTTGCGCCGGCTGGTGGCACGTCTGGTGAGCGCGGCCTGATCCGACGGCGATTCGGGGCGCGCCCCGGCTCGCTGTTAATCTTCTCGGGTTGTCGTCCCATGGGGGTCGACAGCTCACGCCGTGAAATCGGCCGCGGACCAAGAGTGCCCCGGTGAACAGGCCCGGGCGCGCCGCGCAACGAGTAGGCCCACGGGCCGGAAGGGAGCCTTCGCATGGCAGTTGGAACTGACGCGGAGACCAAGAAGAAGATCATCGCCGAGCACGCCACGACCGAGGGTGACACCGGCTCGCCGGAGGTGCAGATCGCGCTGCTGTCGCACCGCATCTCCCACCTGACCGAGCACCTCAAGGAGCACAAGCACGACCACCACAGCCGTCGTGGTCTGCTGCTGCTCGTCGGTCAGCGCCGCCGCCTTCTCAACTACCTTCAGAAGAAGGACATCGAGCGCTACCGCTCGATCATCGAGAAGCTCGGCCTTCGCCGCTGATCGCTTGATCTTCGCAGAGCGACGGGTCGCCCCTGAACGGGGCGGCCCGTTCGCTCGTTGCGGGGAGATTCGGCTCCGCCCAGCGGTATCGACGGCAGAGCAGATGCGCCCGGGGGCTTCGCGGGAAGTGCCATCGACCTCGACGCCGGCGACCGGATCCGGTGGCCCTGAGGTCTGTCGAAGCCCTAACCACAGTAAGTTGGTCATGTTAATATCCCGTCATGACGTCCCCAGGTCTGAACCGACGCACCTTCCTCACCACCGCAGCGCTCGGAGCGACCGCCGTGGGCGCCGGCCAGGTCGCTGACGCCGCCACCGCCGGTGCGGCAGCCGGCGCGCCGGCGATCCTCAAGCCGCTGCCGGCCGAGCGGCTCATCGACTACGGCACCAACGCCGAGACCCGCTGGGACTCGGTCGACCCGCGCCGCTACCTGACCCCGCAGGCCGACCTGTTCGTGCGCAACCACACCGCGACCCCGAAGATCGACCCCGCGACGTACGAGCTGGAGATCTTCGGCGACGGGCTGCGCGAGCCGGCCGGGGTGAGGCTCGGTCTGGAGGAGCTCAAGACCTTCCGGCACGTCGAGACGACCTCCGTGCACGAGTGCACGGGCAACGGCCGCAGCTTCTTCACCACCCAGCAGGGCCAGGAGGTCAGCGGCACCCAGTGGACGCTGGGCGCCGTGGGCGCGATCCGCTGGAAGGGCGTACGCCTGAAGGACGTGCTCACCGCCGTCGGGCTCCGCCACGACGCGGTCTCGGTGCAGGCCACCGGGCTGGACGCCAGCTATGTCGACAAGGGCGTCGACCACGGCCACGTGCGCCGCCCGTTCCTGATCGAGAAGGCGCTCGACGACGCGCTGCTGGTCTGGGGCGCCAACGGGGAGGCACTGCTCCCCGACCACGGGTTCCCGCTGCGGCTGCTGCTGCCGGGCTGGATCGGGATCGCCTCGATCAAGTGGCTCGGCTCGCTGGAGGTCTCCACGAGCGTGCTCAGCTCGCCGTGGGACACCACGTGGTACAACGTCGACGGTCCCCTCACGGTCAACCCGGTCCGCTCCGCCCTCGAGCTCGAGTGGAATGCGAAGATCCCCGCACGCGACCGGATCGTGCTCAGCGGCCGTTCCTGGTCGGGTGCCGCGCCGATCGCGCGGGTCGAGGTCAGCACCGACGGCGGAGAGACGTGGGTGCGCGCGACCCCGCACGCGCCGGGGCGGCCGACCGGTGGGCACGGGCTCGGCTGGGCGCAGTGGGACTTCACCTGGCGTGACCCCGAGCCCGGGGCGTACGAGATCCTGGTGCGGGCCACCGACCGCGCCGGCCGCACCCAGCCCGACGTGGCGGCGCACAACCCGGGCGGATACTTCTTCGACGCCGTCGTGCGCCACCCGGTCACGGTCGTCTGAGTCTCGCCTCGGAGTCCCGCGAGAGACGCGGCGGGGCCGCGCGTTCCACGTTTCGGGCGGACGGCGGATAGGCTGGTACGAAAGTGTTACGGCCACTGGCCGTTGCACGAAGAAAAACATCATCACCAGGAGCGGCCCGCCCGTCCGGCTCGGTCCTCGGTAGTGACCCCCAGGATCCGGCATCGCGCCGCGAAGGCTGAGGGTCTCGATCGAAGACCGGCCCCTGTGCGCAGCGAGCGCACGAGCCCGGCGCGGGGACGCTCCGCTACATAGAACTAAGGACGAATTTCCTTGACCGAACCAGTCATCACTGCCGTCGAGACCACCATCGACAACGGCAAGTTCGGCACCCGCACCGTCAAGTTCGAGACCGGGCTGCTCGCCCGGCAGGCCGCGGGCTCCGTGACCGCCTACCTCGACGACGAGACGATGCTGCTGTCGGCGACCACCGCCTCCAAGCAGCCGAAGGACCACTTCGACTTCTTCCCGCTCACCATCGACGTCGAGGAGCGGATGTACGCCGCGGGCAAGATCCCCGGCTCGTTCTTCCGCTCCGAGGGCCGCCCGGGCGAGGACGCGATCCTCACCTGCCGCCTGATCGACCGCCCGCTGCGCCCGACCTTCAAGAAGGGTCTGCGCAACGAGGTCCAGGTCGTCATCACCGTCATGGCGCTCGACCCCGACCAGCCCTACGACGTGCTCGCGATCAACGCCGCGTCGATGTCCACCCAGCTCTCCGGCCTGCCGTTCTCCGGCCCGGTGGGTGGCGTCCGTGTCGCTCTGATCGAGGGCCAGTGGGTGGCCTTCCCGACCCACAGCCAGCTCGAGGACGCCGTCTTCGACATGGTCGTCGCCGGCCGGGTCACCGACTCCGGTGACGTCGCCATCATGATGGTCGAGGCCGAGTCCACCGAGCGCACCTGGGACCTGGTCCAGTCGGGTCACCAGGCGCCGACCGAGCCGATCGTCGCCGGTGGTCTGGACGCCGCCAAGCCGTTCATCAAGCAGCTGGTCGAGGCCCAGGCCGAGCTGGCCAAGCAGGCCGCCAAGCCGGTGCAGGACTACCCGGTCTTCCTGGACTACCAGGACGACGTCTACGAGGCCGTCGAGGCCACCGTCGGCGCCGACGTACAGGACCTCTACAGCGTCAAGGGCTCGCGCGAGCGCGTCCTGACCAAGCAGGAGCGCGAGGAGGAGGGCGACAAGATCAAGACCGCTCTACTCGAGAAGCTCGGCGACCAGTTCGAGGGCCGCGAGGGCGAGATCGGTGCGGCGTACAAGGCCATCACCAAGCAGGCCATCCGCACCCAGGTGCTGCGCGACCAGGTCCGTATCGACGGCCGCGGCCTCGCCGACATCCGTCCGCTGCACTCCGAGGTCGGCGTGATCCCGCGGGTCCACGGCTCGGCGCTCTTCGAGCGTGGCGAGACCCAGATCCTGGGCGTCACCACCCTCGACATGCTCAAGATGGAGCAGCAGCTCGACACGCTCTCCCCGGAGAAGCACCGTCGCTACATGCACAAGTACGTCTTCCCGCCGTTCTCCACCGGTGAGACCGGCCGCGTCGGCTCGCCCAAGCGCCGCGAGGTCGGCCACGGTGCGCTCGCGCGCCGTGCGCTCCTCCCGGTGCTCCCGAGCCGCGAGGAGTTCCCCTACGCGATCCGCCAGCTCTCCGAGGCGATGGGCTCCAACGGCTCCACCTCGATGGGCTCGGTCTGCGCCTCGACCATGTCGCTGCTCAACGCGGGTGTCCCGCTGAAGGCGCCGGTCGCCGGCATCGCCATGGGTCTGATCTCCGGTGAGGTCGACGGCGAGACCAAGTACGTCGCGCTCACCGACATCCTCGGTGCCGAGGACGCCTTCGGCGACATGGACTTCAAGGTCGCCGGCACCGCGGAGTTCGTGACCGCGCTGCAGCTCGACACCAAGCTGGACGGCATCCCGGCCGAGGTTCTCGCGCAGGCCCTCAACCAGGCCAAGGACGCCCGCACCACCATCCTGGACGTCATGCACGAGGCCATCGGTGGCGTCGAGGAGATGGCTGCGACCGCTCCGCGGATCATCACCGTGAAGGTCCCCGTGGACAAGATCGGCGAGGTCATCGGCCCGAAGGGCAAGGTGATCAACCAGATCCAGGAGGACACCGGCGCCCAGATCTCCATCGAGGACGACGGCACGGTGCTCATCGGTGCGACCGACGGCTCCGCCGCCGAGGCCGCCCGTGCGGCGGTCAACGCGATCGCCAACCCGACCATGCCCGAGGTCGGCGAGCGCTACCTCGGCACGGTCGTGAAGACGACCAACTTCGGCGCGTTCGTCGCCCTGCTCCCGGGCAAGGACGGCCTGCTCCACATCACCAAGCTGCGCGCCCTCAACGGCGGCAAGCGGGTCGAGTCAGTGGAGGACGTCGTCGAGGTCGGCCAGAAGATCCAGGTCGAGATCGCCGAGATCGACGACCGCGGCAAGCTCTCGCTCGCTCCGGTGCTCGAGGAGGAGACCTCCTCCGAGGAGCCGGCCGCCGAGACGCCTGTCGAGGCTGCAGACGAGGAGTGACCTTGGCGTCACGCAACACGGAGCGGAACGCCTTCGGCGTCGCTCCGGCACGGGGGACCGGCCGACACGAGGGTGTCGGCCGGTCCTCCGGCTTTGACCAGGAGCCCGGCACCACCGTCACGCTCGAGCAGACCGAGGTCAACGGCGCGGTGACGTCGCTGGTGCGCCGCACGGTGCACCCCTCGGGCCTGCGGATCGTGACCGAGCAGATGGCCGGGGTCCGCTCGGCCGCGATCGGCGTCTTCGTCGGCGTCGGGTCCCGCGACGAGACCGCGCGTCAGCACGGCTGCTCCCACTTTCTTGAGCACCTGCTGTTCAAGGGCACCCCGTCGCGTACGGCCCTGGAGATCTCGGCCTCGATGGACCGGGTGGGCGGCGAGTTCAACGCCTACACCGCCAAGGAGTACACCTGCTTCCACGCACGGGTGCTCGACGACGACCTGCCGCTGGCCGTGGACGTCGTGGGCGACATGCTGACCTCCTCGCTGATCACCGCCGAGGACGTCGAGGCCGAGCGTGACGTGATCCTCGACGAGATCGCGATGCACGACGACGACCCCGACGACGTGATCCACAACCTGGTCGCCGAGCAGGCATGGGGCGCGGAGACGCCTCTCGGCCGTGGCATCGCCGGCACCGAGGACTCGATCTCCGCGCTCACCCGCGAGGAGATCGACGCCTTCTACCGCGAGCACTACGTGGCGGCCAGGATGGTCGTCTCGGTCGCCGGCAACGTCGACCACGACGAGGTCGTCGCGATGGTCGAGAAGGCGTTCGCGGGGTCTGGCTTCCTGCAGGGCGCTGCCGCGCCGGTCGCGCCCCGTGAAAGCTCCCCGCTCGGGGTCGTGCCCGGCGAGATCAGCGCCGTACGCCCGCTCGAGCAGGTCAACGTGATCCTGGCCCGCCAGGGTCTCCAGCGCGGCGACGACCGCCGCTTCGCCTTCGAGGTCGTCAACACCGCCGTCGGCGGCGCGACCTCCTCGCGGCTCTTCCAGGAGGTCCGCGAGCACCGCGGCCTGGCCTACTCGGTCTACTCCTACGCCTACAGCCACGCCGAGACCGGGTTGTTCGGGGTCCAGGTAGGCTGCCTGCCGGCCAAGCTCGACGAGGTCCTCGAGGTCGTGCGCGCCGAGCTGGCCGCCGTCGCCCGCGACGGCATCACCGCCGAGGAGCTCGAGCTCGGCAAGGGCCAGCTCCGCGGCGGCCTCGTGCTCGGCCTGGAGGACTCCGCCTCCCGGATGTCGCGCATCGGCCGCGCCGAGCTCGTCCATCGCGAGCTCTACTCCATCGACGAGGTCCTGGCCCGCATCGACGCGGTCACTCTCGAGGAGTGCCGCGAGGTCGCAGCCGAGATCCTGGGCCGTCCGGAGATCCTGGCGGTCGTGGGTCCGGCCTGAGGTCGGGCCTCCAGGGATACCCGGTCGACCGGGTATCCCTGGACTTGACGGGCACTGAAACACCCGTCAAGTCCACGAAGTGCCCGTCAAGCAGCCGAGAACGTCTCGCGATGTGGATGATAGGCGGCTATCGGCGGCCGATGATGCCGACGGCGGCGGGGACCTTGGAGTCGACGATGCTGACTCGGAACCCGGCGTCGGCGAGGGCCTTGCTGGACTTCTCGATGATCTCGGGGACCTGCTCGCGCTGGGTGGCCTCGTAGAAGAGGTTGACGGTGCCGCCGGGGAGCACGCGCTCGTGGAGGAGCGCGATCTCGGCGGATGCGTCCCGCACCCAGAACAGGTTGACGTTGAACGCGAAGACCTTGGTCAGCCGCTTGACCGGCACCCGCAGCGTTGCGAGGTCGATCTGGCGGACCGTGAGGCGTCCTGCCTCCAGGTACTTCGCGCAGCGTCGCTTCGTACGATCGACACCCGACTCCGAGCGGTCGATCGCAAACAGCTTTCCGGTCTCCAGCCGGCTACAGATCAGCTCGGCACCAGCCCCCGGACCGCAGCCGACTTCAAGGACATGATCGTTCGGTTGAATGTCCATGAAGTCAACGGCCCAACGGATCCGAGCAGGGATCGTCTGCACCACCATGGGTCCAAGACTGCCAGATCGACATACGGTTCCGCTCACAGCCCTCGCCGGACGGACACGACCGGGCAGTGTCATATGGTTGTGCGTCATGACGAAAGTGGCTGTTCTCGGTGCACGTGGCAAGCTCGGTTCGGCGGTCTGCGAGGCTGTCGAGTCCGCCGACGACATGGAGCTCGTCGCGCGGGTCGGCCGAGGTGACGAGCTCTCGACGATCACCGACGCCGGTGCGGAGGTCGCCGTCGACGTGACCACGCTCGAGGCGGTGATGGGCAACGCCGAGTTCTGCCTCTCCCACGGCGTGCACACCGTGATCGGCACCTCCGGCTTCGGACCCGACCGGGTTGCGCAGCTCGAGGAGTGGCTGGCGAAGGCGCCTGCCGGGGTTGGCGCGATGGTGGTGCCGAACTTCTCGGTGGGTGCGGTGCTGATGATGCGGTTCGCCGAGCTCGCCGCCGCGCACTTCCCGTCCGTGGAGATCGTCGAGACCCACCACGAGCGCAAGGCCGACGCCCCGTCGGGTACGGCGCGGCGTACCGCCGAGCTCGTCGCCGCGGCGCGCCGCGAGGCCGGTGTCGGCCCGGCGCCCGACGCGACCACCTCGGCGCTCGACGGCGCCCGCGGCGCCTCGGTCGAGGACGTCCCGGTCCACTCGCTGCGGATGTCCGGGTCGGTCGCCCACCAGGAGGTCGTCCTCGGCGGCGTCGGCGAGCTCCTGACCATCCGCCACGACTCGCTCTCCCACGCCTCCTTCGCCCACGGCGTCCTCGCCGCGATCCGCGGCATCGGCACCCGGCCCGGGCTCACCGTCGGCCTCGAGGACGTGCTCGGGATCGCCTGAGCCCGATCCGCCGAGGGTCAGTCCGGGCAGAGGTCCCCGCGCCGTACGCTCCTGCCTCGGGGCTGGTCGTCGGGATCGGCCAGCAGCGTGCGGTAGTCGGCGGAGCGCAGAGGTCCCTCGGCGAGCTCGCCCGAGGAGCGCGGCACCTGCAGCGGGCCGTCGTCGTACTCCAGCTCCACCCGGTCCACGCCGGGGACGGACGTCAGCGACAGCACGGTCTGCGCGGTCGCGAGCAGGATGCGGTTGGTGGTGATCGGGTCGTCGGAGGAGACCCGCAGGTGTGCGGTGCCGTGGTCTATCTTCTCCAGCTCCAGCCAGCCCTCCGGGGGCAGTGCGGTGCCGAGACCGGCGCGCAGGGCACGTCTGGAGGGGCCGTCGCCGAGCTGGGCGAGGATGTCCTTGGCGACGCCGGTCAGGGTCTCGGAGCAGATGCTGGCCGCGGGCCGGCCGACGAGACGTTCCTCGGGATCGACCCAGTAGAGCCGAGGCCCCGTGGTCTCGTCCGACGAACCGGCAGGCACCTTGTCGGAGTCGTCGAGCAGACGGTAGGGGACGTCCGCGGGGTCGATGGTGCGGACCTCGTCGTCGGTGGGGACACCGCACGAGGACGCGACGAGCAGGACCAGACCGGCGGCCACCGCCGCCCGAGACGTACGCAGAAGCCTCATGTCACCTCCAGGCCGGATGTGGTGCGCGCCGTCGGCGCCAGGGGGAGCGAGAGCACGAAGTCGGCACCGCCGGAGTCGGCCTCGCGGCACCAGACCGACCCGTCGTGGAGCTGGGCGGTCTGCTGGACGATGCTCAGCCCGAGGCCGCTGCCGGTGGTCGCGCCGCGCGCACCCACCCGGGCGAACCGGTCGAAGATGCGCTCGCGCTCCTCGGGAGGGACGCCGGGCCCGGAGTCGACGACGTGGATCTCGGCGTAGCGGCGCCGGGCGCAGGCGTGGACCGCGGTGACGCCGCCGCCATGGGTCTCGGCGTTGCGGACCAGATTGGCCAGCGCTCGCTGGACCTGGAGCCGGTCGGCGTAGATCTGCAGGTCGGCCGGGACGTCGACGGTGACCTCTCCGTCGTAGCCGCCGTCGGCGAGCGCGGCAGTGACCAGCCCGGCGACGTCGAGCACCTCCCACTCCGACTCGCGCACCCCGGCGTCGAGCCGGCCCAGGGTGATCAGGTCCTCGAGCGCGCTCCGGAACCGCTCCAGCTCGTTGGCCATCAGGTCGACGGCGGTCGCCGAGCTCGCGGAGAGCGTGCGGTCGCCCTGCAGGACGCCGAGGCTGGTGGTGAGGGTGGCCACGGGGGTGCGGAGCTCGTGGCTGACGTCGGCGGCGAAACGGGCATCGTGGTCGAGGCGCTCGACGACGGTGTCGACCATGGTGTTGAACGAGCCGGTGAGCGTGGCCAGGTCGGGGTCCTCGGTCGCCTCGACGCGCGTGTCGAGCTCGCCGGCGGAGATGCGCGCAGCTGCCAGGGCGACCTGACGCAGCGGCATCAGCACCCGCCGGGCGGCGTACCAGCCCAGCAGGCCGCCGGCGATGGTGGTCAGCGCCGCGGAGATGGCCAGGGCGTTGCCCATCGTGTCGAGCGTCTCGGTGAGCTCCTTGGCGTAGGTCACCTCGTAGTAGTCGGCGCCGACACCCTCGAGCGGGATCCCGACCACGATGTTGGCCCGGTCGCCGATCTTGGTCCAGGAGATCGCCACCTCGCCCTCGTCGACGTTCGCCCCGACGTTGCTGGTGGCGTCGTAGACGGGGGTGGTGAGGTCGGAGGAGTACCACTGCCCGTCCTGGTGGACGAGCACCGTGGTGCGGCTCGGCTGGGCGATCTCGGCGAGCACCTCGGCGACGTTCACGCCGTTGGTGCGCAGCCGCTCCTTGACCAGGGCGGCGTCGATGTAGGCCTGCTGCAGGGCGTTCCGCTCGCGCTGCACGATCAGGTAGTGGCGCGCCGAGAAGTAGGTGCTGAACGCCAGGATCAGGCTGATCAGCAGCGCCCCGGCGGCGAACGCGGCGACCACGTTCGCCCGCAGCCCCCGGCGCGGTCGTGAGGTCATCGCGGATCCAGCCGGTATCCCAGCCCGCGGACCGTCGAGATGACGCCGCGCGCTGCCGGTCCGTCCTCGACCTTGTTGCGCAGCCGGCTGACGTGCACGTCGACGACCCGTACGTCGCCGTGGTGGCCCTCGGGCCACATCTGGTTGACCAGGTTCTCGCGGGTCATCACCCGACCGGGACTGGTCGCCAGGGCGAGCAGGAGCTTGAACTCCGTGCTGGTCAGATGGAGGTCCTCCTCGCCCCGCCGCAAGGTGGCACCGTCGGGGTCGAAGACCAGCGGCCCGGAGGTCGAGTCGAGGACGATGCCGCCGGCGGGCCGGGGACCGGCGGCGGCCGGCTGGGTCGGGTAGTCGGGGCGCCGCAGCGCCGCCTTGATCCGGGCCCTCACCTCGGCGACGTCGAACGGCTTGCGGACGTAGTCGTCGGCGCCCGACTCCAGCGCCGCGACGACGTCCCTGGCGCCGTCGCGGGCGCTGATCACGATGATCGGGGCGGTCGTGCGCGGACGTACGCTGCGGATGAAGGTGAACCCGTCGATGCCGCCGAGCATCAGGTCGACGAGCATCACGTCGAACGGCTCGGCCGCGTCCATCTCGAGGGCCACCTCGGCGTCGTCGGCCTCGCCGACCGTGTAGCCCTCCTGCTCGAGGAAGAGCCGCAGAGACGTACGCAGCCCGTAGTCGTCCTCGAGGATGAGCACTCGTCTACCTGCCTCTTGCACGCCACGCATCGTCTCACCCGAAGCGTCGAGACACATGTTCGTTGCGATCCGTCGGCAGGAACTGACATGAAACTGACACGAAACTGCGAAGGGACCTCCACACAGGCCGGGCAACGTGGAGGCCATGAGCGAGACGGACTTCTACCAGCTGGAGGAGACCGTCGTCGTCCCGTTCTCCGACGACACCTGCCGGCGCGCGATCCACAACCTGCGCTGGCGGCTGGCGGAGATGCTGGCCGGCGGTCCGGAGGCGGTCGTGGTCGACCTGAGAGGGCTCACCCGGTTCTCGTCGACGACGGTCGCTGCGCTGCTGTGGGCCAAGCGGAGATGCGGCACGAGAGGCGTCCCGCTGCGTCTGCGCAACGCCGACCAGGCGCTCGCCGACCAGCTCCGCCGGGCCGGTCTCGACACCATCTGGGACATCCAGACAACCCCCACCCGAGAGGTCAGCTGATGAGCAACAACGTCCACGAGACGGCCCGCGAGCGTGGGTCAGATCTGCTGACGCCGGACCAGGCGATGAGCCAGGTGCGAGCGTGGACGGACTCGCGAGTGGTCGGCGAGCGCGCCGCCGACCGGCTGGAGGTGCTGGCGGCCTTCGGCATCCACGTCGCGCTCTCGAACCTGCCCGGCGAGATCTGGGTCAAGCTGGCGTGGCGTACGCCGACGCGCGTCGAGCTCACCACGCTCTGGACGCTCACCGCGATGCCGGCGGCGGCTCCGGAGCCCTATATCGCCGAGAAGCTCACCGACCTGGCCGGCTCGTGGAGCTTCCTGGAGCGCCCGGGCGGGGCCAGCCTCGTCTGCGAGGTCGAGGACCCGCCCGAGGCCACCGCTCAGCGGTAGGTGTCGGGGAGCTGCGCGCCGATCTTCACCTGCGGCTTGGGCAGGCGCAGCGGACGGATCTGGATGGCCCGCATGATCGCGTAGTAGGTCGTGCCCTTGAGGTCCGCGTCGGGGAAGCGGCGCTTGAGCTCCTTGCGGAGCAGGTAGCGCATCACGACGAGGTTGACGATCACCGTGGCCATCACGACCAGCGTGAAGAGCTGGGAGTACATCGCCAGCTCGATGCTGACGTAGGGGACCACCAGCGCGAGGATCAGCACGGGGAGCACGATCTCGGCGAAGGTGAACCGGGCGTCGATCCAGTCGCGCGTGAAGCGCTTGACCGGGCCCCGGTCGCGCAGCGGCAGGTAGCGCTCGTCGCCGGTCTTCATCGCCTCGCGCATCTTGCTGCCCTGCTCAGCGCGCTGGGCGCGGTTGGCGGCGTTGATCTCCTTGCGCGTGCGCGGCTGCTTGAGGCGCGCCTTGCGCGCGGCCTCGGCTTCCTTGCGCGACGGCGTCGGTCGGCCCTTGCCGACCTCCTTGACCGGCGACTCGGGCTCGACGACCTGCGGGGCGGGGGACTTGCGACCGAACAAGGAAAGGACCTCTTACGTATCTGCCGAGGCGGAGCCCGAGGCAAATGGTGTTGGCTGGGACACGTACAGGATATCCCGAGGGACCCGGACCGCGAGTTTTGTGGACCCGACCTAAGGTGAGAGGCAACACTTGTCCTAGGACGACGAGAGTCCAGCGGCAAGCGACGACGCGGGGCGGCCGGCGGTCGGCCGCATATGAGAGGCGTAAAGGGAACCGATGAGTGTGATGAAGCGGCTGAGCCTGGTCTTCAAAGCGAAGGCGAACAAGGCGCTCGACAAGGCCGAGGACCCCCGGGAGGTGCTCGACTACAGCTACCAGAAGCAGCTCCAGATGCTGCAGCAGGTGCGCCGCGGCGTCGCTGACGTCGCCACCAGCCGCAAGCGGGTCGAGCTGCAGATCAACGGGCTCAAGCAGCAGTCCGACAAGCTCACCCAGCAGGCCCAGAAGGCCATCGAGATGAACCGTGAGGACCTCGCGCGCGAGGCGCTGACCCGCAAGTCGGGCCTCACCCAGCAGATGAACGACCTCAACACCCAGCTGGCCACGCTCCAGGGCGAGGAGGAGAAGCTCACCCTCGCCCAGCAGCGGCTGCAGGCCAAGGTCGAGTCCTTCCGCACCAAGAAGGAGACCATCAAGGCGACCTACACCGCCGCCGAGGCGCAGACCCGGATCAACGAGGCCGTCTCCGGCATCGGCGAGGAGATGGGCGACGTCGGCCTCGCGATGCAGCGTGCCGAGGACAAGACCCTCGAGATGCAGGCCCGTGCCGGTGCCGTCGACGAGCTGCTCTCCTCGGGTGCCCTCGACGACCTCACCGCCGGTCCCTCCGACGACATCACCCGCCAGCTCGACGCGCTGAGCTCGACCAGCGACGTCGAGGCCGAGCTGGCCGCGCTGAAGGGGCTCAGCTCGCCGCAGCAGACCCAGGCCCTGCCCGGCTCCGAGGCCGGCTCGCCCGTCATCGACGTGGACGCCACCGAGAAGAAGGCGGAGCAGTGATCGTTCGCATCCTGGGCGAGGGGCAGTACGACGTCGACGACGCCGCTCTCGACAAGCTCAACGAGCTCGACGCCGCCGTCGAGGCCGCCTGCCAGGGCACCGACGAGGCCGTCTTCGACGCCGCCCTCGCCGCGCTGCTCGACGGCGTCCGCTCGCTCGGCACCGCTCACCCGGTCGACGCGATCGACTCCTCCGACCTGATCCTTCCCGGACCCGGCTCCACGCTCGCCGAGGTCTCCGAGATGCTCGGCGACGAGGGCCTCATCCCCGGCTGAGACGATGTCCCGCTTCCAAGGTGATGCCGGGCTGACCGCCCGGATGACCTCCGTGATGTTCCTGCTCGGGGCGCTGTTCGTCGGGCTGATCGTGGCGCTGATGTTCGTCCTGCCCGCCCAGTGGGCGCCGATCATCGCCATCGTGGGGCTCGGCATCGCCTGGTGGCAGTGGTACGCCTCCGACAGCCTCGCGATGCGCGCCATGGGCGCGCGCGAGGTGACGCCGCAGGAGGCGCCCGAGCTGCACGCGATGATCGACCGGCTCTGCACGCTGGCCGACATGCCGAAGCCGCGGGTCGGCATCGCCTACACCGACATGCCGAACGCCTTCGCCACCGGCCGCTCGCCGAAGCGGGCGGTGGTGGTGGTCACCACCGGCATCATGCAGCGGCTGACCGCGGAGGAGCTCGAGGGCGTGATCGCTCACGAGCTCTCCCACGTCGCCCACCGCGACGTGCTGGTGATGACGGTCGCCTCCTCGGCCGGCATCATCGCCGGGATGCTCAGCCGCGGCTCCCAGTACGGCGCCTACGCCGGCGGCGGCCGTCGCGACAACAACAACGGTCTTCCGGTGTGGCTGGTCGTCCTGGTGGTCTCCCTGGTCGTCTACGCCGTCTCCTGGCTGCTGCTGCGGATGCTCTCGCGCTACCGCGAGCTGGCCGCCGACCGCGCCGGCGCGCAGCTGACCATGAAGCCGGGCGCGCTGGCCAGCGCGCTGCAGAAGATCACCGGCGAGATCTCCGCGATCCCGAGCCGCGACCTGCGCTCCGCACAGACGCTGAACGCCTTCTTCATCGCCCCGGCGGTCAGCGGCCAGTCGCTGCGTACGCTCACCTCGACGCACCCCTCGCTGGAGCAGCGACTGGAGCAGCTCGCCCGGATCGAGGCCGAGCTCGGCCGACCGACCCAGTAGGGTCGCTGCGTGGGTTTCTGGGACGTCATCACAGGTCGTACGCGACCGAAGCAGGCCAATCTCGACGCGCTGTTCGCGGTGCCGACCGCCGCGATCACCATGCAGACCTCGCTCGGGCTGGTCCCGACCGGAGACGGCGCGGTCTGCTACCGGGCCGCGGCCGGAGCGGGCTTCGCCGGCACCCAGCGGGACGTCGTGGAGCTGCTCGGCGCCTCTGCAGGTGCGCCGACGGTGACCACCAGCGTCGACGAGTTCGGCTTCACCTGGCTCAGCGTCGACCACGAGCCGCTCGACCCGGCCAACCCCGACATCACCGGCCTGGTCACCGACCTGCACGCCGTCAACACCACGCTGGAGATGAACGGCTACGGCCCCGGACTGCTCTGCTCGCTGATCGGCTTCAAGGGCGCCGACGGCCGCAGCGTCGGCCTGATCTACCTCTACAAGCAGGGCACCTTCTACCCCTTCGCCCCGACCGGCCCGCAGCAGCGCGACAACCTCCTCGAGATCAACGTCCGCACCGCGATCGAGGGCGACCTCCCGGTCGAGAAGGACCTCTCCCGCTGGCTGGCCGTGTGGGGTGCCCCCGGGCTCTGAGACGCGCCACAGAGACCTCACAGGTCACGCACAGCAACCGGCTCCATGATGGAGCCATGACTGCTGCACGGGACCTGACCCGCCACGACGGCTCGCCGCTGCGGGTGCTCGTGGTCGACGACGAGGTCAACATCGCCGAGCTGATCGCGATGGCGCTGCGGTTCGAGGGCTGGGAGATCACCGTGGCCCACTCGGGCTCGGCTGCTGTCGGAGCGGCGAAGGAGATCGCGCCGGACGCGATCGTGCTCGACTGGATGCTGCCCGACTTCGACGGTCTGGAGGTGCTCCGCCGCGTACGCAGCTCCCAGCCGTCGGTGCCGGTCTGCTTCCTCACCGCGAAGGACGCGGTCGAGGACCGGGTGGCCGGGTTGACCGCGGGCGGCGACGACTACGTGATCAAGCCGTTCTCGCTCGAGGAGCTGGTGGCCCGGCTCCGCGGGCTGATGCGGCGGGCAGGTGCCACCCGGGTCGAGGAGCACTCGGTGATCCGGGTCGGCGACCTGACGATGGACGAGGACTCCCGGGAGGTCCACCGGGCGGGGGAGGAGGTCACCCTGACCGCGACCGAGTTCGAGCTGCTGCGCTTTCTGATGCGCAACCCGCGCCGGGTGCTGTCGAAGGCCCAGATCCTCGACCGGGTCTGGTCCTACGACTTCGGCGGCCAGGCCAACGTCGTCGAGCTCTACATCTCCTACCTTCGCAAGAAGATCGACGCCGGCCGGTCACCGATGATCCACACCATGCGGGGCGCGGGCTACGTGCTGAAGGCCGCGGAGTGACCAGCCGACTGAGGCGGCTGGTCGCGCCGCTCGGCTCGCGGCTGGTGATCACCGCCGTCGCGCTGGTGCTGGCCGTCTCGCTGATGATCGGCACCTTCGCCACCATCGCGCTGCGTGAGACGCTGATGGACCGGCTCGACCGGGACGTACGCGACATGGCCCGCGGCGTTGCGGGTCCCGGCTTTCGCCTGAACCTGGCGCCCGGCTCGGTCTACGCCGAGCTCCCGCAGGACGGCGAGGCCCGGGGCACGTTCGGCGACCTCGACCCCGACGAGGTCGAGAAGCTTTCCACCGCCGACCTGGAGGTGCTGCGCGAGGTGGACGTCGACGCCCGCCCCCACGACGCCGATCTGCCCGAGCACGGCACGTTCCGGGTGATCGCTCAGGCCGTCTTCGACCCGCGCAGCGGTCGGTCCGCGGTCGTCGTCACCGGCCGCTCGACCGACGAGGTCGACGACACCATCGCCAGCCTGGTCTTCTGGGAGACGCTGCTGACCCTGCTCGGGGTGCTGGCGGCCGCAGGCGCGGGCTACGTCGTCGTACGCCGCCAGCTCAGCCCGCTGCGCGAGGTCGCTGCCACCGCCCACACCGTGGCCGCCCTGCCGCTCTCCTCCGGCGAGGTCTCGGTGACCGAACGCGTCCCCGAGCGTCTCACCGACGAGGACACCGAGGTCGGGCAGGTCGGCGCGGCCCTCAACGCGCTGCTCGACCACGTGGACACCTCGCTGGCCGAGCGTCACCGCACCGAGCAGCAGGTGCGCCAGTTCGTCGCGGACGCATCCCACGAGCTGCGCACCCCGCTGACGACGATCCGTGGCTACACCGAGCTGGCCCAGCAGCGCGCCGAGGCGGTGCCGATGGCGCTGGGCAAGGTCGAGGAGGAGTCGCTGCGGATGACCGCGCTGGTGGAGGACCTGCTCCTGCTCGCCCGCCTCGACCAGGGCCGACCCCTGGCGCGCGAGCCGGTCGACCTGACCCGGCTGCTCCTGGAGGCCGTCGACGACGCCCGCGTCGTCGCCCCCTCGCACACCTGGCGCCTCGAGCTGCCCGCGGACGGCGAGTCCGGGGACGCCGAGGTGACCGTCACCGGCGACGCCCAGCGCCTCCACGAGGTGATCAGCAACCTGCTCACCAACGAGCGCCGGCACACGCCGGCCGGCACCACGGTCACGGTCCGCGTACGCCCTGACGGGTTCGACGTCCACGACGACGGCCCCGGGTTCCCGCCGGATCTCGTACCGCGCGCCTTCGAGCGCTTCACCCGGGCCGACGAGGCCCGTCAGCGCGACGGCGGCGCCGGCCTCGGTCTCGCCATCGTGCACGCCGTGGTGACCGCCCACGGCGGCACCGTGAGCCTCGCCAGCGTCCCCGGCGACACCACCATCGCCGTACGCCTCCCCGCCCGCTGACCCCATCCGAGACCGCGGGAGGGGGTCAGTCCTTCTCGGTCTTGCCCGGGAGGTCGAGCATGCGCTGGAGGGCGAGCTTGGCGTAGTGCTCGGTGTCGGCGTCGACCTCGATGCGGTTGACGACCTGGCCCTCGACCAGGGCCTCGAGGGCCCAGACGAAGTGGGGGAGGTCGATGCGGTTCATCGTCGAGCAGTAGCAGACCGTGCGGTCGAGGAAGACGATCCGCTTGTCCGGGTGGGCGGCGGCGAGGCGCTTGACCAGGTTGAGCTCGGTGCCGATCGCCCAGGCCGAACCGGCAGGAGCGGCCTCGATGGTCGAGATGATGAACTCGGTCGAGCCGACCAGGTCGGCCTTGAGAACCAC
The DNA here is from genome assembly GCF_014648595.1 of Nocardioides luteus. Taxonomy (GTDB): domain Bacteria; phylum Actinomycetota; class Actinomycetes; order Propionibacteriales; family Nocardioidaceae; genus Nocardioides; species Nocardioides luteus. The sequence continues at coordinate 116,790 of NZ_BMRK01000010.1, read as the reverse complement.
CTCGTGCTGGCACTCGGGGTGGACGAGGATCTGTACGTCCGGGATCTCGGCGCGCAGCTCGTCGATGGTGTCGGGGGAGAAGCGGCCGTGGACCGAGCAGTGCCCCTTCCACAGGATCATCTTCGCGGCCCGGAGCTCCTCCGGGGTGACGCCGCCGCCGGGCTTCAGCGGGTCCCAGACCACGCAGTCGCCCAGCTCCATGCCGAGCTTGAGGACGGCGGTGTTGCGGCCGAGGTGCTGGTCGGGGAAGAAGAGCACCTTGGCGTCCGACTTCTGCTCGAACGCCCACTCCAGCACGGCCTGCGCGTTGGAGGAGGTGCACACGACGCCGTCGTGACGGCCGCAGAAGGCCTTGATGTCGGCCGAGGAGTTCATGTAGGTCACCGGCACGACCTGCTCGGCGACACCGGCCTCGGAGAGGGCTTCCCAGGCCTTCTCCACCTGGCCCAGCCGGGCCATGTCGGCCATCGAGCAGCCGGCCGCCAGGTCGGGCAGGATGACCGCCTGCGAGGGCCCGGTCAGGATGTCGGCCGACTCCGCCATGAAGTGCACGCCGCAGAAGACGATGTACTCCGCGTCCGGCCGAGCCGCCGCGTCGCGGGCGAGCTTGAAGGAGTCGCCGGTCACGTCGGCGAACTGGATGACCTCGTCGCGCTGGTAGTGGTGGCCGAGGACGAACACCTTCTCGCCGAGCTTCTCCTTGGCGGCCAGCGCACGCTTCACCAGGTCGGGGTCGGAGGCCGCCGGCAGGTCACCGGGGCAATCGACGCCACGCTCGGAGTTCAGGTCAACGCCACGCCCGAGGGGGAGCAGCGGGAGGTCGACAGTCGTCATGATGACGATAATACATGTGACGGCTTCCACGTCTCGGTGGCGTGGGTCACATCGCGGTCTACAGCAGGGCGCCGTTGTGCAGGTAGGGCGCCGGGGGAGCCATGCCGCGTACGCCGAGATGACCCTCGACGCCGAGGCTCAGCCCGGCCGCCAGGCCCACGTCGAGGGCCCACTGGTTGGCGCTGGTCACGTGGCCCACCTGGGCCGCACCCTCGGTGCGAGCGAGGCACTCCCACAGCAGCCTGGTCGCCGTCTCCTCGTCCAGGGCGGCGAGGAGCGTCGGCCCGGTGGAGTGGGCGTAGGCGTAGCCCCGGTCGTGGGTGTCGACGATGAGCGTGCCCATCCGGGCCAGCGAATCGTGATCGCGCCCGTGGGCCGCCCCGCGGAGCCTGCGGTCGACGGCGTCGAGGAGCTCGCGGTCGGCGGAGGTGCCCTCGCGAACCTCCTCGACCGCGACCAGCGAAGATCGGCTGACCTCGCCGTGGAGCATGAGCTGGGGGTGCAGGTCGAACCCGGCCAGCCGATAGCGGCGCAGGGCCTTCGGATCATCGCTGGCCGAGAGCATCCAGCGGGGGCAGTCGGAGCCGTACGCCGCCGACGCCTCCAGCAGGCGCTTGCCCAGTCCCTTGCCCTGGAGCCCCGGGCGGACCGCGAAGGTGCACAGGATCCACAGCACGTCCTCACGTCGGACCGAGATCGCGAAGCCGGCCAGGCCCTCGGAGTCGTGTGCCGCGACGCACCCCTGCGCGTCGGTGGCGAGGAACTCCATGGTGCGGGTGATCCAGCTGGCGGCTCGCGCCGGCGGGCGCCGCTGTGCGGGCGGGTCCGACTCCCGTCGCGACAGCAGGGCGGCCTCGTAGAAGGCGTCGTCGCTGAGCTGCTGGGCGAGGGGTACGTCCGCAGGCTGCATCGGCCGGATCTCCATGGCCGGTGAACGTATCTCAGGCGCGCAGCGGGCGCACGGCCTCCCAGGCCGGGTCGGTGTCGACGCGGGTGATCACGTCGCCGTGCGCCCAGCCGCAGAGCGCCTCCTCCACCCGCTGTGGCGCGGAGGTGGTCGGATCGATGTAGGCATGCAGGAGGCGTACGCCGTTGGTGGTCTCGTGGGCCACGACCCGGCCGTCGGCGCCGAGCGTCGAGGTCAGCCGGTCCTCCAGCCGCCGCAGCTCGCACAGCGCGTCGCTCGAGGGGAGCCCCCGCTCGGCGAAGCCGACGTAGGGCACCAGCATGCCGACGTGATGGGTCAGGTTGGGTGCGATGACCGGGTGGAGCGGCACGATCGCGCTCGCCACGACCGGTCCCTGCGGGCTGTCGGCGTGGAGCAGCACCCAAGCCGGGTTGCCGTCGTCGTCGACGTACTCCTTGCGGAGGTTCGTCACCGCGATGGCGAGATCACCGAGGCCGAAACCGTCGCGCGGCGGGGTGGTCGTGGCCTCGACCTCACCGATCCACAGCTCGGTGTCGGACTCGCCGAGCGTGGTGTCGAGGGCGTGGAAGGCGATCCGCAGCCGCGTGTCCTCGTCGAGGCCGCAGAGCTCGGGGTGGAAGACGGTGACGTCGAGGCGGGCACCCCGCTGCCGGGCGCCGACCAGCACGTCGGCCAGCCGGATCGTGGCGCGACCGGGCGGCGACAGCTCCGCCCCGACGGGGTCGTCGACGGGTGGGCGCTGGTCGCTGAACTCCCAGGGTGAGATCCCGTCGGGCTCGGGAGCGGAGAGCAGCCAGCGGCGCGCCAGCGCGCGGTGGTCGGGGTTGCCGCCGGCCGAGACCACCAGGAGCCGGCCACCCAGCGGTCCGGGGCCGATCTCCCAGCTCAGGCCGGCCTGGATGGCGTCGATCCGTCGGGCCAGCAAAGACACCAGAGCCATCTGGTCGTCCGCGTCCAGGGCGGCAGTGCATGCCCGAGCCCCCTTGCATACCCACCAGCGCCAGAACCTGTCGATCCGCCGTGCTGCTGAGTCGCGCCCCCCGCGCTGCCCAAAGTTCACGAAACAACCTTAACGGTACGCATACTGGATCTTTACGAGGCGAAGCCACCCTGCGGAACAGTTGTCAGAACAACTGCAGAACGCCCCGCAGAACACCAGGCGCTGCGGACCACCGGTAGGTTGCGGCCATGCGAGTGCTGATCGCCCCGGACAAGTACGCAGGCACGCTGAGCGCCGCTGAGGCGGCCGCCGCGATCGCGGAGGGGTGGCAGCGCACGGCGCCGGGCGACGAGCTCTCCCTGGCGCCGATGGCCGACGGCGGCCCGGGCTTCCTCGAGCTGCTCCACGAGGTGCTCGGCGGAGACCTGCGTGAGCTCGAGGTCCGCGGACCGCATGGCGACCCCGCGACCGCACAGCTGCTGATCGAGGGCGAGACCGCCTATATCGAGTCGGCCCAGGCCGCCGGCCTGCACCTGACCCGCGGAGAGGGTGCCGAGCGAGCGACCTCCTACGGCGTCGGGCAGCTGCTCCTCGCCGCCCGCGACGCCGGGGTGCGCAGGGTCGTGGTCGGTCTGGGCGGGTCGGGCACCAGCGACGGGGGAGCGGGGCTGCTCGCCGCGCTCGGAGCCACCGCCGACCGCCCGCTCGACGCCGGCGTCGCGGGCCTCGAAGGCATCACCGAGGTCGCCCTTCCCGAGCCCTTCGGGCCGGAGATCGTGATCGCCAGCGACGTCGACAACCCGCTGACCGGGCTCTTCGGCGCGATCAAGGTCTACGGTGAGCAGAAGGGGCTCACCGAGGAGACCATGCCCCGCTGGGACGGTGCGCTGCAGGATCTCGCGGCCGCCACGTCGCGTACGACCTCGACCGAGAAGGGCGCGGGCGCCGCCGGCGGGATGGGGTTCGCGCTGCTGCTCCTCGGCGGCACCCGGCGAGCGGGCTTCGACGTGGTCGCCGACCTGCTCGGCCTGCCGAAGCTGGCCTCCCGGGCGGACCTGGTCATCACCGGTGAGGGCTCGTTCGACCCGCAGAGCGCCTCGGGGAAGGTCCCCGCCGGTGTCGCCCGGCTGGCCGAGCAGGCGCTGCGACCCTGCATCGTGCTGGCGGGGAAGGTCAGCATGAGCGGGCGGGAGATGCGCACCCTCGGCATCGACGCCGCCTACTCGCTCGTCGACAGCGTCGGCGAGGAGCAGGCGATGGCCCAGGCGTACGACTCCCTGGTCCAGGTCGCCGCCAGGGTCGCCCGGACGTGGTCCGCCGACCATCGGGAATAACCGGGGATGTGCGACGATTGACCCAGAGACACAACCCGCACCCACGCACAGGGAGCCCAGCTACATGACCGAGCAGACGACCGAACGCCGCGCCGACTCCATCAACTTGAGCGACGTTGCCGCCGCGAAGGTGAAGAGCCTCCTGGAGCAGGAAGGCCGCGACGACCTGAGCCTGCGCATCTCCGTGCAGCCCGGTGGCTGCTCCGGCCTGCGCTACCAGCTCTTCTTCGACGAGCGCACCCTCGACGGTGACGTGGTCACCGACTTCGACGGCGTCTCCGTCGTGGTCGACCGGATGAGCGTTCCCTACCTCAACGGCGCGATGATCGACTTCGTGGACACCATCGAGAAGCAGGGGTTCACCATCGACAACCCCAACGCCACGGGTTCATGCGCCTGCGGCGACTCCTTCCACTGATCTGAGGCGCCCGGCACGCACGCTGGCCGCGTTGCGGACGCTTCGACGACCGGCTTCGCCTCGAAGGTCGCCTTCGCGTCCGCGCCTTGCCATCGCACGCACCGGACACCTCAGATTCATGAAGACGTGAAACGTCAGCAGCCCCTGCCGTTCGGCAGGGGCTGCTGGTATCTGGTGGCCTCCTCGATGGGAGGCCGAGATCTCCTAGGTCAGGGCGAGGCCGTCGGCGACGTGGCCGCAGGCCTCGAGCATGGCGGCGTCGCGCGGCTCGCGGGACTGCATCCGCACCGGCGGCTCCGGGCGGGTCGTCTGCCGCGCCCGGGGCGCGGCCAGGTGCAACGCGCTGTCGGCGGCGGCACAGTCGGCGCTGAGCTGCGCGGGGCTGTCGAGGTCGTCGTACGGAACGCGAGTATCGGTCATGCAAATGACGGTAAGCACTACCAACGGGTAGAAGAAGGCCGACTCAGCGGTAATATTTCGTCCTCCGCGCGCGGTCGAGCCTTAACGTCGGCCGACCTCTCGCCGGTAGGGTTCGGCGCATGTCCGGTTCACTCCTGATCGCAGGATCCATCGCCACCGACCACCTGATGACCTTCGGTGGAAAGTTCGCCGACTCGCTGGTCGCCGACCAGCTCGACAAGCTCTCGGTGAGCTTCCTCGTCAACGACCTCGAGATCCGCCGCGGTGGCGTCGGGGCCAACATCTCCTTCGGGCTGGCCAACCTCGGCCTCGCTCCGGTGCTCGTCGGTGCGGTCGGTGAGGACTTCGCCGACTACCGCTCCTGGCTCGAGCGCCACGGCGTCAACTGCGACCACCTGCACGTCTCCGAGACGCGCCACACCGCGCGGTTCGTCTGCACCACCGACACCGCGATGGCGCAGTTCGCCAGCTTCTACCCGGGTGCCATGGCCGAGGCCCGTGAGATCGAGCTCGGCCCGATCGCCGAGAAGGTGGGCGACCCCGCCTTCGTGCTGGTCGCGCCCGACGACCCCGACGCGATGAAGCGCCACACCGACGAGGCGCGCCAGCGCGGCTACACCTTCATCTCCGACCCCAGTCAGCAGCTCGCCTTCGGCGACGGCGAGCTGATCCGTGACCTCGTCGACGGCGCCGCCTACCTGTTCACCAACGAATACGAGTCCCACGTCCTCCAGCAGAAGACCGGCTGGTCCGCCGAGGAGGTCCTGGCCCGGGTCGGCACCCAGGTCACCACGCTCGGCAAGGACGGCGTCCGCGTCCAGCGCAAGGGCGAGGACACCATCGAGCTGCCTGCCGCGAAGAACGTCGACGCGATCGAGCCCACCGGTGTCGGCGACGCCTTCCGCGCCGGCTTCCTGGCCGCGCTGGCCTGGGACTGCGAGCTCGAGCAGGCCGCCGAGGTCGGCTGCGTGCTGGCCGCCTACTGCGTCGAGACCGTCGGCCCGCAGGAGTACTCCTTCACCGCCGAGGAGTTTGTCGCCCGGGTCCGGGAGTCCTACGGCGACACCGCCGCCGACCAGATCGCCTCACACATCAAGAACTGAGGAACTGAGCGAGCAGGACAGCTCTAGCTGAGACGGCGTATCCGATAGACGGGTACGCCGTCGTCTGCTTCCGCCTCGCCGACGAACTCCTGCCCGCGCATCCGCGCCCAGGCGGGTACGTCATGGTGGGCCGCGACGTCGTCGGCGGCCACGGCGATGACCTCGCCGACCTCGACGTCACCGAGATGACGGCCGAGCTCGATGATGGGCCGTGGGCAGGCCTGGCGGCGGCAGTCGAGGGTGACGATCGGCTCGTCCACGTGCTGGCGCTCGCTCACAGCCCCGCCTCGGCGCGCAGGTCCTTCACGATCCCGGGCAGTGCGTCGAGCACGCGCTCCACATCCTCTCGCGTCGTGTCGCGGGTCAGCGACAGCCGAACGTTACCGTGTGTCAGCGCTCCCATGGCGGCAAGCACGCGAGACGGTTCGCGGGTGTCGGAGGTGCACGCGGATCCGCTCGCGACACCGGCCCCGAGGCGGTCCAGCGCCGTCACCAGCGCCTCGCCGTCGACGTACAGCGCCGAGAACGTCACCAGATGGGGGAGCCGGCCCTCGGCGGGGCCGGCGACGTCGACGTCCGGGATCTCGGCCGCGACCCGCTCCCGGACCAGCGCGACCAGCTCGTGCTGGCGGGCGTTGATCTCCTCCCGCTCGGCGACGACGGCCTGGAGCGCGGCCGCTGCCGCCAGCGCTCCGGGGATGTTGGTGAACCCCTGGTCCGTACGCGACCACTCCTCACCGGGGAAGGGCCAGCGCCACCGAGCCGACCTGCGCACGACCAGCACGCCGACACCGCCGGGGCCGCCCCACTTGCGGGCGGAGCCGGCGACCACGTCTCCGACCCCGGGCAGGGGGAGCCGCCCCATCGACGCGCAGGCATCGACGAAGAGGGCTGCTGGACCTGCGGCGGAGGCGACCTCCTCGAGCGGCTGCAGGGTGCCGACCTCGTGGTTGGCCTGCTGGACGGCGACAACGTCGACATCACCCTCGCCCACAGCCTCGCCCACAGCCTCGCCCACAGCCTCGGCGACGGCCGCGACCTCGACCCGGGCCTCGCGGTCGACGGCCAGCTCGGTGACCGGCGAGCGCTGCGACCACCGGGCGGCGTCGATGACGGCCTGGTGCTCGACGGCAGTGTGAGCGATGCCACGTGATCCGAGCCCGAGCAGGCCGGCCTGCACCGCGGCGGTGCCCGAGGATGTGAAAAGCACCTCATCTCGGCGCACCCCGAGCGCCTGCGCCACGACCTCGCGGGCGTTGGCGAGCAGCAGCCCGGCGTTGCGGGCCGGCCGGTGGAGGCGGCGGGGGTCGGCGTACCCCTGGTCTGCCGCGGCCAGAAGCACTTCCCGGGCGGCAGGATGGAGGGGTTCGGCCGATGCGGCGTCGAGGTAGGTGAAGCTGTCCGTCACAGGACCCAACGGTAGTCACAGGCGACATGAGGAACCCCTGAAGATGATTCCGGAGCCGCGCGCGGTAGTCTGCGGACATCTGAGTGTTCGCATGAGAGAGAGGCTCGTAGTGGGTCTGCACTTGCCAGGGGCCGGATCGACTCCGTCCCACGCCCGCGCCCGACGTGGTGCGCTGGTGGCGACGCTGACGGCCGGCGCCCTCCTGCTGAGTGGCTGTTCGGACGTGGCGGCGCGTTTCGGCTTCCCCGAGCCACGTTCTGAGCAGGGGGAGCACAACCTCGCCCTGTGGCAGGGCGCCTGGATCGCCGCGTTGCTGACCGGCATCCTGACCTGGGGGCTGATCTTCTGGGCGATCTGGCGCTACCGGCGCCGCAGTGACGCCGACGTCCCGGTCCAGACGCGTTACAACCTGCCGCTGGAGATCTTCTACACGATCGCCCCGGTCCTGATGGTGATCGTGTTCTTCGACCACACGGTCAAGGTCCAGAACGAGATGCTCGACAACGGCGAGCCGACCAACGTGATCGAGGTGACCGGCCAGCAGTGGCAGTGGACCTTCAACCACGGCATCGGTGAGCCCGACCTGAGCGCGGACGACAACCTCGTCGACGACAAGTACGCCTACGACAGGTACGGCTACGTCATCGGCACCGGTTCGCACATCCCGACGCTGGTCCTCCCCGAGAAGACCACCACGCGGTTCAACCTGCGCTCCGCGGACGTCATCCACAACTTCGGGGTCCCGGACTTCGGCATGCGGATGGACGTGGTCCCGGGTCGGGTGAACCACTACTCGATCACCACGAAGGAGGCCACGGCCACCTTCGACGCGGGCGCGGAGGACCTCATCGAGGGCAAGACCTTCCGTGGTGCCTGCTATGAGCTCTGCGGCGTCTACCACGCCCGGATGATCTTCAAGGTCGCGGTTCTCTCCGAGAGCGACTACAAGTCCTACGTCGACACGCTGGCGCAGAAGGGCTTCGAGTCCGAGCGCCCGCTGCTCGGTGGTGGCAAGTCCACCCGCCAGGCCGACGCCACCGCCACCCAGAACGAGGAGGAGGGCGAGTGACCGCCACCGCTTCGCCCCCGGTCGCCGGGGCCCGCAAGCCGCTGGGCAAGCACGTCTACCAGCTGCTGACCACGACCGATCACAAGCTGATCGGCAAGATGTACCTGGTCACGTCGTTCGTCTGGTTCATCATCGGCGGCCTGATGGCCCTGCTGATGCGCTCCGAGCTGGCGTTCCCCGGACAGCAGGTCGTCAACGACGAGCTGTTCAACCAGCTCTTCACGATGCACGGCACGATCATGCTGCTGCTCTTCGCGACCCCGCTGTTCTTCGGGTTCTCCAACGTGATCATGCCGCTGCAGATCGGCGCGCCCGACGTCGCCTTCCCGCGGCTGAACATGTTCAGCTACTGGCTCTACCTCATCGGTGGTCTGATCGCGGCCAGCGGCTTCTTCACCCCGACCGGCGCCGCCGACTTCGGCTGGTTCGCCTATACGCCGCTCTCCAGCGCCCAGTACTCGCCGGGCGTCGGTGGTGACCTGTGGATCATGGGTCTCTACATGGCCGGTCTGGGCACGATCCTCGGTGCGGTCAACTTCATCACCACGATCATCTGCATGCGCGCGCCGGGCATGACCATGTTCCGGATGTCGATCTTCACCTGGAACACTCTGATCACCTCGCTGCTGGTGCTGATCGCGTTCCCGATCCTCGCCGCCGCGCTGCTGATGCTCGAGTCCGACCGCCAGTTCGGCTCCCACGTCTTCGACGCCGCCCACGGTGGCCCGATCCTGTGGCAGCACCTGTTCTGGTTCTTCGGCCACCCCGAGGTCTACATCATCGCGCTGCCGTTCTTCGGCATCATCTCCGAGATCCTCCCGGTCTTCAGCCGCAAGCCGATCTTCGGCTACGTCGGCCTGGTCGCCGCGACCCTCGGTATCGCGATCCTCTCGGTCGCCGTGTGGGCCCACCACATGTTCGTCACCGGCGCGGTGAACCTGCCGTTCTTCTCCGGCATGACGTTCCTGATCGCGGTGCCGACAGGTGTGAAGTTCTTCAACTGGATCGGCACGATGTGGGGCGGATCAGTCAGCTTCGACACGCCCATGCTGTGGTCGATCGGCTTCCTGACGACCTTCCTCTTCGGTGGTCTGACCGGCATCATCCTGGCGAGCCCGCCGCTCGACTTCCAGGTCTCCGACTCCTACTTCGTGGTCGCGCACTTCCACTACGTGGTCTTCGGGACCGTCGTGTTCGCGATGTTCGCCGGCTTCTACTTCTGGTGGCCGAAGATGACCGGACGGATGCTCGACGAGCGTCTGGGCAAGGTCCACTTCTGGCTGCTGTTCGTCGGCTTCCACGCGACCTTCCTGGTCCAGCACTGGCTGGGTGTCCAGGGCATGCAGCGGCGTATCGCCGACTACCTGCCCAGCGACGGCTTCACCTTCCTCAACCAGTTCTCCACGGTGGGCGCGTTCCTGCTGAGCCTGTCGATGCTGCCCTTCTTCTACAACCTCTACGTCTCCGCCAAGGCCCCCAAGGTCGAGGTGGACGACCCGTGGGGTTGGGGCCGCTCGCTGGAGTGGGCGACCGCCAGCCCGGCGCCGCGCCACAACTTCACCTCCATCCCGAAGATCCGCTCGGAGTCCCCGGCCTTCGACCTCCACCACCCGGAGATCGCCGCGCTGGAGCAGGACGACGAGGATCTCGTCTCGACCAGCTCCACCAAGGAGGACTGACCTCGATGAAGTCTGAAGCCTGGATCTTCGTGGTCTGCAGTGTCTTCATGTGGCTGGTCACGCCGGCCTACTGGTTCGTCACTGCGGCCTCCTCGGAGGGCGGTGACTGGACCGGCACCTCGGCGCTGGTGATGTGCACGCTGCTGTTCACCATGATCACCATCTACCTCGGCTTCCACGCCTGGAAGATGGACCCGCGTCCGGAGGACCGCGCCGACGGCGACATCGCCGAGGGCGCTGGTGAGTACGGCTTCTTCCCGCCGTTCTCCTGGTGGCCGCTGTGGGCCGCGCTCACCTTCGGTCTCGTGGTCCTCTCCGTCGCGATGGCGGCCTGGTGGCTGCTCATCATCGCCGCCGTGCTCGGCATGCTCTCCACCGCCGGTTGGAACTTCGAGTACTACCGAGGCGAGTTCAAGCACTGAGAGATGAACGTCTGCGGGGTTCGATCCGACGAGGATCGAGCCCCGCAGTTCGTTCTTGGGCAGGTCTTGGGATGCCCGGTAGGGTTAACGCGCCCGCGCCCGGTTCGGGGGCGCCGGGTCACAACGCCAGGTCTGGAGCAACTTCACAGTGTCAACGCAGTCACCGTTTCACCGCCCGTCCCTGCTCGCCCGCCGTGGGGTGCTGTTGACCACCACCGCGGCGGTGCTCACCCCCGTCCTGACCGCGTGCGGTGCCGGCGGCTCGGACTCGAAAGAGCCCAAGAAGCCCGCCGAGCCGAAGGTGCAGATCACGCCCAACATCGAGGACCAGGCCACCGGCGTCTCGGTCGACAAGGTCGTCAAGGTCGACGTGGCCAAGGGCCGGCTCGACGAGGTGATGCTGACCGGCGCCAAGGGCACCAAGGTGCGCGGCACGATGACCGAGGACGGGCTCAGCTGGAGCGCCGGTGACGTGCTCGAGCCGACCGCCTCCTACACCCTCTCGGTGACCGCCACCGGCGACGACGGGCTGGAGAAGAAGCTCCAGACGACCTTCTCCACCGAGGACCTCGGCCTCGACCGTCAGACCTACCCCTCGATCGCGCCGCTCGACGGGGAGACCGTCGGCGTCGGGATGCCGATCATCGTGACGTACGACCTGCCGGTGAAGAACAAGGCCGCCTTCGAGAAGAAGATGATCGTCGAGTCGACCCCGAAGCAGGAGGGCTCGTGGTACTGGGTGAGCGACAAGGAGGTCCACTACCGTCCGCGCACCTACTGGCAGGCCAACTCCACGGTCAACGTGAAGCTCAAGATCAACTCCGTCCCCGCCGGCGGCGGCATCTACGGCCAGAAGAACCGCGAGATCACCTTCAAGACCGGTGACGCCCACATCTACCGGGCCAACGCGCAGACCCACCAGATGGAGGTCTTCAAGAACGGCCAGAAGATCAAGACCATCCCGATCACGACCGGCAAGGAAGGGTTCATCACCCGCAGCGGTGTGAAGGTCATCATCGAGAAGTTCAAGCGCAAGACGATGAACTCCGAGACCATCGGGATCAACGAGGGCGACCGGGAGTACTACAACATGGAGGGCGTGAAGTGGGCGATGCGCCTGACGTTCTCCGGTGAGTTCATCCACGGTGCCCCGTGGTCGGTGGCGCAGCAGGGCAAGGCCAACGTCTCCCACGGCTGCACCGGCATGAGCGACGAGAACGCGAAGTTCCTCTACGACATGACCCGCCGCGGCGACGTCGTCGAGACCGTCGGCACCAACCGCTCGATGACGTTCAGCAACGGCTGGGGCGACTGGAACACCTCCTACGACGAATACCGGGCGGGGTCTGCCCTCGCCTGATCGCCCGGCGCGTCGGTCCCGGCCTGAGGCTCCGGGACCATCTGTCTCGATATTCTGCAGTGCAGGAAATGACGTGAGACAACATGCGGTTGCTGCTTGCGTAAAGAAGCGGCTTTACCTACGTTCCACCTAACACGTAATCGCGTTTCGTAGGGCTGACCCCGCCGGCCCGCGTCTGAAAGGTGGCCTCGTTGCCTCGGCCGGTGCTGGTGCTCGACCTGGACGGCACGGTGTGTCTCGGAGACACGCCCGTGCTCCTCTACGCGGAGAGGGTGGCGGCCTTCACCGCTGCCCCTGAGACGCTCCTGGAGGCGACCAGAGCCTTCCTGGGGCGACGGATGCCCGAGAGCATCCCCAAGACGCTCACAGGCGCTCAGGACGGCTACGAGGCCGTCAAGATCCTGGGCCTCTCGGCCGGGGTGACCGAGGAGCAGCTCAGCGCCGCGTACCTCTCGAGCAGAGCGGCGATGAGCGAGCAGCCGGGCGACGTCCATGCGCCGGAGGGACTCGTCGACCTGCTCGCCGGGATCGACGCCCACCGCGTGGTCCTCACCAACTCGCCGGGCGCGGGACTCGACCGGGTGCTGGCGCACCTCGGCGTGGCCGGCGTCATCGACGAGCTGGTCTCCGACGCCCTCAAGCCGAGCCGGATGACCGCTCACCTGGACGGCTTCCTCCGGGTCGCGGGCGCGGCCGGTACGCCGGAGTGGCTGATGTCGGTCGGCGACATCTGGCGCAATGACCTGGCTCCCGCGGTTGAGCGTGGTTGTGTTGCTGCATATGTTGACGTCTTCGACCGCCGCCAGGGGCCGGCACACGTTCGGGCGGGATCGTTCGTCGATCTCTACCCCGCTGTCGCGGACTGGTCGAGCGATCCGGCATCCTTCATCGCAGCTCACCCCCTCAAGGAGTCTGTCCAATGCTGAGAACCCCCCGGACCCGGTTGACGGCGGTCGGCGCCGCCGCCTCGCTCGCGCTCGCGCTCGCTGCCTGTGGAGGTGAGGAGAGCGCGGGACCCACGGCGGATCCCGAGGAGATCGTGCTGTCCCTGGTGCCCTCCGGGGACGTCGACTCGATCACCGAGAGCGCCAAGGGACTGGAGTCGTTCCTCAGCAAGCGGATCGGGATCCCCGTACGCGCCGAGGTGACCGAGAGCTATGCGGCCGCGATCGTGGCGATGAAGTCCGAGCAGGCCCAGGTCGCGATGCTCGGCCCGATCGGCGTCGTGCAGGCCGAGGACCAGGCCGGCGCGGTGCCGATCCTGCAGTCGGTGCGCTACGGCTCCGGCACCTACCACACCCAGTGGTTCACCAACGACCCCGAGACCTACTGCACCGACGAGGTGAAGGTCGTCGAGGGCCTGAAGTACTGCAACGGCACCGACGCCGCCGAGACCGGACCCGCCGGTGAGAACGCGATCGCCAAGATCAAGCCCGGCACCTCGATCGCCTTCGTCGACCAGGGCTCGGCCTCGGGCTACTACTACCCGGCCACCCAGTGGGGACAGGTCTCCGGCGGCGACGCGCTGGTCGACCTCGACGCGCAGTTCGCCGGCGACCACGACGCCGCGGTGCTGTCGGTCGCACGCGGCGACTACCCGATCGGGGTCAGCTTCGACGACGCCCGCGAGGAGGTCGCGGCCGACGAGCCGAAGGTCGCCTCCCAGGTCGTGGTCTTCGCCTACTCCAACGAGATCCCCAACGACGGCATCGTCGTCGCCGGCGGGATCTCCAAGGAGCTGCGTACGAAGATCACCGACGCGTTCACCGCGATGGCGAAGGACCCCAAGGGGATCAAGACGCTGCACGCGGTCTATGAGATCGAGGGCCTGGAAAAGGTCGACACGGCCGCGCTGAAGAAGGCGAAGTCGGTGGAGGAGAAGTTCGGCGAATGAGCGGCTCGGCTCCCGGGGGCGGAAACAGCATCGTCTTCGACGGTGTCTCGGTGGTCTATCCCAACGGCACCCGCGGTCTGGATCAGGTCTCCCTGACCATCCCCGCAGGGGAGTTCGTCGTGGTGGTCGGCCTCTCCGGCGCCGGGAAGTCGACGCTCATCCGCACGATCAACGGCCTCGTGCCGGTCACCGCCGGCACCCTCTCCGTCGGCGACACCGACGTCGCCTCGGCCCGCGGGCGCCGGCTGCGCCGCCTGCGCGCCGAGATCGGGATGATCTTCCAGGGCTTCAACCTGGTCTCTCGCCGATCGGTGATGGGCAACGTGCTCACCGGCCGGCTCCACGACCAGCCCTGGTTCCGCTCCCTGCTCGGGATCGACACCAAGGAGGACAAGGAGATCGCCTTCCAGGCGCTGGAGCGCGTCGGGATCGTCGAGAAGGCCTGGGTACGCGCCTCCGAGCTCTCCGGCGGTCAGCAGCAGCGGGTCGCCATCGCCCGGGCGCTCGCGCAGCAGCCGTCGGTGGTCCTCGCCGACGAGCCGGTGGCCTCCCTGGACCCGCCCACCGCCAATCTGGTGATGCGGGACCTGCAACGGATCAACCGCGATCTGGGTATCACCACCGTGGTCAATCTGCACTTCCTCGATCTCGCCCGGCGCTACGCCGACCGGATCATCGGCATGCGCGCGGGCGAGGTGGTCTTCGACGGCCCCGCGGCCGAGGCCGACGACGCCGTCTTCGAGAAGATCTACGGCCGCTCGCTGACCGCCGAGGACGTCACTGCATGAGCCAGGCCACCATCGAGCGGGCCGACGGCGGGCCCGCGCCCGTACGGCCGGTGAAGCCGCCCCCGAGCCCGCTGCTCATCGGCGGCGTCGCCGGTGCGCTCGTGGCGACCGTCGTGGCGGGGTGGGCCATCGACTTCTCGCTCGCTCCGGTCGTGGACCAGTGGCCCATGCTGACGATGATCCTCGAGGAGGTGGTCCACCCCGAGTGGGAGGAGATCACCGATCCGGCCTCGAGGCTGTGGACCGCGCTCGCCGAGACCGCCGCCATCGCGGTCATCGCCACCTTCGTGGGCTCGCTGATCGCCCTCGGTGTGGCGCTGCTGGGCTCGAAGGTCAGCGCGCCGCCCGCGGTCTACCGGGTCACCAGGCCGGTGATGTCGGTGATCCGGTCGCTGCCCGACATGGCCTACGCCCTGATCTTCGTCGCCGTCGTCACCGGGCCGCTGCCCGGCATCCTGGCGCTGACGATCTTCAACATCGGCATCGTCGCCAAGCTGACCTCCGAGAGCATCGACGCCGTCGACCCCGGTCCCCTCGAGGCGCTCGACGCCGCCGGCGCCACCCGCTGGCAGCGCGCCCGCGTGGCGATCGTGCCGCAGGTGCTGCCCAACTACGCCTCGTACGTCCTCTACGTCTTCGAGCTCAACGTCCGCGCCTCGGTGGTGCTGGGCGCGGTCGGCGCCGGCGGCATCGGCCAGCTGATCATGCTCTACTTCAACCGCGCCGACTATCCGCGGCTCGCCTCGGTCGTGATCGTCATCTTCGCGGTGGTCATCGCGATCGACCTGCTCTCCCAGCGGCTGCGCCGGAGGCTGGTATGAGCCCCGACACCGCGACGCGGCCGAAGCCGCCGCCGAAGTGGCCCTACACCGTCGTGGGCCTGGCTCTGGTCGCCATCGTGCTCGTGGCCGGCTGGTCGCTGGACAACGCGAAGTGGGAGCGGCTGCCGCAGTTCCCCGCGGAGATCCTGCAGTACGCCGGCCAGATGCTCGAGGGCGTGCTCACCCGGCCCGGGGCGCACCCCGAGGGCCAGGCGGACCCCGAGCTCACCTACGGCGACTGGTGGCTGCAGGCGCTGCGGCTGATGGGGGAGTCGGTCGCGCTGGCCTGGATCGGCACCTGCGTCGGCGCCCTGTTCTCCTTCCCGCTGGCGTTCCTGGCCGCCTCCAACACCGCGCCGTGGTTCCTGCGGGTGCCGGTGCGCACCTTCTTCAACGCGATCCGCGCCGTGCCGGAGATCCTGCTCGCGGTGATCGTGATGCTGCCGCTGTTCGGCCTCAACCCGATGGCCGGCGCGATGGCGATCGGCATCCACTCGATCGGCTCGCTCGGCAAGCTGACCCTGGAGAACATCGAGTCGGTCGACCAGCGACCGGTCGAGGCCGTCACCGCGGCCGGAGCCTCGTGGTGGCAGCGCATACGCACTGCGGTGATCCCGCAGATGCTTCCGGAGACGGTGGCGTTCTGGCTCTACCGCTTCGAAGTGAACATCAGGGCAAGCGCGATCCTCGGCGTGGTGAGCGCCGGTGGAATTGGGGCCCTTCTGAATCGTGTCCTTAGAGGGCGAGAGTGGGAGTGGGGTGGAATCATGCTTGTTGTGATCATCATTGTGACGATCCTGGTCGACCAGATCTCAGCTGCGCTGCGTCACCGGATCCTGCACGGCGCGGACACCATCGCGGTGGCAGCATGACCAGCGCGCCAGTTCTGCCAGCCATCAGGGCCGCGATGCCGCGGCTGAACCCTTCCGAGCGTGCGGTCGCCGAGGTCGTGCTGACCCGCTCGGAGTGGGCCATCGAGGCAACCACCGCCGAGATCGCCGCCGAGGCCTCCGTCTCGACCGCGACCGTGGTCAGAGCCGCCCAGCGACTCGGGTTCCGCGGCTTCCCGCACCTCAAGGTGCTGCTCGCCCGTGACCTCGGCTCGGCGAAGACGGAGACCGCCGAGGGCGGCAGCCCGCTGACCGTGGTGCGCTCGTTCTTCGCCGACATCGCCGACTCCGCCTCCGACATGGTCGGTCTCCTCTCCGAGGACCAGGTCACCCGTGCGGTGGAGCTGCTCGCCGAGGCCCGCTCCATCCTGGTCTCCGGCACCGGCGTCTCCTCGCCGGTGGCCAAGGACATCGCGATGCGTCTTGCCTCCCAGGGGCTCAGCACCGTCGCGCCGGGCGACCACCTCGACCAGCTCATCCGGGCCCGTCTGCTGCAGCCGGGCGACGTCTGCATCGTCGTCTCCGGCACCGGCGCCACCGCGCCGACCATCCAGGTCGCCCAGGCGGCCGTCGCCGGGGGAGCGGCCGTGATCGCGCTGACCTCTTTCACCGGCACCCAGCTGACCAAGTTGGCCGAGGTCGAGCTGGTCACCCCGCAGGGCGGCCGGGCAGGTTTCCGGCAGGAGCTCGACTCGATCATCCGGATCCCGCAGCTCATCCTCGGCAACGCGCTCGTGGCCGCGCTGGCGGCCCGCGACCCCGAGGCGTCGGCCAACGTACGCGCCCGGGTGCTCGAGGTCGTCGGCGGCGAGCTCGACCCACAAGGCTGACCGCCAGTCGGCGCATCTGCCCCGAAGATCGACGTCGAGTCGGCGCATCTGCCTCAGCGGTGGACGCCGACTCGGCGCGTTTGCCCCAGGATCACGCGCCGAGTCGGCGTGGTGGGGTGGGGCACTTGCGCCGACTCGGCGGGGAGGGTCAGAGGTAGGCGGCGAGGAGGTCGGCTTCGGCGCGGAGCTGGGTGGCCTTCTCAGCGGCTCCGTGGGAGTCCAGGGCTGTTGCGGCGGCGAGGCGCTCGGTCTGCTCGCCGGAGATGACGGCGCGTACGTCGTCGTCGGTGAGGTCGCGTCGAGCGGCCTCGGTGGCTCCTACGCCGCTCGCCGCGCCGGCGATCGGGCCGTCTGCTGAGAGGCCCTCCTCGGCGACCGGCAGGGCCTCTGCGTTGGCGATCGCGGACAGTGTCGAGCGGAGCACGGAGGTCGCGGTGGTGTCGCGCGCCTTGCGGGCAGCGAGGAGGTCGGCCCGGAGCCGCGCCTGGAGGTCGGTCATGTGCGGGACCCTAGGTCGCCGCCGTCCCGGTGGGCAACGGGGTTTCGAGGCCCCACAACGCACGTGGCGCCGTTCCCCGAAGGGAACGGCGCCACGGTGGCGTACGGCTTCTGCTACTTGCTCAGAGGCTCCTCGATCGCCGAGTGACGGTGATCGTCGAAGTCGTGGCCGTCGACCTGGTGACCCTCGTGGGCGGCCAGCTCGTGAGCCTCGTGCTCGGCGTGGTGGTGTGCCGCGCTGAGCTCCTCGGCGGTCGGCTTGTCGACGTCGTGGTCGTAGTAGAAGGCACGGAGCTTGGCGCGGAAGGTCGGCTTGCCGTTCTTCTTCAGCTCCGGCTCGTCGCCGGCCCGGCCGCGGTCGCGGACGGTCATGGCGAAGGCCTCGCCCTCGGGAAGCGGGAGGTGCTTCTCGTGGTAGGCGCCCTCCGGCGTACGGATGACCGTGCCGGTCTCGTAGCCGTGCAGCAGCTTCTCGTTGTCGTGACGCTGCAGCGAGATGCACCAACGACGCGTGATGATGAACGCCGCGATCGGACCCAGGAACACGAACGCCCGCAGGAAGTAGGTGATCTGGTTGATCGAGAGGTCGAACTTGATCGCGATGATGTCGTTGCCGCCGGCGGCCCAGAACGCTGCGTAGAAGACCATCAGGGCGACGAAGGTCGCGGTGCGGGTCGGAGCGTTGCGCGGGCGCTGGAGCAGGTGGTGCTCACGCTTGTCGCCGGTGATCCAGGCCTCGATGAACGGCAGCAGGAGCACGACCATCCAGGCAGCCATCGGCAGCACGATGACCGGGAAGAAGATGTTCCACGACCAGGTCGAGCCCCAGAAGTGCGACTCCCAGCCCGGCATGATGCGCAGCGCGCCATCAGGCCAGCCCATGTACCAGTCAGGCTGCGAGCCCGCGGTGACCTTCGTCGGGTCGTAGGGGCCGTACTTCCACACCGGGTTGAGCGAGAAGAGGGCACCGAGCAGGGCGGTCACACCGAAGGTGATGAAGAAGAAGCCGGTCATCTTGGAGATGTAGTTCGGCACCATCGGGTAGCCGACGACGTTCTTCTCGGTGCGGCCGGGTCCAGGCCACTGGGTGTGCTTGTGGTAGATCAGCAGGATCAGGTGGGCACCGATCAGCGCCAGCAGCAGCGCCGGGATCAGCAGCACGTGGATCGTGAACAGACGCGGGATGATGTCGTCGCCCGGGAACTCGCCTCCGAAGAGGAAGAACGAGATGTACGTCCCGACGATGGGGATCGCCATCATGAACCCGTCCGCGGCCCGGATGCCGGTGCCGGAGAGCAGGTCGTCGGGGAGCGAGTAGCCGGTGAAGCCCTCGAGCGTGCCGAGGAGCAGCAGCGTCGCGCCGATGACCCAGTTGATCTCACGCGGCTTGCGGTGCGCGCCGGTGAAGAAGACGCGCATCATGTGGATCATCATCGACGCGATGAACAGCGACGCGGCCCAGTGGTGGACCTGGCGCAGCAGCAGACCGCCGCGTACGTCGAAGGAGATGTCCAGCGTCGAGGCCATCGCCTCGGACATGTCGATGCCGCGCAGCGGCGCGTAGGAGCCCTGGTAGGTGATCTCAGCCATCGACGGCTTGAACCACAGGGTCAGGAAGACGCCGGTGACCAGCAGGACCACGAAGCTCCACAGCGCGATCTCACCCAGCATGAAGGACCAGTGGTCGGGGAAGATCTTGCGGGAGAGGAACTTGCTCAGGCCGCCGACGCCGAGACGCTCGTCGGCCCAGTTGGCCGCAGCGCCGGCCTTGGTCGGTTTGCCTGCCGGGGCAGCGGCGTCGGTGCCGTTGCTGGCGGCAACCTTGGACGTGTCGGTGCTCACTGGCCGCCCTCCTTGTAGCCGTACTGCTCAGCATCGGCGGCGTGGTCCTTGGACCACTCGTCGAAGATCTCGTCGATGTCGTAGGTGTTGCGCTCCCAGTAGCTGACGCCCACAGGCTCAGGGTAGTCCGAGAGAGCAACGAGGAAGCCGTCGGAGTCGACGCCCAGGGGCAGCTGCGGAAGGTGACGGCCGGCCGGACCGAAGATGACCTTGCCGTGGTCGGCGAGGTCGAAGGTCGACTGGTGGCACGGGCACAGCAGGTGGTGGGTGGTGCGCTCGTTCAGCGAGATCGGGCAGCCGACGTGGGTGCAGATCTTGGAGTAGGCCACGATGCCGTTGACCGACCAGTTGCGGGTCACGTCGTTCTCGATGTCGTTGGGGTCCATCCGCAGCAGGATGGTGGCCGCCTTCGACTTGGCGATCTGCAGCGGCGCACCGTGCAGGCTGCCGTCGAAGATCGTCGCCGGCTCGGCGTTGACCAGGTCACCGACCTCCAGGTCGCCCGGGCGGATCGGCGTGCCGACCACGTCGCGCACGACACGGACGCCGGCGTCCCAGACCGTGTGCTCGAGACCGGCACCGGGGTAGGGCTGCTCCTTGGTGATCTGGGCGTTGGTCTGGCCCAGGTCCTTGAGCATGACGATGGCGGGCAGACCGAGCAGGGCGGCCGAGCCGAGCATCGCGTTGCGCAGGAACGGGCGACGCGCCAGCCCGGACTCGTTCAGAGCCGCCTTCAGCTCTGCGACCGCGGCCTCGCGGGTGGCGGGGGAGGAGGCAGCCGGGTGGCGCTCCTCGGTGTGCTCCACGTCGACCACGAGCTTGCGGGCCCACTGGATGACGCCGATGCCGAGGAAGAGCAGGGCGAAGCCGAGGGTCAGGCCGAGGGTCAGGTTGGAGGCGCCGTAGCCGGCCCAGACGTCACCGTCGTAGCCGGGCTCCACGAGGAAGTAGGCCACCACGAAGAGCACCGAGGAGATCGCGGAGAGACCGAAGTAGAGGGCCACCTGGCGCTCGGCGCGCTTCTCTGCCTTGGGGTCGACGTCGGTAGGACGCCAGTGATGCTCGTGCAGGCCCGGGTCGGGCAGCAACGCGTCGGTGTGCGCGTTGAGCTCTGGGTGCGAGTCGTCGTGCTTCTCGATCTCGCTGAGGTCGCTGCTCACTTGGCAGATCCCTTCTTGGTCTGGTTGGTGCGCGTGGTGTGCGCGGCGATCCAGGTGGCGAAGGCCACCAGGATGCCGAGGCCGATGACCCAGGCGACGATGCCCTCGGTCACCGGACCGAGCGCGCCGTTGTTGAAGCCGCCGTAGTCGGGCTGCTCCTTCATCGACTCGACGTAGGAGATGACCGCCTTCTTCTCCTCCGGGCTGATGTTGCCGTCGGAGAAGGTGTCCATCGACTGCGGACCGGTCAGCATCGCCTCGTAGATGTGCTTCGGGTCGGTGTTGAGGATGCTGGGCGCCTCGCCGCCTCGCGGCATGGCGCCGCCGGCGCCGGTGAAGTTGTGGCAGGCGGTGCAGTTGGTCAGGAAGATCTGGCCACCGAGGGCGACCGCCTCCTCCTTCTCCTTCTCGGAGCCGTAGGACTCGGGGTCGTACTGCTCCTTGTCCGGGACCGCCGGGCCAGGACCGAGACTGGCCACGTAGGCGGCCATCGCGTCGATCTCGTCCTGGTTGAAGCTCGGCTCCTTCACCTCGACCTGGGCGCCGGGCTGGGCCATCGGCATCCGGCCGGTGCCGACCTGGAAGTCGACGGAGGCGGCACCGACACCGATCAACGACGGGCCGAAGAGCTTGCCGTTCTGGGTGGTGATGCCCTCACCGTTGGAGCCGTGGCAGGTGGAGCAGTTGATCATGAAGAGCTCTTTGCCCTCGGCGACGAGAGCAGCGTTGTCCTTCTCGGTCTCGGCCTGGGAGGCCGGGGAGAAGGCGGCGTAGAGCCCACCGGTGCTCAGCAGGGCGACCAGGAGCACGGCGGCACCGGCCAACGGGCGGCGACGGTGCCGCGACAGTCGACCGACGGAGCGGTTCAGTAGACGCACATTCAGTCCTTGGTCACTTGAGGAGGTAGATGGTCGCGAACAGGCCGATCCACACCACGTCGACGAAGTGCCAGTAGTAGGACACGACGATCGCGGAGACGGCCTGCTCGTGGGTGAATCGCTTGGCCACGTACGTCCGGCCGAGCACGAACAGGAAGGCGATCAGACCGCCGGTGACGTGCAGACCGTGGAAGCCCGTCGTCAGGTAGAAGACCGAGCCGTAGGGGTCGTCGGCGCCGGTGATGCCGCGGTTGAGCGCGATGCCCTCCTGCACCAGGGCCGCGTACTCCGTCGCCTGGCCGGCGATGAAGACCGCGCCCATGAGGTAGGTGAGGATGAACCACTCACGCAGACCCCACAGGTGGACCGCGAGCAGGGAGCCCTTCCGGCCGACCTGGCCCTTCTCGGCGGCGAAGACGCCGAACTGGCAGGTGAACGACGACAGCACGAGGATGGTCGTGTTCACCGCCGCGAACGGGATGTTGAGGCCATCGGTGTTGGCCTGCCACACCTCCGGACTCACCGCCCGGATGGTGAAGTACGCCGCGAACAGCGCAGCGAAGAACATCAGCTCGCTCGCGAGCCAGATGATCGTCCCGACGCTGACCATGCTCGGGCGGTCGTGATGCCCGTGCAGCCGGGCTGTTGGAAGAGTCGATACTGTCGCCACGCCCGCCATTATGTCCTGCCCCTTTCCCAGAGTCTCTTCGGGACCCTGTGTGTCGTGTCTGAGGGTGGTCTCACACACCTAGGACACCGCTCAGACCCGCTGTGTGACATCTGGTCCTGGACCCTGGTGATGGCGCTAGCATCGGGGTGTGACCGACACCACCTCGAAATCTCTGAAGATCCTCGTCTACAGCGACGACGTCGACGTACGCAAGCAGGTGATCCTGGCTCTGGGGCGCCGTCCGCACCCCTCTCTGCCGGAGGTCGAGTACGTCGAGGTGGCGACCGAGCCGGCCGTGCGCAAGCAGCTCGACGCCGGCGGGATCGCGCTCGCGCTGCTCGACGGCGAGGCCGCTCCGGCCGGTGGGCTGGGCATCGCCAAGGCCGTCAAGGACGAGGTGGCCGACGCTCCGCCGATCGTGGTCCTCATCGCCCGGCCGCAGGACGCCTGGCTCGCGACCTGGTCGCGTGCGGAAGCGACGGTGCCGCATCCGATCGACCCGTTCGAGCTGGCCCGGACGGTCGTGGGACTGCTGCAGCCCGTTAACGTTGGCGCATGACATCCGCCCCCAACTCCTGGCCTGAGGTCCTCACCACGCTGGTCGCGAGACGGCCGTTGTCCGCGCACCAGGCGGCATGGGCGATGGGGGAGATCCTCTCGGGCGAGGCCACGCCCGCTCAGGTCGCCGCCTTCGCGGTCGCGCTGCGCGCCAAGGGCGAGACCGTCGACGAGCTCGCCGGGGTGGCCGACGGGATGCTGGCCAAGGCCAACCCGATCTTCGTGCCCGGGCGCGTCCTGGACATCGTCGGCACCGGCGGCGACCGGTCCTTCTCGGTCAACATCTCCACGATGTCGGCGATCGTGGCCGCCGGCGCCGGGGCCAAGATCGTCAAGCACGGCAACCGCTCCGCCTCCTCCAAGTCGGGTTCGGCCGACGTGCTCGAGGCGCTCGGCATCAGGCTCGACCTGGAGATCGAACGCGTCGGCCAGGTGGCCGAAGAGGCCGGCATCACCTTCCTGTTCGCCGCGGCCTTCCACCCCGCTTTCCGGCACACTGCTGTGGCCCGTCGCGAGATCGGCATCGCCACTGTCTTCAACCTGCTCGGTCCGTTGACCAACCCGGCCCGCCCCGCGGCCTCCGCGATCGGCTGCGCCGACCCGGCCGCCGCGCCGGTCATGGCCGGTGTCTTCGCCCGCCGCGGCTCCGACGCCTGGGTCTTCCGCGGCGACGACGGTCTCGACGAGCTCACCACCACCACGACCTCCCACGTCTGGATGGTCTCCCAGGGCACCGTCACCGAGGCCACCGTCGAGCCGCTCGACCACGGCATCGCCCGCGCCACCGCCGAGGACCTGCGCGGCGACGACGCCGCCTACAACGCCTCTGTCGTCCGCCGCCTGCTCGCCGGCGAGAAGGGCGCCGTACGCGACGCCGTCGTCCTCAACGCCGGCGCCGCCCTCGCCGTCCACGACGCTGGCTCCGGCACCGTCGACGAGCGCCTCGCCGGCGGCATCGCGCGCGCCGCCGACGCCATCGACTCCGGTGCGGCCCAGGGCGTCCTGGACCGCTGGATCGAGGCGACCACCCGCTGACCCCCGCCCTCCCCGCGAGTGGGCGAAAATCGGCCGCGAGAGGTCAGAAATCGGCCGCGAGAGGTCGAATTCTGGCGTCGAAGGGTCAGTAATCGACGTCGAGACGTCGGCCACTGTGGGCCGACGTCTCGGCGAATGACGTTTCGCGGTCGATGACTGACGTCTCGGGGTCGATAAGTGACCACTCGGCGTCAGATTCTGACGGTTCGGCGGGGTTTGCGCGCCGGGTCGGTGTAGATGATCTCGGCTACAGCAGACGGGCTGCGCCCGTTAGTCGAGGCCGATGGAGAAGGCGGCTTCGAGGTCGACCTGGGAGTAGGTGCGGAAGGCGATGTGGGTCTCGGTCTCGAGGACGCCGGGGACCTTGTTGACCTTGTCGGCGATGACGGCGGCGACCTGCTCGTGGTCGCGGACGCGGACCAGGGCGATCAGGTCGATCTGGCCGGTGACGGAGTAGACCTCGCTGACTCCGTCGATGGCAGCCACGGCCTCGGCCACCTCGGGGATCTGGGACACCTCGGCATTGATGAAGACGATCGCTGTGATCACGCAGGTCACGTTAGCCGATCCGTCTAGAGCATCGCCGCCCGACGGCCCGCGCCGCCGACGGGGCAGGTCCAGTCGCCCTCGATGTGGGCGAGGCGTACGCCCGGCGACTCGAGCCAGCGCAGCAGCAGCTCGGTCTCCTCGGCGCTGGCGGCGGGGACCGGGCCGGGGGCGGGCAGGACGGTCTCGGCGCTGAGGCGGAGGCCGTCGACGTAGGCGTGGGCGTTGGCCTGGCGGGGGATGACGCCGGCGCCGGCGAGACGGCCGTGGCGGACGACGTGCACCGCCCAGCGGCCGTCGTCCTCGCGGCGGATCGCGGTGACCTCGGGCAGCCGGGTCAGGCTGCTGAGCCGCTGGGTGCGGGCGGCGGCGCGGAGGTAGGAGGTCATCCGGTCGCGGTGGACGGCCGCCTCCTCGAAGCGCTCCTGCTCGGCCAGGTCGGTGAGCCGCTCGGTGATCGACTCGACCACCTCGTCGGGACGGCGCACCAGCGACTCGCGGACCCTGGCCGTCAGCGCTGCGTACGTCTCCGAGCCCACGCTCTGGTCGCACGGGCTCAGACAGCGGTGGAGCTCGGCGAGGACGCACGGGGTCTTGCGCGGCAGCAGCGGGAGCCGGTCGGTGCACTGCCGGATCGGGAAGGTGTCGTGGAGCGCCTGCAACGCCTTCTCGGCGACCTTCTTGGAGCCGAAGGGTCCCAGGTAGTCGGCGTCGTCGTCGAGCACCTGCTTGACCAGCGAGAGACGGGGCCAGGGCTCGCGGGTGAGCTTGATGAAGTGCATCTTCTCGGGCCGCCGCGAGCGGCGGTTGTAGGGCGGCTTGTGCTCGCCGATGAGCCGCAGCTCGCGCACGCCCGCCTCCAGGGCCGTCGCGCACTCGATCCCCTGCACGGTCGTGGCCAGGCCGACCATCTCGCCCATCCGGGAGCGCGTCTCGGAAGCGGTGAAGTAGGTGCGCACACGAGTGCGGAGGTCCTTGGAGGTGCCGACGTAGAGCACCCGGCCCTTCTCGTCCTTGAAGAGGTAGACGCCGGGGGCGTGCGGCAGGTCCTCGGCCAGGTGGCGCTTCTTGCGCTGGGCGGTGGTGACCTTGGCCGAGAAGGTGGCCAGGTCCTCGAGGGTCAGCACGCCGAGGTTGCCGAGCCGCTCCATCATGCCGTGGAGGACGTCGACGGTCGCGCGGGCGTCGGAGAGGGCACGGTGGTTGGGGGTCGTGGGGGAGCCGAAGACCCGGGCCAGCGAGCCGAGCTTGTGGTTGGGGGCCTCGTCACGGGTCACCACCCGACGGGCGATCTTCACCGTGTCGAGCACCTCGAACCGCGGCCACGGCCGCTCCTGCTGCGCGGCGAAGTGCTTGAGAAAGCCGACGTCGTAGTGGGCGTTGTGGGCGACCAGCACGCAGCCCTCGGCGAACTCCAGGAACGCCGGCAGCACCGACTCGATGGTGGGGGAGGAGGCGACCATGGAGTTGGTGATGCCGGTGAGGACCGCGATCGAGGGTGGGATGCCGGTGTGGGGGTTGACCAGCGTCTGGAACTCGCCGAGCACCTCACCGCCGCGCACCTTCACCGCGCCGATCTCGGTGATCATCCCGCCGTTGTCGGGGCTGTTGCCGGTGGTCTCCAGGTCGACCACGCAGAAGGTGAGGTCGCGCAGCGGCCGGCCGAGCTCGTCGAAACCCCGCTGGGCCTCCCAGCGCTCGCCGACGGCCGTCTGATGACGGCGGGCCACCGCCCGCGCGCGCATCTCCAGACGAGCCTGTCGGACCGCCGCACTGCTCATGCGAACACATTAGCGATCGGCGCCGACAGTTCCGGGCAGGAGATCCCGAGAAGACATGCCGGAGCGAAAGATCAGGCCAGCAGCGAGGCGAGGGTCATCACCGGGACGGTGCGAGCACCGGCGCGGCGTACGTCCTTGACGATCTCGGCGTCGTCGGTGGCCACCAGGATGACCCGACCGGCAGGCTCGGCGTCGACGAGGTCGCGGATCACGTCGTCGGCGATCACGCCCTCGGGGGAGAAGAGCACCTTGACGCCGCGCGGCGGCACCGCGGTGGGGCGTACGGAGGCGGAGTGGGCGTCGAAGACGACGGTCGTCTCGGCGCCGGTGCGGGCCGCGATCGGCGCGATCGCGCGCAGCAGCCGCAGCCGCTGGGCGTCGAGGGCGGAGTCGGGCCACAGGGCCTTGGAGACGTTGTAGCCGTCGACGATCAGCCGCACCCGCGGCATCGCCAGGAACTGCTCGAGGTGGGCGCTGCTGGTGACCCCGGCGCCCGCTGCCGCGTCGACGGAGGAGAGCTCGTTCTCGATCCGCTCACCCGGCGTGCCGGTCACCGGGGGCAACGCCAGCTCGCGGCGGAGCCCGCTGGCGGCGTCGAGAAGCGTGTCGAGCAGGAACCGGGCGCGCAGCGAGGCGTCCTCCCGGTCCGTCTTGGACGTACGCCGCTCGGCGGCCGCCTCGCGCTCCATCTTCTCGATCTGGCTGCGGAGCTGGCGCAGCTGCCGGTCGCGGGAGGCCAGCTCTTCCTCGGCGCGCGCGAGCGCGGAGCGAGCCTCGGTCAGTGCCCCGTCCAGGCCGGCTCCGGCCTCGCGCGCGGCGGCGCGGGCCTCGCCGAGCTTGCGACGCAGCGCGGTGTTGTCGGCCTTCAGGTCGTCGAGCCGGGCCTTGCGGTCGGCGCGCACCTCACGGATCTCGTTCTCGGCCGCGGCGAGCTTGCCGCGCAGCCTGGCGACCTCGGCGTCGACGGCCGGCACTGCGGCGGCCTCGAGCCGGTCGAGCGCCTCCTTGAGCTGGATCTCCCAGCCGTCGGGGCGGACGAGCCAGGCGACCGCCGCGGCCTCGGCCGGGTCCTCGGGGAGGGTGATGTCCTCCCCGCCCTCGGCGAGGTAGGCGGGGCGGAGCTGGGTGCCGACGGACTCGCGCACCTCGTCGTCGCCGGCGATGACGGAGGCGATCATCGCGCCGCCGGCCTTGGCGCGCCGGGCCGGAGCGAAGTCGGCGATCCGCTTGAGCGCGGGCGGAAGTCGCACCACCTCGGGCAGCACCCCGGCCGTGAGCGCGACGATGCGCCCCCGGACCGTGTCGGGGAGCGTCGCGTATGCGGAGACCTCCATGTCTCAAGTGTAGGGACCGGGCCAGCGATCTCCGCCTCGAATACCGTGCTGCGATGGTGTTGACACGCCGCACGCAACCGGACGAAAGCAAAAATGTCGGTGCTCGGTGAGACCGTCGCAGCATGACGACGAGAATCGACTGTGACACCTGCCTCGTGCGGGGACTGGCGTGCCACGACTGCGTGGTCACCGTGCTCCTGGGCCCGCCCCCGGAGCTGACCATCGAGGACGACGAGCGCCGGGCGCTCGATGCGCTCGCCGATGGTGGCCTGATTCCGCCTCTGCGGATGGTGGAAGGGATGTAGCCGAACTTTTGGGCGTGGGTGGTTGGCAGGTGGGGGATGCCGTCGGCTAATGTGCGCAGGAACTTGGCACTCGTGGAAGTGGGTCAACCGACTCACGCGGGTGTCGCGCTTAGTCCAGGTCCGCTTCGGGGCGGACCGGGAGCCGGGGAACCACACCGGTCGCACCGCAGCACTGGGTGCGATCACCTGGGGTGAATCCGCCGCGAGGCCGATCTGGGCGACCAGGTCGGGGAGCGTTGGTAGGGCAGGTCGTGCCCGAACCCGTCAGCTCACCCGGTAGGCGTCAACGACTACACAAGGAGACCATCCGCTCGTGACACGCGACCGGAAGCGACTCATTGCCGGAGCAGCCGGCATCGCCGCCATCGGTGTCGCCGGGATCATTCCCGCAGCGACCCCCGCCCAGGCAGACCCCGACCTCGACGACGTCCGTGAGAAGGTCGACAAGCTCTACACCCAGGCCGAGGCGGCCAACGAGGACTACAGCAACGCCAAGCTGCGCCTGAAGGAGCTCAAGGGCCAGCTCAAGGACCTCAGCGCCGACGAGAAGCGGCAGAGCAAGGAGCTGGACAAGATCCGCGCCGAGCTCCGCGACTCCGTGCTGCGGCAGTTCGAGGGCTCCGACGTCTCTGCCGTCGGTCAGGTGATCACCTCCGAGGACCCGCAGGAGTTCCTCGCCGGGCTGGCCACCGTCTCGTCCTACAACGCGCTTCAGGCCGATCTGCTGGCCCGCTACAACACCGAGGCCGAGGCCCTCCAGGTGCGCCGCGAGGCCACTGAGGAGCGCAAGGCCGAGATGGCCAAGGTCAAGAAGACCATGCAGCAGAAGAAGGCCCAGATCGACAAGAAGTACCAGGCGGCCCAGGCCGAGCTCGACGAGCTCGAGGCCGACGAGCTGGAGGAGTTCCAGCAGGCCAACGCCGGCGCCGGCATCCCCGACAACCTGCCGCCGCCCTCGGGCCGGGCGAAGGTGGCCGTCGACTACGCGCTGGCCCAGGTCGGCGACGGCTACGTCTACGGCGCCACCGGCACCGCCACCTGGGACTGCTCCGGCCTCACCATGGGCGCCTGGGGCCAGGCCGGCGTCTCGCTGCCGCACTCCTCCTCGGCGCAGTACAGCAGCGGTCCGCAGGTCTCCCGCGACCAGCTCGCCCCCGGCGACCTGGTCTTCTACTACAGCCCGATCAGCCACGTCGGCATGTACATCGGCAACGGCCAGATCGTGCACGCCTCCAACCCGAGCACCGGCGTGAAGGTCTCGCCGATCGACGAGATGCCCTACACCGGCGCCGTCCGTCCGGGCTGAGCTTGACCCAGCACCCTGAAGGGGCCGATCGTTCGCAGGTGCGAACGGTCGGCTCTCTTCTTTCCCGCCTCCGGGCCCACCCCGCCGTGGTCGGGGCCGGGCTCGTCGTGGTGATGCTGCTGGCCGGCTTCGTCGGATGGCGGCTGACCGGCGGTGGCGAGTACGTCGCGCCGACACCGTCCACCGCGCCAGTCGTGCGCGCCGACACCGATGCTGCTCGCGCCTCGCTGGACGAGCTGGTCACCGGCGTACGCGAGGGGGCGGAGCCGAAGGGCGAGGACCCCGCATCCGTGGCGGTGCGCAACGCCCACGCCATCGGGATCGAGGACGTCACCGCGGAGTACGTCGCCGAGTCCGGCCACGTGGACTCCGACGGCTCCTGGAGCGCCGACGTCGAGATGTCGTGGCGCGGGCCAGGTGATCCCGCGTTGACGGAGGAGCTGCGGGTCGGCTTCGACGGCGACGGCGCGATCACCGGCTTCTCGGCGGTCCGCGGCACCCGGATGCCGCTGTGGCTCAGCGGCCCGGTCGAAGTGAGGCGCAGCGGCTCGACCCTGGTGGTCGTCCAGGCCTCCGCCGAGGTCGCCGACCGCTACGCCGAGCTCGCCGCCACTGCGGTCGCCGAGGTGCGCGAGGTCGTCGAGTGGGACGACCCGCGCCTGGTCCTCGAGGTGCCCGCCAGCGGACTCGACTCGGCGCTCGGCGTGCAGCAGGGCACCTACACCGCTGTCGCCGCGGTGACGGCGACCGTGGACGGCTCCACGAGACCCGGCACGCCGCTGCACGTGTGGGTCAACCAGGGTGTCATCGGGGACCTGGAGGCGCCGGGCGCCCAGGTGGTGATCACCCACGAGGCCACCCACGCCGCCACCGACGCCCCGGCCAACGCCCACCGTCCGATGTGGCTGGTCGAGGGGTTCGCCGACCATGTCGCGCTGCGCGACACCAAGCTGCCGCTGAGCAGGACCGCCGGCCAGATCCTCGCCCAGGTCCGCGAGGACGGCCCTCCCGACCACCTGCCCGGCAAGACCGAGTTCAACACCCGCTCGGAGCACTTCGGAGCGGAGTACGAGGCCGCCTGGCTGGCCTGCGAGGTGCTCGCCGACGCCGGCGGCGAGGAGGCCCTGGTCGACCTCTACGAGGCGACCGGTCGTGGCATCGGCCTGGAGAAGGCGCTGCAGGCGAGCTTCGGCTTCGGCGAGGACGAGCTGACCGCTCGCTGGCGGAGCCGTCTGTCAGAATCTGCTCGATGAGCGGGGCGGAGGCGGTCAGCGTGCGGCGTACGGCCTGGGTGGTGCTCGTCCTCGGCGCGGCGGCGTTCGTGGCGCTCGCCTGGGCGCTGATCCCGTGGCATCCCTACCCGGGCGGTCCGCTCGACCTGCCCGACGAGCGGGAGGTGTTCACCCCCGACGAGCTGGAGCGGATGCTGGCCTACTCCGGCACCGCCCGGTGGATCAGCCGCACAGCCCTGGTCGTCTCGCTGCTCGTCTCCTGCCTGCTCGGGTTCACCTCCCTCGGCAGACGGATGGTGGCGCGGCTGCCCGGCCCCTGGCTGCTCCGGGTGGTGCTCGCCGTCGCCCTCGTCACGCTCGTCGGCTGGCTGGCGACGCTGCCGTTCGGGGTGGCGATCCACCGCCTGCAGATGCGCTACGGACTCTCCAGGCAGCCGTGGGGGCCCTGGTTGGGCGACTCGCTGCTCAACCAGGCCGTCGGCGTCGTGACCACGTCGCTGGCGCTGCTCGCGCTCTTCGCGTGCATCCGGTTCGGCCGGCGCCGGTGGCCGGCGGTGGCCGCCGGCCTGGTCGCGGCGCTGGTGGTGGTCGGCTCGTTCGTCTACCCGGTCGTCATCGAGCCGCTCTTCAACGACTTCGAGCCGCTGCCGCGGGGTCAGCTCCGCACCGAGGTGATGAAGATCGCCGACCGCGAGGGTGTCGAGCTCGACGACGTGCTCGTGGTCGATGCCTCCCGCCGCACGACCGCGCTCAACGCGTACGTCACCGGCTTCGGCTCCACCCGCCGGGTCGTCCTCTACGACAACCTCGTCGACTCACAGCGCGCCGCCGCCGCCCACGGGGCGGTGCTCTCCGTCGTCGCCCACGAGCTCGCCCACGCCAAGCACGACGACGTCCTGGTCGGCACCGTGATCGGCGCCGCCGGAGCCGTGGCTGCGGTCGGCCTGCTGGGGGTGCTCTCCTATCGCCGCCAGGACCGGTACGCCACGCCTGAAGGCATCCCGATGCTGCTCGCCGTCTTCGCGCTGGCGAGCGTGCTGGCGATGCCTGTCCAGAACGGCCTCAGCCGGCAGGTCGAGACGCGCGCGGACGTGGATGCGCTGCATGCCACCGAGGACCTGGAGTCGTTCACGCGGCTGCAGCACGACCTCGGCGTACGTTCCCTCTCCGACCCGTCGCCGCAGGATTGGTCGCAGTGGTGGTTCGGATCGCATCCGACTGCGTTGCAGCGGATCGCTATTGCCCGCCGCGTCCTGGGGGACTGAACGAACGCGCCGAGTCGGCGCATCTGCCCCGGAAACACACGCCGAGTCGGCGCATCAGCCCCCTCGCGCTCGCTTCGCTTCGCGCGGCACGGGGGCAGATGCGCCGACTCGGCTACACCAGAACAGCTTTTACTTGCTGTAGAGCGCGTCCACCTCGTGGCTGAACTCGCGCATGACCACGTTGCGCTTGAGCTTGAGGCTGGGGGTGAGCTGGCCACCCTCCTCGGTCCAGGCGTCGGGGATGATCACGAACTTGCGGATCGATTCTGCCTTGGAGACCGCGTTGTTGGCGTCGTCGACGGCGCTCTGGATCGCTGCGCGCAGGTCCTTGTCGTCGACGAGGTCGTTGATGTCGCTGGACTTGCCGTTGGCCTCGGCCCAGGTGGGGAGGGCCTCGGGGTCGATGGTGACGATGGCGCCGATGAACGGCTGGCCGTCGCCGACCACGATGCACTGGTCGACGAGCACGTGGGCGCGGAGGCGGTCCTCGAGGACGGCCGGGGCGACGTTCTTGCCGCCGGCGGTGACCAGGATCTCCTTCTTGCGGCCGGTGATCTTGACGAAGCCCTCGTCGTCGACCTCGCCGAGGTCGCCGGAGTGGAACCAGCCGTCCTCGGTCTTCGCCTCGGCGGTGGCGGCGGGGTTCTGCCAGTACTCCTTGAGCACCTGGCCGCCCTTGAAGAGCAGCTCGCCGTCGTCGGCGACGCGCACGCCGGTGCCGGGCAGCGGGCGGCCGACGGTGCCGATCTTGAAGGCGTCGGGCAGGTTGACCGTGAGCGCTGCGGTCGTCTCGGTGAGGCCGTAGCCCTCCAGGACCGTGACGCCGATGCCGCGGTAGAAGTGGCCGAGCCGGTCGCCCAGCGGGGCGCCGCCGGAGACGGCGTAGGAGCAGTTGCCGCCGAGGGCGGCGAGCAGCTTGCCGTAGACGAGCTTGGAGAAGAGCTTGTGCTTGGCGGCGAGGAGGAACGGCGCCTTGCCGGCCTCGGTGGCGCGGGAGTACTCGATCGCGACCTCGGTGGCCATGTCGAAGATGCGGCCCTTGCCGTCGGCGACGGCCTTCTGCGAGGCGGTGTTGTAGACCTTCTCGAAGACACGCGGGACGGCCAGCACGAAGGTCGGCTGGAAGGTGCCGAGGTCGTCGACGAGGTGCTTGATGTCGGGGGTGTGGCCCAGGCGGGTGCGCGACTTGATGCAGCCGATCTGGATGATCCGCGCGAAGACGTGGGCGAGCGGCAGGAAGAGCAGCGTGCTGCGGCCCTCGAGCGTGAACAGCGCGTCGAGCGACTCCACGACGACGCTGAGCTCGAACATGAAGTTGCCGTGGGTGAGCACGCAGCCCTTGGGGCGGCCGGTGGTGCCGGAGGTGTAGATCAGGGTCGCGGCGTCGTCGGGGGTGACCGCGACACGCCGGGCCTCGAGCTGCTCGTCGGTCACGTCGGCGCCGAGCTTGGCGAGCAGGTCGACGGCGTCGTCGGCGATCGCCCAGACGTTCTTCAGTGCGGGGCAGGAGGCGCGCACGTCGCTGATCCGGCCGACGTGGCCGGCGTCCTCGGCGATGATCGCCACCGCAGCGGAGTCCTGCAGGATCCACTCGATCTGCTCGGCCGAGGAGGTCTCGTAGATCGGCACCGTGGTGGCGCCGGCGAACCAGATCGCGTAGTCGATCAGCGTCCACTCGTAGCGCGTCTTGGAGAGCAGCGCGACGCGGTCTCCGGCGCCGACACCCGCGGCGATCAGGCCCTTGGCGACCGCGGAGACCTCGCCGAGGAACTCGGCGGCGGTGACGTCGACCCAGCCGCCGTCGGCACCGGGCCGGCTGAGGACGGCGGTGTCCGGCGCCTCGGCGGCGTTGCGTACGACATCGTCGCTCAGGTTGCCGGTGGGGGGAACAACGTACGTCGCGGGCGTGGAGAACTCGCGCACAAGGGCCTCCGCATACTGATGGTAGGTGGGTACGAACCGGGAGGTTACCCCCGTCACAGCCCGACCATTTCACCGGGATGCTATCCGGTACGCTCCTTGGCACCTAGCAAGTCAGGGAGTGAGGACACCACCGATGGCCGATCAGACCACCTCGACGATCGTGATCGAGGCCGAGCCCTCGGCAGTGATGGCGGTGATCGCGGACTTCCCGTCCTACCCGGCCTGGGCCAAGGGCATGAAGAAGGTCAGTGTCGTCGAGACCGGCGCCGACGGCCGTGCCGAGCAGGTCCGGTTCGTGCTCGACGTCGCGCCCATCAAGGACGACTACACCCTGGCGTACGTCTGGGACGGCGACCGCCAGGTCACCTGGTCGCTGGTGGAGGGCAACCTGCTGCGCTCGATGGACGGCGCCTACGTGCTTCGCGACCTCGGCGGCCGCACCGAGGTCACCTACCGGCTCGCGCTCGACCTGAGCATCCCGCTGATCGGCATGCTCAAGCGCAAGGGCGAGAAGGTCCTGATCGACACCGCGCTGCGAGGCCTCAAGCAGAGGGTCGAGAGATAAGCATGTCCTTGTGAGAATCCTCCTCTTCACCGGCAAGGGCGGCGTCGGCAAGTCCACCGTCTCGGCCGGCACCGCCGCCATGTCCGCGGCCCGTGGCCGGCGCACCCTGGTCCTCTCCACCGACGCCGCCCACTCGCTGGCCGACGCCTTCGACCTGGCGAGCGCGCGCGAGGGCGGTGCCCTGGGGTCCGACCCCGTCGAGGTCGCCGAGGACCTCTATGTCCAGCACGTCGACGCCCAGCGACGCTTCGAGCAGTCCTGGGCGGAGGTGCAGGGCTATCTGCTGAGCGTCCTGGACACCATCGGGGTGGACCGGATCGCTGCCGAGGAGCTCACCATCCTTCCGGGCGCCGAGGAGGTCTTCGCGCTCCTCGAGCTGCGCCGGATGGCGAACTCGGGGGAGTGGGACACGATCGTGGTCGACTGCGCTCCCACCGCCGAGACGCTGCGGCTGCTCGCCCTGCCCGAGGCGCTGGGCTGGTACCTCGACCGCATCCTCCCGGTCCAGCGCAAGATGGTGAAAGCCCTCAAGCCGGTGCTGACCAAGGCCGCGGGCGTGCCGATGCCCGGCGACTCCGTCTTCGACGCCCTGGTCCGGCTCCACGGCGAGCTCACCGAGGTCCGCGCGCTGCTCTCGGGCCCGCAGTCGTCGGTACGCATCGTGCTGACCCCCGAACGGGTCGTGCTCGCCGAGGCGCGGCGGTCCTGGACCACCCTCTCCCTCTACGGCTACCGCGTCGACGGTGTCCTCGCCAACCGGATCTTCCCGGCCGGCGGCTCCGACGACTGGCGGGCCGGCTGGGTCAAGGCCCAGGACGACGTGCTCGGCGACGTCGGCGCCTCCTTCGAGGGGCTGCCGGTGTGGCGCTCCTACTACCGGCCCACCGAGCCCGTGGGCGTCACCGACCTGCGCGAGACCGCCGAGGCTGCGTACGCCTCGGTCGACGGAGTCGACCCGCTGGCCGTCCCCGAGACGCCGGCGCCGTTCCGGACCGAGCCCGGCACCGATCCTGGGACGACCGTGGTCCACCTGGCGCTCCCCGGGCTGGCCCGTTGGGTGGAGCGCGACCAGGTGCAGCTGGGCCGCAACGGCGACGAGCTGGCGATCACCGTCGGGGCCTACCGGCGGTTGCTGACCCTCCCCGCGGCGCTGGCCCGGATGAGCGTGACCGGGGCGCGGGTCGAGGATGGGGAGCTGCGAGTAACGTTTTCTCGTCCATCGACAGACACCGAGAGCGAGTAGTCGTGAGCGAGCGTCAGCGAGCGAGCCATCAGATCTTCACGCGGCCGCGTCCGTACGCTGGCGCTCGCGCTACGGATGTGGTCGCGTGAGCGAGCGCCACGAGTGGGCCGAGGAGCCGTTGGGGTCGACCGCCGAGGAGCTCGCCCGGCTCGTGGAGGCGATCGGCGAGTGGGCCAAGGACTCCAGGGTCGCCCA
The DNA here is from genome assembly GCF_014648595.1 of Nocardioides luteus. Classification (GTDB taxonomy): domain Bacteria; phylum Actinomycetota; class Actinomycetes; order Propionibacteriales; family Nocardioidaceae; genus Nocardioides; species Nocardioides luteus. The sequence continues at coordinate 81,316 of NZ_BMRK01000010.1, read as the reverse complement.
CCTCGCCGAGTCGTTCGGGGAGCATCTCGATACGGGAGCGCCGGAGTGCGCCTACTGCCCGCTGTGCCGTACCGTTCATGTCCTCCGGGAGTCGAGCCCGGAGGTCAAGGTGCATCTGGCCAGCGCTGCCGCATCGTTGATGCAGGCCGCGGCTGCGGTGCTCAACGCGGCGGCCACGGGTCCGGGTGCTGGCCCCAGTGATGGACCCAGTGAAGGACCCAGTGAAGGCGAGGATGCTCACAGTGATGGCGTGCGGGCTGAGGAAGGCGCGACCCGGGAACGGGTCCAGCGCTCCGAGAAGGTCGAACGGATCGATCTCGACGGCTGGAGCTGACGCGTGACGACGACGAAGAAGCTCTCCTGCGGTGTCGACGTCGGCGGCACCAAGATCCTCGGCGGCGTCGTCGACGCCGAGGGCAACATCATCGAGGACCACCGCGTCGAGTCGCCGGCCAAGAGCCCGGAGGCCATCGAGTCGGCGATCGTCGAGGTGGTCCAGGAGCTGAAGACCCGCCACCCGATCGAGTGCGTCGGCATCGGCGCGGCCGGCTACATCGACAAGGGCCGCTCGACGGTCATGTTCGCGCCCAACATCGCCTGGCGCGACGTGCCGCTCAAGGAGCGCCTGGAGAAGATCCTCGAGCTGCCGGTCGTGATCGAGAACGACGCCAACGCGGCTGCGTGGGGCGAGTTCGAGTACGGCGCCGGCGCCGAGGTCGACAACATGATGCTGGTGACCGTCGGCACGGGCGTCGGTGGCGGCCTGGTGCTCGAGGGCGAGCTCTACCGCGGCGCCTTCGGCGTCGGCGCCGAGATCGGCCACATGCGCGTCGTGCCCAACGGCCACCTGTGCGGCTGCGGCAACCGCGGCTGCTGGGAGCAGTACGCCTCGGGGTCGGCCCTGGTGCGCAACGTCCGCTCCGCGGCGCGCGGCGGATCGCTGCTCGCCCGCGAGGTGCTGGACCGCGCCGAAGGCGACCTGGAGAAGATCAAGGGCCCGCTGATCACCGAGGCCGCCCGCGACGGCGACGCCTTCGCGATCGAGGCGCTGACCGACCTCGGCATCTGGCTCGGCGAGGGGATCGCCTCGATCGCCGCGGTGCTGGACCCGGCCGTGGTCGCGATCGGCGGGGGAGTGGCCGAGGCCGACGACCTGCTGCTCGGCCCGGCGCGCCGTGCCTTCCTGGCTCAGCTGACCGGCCGGGGCCACCGGCCGATGCTCGACATCCGCAAGGCGACGCTCGGCAACGAGGCCGGCCTGATCGGCGCCGCGGATCTGGCCCGCAAGTGAGCCAGGACCTCTTCATCGGTGTCGACATCGGCGGCACCAAGGTGCTCGCGGCGGAGGTCTCGCCGTCCGGTGAGGTGCTCGGCACCGCTCACCGCAGCACCCCGGGCCGCCGGGTCGAGCTCGAGCTGGTCGAGGACGCGCTGACCGAGGCGGTCACCGAGGTGGCCGCCGGTCGGCCCGTCGCCGGTGTCGGCCTGGCCGCTGCCGGGTTCGTCGACGCGGCGGGGGAGCGGGTCATGTTCGCGCCCCACCTGCCCTGGCGCGGCGAGCCGACCCTGACCCGGCTCTCCTCCCGCTGGGGCACCCGGGTGGCCCTGGACAACGACGCCAACTGCGCTGCGCTGGCCGAGATCGAGCTCGGCGCCGCCCGCGGCGTCGACTCCGCGCTGCTCATCACCCTCGGCACCGGCATCGGCGGTGCGATGGTCCTGGGCGGCCAGATGGTCCGCGGCCGCAACGGGATGGCCGGCGAGTTCGGCCACATGCAGGTCGTGCCCGGCGGGCTGCCGTGCGAGTGCGGCCTGACCGGCTGCTGGGAGCAGTACTCCTCCGGCAACGCGCTGGTCGCCTTCGTCCGCGCCCGCGTGGAGACCGAGGAGTACGCCGGCTGCGCGCTCGACGAGCTGGCCGCCGGCGACCCGCTCAAGATCACCGGCCCGGCGGTCACCGCCGCGGCGGCGGACGGGGACGCGCTCGCGCTGGCTGCGTACGAGTCGGTGGGCTCGTGGCTCGGCGTCGGGCTGGCCGGCCTGGTGGCCGCCTTCGACCCCGAGCTGCTGGTCGTCGGCGGGGGAGTCTCGACCGCGGGCGACCTGCTGCTGGCCCCGGCGCGTGCGTCGCTGGAGGCGTCGCTGGTGGGCCGTCTGCACCGCGAGGTGCCGCCGATCGTGGCCACCGGCTTCGGCGCCGAGGCGGGCGTCGTCGGGGCGAGCCTGCTGGCCCGCCGGCTCACCGCGGCTGAGAGCTAGCTAGACGCGAGCGCCGTCGTCCCAGGGGTCGCGGGGCTCGGTCGGCATGGTCATCAGCAGGTAGACGAAGCCGGCGATGAAGGCCGCGACCAGGCCGCCGATCACCCAGCTGCTGAAGTGGCGGCCGGTGATCGAGGTGACCACGATCAGGACGAGCACCGCGACCGGAGCGCCGAGCACGCCGATCCAGGCGAGCAGCCGGGCGGGGGTCGGCTTCGGCAGCGGCGGCGGGGGCGGCGGGACGTATCCCTCGTCGTCGTCGCGCCACATGTCCTCGTAGGCGTCGGGCTCCTCGACGGGCTCGACGATGTCGATCTTCTTCTCGAAGAGACCGCTGGAGACGGGCTCCTCGTCGAGGGCCGGGCGCTCGCCGTAGTTCTCCACGATCTCGCGCCAGGCTTCATCGTCCGACGGGCCGCTGGAGGGCACAGAGGCGTCGTCGGAGGCCCCGGTCGCGTCCTCGGGCCGGTCGTCTCGATCGCTCACGTCCCCAGCGTAGCCGGATCTCATGACAGGGTGCGGCGACTACGAGTACCTATCTCGTTATAGGCTCACCGGTCGAAGACAATTTGGGAAGGCGATGGGGTGTCGACGAAGCTCTTCTACTCGTTCTTGAAGTGGGTCGCGGTCGGCCCTCTCCTCCGTGCGATCTTCCGACCGACCTGGGAGGGCGTGGAGAATCTTCCGCGCAAGGGACCGGCGATCCTGGCCGGCAACCACCTCTCCTACGTCGACTGGCTCTTCATGCCGCTCGGTGCACCGCGGATGGTGCGGTTCGTGGCGAAGGCGGAGTACTTCACCGGCACCGGCGTGAAGGGTGCCCTGCAGCGGCTCTTCTTCAGCGGCACCGGCAACGTCCCGATCGACCGCGGCGGCGCGACTGCTGCCGAGGGTGCGCTGATCGCCGCCAAGCGGGTCCTGGGCGAGGGTGAGCTCTTCGGCATCTACCCCGAGGGCACCCGCTCCCACGACGGCAAGCTCTACCGAGGACGTACCGGCGTGGCCCGGCTGGCCCTCGACACCGGCGCCCCGGTGATCCCGGTCGCGGTGATCGGCACCGACGTGATCGCGCCCCCGGGCAAGAAGTTCGGCAAGCTCGTCCATCCGCGGGTCATCTACGGCGAGCCGCTGGACTTCTCGCGCTACGAAGGCATGTCCAACGACCGCTACATCCTGCGGGCGATCACCGACGAGATCGTCTACGAGATCTTGAAGCTGTCCGGTCAGGAGTACGTCGACATGTACGCCACCGACGCCAAGAAGCTCGCCGAGGGCGAGAAGGCGGCGAAGAAGAAGTCGCGGGCCGCCAAGGCCGCGCCGACCGAGGACGTAGCCTGACGATCCACTCGTCCCACCCGTTCCCGACGCCGGAGGATCCCGTACGCCGGTGGCGGGGGCGTCTGGGTGGGCGGGTCTCGCTGTGGGTCTCCGGCTCTGCCGGTTCCGAGGCCGGGCTCACGGTCTCGTCGCTGATGATGGCCAACGGGTCGCCCGGTGCCGTGCTCGGCCTGCTCGACCCCGACTCCGACCTTCGCGACGAGCTCGAGGAGACCGGGCTCGGGGTGGTCTCGCTGCTCCACTGGCGCCACCGCGACCTCGCCGAGGCTTTCGGCGGCACCGCACCCGCTCCCGGCGGTCCGTTCCGGCTCGGGTCGTGGGAGACGACCGAGTTCGGCCGGCGGCTCGCCGACGCCCCGACCTGGGCGGGCGTACGCCTGGTCTCGATGACGGAGATCGGCTGGTCGGCGCTGGCGACCTGCGAGATCGTGTCGCTGGAGGTCGGTGACGACACCGACCCGCTGGTCCACCGGCACGGGAGGTACGAACGGTGATCGACGGCTACCTGCGACGGCTCGGCATCGCCGGGCGTCCCGAGGCGACGTACGAGACGCTCCTCGACCTCCACCGGCGCCACCTCGACACGCTGCCCTACGACAACCTCTCGATCATGCTCGCCGCCATCGGGGCCGCGGAGGCGCCCGACCCCGTCGACCCGGCGGTGACGCTCGAGCGGGTCGCCGGCGGCGGCAACGCCGGCTACTGCTTCCACCACAACGGCCTGGTCGCGCTGGTGCTCGAGGAGCTGGGCTTCGAGGTCGTACGCCGCCCTGGCCAGCTGATCGAGACGACCGGACCGAGCGGTGAGCTGGACCATCTCGCCCTCGAGGTCCGCGGGCTGCCCACCGCGGAGAACCCGGGCGGTCGCTGGTGGCCCGACCTCGGCTTCGGCGACGCCTTCCGCGAGCCGCTGCCGCTCGTGGACGGCCACCACCGGCAGAACGGCTTCGTCTACCGGCTGGTGCGGGTGGGGGAGCAGGGCTGGACCTTCCACCACGACCCGGCCGGCTCCTTCCACGGCAACCTGATCCGCGGGGAGGTCGGCCTCGACGAGGTCGCCACCCGGCATCCGCAGCTCTCCACCCCGCCCGGCGACTACACCACCAAGCTGGTCGTCCAGCGGCGCGACGCCACCGGCGCCGACACGGTCCGCTCGATCCGCCACACCCGGATCGGTGAGGGCGCCAGCAGCCGCGAGCTGCGCGACTTCGCCGAGTGGACCGCAGCGCTGGAGGGTCTGGGGCTCTCGCTGGAAGGCGTCGAGGAGGCCGCGCTGCGCGAGCTCCACCAGCGCCAGAGCGCCGACTACGACGAGTGGTTGCTGACACGCTGACTGCCGACGTGCTGAGATGACGGACATGAGCGACGACGACTCCGCCCCCGAGCTGCTCGACATCGCAGCCGAGCTCTACGGGCTGCCGCTCGCCGACTTCACCCCGGAGCGCGACGCGAAGGCGAAGGCGCTGAAGGGCACGCCGGTGGCCGCTGCGGTCAAGAAGCTCAAGAAGCCGTCGACCGCCGCCTGGGTGGTCGATCTGCTGGTGCGCTACGAGACCGAGCAGGTCGAGCAGGTGATCTCGGTCGGCGCGCTGCTGCGGGAGGCCCAGACCGGGATGGACGCCGCCCAGCTGCGTGAGCTCACCAAGCAGCGCCGTCAGCTGACCGCGGCGGTGACGACCCGGTCCCGCGGCCTGGCCCGCGAGCACGGCCTGCGTGTGACGGAGGCGGTCGCCACCCAGGTCGAGGCGACGCTGACCGCGGCGATGGTCGACGAGGCCGCCGCCCAGGCGGTACGCAGCGGCCTGCTCGTCTCTCCGCTCGCAGCCACCGGGGTCGACGCCGTCGACGCGGCCGCCGCGGTCGCGCTGCCGGAGGCCCTGGGCTTCGAGGTCGAGGAGGCGACCCCGCCACCGCGCGAGCCGCTGAGAGCGGTGCCGGACCTGCCGGACACGAAGGCGCTCGACGAGGCCCGCGAGGCGCTCGAGGAGGCGGAGTCGGCGCTCTCCGAGGCGGAGAAGTCACGCGACGAGGCCGCCTCGGCCTTCAAGGACGTGGAGGCGCGGTCGCTGCAGGTGAAGTCGGAGATCGAGGACCTGCGCCGCCGGCTCGAGGAGCTCGAGGAGAAGGCCGACGACGTCGACGACGAGCTCACCGAGGCGGAGGAGACGCGCGACTCGGCCGAGAAGGCGGTCTCGGAGGCGGCTGCCGCCCGTGACGCCGCGGCGGCTGAGGTGGAGCGCCTCGAGAAGTAGCCGGTCCGCGGACCGGGGGAATGTCGAGTCATCTGGTCGACTAACCTGGTCCGGTGACCGAGACCGCCACCGACTCCGCTGTCGCCGCCCGCTACCGCGACCCCGCCCTCGCCTCGCTGAGCGCGACCAGCTCGGTGATCGAGCAGCAGCTCAGGCACCGCTCGGTGCGGGCGTTCCTCGGCGACCCGGTCACCGACGACCAGCTCACCGCGATCGTCGCCGCCGCCTCCTCGGCGCCGACCTCGTCCAACCTGCAGACCTGGAGCGTCGTGGCCGTGCGCGACGTGGACCGGAAGGCGCGGCTGGCCCGGCTCGCCGGTGGCCAGGCGTTCATCGAGGCCGCGCCGCTGTTCCTGCTGTGGGTCGCCGATCTCAGTCGCGCCCGCGGTCTCGCCGCTGCAGCCGGGACCAGGGTCGAGGCGACCGACTACCTTGAGTCGACCCTGCTCGGGGTCATCGACGCCGCGCTCGCCGCCCAGAACGCCATCGTCGCCGCCGAGTCGCTCGGTCTCGGCACCGTCTGCGTCGGCGGGGCCCGCAACCACCCCGAGGAGATCGCCGCCGAGGTCGGCCTGCCCTCCGGTGCGTTCGTGGTCTTCGGGCTCGCGGTCGGGGTTCCCGACCCGGCCGAGCCCGCCGGGGTGAAGCCGCGGCTGCCGCAGTCCGTGGTGCTCCACCACGAGACGTACTCGCCTCCGAGCGGGGAGGACCTCGCTGCGTACGACGAGCGGCTGAGCGGCTACAACGCCACCTACGGGCTCGGCGGTGGGTGGCGCGAGCGGGTGCTGGCGCGCCTGGTCGGGCCGGCCAGCATGGCCGGACGCCACCGGCTGCGTGCTCAGCTCGAGCGCCTGGGGCTCATCAGCCGCTGATGCGGACGTCCCGGCGCATCCGGACGAGCGGGACCGGCGCGCCACCGCGGTCGTCGCTGATCCGCTCGACCGGCTCGAAGCCGTAGGACCGGTAGAGGGGCTCGCCGGCCAGCGTCCCCATCAGCTCGAGGCTGGTGAAGCCCTCCGCCGCGGCGGCTCGCTCGCACAGCTCCAGGATCAGCCTGCCGACGCCGCGCCGCGCGAAGGCGGGGTCGGTGTACATCGCCCGCACCCGCGCCGGGTCGTGCGCGGGGTCGAGCAGTGCCGGCTCGCGCCCGGGGGTGTGGTCGCCGCCGTAGAGCGTCGCCCGCCTGCTCCAGCCCCCGCACCCGGCGATCCGGTGACCCTCCTCGACCACGAAGTAGGTGCCGTCCTCGATCAGCTGGGTGTCGATGCCCATCACCATCCGGCTCGAGGCGATCTCGGCCTCGGTGAGGAACCCCTTCTGGAGCTCGCCGATCGCGGTGTCCATGATCGCGGTGAGGGCGGGGATGTCATCGCGGGTCGCCAGCCGGTGGATGAAGGGCACGAGGAGAGCCTGCCACGTGGCGCGTAGGGAGGGCGTCGAGCCGAGGCAGGAATCCTGTGTGACCTGCATCACGAGAATTTACCTTGACCTATTGACGGTGGAAAACGGTGTCGATAACGTTTTCGAACGAGTTCGCGCGAGCTCCGAGGTACCACCACCGAGAACCTTTCATCCGGGAGAACAGGATCGATGATGACCCGAGTTCGAGTTAGACCTTTGCGCGCCGAGCTGGCCAGGAGGACCGCCGGCATCGCCGCCGTCGCCGCCATGCTGGTCACCAGCGGCGTCGTCATCGCCACCACGGCGAGCCCTGCGCAGGCCGACGGCTCCACCCTGCAGGACGCGGCGGCCGAGTCCGACCGCTACTACGGCACCGCCATCGCGGCGAGCCGCATGTCAGACTCGCAGTACATCAACATCGCCAACCGCGAGTTCAACATGATCACCGCCGAGAACGAGATGAAGATGGACGCGACGGAGCCGTCGCAGAACCAGTTCAACTTCTCCTCGGGCGACCAGATCGTCAACTGGGCCCTCCAGAACGGCAAGCGTGTCCGTGGGCACGCGCTGGCCTGGCACTCCCAGCAGCCGGGCTGGATGCAGAACATGGAGGGCAGCTCGCTCCGCAACGCGATGCTCAACCACATCGCCGGGGTCGCCGGCCACTACCAGGGCAAGATCTACGCCTGGGACGTCGTCAACGAGGCGTTCGAGGACGGCTCCTCCGGTGCGCGCCGCAACTCCAACCTGCAGCGCACCGGCAACGACTGGATCGAGGCCGCCTTCTACGCGGCTCGTGAGGCGGACCCCGACGCGAAGCTCTGCTACAACGACTACAACACCGACAACTGGCAGCACGCCAAGACGCAGGCCGTCTACAACATGGTGCGTGACTTCAAGTCCCGCGGCGTGCCCATCGACTGCGTCGGCTTCCAGGCCCACTTCAACTCCGGCAACCCCGTGCCGAACAACTACCACGAGACGCTGCAGAACTTCGCCGACCTCGGCGTGGACGTGCAGATCACCGAGCTGGACATCGCCGGCTCCGGCACCTCGCAGGCCGAGCAGTTCCGCGGTGTGACCCAGGCCTGCATGGCGGTGACGCGCTGCACCGGCATCACCGTGTGGGGCGTACGCGACACCGACTCGTGGCGCGCCTCGGACACCCCGCTGCTCTTCGACGGCTACGGCCAGAAGAAGCTCGCCTACGGCTACGTCCTCGACCAGCTCAACACCGCGGACGGCGGGTCCTCCGACCCGGGCGACGGCAGCTGCTCGGTGACCGCCACCCGCACCGAGTCGTGGGGTGACCGTTTCAACACCGTCTTCACGGTCAGCGGCACCGACGACTGGGTGGTCCGGATCAGCACCGGCTCCGGCCAGAGCCTGCAGAACTCCTGGAACGCCGACATCTCCGGCACCTCCGGGACGTTGACCGCAACGCCGAACGGCAACGGCAACGAGTTCGGCATCACGCTCTACTCGAACGGCAACACCTCGACCCCCTCTGCGAGCTGCTCCGCGGCCTGACCGGGTCTGGACCTCGGCCACGGGATCCCGTGGCCGAGGTCCTTCATGTTTTTGTGGTCGCTCCGGTGGTCGAGCTTGTCGAGACCACCCTGCGAGCGGACATCGGCAGCGACTGTGTTTTTCGCTCCCAGGTTCGCCGCCGACCCGATCTCTGAGTGTTTCTCGATCACGCGCCGCGTCAAGGACGCCCTTCGGGCGCCGCTTGCGCGGTGGCCTTCGGCCATCCTTGACTCGGCACCCGATCGAGAAGAGATTTCCGCCAATATCGGGGCGGCGGCGAGGGGTGTGGCGCGGGCTCGTGGGTCTTCGAAAGAGCCGACGTCGCCGCATGGCAGGGACCGCTCGCCTCCGCTGGTCGAGCCGCCGGAGCCCCTGGGCGGAGGCGTGTCGAGACCAACACAGTCCGCTTCGCGGCGGAGTTCGCCGAGACCTGGCCCATCCAGGACACGCCAACCCGCCGGTGGTCGAGCTTGTCGAGACCACCCTGCGAGCGGACATAGGTCAGCGACTCTTTCTTCGTTCCCGTCTTCGCCGCCGACCCGATCTCTGAGTGTTTCTCGATCACGCGCCGCGTCAAGGACGGGCTTCGCCCGCCGCTTGCGCGGTGGCCTCGGCCATCCTTGACCCGGCACCCGATCGAGAAAAGATCTCCGCCAATATCGGGGCGGCGGCGAGGGGTGTGGCGCGGGCTCATGAAGCTTCGAAAGAGCCGACGCTGATCGGGGCAGCGACCGCTCGCCCCCGCTGGTCGAGCCGCCGGAGCCCCTGGGCGAAGGCGTGTCGAGACCAACACAGTCCGGGCCCAGGACGACCGCCCTGAGCCCCGGACACCGAAGGTCGAGCCTGTCGAGACCCCCATCGCGAACACACCAACCCACCGGTGGTCGAGCTTGTCGAGACCACCCTCCGAGCAACATCTCAATGCGCCCAAAAAGACGGCCTGACTAGGGCAAATAGGTAGCAGCACCGCATCGTTTCGCATATAATGAAACGCATGAACGTGACCCCCGACCAGCTCCTCACCGGACCACCCCCAGGTTCCTCCGAAGCAGAGCTGATCGACTGGATCACCGGTCTCGAAAACCTGAAATGCCGAGCCGAAGCACTCCAGGCCGAAGCCGCCGTACGCCTCGAGGAAGCCACCCGGACACGGCACGTTGAAGCCGGCGTCCCCGCCCGCAGGGTCGGTGACGGTGTCGCTTCCCAGATCGCCCTCGCCCGACGCGTCTCTCCCGCTAAAGGCGCGAAGTTGCTGGGCCTGGCGAAGATCCTCATCGGCGAGATGCCGCACACCTTCGCCCTGATGAAGGCCGGCTTGTTCTCTCAATGGCAGGCCACCATCCTCGCCCGTGAAACTGCCTGCCTATCGCTTGAGGATCGTCGGTTCATCGACCACGAGCTCTGCGCGCGGACGCCCGACGGCGGGGCACCGAAGGTCGTCACGATGGGTCTGCGGCAGCTCGAGAACGCCGCCAAGAAGCTCGCGATCACTCTCGACCAGGAGTCAGTCGTCGCCCGCGCCGCGAATGCGGAGAAGGACCGGCGCGTCAGTCTCCGACCCGCACCGGACACGATGACGTGGCTCGGAGCGTTGCTCCCGGTCAAGGATGGCGTCGCGGTCTTCGCCGCGCTCGACCAGGCTGCGAAGGCTGCCCAGGCCGCCGGCGATCAGCGCACCAGGGGCCAGGTCATGACCGACACACTGGTCGACCGCGTCACCGGCAGGGAAGCCGGCGTGAAGCCGAAGATCGAAGTCAAGATCGTGATGACCGCCGACTCCCTAGTCAACAACGCCGACCAACCCGCCATGGTCGAGGGCTACGGCCCCGTCCCAGCAGCCTGGGCGCGGGAGTCCCTTCATGACTCCGAGGTCTTCGTTCGCCGCCTACTCACCGATCCGGCTGGTCAACTGATCGCGATGGAGTCGCGAGCGCGCAAAGCACCCGACGGGCTCGCCGAGTTCATCACCACCCGCGACGGAGGAATCTGCCGCACCAACGGCTGCGACGCACCGATCCGCAACGTCGACCACATCGAACGTCACACAGACGGCGGCAAGACCAGCGCGGACAACCTCCAAGGCTTGTGCGAAAGATGTAATCAGGCGAAAGAAGCGATCGGCTGGCAGGCCAGACCGGGGCCCGACGGCAGCGTCGTCACCATCACACCCACCGGGCACACCTATCTCAGCCCGCCACCCGAGACCTGGGCACAGGAACCACTGCCGCTGTCCCCAGCCGAGCTCCGGCTGCGCAACGTACTGCTGGACCACACTCTCGCCGCCTGAGGCTGCGCGCTTCCGGGAGACCTTGGGTGGCGGGTACGTCCTCGCCGGTGGCGGGGTCTTAGAGGTAGACCTGCTCGCCGGCACGGGGGTCGCGAGCAGCGAACACGTGGAAGGTCGGGGAGGCCGGGTCGGCGAGGTCGACGACGGTGGCGCCAAGGTGTCCGCTGCCGAGTGCCTCGCGGAGCGGTCCGCGGGCGTCGTGGTTCCCCGTCGAGTAGAGGTCCGGGATGCCGCGCTCGGCGCGAAGGCGCCGACGCGATCCCGGATCGATCGGCAGCGCGCCGTTGACGGAGACATGTGTGTCGGAGAGATGCAGGATCCGGGTCATGTCGTGAAGGCCGACATCAGGACCTCGGCGACGCCGTCGTCCTCGCGGAGGACGGCGACGTCGAGATAGTGCGCGTCGACCTCCTCGTCGACCTGGGTGAGGTCGACCTGGACGCAGGCGATGGCGTCGGTGCAGCCCGTGTCGGTCAGCGCGGGGGAGCCGGGGAGGTCGGCCAGCCAGGCGTCGAGCTCGGCCCGGGGGACCGTCATCGTGCCCTCGAGATGCCAGTCCTGGAACCCGATGTAGGTGCACTCGGCATCAGAGGTTCCGGCCGGCAGCGCCGGCGCACCGACCGCGGCGGCGAGATCGGCACAGTCGGCCGGGTCGGCGTCCGCTCCCTCGCGCAGATCGGCGCCCGCCCAACCCACCCAGGCGGCGAGGCCACCGGCTCCGACCAGCCCGGCCACCACGCCCAGGGCACCGACCCCGAGCAGCCGGGCCCACCATGGGATTCCGCGTCGCGGACGGCTCACGCCCACTGCCGTGAGCGCGCGACGGCCTCGGTCCAGGTTGCGTACGCCTCGTCGGCCGCCTCACGACGCGAGGTGTCGGGGGTGAAGGTGCGGTCCAGGGCCCAGGTCTCCCGGATCTCGTCGAAGGAGGACCACACGCCGACCCCGAGGCCGGCGAGGAACGCGGCGCCGAGACCGGTGGTCTCGACGAAGCGCGGGCGGGAGACGTCGACCCCGAGCTGGTCGGCCTGGAGCTGGCACAGCAGGTTGTTGGCGGCGGCACCGCCGTCGACGTTGAGCGAGGCGACGGGTGTCGGCATGGTCGCCATCACGTCGCGTACCTCGAAGGCGATCGCCTCCAGGGTCGCGCGCACGATGTGGGCCCGAGTGGTGCCGCGGGTGATGCCGATGATGGTGCCGCGGGCGTCGGGATCCCAGTGAGGAGCGCCGAGCCCGGTCAGCGCGGGCACGAACACGACACCCTCCGACGAGTTCACCGTGCTCGCGAGGGCCTCGGTCTCCGCGGCCGACCCGATGATCTGCAACCCGTCGCGCAGCCACTGCACGGCGGCGCCGGTGACGAAGATCGAGCCCTCGAGGACGTAGGTGACCTCCCCGGCGGGAGACATCCAGCCCGGCGAGGTGAGCAGCCCGGACTCCGAGCGCTGCGGGGTCGTGCCGGTGTTGGTCAGCACGAAGGAGCCGGTGCCGTAGGTGCACTTGGAGTCACCCACCTCGAACGCGGCTTGGCCGAACAGCGCGGCCTGCTGGTCGCCGGCGACCCCCGCGATCGGCAGCGAGAGGTCCAGGAAGACCCGCGGGTCGGTGACCACGCCCTGGCCCCAGTTGGGCCCGATCTCCGGCAGCGCGTCGCGCGGCACCCCGAACAGGTCGCACAGCTCGTCGGACCAGTCGTTGGTGGTGATGTCGAAGAGCAGCGTGCGGGACGCGTTGGACACGTCGGAGACGTGGTGGAGACCGCGGGTCATCCGGGCAACCAGGTAGGAGTCGACGGTGCCGATCGCGTAGCGGCCAGACTCCACGTGAGCCCAGGTGTGCGGCTCGTTCTCGCGGATCCAGGCCAGCTTCGTGGCGGTGAAGTAGGGGTCCAGCCGCAGCCCGGTCAGCTCGCGCACGCGGGCGTCGTGGTCGGCCATCGCCGAGCACATCGCGGTGGTGCGCCGGTCCTGCCAGACGATGGCGCGGCGCGGCGACCCCAGCGTCTCCCGGTCCCACAGAACGACCGTCTCGCGCTGGTTGGTGATGCCGATGCCGACGAGGTCGTCGCGCGTGCCGTGGGCTGCGAGCGCGGTGCGGCAGGCCTCCAGGGTGGCCTGCCAGATCCCCTCGGGGACGTGCTCGACCCAGCCGGGGTGGGGGAAGTGCTGGTCGAACTCCTCATATCCCCGGGCGGTGACAGCACCGGACTCGTCGACGATCAGCGCGGTGACGCCGGTGGTGCCGGCGTCGATGGCGAGGATCGAGCTCACTTGGGCGTCCTGACGATGTCGAGGATGCGGCGGTCGATCCAGGACAGGTCCTCGGCGACCCGCATCTCGTAGTTCTCGGTGCCGACCCAGGCGCGGAAGCCGGCGGCACCCTGGGCCGCGGCGTACGTCTCCAGCTCGGCCTCGATCTCGGGTGTGACCTGCACCTTCTCGGCCTCGGTAGAGGCAGTGAGGTAGAAGTCGCTGAGGTCGAGGAGGCGCTTGAGCTCGGTGATCGGCGCGGCGTGGTCGTCGACGCGGAGGTCGGCCGCGATGTCGTCGTTGCCGCCGTAGCCGGCGTCTTCGCGCACGACCAGGAGAGCGGCGCTCTGCCGGCCGCGGCTGTCGCCGCCGGCCTCGTCGCCCGCGGCGAGGGCCGCCAGCAGGCGGTGCTGCAGCGGCTGGTCGGGGGAGGAGGCGAGCCAGGCGGCCTCCATCGCGTCGACCACCTCGGGGCCGGTGAGGATGTTGCCCTGGATCGCGTAGCCGCGGCCGGTGCGGCCGCCGGCCCAGTCGAAGCAGGAAGGGCCGGTGTAGGAGGCGGCGTTGCCGTCGACGTCGACGATGCCGACCTGGCGGTGCTCGCTGCGCTCGTCCTCGTCCAGGAGCCGGTCGAGGGCGACCGAGGCGGTCGCGCCCTCGTCGAGGTGAGCGAGCGCGAGTCCCTTGTAGGCCACGTTGGCCTCGGCCTGGGTGGCGATCGCTCCGACCCCTGCGACGGCGGCCGGGACGGCCGATCCGACGGCCAGGAACTTGGACGCGACAGCCACACCCCAGGTGGGCTCCCCGGTGCCGGGATCGACTGCTCTGGCGACGATGGAGAAGGTCATGGCAGCGACCCTATCCGCCGAATTTCAGGTCGTTACGGCGTGTTGACGAATTGTCGTACACCTGACGGCGTCGTTGGGCTTTGATGGTCGGATCAGTTCATCCCTTTTCGAGCACATGTCTCGAAATCCTTACCAGGAGGAACCATGAGCAACCTGGCGCAAGAGGAGTCACCGGAACTCAAGAGAGTCATCGGTCCGAAGCTCCTCCTTCTCTTCATCGTCGGCGACATCCTCGGCACCGGCGTCTACGCCCTGACCGGCTCGGTCGCAGGCGAGGTCGGCGGCGCCGCCTGGGCGCCGTTCCTGGTGGCCTTCGCGGTCGCGACGATCACCGCCTTCTCCTACCTGGAGCTGGTGACGAGGTTCCCGCAGGCCGCGGGCGCAGCGCTCTACACGCACAAGGCCTTCGGCATCCACTTCATCACCTTCCTCGTCGCCTTCACCGTGATGTGCTCGGGCATCACCTCGGCCTCGACCGCCTCCAACGCCTTCGCCGGGTTCCTCAACGACGGCCTCGGCCTCGGCGCCGCTCCGGGCAGCGCCGCGCTGGTCTTCATCGCGCTCGGCTTCATGACGCTGGTCGCCCTGATCAACCTGCGTGGCGTGGGCGAGAGCGTGAAGGCCAACATCGTGCTCACCCTCGTCGAGCTCTCCGGCCTGCTGCTGGTCATCTTCGTCGGCCTGGCCGGGATGTTCGCCGGTAAGGCCGACTTCTCCCGGGTGATGATCTTCGAGTCGGCCGAGGGCAAGAACGCCTTCATGGCGGTCACCGCGGCCACCACGCTGGCGTTCTTCGCGATGGTCGGCTTCGAGGACTCGGTCAACATGGCCGAGGAGACCCAGAACCCCCGCCGCGACTTCCCGAAGATGATGCTCAGCGGTCTGGGCATCACCGGTCTGATCTACGTCCTGGTCTCCATCTCCGCGGTGGCGCTCGTCCCGGTCGGCGACCTCACCGACGCCTCGAAGGGCTCGGCGCTCACCCAGGTCGTCGCCGCCGGTGCGCCTGACCTGCCCTTCGACACCATCTTCCCGTTCATCGGGATGTTCGCGGTCGCGAACTCCGCGCTCATCAACATGCTGATGGCCTCGCGGCTCGTCTACGGCATGGGCAAGCAGCTCGTGCTGCCGCCGGTGCTGAGCAAGGTCCTTCCCGGCCGGCGCACCCCGTGGATCGCGATCCTGTTCACCACCGCCATCGCCTTCGGCCTGATCATCTGGGTGGTGCTGGCCAGCGGCTCGGAAAAGGGGGCCGAGACGGTCTCGCTGCTCGGCGGCACCACCTCGCTCCTGCTGCTGTGCGTCTTCACCGTGGTCAACATCGCGCTGCTGATCATCCGTCGCCGGCCGGCGGCCAACAAGGACTACTTCAAGGCGCCGGTCTGGGTGCCGGTCCTCGGCGCGGTCACCTGCGCCTACCTGGCCGGACCGTGGGCCCGCAGCTCGGACCAGCTGGACCAGTACAAGGTCGCCGGCGTGCTGCTCATCGTCGGCGTCATCCTGTGGGGCATCACCCGGATCTTCTACAAGCCCGAGGGCGGCCACTTCCAGGACATCGAGCACATGGACCTCACTCCGAAGGACGACAAGTAGGTCGTCGACCCGACCTTCACCTGACGAGCAGCCAGCCGAGGCCGGCGCGCGTTCTCCAGCACGAGCTCGTGGAGACGTACGCCGGCCTCGCCGTGTCTGAGATGACTTCGTGACACAGGCCCTCTCCGCGTACTCTGAGGCACGTGAACGACGCCTTCCCCTCTCTCGAGCAGCTGCACGCCATCGGAGCCCTCCAGCAGCCGACCTATTCCGACCCGGCCGCGCTGGCCGCGGCGGTCGAGAAGCTGAGGAACCAGCCGCCGCTCGTCTTTGCGGGGGAGTGCGACCAGCTCAAGGACTCGATCGCCGCGGCCGGCCGTGGCGAGGCGTTCATCCTGCAGGGCGGCGACTGCGCCGAGGTCTTCGCGGAGGCGACCGCCGACAACACCCGCAACAAGCTGCGCGTGCTGCTCCAGATGGCAGTCGTGCTGACGTACGCCGCCTCCGTCCCGGTCGTGAAGATCGGCCGACTCGCGGGGCAGTACGCGAAGCCGCGCTCCTCCGACACCGAGACCCGCGACGGGGTGACCCTGCCGGCCTACCGCGGTGACGCGGTCAACGGCTTCGAGTTCACCGCTGAGTCCCGCATCCCCGACCCGCAGCGCCTGCTGGACGTCTACCACGCCTCCTCCTCGACGCTGAACCTCGTGCGCGCCTTCACCACCGGTGGCTACGCCGACCTGCGCCAGGTGCACACCTGGAACTCCGAGTTCGTGCGCAACTCGCCCGTCGGCGCCAAGTACGAGGCGATGGGCTCCGAGATCGAGCGCGCGATCGCGTTCATGGAGGCCATCGGCGCCGACCCGGAGGAGTTCCACCGGGTCGACTTCTACTCCTCCCACGAGGCGCTGCTGCTCGAGTACGAGCACGCGATGACCCGCATCGACTCGCGCACCGAGACGCCCTACAACGTCTCGGGCCACTTCGTCTGGATCGGTGAGCGCACCCGCCAGCTCGACGGCGCCCACGTGGAGTACTTCCGCCACCTCAACAACCCGATCGGCTGCAAGCTCGGCCCCACCGCGACCCCGGACGACGCGCTCGCGCTGGCCGCCAAGCTCAACCCGAAGAACGAGGAGGGCCGGCTCACCTTCATCACCCGCTTCGGCGCGGGCAAGGTGCGCGACGGCCTGCCCGGCCTGGTCGAGAAGATTATCGCCGAAGGCGTCAACGTCACCTGGATCTCCGACCCGATGCACGGCAACACCTTCTCCACCTCCAACGGCTACAAGACCCGCCGCTTCGAGGACGTCCTCGACGAGGTCCAGGGCTTCTTCGACGTCCACCACTCGTTGGGGACCGTGCCTGGCGGCATCCTGGTGGAGAACACCGGCGACGACGTCACCGAGATCATCGGTGGCGGCGAGGAGCTCGACGAGTCCGGTCTCGTGCACCGCTACGAGTCCGTCGTCGACCCCCGCCTCAACCGCGTGCAGTCCCTCGAGATGGCCTTCCAGGTCGCGGAGATGCTGAGGTCCCGTTAGTCACACGGGCCCCGTGCGCCCCATGAATACCCGGTTGACCGGGTATTCATGGACTTGACGGGCACTGAAACACCCGACAAGTCCAGGTTTACCCGGTCGACCGGGTATTCATGGCCGCGCCCAGGCGAGCTGCATGATCTCGTCCCCGTCGTGGAGGGTGCTGCGGTTGCCGGTGTCGGTGAACCCGCTGCGCTCGAAGAGCCGCTGGGCGCGGCGGTTGTCGGTGCGGGTCCAGGCCGAGAGGCCCTCCCAGTCGCGGGCCTGGATGTCGCGGACCAGCTCGGTGCCGACGTGGGAGCCCCAGACCGCGGGGTCGACGAAGACCATCGAGATGTGGGCGTAGCCGGGCAGAGGCACGCCCTCGACGAGGTACGTCTCGGCGAGCAGCATCCCCGCGGGGCGGCTGCCGTAGTGGGCCAGCAGGCCGAGCTCGGCCGCGGCCAGCTTCTCGCGGACCCGGCGGAGGCGCGCCTCGGTCGCCGGGCGGCGGCTGGCCACGTTGGCTGCGCGCCACACGTCGAGGGCCAGGTCGCGCTGCTCGTCGTTCTCGATCTCGGTGACGATGATCCTCGGCATGCAGGCAGGCGCTACAGCGTCATCAGCCAGATGCCGAGCACGAGCACGACGATCATGAAGATCGAGCCCACCCAGAGCAGCACCACCCAGGTCGAAGGGTTGTCCTCGGACTCGGAGGCCATCAGCGTGGAGACGTACTCCTGCTGGGCGCCGTAGTCACCGAAGTCCTGCTCGATCGGCTCCGGCTCGGCGGCGTAGCCGTAGCCGGCCTGCCACTCGCCGACCTCCTCGGTGGCGAAGGCGCCCTCCTCGGTGTAGCCCGTCGCGTAGGCGGGCTCGGGATCGTGGAGCTCGGCCGGCGTCTCCTCGGGCGGGGCCCAGTGGCGGGCCTGGCCGTTGCGCGACTGCTCGACGAGCATCCCGGAGGGCTGGACGAAGGGCTGGTACGCAGGCTCCTGCGCCGTCTCGGGCGTCTCCGGCGTCTCGGAGACCGGGCCGGGCTCCGGAACAGGCTCGGGCTCGGGCGTCGGCCCGGGCTCGGGAACAGGACCGGGCTCGGGGACGGGCTGCGGCGTCGGCTCCGGGTCGGGCACGGGGTCCGGTCCGGGGACGGGCGCAGGCTCGGGGAGCGGCGAGGGATCGGGGATCACCGCCTGCGCTGCCGCGGGCGGCGGGGCGGTCGGCGGCGCGAACGCCGGCCGGATGGCGGTCGACCCGTTGGGCTCGTCGTCGTTGTCGAGGCGCTCCTCGACGTCCGGGGACGGGCGCCGCGAGGTGCGCTCGGTGGGCTCGTCCTCGCGGGTCGCAGCAGCGGCCGAGGAGGCCGGACCGGGCCGGTCCTCGTCGCCGTAGGCGCTGATCCGCGGCAGGCTCAGCGAGGTCTGCTCCGAGGCGGGAACGTCGTCGACGGCCTCCGGCGCGGTCGCCGCGACCGGCTTGCGGATCACGGTGGACTCGTTGGGCTCGTCGTCGAGATCGGGCTCGGGCGTGATGTCGTCGTCGGCAGCCGAATGGGTGGCTTCGGGCTTTGCTTCAGCAGTGGACACGGGTGGCGTCCTTTCCTCTACATCGGTGGAGTCAGCCTCGGCTGCTCGGTCGGGCTCCGTGGCGACCTCGAGACCACACACCGGACAGGTCGGCTCTCCGGACAGCCGGTGTCCACACTGTGCGCAGCTGGTCATGCCACCCCCATGGCGTCGAAGATCACTCCCGTGCGCTGCCAAGCCTAGGTCACCTGCCCGAATGGTGCGCTGCTGCGCGCAGATCGCGCAGCACCACCATGTCGGGGTTGTCGGCGTCGCGGGAGCCCGGCGTCTCCAGGATGAACGGCACTCCGGCCGTCGCCGGATGGGCGAAGAGCTCGCCGAACGCGGCCGTGCCGATGTGGCCGCGACCGATCTGCTCGTGGCGGTCGAGGTTCTTGCCGCGTACGTCCTTGGAGTCGTTGGCGTGGATCAGCCGGAGCCGCCCGGGGCCGCCGATCTCGACGATCCGGTCGACGCATGCGGTGGCGCCGCCGGGCTCGTCGAGGGGCTCCCCGGCGGCGAAGACGTGGCAGGTGTCCAGGCAGATCCCGGCCTTGGGGTGGAAGTCGAGAGCGCCCAGGTAGGTCGGCAGGTCCTCGACTCCGGCGCACAGCGACCGGCCCTGGCCGGCGGTCGGCTCGAGAAGCAGCCAGGGAGCACCCTCGGCCGCGATGCTGTCGAGGACGGGCAGCAGCGCCTCGCGTACCTGCTTCATCGCGGCTGCGTGGTTCTCGCTCGCGTCGCCCTCGGGCGAGACGAACGAGCCGGTGTGGACGACGACGCCCTCGGCGCCGATCTCGGCGGCCCGGCGCAGGTTGTGGGCGACCAGCGCTGCCGACCGCTCGTAGGTCGCCGGGGTCGGCGAGCCGAGGTTGACCAGGTAGGGCGAATGGATGAAGGCGCGCATCCCGCGCCGCTCGATCTCGGCCCGGAAGGCCTTGTCCTCGGCGGGCTTCCCCGCCGAGAGCGCCCAGCCCCGCGGGTTGCCGACGAAGATCTGCAGCGTCTCGCCGCCGACCGCGTCGGTGTTGGCGAGGGCTCCGGCGACCAGGCCCTTGCCGACCTGGACGTGGGTGCCGATCGGGTTGCGGTCGCTCGGCGGGATCGGGAGCGTGTCGTCGATCGTCAAGGTCAGTTCAGCCAGATCGTGATCTCGGAGCCGTAGGGCGCCTCGCCCTCGGCGGGCTCCTGCCGGGTCACGTAGTCGAGCCCGAGGGAGAGCGGCTCGCGCTCCTCGCGGACCTTGAACCCGGCCGCCTCGAGGGTCTGCCTGGCGGCGTCCTTGCTGCTGCCCACCACGTTGGGGACCGCGACGGCGGCCGGGCCCTTGGCGACCACGAGCGTCACCGTCTCGCCCTTGGGGAGCTTGCCGGAGTTGGGGCTCTGGCTCAGCACCGTGCCCGGCCGAGCGGTCTGGCTCTCCTCCTCCTGGATCTCGACCTTCAGACCGTCGCCCTCGAGGGAGTTCTTCGCACGCTTGGCGCTGCGACCGGTCCAGTCGACGATGTCGACCGGGGCGGGGCCCTTGCTGATCACGAGCGTCACCGCCTTGCCGGGCCGTACGAGCGTGCCGGGGCGGGGCTGGGTGTTGATGACGTGGCCTTCTTCGACCTTGTCGTTGAACTTCTCGATCGGCTCACCGACGCTGAGTCCGATCTCGCGCAGCTCGTCTTGGGCGTCGTCGGCGAGCATGCCCTTGAGCTTGGGCACCGAGTACTCCTCGACGCCCTTGCTGACGCTGATCTCCACCGTCGAGCCGGGCAGCGCCTTGCGGCCACGACCCGGGTCGGAGTCGATCACCACGCCCTTCTTGACCGTGTCGGAGAACTCCGTGTTGGAGGTGACCTCGAAGCCGGCGTCCTGCAGCTGGGTGGTCGCCGCGGCCTTGGTCAGGCCCGCCACTGACGGCACCCGCTCATAGCGTCCGTCGACGAACCACCACAGCCCGGAGGCCACCAGCGCGACGGCGAGCACGGCGGCGCCGACCGCGATCGGCGCCTTCCAGCTCGTCGGCACGGCCCGGCGCTGCTTCGGCTGGTCCGGGGTCGGGGCGATGCGTACGTTCTCCTCCGGCTGGCTCAGCGAGAGGCGCGCACCGGCGGGCAGACCGACGCCGGGAGGCGGTCCGGTCGGGCCCGGCGGACGGCCCGGAGGGGGAGCGGCCGGACCGCTTGCGCCCGCTGGGAGCGGGGGCAGGACGGCTGTCGACTCCGAGCTGGACTCGCCATGGGCACGCATCGGCGAGTCCGCGTCCTTGGCGGTTACGTCGGGTGTGCCTGCGGTGGGCAGCGCCAGGTCGGCGGCCAGGTCGGGGTCGTCGAAGATGCCGGCCGACAGCGTGGCCATGACCCGGTTGACCATGCGCAGCAGCACGCCGGCGTCGGCCGGGCGCAGCTCGGGGTCACGAGCGGTCGCGCGGGCGACCAGCGCGTCGACGTACCGGGGGATCCCGGGGGCCGCCTTCGACGGCGGCGGGACGTCCTCGTGGACGTGCTTGTAGGCGATGTCGACCGGCGAGGGGCCGCTGTGGGGCTTGCGGCCGGTGAGCAGCTCGTAGAGCACGACACCGACGGCGTAGACGTCGCTGCGCGGCCCGGACTTCGACTCGGTGACGAGCTCGGGCGCGAGGTAGGAGACGGTGCCGACCAGGTTGCCGGTGGTGGCGTCGTGGGAGTTGTTGGTCATCACCCGGGCCAGGCCGAAGTCGGCGACCTTGACCCGCTGCGAGATCGAGGCGGCGCCGGTGGTGATGAGGACGTTCTCCGGCTTGATGTCGCGGTGCACGATCCCGACGTCGTGCGCGGCAGACATCGCGCTCAGGATCGGCTCGATGTAGGCCAGTGCCTTCGCCGCGCCCAGCGGCGCCTGCGAGGCGATCGTGTCGCGCAGGGTGTGGCCCTCGATGTACTCCATCGCGAGGAAGGCGATGCCCTCGTCCTCGTCCTGGTCGTAGACCGCGACCACGTTGGGGTGGGAGAGCTTCGCGGCGGAGCGGCCCTCACGTACGAACCGCTCGGCGAAGTTGCCTTCCTCGTCGAGGTTCTGGTGCATGACCTTGACCGCGACGATCCGGTCCAGCCGGGTGTCGTGAGCGACGTAGACCGTCGCCATGCCGCCCTTCGCGACCTTCTCGATGATCCGGTAGCGCGCCCCCAGGACCTTGCCCAGAAGGGGGTCGGAAGCGGTAGCCGAGCCTCCGCCGTGGCGTCCGATGACGCTGTCACGGGGGTCCGCCTCACTAGCCACGCGTTCCTCCTGTCTCCGGTCGGAGAAGTATTCCGGACCGGGCAATGGTACGGACCAGCGGGTCCGACTCACGACTTTCCGCACGGCCTACCCGGGCCGGTAATGTGATTGTTATGAGTGAAGTGCGGCTGGCCGAGCAGGACCTGAGCGTTCTGGTGGACGAGTGGATCGACTGGGCGACCGCTGCCTCGTTGCTCGGCGTGACCGTGGGCAAGGTGCGCACGATGATCCGTGAGCACGAGCTCGCCGCGGCGGTGCCTCCGGGCATCAAGGGCCAGCACATCCCGGCCCTGTTCATCCAGGACGGCCTGCCGGTCAAGGGCCTCGGCGGGCTGCTCCACGTGCTCCACGACGGTGGCTACGACGACCGCGAGATCATCGCCTGGCTCTTCCTCGACGACGACCTCCCCGGACGCCCGATCGACGCGCTTCGCGAGAACCGCGGGTCGGAGGTCAAGCGCCGGGCCCAGGCCATGGCACTCTAGGCCACCTCACCCGTACGTCTCGGAGGGATCATCTCGTGAGGTCGAAGTCCGCACTGGTCGGTCTGCTGCTCGCGGTCGTGATGGCGCTGCTGGCCGGATGCGGAGGCGCCACCGGCGACTCGGGCTCCGGTTCCGACGGGAGGACCGGCACCGACCCCGAGAGCGGGCTGGCCTGGATCGCCGAGTCCGATCTGCCGCCCGAGGGCGTGGAGACGCTCGAGCTGATCGACGCCGGCGGGCCCTTCCCCTACCCGGGCAAGGACGGCAGCACCTTCGGCAACCGCGAGGGGATCCTGCCCGACGAGGAGCACGGCTACTACGCCGAGTACACCGTCCCGACGCCAGGATCCGACGACCGCGGCGCGCGGCGTATCGTCACAGGCGAGGGTGGGGAGTTCTACTTCACCGAGGACCACTACGAGTCGTTCTCACGGATCGACCGGGGGTGATGGGGCAATGAGCGAGCGACAGCGAGTGACCGTGGACCTCAGGCTGCCACGTCCGTATCCTGGCGCCTGCGCTACGGAGGCGGCAGCATGAGCGGACTGGCAGGACTCTTGGCCGGGAAGGTCGATCCCGGCGTCTACCGGTGGCACACCGAGCTGTCTGCCGCCGACCTCTCCGAGTCGGTGACCGGCGCCGGCTGGTCGCTGGCGCAGATCGCCGACGTGGCCGAGACCAAGGACGAGGTGCTGGGCGCCATCGGCGCCGCGCTCGGGTTCCCGGCCCACTTCGGTCGCAACCTCGACGCGCTGTGGGACTCGCTGCGCGACCTCTCCGCGCCGACGGTGCTGCTGTGGGAGACCTGGGGGTGCGCCGCGTACGCGGACCGGGCCGGGTTCGACCGGATCGTGCGCGTGCTGCAGGACCGGTCCGCGGAGATCTCCGAGGACCGGCCCGCCTTCACCGTGCTGCTGCGCGGGGAGGGACCGGAGACCGACCTGCCCGACCTGGGCTGATCCCGGGCTGATCCTGGGCTGGCCTTCAGCCGACCGTGACCGTGCGGGTCGGGTAGCCGGTCGCGCCGTTGGGAGCCGGCGGGGCCTCGTCCGCGGTCTGCGGGGTGCCGGTGCGGTCGTACGCGCGGGCCTGGATGTGGTGCTCGCCCTCGGTGGCGGCCCAGCGGTAGGTCCACTGGCGCCAGGTGTCGATGCTGTCCTCGGCGGCGAGGGTGGCGGGCTGCCAGGGGCCGTCGTCGATGCGTACCTCGACCTTGCTCACGCCGCGGTGCTGCGCCCAGGCGACACCTGCGATCGTCCGCTCACCGGGCATGACGTCGTCGCCGGGGATGTCGATGCGGCACTGGGTCTTGATCGGGCCCTCGGCCGACCAGCCGCGGTCGGTCCAGTAGGCGCGGAAGTCGTCGAAGCGGGTGACCTCGAGATCGGTGAGCCACTTGGTCGCCGAGACGTAGCCATAGAGGCCGGGTACGACCATGCGGACCGGGAAGCCGTGGTCCTGGGTCAGCGGCTCACCGTTCTGGGCGATCGCGAGCAGGGCGTCGCGGCCATCGGTGAGCGCCTCGAGCGGGGTGCCGATGGTGATGCCGTCGGCACCGGAGGACTTCACCGCGTCGGCGTCGGGGTCGATTCCGGCCTGCTTGAGGACGTCGCGGATGCGTACGCCGGTCCAGGTCGCGTTGCCGATCAGGTCGCCGCCGACCTCGTTGGAGACGCAGCAGATCGTCACCCGACGCTCGTAGAGCGGCATCGCCAGCAGGTCCTCGTAGGTCAGCTCGACCGGCTTGTCGACCATGCCGTGGATCTTGAGGCGGTAGTCGGCGAGGTCGACGCGTGGGGTGAGCAGCGCGATGTCGATGCGGTAGAAGTCCTCGACGGGGGTCACGAAGGGAGTCAGCCCGTCGATCCGCAGCGCCGCGCCCTCGGCAAGTGGGGCGGCGGGGGAGACGGCCGACGGGATGGCCACCTTCGCCGACGGGTGACGGCGACCGGTGACCACCTTCGCGCCGATCCCGCCGGCCGCGCCCACCGCGGTCACCGCCGCAGCGGCGGTCAGGAACTTGCGGCGGTCGAAGCCGTCGGGTGCTGTCGCCTCTGATGCCGTCCCTGTTGTCGCCCCGGGAGTGGCGGTGTCGGGGATCTGCCGCGTGAGCAGGACGAGCGCGGTGATGCCGACCGCCAGCCCGATCAGCAGGGCGACGATGCCCGTCGTCCCGTTGCCGGCGCGGTCGGCGAGGAGCGCGGCGATGTCGACGGCACCGAGGAGCACCAGCATGCCTGCGCCGAGCAGCGGGCGGCGTACGGCCAGGGCGCCGGCTGCGCCCAGGAGGACGAGGGTCACCAGGGCGACGGAGGCCAGCAGGATCGGCTTGTCGGCGGTGCCGAAGGTCGAGACCGCAGCCTCCTTCAGCCAGCGCGGGGTGAGGTCGATGACCCGGTCACCGAGGGCGAGCAGGGGAGAGGCGCCGCGGGCGAGGGCGGCGATCAGCTCGGCGACGCCGAGACCGAGCACGCCGGCGGCGATGCCCGCGACCGGTCCGCTCGGGAGTTTGCGCGATGTCATGTTCGTTGGTTCGTCGCCGATCGGTGCTCGGATGGGACCCATCCTCCCACTGTTCGGCTGCGAACCATGGGTGAGAAGGTTTCATCAGTACGTGGTCGGAAGGAGCGCAGGTGCGGCGAGCGTTGCGGGTCGTCGGCGGGGCGGCGCCGGAGCCGGAGGACGAGCCGGACACGACGGTGCTGCTCGCCGCGGTGGCCGGCGGGGACCTCGACGCCTTCGGTCGGCTCTACGACGACCTGGCCCCGCTGGTCTTCGGTGTCGCCCGGCGGGTGGTGCGCGACCCGGCGCGGGCGGAGGAGGTCGCCCAGGAGGTCTTCACCGAGCTGTGGCGACAGGCGGCCAGGTTCGACGCCTCCCGCGGCTCGGTCCGCACCTGGGCCTCGACCATCGCCCATCGGCGTGCGGTCGATGCGGTGCGCTCGACCGAGGCATCTCGTGCCCGCGAGGACCACGTCGCGCGGCGCGAGCCTGTGGACGTCGCCGGCCCCGAGGACGCGATCGTCACCGCCGCAGAGCACGAGGGAGTACGCCGCTGCCTGGAGTCGCTCACCCCGCTGCAGTCCCAGGCGGTGAGGCTGGCCTACTACCAGGGCTTCACCTATCCCGAGGTCGCGCAGCTGCTCGACCGGCCGTTGTCCACGGTGAAGACGCGGATGCGCGACGGGCTGATCCGGCTGCGCGACTGTCTGGAGGCCGGCCATGGCGCCTGACGTCCACAGCCTCGTCGGGGCCTACCTCCTCGAGGCGATCCGACCGGCGGAGCGGGCCGACTTCGAGGCCCACCTCGCGGTCTGCGCGGAGTGCCGCGAGGAGGTCGACTCGCTGCGCGCCGCCACCGCGGCGCTCGCCGGGACGGTCGCCGCGGCCCCGCCGCCGTCGCTGCGGGAGCGGGTGCTGCGTACCGCCTCGGAGACGCCGCAGCTCCCGCCCCTGATCTCTCCCGCGCCCCGCCGTCGGCGCCGGCTGATGGCTGCCGTCGCAGCTGCCGCCGCGGCCGTCATCGGCGTCGGCGCGACGGTCGGGATCCTCGTACGCGATGACGACCCGCCCGCCATGACCGCTGCTCAGGTCATGTCCGCCCCCGACGCGAGCATGCACAAGAAGTCGACCTCCGACGGCGAGCTGATGGTCGCGATGTCCCCCGAGATGCACATGGTCGCCGTCGACACCGCCCACCTCGAACGCCCCACCGGCATGACCTACCAGGTCTGGTGGCACACCGAGGACGGCATGGAGTCCGCCGGCGTGCTCGACGAGAAGATGTCCCTCGCCCTCCCCGTCGAGGACGGCGACCTGATGGTCACCATGGAACCCGTAGGCGGCTCCGACAAACCCTCCCGGCGGATCCTCTTCCACATGCCCGCTGCGAGCCTCTAGCGCCGAGACGTCAGCTGCGTCGGTCGAGATGGCAGTTCGGTCGGTCGAGACGGCAGTTGGGTCGGTCGAGATGGCAGTTCGGTCGGTCGAGACGGCAGTCCGGTCGGTCGAGATGGCAGTCCGGTGCCAACTCGGCCGCCCCAGGTGACGTCTCGCCCGACCCAAGTGACGTCTCGGCCGTCAGAACTGACGTCTCGGCCTGGTGGGGTCAGACGGTGCGCTGGGTGGCGGCGGTGGCGAGGGAGCGGAGGACGGCGGCGGCGCCGGAGTCGAGGGTGCCGGAGGCGGAGGCCTGAGCCAGGGCGGTGAGGCCCTGGTCGGCGAGCTCGGTGATGGTCTTCTCGACCTGCTGCTCGGCGCCGGAGGAGGCGATGACGGTACGCAGGGCGGCGACCTGGTCCTCGGTGAGCGGCTGACCCAGGGAGCGGTCGAGGAGGTCTGCGTCGGCGGGGGAGGAGCCGGTCAGGGCGAGGGCGACCAGGACGGTGCGCTTGCCCTCGACGAGGTCGTCGCCGGCGGGCTTGCCGGTGACCGAGGGGTCGCCGAAGACGCCGAGAAGGTCGTCGCGGAGCTGGAAGGCCTCACCGACGGGAAGACCGTAGGCCGAGAGCGCCTCGATCTGCTCGGCAGAGGCGCCGGCGAGGGCGGCGCCGACGTGGAGGGGTCGCTCGACGGAGTACTTCGCGGCCTTGTAGCGCACCACCTTCATCGCAGCCTCGATGTCGGCGGCGCCGCGCGCCTGGACGGTGATGTCGAGGAACTGCCCCGCGATCACCTCGCTGCGCGTGTGGTCGAAGACCGACAACGCGGCAGCGGTCTCGGCGGCTCCGAACCCGGAGGTACGCAGCAGCTCGTCTGACCAGGTCAGCAGCAGGTCTCCGAGGAGCACCGCCGCGGCGTCGCCGTAGGCGCGGGACCGGCCCGGCCAGCCAGCCGCCGCATGGTCGGCCTCGAAGGCGCGGTGCGCGGCCGGCGCACCGCGCCGGGTGTCGGAGTCGTCGATGACGTCGTCGTGGACCAGCGCCGAGGCCTGGAGCAGCTCGAGCGCGGCGGCGGCGCGGACGAGCGCCTCGTCCTCGGCAGGCGTAGGGGAGGGGCGTACGGCGCGGTGACCCCAGTAGCAGAACGAGGCGCGCAGCCGCTTGCCGCCGGACATCGACTCGCGGGCGCGGCGCAGCAGCGGTTCGACCTCGTCACCGAGGGGAGCCAGCCGCTCGGACTGGATCTCGAGGAAGGTGTTCAGCGCCGCCTGGACGCGACTGCGGAATTCATCGGCGTCCCACGTTTCGTTCACGCACCGAGCCTATGGCACTCCCTAAGATGCTCGGATGGCGACCGGACGTGGGCGCTCCCTCGCGGAGCTGATCAACCAGGGTGAGCGTTCCTTCTCCTTCGAGTTCTTCCCGCCGAAGGACGAGGCCGGTGAGGAGCAGCTGTGGGAGGCCGTACGCGCCCTCGAGCCCTACCGGCCGACCTTCGTGAGCGTCACCTACGGCGCCGGCGGTTCGACGCGAGACAAGACGGTCGCGATCACCGGCCGGATCGCCGCGGAGACCGAGCTCCTTCCGGTCGCCCACCTGACCTGCGTCGGCCACACCCGCGACGAGGTCGTCGCGATCCTGGACGCGTACGCATCGAAGGGGGTCGCCCACGTGATGGCGCTGCGCGGCGATCCCGCCGACGGCCCGCGCGCGGAGTGGGTCCCGACGCCGGGCGGCCTCGACTACGCGATCGACGTGGTGCGGCTGGCCCGGGAGCGCGGCGGCTTCCGCATCGGCGTCGCGGCCTTCCCGGAGGGTCATCCGAGCGCGGCCTCGGTCGAGGCCGACGCCGACGTGCTGGCAGCCAAGGCGAGGGCGGGGGCGGAGTTCGCGGTCACCCAGATGTTCTTCCGGGCCGCGGACTACTTCGGTCTCGTCGACCGGGTGCGCGCCCGCGGCGTCGACATCCCGATCCTGCCGGGGATCATGCCGATCCTGAACCTCACCGCGATCCGCCGCCAGAGCGAGCTGATCGGCGCCGCGGTGCCCGACGAGATCGTGGAGCGACTCGAATCGGCCGGGCCCGATCCGGCCGACATCCGTGCCGAGGGGATCGCGGTGGCCGCCGAGCTGTGTCAGGAGCTCCTCGACGGAGGGGCGCCCGGGTTGCACTTCTACACGCTGAACCGGTCGCGGGCGACGCTGGAGATCTTCGCGAAGCTGGATGTGACGG
This sequence comes from Nocardioides luteus, assembly GCF_014648595.1. Taxonomy (GTDB): domain Bacteria; phylum Actinomycetota; class Actinomycetes; order Propionibacteriales; family Nocardioidaceae; genus Nocardioides; species Nocardioides luteus. The sequence continues at coordinate 52,689 of NZ_BMRK01000010.1, read as the reverse complement.
TGTAGGGGGTCTCGACAGGCTCGACCACCGTGGCGGGCGACGCTCGAGATCTTCGCGAAGCTGGACGTGACGGTGTAGGGGGTCTCGACAGGCTAGCCCGCCGAGCCTCAGGCGGGGCCGATCGTCTGCGCGACCAGCGCCGCCGAGAGCCCGGTGAACGGCAGCCCGGCGCCCGGCGTGGCGTGCGCCCCCGCCGCGTAGACGTTCGGGATCGGGGTGCGCGGCCCGAGGCGCTGGAAGACGGTGCTGCGCCCGGCCCACTTCACCCCGAGCGGGGACCCGCGCCAGCGGCGGACGAGCTCGGCGGCACCCAGGTCGACCCGGTGCACGACGTGCTCGCGGACGTCGATCTTGTGGCGTGCCAGCGCCAGCAGCACGTCCTCCATGAGCTTGCCGTAGGAGTGGATCGTCCAGGCGTGCCGGCCCTCGGGTGCGAGCCCGCGGGTGCGCACGACCAGCGTGGGCTCGCCGTGCAGCACCAGCTCGTCGGGGAGGTCGGTCAGGTGCTCGGGGAGCGCGTCGAGGCCGAGGTGGAACGTCATCGGCGGGATCGCCGGGAGCGTACGGTCCACCAGCGGCCGGAGGGCCGGCAGCGACCGCGGGTCGAATGCGACCACGACCGCGCCGTCGGCGCCCAGGTCGATCTCGCCGGCAGCCGTGCTGACCGCCACCGCCCGCCCGTCGCGTACGACGATGTCCTCCACGCGGGTCGCGGTCTGCACCGAGACCTTGCGAGTCTTCATCCGGTTGGCGAGCACCTCGGCGACGACGCCCATCCCGCCCTCGACCCGCCAGGCGCCGAAGCGCTGCTCGAGATAGGCGGTGAGCCCCGCCCAGGCAGGTACGTCGCGCAGCTCCTGCCCCGCGGCGACGAACGGGTGGGCGGCGACGAGCCGGAGGCGCTCGTCCTTGAACGTCTTGCGCAGCCGCTTGTGAAGCGTCTCGCGCGAGCGGAACCGCTCCTCGACGGCCGCGGGGAGCGCGGTCGGCTCCCAGGGCACCTCGAAGTAGTGCTGGCGCAGCACCTCCCAGTCCTCGTTGAACCGGGAGACGTAGTCGAGCCACTGCTGACCCCTTCCGGGACCCAGCTCGTCGAAGGCGGCCAGCTGGGCGCCCCGGGTGCCGCCGGGCACGGCGACCGAGCTCTTGTCGGTGAACCGGTGCTCGCGGACGACGTCCATCGGCACCAGCTCGAGCTCGCGCTCGGCCGGGCGTCCGGACTTGCGGAACAGGTCGCGCATCACCGCGGGCAGCAGGGTCGAGGTCGCCGAGGCGTCCCAGGTGAACCCCTCCTCGCGCACCGGCACCAGGGCGCCCCCGAGCTGTCCGGACGCCTCGAGCAGGGTCACCGAGTGGCCGAGCTTGGCCAGCCTCGCGGCGGCAGCCATTCCGGCGTACCCGCCCCCGAGGACGACGATGGTGCTCACTGGACGGGGTAGGGCTTGGTGGACCCGTCGGAGGGGCCGTCAGGTGGTGGCGAGCCGCGCCTGCCCCGACGCGTCAGCCTGCGCCAGCCGCCGCGGATGGCACGAAGGATGAGGTACGCCACCACCAGCCCGGCCACCAGCAGGACCGCAGCGATGCCGGCCGCGATGAGCGGGTGCGCGGTCGCGAACCACACCACGAAGAGGACGAGCCCGTCCTCGGCCAGGCTGACCGCCGAGTTGGAGACCGGCTCCGGGGAGGCGTTGACGGCCAGCCGCTCGCTGGCCTTGACCAGGTGGGACATCAGGGCAGAGGTGCCGCCGACGACCGCGCCGACGGCCTCGTTGAGCGAGTCGGCCTCGCCAGCGATCAGGATGCCGATGACGGCACCGATCGTCGGACGGATCACCGTGGAGATCGAGTCCCAGGTGGAGTCGATGTAGGGCACCTTGTCGGCGACGAACTCGACGAGGAAGAGCAGCCCGGCCGCGGCCAGCACGGGCCAGGTGCCGAGCACGTCGGGGATCTCCTCGGCCCCGGTCGTACGCTGCACGACGCCCAGCACGAGCACGACCAGGTAGGCGTTGATGCCGCTGGCCCACCCGCTGGAGAACGTCAGCGCTAGAGATTCCATGGGGACATCTTGGCCTACCGGGGCGCGGGCACGGACCGACACCCGCTCGCCCCACACCCGGGCGCGACCCGCCGTATTTACCTCCGTTGTGTCCCGTACGGCAGAATGGGCCGCTCAGCGCAGAGCGAACCCCCACGTCACAAGGAGACCGGATGACCATGACGACACCCGACGAGAACGAAGGTGTGGTCGTGAACGAGGACCCGGAGGTCGCCGTCGAGGTGGCGGCGCTCGCCGCCGAGCCCGTGCCGCGCGAGATGACGTGGGCGATCCGCCTGATCATCGGACTGATCGCCTTCAGCGCGGTCGTCGTCGTGGTGATGGTGGTGCGCTCCGACGACCTGGTGCGCGCCTGGGCGGAGGGCAACGCCTCGGCCAAGCGCATCTTGGAGACCGAGGGTCTCGACGCCCTGATCAACCCGCCCACCGACAACCGGATCAGCGCGCCGGCGTTCATCGCCCCCGCGATCACCCTGTTCGGGGTGATGGCGATCATGATGGGCGTGCTCGCGGTCTTCCTCCGCAACGGCTTCGAGTGGTCGCGGATCACGATCACCTTCCTGGTGTTCATCTCGGCGGTGGCCAGCGTGGGCGGCATCCTGACCGGCCCGCCGGTCCTGATCAGCGTGCTCACCGCGATCGCGATCGTCATCGCCGCGGCGCTGCTGGTGGTCATGTGGCTGCCGGCCAACACGCGCTACATCCACCCGCCGCACCGCGTCCGCGGTGTCGAGATCGACGACTGAGGGACCCCAGCACTCCTCGACACGCCCCACCACCGGAACAGTCTTGTGAGTGTCGGTGGTGGGGTGTAGTTTGTTCATGTGTTCGAACAGATGTTCGAACAAGCAGGCTCCGGCGGGCGTCGTCCTCGACCCCCGCCGCCCGTCGGAGCCGTCCACTGCGGGGTCGACCGTGAGCGAGAAGGACGACCCATGCATCTGCTGCCGGCGACGACCCACAGCTACCTGTTCCGCGCCACCGAGTCGCTCTCGGAGGCCATCTCGGCCGACGACGTGCCCAGCAGGTACGCCATGGCCCATGTCGCCGCGCTCCAGGCCGCCGCGGCGCTGATCGCGGCCCGCACCGATCCCGTCGAGGCCGCGAGCCGCGCGGGTCGCCGCCGCCCGTGGAACGCCTGGGTCCGCCTCAAGAAGGTCGCGCCCGAGCTCTCCGAGTGGGCCGACTACTTCGCCGCGGGCGCCGCGAAGCGCGCGGCCGCCGAGGCCGGCTCGATCCGGGCGGTCACCCCCGAGGAGGCCTACGACCAGGTCCGAGACGCCGACCGCTTCCTCGCCGTCGTCGAGGAGTCGCTCGGGCTGATGGCCCACACCTCCCACGTCACCCGCGTCCAGCCTGACCGCCTCGTGGGCTGATTCAGGTGATGCGTACGCAGGGCCTACTCTTGGCCACATGGCAGCTGGCTCCGCATCAACCAGTCGTCGGGCAGGGGCCCGGACCGTCGCGGTCTGGGACGCGCTCGACCCGGTCCTGGCCTCGGGCCCGCTCGACGTCCTGGACATCGGCGGTGGCACCGGCACATCAGCCGTACGCCTCGCCGGGAACGGCCACCGGGTCACCGTGGTCGACCCCAGCCCCGACGCGCTCGCCGCGCTCGACCGCCGCGCCCGTGAGGCCGGCGTCTCCGTCGACGCCCGCCAAGGTGACCTGGCCGCGCTCACCGACGTCGCCGACCCGGCAGGCGCCGACGTGGTGCTCTGCCACGGCGTCCTCGAGGTCGTCCCCGACCCGGCTGCGGCACTGGCGCGGATCCGCGACGTGCTCCGTCCCGGAGGCACCCTCAGCCTGCTGGTCTCCCAGCGCACCGCCGCCGTCCTCTCCCGCGCCCTCGCCGGCCACTTCGCCCAGGCCGCGGAGCTGCTCGACGGCACCGCTCCGCAGGGGCGCTCGGGTCGGCGGTTCTCGCTCGAGGAGGTCACCGGGCTGCTCGACACGGCCGGGTTCGACGTCGCTGACGTTCGGGGAGTTCGGGTCTTCGTCGACCATGTTCCTGGGGCGCTGCTCGATGCCGAGCCTGGGGCGACCGGGGCGCTCGTGGATCTGGAGCAGGCGGCTTCTACTCGGGCTGAGTACCTGCCGTTTGCTTCTCAGGTTCATCTGCTCGCTTCGCTTCGTTAGCTGCTCGCTTCGCTTCGCATTCGGCTCGCTTCGCTTCGCCGGACGGCGCCGACGCGGCGCAACCGTCCCACCTCCGCTAGCGCTCCGGCGGGGCAGTTGCGCCGAGTCGGCGCTTGTCCGCGTCCTTGGAGGATCGGTGTGACCTCCTCCGCTGGCGCTCCGGAGGTCACACCGATCCTCCATGTCGACATGGACGCCTTCTTCGTTTCGGTGGCTATCCGCCACCAGCCCGAGCTCTGGGACCAGCCGGTGGTGGTCGGGGGACATGCTCGTGGCGTGGTGACGTGTGCCAACTACCCGGCCCGCGCCTACGGGGTGCATGCCGCGATGCCGGGGTCGATGGCCCGGCGGCTGTGCCCGCAGCTGGTCTCGGTGCGACTCGACTTCGGGGAGGTCTCCGAGGTCTCCAAGCAGGTCCGCGAGATCTTCCGGCGGGCCACGCCGCTGGTGGAGGTGGTCAGCGTCGACGAGGCGTTCCTCGACGTGAGCGGGGCGACCAGGCTCTTCGGCAGCCCCGAGCGGATCGCCCACCGGATCCGCCGCCAGATCGCCGAGGAGCTGAGCATCACCTGCTCGGTCGGCGTCGCGCCGACCCCGAGCGTGGCCAAGGTCGGCAGCCGCAAGGCGAAGCCCGACGGGGTCGTGGTGGTCCGGCCCGAGGACATCCCGGGGTTCCTCCACCCCCTCGACGTCGGGGAGCTCTACGGCGTCGGGCCGAGCACCCGCAACCGGCTGCGGCGGCTCGGGTTCGAGACCGTGGGCGACATCGCCCGCACCCCGGTGCCCACCCTCCACCAGATCCTCGGCCCGCGCCTCGGCGGCCACCTGCACCGGCTCGCCACCGGCACCGACCGGCGCGAGCTGACCGGACGACGTGGCCCCGACCTGCCCGACCGCTCGACCGGCGCCCAGGAGACCTTCGGCCACGACCTGAGCGCGCGCGAGGACATCGTCCGCGAGTTGCTGCGCCTCTCGGCCCGGGTGACCCGGCGGATGCGGGCCGCCGGCACGGTCGGGCGCACCGTCTCGCTGACTGTGCGGTTCACCGACTTCACGACGATCTCCCGCTCGCGCACCCTGTCCGACCCCACCGACGTGACCCAGGAGGTGCACGCCACCGCGGTCCGCCTCTACGACGAGCTGAACCTGCGCGGCCGAGCGCTGCGCCTGGTCGGCGTCCGGGTGGAGCACCTGGTGACTCGAGAGGGCACCGACCGGCAGCTGCTGCTCGGCGAGCGGGAGAGGGGCTGGTCGGAGGCCGACCGGGCCGTCGACCAGGTCGCCGAACGCTTCGGCTCCAGCCTGGTGCGCAGGGCGAGTCTTCTCCACGGCGGCCGGGGTTGACGCAGACGACTGTTCGGTTGACACAATCAGCCCATGTTGTGCCATGTGGCAGAACGTCGAGCGGCAAGAATTTTCCGGGCTCACTACCGCCTTCAGGGTGGCCAGCCTAGACTTGGAGATGCCCCAACAGGACATGGGAGGTACGGTGCCACTCTCGGAAGAGGAGCTTCGCCTGCTTGAGCAGATGGAGCGCGCGCTCTCGGCGGAGGACCCGAAGTTCGCCTCCGCCCTCCGAGGCACGGCCTTGCGCCGTGCCCAACGTCGACACGCGGTCATCGCGGGCTTCGTGCTCGCCGGTGGGGTCGCGCTGCTGATGACCGGTGTGATCTCACGGATGTGGATCGTCGGCGTGGTCGGTTTCCTGGTGATGCTCGCCTCGACCTCCGTGCTGCTCACCGCTCTGCGCGGCGCTGCTGCGGTCGAGGACGACGACGAGGAACACACCCCACGCAGCTCGTTCCTGGACAGGGTCAGCGAGCGCTGGAAGCAGCGCCGCCGCGGCGACGACCTCTAAGAGGAGATCAGCTCCCGCTCGGACCGCGACGTCGGCCCGTCGCTCGCCTGCGCGGCCGGACGACGGAAGATCGACGCTGGCCACAGCCGCGCCCGACGCCGCGAGCTCTTGTCGGCGTGCTCCCTGAGAGCTGCCGAGACCAGACGTACGTCCTCGCCCACGGCCGCGCCCGCCCCGTGCTCCGCGTAGCGGTCGCGCTCGACGGCCGCCACGATGCGCTGCAGCGCGAGCATCGGCTCCCGGCCCTGCAGGTGCGGTGACAGGATGCCGGCCTCCTCGCGTGGCGACCGGGTGCCGGACCAGGGCAGGCCCAGGTCAATCGCGGTGTCGCCCAGCTCGGTCCAGGCGGCCTCGACGTCACCACCGAGCCGAGCCCTCCGCCGCCGTCGCCGGATCACCGCAGGCGCAGCGAGTGCGACGGCGCCGAGCAGCGCCACGATCCCGACCCCGGCCCACACCGCGCCGGCGTTGGACTCCTCGTCGGCGGTGTCGGTGACCTCCGGGGTGTCCGGCGCCTCCCGCTGCGGGCGGTTGGGCACCGGCGCGACGCTCGTGCCCGCGCTGGGGACGGGCGCCTCGGGCTCGTCGGGCGCGTTGCCGAGGGCGCCGGTGGTGTAGTTGGGCTCGCTGGTGTCGGCGGCCGCCGGGGTCGGCTCGAACCGCACCCAGCCGATGTCCTCGAACCACAGCTCCGGCCAGGCGTGCAGGTCGCGGCCGCGGAAGTGCCACACGCCGTCCTCGTCCTCGTCGCCACGCAGGAAGCCGAAGGCGACCCGGGCCGGGATGCCGAGCTCGCGAGCGAGCACGGCCATGGCCGTGGCGTACTGCTGGCAGTAGCCGACCTTGTTGTCGGTCAGGAAGTCGACCAGGGCGGCGGCGTCGGTGCCGACGTCGCGCTCGAGGCTGTAGGTGAACTCGCCGCTGTGCCGGAACCAGTTCTGCAGCGCGACGGCCTTGGTGAAGGGCCGGTCCTGGTCGGCCGTCTTGGCCAGCGCGATCTCCTCGACCTCGTCGGGCAGCAGCGGCAGGTCGGTCATGCCCGGCGGCGCCCCGACGCCCGGCTCGCCCGCGGCGAGCAGACGCTGCTGGGAGGGCTCGACCGGAGCAGACGTGGTCCGCCACTGCTGACCGGCGACGGTCGCGTCGCGGCCCTCGGTCGACATGAAGTCGAGGGTGTCCTCGTCGTAGCGCCACGGTCCCTTGGCGATCACCTCGAGCGGGTGGGTGAAGACGGGCAGCCAGGTCGACTGGAACTTGTTGCTGGCCCGCAGCTGGTAGGTCGTCTCCGCCCCGAGCAGCGTCGGGTCGGACATCGGCGGCTCGAAGGTAGCCACGCCGGTCTGGTCCGAGGGCACGTCGCGGTTGCCCGAGGTCCACTCGGTGCCGGTGAATTTCGTCAGCGCACCGACCCGGAGGTAGGTCGGGGGAGTCTCGGTGTCGCCGTAGACCGGGGTCACCGAGACCATGATCTCGTCGCTCTGCCGGCGGAGGTCGTCGTAGAGACCCACGGTCGGGTTGATCACGCGCAGCGGACCGTTGCCGTCGCCCGGCCCCAGGCCGGGGAGGGTGATGTCCGGGCTCGGCATCCAGGCCGGGGCGAGGAGCGCGATCGCGACCGCGGAGACGCCGATGACCGCCGGCCCGGCAGCCGGCGCGATCGGGAGGTCCTCGTCGAGGCGGCGCCCCCAGCGGCCGAGCTGCTGGGCCCGGTCGAGACGCAGCATCACCAGGAACGTGGTGGCGGTGAGTGCGAAGGTCACCCAGGAGACCCCGCCCCAGCCGCCGGCGCCGATGATGCTGAACGGCACCGTGAAGACGCCCAGCACCACCAGGCCCATCATCGGCGGCCGACGCATCGAGACCGCCAGGATGTCGGCGAGCAGCACCGCAGCCACCCCGCCGGGGATGAGGTAGGGCGCGATCCCGGAGCCCGACATCGGCAGGTCGAAGGGGTTGAACGCGGTGTAGGCCTCGGTCATCTCGGCCACGACCCGTGCCCGGCCTCCGGCGGTGACCGGCATCGGGTGGTGCACCACCAGCAGGCTGGTGGCGATGGTGCCGAAGAGGAGCTGCAGCAGCACCACCACCGCTCCGTGCACGCGCAGCAGCCGTGCGGAGACGCCGGTGCCGACCACGAGCAGGCCGGCGACCAGGATCGGGCCGAGGTAAGGGAACCGGTCGTCGGTGAAGGAGCCCCACGAGACCAGGGCGAACATGACGGTCAGGAAGCTGGTCAGCGGCACCCCCAGGGCGGGGGTGAGGCCGCGTACGTCGTTGGTGGCCATCATCGTCTCGACCCCGCTCCCGCGCCGGTGGCCGCGCCGCGTGTGCCGAGCTCGCGCCAGCGGGTCGCCACCGAGTCGCCCGGGGCCAGCTCGACCGCCTTCCAGCCGTGCTGGATCAGCAGAGGTACGCCGCTGGGCCGCCGCTGCTCGGGCGCGAGCGGCACCGAGCTCCAGCCGTCGACGGCGAGCGAGAAGGCGAGGGCCGTCCCGGTGTGATGACGCACCCGGCGCAGCACGCCGGCGTCCTCGTCGTCGATGGAACCGAGGACCGCGACGGTCACGCCGCCCTGCCCGGCCTCGCCCATCCAGGAGGCGTCGATGTGGTGGTGGGAGACCGTCTCGACGACGGCGAGCGCCTCCAGCAGCGCGGCCGCGTCGGCCTGGCCCTCACGGTCGTGCCAACCGGAGCTGAGGTCACCGACCACCCCGGCGGCGGTGGGCGTCGGGCCACCGGAGGTCACCAGGCGCACGGAGTATCCGGCCTCGACCAGGTGGACCGCCACGGAGGCGGCGACGACCACGGCGTGCTCGAAAGAGGAGCCGGCACCCTGGCCACGGTGGACCGAGCGCCGGTTGTCGAGGAAGACCGTCGCCCGTGCCTGCCAGGGCTGCTCCTCACGGCGCACCATCAGCTGGCCCAGCCGGGCCGAGCTGCGCCAGTGGACCCGGCGCAGCTCGTCGCCGCGGCGGTACTCGCGCACGGTGACGTCCTCCGCGCTGCCGCCCAGGAACGCCCGTGGCCGGGAGTCGCCCGATGCGGTCGCGTTGCCGGTCAGCGGCGTCTGCGGCAGCGTGACCACCCGCGGTGTGACGGTGAACGGGATCGTGGACTGGAAGGCGCGGTTGAGCTCGACCAGACCGAACGGGTCGGCCACGGTGACGCGCATCGGGCCGATGTCGAAGCGCCCCCGGATCTCCGAGCGGATCTGGTAGCCGAGCTTGTGGCGCCAGCCGAAGCCGATCCGGTCGACCACGAAGCGCGGCCGCCCGCCCAGCGCGTACGGCACCGTCTCCTCCAGGAGCAGGGTGCCGGTCGGGATGCGGCCCTCGTTGGCGATGGTGAGCTCGACGCGGGCCGGCTGGCCGGCCTCGGTCAGGTGGGGCTCGATGTGGCGTACGAGCGCGAGCCGGTAGCGACCCCAGGCGGCGACGACCGCGGTGACCAGCGGCAGCGCGACCAGCAGCATCCCGATCCGAGACAGCGTGGACTGGTCGAGCAGGATCCCGCAGACGATCGCGGTGATCCCGGCGGCCAGGAACGTACGACCCCGGACGGTCAGCCCGGACAGCGCCTCGCGCATCGTCTCTCTCCCTCGGAAGATCGGCCCGGTGGGGTCAGCCCTGCGGCACCGCGACGGCCGAGACGACGGTCTCGAGGATGTCGGTGACCGACCGGCCGTGCATCGCCGCGGAGGCGCTGGGGAGGAGACGGTGGGCCAGGACCGGGCCGGTCAGCCTGCGTACGTCATCGGGGAGGACGAACTCGCGTCCGTGCAGTGCGGCGTGAGCCTTCGCGGCCCGCAGCAGGTGCAGGCTGGCGCGGGGGGAGGCGCCCAGGGCGAGCTCGTTGTTGGTGCGGGTCGCGGCGGTCAGCGCCACGGTGTAGCGGCGGACCGCGTCGGCGACGTAGACCTGGTTGACGACGCCGACGAGCTTGCGGATCTCCGCGGCGTCGGTGACCGGGTCGAGGTCGTCGAGCGGGTTGGCCGCGCTGTGGCTGGCCAGCATCGCGATCTCGGAGCCGACCGGCGGGTAGCCGACCGAGACCCGGGCCATGAACCGGTCGCGCTGGGCCTCGGGGAGGGCGTAGGTGCCCTCCATCTCGATCGGGTTCTGAGTCGCGATCACCATGAACGGCGACTCCAGCTGGTAGGTCACGTTGTCGACGGTGACCTGGTGCTCCTCCATGCACTCCAGCAGAGCGGACTGCGTCTTGGGGGAGGCGCGGTTGATCTCGTCGCCGACCACGATGTTGGCGAAGATGCCACCCGGGCGGAACTCGAACTCGCGGGTGTTCTGGTTGAAGATCGAGACCCCGGTGACGTCGCTCGGGAGCAGGTCGGGCGTGAACTGGATGCGCCGCACCGAGCAGTCGATCGAGCGCGCCAGCGCCTTGGCGAGCTGGGTCTTGCCCACGCCGGGCACGTCCTCGATCAGGAGGTGGCCCTCGGCGAGCAGCACGGTGAGCGTGGAGTCGACGACGTCGGTCTTTCCTTCGATCACCTTCTCGATGCTGTCGCGAATGCGGCCCGCGACCCGCACCAGTTTCTCGATCTCTGCCCCATGCACTGGGCCCGGCCCTGGGGCCTCCAACGGCGTCGTCACGTCGCGTCCTTCCGACTCACACCTGCGTATGGGAACACCGTACGGGGTAGTGCCCACGGCGTCTGCGGCATTCACCCGACTGTGACCTGCTCTGGGGAGTCCGTCGAGTTTCGCCGGGGGAGCGGCTCGTGGTGCGAAATCACCTCGTGGGGGAGGAAGGTGGTTTGAATGTGGGGGATTGTGGGGTACGGTGGGGCAAAGTGGAGGAACGATCCACGTTGAGCTGACCGCGGGGGCGAGCACATGTTCTTCATGGGCACGTACACGCCGAAGCTCGACGAGAAGGGCAGGGTCTTCCTCCCCGCAAAGTTCCGAGATCGACTGGCGGAGGGGGTTGTCGTGACGCAAGGTCAGGAGAACTGCCTCGTGGTGTGGCCCGAGGACGTCTTCATGCAGGAGGCGCAGCGGGCCCAGCAGACGCCGCTCACCTCCCGGGACGCACGTGACTACGCCCGAGTCCTCTTCGCGGGGGCCGAGCAGACGACACCCGACAAGCAGGGCCGGATCGGCATCTCGCCGCTCCTGCGCGACTACGCCGGGATCGTCAAGGACGTGGTCGTGATCGGTGTGATGGACCGGATCGAGATCTGGGACCCGGCCAAGTGGGCGGAGTACTCCGCGGGTGCACAGGCCAAGTTCGCAGAGCTCGACGAGTCGACGGACTGATAAAGGGACAGATCGACAAAGCGACAAGCAATCACAAGTCAACAGCGGATCCGCAGGACGAGGTCTCAGTCCCGCTCCACAGCCAGCCATCCGGGGCACCTTCCCCGGTTCCGGACGGCACTCGGTGTCGGAGCGGGCATGAGACCTGGCTCTGCGGATCCGGCGTTGTCAACCCGTGGCTCTGCCAGAGAGACGGGGGAACACACACCAGACGAAGCCGTGCGATGGGGGTCGAGGCGGTGACGAACCAGAAGCACGTGCCGGTGATGCTCGACCGCATCGTCGACCTGCTCGCGCCGGCGCTCGCCGATGGTGGCGTCATGGTCGACTGCACGACCGGTCACGGTGGCCACACCGAGGCCGTCCTCGACCGCATCCCGGGCTCGCGCGTGATCGGCATCGACCGCGACACCTACGCCCTCGGCATCGCGGGGGAGCGGCTGGCCCGCTTCGGCGACCGCTGGACCGGCGTCCACGCGGTCTACGACGAGATCCTCGACGTGGTCGCCGCGCAGGGGCTGGACGAGGTCCAGGCGGTGCTCTTCGACCTCGGTGTCTCCTCCATGCAGCTCGACCAGCGCGAGCGCGGTTTCGCCTACGCCGAGGACGCGCCGCTCGACATGCGGATGGACGCCACCCGCGGGAAGACCGCGGCAGACGTCCTCAACACCTACTCGGCGGGCGAGCTGACCCGGATCCTGCGCGACTACGGCGAGGAGAAGTTCGCCAAGAAGATCGCCTACGCCATCGTCAACCGGCGCGAGAAGGTGCCGTTCACCACGAGCGGGCCACTGGTCGAGCTCCTCTACGCGGAGATCCCGGCCCCGGCCCGGCGCACCGGCGGACATCCGGCCAAGCGCACCTTCCAAGCGCTGCGCATGGAGGTCAACGACGAGCTGGGGGCGCTGCGTACGGCGCTCCCGGACTCGTTGGAGGCCGTCGGTGTCGGTGGGCGTGTGGTGGTGGAGTCCTACCACTCGCTCGAGGACCGGATGACCAAGCGAGCCTTCGCCGAGGCGACCAAGCTCGACGTACCGCCCGACCTGCCTTTCGTGCCGCCCGAGGCGGAGCCGTCGTTCCGGCTGCTCACCCGCGGTGCCGAGCAGGCCAACCCCCAAGAGATCGAGGAGAACCCGCGAGCCGCCTCGGTGCGGCTGCGTGCGGTGGAGCGCACCAAACCACGAACCAAGCCAGCCAAGTCGACCCCTGGAGCAACCAGATGAGCATCGCCGCCGCGCCACAGGCGCCTGCGCGTGGCCCGGAGCGGGCCACCGAGACGACCCAGACCAGGCTCACCGCCGTCCCGGCCCCGCTGCCGTCCCCGATGGCGCCGCGCCTGCCGTTCGTCGTGCTCGTCTCGATGCTGCTCGTCGGTGGTGTGGTGGGTCTGCTGGTGTTCAACACCTCGATGCAGCAGTCGGCCTTCCAGGAGGCCCGCCTCCAGGAGCAGGCGACCACGCTGGCCGCCCGCGAGCAGGCCCTCGACGGCGAGCTGAAGAAGATGGAGAACCCGCACAAGATCGCCGCCAAGGCGAAGGAGCTCGGCATGGTCGTCCCGCAGAACGCGGCCATGCTGCGGGTCCCCGAGGCGAAGGTCGAGGGCGAGCCCGCTCCGGCCGACCGCTCCGCGACGCCGCCGCTGCACCCGAAGGTCGGCAAGCCCTACAGCGTGCTGCTCGCGGAGAAGAAGGCCGCCGAGGCCGCCGCCGCGAAGAAGAAGGCAGCCGAGGACGCCAAGAAGAAGGCCGAGGAGAAGGCGGCCGACGAGGAGCAGCGTACGTCCACGGACGAGGCTCGCTGAGGGCGCGTCGCTGGCTGATCCATGAGTCACTTGCGACACACTGGCATCATCAGTCACAGCCTGTAGCCGAAGCTGCACAGATCGAGGGTAGGAGAGCGATGGCCGAGCGAGGTCTCCAGCGGAAGCGGCGCCGGCCCGCCGGATCGTCCGCGCGCAAGCCGGCCCCGAGGAAGACGCAGCGACGCGGGCCGGCGCACATCCGGCTCCGCGTCGGCTTCATCCTGGTGGCGATGGTGCTCTCCGTCTTCGGCGGCCGGCTGGTGCAGCTGCAGGGCATCGACCCCTACTCGTACGCAGCGATGGCGGCCGCCGAGAACGTCGTCGACGTCGTGCTGCCCGCCGAGCGCGGCGAGATCCTCGACCGGGACGGCGAGGCGCTGGCCGACTCCGCCGACGGGCTGATGGTGCTCGCCGACCCGAAGCAGACCAGGAAGGACGCTCCGGCGATCGCGGCCTTCCTGTCCAAGGAGCTCGGGGTCGACTACGCCTCCGCGCTCAGCAAGCTCCGCAAGGACGGCAGCAGGTTCCAGTACATCAAGCGTCAGGTGCCGGCGACCCAGGCCACCGCCGCGGTCGAGAAGGCCGGCAAGGAGGGTTACCAGGGGCTGTGGACCAGTCGTGACCCGCTGCGCAACTACCCCAACGGCGACGTCGCGGCCAACCTCGTCGGCTTCCTCGGCAACGACGGCCCGCTGGCCGGCCTCGAGGCGGCCTTCGACAAGCACCTGGCGGGCAAGGACGGGCACGCGGAGTACGACGCCACCAGCCCGGTCAGCGGCACCCGGATGCCGCTCGGCACCAACAACCGCGTCGACCCCGTCGACGGCCACGACCTGACTCTGACCATCGACCGCGACCTGCAGTACTACGTGCAGCAGACCCTGATGGACGCGGTGCAGAAGTCGCGCGCGGAGTCGGGGATGGCCGTGGTCATGGACACCCAGACCGGCGAGATCCTCAGCCTGGTCGACTACCCGACCTTCGACGCCCGCGACCCCGCGGCGTCGCCGAAGACCCTGCGCGGCAGCAACGCCCTCTCCAACGTCTACGAGCCGGGCTCGGTGCAGAAGGTGCTCACCGTCGCCGGCCTGCTCGACCAGGAGCTGGTCGCGCCGTCGACGCGGCTCAAGGTGCCCGGCTCCTACCGCTCGGGCAACGCCGACATCCACGACTGGTACGAGCACGGCATGGAGAAGCTCACCCTCGCCGGAGTGATCGCGAAGTCCTCCAACATCGGCACCGTGATGGCGGCGGACAAGTTCGCCGACGGTCAGCTGCGCGACTACCTCTCCGCCTTCGGCCAGGGCCGGCGCACCGGCATCGGGCTCGACACCGAGTCGCCCGGCCTGCTCGCCTCCCCGGAGAGCTGGACCGCGGCCAACGAGGACCGCATCGACTTCGGCCAGTCGATCTCGGTCAACGCCGTGCAGATGACCGCCGCGCTCAACACGATCGCCAACGGCGGCGTACGCATCGACCCGAGCCTCATCTCCGGCAGCGCCACCAACAACTCCGGCATCGAGGTCGGCACCGACACCGCCCAGCGCAACCGCGTGGTCTCTGAGAAGGCCGCCTCCCAGACCGCGGAGATGATGGAGCGGGTCATCACCGACCCCGTCAACGGCACCGCCCCGCAGGCCGGCGTCGAGGGCTACCGCGTCTCCGGCAAGACCGGCACCGCGCAGCGCGTCAACTCCGAGTGCAAGTGCTACGACGGCTCCACCACGGTCTCCTTCGGCGGCTTCGCCCCCACCGACGACCCGCGCTTCACCGTCTACGTCGCCATCCACAACCCTGGCAACGGCGGTGGCGGTGGCACCGTCACCGGCCCGGTGTTCTCGCAGATCATGTCGTTCGCCCTGCGGCGTTACGGTGTCCCGCCGACCGGGACCGAACCGTCGAAGATGCCGACCGGGTGGTGAGGGCCAGGGATACCCGGTCGACCGGGTATCCCTGGACTTGACGGGCACTGAAACACCCGTCAAGTCCACAAAGTGCCCGTCATGCTCCGAGATCTGTCTCGCCATCCGGACCGCACGCGTCAGTTCAACCCAGATACATAAGCGTGTTATGGTGTTGCGAGTGAGCACGGAAGCGACGGGACGAGACCTGGCCCCCACGATGGAGCGGCTGGTCCGGCTCGCTCGAGAGGTGTCGACGGCGGGGGAGGTCTCGACCACCGGTGCCGCGGTGCTGGCCCGGCTGGGCCGGCTCGGCGGTCAGCGGATCACCGATCTCGCCCGGGCTGAGGGAGTCACCCAGCCGGCGATGACCCAGCTGATCAACCGGCTGGCGAACGACGACCTCGTGCGGCGGACGGCCGACGCCGAGGACCGCCGCGGCGTCCTCGTCGAGGTGACCGATCGCGGTCGCGAGGTCACCACCGCCAGGCGTACGCAGCGGGCCGAGGCCCTCGAGGCGGCACTCGTCCGCCTCGACCCGGCCGACCGCACCGCCATCGCGGCCGCGCTCCCGGCCCTCGACCGGCTCGTCGACGCCGTGCTCGGGTCCTGACGCGCCGGCCGCCGGCGACGCGTACGAAACCAACGTCAGAGAAGAGGCAAGAAGAATGAGCTCCCACCAAGGGGCGGCTGCGCCCAGCCCGTTCAAGCAACCGCGGGCCGTGTGGGCGGTCGCGTTCGCCTGCGTGGTGTCCTTCATGGGCATCGGGCTCGTCGACCCCATCCTTCCGGTGCTGGCCGAGGAGCTGGAGGCGACGCCCGCGCAGGTCTCGCTGCTGTTCACCAGCTACCTCGTGGTCACCGCCGTCGCGATGATCGGGGTCGGCTGGGTCTCCAGCCGGATCGGCGCCAAGTGGACGCTGATCCTCGGTCTGGTCCTCATCGTCCTCTTCGCCGGCCTCGCCGGCACCGTGGACGGCGTCGACGGCATCGTCGGCTTCCGCGCCGGCTGGGGCCTCGGCAACGCGCTGTTCATCTCCACCAGCCTCGCCGTCATCGTCGGCTCGGCCACCGGAGGTTTCGCGGGCGCGATCATCCTCTACGAGACCGCTCTCGGCCTCGGCATCGCGGTCGGCCCGCTCCTCGGCGGCGTGCTCGGCGGCATCTCCTGGCGCGGCCCGTTCTTCGGTGTCTCCGCGCTGATGGCGATCGCGCTGGTCGCCACCCTGGTCTTCCTGCCGCCGACGCCCAAGCCCGAGAAGAAGGTCTCGCTGGTCGCCCCGCTGGTCGCGCTGCGCCACCGCGGGCTGCTGACCATGGGCATCATGGCGCTGCTCTACAACTGGGGCTTCTTCACCCTCCTCGGCTACGCGCCCTACCCGATGCAGCTGCACGACCCGCTCCAGCTCGGCTGGGTCTTCTTCGGCTGGGGCATCCTGGTCGCGGTCTTCTCCGTCTGGGGTGCGCCGTGGGCCCAGCGCCGCTTCGGCACCGCGCCGACCCTCTACGTCAACCTGCTCGGTCTCGGCGTCCTGCTCGCGATCATCGGCCTGGGGGTCTCCAATCCCACCGTGGTGATCGTGGCGGTGGTCCTCTCCGGCATCTTCGTCGGCCTCAACAACACCCTGACCACCCAGGCCGTCATGCTCGTCTCGCCGGTGGAGCGGCCGATCGCCTCCTCGGCCTACGGCTTCGTACGCTTCATCGGCGGTGGCCTGGCCCCGTTCTTCGCCGGCAAGATCGCCGAGGCGACCCACCAGTCGATGGCCTTCTACGTCGGGGGCGCGGCCTTCCTGCTCGCCATCCCGGTCCTGGCCAGCGGCCACAAGCTGATCACGGCCGCCGAGTCGGGGGAGACCGCCGAGCCGGTCGCGCCGAGCCTCGAGCCGGTGGGCGACGTCCGCGGCGAGGGCCGTCCGGTGCTGGTCGCCGTCGGCGCCACCGCCGACGCCGACGAGGTCGTCGACGCGGCCGCCGAGCTGGCCGCCTCCGAGGGTGCCCCGCTGGAGGTGGTCCACGTCCGCGAGACCGAGGTCGTCGAGGAGTCGGCGATCGACGCCGAGGACCCGGAGACGGCCGCCGCGACCGTACGCGCTCACCTCGACCGCCTCGCCGCACGCGGCGTGAGCGCGACCGGGCTGGTCCTGCACAGCGTCGGCGACCACGCCAGCGCGGGCGTCGAGCTGGCCAGGTACGCCAACGAGGCCCGGGTGCGCACCATCGCGATCGGCTCCTCGCCCCGCGGCCGGGTCGTCCAGCTCGCCGACGGCTCGCTGACCACCGCGGTCGTCAACAACGCCGGCGTACCCGTGGTGCTCGTCGTCCCCGGCGAGGAGCCCCGCCAGCTCAGCGCGGCCGCGCTGACCCAGCTGCGCCACGCCTGATGTCGGCCCGGCGGGACCTCGTCCCGCCGGGCGGATAACCTTCGGCTGGTGAGCAGTGCGTACGACGAGACGGCGGCCTCGAAGAGCCCGACCCGCCCCCGGAAGACCGAGCCCGTGACGCTGGCCGAGCTGGCCGGCGAGTTCGGAATGGACGTACGCGGCGACGCCCGCGTCACCGGCGTCACGCTGAGCTCCCAACGGGTGCTGCCCGGCGACCTGTACGCAGCGCTGCCCGGCAGCC
The DNA here is from genome assembly GCF_014648595.1 of Nocardioides luteus. Classification (GTDB taxonomy): domain Bacteria; phylum Actinomycetota; class Actinomycetes; order Propionibacteriales; family Nocardioidaceae; genus Nocardioides; species Nocardioides luteus. The sequence continues at coordinate 35,030 of NZ_BMRK01000010.1, read as the reverse complement.
GCGCCCACGGCGCGAGCTACGCCCCCGGTGCCGTCGAGGCGGGCGCGGTGGCGGTGCTCACCGACGCCGCGGGCGCCGCCCAGCTGGCGGCCGAAGGCCTCGAGAACACCCCTCTGCTGATCATCGAGCAGCCCCGCAAGGTGCTCGGCGCGCTCTCCGCGCGCGTCTACGGCAACCCGTCGGACCGGCTGCGGCTGATCGGCGTCACCGGCACCCAGGGCAAGACCACGACCACCCGACTGGCCGAGAGCGCGCTGCTCGAGGCCGGTCACCGGGCCGGGGTCATCGGCACCGTCGGCACCCGGATCGGCGGGCACGACGTGAAGACGACGCTGACCACGCCCGAGGCCCCTGACCTGCACGGACTCTTCGGCCGGATGGTCGAGGAGGAGACCGAGGCCTGCGCCATGGAGGTCTCCTCCCACGCCCTGGTGATGGGCCGCGTCGACGGGGTCGTCTTCGACGTCGCCGTCTTCCTCAACCTCGGCCGCGACCACCTCGACTTCCACGAGACTGTCGAGGACTACTTCGCCGCCAAGGCCGACCTGTTCACCCCGCAGCGGGCCAGGCTCGGCATTGTCAACATCGACGACGAGCACGGCCGCCGCCTGGCTGCCGAGGCGACCATCCCGATCATGAGCTACGCCCTCCACGACGAGGGCGCCGACTGGCGCGCCACCGACGTCGAGCTGCGCCCCGACGGCTCCACCTTCACCGTCCACGGCCCCGGGGGGCTGGAGTTTTCGGCCGCCAGCCCGCTGGCCGGCGACTACAACGTCAGCAACACCCTCGCCGCCCTGGCGAGCATCCATGTGGCGTACTCCTCCGCGGCCGACGCCCCCGAAGCAGCCGACGAGGTCGTACGCAGCGTCGCCACGGCCCTGGCCAGGGGCTCCGGCGTCCCGGGGCGTCTGGAGCGGGTCGACGAGGGCCAGCCGTTCACCGTCGTGGTCGACTACGCGCACAAGCCGGACGCGGTCGAGGCCGCGCTCGGCACGCTGCGTCCGCTGACCGAGTCGCGGCTGATCGTCGTGATCGGGGCCGGGGGAGACCGCGACACCGGCAAGCGGCCGATCATGGGGGAGATCAGCGCCCGCCTGGCCGACCACGTCATCGTCACCGACGACAACCCCCGCACCGAGGACGCGGCGAGCATCCGGCGCCAGGTTCTGGACGGCACCACCGGCGGCACCGCGAGCGTCGAGGAGATCGGCGACAGGCGGGCCGCGATCGAGCGCGCGATCAGCATCGCCGAGCCAGGGGATATCGTCGTTGTCGCAGGTAAGGGGCATGAGACCGGCCAGGAGATCAACGGCGTCACCCACCCGTTCGACGACCGCGAGGTCGTGCGCGCGGCGCTGGCGTCACACTGATCGAAGGGCCGATACGGCGGGGTGCCGCAGAGCCGGCGAAGCCGTAGGGAAGAATGCCCGGGGCCGGTGTCTTCGCTATGCACGCCGGCCCGGGGGCAAGGACATGGAACGGCATGGCAAGGAAGGCACCCGGCTGACATGAGAGCGATCTTGCTGAGCGGAGCGATTGCGCTTCTGTTCTCGCTGCTCGGCACCCGATTTGCGATCGTACAGTTCACGAAGTTGGGCTACGGGCAAGAGATCCGCGAGGACGGGCCGACGACCCACCGCACCAAGCGCGGCACCCCGACCATGGGTGGCGTCGCGATCGTGATCTCGGTCCTCGTGGCCTTCTTCGCGGCCAAGCTGCTGACCGGCGACGCCCCGAGCGCGACCGCTCTCCTGCTGCTCTTCCTGCTGGTGGGCATGGCCGCGGTCGGCTTCGTCGACGACTTCATCAAGGTCTTCATGCAGCGCAACCTCGGTCTGCGCGCATGGTCGAAGATGGTCGGCCAGACGCTGGTCGCGGTCGGGTTCGGCGTGGTAGCGATCCACCCGGGGATGGCGAACGCCGACGGGATCACCCCGGCGGCCGACCAGCTCTCCTTCATCCGAGACTTCGGCCCCCACTTCCTCGGGGGCGACGGCATCCTCTTCTGGCTCGGCGGCGCGCTGCTGCTGGCGATCTTCTGGGTGATGGTCACCGGCACCTCCAACGCCACCAACCTCACCGACGGCCTCGACGGCCTGCTCGCGGCCTCCTCGGCCATCGTCTTCGCGGCCTACACGATCATCTCGATCTGGCAGAACAACCAGCGCTGCGGCCGCCCGAGCGTGGAGATCGGCACCTGCTACGAGGTGCGTGACCCGCTCGACATGGCGATCCTCGGCGCCGCGATCAGCGGCGCCTGCATCGGCTTCCTGTGGTGGAACGCCAGCCCGGCGAAGATCTTCATGGGCGACACCGGCTCGCTCGCGCTCGGATCCGTGCTGGCCGGCTTCGCGATCATGTCGCACACCGAGTTCCTGCTGATCATCCTCGGCGGCCTGTTCGTCATGGAGACCTCCGCGGTGATGATGCAGGTCGGCTGGTTCAAGCTCTCCCGCAAGCTCACCGGCACCCCGAAGCGCATCTTCCGGATGACGCCGATCCATCACCACTTCGAGCTGCTGGGCTGGGAGCAGGTCACCGTCGTGATCCGGTTCTGGATCATCACCGGTCTCTGCGTCGCCGCCGGCCTCGGAATCTTCTACGCCGAATGGGTGGCGACGATCTGATGACCCCCGAACAGCTCGACGGACTCGGCCGCAACGACTCCTGGGAGGGCGTGAAGGCGGTCGTCGCCGGCTTCGGCGTCTCCGGCTTCGCGGCCGCCGACAACCTCACCCACCTCGGTGCCTTCGTGATCGCGCTGGACGAGTCCCAGGGTGACGAGGAGCGCCAGGAGAAGGCCAAGCTCCTCGGCATCCTCGGTGCCGACATCCGGCTCGGCGAGGGCGCCACCCACGTGCTGCCCGACGACGTCGACGTCGTGGTCACCTCGCCCGGGTGGCGGCCGACCGCTCCGCTGCTCGCCCAGGCGCGCGAGCGCGGGATCCCGATCTGGGGCGAGGTCGAGCTCGCCTGGAGGCTCCGGGACCCCGACAACGCCGCTCCCTGGCTGGCGGTCACCGGCACCAACGGCAAGACCACCACCGTGCAGATGCTCGACAACATCCTGCGTACGGCCGGGCTGCGGTCGGTCGCCGTCGGCAACGTCGGCCTGCCGATCGTCGAGGCCGTGATGGACCCCGAGCCCTACGACGTCTTCGCCGTCGAGCTCTCCTCCTTCCAGCTCCACTACACGACCTCGATGGCCGCCGAGGCCGCCGTCGTCCTCAACATCGCCGAGGACCACCTCGACTGGTACCCATCGATGACGGAGTACGCCGCCGACAAGGGCCGCGTCTACGAGGGCGTCGAGCGGGCCTGCGTCTACAACGTCGCCGACGACGCCACCATGCACCTGGTCGAGGAGGCCGACGTCGTCGAGGGCGCCCGTGCGATCGGCTTTACCCTCGGCACCCCGGCCGTCGGCCAGGTCGGGATCGTCGAGGACATCCTCGTCGACCGCGCCTTCATCGCCGAGCGCCAGACCTCCGCCGCCGAGCTGTGCCAGGTCTCCGACCTGGCCTCCGCCGCGCCCCACTACGTCCAGAACGCCCTCGCCGCCGCCGCGCTCGCCCGCGCCCACGGCGTCTCCCAGGCAGCCGTACGCGACGGGCTGAAGTCCTTCCGCCCCGACGGCCACCGCATCGAGGTCGTCGGCGAGGCCGAGGGTGTGACCTGGGTCGACGACTCCAAGGCCACCAACCCGCACGCCGCCCAGGCCTCCCTGCAGGCCTACGACCCGGTGGTCTGGATCGCCGGCGGGCTGGCCAAGGGCGCCCGCTTCGAGGATCTCGTCGCCTCGGTCCACGAGCGGCTGCGTGCGGTGATCCTGATCGGGCAGGACCGCGACGTCATCGCCTCCGCCCTGACCGCGCACGCCGGTGGCGTCGAGGTGATCGAGCTCGACGAGGCCGACGGCGAGGCCGCCCTCGCCCAGGCCGTCGACCGCGCTGCCGCCCTGTCCCAGCCCGGCGACACCGTCCTGCTCGCCCCCGGCTGCGCCAGCCAGGACCAGTTCCGCGACTACAAGGCCCGCGGCGACGCCTTCGCCGCCGCCGTCCGCCGCCGCCTCTGACCCTGCCGAGGCGTCACCCCGGTCGGCCGAGGCGTCGCCCGGGTCG
>NZ_BMRK01000010.1:0-30876 GCF_014648595.1 Nocardioides luteus | reverse complement strand
GCCGAGGCGTCACCCGGGTCGGCCGAGGCGTCACCCGGGTCGGCCGAGGCGTCGCTCCCGCCGGTCGAGTCGGCAGCCCGCTGCCAGCTCGGCCGACGCACCTGACGCTTCGACCGACGTACGTGACGCTTCGCGGGGGAGCGACACGCGGGAGAGATGCGCGGGGAACGGACGACCGGCGGCGAGAATGTAATGGACGTACGTGGCACCGGATCTGGGAGGTAAGGCGTGACGACGACCAGCCCCGACCAGACCGGGCCAGACCGTAGCGGGCCCGACCGCAGCGGTGCCGGTACCGCGCAGGGGGTCAAGGCGTACCCCAAGACCGTCCTCGGCTACCTCAACGCGTGGTTCCACGCGCTGCGGGTGGCGCTGAACCGGCCGCTGGCGGCCTACTACCTGCTGCTCACCAGCACCTCGCTGCTGCTGACCATCGGGCTGATCATGGTGCTGAGCGCCTCGAGCGTGTGGGCCTACCAGTACATGGACAACTCCTACGCGATCGTCGGGCGGCAGGTGCTGTGGGTGCTGATCGGCATCCCGTGCGCGTTCATCGCCTCCCGGATCCGGCCCAAGGACATCCGGCGGCTGGCCTGGCCCGGCTACATCGTGGCGTGCGTGCTGCTCTTCCTGACGATCTTCCTCGGTCACGACGTCAACGGCCAGCAGAACTGGATCGGCGCCGGGCCGGTCAAGATCCAGCCGAGCGAGATCGCCAAGCTGGCGATCGTGCTGTGGGCCGCCCACGTCTACGCGCTCAAGGACCGCCGCCTCGACAGCCTCCACGAGGTGCTGATGCCGGTCCTGCCCGGCATCGCGCTGGCCACGGGACTCGTCCTCGCCGGTCGCGACCTCGGCACCGCGCTGGTCTTCTTCGCGATCGTCCTCGGCATGCTGTGGGTCGTCGGCGCGCCCGGCAAGCTCTTCGGGATCGCGATATCGATCATCGGTGTCTCGGTGCTGTTCCTGATCAGCACCGACACCGAACGGCTGGCTCGGCTGACGAGCTTCGCGGACCCGTTCAAGGACTACCACGGCCAGGGCTGGCAGCCCTCCCACGGTCTGTACGCGCTCAGCTCCGGCGGCGTCCTGGGACAGGGCATCGGGGCCTCGCAGCAGAAGTGGGGCGACCTGCCGGAGGCCCACACCGACTACATCTTCGCGGTGCTCGGCGAGGAGCTCGGCCTGGTCGGCACCCTGCTCGTCGTCGGCCTCTTCCTCACCCTCGCCTTCGCGCTGGTCAAGGTCGCCCGCCAGACCGACCGGCCGTTCGTACGCTACTTCAGCTTCGGCATCCTGGTCTGGCTGCTCGGCCAGATGATCATCAACGTCGGGATGGTGCTCGCGCTCCTCCCCGTCATCGGCATCCCGCTGCCCCTGGTCTCCTACGGCGGCTCGGCGCTGATCCCCTCGATGGTGGCCCTGGGCGTGGTCATCGGCTTCGCCCGCCGCGAGCCGGCAGCGGCCGCGGCGCTGAAGCACCGTAAAGCCTTGGCAAAGGATCGGGCACGGCAGGCAGCCGCTTACCGGTCCGCACAACGCACCCGCTAAGTTCGGACGCATCATGAAGGTCCTCCTCGCCGGTGGTGGCACCGCCGGACACACGTCCCCCCTGCTCGCCACGGCTGACGCCCTGCGCCGTCTCGATCCCAGCGTGGAGGTGACCTGCCTCGGCACACCTCGCGGCCTGGAGAACCAGGTGGTCCCTGCGGCGGGCTACCCGCTCGAGCTGATCCCGCCGGTCCCGATGCCGCGCCAGCTCAGCAGCGACCTGCTGAAGGTGCCCGCCAACCTCAAGGGCGCCGTCGACGCGACCTACGACGTGCTCGACCGGGTCCGTCCCGACGTGGTCGTCGGCTACGGCGGCTACGTCTCGGTCCCCGCCTACATCGCGGCCAAGCGGCGCCACATCCCGGTGATCGTGCACGAGGGCAACTCGATGCCCGGCTACGCCAACAAGGTCGGCGCCCGGCTCGCCGACCGGGTGGCGGTCAGCTTCCCCGACACCAAGCTCCCCAAGGCGGAGTACATCGGCCTCCCGATCCGCCGGATGATCTCCACGATGGACCGCTGGGCGCTGCGCGCCGAGGCCCGCTCCTTCTTCGGCCTCGACCAGCACCGGCCCACGATCGTGGTCACCGGTGGCTCCCAGGGTGCCCGCACCATCAACGAGTCCGTCTCCGGCGCCTACCGGGCCCTGGCCAGCAACGGCATCCAGGTGCTCCACGTGATCGGCCCGAAGAACGAGCTGGCCTCGCCCGGCCCCGGCTACCACGTGCTCAACTACGTCGACCGGATGGATCTCGCCCTCGCCGCGGCCGACCTGATGATCTGCCGCTCGGGCGCCAACTCGGTGATCGAGGCGAGCGCCGTCGGCGTCCCGGCCGTCTACGTACCCCTCCCGATCGGCAACGGCGAGCAGTCGCTCAACGCGCGTGCGGTCGTGGACGCCGGTGGTGCCGTGCTCGTGTCCGACGCGGACATGAACGCCGACTGGGTCACCCGCCACGTACCCCCGATCGTCACCGACCGTGCCCGTCTCGAGGCGATGTCGAAGGCCGCCAGCGACCTGGTGCCGCGCGACGCCGACGAGCGGCTGGCGCGGATCGTGATCGAGACGGCGAACGGAGGCAGGTCATGAGGGTTCCGGTTCCTGAGCAGATCCTCCCGGCCGAGCAGCTGGGCCGGGTCCACTTCATCGGCATCGGCGGTGCGGGCCTCTCCGCGATCGCCCGGGTCATGCTGGCCCGCGGGATCCAGGTCTCCGGCAGCGACGGCGCCGACTCCTCGATGGTCGCGGCGCTGCGCGAGGAGGGCGCGACCGTCTACGTCGGCCACGACGCCTCCCAGGTCGAGGGCGTCGACACGCTGATCGTCTCCACGGCGATCCGCGAGGACAACCCGGAGTACGTCGCGGCGGTCGAGAAGGGGCTGCGGATCTACCCGCGCTCGGCCGGCCTGGCCTCGGTCATGGAGGGCCGTCGTGTCCTCGCCGTCGCCGGCACCCACGGCAAGACCACCACGACCTCGCTGCTGACCGTCGCGCTCCAGACCGCGGGCGCCGCCCCGACCTACACCGTCGGTGGCGAGCTGGCCGCCTCCGGCACCAACGCCGCCGAGGGCTCCAGCGACCTCTTCGTCGCCGAGGCCGACGAGTCCGACGGCGCCTTCCTGGTCTACAAGCCCTACGCCGCGGTCGTCACCAACGTCGAGGCCGACCACCTCGACCAGTGGGGCACCGAGGAGGCCTACCGCGAGGGCTTCGCCCAGTTCGTGGGGCGGCTGGCCCCCGACGGCTTCCTGGTCGCGGTCATCGACGACCCCGGCGCCGCCGACCTGCGCCATGTCGCCCACTCGCTCGGCCGCCGCTTCATCGGCGTCGGTGAGTCGGAGCTGGCCGACGTACGCGCCGTCGACGTCGTCCTGGAGGGCACCACCTCCTCCTTCACCGTCGTCGACGGGCTCGATGAGCTGGGCCGCATCACGCTGCAGATCCCGGGCCGCCACTACGTCGCCGACGCGCTCGCCGCGCTGACCGTCGGCCTGCGCCTTGGCCACTCCTTCGACCTGCTCAAGGCGGGCCTGGAGTCCTTCACCGGCACCCGGCGGCGGATGGAGCGCAAGGGCGAGGCCGCAGGCGTACGCGTCTACGACTCCTACGCCCACCACCCCTCCGAGATCGCCGGCGACCTCGTCTCCGGCCGGTCGGTGGCGGGGGAGGGCCGGCTCATCGTCGGCTTCCAGCCGCACATGGTCTCCCGCACCCGGATCTTCGGGGAGGAGATGGGCCGCGTGCTCGGCGCCGCCGACGAGGTCGTCGTCCTCGACGTCTACCTCGCCCGTGAGGACTACGACCCCGAGGTGACCGGCAAGCTGGTCGCCGACGCGGTGCCGCTGCCGCCCGACCGGGTGGCCAGCGTCGCCGGGCTGGAGGAGGCCGCCGCCGAGCTGGCTCGCCGCGCCCGCCCGGGTGACCTGGTTCTGACCCTCGGGGCAGGTACCGTGACCGAGGTGGGGCCGATGGTGCTCGCCAGGCTACGTGCTGCTGAGAAGTGACGCTGGGGGAGACGAGCATGGGGGACAAGGGCTCGGACGCCGAGATTGCCGAGGCCCTGGAGATCGCGAAGTCGGCCTCGGGGGAACGGCGGCTCGACCTCGACGCCGAGGTGGACACGGGACCGGACACCGGACCTGACACTGGACCCGACACCGAGCCGGACGCCGGGCCGGACGAGGGTCCTGACACCGAGCCCGACGCGGAGCGTCCCGGCGAGCGTCCCTCGGTCGACCGGGCGACCCTCAAGAGCCGCAAGGCCTTCGCTCGCCGCCAGTGGCGACGCCGCTGGCTCGCCTGGCGCTACCTCATCGTCGGCACCCTGGTGATCGCCCTCCTGCTGGGCGGGATCTGGGCCGTCTACTTCTCCACCTGGCTGCAGGTGAAGGGCACCACCGTGCACGGCCCGATGAAGATGACCAGCGCCAAGGAGGTCGTCGAGCTCGCGGCGGCCCCGGTCGGTGAGCCGCTGGCCACCGCCGACCTGGAGGCCGTGCAGGTGCGGATCCTCAACGGGCTCTCGATGGTGCGCTCGGTCAACGTCTCCCGCGAGTGGCCCGACAAGATCCGCATCGACGTCACCGAACGTACGCCGGTGGCGGTCGTCTCCATCGGCGGCCGGCTGCGCGCGCTCGACGAGACCGGCAGCGTCTTCTGGGACTACGAGAAGGCGCCCAAGGGCCTGCCGATGGTCAACACCGTGACCGGCACCAACTCCGACGCGCTGCGCGAGGCCGCCGCGGTCGCCTCGGCGCTCCCGGCCGACCTCGCCAAGAAGGTCGACCACGTCGAGGTGACGACCGTCGACTCGATCTCGCTGGAGATGCACAACGACAAGCGGGTGGTGTGGGGGAGCAGCGCGCAGTCGGACACCAAGGCCGATGTCCTGGTCGCGCTGATGAAGGCAGAGCCCGACGTGGCCCGCTACGACGTCTCCGTGCCCGGCCAGCCGGTCACCAGCAAGAGCATCGGCTGATCCTCGGCGACGGCACGAGATCGGCACAACTGATCCGCATCCGCGTGTCGCGCCGATCTCGGGGCGTACGTCTGCCTACTGTTCTGAGAACGGCGAGGTTGACATAACTATAACCCTCAGGCTGAGGGTAAGGGTTGAAGACCCGCCGTATGGACCAACCAGCGATCGAAGGGGCGACCACCGTGGGAGCTGCACAGAACTATCTGGCGATCATCAAGGTCGTCGGCATCGGTGGCGGCGGCGTCAACGCTGTCAACCGGATGATCGAGGTCGGCCTCAAGGGGGTCGAGTTCATCGCCATCAACACCGACGCGCAGGCGCTGCTGATGAGCGACGCCGACGTCAAGCTCGACATCGGTCGCGAGCTGACCCGCGGCCTCGGTGCCGGCGCCAACCCCAGCGTGGGGGAGAGTGCGGCCGAGGACCACGCCGACGAGATCGAAGAGGTCATCAAGGGCGCCGACATGGTCTTCGTGACCGCCGGCGAGGGTGGCGGCACCGGCACCGGCGGCGCCCCCGTCGTGGCCCGCATCGCCCGCAGCCTCGGCGCGCTGACCATCGGTGTGGTGACCCGCCCGTTCGCCTTCGAGGGTCGCCGCCGCGCCAACTCCGCCGAAGAGGGGATCACCAAGCTCCGCGAGGAGGTCGACACCCTCATCGTCATCCCCAACGACCGGCTGCTGTCGATCTCCGACCGCAACGTCTCGGTGATGGACGCGTTCCGTCAGGCCGACCAGGTGCTCCTGCAGGGTGTCTCCGGCATCACCGACCTGATCACCACCCCCGGCCTGATCAACCTCGACTTCGCCGACGTGAAGTCGGTCATGTCCAACGCCGGCTCGGCCCTGATGGGCATCGGCTCCGCGCGCGGCGACAACCGCAGCGTCGAGGCCGCCGAGATGGCCGTCTCCTCGCCGCTGCTGGAGGCCTCGATCGACGGTGCCCACGGCGTCCTGCTCTCCATCGCCGGCGGCTCCGACCTCGGTCTCTTCGAGATCAACGAGGCCGCCGCGCTGGTCGCCGACGCGGTCCACCAGGAGGCCAACATCATCTTCGGTGCGACCATCGACGACGCGCTCGGCGACGAGGTCCGGGTCACCGTGATCGCGGCCGGCTTCGACGGCGGCATGCCCAAGCGCCGCGAGGGCCAGTCCGCGCTCGGCACCGTCCAGGGCCGCTCGACCGGCTCCAAGCCGGCCGACAACGGTGAGACCGCCGCCGTGGCCACCGCGGTCGCGACCCGACGCGCCGAGGAGGCCCAGCAGGCCGAGGAGACCCCGGCCGCCGAGCCCGCGGCGCCCGCCAAGCCTGCCCCGGCCCCGTCCACGCCGCCGCCCGCGGCTCCGCCGGCCGAGCCCGCCCCGGTCGCCAAGAAGCCCGCTCCGAGCGTCCAGTTCAGCGATGATGAGCTCGACGTCCCCGACTTCCTGAAGTAGGCACCCCGCTTGTACTCGTTCCGAGCCTCCGCAGGCCTCGTCGACCTGGCGTTCACCGACAGGTACGGCGGGGTCAGCCGTGCTCCGTACGCTGAGCTCAACCTGGCGGTCAACGGCTCCGACTCGCCCGAGGCGAAGGCCGAGAACCACCGCCTGCTGATGGCCGACTTCGCCGACGGCGCGCCCTACGCCGACCTCTACCAGGTCCACGGCAATGCGGTCGTCGACGCGGAGTGCGGCTCCCGTCCCGAGGCGGACGGCATCGTCACCACCGAGCGCGACCTGGTGCTGCTGGTCCGTACCGCCGACTGCGTACCCGTGCTGTTCGCCGACGAGACGGCCGGCGTCATCGGCGCCGCCCACGCCGGGCGCATGGGGATGGCGGTCGGGGTCGTGCCCGCGACCCTCGCCCGGATGCGTGAGGTCGGCGCGACCCGGATCACCGCCTGGGTCGGGCCGCACGTGTGCGGCAAGTGCTACGAGGTGCCTGCCGAGATGCAGGAGGAGATCGCCGCGGTCGAGCCGTCCACCCGCGCCACCACGAGCTGGGGCACCCCCAGCCTCGACGTCGGCGCCGGCGTGCTCGCGCAGCTGGCGCGTGAGGGTGTCGAGGCGGTCGACGCCAGCCGCTGCACCCGCGAGTCCGAGGACCTCTACTCCTACCGCCGTGACGGCGCCGGCATGTCGCTGGGCGCCCTGATCCGGTTGCGGAGCGCCTGATGGCCGACCGCACCGAGGAGATCGCCGCGGGCCTGACGAAGACCCGTGAGCGGATCGCGAGCGCGGCCGAGGCCGCCGGACGCTCCGCCGACGACGTCCACCTGGTCGTGGTCACCAAGTTCTTCCCGGCCTCCGACGTACGCATCCTGGCTGGTCTCGGCGTCACCGACGTCGGTGAGAACCGTCACCAGGAGGCGGCGGCCAAGGCGGCCGAGAGCGTCGACCTGGGGCTGCGCTGGCACTACATCGGCGGGCTGCAGTCCAACAAGGCCGCCGCCGTGGCCGGCTACGCCGACGTGGTCGAGTCCGTCGACCGGCCCTCGTTGCTGGCGCGGCTCAGCCGTGGCGCGGGGGAGCGCGGCCAGATCATCGACGTGCTCCTCCAGGTCTCCCTCGACCCGCCCGGTCGAGAGGGCCGTGCCGGGGCCGACCCGGCCGACCTCCGCGATCTCGCCGCCCAGGTGGTCGAGACCGACGGGCTCCGGCTGCGGGGTCTGATGGCGGTCGCGCCGCTCGGCGAAGACCCGGAGCCGGCGTTCGTCCGACTGGCGCGGATCCGGGAGGACTTCCTGGTCGAGCACCCCGAGGCGACAGTGCTGTCGGCCGGGATGAGCGGCGACCTGGAGCAGGCGATCGCCCATGGCGCGACACACGTACGTGTCGGGTCTGCGGTCCTCGGAGAGAGGCCGACTGTCAAGTAATGTCTCGGTCAGCAACACTTTGGGGAAGGTGGCAACATGAGCGAGCGTCAGCGAGCGGCAAATGACCTCAGGTCGCCGCGTCCGTGTTCTTGCGCTTGCGCTACGGAGGTGGCGGCATGAGCGGCGCGATGCGCAGGTTCGGTGAATACCTCGGGCTGCTGGAGGACACCGGGTACGACGACGACGTCTACGAAGGTGACGACGACGAGACCCGCTCCCACGAGGCCGTCAAGGCGCCGGTGCGGTCCAAGCAGTCCCGCCCGGCCCCGGTGGCCGACCTTTCCGAGCGGCGACGAGCAACGGTGGTGCCTGCAGTGGCAGAGCTTTCCAAGATCATCACGCTGACCCCGACGTCCTACAACGAGGCGCGCCAGGTCGGTGAGAACTACCGCGACGGCACGCCGGTGATCATGAACCTCACCGAGATGGACGACGCCGACGCGAAACGGCTTGTCGACTTTGCCGCGGGCCTGATCTTTGCTACCTATGGGAACATCGAGAGGGTCACCAACAAGGTGTTTCTTATCTCACCTGCGAACGTTTCGGTCACGGCTGAGGCAAAGCAGAGGATCGTTGAGGGCGGCTTCTTCAACCAGAGCTGAGGCCTTCGACACCTGTCCGAAGGTGCCTGGATGCGGTCCGCATCTGGCATGTCTACGGACAGGCGCTAGAGTTTCGACAGCATTAACCTGATGCCGCCCCCCGGCGGTGCAGTCCGTACGTCTGAGTCAACCGAGTAATGAATGGGTGAGGTCATGCCGCTGACGCCAGAGGACGTGAGCAACAAGCGCTTTACTCCCGTCCGGCTCCGCGAGGGCTACGACATGGGCGAGGTGGACCAGTTCCTCGACGAGGTCGAGGCCGAACTGGCACGTCTCACCCGGGAGAACGACGACCTTCGTGGGAAGTTGGCGTCTGCGCAGTCGGGTGGGGGACCGTCCTTCCCGATGGCTCCCGAGCCGCCTGCGCCCGAGCCGATGCCGGCCCCCGAGCCGGTCTCGCACCAGATGCCGATGTACCAGGAGGCACCGCAGACCGGCGGCATCGAGACGATCCGGGTCGAGACCGTCCCGGAGGCGTCCAACGCTGCGGCGCGGCTGCTCGAGCTGGCCACACGCAACCACGACGCGCTCATCGACACGGCCAAGAACGACGCCGACAAGATCGTCGGCGAGGCCCGCACCAAGGCCGAGCGTCTCGAGGCCGAGTCGAAGGCGAAGGCCGACCGCATGGAGGCAGACGCGCGCACCCGTGCGCAGATGCTCGACAGCGAGACCGCCGAGCGTCGTCAGCAGCTCTTCGGTGAGCTCGAGCGGGAGAAGGACAACCTGACCACCGAGGTCGACACGCTGCGCAACTTCGAGCGTGAGTACCGTTCGCGTCTGAAGAGCTACTTCACGCAGCAGCTCGACGCGCTCAACAACTCGGCTGAGTCGCAGGCGCCCGTCATGGCGGCCGCCGTCAACGAGTCGGGCCCGGCGCCCAAGCGTCTGCGCTCCATCCTGGGGGAGGACGAGGGCTGATCCAGCTCTCGTAGTCAGGCTTCCGTCGGCCGGCCTCGCATCATGCGAGGCCGGCCGACGCGTGCGTCGAGGGCATCGTGTGACGGTGCAGGAGAACGCGTTATAGCAGGTGAGACGGGTCCTGCGAGCCGATTGCGTCGTTTTTCCGCGCTGCGGACCAATATCGGTGCAGTTTCGGTGTGTTGGTTGAGCGGAGCCCGATCCCGGGCTACATTCCGGGCACGCACTCCGCACCGACTCGGCGGCGCGAAGTGACGGCAGGAGAAAGGGGACTCCATGTCTGTACCGATGAGGTGTCGCGTCCGCGCGACAGTCGGACGCGTCCAGGTGACGACGTCCGAGCTTTCTGGGAATACCAGCTCCTACGCCATGGCTTCCACGTCGGTGGCCACGGCGAGCGTTTAGCCAAACCTGACACCACCGTGCGGCCCGGGGGGCCGTGTCACACACCAGAAAGCGAGTGCCGTGCCTAAGAAAGCAACCAAGACCGTCGTCTCTCCCGACCAGCTGAAGGTCAAGGACGGCGAGGACCCGTGGACCAAGGATGAGCTCAACGAGGTCATCGACGAGCTCCACGAGATGAGGAGCCACAGCCTCGAGGTGCTCACCGCTCTCGAGGCCGAGCTCTCCGGGCTGATGAAGGACTCCGGGGACGGCGCCGGCCAGGACCAGGCCGACATGGGAGCCACCAGCTTCGAGCGTGACCACGAGCTGACCGTGGTCAACAGCGAGAAGGACAAGCTGGCGCAGATCGAGCGCGTCCTGGGATACCTCGAGGACGGCACGTACGGCATCTGTGAGTCGTGCGGGGAGCCGATCGGCAAGATGCGGCTCATGGCGTTCCCGCGTGCCACACTGTGCATGACATGCAAGCAGCGCGAGGAGCGTCGCTGAGCGACGCACACACCGGTCCTGAGTCCCACGTGCACCCTGTTCGGTGGGCAGAGTTCGCGGCCGTCGCAGTGTTTCTGCTGGTCCTCGACCAGATCACGAAGCTCTGGGCGGTCGCGACGCTCGTTCCCGGGCAGCCGCAGGAGCTCATCGGGTCGGTGCTGCAGCTCAACATCATCCGCAACCCGGGAGCGGCCTTCTCGACGGGCACCGGGTTCACCTGGTTCTTCACCACGCTCTCGATCGCTGCCACGATCGGCGTGCTGTGGTTCGCGCGCCGGGTGCGTCACCGGGGGTGGGCGATCGCGCTCGGCATCCTGGTCGCCGGCATCAGCGGTAACCTGGTCGACCGGCTGACCCGTGAGCCCGGCTTCTACGTCGGTCACGTCGTCGACTTCCTGCAGCTGCCCAACTGGCCGATCTTCAACGTCGCCGACATGTGCATCAACGTCGCGGCGGTGCTCATCGTGATCCTCTCCTTCCGGGGCATCGGTCTCGACGGGTCGGTCGACGGTGGCGCGAAGGACGAGGTCGAGACCGGCTCGGAGGACGAGGCGAAGTGAACTTCGGGCACGCCGACCAGCGCACCCTGCACGTCCCCGACGGCCTGGAGGGGGAGCGCGTCGACGCCGCCATGGCGCGGCTGTTCGGCCTCTCCCGCACCCGGGCGGCCGAGCTGATCTCCGAGGGCCTGGTGACCGTCGACGGTGCCGCGGTGGCCAAGAGCGACCGGGTCAGCGCGGGCTCGATGCTCGACGCGACGATCCCGTCGCAGGCCGACCCGCTGGAGATCAAGCCCGAGATCGTCGAGGGCATCAAGATCATCTACGACGACGACGCCTTCGTGGTGATCGACAAGCCTGTCGGCGTCGCCGTGCACCCGTCGCCGGGCTGGCAGGGCCAGACCGTCGTCGGCCACCTCGCCGCGGCCGGCTTTCGCATCTCCACCTCGGGGGCCAAGGAGCGCGAGGGCATCGTCCAGCGCCTCGACGTCGGCACCTCGGGCGTGATGGTGATCGCCAAGTCCGAGCACGCCTACTCCGTGCTCAAGAACGCCTTCCGGCAGCGTACGGTCGACAAGACCTACCACGCGCTGGTCCAGGGCCACCCCGACCCGCTCGAGGGGACGATCGACGCCCCGATCGGGCGCAACCCGAAGTTCGACTACAAGTTCGCGGTGCGTGCCGACGGTCGCCACTCGGTGACCCACTACGAGACGCTCGAGGCCCACCGGTTCGCCTCGCTGCTGAAGATCCACCTCGAGACCGGTCGCACCCACCAGATCCGGGTGCACATGTCGGCGCTGAAGCATCCCTGCGTCGGCGATCTCACCTACGGTGCCGACCCCGTGCTCGCACGGCGGGTCGGGGTCGAGCGGCAGTGGCTGCACGCGGTGCAGCTGGGCTTCGACCACCCGGAGACCGGTGAGTACGTCACCTTCGAGTCGACCTACCCCGACGACCTCCAGCACGCGCTCGATGTCATCCGAGACTCCCACTGAGGCCGTGCTCCGCCCGGCGGAGCCCGAGGACGTCCCCGAGATCGTCCGCGCCTACGTCGACGCCCGCAGCGCCGCGCCGATGCCGCCGCCGATCTACCCCGAGAAGGACATCCGGGAGTGGCTCGCGGTCAAGGTGATCGCCCCGCAGGCCGGCACCGAGGTCTGGGTCGCCGAGGTCGACGGGGCCGTCTGTGCCTTCGTCGCCTTCACCCCGACCTGGCTCGAGGACCTCTTCGTCCATCCGCGCGCGCAGGGCACCGGCCTCGGCACCATGCTCCTCGACCTGGTGAAGTCGCTGGACCCCGACGGCTTCGGGCTGTGGGTCTTCGAGATGAACACCCCCGCGCGGGCCTTCTACGCCCGCCACGGGCTGCGCGAGGTCGAGCGCACCGACGGTTCCGGCAACCAGGAGAAGACCCCCGACGTACGCATGGTGTGGCCCTGAGCTGAGCTTCGGCTCTGGCGCTCAGCCGGCTCGGGAGGCCTCGGCGGCGATCCGGGCGATCTCCTCGGGACCCACGCGGCAGCAGCCGCCGACGTACGCAGCACCGGCCCGCACCCAGCCGAGCGCCTCCCCGGGGCGGAAGTGCGGGCTGCCGGTCCAGTCGCCGCCCTCGGGAGACGCGGTCCAGGTCTCGCCGGAGTTGGGGTAGACCACGGCGGGCTCGCCGGTGGCAGTGGCCAGCTCGATCGCCGCTGGGACGTCGGCGGGGTCGCAGCAGTTGACGCCGACGGCGACGACCGAGCGCACCTCCGCGGCCAGCGCGAGCGCGTCCGCCAGCGGCTGGCCGGCGCGAGTGCGGGTGCCGGCGCAGGAGTAGGAGAACCACACCGGCAGGCCGATGTCGTCGAGCAGGTCGACGAGCACCTCGGCCTCCTCGATGTCGGGGATCGTCTCGACCGCGATCAGGTCGGGGTCCTCGGTCTCCAGCAGCGCCAGCCGCGGGGCGTGGAAGTCGCGCAGCGTGGCCGCGTCGACGCCGTAGCGGCCGCGGTACTCCGAGCCGTCGGCCAGATAGGCGCCATAGGGTCCGATCGAGGCAGCGACCAGTCGTCCGGGGGCCTCGGCGGCCACCTCGCGGGCGATGCGGACGCTGCGGCGCAGCAGTTCGGTGGCGTACGTCTCGGTCATCCCGGCCGCGACGAACCCGGGCACGCTCGCCTGGTAGCTGGCGGTGGTGGCGACGTCGGCTCCGGCGGCGAAGTAGGTGCGGTGGACGGCGGCGATCTCCTCGGGCGACTCGTCGAGCAGACGGGCGGTCCACAGGGCTCCGGAGACGTCCTGACCACGCGCTTCGAGCGCGTTGGAGAGGCCACCGTCGAGGATCGTCACCACATCCCCGATGCTACGGCCTGCCGCCGTCAAAACTGTCGGAGGCGACCGATAGTCTGTAGTCCTTCCCCCAGGTCGTCCGTCGTGTGAGCGCGGGCTCCTGCGCCCGCTCCATCCGTTCGACCTCGAGGAGGGCTCCACGCCAATGGCGGCCGGCTCCAAGGACTCTTTCGTCCACCTGCACGTCCACACCGAATACTCGATGCTGGACGGTGCCTCGCTCCTCGATGGGCTCTTCGCGCGCACCAGCGAGCTCGAGATGCCGGCGATCGCGATGACCGACCACGGCAACATGCACGGGGCCTACGACTTCTGGAAGAAGGCGCGGGCCCACGACGTCAAGCCGATCATCGGCATCGAGGCCTACGTCACCCCCAACACCCCGCGCACCGAGCGCAAGCGGGTGCGCTGGGGCCGGGGCGACGCGGCGCAGGAGGGCGGCGACGACGTCTCGGGCGGTGGCGCCTACACCCACATGACGATGTGGGCCGAGTCGACCGAGGGGATGCACAACCTCTTCCGGCTCTCCTCGCGCTCCAGCCTCGAGGGGTACTACTTCAAGCCCCGGATGGACAAGGAGATCCTCGCGGAGCACTCCAAGGGGATCATCGTCTCCACCGGCTGCCCCTCCGGAGCCATCCAGACCCGGCTGCGGCTGGGCCAGTGGGAGGAGGCGCTCAAGGAGGCCGGAGAGCTGCAGGACATCTTCGGGAAGGACAACGTCTTCCTGGAGCTGATGGACCACGGCATCTCCATCGAGAAGCGGGTCCGCGACGACCTGCTCAAGCTCGGCAAGACGATGGGCATCCGCCCGGTCGCGACCAACGACTCCCACTACAACAACCCCGAGGACGCCTCCGCCCACGAGGCGCTGCTCTGCGTCCAGTCCGGCAGCCGGCTGACCGAGCCGCCCTACTCCAAGGGCGGCAAGCGGTTCGCCTTCGAGGGCAGCGGCTACTACATCAAGACCGCCGCCGAGATGCGCGACCTGTGGGGCCGCCAGGACCTGATGGAGGCCTGCGACAACACCCTGCTCATCGCCGAGCGCTGCGAGGTCGAGTTCACCGAGTCGACCGGTGGCTACATGGCGCGCGCAGACATCCCCGAGGGCGAGACCGAGGAGTCGTGGCTGCGCAAGGAGACCTGGCGCGGCATCGAGCTGCGCTACCCGGGTGAGAAGCTGACCCAGGAGGTCAAGGACCGCGTCGAGTTCGAGATCGACGTCATCTTGCAGAAGGGCTACCCGGGCTACTTCCTCGTGGTCGCCGACTTCATCCAGTGGTCGAAGAACAACGGCATCCGGATCGGACCGGGCCGTGGTTCGGGTGCGGGCTCGATCGTGGCGTACGCCTTGAAGATCACCGACCTCGACCCGCTCGAGCACGGACTCTTCTTCGAGCGGTTCCTCAATCCTGAGCGTCCCTCGATGCCCGACTTCGACATCGACTTCGACGACCACCGCCGTGGCGAGACGATCAAGTACGTCACGGAGAAGTACGGCGCCGAGAAGGTCGCCCAGATCGCGACGTTCGGGCGAATCAAGGCCAAGCAGGCGATCAAGGACGCCGCCCGCATCCTCGACCACGGCTTCGCCATCGGCGACCGGATCACCAAGGCGCTGCCGGCCGACGTGATGGGCAAGGGCGTCCCGCTCAAGGAGCTGTTCAACCCCGACCACAAGCGCTACGGCGAGGGCGGTGACTTCCGGGCGCTGCACGACTCCGACCCGGACGTGCGCAAGATCTACGAGACCGCGATCGGTCTCGAGGGCCAGATCCGGCAGACCGGCATCCACGCCGCCGGCGTGATCATGGCCTCCGAGCCGATCATCGACATCGTCCCGCTGATGGAGCCCAAGCAGGACGGCCAGGTCGTCACCCAGTTCGAGTATCCGACCTGTGAGTCGCTCGGCCTGGTCAAGATGGACTTCCTGGGCCTCTCCAACCTCCACACCCTCGAGGACGCCCTCGCCAACATCCGGGCCAACAAGGGCATCGACCTGATCCTCGAGGACGTCCCGTTCGACGACCGTCCGACGTATGAGCTGATGCAGCGCGGTGACACGCTCGGCGTCTTCCAGCTCGATGGTGGTGGCATGCGGGCGCTGCTGCGCTCGATGCTCCCCGACCGCTTCGCCGACATCACCGCGGTCTCCGCGCTCTACCGGCCGGGCCCGATGGGTGCCGACTCCCACAACAAGTACGCCCACCGCAAGAACGGCCGCGAGCCGATCGTGCCGATCCACCCCGAGCTCGAGGAGCCGCTCGCGGAGGTGCTGGGGGAGACCTACGGCCTGATCGTCTACCAGGAGCAGGTGATGTCGATCGCGCAGGTCCTGGCGGGGTTCTCGCTCGGACAGGCGGACAACCTGCGTCGCGCGATGGGCAAGAAGAAGAAGGCAGAGCTCGACAAGCAGTACGCCGGGTTCCAGGCCGGCATGCTCGAGCGCGGCTACTCCCAGAGTGCGATCGACACGATCTGGGAGATCCTGCTGCCGTTCTCCGACTACGCCTTCAACAAGTCGCACTCGGCGGCCTACGGCGTGGTCACCTACTGGACCGCCTACCTGAAGGCCAACTACCCGACCGAATACATGGCGGCGCTCTTGACCTCGGTCAAGAACGACAAGGACAAGATGGCGATCTACCTCAACGAGTGTCGCCGGATGAAGATCGCGGTGCTCCCGCCCGACGTCAACGAGTCCTCCCACGACTTCACCGCCGTCGGCAGCGACATCCGCTTCGGTCTCACCGCGGTCCGCAACGTCGGTGCCCAGGTGGTCGACGGCATCGTCGAGGCGCGCACCTCCAAGGGCCGCTTCGAGGACTTCAACGACTATCTCTCCAAGGTGCCCGAGCGCGCCTGCAACAAGCGCGTGATCGAGTCGCTGATCAAGGCCGGCGCCTTCGACGACATGAAGCACCGCCGCCGCGCGCTGGTCGCGATCCACGAGACCGCGGTCGACCAGTACATCGACATCAAGCGCAACGAGGCCATCGGCCAGGACTCGCTCTTCGGCGGCCTCGACGAGGACGGCGGCGACGGCTTCGGTGTCTCGGTGACCATCCCCGACATGGACGAGTGGGACAAGATGACCCTCCTCGGCCACGAGCGCGAGATGCTCGGCCTCTACGTCTCCGACCACCCGCTGATGGGCCTGGAGCACGTGCTGGCCAACGGCACCGACTGCACCATCGGTCAGCTGATGACCGACGAGTCCCGGCCCCACAACGCCACCGTGACCGTCTCCGGACTCGTCACCAATGTCAACCGGCGCATCACCAAGAAGGGCGACGCCTGGGCCACGGTGACGCTGGAGGACCTGGAGGGCTCGGTCGAGGTGCTCCTCTTCCCCTCCTCCTACCAGCTTGCCGCGCCCCACCTGGTCGAGGACTCGATCATCCGGGTCAAGGGTCAGCTCTCCCGCGACAAGGACCAGCCCGAGCTGCGTGGCCAGGAGGTCACCGTGCCCGACCTGACCGGTGGGCCGGGTGCTGCCGGGGGACCGGTGGTGATCTCGCTCCCGGCGACGCGGTGCACTCCGCAGGTGATCTCGTCGCTGCGTGACGTACTGACCACCTACCCGGGCGTAGCCGAGGTCAGGCTACGGTTGATGACACGCGACGCCACCCGGGTCATGAAGCTCGACGACCGGCTGCGGGTGACGCCGACTCCCGAGCTGTTCGCCGACCTCAAACACCTCCTCGGACCAGGATGCCTGACAATCTGATCGTGCCGCCGCCGCCAAGCCTCTACGAGACCGGTCGCCGCTCCGCCCGTCCCGACCTGTCCCGACCGGTGCTGGTGCAGGTGGCCATCATCGTGGGCGCCTTCGTCGTCGGCGGGCTCGCCGCCGGCCTCGCTGCGGCCACCTTGTGGACCCCGCCGACCGGGATGGTGCTCGAGGACAAGTGGTACCGCGGGCTCATCTCCCTCGACCCGCCCACCATCGGTCAGAACATCGACCAGGGTGTCTTCGCCGCCACCGCCTGGTTCTCCGTCTGCGCGATCGTCCTCGGCTTGCTCGTCGGCATCGCGGCCGCGGTCTGGCTGCACCGCTCCGAGCTCGTCACCCTCGCCGCCGTGACCGTCGGTGGTGCGATCGGCGGCGGGCTGATGCTGCTGGTCACCTCGCTGCTCTCGCCCGAGGACCCCAACGGCCTCGCCAAGGGCGCCGCCGACGGCACCGTCCTCCAGGACAGCTTCCAGCTCGCCTCACCCTGGCTCGTGCTCCTCGTCCCCGGCTCCGCGATGCTCGCCCTGATGGTCATCTTCCTGATGTGGGCCCCGCACGAAGACGCCGACTCGGCGCATCTGCCCCACTCCTGACCCCCGACTCGGCGCATCTGCCCCAACTGCGGACGCCGACTCGGCGCATCTGCCCCAGTTTTCGACGCCGAGTCGGCGCGTTTGCCCCAACCTTGAACGCCGAGTCGGCGCATCTGCCCCGAGATCTCGAGGCAGATGCGCCGACTCGGCGTTGTTTTCCGGGGCAGTTGCGCCGACTCGGCGTTGTTTTCTGGGGCAGTTGCGCCGACTCGGCGAAACGAGGGTTACTTGGCGATGGGGGCTAGGTCGGCGTTGGTGATCTGCGCAAGGGCCGTGGGGGAGAGCTCGATGTCGAGGCCGCGGCGGCCGCCGGAGACGTAGACGGTCTCGTACGCAGCGGCCGACTCGTCCAGGACGGTGGGGTGGGCGCGCTTCTGGCCGACGGGGGAGATCCCGCCGGCGACGTAGCCGGTGGCCCGCTCGGCGGCGGTGACCTCGGCCATCTGCGCCTTGGAGCCACCGAGGGCGCGGGCCAGCGCCTTGAGGTCGAGCTGGCCGGTGACCGGGACGATCCCGACGACGAGCTTCCCGTCGAGGGAGGCCATCAGCGTCTTGAGGACCCGGGCGGGCTCGACGCCGAGAGCCTCGGCGGCCTCGAGCCCGTAGGACTCCGCGCGCGGGTCGTGCTCGTAGGGGTGCAGGGTGAAGTCGATGCCGGCTCGGGTGAGGGCGACGGTGGCCGGGGTGCCGCCGGCGCTCTTCCCAGGACCCTTCCCTGCTTGTTTCTTGGCCATCAGTTGGGGGACCACTTCGTGCGGGCCACCTCGGTCGCGGGCAGCGAGGGGATGACGTTCATGGCGCGAAGCTCGGCGCGGAGCAGATCGGTGGCCATGCCGAGGCGTACGGCGGCGTCGGGTGCCTCCAGGAGCGCCTGCCGGTCGGGCATGGGCAGGGGAGTGGTGGCCGAGATGGTCCAGGAGAGGAACTCGGGGTCCTTAGGCAGCGAGCCGGTGAAAGGGTCCTCACGGAACTCCAGGAGCGCGGCGCGGTAGGCGGTGAAGGTCGCGCGGGCGGCGTCGACGACGGCGCTGGGTACTGCGACCTGCTCCTCGGGGAGGTCCTCGATGTCGGCGACGGGGAAGTCGCCGGAGCTGACCAGGCTGTCCATGCGGATCCGGTCGACGGCGAGCACCTCGAGGTCGAAGGAGCCGTCCTGGTGCTGCTCGACCTCGGTGATGAGCAGCTTCACGCCGACGCGATAGAGGGACTGTGCGCCGGTCTCGCCGACCTCGTAGCCCTCACGGATCGCGACGGATCCGAAGTGGCGCTCCTCCTCTTCCTGGCGGAGCAGGTGGTGGACCATCGCGCGGTAGCGGTCCTCGAAGACCCGGAGCGGCAAGGTCACGCCCGGGAACAGGACCGCGTTGAGCGGGAACATCGGTAGTCGGTCGGTCACGGGCACCAACCTATGGGGGCCGCGGGCATGTGTGCCCGCGACCCCGGCCGTGTCTCATCCGCTACTGGTGCGAGACTCAGTAGTCGGTCACGGCCCGGTCGATCTTGGCGTGGTAGCGACGACCCGTCGCGGCGCCGAGGATCGCTCCGACGAGCATGACGGCGAGCAGCACGGCACCGGCGATCAGCGCGCCCCAGCCGAGCTGGTCGCTGCTGACGCCCAGGTTGGGCAGGTCGACCTGCTGCATGATGTCGAAACTCGACCCGAACAGCGCGCCGGCCACGGCCGCGATGATCATCACCACGATGGCCACGACCCACACGCCCACCCCTTGGCGGGTGGCGTCGAAGCGGGACATCCGCGCGGCGACGTACCCACCGGCGAAGTAGCCGATGAACATCACCACGGCGAGCGTGATGGCCGCGGCCAGGCCGACGGAGCCGGACATGGACTCCAGGTCGGTACGCGACAGATCCTGGCTGGCGCCGACCGCGGAGGCGACGGCGCTGATGATCGCGCCGAGGAGGACGGTCAGCCCGACGGCGACCAGCCAGCCGAAGAAGCAGGCGCCCCAGTTCATCCCGCCGTAGGTGTCGCGGAGCGCCGCACGGCGGCCGTCCTCGGTGTGACGGTGGTGGTCGACGACGTCGTGCTCCTGCGTACGTCCGTCGTGAGCGGCGCGCGGGTTGCGGGCGTCATACGCGCCGCGGTCGAGACGGGCGGTTTCCTGCGGTGCGGTGGGCGGGGCGGTGCGCGGGCCGCCGTTCTGCAGCGGGCGGACGCCCTCGTTGGCGCTGTGCGGACGCGCCACGTGGTCGTCATGACCGACGACCGCAGGGCCGTCGGGTGAGGGGTCACGGGTCTCGGCGTGGTTCACGTCGGTCCCGGTGTACCTCTCGTCGGCATGCTTGTTCGAGCGGTGGAAAAGTCCGGACAGTGCCATGACGATCCTCCTTGGGTAGGTCAGAAGTCCGGGTACCCTGCGCGGAAATGTGATATGCGTCTCAGCTTGTCCCGCGGAGCCCGTCACTGCCGTCCACGTGGCATCGGCAGATCGGCTGGAGCGCCCGACCGCTCGTAGACTGGGACCATGATCCGCCGCATCGACCTGAGGGGCTCAGCCTCGCCCATCGACTACCGCGCCGCCGTGCCGCGCGCCGAGTTCGACATCGAGGCAGCCACTCATGCGGTGCAGCCGATCATCGACGCCGTCCGCGAGCGCGGGTACGAGGCGATCGCCGAGCTCTCCGAGAAGTTCGACGGCGTCCGCGTCGACGACATCCGGGTCCCGGCCGCCGCTCTGGCCAAGGCGCTCGACGAGCTCGACCCCGACGTCCGGGCCGGCCTCGAGGAGTCGATCGCGCGGCTGCGGGCCACCTGCGCCGCCGAGCTCGAGGAGGACGCGGTCACCGACCTGGCGCCCGGCGCCCGGGTGACCCACCGCAAGGTGCCGGTCGGTCGCGTCGGCCTCTACGTGCCCGGTGGTCTGGCTCCGCTGGTCTCCTCGGTGCTGATGAACGTCGTCCCGGCCCAGGTCGCCGGAGTGTCCTCGATCGCCCTCGCCTCGCCGCCGCAGAAGGAGTTCGGTGGCCTGCCGCAGCCCACCATCCTGGCCGCCTGCGCGCTGCTCGGGGTCGAGGAGGTCTACGCCGTCGGTGGTGCGCAGGCGATCGCGATGTTCGCCTACGGTGTCCCGGCAGGCTCGACGACCGGCGGCTGCGAGCGCGTCGACATGGTCACCGGCCCCGGCAACATCTACGTGGTCACCGCCAAGCGCCTGCTCAAGGGCCAGGTCGGCATCGACTCCGAGGCCGGTCCCACCGAGATCGCGATCCTCGCCGACGAGACCGCCGAGGCCGCCTACGTCGCCGCCGACCTGATCTCCCAGGCAGAGCACGACCCGCTGGCCGCCTCGGTGCTGGTCACCGACTCCGAGACGCTCGCCGCCGATGTCGAGGCCGAGCTCGACAAGCAGGTCGCCGCGACCAAGCACGTCGAGCGGATCCGTACGTCGCTGACCGGCACCCAGTCGGGCATCGTGCTCGTCGACGACATCGATCAGGGCGTCGACGTCGTCAACGCATACGCCGCCGAGCACCTCGAGATCCACACCGCCGACGCCGCGCGCGTGGCCGGCCGGATCCGCAACGCCGGCGCGATCTTCGTCGGCTCCTACGCGCCGGTGTCGCTGGGCGACTACTGCGCCGGCTCCAACCACGTGCTGCCCACCGGCGGCTGCGCCTGCCACTCCTCGGGACTCTCGGTGCGCGCCTTCACCAAGTCGATCCACGTCGTCGACTACTCCCGCGACGGGCTGGCCGCGGTTAAGGACCACGTGGTCACGCTGGCCGAGGCCGAGGACCTGCCCGGTCACGGCGCCGCGGTGTCTGTGAGGTTCTCGTCGTGAATACCACCCCACGACGTCCTCGCTCCGCTCCGAGCGCCGCGGGGACCCCGGAAAAGAGCTGGCCTCCCATCCGCGCCGAGCTCGCCGGGATCGAGCCCTACGGCGCGCCGCAGCTGGACGTGCCCGTCCAGCTCAACGTCAACGAGAACCCCTACCAGCCCTCCGCGGAGACGATCGCCGACATCGCCGAGAGCGTTGGCGCCGCGGCGCGCACGCTCAACCGCTATCCCGACCGCGAGTTCGTCGAGCTGCGCGAGGGGCTGGCTGCGTACCTGGCCTCGGACGTGCCGAAGGCGCAGATCAGCCCGGAGCGGGTGTGGGCCGCCAACGGCTCCAACGAGGTCATGCTGCAGCTGCTGCAGGCCTTCGGTGGGCCCGGGCGCACCGCGATCAGCTTCGCGCCGACCTACTCGATGTATCCGGAGTACGCCCGCGACACCAACACCGAGTGGGTCGTCGGTCACCGCGAGGGCGACTTCGCGATCGACCTGGAGAAGGCCCGCGCGCTGGTCGAGGAGACCCGCCCCCACGTGGTGCTGCTGCCCAGCCCCAACAACCCCACCGGCACCGCGCTGCCGCTGGAGGCCGTCACGGTGCTGTGCGAGGCCGTCGGCGATTCGGGCATCGTGGTGGTCGACGAGGCCTACGGCGAGTTCCGGCGCAGCGGGGTGCCCTCGGCGCTCGAGCTGCTTTCCGAGCACCGCAACCTGGTCGTCACCCGCACCATGTCGAAGGCGTTCGCCGGGGCCGGGCTGCGGCTCGGCTACCTGGCGGCCCACCCGGCGATCTGCGACGCGATCCGGGTCGTACGCCTGCCCTACCACCTCTCCGCGGTCACCCAGGCGGCGGCGAGCGCGGCCCTGCGGCACGCGCCGGAGCTGCTGGGCTACGTCGCCTCGCTCCGCGAGGAGCGCGACGCGCTGGTGACCTGGCTGCGCGGCGAGGGCCTCGAGGTCGCCGACTCGGACGCCAACTTCGTCCTCTTCGGGCGCTACGCCGACCGGCACGCGGTCTGGCAGGGGCTGCTCGACCGCGGCGTACTCATCCGCGAGACCGGGCCCGAGGGGTGGCTGCGGGTCTCGGTGGGTACGCCGCAGGAGATGGACGCTTTCAAGCAGGCTTTGACCGATGTGAACGGAGCACGAGCATGACCTCCCCAAGGACCGCCCGGATCGAGCGGCAGACCTCGGAGTCGAAGGTGATCGTCGAGGTGAACCTCGACGGCACCGGCCGGGTCGACGTCTCCACCGGCGTCGGCTTCTACGACCACATGCTGACCGCTTTCGGGCGTCACTCGCTGGTCGACCTGACCGTCCACTCCGACGGCGACGTGCACATCGACGCCCACCACACCGTCGAGGACACCGCGATCGTGCTCGGCCAGGCGCTGCGTGAGGCGCTTGGCGACAAGAAGGGCATCCGCCGCTACGGCGACGCGACCGTCCCGCTCGACGAGGCGCTGGTGCGCTGCGTCGTCGACGTCTCCGGTCGGCCCTACTCGGTCCACACCGGCGAGCCGGAGGGGCAGCAGTACGTGCTCCTCGGCGGCTCCGGCGTGCCCTACCTCGGATCCCTGACCCAGCACGTCTTCGACTCCATCGCCCACCACGCCCACCTGACGATGCACGTCAACGTGCTCGCCGGCCGCGAGCCGCACCACATCGTGGAGACGCAGTTCAAGGCGTTCGCCCGGGCGTTCCGCGACGCGGTCGCCTACGACCCGCGCGAGACCGGCATTCCCTCGACCAAGGGGGCACTGTGAACGAGCGTCAGCGAGTGAACCATGGTGTCAACACAGCGCCGCGTCCGAATTCTGGCGCTTGCGCTACGGAGGTGGCGCTGTGAGCGGCCCCTCGGTGGTGGTGCTCGACTACGGCTCGGGCAACGTACGCTCCGCCGTGCGCGCCGTCGAGCGTGCCGGTGCCTCGGTCGAGCTGACCGGTGACCTCGACGCCGCGATGGCGGCCGACGGGCTGCTGGTGCCCGGCGTGGGGGCCTTCGAGGCCTGCATGAAGGGGCTGCGCGAGATCCGCGGCGAGCGGATCATCGCCCGGCGCCTCGCCGGCGGGCGGCCCGTGATGGGCATCTGCGTCGGCATGCAGATCCTCTTCGAGACCGGCATCGAGCACGGCGTCGAGACCGAGGGCTGCGGCGAGTGGCCGGGTGTCGTCGAGCGTCTGCAGGCGCCGATCGTGCCCCACATGGGCTGGAACACGCTCGAGGTCCCGGAGGGCTCGGCGCTGTTCGCCGGGGCCGAGGACGAGCGCTTCTACTTCGTCCACTCCTACGGCGTGCGCGACTGGACCCTGGTCACCAACGACCGCACCGTCGCGCCGCTGGTCACCTGGGCCGAGCACGGTGGTGACCGGTTCGTGGCGGCCGTCGAGAACGGTCCGCTGTGGGCGACCCAGTTCCACCCGGAGAAGTCCGGCGACGCCGGCGCCACGATCCTGCGCAACTGGGTGCAGTCGCTGAAGGCCGCCTGAGGTGGCCCAGACCGGCGCCCGCGCGAAGGCTCGTGCCGAGCGCGAGCGGCAGGCCGCAGCGGCGGCCGAGGCGCGGGCTGCCGGCGAGGCCAGGGCCGCTGCCCGCCGCGCTCGGCGGGAGCGGCTCTTCGGGTGGCTCCCCGCTCGCCGGCCCCGCCCGAAGAGCGCGCTGGCGGAGCGCCGGCGGCGCAACGTACGCATCCTGGTCGTGGTCCTGCTCCTTCTCCTCGCGCTGGTCTATCTGGTCACCGAGGACGTCGGCACCGTGCTCTTCGCGGCGATCGCATCGGTGCTGGTCGCGCCGGTGGTCTACACGCTGCTGTTCCGCCGCTAGGGTGCTGCTCGGCTCGCCGGCCGGCGGGCTCAGAGGCTGCGGAGGACTGAACCGATGATCGACGACTTCGCGAAGATCCATCTGCACGACAAGATCCGCGGGGTCCGTGAGGCGCTGGTCTGGAAGCTCGAGGGGCTCCCCGAGGCCGACGTGCGCCGCCCGATGACCCCGACCGGCACCAGCCTGCTCGGTCTGGTCACGCACAACACGTTCTCCGATGCGCGCTACTTCGGCGAGGTCTTCGACCGCACCCCTCCGATCGACCTCCCGCCCTGGGACACCCCGGGCTGGTGGGACGCCGGCCACCGGGCCACCGACGACGAGACCCGCGCCGACATCCTCGACCTCTACCGCCGCGTCGGCGCCCACGTCGACGCCACGATCGAGGACCTCTCGATCGACGCGCCCGGTTACGTACCGTGGTGGGACGAGCACGTCATGCTCCTCAACGTCATGGCCGCCCGTCTCTGCGACGCTACCCGTCACGCCGGCCACGCCGACATCCTCCGCGAGTCCATCGACGGGTCGGTCGGTGTGAATCCCCCGGGCGCCTGAGTGCAGGAGGCGACGGTGCATCGCTGGGCGATCCCCGAGCGCGAGTACGCGCGGCACGAGACCAGGCGCGGTCGGCGGTATGCCTACGAGAGTCTCGATCCGGCCAGGACGGCGCTGCTCGTCGTGGATCTCGTGCCGTTCTTCTACGAGTCGAACGCGGTCTGTCATGCGATCACTCCGAACGTGAGGCTGCTCGCGGATGCCCTGCGCGGTGCCGGGGGTGCTGTCGCCTGGATCGTGCCGGGTGACCCCGGACCGACCGAGTGGGCGCGGGAGTTCCGTGGCGACGAGGTGGCCGACCTGTTCCGGCGCAGCGGCGGTACCGGCCCGGTCGGCAGCCGACTCGGTCCGGGGCTGACGGCACACAGCGGCGACCTGCTCGTCGAGAAGACGGCGCCGAGCGCTCTGTTCCCGGGCAGCTCCACGCTGGACGATCAGCTTCGGGAGCGGGGCATCGAGACGGTCATCGTCACCGGCACCCTCACCGAGGTCTGCGTCGCCGGCACGGCGCGGGACGCCGCCACCCTGGGATATCGCACAATCTTGGTCGCCGACGCCACCGCCGGCCGCGATGACGAGTCCCACAACGCGACGATCGTGACCATCTACCGCACCTTCGGAGACGTACGCAGCACCGAAGACGTGCTCGCGCTCGTCGCCGCAGGCGTACCGTGATGACATGACCGACTACCGGGTCTCCAGGTCCGTGGTTCTGCCGTGCGACATCGGGCGCGCTCACGCGCTGCTCAACGACTTTCACGAGTGGCCGGCGTGGTCGCCCTGGGAGGAGCTCGACCCGGACATGACGCGCACCTACTCGGGTGCGGACTCCGGGGTCGGCGCCCGCTATGCGTGGTCCGGCAACAAGCGTGCAGGGTCGGGGTCGATGGAGATCGTCGAGTCGCGGCCTGACCACATCGACGTGGCGCTGGAGTTCCTCAAGCCGTTCAAGAGCCGGAGCACGGTGAGCTTCGACCTCGCCACCGTCGCCGACGGCACCGAGCTGACCTGGAGCCACGCCGGGTCGGTCGGGGGCCCGATGGGCCTGATGCTCAGGTTCTACTCGATGGAGAAGGCGATCGCGCCGGACATGGAGAAGGGGCTGGCCAAGCTGCAACGGGTAGTGCAGACGTGAGCGCGGCGGCCTCGGGTAGGACGGACCGTAGGAGCCGGCGATCAGCCGAGCAGCGCGGCGTTGATCTCAGCGACTCGATGGAGAGAGATCCCCTGGGCCTGCTCCAGTGCCAGCCGATGCCTGCCGGACGGCTCGAGCCGGATCAGCGGAGTGATGCCCGGCCCTCGCGTGTGCAGCGTGGTGGGCAAGGACAGCGTGGTCTCCTCGTAGCAGGGAAGATCGGTGCAGAGCCAGGCGAACATCGGTGCCAGCTGGGCGCGTTCTGGATCCACCCAGTTCCTCGCCTGGGTGTTCATGTCCTTCTCGCTGAGCGAGACCCATACGCCCCAGGAGAAGCTGTCGTCCGCATCGTGCACCGGGATCTCGAGCAGGGCCCGTAGGAAATACTGGGTTCCATCGCGGTCGTGAAGGATGCAGGAGTCTGCGTTGATCTCACCTGCGGACCGCTCGGTGTCCGTAGCCATCATCCAGGGCAGAGGAGCCGGCGATCCGAAAGACATCGCATACTCCTCGTGCGCCGCTCCGCAACATGAGCACGTCCATCCGGTCCCGGTCTGTGGTGACGTCACCCTGTTCGTTTCCTTCCCATTGCTTCGCCTGATGGCGAGTGAGCGCAGCGTACAAGACCATCCAGAGCGCTCGACGTGCAAGCGGAGCGCACGGAGCTCCAGCATCGGCTTGACCGGTGATATCCGTTTGTTCCTGCCGCGAAGGCGTCCTAGGTTGCCGGTCATGACGCCTCGGAGGTTCGGGATCTGCATCGACGCCAACGACCCGGAGCGGGTGGCGGCGTTCTGGGCGACCGTGCTCGGCCGGGAGGCCGGGGTGCGTGGTGAGGAGATCAGCCTGCTGCCACGCTCGGACGACGACATCCGGATCCGGTTCCTGCCGACCGACGAGCCGAAGGCGATGGCGAACCCGCACCACCTCCACCTCACCAGCCGGCTGGCCGATGACCAGCAGCGCACCGTGGACCGGCTGCTCAGCCTCGGCGCCAGGCACCTCGACGTGGGTCAGCTGCCCGAGGAGGACCATGTCGTGCTCGGTGACCCGGAGGGCAACGAGCTGTGCGTGATCCCCGCAGGCAACAGCTGGCTGGCGGGCACCGGCTTCCTGGGTGAGGTCGCAGCCGACGGGTCGCGAGACGCCGGGATCTTCTGGAGCGAGGCGCTGGGCTGGCCGCTGGTCTGGGACGAGGACGGCGAGACCGCGGTGGCGACACCGTCCGCCAGCGCGAAGGTCGCCTGGGGTGGACCGCCATCGGTGCCGCGTGGGCCGCGGGACCGGTTCCGGTTCGACCTGGTCGCGCCCGAGGGTGTCGGTCGGGAGGAGGAGATCGAGCGGCTGGTCGGGCTCGGTGCCACCGTGGTCACCGAGCTGGGTGGCGACGGGCGCTGGGCGCGGATGAGCGACCCCGATGCGTACGTTTTCGAGGTGCTGGCGCCTCGCTGAGCGGGTTCCGTCTCGCACCCGGACGGCGGGGCGAAGGTCGCGGCGCGGGGAACATAGGATCGTACCCATGGGTGACTACCTCGAGCTCCTGCCGGCCGTCGATGTGAAGGGCGGGCAGGCGGTGCAGCTGGTCCAGGGCGTGGACGGGTCGGAGAAACGGTTCGGCGATCCCTTCGAGGCCGCTCTGCGCTGGCAGGAGACCGGCGCGGAGTGGATCCATCTGGTGGACCTCGACGCCGCGTTCGGCCACGGCAACAACCGCGAGACGCTCGCCGGGATCGTCGGCAAGCTCGACATCAAGGTCGAGATGAGCGGCGGGATCCGCGACGACGAGTCCCTCGAGGCCGCGATGGCGACCGGGTGCCGGCGGGTCAACATCGGCACCGCCGCGCTGGAGAACCCGGAGTGGACCCGGCGCGCGATCGCGACCTACGGCGACCGGGTCGCGGTGGGCCTGGACGTACGCGGCCGCACCCTCGCCGCCCGCGGCTGGACCAAGGAGGGCGGCGACCTCTACGAGACGCTCGCCCGCCTCGACTCCGAGGGCTGCGCGCGCTACGTCGTCACCGACGTCAACAAGGACGGCATGCTCCAGGGCCCCAACCTCGAGCTGCTTCGCACGGTCTGCGAGGCCACCGACCGTCCGGTAGTGGCCAGTGGGGGAGTGACCACGATCGACGACATCGAGGCGCTGATGGGTCTGGTGGAGGTCGGCGTGGAGGGTGCCATCGCCGGCACCGCGCTCTACACCGGCTCGCTCGACCTCGCCGAGGCGCTCGACCTGACCCTCGGCCGGCAGCGCGGGGACCAGTCATGACTCTTGCGGTCCGGGTGATCCCGTGCCTCGATGTCGACGCCGGTCGCGTCGTCAAGGGGATCAACTTCAAGGAGCTGCGCGACGCCGGCGACCCGGTGGAGCTGGCCGCGACGTACGACAAGGAAGGTGCCGACGAGCTCACCTTCCTCGACATCTCCGCCTCCCACGAGGGTCGGGCGACGACGCTCGAGATCGTGACCCGCACCGCGGAGCAGGTCTTCATCCCGCTCACGGTCGGTGGCGGGATCCGCAGCGTCGAGGACGTCGACCGGATGCTCCGCGCCGGTGCGGACAAGATCGCGGTCAACACCGCCGCGATCGACCGTCCCGAGCTGATCGCGGAGATCGCCGACCGGTTCGGCAATCAGGTGCTGGTGCTCTCCGTGGACGCGCGCCGGGCGGAGGGGACCTCGTCGGGCTTCGAGGTGACCACCCACGGTGGCCGGGAATCCGCCGGCCGGCCGGGGCCTCGTGGTGATTGGCGTCCGTTGGACGCGATCGAGTGGGCGGCGACCGCTGCTGAGCTGGGCGCCGGCGAGATCCTGCTCAACGCGATGGACGCCGACGGCACCGAGGACGGTTTCGACATCGACCTGATCAAGGCCGTACGCAGCGAGGTGACCGTCCCGGTCATCGCCTCCGGCGGCGCGGGCCGGGCCGAGCACTTCCCGCCCGCGGTGGAGGCCGGCGCAGACGCTGTTCTGGCGGCGACGATCTTCCACTTCGGCAAGGTGCGGGTCGGCGAGGTCAAGCAGGCGCTCGCGGGAGCGGGCGCGCCGGTTCGCTGAGGTCAGGGGCGTGTCATTTTCCCGCCATGGCGGGAAAATGCGCGGCCCTGCGGCCGGGGTAGCCCCGCAGAATCCCGCCATGGCGGGATTCTGCCCATCCGCGCGAGCTAGCTCAGCAGGTCGGCAGGGATCTGCCCGTGGCGTACGCGCTGGGGGTGGTTGCCGACGTCGAGGTAGGCGAGCTCCTCGCCGGTGCGGAAGTCGATGACGGCGACCGCGTCGGCGTCCGAGAGTGATGCCCAGCAGGTGTCGCCGATGCCCTCGGTGGTCCAGTAGGGCTTGCCGTAGTAGTGGCCGGTGGTCTGCTCGTCGAGCGTCTTGTACTGCCCCGTCTCGCGGTCGACCATCGCGACGTAGTCGTCCATCGTGCCGGCGGCGCACAGCGTCTCGCCCTCGGCGTCGATCGAGAGCCCGTGGTGGGCGGAGTCGTTCACGTAGAGCTCGCGCGGCAGCCGGGTGCGCTTGGGGAGCGGGATGACCCGGGTGACGGCGCCGGTACGCGGCTCCTCGATCGAGCCGGTGGAGTAGCCGACCTTTCTGTCGATGTCCGGCGCCTGGGTGTCGAACTCGACCAGGCCGTGCAGGAACGAGACCTGGAAGTAGATGAACCGCTCGCCAGGGGCGACCGCCATGGGGCGTACGGCTGAGGAGATAGCCGGGTAGCCGGCCTCCTCCAGCTCCTTGCCCATCTCCCAACGATGGCTGACCTCGAAGGTGGCCTCGTCGACGATCTCGAACCAGCGGTCGCCCTTGATCGCGTCGTGGATCGGGCCGATCTTGATCGGCGGGAGCAGGTCGGTGCCGGGGATCTTGCCCAGACCGAGCTGGTCGAGGTTGATCAGCGGGAGCGAGTCGAGGGAGAGCTCCTTCTGGTCGCCGGGCAGGTAGACGCGGCCGATGGAGGCGTGGAAGATCTGCGAGCCGTCGGCGGAGTAGTTGTTCTCGTGGGGCGTCTCGCCCGACTCGAACGTACGCAGCCGCTCGCCCGTCCGCGGGTCGCCTTCCCCGCCCATCCAGTACTCGTGCACGGTCCGCGACGTCGAGTCGGAGACGAGCAGCTTGGTGCCGTCGGGGGAGAGGCCCATGTGGTCGGTGCGGTGCCCGTCCATCTGCTGCTCGACGACGATCGAGTCGGGCGCGCCTGCCAGCGCCTTCTCGATGTCGATCCAGACCACGTCGGCCAGACTGGGCCGGGAAACAGCCAGCAGCTTCCCGTCCCGGGTGGTGAACATGTCGTCCACGAGCTGGTCGTTGCCCTCCCCGGGGCCGTAGCGGACGAGGTAGTACATCGCGAGCCGCTCGGGATCCTGGTGGATCTCCGCGATCTCCTCGTCCTTGTCCGGGACCAGATTCACGTCCTTACGCAGCACCTCGAGCGTGCGTGCATCGACGATCGACGCCGTCCCGTCCCAGTTGTTGCCCACGACCATCACGTCCCGCAGGTCTGTCGACGCACTCGGGCTCGCGCTCAGCGCAGGCGCCGCTGCGGTGAGTGAGAAGACGAAGAGCACGGCCACGGTGACTGCTGCCGCACGACGCATCGTGGGACCTCCTGGGGGATTCGGTTATGTGTGACACAACGTCTCGGAGGGTGGGGAGGTTACGGCTATCCTCCGGTCCTCCGGTGGTCGAGCTTGTCGAGACCTCCCTGCCGGAAACGTGTCGCTGAAGCGGATTGTGGGCCGCCGACCCGTTCGTGAGGGTCTTCTCGACCTGTCCCGGAGTCAAGGACGGCCTACGGCCGCCGGCTACGCCGGCCGCTTCGCGGTCCTGGACACCGGAACAGGTCGAGAAAAGATTTGGCTGGTTATCGGGGCGGCGGCCCGGGCGTGGTCGCGGGGATTCGGTCGCTGGAGCTAGTCCCCGGTGGTCGAGCTTGTCGAGACCACCCCACCCGCAACGCCGACCCCCGCCGGTGTTCACCGGAGGTCGAGCCTGTCGAGACCTCCCTGCCGGAAACGTGTCGTCGAGGCTGGTCAGGGCCGCCGACCCGTTCGTGAGGGTCTTCTCGACCCGTCCCGGAGTCAAGGACGGCCTACGGC
>NZ_BMRK01000009.1:163263-194288 GCF_014648595.1 Nocardioides luteus | reverse complement strand
CACGCCCGGCGCGCCGGCGACCTCGCGACCGCGCTGCGTGCCCGCATCGCCGCGGCCGAGGAGGCCCGCAACGTCAGCGGTGTGGGCGAGGCGGCCCACCACTACGAGAAGGCGCTCGGCCTGGCCGCCGACCCGAAGGTCGCCGAGGCGGCCGCGGTCAACCTCGACCGGGTCTACGAGCGAGCCGCCGACACCCTCATCCTGGCCGGTCTGCCCTCACGTGCCGACGCGATCCTGGCCGAGCGGCTCGACGCCATCCCGGTCGGACCCTCGGTCGGCCGGGCGTTGCTGCTGGCCACGAGGGCGGAGGCCGCGCTCCTCATGGAGAACGGCGACCCGCTCACCTACTCCCGCGACGCGATGACCGCACTTCCCGAGGACGCCGAGCCGAAGGTCCGCTGTGCGGTCCTGGCGGCTCGCACCCGCACGCTGGTCATGTTCCGGCGCAGCGAGGAGGCCGAGGCGGTCGGGCTCGAGGGCATCGAGATCGCCGAACGACACAGCCTCTCCAAGCTCGCCTCCGACATCGCCACCAGCCTGTCCATGCTCAAGGTCCGCACCGGCGTGGGTGCGGGCGACAAGGTCGAGGGCTTCCGGCAGGTCCTGCGCGAGACGATCGAGCAGGCACGGCGGGTCGGGTCGACCCATGCGGTGAGCCGGGGCATGTTCGCGCTCGGCCGCTCCTACGACGAGGCCGGTGACCACACCGAGGCGCTGACCTGGTTCCGGGCGGTGGTCGACGACGCCGGCAGTGCGTCGCTGCAGTGGTCTCCCTACGTTGCGGCGGCCCGAGCGGACATCGTCCGGATCCAGATGGTGCGGGGGGAGTGGGACGAGGCGATGCCACTCTCCGGCGGCAACCTGCCCGACGCCCCGCCGATCCCGGTCGCGCTCCTCGACGTGCTCCGGATGATGATGGAGCAGGCCCAGGGTGCACAGCTCGGTGCCGCGGCCGCGGCGCTGCGACCGTTCTGGACGCAGGAGGGCCTGATCGCCCTCTACGGCTCGATCGTGGAGATGACCGCAGCGGCCCGCGACGGTGACGCCGAGCGGGTGCTCGGCGTCTACGCCGAGACCGTCGAGACGCTCTCGCAGTTCTGGACGGAGTGGTTCGGCGGCCGGGTGCGGCTGGCCGTGACAGCCGCCGCCGGCATCGCGCTGCTGCTGCCGTCGCTGCCTGCTGCGAGGTGGCCGGCGCTGGTCGAGGCCGTCGACCGTCTCCGCAGCGACGGCGAGCAGGTGGTCGCTCAGTACCAGCCCGGTGAGTGGGGCCCGGAGGGCCGGGCCTGGTCGGCGCGACTGGAGGCGGAGGTGCTCCGCGTCCACTGGCTGGCCGGTATCGACGCTCCTGCCCAGGAGACGCTGCTGGCCGCCTGGGCGCGCGCCGAGCAGCTGGTCGAGGCCTACGGCGACGTCCCGGGCCTGGCCGCCGTCCGCACCTCCTACGCCGTCATCCAGCGTGCTCTCGGTGACGTACCCGGCTCGCGGGCGACCGCCGACAAGGCCCGGGAGACCGCGAAGCGGCTCGGCCTGCAGCCGCTGCTCGACGAGCTGAAGTCGCTCGGCGTCACCGCGGTGAAGCAGCCGCAGGCCACGTCGACGGCGCTCACCCCGCGCGAGAGCGAGATCCTGACGCTGGTCGCTGCCGGGCGCAGCAACGGCGAGATCGGCAAGCAGCTGTTCATCTCGACCAAGACGGTCTCCGTCCACGTCTCCAACATCCTCGGGAAGCTGGGCGCCGGGAGCCGCACCGAGGCGGCCGCCATCGCCCGCCGGCAACAGCTGATCAGCTGATTTTCTGGCGCTCGATGAGAACGTGTGGCTGAATTGTCACCATCACCACACAGTGGTGAGGTGGTAGTGCGGCAGGCCGTATCTCAGGGCTGAGGAGCAGATGTGAAGCAGGGCGGGCAGCACCCGATCGCAGCCGGTGTCACGGCGCTGGTGGCGGTCGCGGTCGGGGTGGGCCTCGTCGTCGGCATCGGGATGTTCCTCGGCGTCAACATGCTGGGCCTGGGCGGCGGCAGCGCGGCGGTCGACCCTGCGGCTGAGCCCGACGGGGGCGCCTCGCTCTTCGTCCCCTCGCCCAAGCCGACGAAGACGGCGACCGGCCCGGCGATCACCCTCAACGCCTCGCCGACCAGCGAGCCGAGGAAGAAGCCCGCCTCCAGCTCCACGAGCACGTCGGAGACCGACGCGGACGAGGCGGCGAAGACGAAGGCGCCGAAGAAGGAGATCACCCTCCAGGCCGGCACCGTCCAGGCCGCCCCGATGGAGCGGGTCTCCATCACCGGTATCTACCCCGGCGGCGAGGGCGCCATCCTCCGGCTGGAGCGCAACGACGGGTCCGGCTGGGAGGAGTTCGGCATCTCCGACGTCTCGGTCATCGGAGGGCAGTTCTCCACCGTCATCCAGTCCGGCCGGGTCGGCAAGCACAAGTTCCGGATGAAGGACGTCGATGCCGGCACCCACTCCAACGTGGTGACCGTCCGGATCGGCTGAGGATCCGGAACAGGTGTGGAGGCGCCTGGTTGTATGGGGGACATGACGGTTCCAACGATCAAGCTCAACGACGACACTTCTATCCCCCAGTTCGGTCTCGGGGTCTGGCAGGTGCCTCAGGACGAGGTCGAGCAGGTTGTGAGTCAGGCGCTCGAGGTCGGCTACCGCCACATCGACACCGCGCAGATGTACCAGAACGAGGCCGGCGTCGGCTCCGCTCTGAAGAACGCCGGGCTCGCCCGCGAGGACCTCTACGTCACCACCAAGCTCAACAACTCCAACCACGACCCGGCCGACGCGAAGGCGTCGCTGGAGAAGTCTCTGGAGCTCCTCGGCCTGGACCACGTGGACCTGTTCCTGATCCACTGGCCGCTGCCGACGCAGTACGACGGGACGTACGCGAAGACGTGGGAGGCGCTCGTCGGCCTGCGTGACGCCGGCCTGGCCACCTCCGTGGGTGTCTCCAACTTCCAGCCCGACCACCTCGACAAGATCGTCGCCGAGACCGGCGTCGTGCCGGCGGTGAACCAGATCGAGGTCCACCCCTACTTCACCAACGAGGCCGCCCGCGAGGCCACGCTGCGTCACGGCGCGAAGGTCGAGTCCTGGTCGCCGCTCGGCCAGGGCGGCGGCGAGCTCGTCGACCCCGTCGTCACCGAGATCGCGACCGCTCACGAGAAGTCGCCCGCCCAGGTCCTGCTGCGCTGGCAGATCGACCGGGGCGACATCGTCTTCCCGAAGTCCGTACGCCGCG
Source organism: Nocardioides luteus (assembly GCF_014648595.1). Taxonomy (GTDB): domain Bacteria; phylum Actinomycetota; class Actinomycetes; order Propionibacteriales; family Nocardioidaceae; genus Nocardioides; species Nocardioides luteus. Next base: position 191,032 of record NZ_BMRK01000009.1, on the reverse strand, counting down.
AGCGCCTCGAGGAGAACATGGCGATCTTCGACTTCGAGCTGACCGGCGACCAGATCCAGGCCCTCGCCGCGCTCGACCGTGGCGAGTCCGGCCGCTCCGGCCCCAACCCGGACACCTTCGACTGGATCCCTTCCTGATCGGTCCGGTCGAAACCGCGCCTGTGGGCGGCGAAACTCGAGTTTCGTCGCCCACAGGCGCGTTCTCTGCGGCCCCGTTCGAAGGGTTGGAATAGGACACGTACAGTCTTCGTTGTGGCCTGTGAACGAAGTTGAGTTGAATCGACTCAACTTGTTTGCAACACTCGGCGGCAGCGGCCGCTGGGGCGCAGACCAACAGCCTTCGGGCAACAGCCTCGCGGGGCTCACCCCAGGGGCAACACAGACCACTTACACACAGCTTCAACCAAGCGGAGGTAGCAAAGATGGCACGTGCCGTCGGTATCGACCTCGGGACCACCAACTCGGTCGTCTCGGTTCTGGAGGGTGGCGAGGCCACCGTCATCGCGAATGCCGAAGGCGCCCGTACGACGCCTTCCGTGGTCGCGTTCAGCAAGTCCGGCGAGGTGCTGGTGGGCGAGGTCGCCAAGCGCCAGGCCGTCACCAACGTCGACCGGACGATCAAGTCCGTCAAGCGTCACATGGGCACCGACTGGAAGGTGAACATCGACGACAAGGACTTCACGCCGCAGCAGATCAGCGCGTTCGTCCTGCAGAAGCTCAAGCGCGACGCCGAGGCCTACCTCGGCGAGACGGTGACCGACGCGGTCATCACCGTCCCGGCCTACTTCTCCGACGCGCAGCGCCAGGCCACCAAGGAGGCCGGTGAGATCGCGGGCCTCAACGTCTCCCGCATCGTCAACGAGCCGACCGCCGCCGCGCTGGCCTACGGCCTCGACAAGGGCGACGACCAGACCATCCTCGTCTTCGACCTCGGTGGCGGCACGTTCGACGTCTCCCTGCTCGAGATCGGTGAGGGTGTCGTCGAGGTCAAGGCGACCTCCGGTGACAACCACCTCGGTGGTGACGACTGGGACAACGCGATCGTCACGTGGATGGTCGGCAAGTTCAAGGCCGCCAACGGCGTCGACCTGGCCGCCGACAAGATCGCCGCGCAGCGCCTCCAGGAGGCCGCTGAGAAGGCGAAGATCGAGCTGTCCTCGTCGCAGAACACGAGCATCCACCTGCCCTACATCACCCACGGTGAGTCCGGTCCCCTCCACTTCGAGGAGACCCTGACCCGGGCCGAGTTCCAGAAGATCACCGCCGATCTGCTCGACCGCACCAAGAAGCCGTTCGAGTCGGTCCTCAAGGACGCCGGTGTAGCGCTGAAGGACATCGACCACGTCGTCCTCGTCGGTGGTTCGACGCGGATGCCCGCCGTGACCGACCTGGTCAAGAGCCTCCTCGGTGGCAAGGAGCCCAACAAGGGCGTCAACCCCGACGAGGTCGTGGCCGTCGGCGCCGCGCTGCAGGCTGGCGTGCTGAAGGGCGAGGTCAAGGACGTCCTGCTCCTCGACGTCACCCCGCTGAGCCTCGGCATCGAGACCAAGGGCGGTGTCTTCACCACCCTGATCGAGCGCAACACCACCATCCCGACCAAGCGCTCCGAGATCTTCACCACGGCTGACGACAACCAGCCGAGCGTCGAGATCAAGGTCGCCCAGGGCGAGCGCCCGATGTGGTCGGAGAACCAGCCGCTGGGCAACTTCGAGCTCACCGGTCTCCCGCCGGCGCCGCGTGGCGTGCCGAAGATCGAGGTCGCCTTCGACATCGACGCCAACGGCATCGTCCACGTCTCTGCCAAGGACCAGGCCTCGGGCCGCGAGCAGTCCATGACGATCTCCGGCGGCTCCGCGCTGTCGAAGGACGACATCGACCGCATGGTCAAGGAGGCCGAGCAGTACGCCGAGGAGGACGCCAAGCGTCGCGAGTCCATCGAGATCCGCAACCAGGGCGACAGCCTCGTCTACACCACCGAGAAGTTCATCACCGACTCCGGCGACAAGGTCCCGGACGACGTGAAGACCGAGGTGCAGGCCGACCTGGACGCCCTGAAGAAGGTCCTCGAGGACACCGAGGCCGACAAGGACGCCATCCAGGCCGCGATCACCAAGCTCGGTGAGTCCTCGCAGAAGATGGGTGCGGCCATGTACGCCGCGGCCGAGGCCGAGCAGTCCGCTGCCGGCGGTGCCACCGGTGCGACCGGCGAGGCCGACGAGGACGTGGTCGACGCCGAGATCGTCGACGAGCCTGCTGAGGGTGAAGAGGGCGACAAGAAGTGACCAAGCGCCGCTCCGGCGGGGCGGAGGAGGTCGTCGAGGAGACGACCTCCGAGTCCCCGCCGCCCGAGACCGAAGACGTCGAGGAGTCGACCGAGGACTCCGAGGTGGACGCTCCGAAGAGTGACGCCTCGGGCTCGGACGACGCCGCCGAGGGAGCCCCAGCCGATGCGGCCGAGGGGACCGAGGAGGCCGAGAACGTGGCTGATGATCTGGCCGAGAACAAGGCCGACGAGAAGATCGACGACAAGGCCGACGACGTGGCCGACGTCGTGTCCGACGACACGACCGAGGACGCGGTCGAGGACGAGGCTGCCGCGGCTGACGGTGACGACAGCGACGTGGACTTCATGGGCGATGCCGCCGACGAGGTCGACAAGCGCGTCTCCGAGCTGACCACGGACCTGCAGCGTCTCCAGGCCGAGTACGTCAACTACAAGAAGCGGGTCGACCGTGACCGCGAGCTCGTCTCGCAGAACGCGACCTACAAGGTGCTCACTCCGATCGTGGAGGTGCTCGACACCATCGACCGTGCCCGCGAGCACGGCGAGGTCGAGGGCGGCTTCAAGGCGGTCGCCGACCAGCTCGAGAAGATCGTGACCAACCTGGGTCTGAAGAAGTTCGGTGAGCCGGGCGACGTCTTCGACCCCAACCGTCACGAGGCGCTCAGCCACATGGGCACCGACCCCGAGGTCGAGGAGACGTCGGTCAAGCTGGTCGCCAAGGCCGGCTACATGATCGGCGACCGGGTGGTCAGGGCTGCGCAGGTCCTGGTCGTCGACCCGGAGTGACCCGGAGTGACAACGATGGGTGGTCGAGCCTGCCGAGGCCTCGGCAGGCTCGACCCCCGATGGATCGAGAGGAGGGGCTAGGTGGCTGACGACGGGATCCGGCCGGACTGGATCAACAAGGACTACTACGCCGAGCTGGGCGTCAAGAAGGACGCCTCGAGCGACGACATCAAGAAGGCGTACCGCAAGCTCGCGCGGGCCAACCACCCCGACTCCAACCCCGGCGACGAGGCCAAGCACGAGAAGTTCAAGAAGGTCGCCGAGGCCTACGACGTCATCGGTGACGCCGAGAAGCGCAAGAAGTACGACGAGGTCCGCACCCTGGGTGCGACCGGCGGCTTTCCTGGCGGCTTCGGCGGCACCGGCGGCGGCCGCGGCTACAACTTCGAGGACCTCTTCGGCGGTGGCGCCCAGAGCGGCGGCCTCGGCGACATGTTCGGCGACCTCTTCGGCGGTGCCGGCGGTGGAGGCTTCGGCGGTCGGCGTACGACCCCGCGGTCGCGACCGATCAAGGGTGCCGACGTCGAGACCAGCGCCACGATCGGTTTCACCGACGCGCTCGAGGGCGTGACCATCTCGCTGCGCCTGACCTCCGACGCGGCCTGCCCCGACTGCAACGGCACCGGTGGCAAGCCCGGCACCAAGCCGCGGGTCTGCCCCGAGTGCGAGGGTGCGGGCTACGTCGTCAACTCGGTGGGCGGCGCGTTCTCCATGAATGAGACCTGCCCCCGCTGCGGTGGCCGTCAGTTGATCTACGACGAGTCCTGCCCCACCTGCCGCGGGTCCGGCCGAGGCACCTCCGCGCGCACCATCCAGGCGCGCATCCCGGCCGGCGTCAAGGACCGCCAGCGGATCCGGCTCAAGGGCAAGGGTGCCGCGGGCGAGAACGGCGGCCCGGCCGGCGACCTCTACGTCACCGTCCACGTGACGCCCCACCGGGTCTTCGGCCGTAAGGACGACAACCTCACGATCGACGTGCCGGTCGGGTTCGACGAGCTGGCGCTGGGCGCGGAGGTCAAGCTGCCGACGCTGACCGGTTCGCCCGTGACGCTGCGGATCCCCGCGGGCACCCCCAACGGACGTACGTTCCGGGTGCGCGGCAAGGGCTTCCGCCGCGCGGACGGCACCGTCGGTGACCTGCTCGCGACGGTCGAGGTGCAGATCCCGGCCGTCCTCGATGCCGATGCCAAAGCAGCCGTCGAGGCCTATCGTGACGCCATGGCGGACAAGCCCCTGCGTACGTCCCTTCTCGAGGAGTCATGATGAGCGACGCATTCGGCAGTCCCGCGCCGGACGCCGCGGTCTACGTGATCAGCGTGGCCGCGGAGCTGACCGGGCTGCACCCGCAGACGCTGCGCACCTATGAGCGGATGGGCCTGATCACCCCCGGTCGCACCGGGGGTGGCGGGCGCCGCTACTCCTTCCACGACATCGAGAAGCTGCGCTCGATCGCCGAGCTGACCTCGTCCGGCATCGGCATCGAGGGCGTGCGCCGCATCCTCGCGCTCGAGCAGCACGTCGACGCCCTGCGCCGTCGCAACGAGGAGCTGCTCCACGAGCTCGCGGCGACCCGCGAGGCGCTCGCCCAGGCTCGGGCCGCTGCTCCCGAGCCGCGGACCTCCAGCAGGCTTCCTGCCATTCCGCAGACCCCGCCAGGGCAGGCGATCGTGGTCTGGCGACGCCAGCACGGTTAGCATGGAGCGGCGGATTTCCGCGCCAAATCTGTTGGCGAGTTGTGGATTTCACTTAAAACCGATGTGGGTTCACAGCCCGCATACTGATGAGTAAGCCGCGGGTGTCGGACCAACCCCCATATGGTCGGGGCACCTGTGGCGGACCCGGTGGAGCCGACCCGAGACGGACCCACCGGGTCCTTCCAGTTTTCGAGCGAGCGTCATCCTGGACCGGACCTGCCTGATCAGGCAGGATCAGAGGCGTCGTACTGACGGAAATCTGGGGGTTCCGTGTCTGGCGTCGCCGACGTGCTCTTCGGATGGGACGTCGACTGGCTGACGTTCTGGTCGATACCTGTCTTCACCGCCGTGATCGGTTGGCTCATCAACTGGTCCGGCCTGTGGATGCTGTTCTCACCCATCCACTTCCGCGGGGCCCGGGTGCCGGGTCTCGAGCAGATCGCGGGCTCGCTGCCGCGCAAGGTCCAGGAGATCCCGGGCATCCTGCGCGGTGGGCTCGGGTGGCAGGGCATCGTGCCCGCCCGTGCCGCGAAGATGGGCTCCATCGCCGTCGACCGGGCGCTGTCGCAGATGGCGACCCCGCGAGACTTCTACGAGCAGCTCGAGCCGGAGAAGATCGCCGCGCACATCGTCGACGTCTTCCGTCCCGAGATCCCGTTCCTGGTCGACGAGATCATGTGGCGCGAGCACCCGCGGTTCTGGCGCGACCTGCCGCGCCCGCTGCGCGCGACCGTGATCGAGCGGGTGCAGCACCACCTCCCCGACGTCGTCGGCCACGTGACCCACGAGATCGGCAACCACATCGACCAGCTCTTCGACCCGAAGATCATGGTGATCGAGAACTTCGAGAAGGACCCCTCGATCATCGTCCGCATCTTCAAGGACTTCGGCGCCCGTGAGCTGCGGATGATGGTCGTCTTCGGGGCGGTCTTCGGCTTCCTGCTCGGCATCCCCGTGGCCGTGGTCGACCAGGCCTTTCACATCTGGTGGCTGCTGCCGATCCTCGGCGTCCTGGTCGGCTGGACCACCAACCTGCTCGGCATGCTGCTCATCTTCGCGCCCGCGGAGCCCCGGCGGATCGGGCCCTTCCGGATCCAGGCGCTCTTCGCGCGCCGGCAGTGGCAGGCCTCCGACGTCTACGGCAAGCACATCGCCAGCGACGTGATCACCCTCGAGCGCATCGGCGACCACCTCCTCAACGGACCTTCCGGCGACCGCACCCGGCAGATGCTGGCCTCGGCGCTCGAGCCGGCGGTCGACGCGGCGGTCGGTCCGGCTCACGGTGCGGTGCGGGTGGCGGTCGGCGCCCGGCGGTTCGACGCGATCCGCTCCTCGGTCGCCGAGCACGCCGTCGACTACACCCTTACCCCGCTGCGCGACGCGGTCTTCAGCCGGCAGCAGTCGTGCAACATCCGCCGGCTGATCGCCGAGCGGTGCCGTGCGCTGCCTCCGAAGACCTTCGTTGAGATGATGAGGGCGGCTATCAAGGAGGACGAGTGGCTGCTCTACGCCCACGGGGCGATCATGGGTCTGGCGGGCGGGTTCCTGCACGTCGCCGTCTTCGAGTGGTGGAACGTGCTGTGAGCGCCCTCCACATCAACACCGAGCCCGGTGCCCGTCGACCGGAGCCGCCGGCAGCGGCCCCGTCGGTCGAGCCGACCGAAGAGCTGGTCGAGGGCCGCCCCGGGATGCACTCGATGCCCACCCCGGCCCCGAGCGGCGGCCTGGTCGACGAGACGCTGGACGTGCTGCCGGGCCTGCTCAGGATCTCCGCGGTCACGGTCGCCCACACCGCGGGCTGGGGGATCAGGACGTACGCCCGGGGTGTCGGCCGGGTCGCGAAGGCCGTCGTCGACCCTGACGAGGCGGTGCGGCTGACCGCGGACGTCGCCACCGGCGCCCGCCAGGTGACCGGCTTCGCCAAGCGGGTCGCGACCGGCAACCCGGTCACCGGCCTGCTCGAGCGCTACGCGGTGCCCGCCGCCGAGAACGCGAGGACGGCGATGGAGGACCGCGCGGCCCGGGCCAACGGCGTCGCGCCGGGTGACGACCCCGACCGGCTGCGACGCACCGGGGAGGAGCTGCTGCGTCGCTCGCGCGACGTGTGGGACGAGAACGAGCGCCACCCGGCCTTCGTCAACATCCTGGAGGAGCTCGCCCCCGACGAGGCCCGCATCCTGGTGCTGATGCTGAAGGACGGCCCGCAGCCCGCCGTCGACGTGGTCGAGGGTGGCCTGGTCGGCCGGCTGCGCGGGGCGCGGACGATCGCCCGCGGTCTGACCATGATCGGCGCGCAGGCGAGCGTTCGCTACCCGTCGCTGGTGCCGCAGTACCTGAACAACCTCACCAGGCTCGGGCTGGTCTGGCAGTCCGAGGAGCCGGTCAGCGAGCTGATCCGCTACCAGGTCGTCGAGGCGCAGCCCGACGTCCTCCAGGCGCTCCACGCCCGAGGGAGCGCCCGGATCAGGCGCCGCTCGATCCATCTGACCCCGTTCGGGCAGGACTTCGCCGGGGCGTGCTTCGCCGACGCGGAGGAGCTGGCCCGGCTGCCGAGCCATGAGATCCCGCCCGGCGCGGCGACGGAAGCCTCCACGGAGTAGCCCGGCCGAACAGCACCGCCGAATAGCAGACGCTTCAGGGTGTTTGCGTTCGCCTGTGGGTAGGGTACGCATACCGACGGTCTGGAACTCTGGCGGAAGGAGCCCGATGTCGCCGGAGTGGCAGGACTCGCTGGTCGGCTGGTTCGAGGACTGGGCCGCCCACGTCCACTGGCTCTCGCTGATCACGATCCCGATCTTCACCGGCGTCATCGGCTGGCTGATCAACTGGTCCGGCCTCTACATGCTCTTCTCCCCGCTGAGGTTCAAGGGGTTCCGGGTCCCCGGGCTGCGCGAGCTGTCCAGGGTGCTGCCCCACAAGGTGCAGGAGATCCCGGGGTTCGCCCAGGGTGGTCTCGGCTGGCAGGGCATCATCCCCGCCCGCGCCGCGAAGATGGGCTCGATCGCCGTCGACAAGGCGATCGCCAAGCTCGGCACGCCCAGCGACTTCTACCAGCAGCTCGGCCCCTCCGAGATCGCCACGCACATCGTGGAGACGTTCCGTCCCGAGGTGCCCGAGCTGGTCGACCAGATCATGATGCGCGAGCACCCACGGCTGTGGCGCGACCTGCCGCGGGCGGTCAAGGAGGCGATCGCAGTGCGGGTGCAGGCCCAGCTGCCCTCGATCGTCCACAAGGTCACCGACGACATCGGCGTCCACATCGACCAGCTGCTCGACCCGAAGCTGATGGTCATCGACCACTTCCGCAAGAACCCCGCCCTCGTGGTCCGGATCTTCCGCGACTTCGGCCAGCGCGAGCTCAACCTGATGGTCGCCTTCGGGTTCATCTTCGGCTTCCTGCTCGGTGTCCCGGTGGCGCTGATCGACCAGACCTTCCACGTCGCCTGGCTGCTGCCCGTGCTCGGCGTGGTCGTCGGCTGGGTGACCAACCTGCTCGGCATGTGGCTGATCTTCGAGCCCGCCGAGCCCGGCCGGATCCTCGGCATCAAGGTGCAGGGCCTCTTCCCGCGCCGCCAGGAGCAGGCTGCCGAGGTCTACGCCGACATCATCGCCACCGACGTGATCACGCTGGAGCGCATCGGCGACTTCCTGCTCGACGGACCGCGCGGCGACGCCACCCGCAAGCTGCTGACCACGGCGCTGATGCCGGCCGTCGACAAGGCGGCCGGCCCCTACCGCGGCGCGGTGCGGATAGCGCTCGGCTCGGAGCGGTTCGACCGGATCAGCACCTCGGTCGCCACCGAGGCCGCCGACCGCACCCTGGTGCCGTTCCGCGATCCGGGCTTCAGCCGCCACCAGGCGGACAAGATCCGCGACCTGGTCGCGCGGCGGACCAAGGAGCTCCCGCCGGGCGACTTCGTGGACATGATGCGATCAGCGATCAAGGAGGACGAATGGATGCTCTACGCCCATGGCGCGATCATGGGGCTCGCGGGTGGTTTCCTTCACCTTCTAATCTTTCCGACATGAGCGAGCGTCAGCGAGTGATCATCGAGCCATGAGTCTCTTGGGCAAGGTCCTCCCGACCGCCTCCGCCGTCGCCGGCACCACACCCGGCCTGGCGCGGGTGGCAGCCGGCGCTGCCTGGCACACCGCCGGATGGGGGTTGCGCACCTCCAGCCGCGCCGGCATCCGGGTCGCCCGGGCGATGGTCGACCAGGACGTACGCACCGGGCTGGTGCACGAGACCGCGGAGGCGGTCGGCATCGTCGCCGGCACCGCGGCCCGCATCATCATGCCCGGCGCGAAGCCGGTGCTGGAGCTCGACGAGCCCGACCACGAGGCCAACGGCCACGACCTGGTCCTGGCCCGCACGAAGGAGACCGGGGCGACCCAGGACACGCTGCCGATGCTGCGTCGTCGCGGCGCCGAGCTGCTCGACCGCTCGCGCGACGTCTGGGCCGACGAGCAGGGCCACCCGGCGTACGCCCGGATCCTCGACGAGCTCGCTCCCGACGAGGCACGGATGCTGCTCTACCTGCTCCAGGCGGGGCCGCAGCCCTCGGTCGACGTACGCACCGGCGGGCCGTCCGGTCTGATCGGCAGCACCATGATCGCGCCGGGTCTCAACATGATCGCCGGGCGCAGCGGGGTGCGCTACCCCGAGCGGGTGCCGGCCTATCTCAACAACCTCTTCCGGTTGGGCCTGGTGTGGTTCTCCAAGGAGCCGCTGCCCGACCCGCTGGAATACCAGGTCCTCGAGGCGCAGCCCGATGTGCTCGAGGCGCTCCACTCGGTTAAGTTCGCCAAGATCGTGCGCCGGTCGGTGCATCTGACGCCGTTCGGCGAGGCCTTCGGTCGCACCACCCTGGTGGACGAGGTCGCGAGCGAGTCCGCGTTCCCGGAGCACCAGGCGCCGGAGACCGGTGGCGCCGACCTGCCCAAGGCCTGAGCCTGCGTCCGAGGTCGTCGGTGTGACCCCGTCGGGTAGTCTGGAGCACCGTTCTCCGATTGATCAGAAACCCTCGCCGGTCCTGGCTCGAGGCCCGGGTAGGAGCCCCCATCTTGGCGCGCAAAGTCGTTCGTACCATGCCCTTTCATCGCGTCGTGATGCGATTCGGGGCCCTCATCGGTGTCGCTGCGGTGACCGGCCTGGTGGCCTCCGGTCTGACGCTCCCGTTCATCCACCTGACCGGTGTCGCGGCGAAGTCGGGGGCGGCGGCGATCGACGAGCTGCCGCTCGACATCGACATGGGTGAGCTGTCGCAGACGACGCGCATCCTGGACGCGCACGGACGGGTGATCACGACCCTCTACGACCAGAACCGCTCCTACAAGGCGCTCGACCAGATCTCGCCCAACATGCCGAAGGCGCTGCTCGCGATCGAGGACAGCCGCTTCTACGAGCACGGCGCGATGGATCTCAAGGGCACGCTGCGCGCGCTGCTGCGCAACTCGGCCTCCGAGTCGGGCTCGGTGCAGGGCGGCTCCTCGATCACCCAGCAGCTGGTCAAGACCACGCTCGTCTACGGTGCCGACACCGACGAGGAGCGGGCCGCCGCGATCGAGAAGTCCACGGCCCGCAAGATCAAGGAGCTCCGCTACGCGATCTGGCTCGAGGAGAACCACGACAAGGACTGGATCCTCGAGCGCTACCTCAACGCCGCCTACTTCGGTGACTCCGCCTACGGCGTCCAGGCGGCCGCGAAGCACTACTTCAACGTCGACGCCGCCGACCTGTCCTGGGCGCAGGCCTCGATGCTCGCCGGGATGGTGAAGAACCCGACCGGCTACGACCCGACCGACTACCCCGACGCCGCCCTCACCCGCCGCAACCTGGTGCTCGAGCGGCTCGCCCAGATCGGCGAGCTGCCGCGCGCCGAGGCCGAGAAGCTCAAGGAGAGCTCGCTCGGGCTCCACGTGCAGAGCAGCCGCAACGGCTGCTTCGGCTCCTCGGCGGAGTTCTTCTGCGACTACGCGCTGCAGTGGCTGCTCGCCGACAAGTCGCTGGGTGCGACCGAGGCCGAGCGCTGGCGGCTGCTGCAGACCGGTGGCCTGACCATCAAGACGACGCTCGACTCGAGCTTCCAGAAGGCGGCGCAGAAGTCCGTGCGCGGGCGGGTCTCGCCGACCGACAACGCCGTCGGCGCGCTGGCGATGGTCGAGCCCGGCACCGGCAAGGTCAAGGCGCTCGCCCAGTCGCGGCCGATGGGGGAGAACCGCAAGAAGGGCGAGTCCTACCTCAACTACCTGGTGCCGAAGGAGTACGGCGACGCCAACGGCTTCCAGGCCGGCTCGACCTTCAAGGTCTTCGTCGGCGCCGCGGCGATCGAGAAGGGCTTCCCGCTCAAGCAGGACATCCCCTCCCCGCCCAAGAAGACCTTCAACCAGGCCTCGTTCGCCAACTGCCCCGGCGAGGGCAGGTTCAACCCGAACCCCTACCCGGTCGGCAACTCGACCACCTCGGGCAACAAGAACCTCTACACCGGCACCCGCGAGTCGGTGAACACCTTCTACGTGCAGCTCGAGCAGTTCACCGGCGTCTGCGCGCCCTACACGCTCGCGAAGAAGATGGGTGTCCAGCTGACCAACCCGGCCCACGAGCGGGTGCCCTCCTTCACCCTCGGCCCGGTCGATGTCAGCCCGCTGGAGATGGCCGAGGCCTACGCGACCTTCGGCGCCCGCGGCAAGCACTGCGACTCCCGGCCGGTGACCGCCATCGTCGGCCCCGACGGGAAGACCATGAAGGAGTACGCCGCCTCGTGCGAGCAGGTGATGCGTACCGGCACGGCGGACGCCATGAACGACATCCTCGCCGGGGTGATGAAGCCGGGCGGCTTCGGGCAGAAGCTCGCGCTGAGCGTGCCCTCGGCCGGCAAGACCGGCACCACCAACAGCAACCGCGCGGTGTGGTTCAACGGCTACACCCCCAAGCTGGCGACCGCCTCGATGATCGCCGGGGCCAACTACGAGGGCAACTGGGTCACCCTCAACGGCCAGCGCCTCCGCGGCGGCTACGTCGCCTCGGCCTCCGGCTCGACCGTCGCCGGCCCGATGTGGGCCGACGCGATGCGCGCCGTCGACGGCAAGCTCGGCCCCGCCCGCTTCGTACGCCCCGGCGCCGGCGTCGTCAACGGCAAGGGCGTCAAGATCCCGAAGGTCGAGGGTCTCTCGGTCGCCAAGGCCAAGGCGAAGCTGAAGAAGGCCGGGTTCAAGCCGGTCGTCGGCAAGCGGGTCAAGTCGCGCTGGAAGAAGGGCACCGCCGTCGGCACCGTCCCCGGCAAGCGAGCGATCAAGGGCGGCTCGGTGCAGATCCTGGTCTCGAAGTGGCGCGGGTGAGCAGGGGTCGGTCTCGGCACCGGCTCGCCGGGCTCAACCAGCCGGAGCACCCGCTGGTCGAGCCGCCGGAGCCGCTGGGCGGCGGCGTGTCGAGACCAACACAGTCGCTCACCTGACCGCTCGCGCCCGAGCCGCCTCAACAGCCTCCCGGAACGCACGGCTGACGTAGTCGGGGACGGGAAGACCGCGGTCGCGGGCCCAGAGAAGCTCCTGCTCGACCCGGGCGACGTCGGCGGCCAGGTCGCGGCCTTCGCTGCCGAAGCGGAGCCCGAGGCGATAGGCACGGTCGACGCCGAGGCTCTCCATGACGTCGCCGAAGTCGGCCAGCTGCTCGACGTTGTTGACCCCGACCGGAGCGAACGAGATCCGGCGCATGTGCCGGACCAGCCACTTCTGCCAGCGGGCGAGCGTGGCCCAGTGGGCGCGCGCGGAGAGCTGGTAGAAGGCGTAGTGTCCCGGTTCCTGGCGCTTGATCGGCGCGATGACGGTGTCGGCGACGGCGTGCTCGCCGGTCTCGATGACCCCGTCGTGGAGCAGGTTGTAGGCGATCACCGCGGAGCGCTCGGTGGCCATCCCGGTCAGGTAGTAGAGCATCCGGCAGACGTCCTGGAACGGTTCCAGGTGGGCGAGCAGACCGAGCACCTTCAGCTTGAGTCCGACGTGGTCGAGATCGGTGGTCGCCGGTGGTCGGCCGAGGACCTGCTGGAGCCGGTCGAGGATCAGGCCGTGCTGGATCTCCTGCGGCTGCCACACCTCGGCGTAGAACTGCTTGTCGACCTCGGGCGGGTTGGGCAGCATGGTGGAGATCTCGAGCACGTTGCGGTCGACCTCGAGCTCGACCCGCGCCATGTAGTCGAGCACGTGCCCGAACCGTGCCTCGAACCCGGCCGGGTCGTTCACGGTGAAGTCGACCGAGTCCAGCGGGATCGGCGGGTGCTCTTCGCCCAGGCGCGCGACATGGGCGACGAGGCGATCGGTTTCGGTCAGCATCGAGGCGCCTCCTGGTGGGGTGTCAGGCAGCACCCCAAGTCTGCCCGGACCAAGCGGAGTTGTAATCCGATTTGACCAACCTGGTCGACTACGAGCCGGCGGACTCGCTGGTGGCCTCGCTGGCCGACTCGGTCGGCGACGGGTCCTCGGTCGGGCTCTCCGACGGCTCGGGGTCCTCGGTCGGCTCCTCGGACGGCTCCGGATCGGGCTCCGGGTCCGGCTCCGAGGGCGACCCGGTCGGGTCCTCGGTGGGGTCCTCGGTCGGATCGTCGGTGGGCGAGCCGGACGGGTCGGGATCGTCGGTCGGCGAGCCGGAGCCGGAGCCGCCGTCGCCGGGGGAGGGAGAAGGGGTGCCCGACGGCGACGGGGAGGGCTGTGTCGTGGAGTCGCCGCCGGGCGTACCGGTGCCTGCATCGCCCGAGGGAGTGCCACGTCCGGGGGAGTGCCCGGGTGGCCGGGCGCTGGGCGAGGCGCCGGAGAGCGGTTCCAGATCCTCGGTCGTGGTGACCGGGATCTGCGCAGCGGGGAGCACGACGCCGGTGGGCGCCTCGAAGGTGCCCTGCCGGTATCCGGAGGCGATCTGCAGGACCGCCGAGACGTACGCATCGCTGTGGTTGTAACGCAGCACCGCCGAACGCTGGCCGGCGTCGGTGGAGAGGTCGGCGGAGCCGGAGCAGAGGTAGACCGCGGCCGCGAGCGCGGCGTCGTCGACGTCCTGCGGGTCGCGGCGGCCGTCGCCGTCGGCGTCGACGCCGACGTCCGACCAGGTCGACGGGATGAACTGCATCGGCCCGACCGCGCGGTCGTAGACGAGGTCGCGGTCGTAGGTGCCGCCGTCGGTGTCGAGGATGCGCGCGGTGCCGCCGGACCCGGTGAGAGGTACGCCGTAGATCCCCGGCGTCGCGACGCCTGAGGGCGACAGCGTGTTGCCGCCGGCGCGACCGTGGTCGGACTCGACCCGGCCGATGGCAGCGACCAGCGACCAGTCGAGGTGGCAGCCGGGGTCGGCGTCGGCGAGCACCGTGGCCGCGCGCTGGTAGGCAGAGAGGGCGGTCTCGGGGATGACGCCTGCGGCAGCCTTGGCGGCGAAGCCGGCGGGCTGCGCGGCGACCGGGCTGAGCTTGGGGATGGGCTTGACCGCGGAGACGCTCACCGGTGGCAGCAGCTCCTGGGTCGGCACCTCGACCGACGGCACCCGCAGGACCTCGCTCGTGACGTCCTCGACGGGCCGCCCGTCCTGGATGGCGTGGATCGTCCAGGCGGCGGTGGCGGCAGCGACGGGCAGCGCCGCTGCCTTCAACAGCAGACCGGGCCGTGGGGTCATCCTCGGTCACATCCTCGGGTTGGCGACATCGGTCGGTGACACGATCAAGCCATCGAGTGAGGCCCGTCACAACGCGATTCGAGCGATCGAGGTGAAGAAACCCCCAAACTACTCACGTACGTGACAAGTTTCGGGCCCTCAGCACCGCGACCGCCCCGGCGACGGAAGCCGAGATCAGGCAGAGCAGCGCGAAGGCGCCGGCGAGCGGCAGCGACCCGAGGCCGAGCGCCACCAGCAGCGCACCGACGACCGCCGGCACGGGGGCAGCAAGTCGGCCCCACCGGGTGCCGGCGACGACTCCACGGGCCAGCGCGAACAGCGCGCCCAGCCGGCTGACGTCCAAGGTCTCCAGCCGCACGGCATCGTCGCGCGCCGCCCCGCCGGCGACACCGACAGCGAGATCGGCCGCCGTGACGACCCCGGCGTCGACCTCCCGCGAGCTCGCGAAGGCGACGGTGCGGCCCTGCTCCTGCAGTTCGGCCACGAGCCGTTCGCGCTTCTCCGGCGCGATCTCGGGGTGCCACCGCTCGATGCCGCACGCACCGGCGAGGTGCTCGGTGTTGCGGGCGGTGTCGTCGGAGACGAGCACGGGCGTGACCCCAGCGGCGACCAGCGCCGCGACGGAGGTCGACGCGTCCTCGCGCAGCTCGTCACCGACCACCAGATAGCCCAGCGGGCGGCCGTCGAGCTCCACGCCGAGGACCGTGCCGTGGTCGGTGCGCTCGGTCATGCCGACCCAGGAGGGTCGCCCGACGCGTACGGGATGGCGGTCGACGGCTCCCTTCACCCCGGAGCCCGGCACGACGGCGAAGTCGGCGACCTTGCCGCGCGGCGAGAGCCGGGCGACCGCGCGGGCGAGCCGCCCCTCGGCCTCGTGCTCGAGCGCGCCGGCGAACCAGCGCAGGTTGCGCAGGTGGTCGGGGTCCAGGGGCTCCACCGAGGTGACCTTCTGCCGTCCGGTCGTGACCGTGCCCCACCGGTCGAGCACCACCGTGTCGACCCGGGCGGCGACCGCCCAGGCGGGCCTCGGGACCGAAGTGATCCCGTGCCGTCGCCCGACCCGGCTCGCGACGAGGCGGGGGAACCCCGCCCCCAGGACGTACGCCACGACAGCACCCGCGACGAGGATGATCAGCTGCAGGACCATGAGCGCACCGTCAGCCGGTCTGCTGCTGATAGCGGTCGAAGTCGCTCTGGTCGCCGGCGACCCACAGCGGCACGCTCGCCTTGAGCAGCAGCAGGAGCTGGGTGACGAACTCGGGGTCGCGCAGCGACTCCCCGAAGAGCTCGTTGATCCGTTTCCAGCGGTAGCGGATGGTCTGCGGGTGGACCCCGAGCACCGCGGCGATGGCCGGGGCGCTCTCCCTGGTCTCGAGCCAGACGAGCAGGGTCTCGGTGAGGATCTCGCGGGAGTTGGCCGACTCCGCCAGCAGCGGCTCGAGCAGCTCCTGGGCGAGCTGGCGGCGCATCACCGGCTCGGCGTGGAGCCAGATCTCGGTGCGGTAGGCGAGGCAGTCGATGACCGGCTTGGCCGGGATCACGCGAGCGTTGACCAGCGCCAGCGCCCGGTTGGCCCAGCGCCATGCGGCCGGCACGTCCTCGGGCGGGACCGGCCAGCAGACCGAGACCCGTGCCTTCGGCGCGGCGGCGCGCAGCTCCTTGGTGACGGCCTCGGCGTCGTCGGGAGGACAGATCACGACCTGGGTGGGGTCGCGGCGCCGGGTGAGCGCGGTGGGCGAGAGGGCGTCCGCGGCGATCCGGTCGCCGTCACGCAGCTCGACCGCCATCACGGTCACCTTCTCGGGCAGCGTCCAGTCGCCGAGCGATGCCTGCATCTCGATCTCGTCGAGGGAGGCGCCGGAGAGCATGCGCTCGATCAGGCGTGCGCGGGCGACGTCGTTGTCCTGGTCGCGAGCCTCGGTGCCGGCCCCGAAACCCGTGGTGACCTGCTTGGCGAGATGCTCGACGTAGGAGGACATCATCTCGTTGAGGGCGTTCAGCGCGGCGGCCGAGAGCTCGTTCTCGACCGCGCGACGACGCAGCACGTCCCACAGCTCGCTGGTGGCCATGTTGATGCCGAGGTCGACCAGAGCCCGGTCCTGGCCCATGGCGGCGACCTTGAAGCCGACCTTGCGGAAGTGGTCGTCGATGGCGGTGTAGGGCGCTGCGCGTCCCAGACCGAGGTCGATGAAGTGCGACATCGCGCCGTGCACCGCGGTGAAGATGAGCTCCTCGAAGCCCTCGGTCTCCGCCGGCAGCCCATCACGCAGGTGGCGGGCGACGCTGAGCGCGACCGGGCGCACCTCGCCCTCCAGGCTCTTCAGCATCCAGACCGCCGACCCCGGGAGGCCCGGGGACTGCTGGGTCTGCGTCACATCGTGCTCCATCGCACGTCAAGCTCCTTCGTCCAACATGCCCAAGCAGGCATCGACCACCATGGCACGTCCTCGCGGTCCTCGCCCTGGAAATTCGGTACGTACGTTCCACTAACCGGTCCGAAGGGTTCAACGCACTCCCCGCGGGTGTCGACGGGGTCCGCCCCTGCGCCCCGGACTCCGGGGTCGTTTTGTCATGCGCGTGACAAAACACGGCACTCATTTCACGGCTGATCCATTTACCTCTCCCCTGTGACTGGGGCCACACGTACTGTCCCGATCGTTGACGCACCCCACCACGGCAGTACACAACGGCAGAACAGGGAGGCCCCGCGATGGGCGGAACCGTCGAGGTCACCGGGCTCACCAAGAGCTTCGGGTCTCAGAACATCTGGAGCGACGTGACCCTCACGCTGCCCCAGGGCGAGATCACCGCGCTGCTGGGCCCCTCGGGCACCGGCAAGTCGGTCTTCCTCAAGTCGCTGATGGGGCTGCTGCGACCTGAGGCCGGTGTCTGCCTGGTCGACGGGGTCGACATGGTCAAGGCGCGCGAGTCGCAGCGCCAGGACCTGCGCAAGCGCTTCGGCGTGCTCTTCCAGGACGGTGCGCTCTTCGGGTCGATGAGCGTCTTCGACAACGTCGCGTTCCCGCTGCGTGCGCACACGAAGAAGCGCGAGTCCGAGATCAGACAGATCACCAACGACAAGCTCGACCTGGTCGGCCTGCTCGGGCAGGAGCACAAGCTGCCCGGCGAGATCTCCGGCGGTATGCGCAAGCGTGCCGGCCTGGCCCGCTCGCTGGTCACCGAGCCCTCGATCATCCTGTGCGACGAGCCCGACTCGGGCCTCGACCCGGTGCGTACCGCCAACCTCGCCCAGCTCCTGGTCGACGTCAACGCGGCGACCGACGCCACGATGCTGGTGGTCACCCACAACATCGAGCTGGCACGTACGCTGCCCGACAACCTCGGCATGCTCTACCGCCGCCACCTGGTGATGTTCGGTCCGCGCGAGGAGTTCCTGCTCACCGATCACCCGGTCGTCTCGCAGTTCATGAGCGGCGACCCGATCGGGCCGATCGGGATGAGCGAGGAGACCGACCACGGGATCAACGACGACTACGTCGAGGGCGAGGCCTACTACCCCTCGGCCGGCGTCGCCACCGTACGCGCCGGCGCCCGTGCCATCGAGGTGCTGCCCCGCCAGCTCACCCCCGCCAGCGGCGCTCCGCGGGCCGCCGCCGAGCGGCACGGCTCACGGGTCGCGAGCGGCGCGGCCACGCTCTACACCGCCGATGACGACGACGTTGACCGAGCCCCGAGAGCGAAGGTCAAGGACCCGGTCAGCAAGGCGCTCGACCAGGTCGGCGCGCTCTTCGCGCTCGGCCTGGACACCTTCCGGGCAGCCTTCCGGCGACCGTTCGCGGCCCGGGAGCTGCTCGACCAGTTCTGGTTCGTCACCTCGGTCTCCTGGATCCCGGCGATGCTCGTCGCGATCCCGTTCGGTGCGGTGATCGCGCTCCAGCTCGGCACCCTGACGGTGCAGATCGGGGCGCAGTCCTTCACCGGCGCCGCCTCCGTGCTCGCGGTGGTGCAGCAGGCGGCACCGATCGTGACCTCGCTGGTCATCGCCGGGGCCGGTGGTGCGGCGATCTGCGCCGACCTGGGGTCACGCACGATCCGCGACGAGATCGACGCGATGCGGGTCATCGCGATCGATCCCATCCAGGCGCTCGTGGTGCCCCGCGTGCTCGCCTGCATCCTCGCCGCGGTGCTCCTCAACGGCCTGGTCAGCGTCGTCGGCGTCCTCGGCGGCTACTTCTTCAACGTGATCATCCAGGGCGGTACGCCCGGGGCGTACCTCTCCTCCTTCACCGCCCTCGCCCAGCTCTCCGACCTGTGGGTGGGTGAGATCAAGGCGGTGCTCTTCGGGCTCATCGCCGGCCTGGTCGCCGCCTTCCGCGGGCTCAACACCAAGCCCGGGCCGAAGGGCGTCGGTGAGGCCGTCAACCAGTCGGTCGTGGTCACCTTCCTGCTGCTCTTCTTCGTCAACTTCGTGATCACCACGCTCTACCTCGAGCTCGTCCCCGGGAAGGGGGCCTGAGATGGCGACAGTCGACGCGGTGAAGAAGCGGTCGCGGTTCGACCGCTCGCTGGACGGGCTGGTGCAGACCGGCCGCGACATCCGGTTCTACGGCAAGGTGTTCGCCGGGATCCCGACCGCGATCCGCCACTACCCGCGCGAGATCCTCCGGATCCTCTCGGAGGTCTCCTTCGGCACCGGAGCGCTGGCGGTCATCGGCGGCACGATCGGCGTGATGACCGGGATGAGCATCTTCGTCGGCACGGTCGTCGGCATGCAGGGGTATGCAGCGCTCGACCAGATCGGCACCTCGACCCTCAACGGCTTCATCTCCGCCTACTTCAACACTCGCGAGATCGCCCCGCTGGTGGCGGCCCTGGCGATGTCGGCGACCGTCGGCGCCGGGTTCACCGCCCAGCTCGGCGCGATGCGGATCAACGAGGAGATCGACGCGGTCAAGGTGATGGGCCTCGGCACCATCCCCTACCTCGTCTCCACGCGCGTGGTCGCCGGCTTCGTGGCGATCATCCCGCTCTACGTCGTCGGCCTGCTGACTTCCTACGCCGGGTCGCGCGTGGTGACGGTCTACTTCCACGGGCAGTCGGCCGGGACGTACGACCACTACTTCCAGCTCTTCCTGCCGCCCATCGACATCCTGCTGAGCTTCGGCAAGGTGCTGGTCTTCTCGATCCTGATCATCCTGATCCACTGCCGGCTCGGCTTCCACGCCACCGGCGGGCCCTCGGGCGTGGGGACCGCGGTCGGACGCTCGGTGCGCCGGACCATCGTGGTCGTCGCGCTCCTCGACCTCGCCCTCTCGATGGCCATGTGGGGCGCGACCACGACGGTGAGGATCGCCGGATGACCCTCTCGAGACTGCGTGACGTGCTCCTCGGCCTGGGCTACCTCGCCGTGGTCGCGGCGGTGGCGCTCGGCTCCTGGCTGGCCTACGACCAGACCTTCGTCGACCGCTCCGAGGTGCGGCTGACCACCGGCACCCTCGGCAACGCGCTGCAGGTCGGCTCCGACGTCAAGCTCCGCGGGGTGCCGGTCGGCACCGTCCGCGAGGTCGCGCCCCGCGAGGGCGGCGCCGAGCTGACCCTGGCGCTGGAGCCCGACGTGCTGCCCGACCTCTCGTCCGACACCACCGCCCGGCTGCTGCCCAAGACCCTCTTCGGGGAGCGCTACGTCGCGCTGCAGCCGACCTCCGGCGGCTCGGAGCTGGAGGCCGGAGCCGTCATCGAGCAGGACCGCTCCGACGAGGCGGTGGAGCTGGAGCAGGTGCTCGACGAGCTGCTGCCGGTGCTCAAGGCGATCCAGCCCCACAAGCTCAACGCGACGCTGAGCGAGCTGGCCACGATGCTGCGCGACAACGGCGACGACCTCGGCGAGGTCTTCTCGGCGTGGGCCTCCTACCTGAAGAAGCTCAACCCGCTGGTGCCGCAGATGACCGACGACCTGGCCTCGCTCGGGCGGGTCGCCGGCCACTACGAGGAGGCCGCGCCGGACCTCCTGGACGCGCTCGACACGATGACGGTGACCGCCGAGACCCTGGCCGACCAGCATGCCCAGCTCGCCGAGACGTTCCGGTCCGTGACCACGACGTCTACCGACACCGACCGCTGGCTCGAGCGCAACCGGGAGACCATCGTGGTGCTCACCGACAGCTCGCGGGACGCGCTCCGCGCGGTCAGCCCGTACGCCTCGTCCTTCCCGTGCCTGTTCAGCGCGCTGCGCGACTACGCGCCGGCGATGGCGAAGAACCTCGGCAAGGGCACCGACGAGCACGGCATCCACGCCGTCGTCAGCGTCTCCGAGATCCGGCAGCCCTACCGCCCCGGGTACGTTCCGAAGCTGCGCAGCGGTGGTCCCCGGTGTCCCTACGTGACCGGTCGCGCCGGTGCCGCGCCCGCGGTGAAGGGCACCGCGGACACGGCGAAGCAGATCGAGGCACCGCCGACGGACCAGGTGCGTGCGTTCGGCGCGACCACCGGGCTGGGGGAGCAGAACTCCAAGGGCGAGAACCAGCTGATCGCCGAGGTCATGGCACCAGCGGAAGGCATGGCACCTGATGAGTATCCGACCTGGTCGAGCCTGCTGCTCGGCCCGACCCTGCGAGGCACCGAGGTGATCGTCCGATGAGCCGGGGCAGCAGCTCGGTCGCGGTGACGCTGACGAAGTCGCTGGTCTTCGCGCTGGCCACGGTCCTGGCGATGGCGGCGCTGGCGACCACGATCTCCAACGGCACGACCACCTCGGGGCGTACGTTCACGGCGCTGTTCACCGACGCGACCAGCCTCAACAAGGGCGACGACGTGCGGATGGCGGGGGTGAAGATCGGCACCGTCCAGTCCATCGGGCTGCGGCACAACGACACCGCCGAGGTCGTCTTCAGCGCCTCCGAGTCGGCGCCGATGGTGAAGGGAACCAGGGCGGAGCTGCGCTTCCGCAACCTGATCGGGCAGCGCTACATCGCCCTCGAGCCCGGCTCGCCGGGAGGGGAGGCGCTGCCCTCGGGCTACACGTTCTCGCTCGACGAGACCCGGCCGGCGCTGGACCTGACGATGCTCTTCAACGGCTTCCAGCCGCTGTTCAAGTTCCTCGACCCCGAGGACGTCAACAACCTCAGTGCCCAGATCATCGCGGTCTTCCAGGGCGAGGGGGCGACCGTCGAGTCGCTGCTCTCCTCGACCGCCTCGCTGACCTCGACGCTCGCCGACCGCGACCAGGTGATCGGCGACCTGATCACCAACCTCAACTCGGTGCTCGAGGTGGTCAGCCAGCGCACCGGGATGCTCGACACCACCCTGGTGACGCTGCAGCGGCTGGTCAGCGGCCTGGCCGCCGACAGGAAGACGCTCGGCTCGACCATCGAGGGGATGGGTGAGCTCTCGGAGAGCGTCACCGGCCTGCTGCAGGAGGGGCGTCAGCCGCTGCGCCGGTCGATCGACTCCCTCGGTGACCTCTCCGAGAACCTCGCCGAGAACGACGAGGCGCTCACCGAGTTCCTCACCACCATGCCGCAGAAGACCGACGAGATCGGGCGACTGGCCACCTACGGCGGCTGGCTCAACTTCTACATCTGCTCCATCGACGGGCGGATCCCGCGACCCGAGGGCTACTACGGCGACATCGGGGTCGACTCGCCTGCAGGAAGGTGCCGATGATGGCCCGCTATCCGAAGTCGTTCGCCGAGCGCAACAAGGTCGTCATCGCCGTGGTCGGCATCCTGGCCATGACGGGCGTCTTCTTCGCCACGTTCAACGCCGACGACCTCCCGCTCATCGGCGGGGGCGAGACCTACGAGGCCTACTTCGCCGAGGCCGCCGGCATCCGTCCGGGGGACGAGGCGCGGGTCGCCGGCGTCAAGGTCGGCGAGGTCTCCGAGCTCGAGCTCGAGGGCGACAAGGTGCTGATCAGGTTCCGCGCCAAGGACGTCTCCCTCGGCTCGCAGACCACCGCGTCGATCAAGGTGAAGACGCTCCTGGGCCGCAAGTTCCTCTCGCTGGACCCGGGCGGCTCCGGCAAGCTGCGCGAGCCGATCCCGGTCTCCCGCACCACCACCCCCTACGACGTCAACGCCGCCTTCTCCGACCTCTCCACCACCGTCGGCGAGATCGACATGGCGCAGGTCGAGGAGTCGATGGACGCGCTCTCGGTCGTCTTCGAGGACACGCCCGAGGACGTACGCGGCATGGTCTCCGGTCTCACCCGGCTCTCCCGCACGATCTCCTCGCGCGACCAGGAGCTCGCCGAGCTGATGAGGACGACGAGCAAGGTCACCGGCACGCTCGCCGACCGCAACCAGGAGATCGGGCTGCTGATCGAGGACGGCGACAAGCTGCTCGAGGAGCTCGCCGCCCGCCGGGAGGCGATCCACCAGATGCTCACCTACACCGACGACCTCGCCAAGCAGGTCACCGGGCTGGTGAAGGACAACCAGAAGCGGCTCCGCCCGGCGCTGGAGAAGCTCGACGAGGTCGCCGAGATCCTGCAGCGCAACCAGGACCACCTCGACAAGGCGCTCTCCCAGATCGGCGCCTACTACCGGGTGGTCGGCGCCTCGATGAGCAACGGCCCGTGGATCGACGTCTACGGCTGCGGCCTCTTCGACGAGAAGGGCGCCCCGGTGCTCGACAACGACGTGAAGCGTGACTGCCGACCGGGAGGGAAGAGATGAGACGGATCGTCGCCGGGCTCCTCGTGATCGCCGCCGTCGGCGCGATCGGCTGGGGGGCTGCGTACGGGATCGGGGAGGGGCGCAAGGGCGCCAGCTTCACCGCGCTGTTCGAGGCCTCCGTGGGTCTCTATCCCGGCTCCGACGTGCAGATCCTCGGGGTGCCGGTGGGGAAGGTGACCGCGGTGACCCCGGCCGGGGAGCACGTGAAGGTCTCGATGACCCTCGACCGCGGCCAGCGGGCCGCTGCCGACACCGAGGCCGTGATCGTGGCCCCGACGCTGGTCTCGGACCGCTTCGTACAGCTCACCGAGCCTTACGTCGACGGGCCCGAGCTCCGCGACGGCACCGTCATCGAGGAGACCGCCGTGCCGGTCGAGATCGACGACCTCTACGCCTCGCTGACCGAGGCGGGGGAGACGCTCGGCCCCGACGGCGCCAACCAGAACGGCGCGCTCTCGCGGTTCCTGGAGGTGATCGCGGCCAACCTCGACGGGCAGGGCTCCGACATCAACCAGGTGATCCGGGAGGGGGCCGACGCGTCGGCGACGCTGGCCGACGTCGACCAGGACTTCTTCGCCGCCGTCGAGAACCTCGACACCTTCAACAAGACCCTGCTGGAGAACGACGACGGTGTCCGCGATGCCAACCGCCGGTTCGCGCAGGTCACCGACTATCTCGCCGAGGACCGCGACGAGCTGGCCTCCGCGGTCGGCAACCTCGGCGAGGCGCTCGCGCTGCTCGAGGCGTTCATCGAGGACAACCGCAAGGAGATGCAGACGAGCGTGGAGAACCTGCAGGGGCCGACGCAGGTCCTCGTCGACCAGAACGAGTCGCTCGAGGAGGCCGTCGGGACGATCCCGCTGGTGCTGCAGAAGTTCGTCAACGCCTACGACCCGAAGTCCAACACCCTCGTCGGCCGCACCAACCTCAACGAGCTCGGCGTCTGGTCCGGCGACGGTCTCTCCGGCAGGAGCTCCCAGGACGCGCCGCCGGTCCTGCTGCCCGGCGTGGGAGGTGAGCAGTGATGACCGGTACCGCTCGGAGGTCGAGCCTGTCGAGACCCCTCGCCGCCGTGCTCGCCGCAGGCGCGCTCGTGCTCTCCGGCTGCGGCCTGGGCGCCATCGGCGGAGGTGTCTACGACGCCCCGCTGCCCGGCGGCGCCGACGTGGGCGATGACCCGATCACGCTCGAGGCCGAGTTCGCCGACGTGCTCGACCTGGTCCCGCAGTCCAGCGTCAAGGTCGACAACGTCGCGGTCGGCCGGGTCTCCAAGATCCGGCTCGCCGAGGACGGCCGCAGCGCGCGGGTCTCGCTCGTCGTCCGTGACGACGTCGAGCTCCCCGCCGGCACCACCGCGCGGCTGCAGCAGACCTCCCTGCTCGGTGAGAAGTACGTCGCGCTGATCCGCCCCTCCGCACCGGTCGCGGGGGAGCCCTTGGCAGACGGCGCCGTCCTCGGCCGGGGTGACAACGATGCGGCCGCCCAGGTCGAGGAGGTGCTGGGGGCGCTGTCGATGGTGCTCAACAGCGGCGGAGTGGCGCAGTTCCAGGAGATCTCGCGCGAGCTGCAGAAGGTCTCCGACGGTCGGCCCGAGGAGATCAAGGCGTTCCTGAAGGAGATCGACCGCTTCGTCTCGGTCCTCGACTCGCGCTCGGAGTCGATCACCTCGGCGATCGACTCGCTCAACGAGCTCGCGGTCACCCTCGAGAAGGATAAGGACAAGATCGCCAGTGCACTCGACGGGCTCTCGCCCGGGATGCAGGTGCTCGTCGACCAGAGGCCTCAGCTGATCGCGATGCTTGAGGCGCTCGACCGGCTCTCCAAGGTCACGATCCGCACCCTCGACCAGGCCCAGGACGACATCGTCGCCGACCTGAAGCTCCTCGACCCGATCCTGGACCAGCTCGCCAAGGCCGGCTCCGACCTGCCCTACGCGCTCGAGGTGCTGTTCACGTACCCGTTCCCCGACGAGGTGCTCAACGCGATCCGCGGTGACTACATGAACCTGTTCCTGGTCACGAACTTCCGCACTCCCGCCGGTTGCCGCACCAAGGGCTGCGAGTGGCTGCAGCCGGAGGGCGACGACGTCTTCGGCGGCGCGTCGTCCCGGTCGGGACAGTCGTCCGATGCGCCTCCGGGGCTGCTGCCGTCGACCACCTCGCCGGTGCCGGGCTCGTCCTCGCCGTCGATCCCGGGGGAGTCGATCCTGCCCTCCGACGGCTGGTCCTCCTCGGATCCCTCGGGGTCCGGCTCGCCGTCCTCCCCGGGCTCCCCTTCGGGCTCGACCGATCCGTCCGATCCCGGGTCACCGTCGGAGTCGCCGACCGAGTCGGGTTCGGCGTCCTCCGAGACCTCTCCGGAGTCGGGTGCCGACGCCGGCACCGGCTCCACTGAAGGGAGCGAATGATGCAGCGACTCACGGGAGGCGTACGCGTCAAGCTCGGGCTCTTCGTCGCCCTCGCCCTGGTCGGCACGAGCTACGTCGGGGCGCGCTACGTCGGCCTGGACCTGCTCGACGAGCCGTATCGCGTGAACGTCTCGCTGCCCGAGGGCGGCGGCCTCTTCGTCAACTCGGAGGTGACCTACCGCGGGGTGCCCGTGGGTGAGGTGACCTCCCTGGAGGCGGAGGCCGACGGCGTACGTGCCGTGGTGGAGATCGCGGGCGACGCCCCCGCCATCCCGGAGGACGTCACCATCAAGGTCGCCAACCGGTCCGCGATCGGCGAGCAGTACCTGGACCTCCGCGGTGGTGCCCTCGGCGACGACCGGCTCTCCGACGGAGACCGGCTGAGCGCGGGGGAGGAGGCGCTGCCGTACAACGCCTCCGAGGTCATCGAGACCGGTCGCGACTTCGTCGCCTCGGTCCCCGAGGAGGCGCTGGTGACGACGATCGACGAGTCCTACCTGCTGACCCAGGGGGCAGGCTCCGACCTGCGGAAGCTGGTCGACACCTCGCTGTCGTTCCAGAAGGAGGCCGATCGCAACTTCCTGGTCTCCGCGAGCCTGATCCGCAACTCCGATCAGGTGCTCGCGACCCAGGAGGAGTCGGCGACCAGCATCAAGGCGTGGAGCAACGACCTCGCGCTCTTCTCCGAGACGCTGGCCTCCTCCGACGCGGACCTGCGCGACCTGATCGGCACCGCGCCCGGCGCGGCCGCCGAGATCTCGCTACTGGTGAAGGACGTCGGGCAGCCGCTCGGCATCCTGATGAGCAACCTGGTCACCCCGGCCCAGCTCTTCGGCTCCAACGCGGCCGCGCTCGAGTCGACCTTCGTCACCGTGCCGGAGGCGGTCAGCATCGGCTGGGCGGTCAACACCTCCAAGGGGCCGCGGCTGAGCCTGATGCCGTCGTTCTTCAACCCGCCCGCCTGCGTCGCCGGCTACGAAGGCACCGACCTGCGCCCCGGCACCGACGTACGCAAGGGCAAGCCGTTCAACACCGCGGCCGGCTGCGACCGGGTGGCGCGTACGAAATCCACGAAGACCAAGACAGCCGAGCCGCGGACGGTTAGCGTCCCATCCACGCTCGCCGGACTGATGGGGGAGCGATGAGCGCCACGACGAAGAGACGGACGGAGACTCGGGTGGTCGATCAGAAGGCGCCACCGGCGGCATCGGTGGTCGAGCTTGTCGAGACCCCCTCGCGGCGCGACCGCCTACGTCGCTGGGCCCTCCCGCTGGTCGCACTCTGCATCCTCGTCGCCGGCGCACTGACCTGGTGGCGGGCGACCGGCCACGACCAGGACATGGTCGACGCCGCCGAGCGCCGCGACCGGGTCCTGATCGTCGCGACCAGCCACATCGAGACCCTCAACACCCTCGACTTCCGCAGCGTCGACAAGGGCCTGAAGAGCTGGGCCGAGGTGACCACCGGGACGCTCCACGACCAATTGACCAACGTCTCCGACGAGGACCGCAAGGTGCTCGCCGAGCAGGAGAAGATCTCCACCGGTTCGGTGATGGACGCCGCGGTGACCGAGCTCGACGACGACACCGCGACCGTGATCGCCGCCGTCGAGATCACCGTCCAGGACGGCTCCAAGGGTGCCGGCGACGCGAAGCCGACCGTCAAGCGCAACAGGTTCGCGGCCGACCTGGTCAAGGTCGGCGACGACTGGCTCCTGGAGAGCCTCGAGCAGGTGGCGGTGAACATCTCATGAGCGCAGCGACGTCCCTCTCCCGCCGCGGGATCCTGATCCTCACCGCGGTCATCCTGGTCCTGGCCCTGGGTGCGTTCTTCATGGCCGACCGCGAACGTAGGACCGACCACGTCGGCAACCGCGCCGTCGTCGACTCCGAGGCCACCACGGAGGTGCAGTCGGCCGTAACCGCCGGTCTCCTCCAGGTCTTCTCCTACGACTTCTCCGACCCGGCCCCGACCCAGGCCGCCGCCGACGAGTTCCTCGCCGGCGACGCCCGCAAGGAGTACGACCTCCTCTTCAAGCAGCTCGAGAAGAAGGCCCCCGGCCAGAAGCTCGTACTCAGCGCCGAGGTCCAGGTCGCCGCCGTCAAGTCCCTCGACGCCGACTCCGCCGAGCTCCTCGTCTTCCTCGACCAGGCCTCCCAACGCTCCACCGACAAGGAGTCCTCCATCTCCGCCGCCCAGCTCGCCGTCGAGGCCGACAAGGTCGACGGCACCTGGATGGTCACCTCCCTAGACCTCTTCTGACCCCGACCCGGCGCATCTGCCCCACTGAGATCCGCCGACCCGGCGCATC
>NZ_BMRK01000009.1:0-163192 GCF_014648595.1 Nocardioides luteus | reverse complement strand
CGAGTCGGCGCATCTGCCCCGCTGTAGGTCGCCGAGTCGGCGCGTCTGCCTCGTTGTGAGACGCCGAGTCGGCGCGTTTGCCCCAAATCCCTGAGTCTACGGGCGTTTTGTGAGGCAGTTGCGCCGACTGGGCGTCCGTACGTGGGGCAGATGCGCCGAGTCGGCGGATTGACAGCGACCGCCTAGACTTTTCAAAGTTGAGTGGAACAGACTCAACTTTGGTTGTGTTGAGATGGATGCGGGTGATGGGCACTCGCGACAGACTTGGGCGTTCACCCGGGAGGAGTGCAGACACTGATGAGCCAGTTTTCGGCAGACAAGTTCACCACCAGGGCTCGCGAGGCGATCGAGGCCGCGCAGCTCTCCGCCACGACGGCGGGCAACACCTCGACCGAGCCGGTCCATCTGCTCGGCGCGCTGCTGCAGGACGAGGGCACCGCGACCTCGATGGTCAGCAAGTCCGGGGTGGACGCCGACGAGCTGAGGCGTGCGGCCGAGGCCGAGCTCGCCGGGCTCCCGCGTGCCAGTGGGTCGACGGTGCAGCAGCCCGCGGCCTCGGGTGCGCTGACCCGCGTCCTGGCGGGGGCGATCACGCTGGCCACGTCGATGAAGGACGACTACGCCGCGACCGAGCACATGCTGATCTCGCTGGCCACGGTCGAGTCGTCGGCGCAGAAGGTGCTCAAGAAGGCCGGGCTCACCGAGAAGGGCCTTCGTGAGTCGCTCACGGCAGTACGCGGCAACCGCCGGGTGACCAGCCAGGACGCCGAGGACTCCTACGAGGCGCTGGAGAAGTACTCCCAGGACCTCACCGAGGCCGCCGAGCGCGGCAAGCTCGACCCGGTCATCGGCCGCGACTCCGAGATCCGCCGCGTCATCCAGGTCCTCAGCCGCCGCACCAAGAACAACCCGGTCCTCATCGGCGAGCCCGGCGTCGGCAAGACGGCCGTCGTCGAAGGCCTCGCGCAGCGGATCATCGCCGGCGACGTACCCGACTCCCTGAAGGGTCGCCGCGTCCTCTCGCTCGACCTGGCGGCGATGGTCGCCGGTGCGCAGTACCGCGGCCAGTTCGAGGAGCGCCTCAAGGCCGTCCTGGAGGAGATCAAGGCCGCCGAGGGGCAGGTCATCACCTTCATCGACGAGCTCCACACCGTCGTCGGCGCGGGTGCCGGTGGCGACTCCGCGATGGACGCCGGCAACATGCTCAAGCCGATGCTCGCCCGAGGTGAGCTCCACATGATCGGCGCGACCACGCTCGACGAATACCGCGAGCGCATCGAGAAGGACCCCGCGCTGGAGCGCCGCTTCCAGCAGGTCTTCGTCGGTGAGCCGTCGGTCGAGGACACCGTCCAGATCCTGCGCGGCATCCAGGAGAAGTACGAGGCCCACCACGGTGTCCGCATCACCGATGCCGCGCTGGTGGCCGCGGCGTCCCTCTCCGACCGCTACATCACCGGCCGCCAGCTGCCCGACAAGGCGATCGACCTCATCGACGAGGCCGCCTCCCGGCTGCGGATGGAGATCGAGTCCTCCCCGGAGGAGATCGACCAGCTCCGCCGCAGCGTCGACCGGCTGAAGATGGAGGAGTTCGCGCTCTCCAAGGAGTCTGACGACGCCTCGCTCGAGCGCCACGCCGCGCTGCGCAAGGAGCTCGCCGACAAGGAGGAGGAGCTGCGCGCGCTGGAGGCTCGCTGGGAGCAGGAGAAGGCTTCGCTCGAGGGCGAAGGCGCCCTGCGCAAGCAGCTCGACGCGCTGCGCATCGAGGCCGAGCGGCTGCAGCGTGAAGGCTCGCTGGGAGAGGCCTCCGAGATCCTCTACGGCAAGATCCCGGCCCTCGAGGAGCAGATCGCCAAGGCAGCCGCCGTCGAGGACGAGGTCACCGACCGGCTGGTCGGCGAGGAGGTCGCGGCCCAGCAGATCGCCGAGGTGGTCGAGGCCTGGACCGGCATCCCGACCGGCAAGATGCTCCAGGGCGAGCAGGCGAAGCTGCTCGAGATGGAGAAGGAGATCGGTCGCCGGCTGATCGGGCAGAAGTCCGCGGTCACCGCGGTCGCCGACGCCGTACGCCGCTCCCGAGCGGGCATCGCCGACCCCAACCGCCCCACCGGCTCGTTCCTCTTCCTCGGGCCGACCGGCACCGGTAAGACCGAGCTCGCCAAGTCGCTGGCCGACTTCCTCTTCGACGACGAGCGCGCGATCGTACGCATCGACATGTCCGAGTACTCCGAGAAGCACTCGGTCGCCCGGCTCGTCGGAGCGCCTCCGGGCTACGTCGGTTACGACGAGGGCGGTCAGCTCACCGAGGCGGTGCGCCGCCGCCCCTACTCGGTGGTGCTGCTCGACGAGGTCGAGAAGGCCCACCCCGAGGTCTTCGACATCCTGCTGCAGGTGCTCGACGACGGCCGGCTCACCGACGGCCAGGGTCGCACGATCGACTTCCGCAACACCCTCCTCATCCTCACCTCCAACCTCGGCTCGAACTTCCTGGTCGACCCGGTCATGGAGGACCACGAGAAGCGGGAGTCGGTGATGGCGGTGGTTCGGGCGTCGTTCAAGCCCGAGTTCCTCAACCGCCTCGACGAGGTCGTCATGTTCGACGCCCTCTCGCTCGCCGACCTCACCAAGATCGTCGACATCCAGCTCGGCATGCTCGAGAAGCGCCTCGCCGCTCGTCGCATCTCGATCTCCGTCACCCCCGAGGCTCGGGAGTGGCTCGCCGAGACCGGCTACGACCCGGCGTACGGAGCCCGGCCCCTGCGCCGCCTCATCCAGTCCGCCATCGGCGACCCGCTCGCCCGGATGCTCATCGGCGGTGAGATCTCCGACGGTGGCGAGGTCATCGTCGACCGAGACGGCGACGGTCTCACCCTGAAGGGCTGACCCCACCCGCCGAGTCGGCACTTCTGACGGTCGAAACAGCACTTGTGGGCGACGAAACTCCAGTTTCGTCGCCCACAAGTGCATTCTTGGCGGGATGATCGAACCCCTGCGCGCGCCCTGCACGCCCTGGGCGAGGACCCGACAGACCATCTCGAGGTGCGCTGAACCGCCGGGCACTAGGCTCGCCGCGTGCCCACCGGACGGATCATCCTGCTCAACGGCGCGTCGAGCTCGGGCAAGAGCAGCGTCGGGCGCGAGCTGCTGCCGCTGCTGGAGGACCCGTGGTTCTTCGTGCCGGTCGACGAGATCAGCGGGATGCGGTCGACGGTGCACACGCGGGTGCTCGACGACACCGAGATCGCGGAGATGCTGCGGCGTACGCGACTCGGCTACCACCGCGCCGTCGCCGCGCTGGCCTCGGCCGGCAACGACGTGATCATGGACTACCCGCTCAGCGAGACCTGGCGCCTCGACGACCTGCTCGAGGTGCTCGACGGCTACGACGTCACCCTCGTCGATGTCTGGTGCGCACCCGACGAGCTCGAACGGCGTGAGACCGCCCGCGGCGACCGGCCGGCCGGGCTCGCCAGGTCTCAGACCCTCGTGTACGCCCACGGCGACCGCGACCTCCGGGTCGACACCACCACGGCCACCCCCGCCGCGTGCGCGAAGGAGATCGCCGCAGCGCTCCCCACGATCGTCGCGCCCAAGGCTTTCGACCGCCTTCGCGCAGACCGTGCCGAGGCGTCACCCCCGTCGGCCGAGGCGTCACGTACGTCGGCCGAGACGGCAGCCACCCGCCCACTCGACCAGCGCGAGTGACGCCTCGGGCGACCGGGGCGCCCTCTCGGCAGACCGGGGTGCGCCCTCGCCGCGAGCAGGGTTGGCCGGGATGAGAAAATGACTTCCAACATGTCTGAAACGAAGCTTCCCCGCCCCGGTCAGGCCACCCTCGCCGGGTGGCTCATCGTGCTCGGCTCCCTGCTCACCGTGGTGACGGCCTGGGACCAGATCGCCGGGCTGCGCAGCCTGGACACTCGGGAGCGGGTGGAGAAGGTGCTGGCCGAGCCGCCGCTGGCCGGTACGGGCATCGACCTCAACAGCATCCTCGACATCATGCACGTGATGGCGCTGGTCACCGGTGCGATGGCGGCCGCGGCGGTGATCCTCGGCTGGCACGTGCTGAAGCGCAGCAAGCAGGCCCGGCTCGCGCTCACGGTCATCGCGGCGCCGCTCTTCTTCACCGGGATGTTCGCCGGAGGCTTCTGGTCGACGATGGCGGCTGTCGCCGTCGTGCTCCTGTGGATGTCGCCCACGCGTGACTGGTTCGACGGGGTCGCGCCGGTCGAGCGGGAGGCCTCGGCAGCCTCGACCACCGGGACGCGGGAGGTCTCGACAGGCTCGACCACCGGGGAGCGGGAGGTCTCGACAGGCTCGACCACCGGTCCTACAGAGGTGTCGTCCGGGGTCCGGCTCTCCGAGCGCCAGCCGCCGCCGTGGAGCGGCCCGGTGGCCCAGCAGACCGCCGCAGCGCCGACGCGCCGCCCGGGTGCGGTGATGGCCGCGGCCGCGCTGACCTGGATCGGCTCCGGGTTCACCGCGCTGATGATGCTCGCCTCGGCGGTGACCGCGACGGCCAACCCCGACCTGATCCTCGAGCAGGTGCGCAAGCAGGCGGAGAGCGACCCGGCGATGCGCGAGGTCGCGCAGCTCTACACCACCGACGTCATCGTCGCCTCGGCCTGGGTGATGGCCGTCCTGGTGACCCTGGTCTGCATCGCCGCGGGAGTCTTCGCGGCCCTCGCGCTGCGCCGCCACTCCTGGGCCCGGGTCGCGCTGATGATCTCCGCCGGTGTCTCGGGGCTCACCCTGCTCCTCTTCGCCCTCGCGTTCCCGCCGGCGGTGGTCCTCTTCGGTGCCGCGGTGGCGACCTTCTCGTTCCTGCTGCGTCCCGAGGTCAACGCGTGGTTCCGCGGCCGAAGCGAAGGGTCGAGGGCTTAAAGCCGCGCCGGTGACCCCACCGGCCGGATAGGCTCCGCCGCATGTCAGATCAGTACGGCTCCTTCGACAACCCCTACGGCGGCAAGCCGCCGTTCCAGGGGCAGGAGCCGCCGCCCCCGACGCCGTACGCCTCGCCGCAGCAGCCCACACCCCAGCAGCCGGCACCCCAGCAGCCGGCGCAGCCCCAGGGGTGGGGCCAGCAGCCCCAGGGCTACGGCCAGGTGCCGCCCGCGTACGGCCAGGTGCCCCCGGCCTACGGTCAGTACGCGATGGGGCAGCAGCCTCCGGCGTACCGTCCCTACTACCCGCCGCCCGACCCCGACGCGCGCCCGGGAACGGTCACCGCGGCCTCGGTGATGACGATCGTCGGCTCGGTGACCGCGCTGCTGATCACGCTGTTCATGGTGCCGGCGGGAATCTCCGACTACAACGACCCGACGTCCTCGGACAAGGACGTCACGCTGGTGATGGTGATCTGGTTCATCGTCTGCGGCGTGCTGAGCCTGATCTCGACCGTGCTGGGGATCTGGGTGCTCTTCCGCTCCAGACCCGCCCGCATCCTGCTCACCGTCGTCGGCTCGCTGGCCGCGCTGCTCTCGCTCATCACGATCGTCTACCCGGCGCTGATCATCGCCGCGCTGGTGATGTTGTACGCAGGCAGAGCAGGTCACTGGTTCGCCCACCGGACCCCCGGCGACCCCCTGCAGCCCCAGTCGGTCCCGGGCGCCCCGCCCGTGGGGCCGACGCCGCCGGCGGGTCCGACCCCACCGACGCATCACCAGCTCTAGGAGACGTAGGTGTCGTCCTTGGCGCCGTTCTCGGTGCCGCGGACGAGCTTGTAGATTCGGAACCCGACCCAGGCCACGACCGCGATGACGACGACGGCGATGACGATGTTCTGGAAGCGACCGACGATCGGTTCGACCTTCTCCCAGTTGTCGCCGAGCTGGTAGCCGGCGACGACGAAGATGGTGTTCCAGACCGCGGAGCCGATGGTGGTCAGGAGCAGGAACTTCCAGATCGGCATCCGGGTGACCCCGGCCGGGACCGAGATCAGGGACCGGAAGATCGGGATGAAGCGGCCGAAGAAGACCGTCCAGGCGCCGTACTTCTCGAAGAAGGCTTCGGTCTTCTCCAGGTCGGAGGTCTTGACCAGGGGGAGCTTCTCGCCGACCCAGTAGACGCGCTCGCGGCCGATGAGGGCGCCGACGAGGTAGAGCGCCAGCGCACCCACGACCGATCCCAGCGTGGTCCAGATCAGCGCCTCGGCGATGGTGAAGCGTCCCTGGGCGGCGGTGAACCCGGCCAGCGGCAGGATGATCTCGGAGGGCAGGGGCGGGAAGAGGTTCTCCAGGGCGATGCCGAGTCCGGCGCCGACGGGGCCGAGCTTGTCCATCAGGTCGACCGCCCAGCCGGCGACGCCGGTGAGCTCCTCGGGCTGGGTGGCGGTGAGGATCATGAGGCTCTCTTCGAAGTGGTTCGGGGTGGGGCCGGGCGGCCGAAGCCTAGCGACCGAGGTCTTGGAGCCCCTAGGAGGCCGCGTTGACCGCGTCGAGGTCGGCCCGGGTCAGCACGGAGCGGATCTCCAGCGAGACGTCACGCAGGGACTCACCGGGCTCGGGCGACCGGTCGATCGCACACACGACAGTGTCCACGATCGCGCCAAGCGGCCGCAGCGCGTTGACCGCGTCACGCACGGCACCACCGGAGGTGATCACGTCCTCGATCAGCGTGACCTTCTTCCCGGAGAAGGACGGCCCCTCGGCGAGCTTGGCCGTGCCGTACTCCTTGGCCTTCTTCCGGATGAAGGTCGCCGGGATGCCGGTCTTGGCCGACACCATGGTCACGATCGGGATGCCGCCGAGCTCGAGACCGCCGAGCAGCTCGGTGTCCTCCGGCAGCAGCTCCACCATCCGCGCCGCCACCCGGTCCAGCAGAGCCGGGTCCGCCTCGAAGAGGTACTTGTCGAAGTAGGTGTCGCTGACCTGCCCCGAGCGGAGGGTGAACTCCCCGTGGAGGCGGCAGGTGGCGTCGATGTCGGCAGCGAGGGCAGCGTCGGTTGTCACGGTGAATAGCCTAAGTCCCATGAGTGAGCGCCAGCGAACGACCGTGACCGCGCGACGACTCGACGGCATCCCGCCGACGATCTTCTCCCAGATGTCCGCGCTGGCGGTCGCCACCGGCGCCGTCAACCTCGGCCAGGGCTTCCCCGACGTGGACGGTCCGGAGCGGATCATCGAGGAGGCCGTCTCCGCGCTGCACGACGGACGCAACCAGTACGCCCCGGGCCCCGGCATCCCGGCGCTGCGGGAGGCGGTCGCCGCCCATCAGCAGCGCCACTACGACCTCACCTTCGACCCCGCGCGCGAGGTGGCGGTGACCACCGGTGCCACCGAGGGGATCGCGACGGCGATCCTCGCCCTGGTCGACCCGGGCGACGAGGTGATCCTCGTCGAGCCCTACTACGACAGCTACCCGGCCATGGTGCAGTTCGCCGGCGGCGTACGTCGCCCGGTGACGCTCAGCCTGGACGCCTCGGCCGAGGGTGGCCGGCTCCCGCGCGAGGCCCTCGAGGCAGCCGCCTCGGAGAAGTCGAAGATGCTGCTGCTCAACTCCCCGCACAACCCGACCGGCACCGTGCTCACCCGCGAGGAGCTCGAGACCGTCGCCACCTTCGCGCGCGACCACGACCTCGTCGTCGTCTCGGACGAGGTCTACGAGCACCTGACGTTCGACGGCACCGATCACATCCCGATCGCCACGCTCCCCGGCATGCGCGAGCGCACCCTGACCCTGTCGAGCATCGGCAAGTCGTTCTCGTTCACCGGCTGGAAGGTCGGCTGGGCGACCGGCCCGGAACACCTCGTCCAGGCGCTGCTCGGCGCCAAGCAGTGGATGACGTTCACCTCGGGTGCGCCGCTGCAGCCGGCCGCTGCGTACGCCCTCGACCACCTCGACCGCTGGCCCAAAGAGCTCGCGCTCGACCTGCAGGAGCGGCGCGACCTCCTCTGCGACGGGCTGAAGCAGATCGGCCTGGACGTGACGATCCCGGAGGGCACCTACTTCGCGGTCTCCGACATCTCCGACCTGGGCTGGCGCGACGGGCTCGAGTTCTGCGAGGCGCTGCCCGACCGGGCCGGGGTCGTGGCGATCCCGCTGCAGGGCTTCTACGATTCCGACGCGGGCAAGCACCTGGTCCGGTGGACCTTCACCAAGCAGCGCGACGTGATCGAGGAGGCCCTCGACCGGCTCGCGCGCGGCACGCTGAAGAAGTAGCGCCTCAGCGGTCGGCGCCGCGCTCGAGGCGGTGGTCGGCCTCGTCGTCGGCCGGGGCGCGCGGTGCGACCGCAGAGTCGAGCGAGGGCCCGTCCGAGCCCGACGTGTCGCCGTCCGCCGCCAGCCGCGCAGCCGTACGCCGCCGGCGGAACCACTCCACCATCGCCGGCGCGAACGCGAGCGCGAAGAGCAGCAGGATCAGGTAGTCGATGTTGTCGGCCAGCCAGGGCCAGCGGGCCCCGACGAAGAAGCCGAACAGCGTGATCGTGAGCACCCAGAGCGCGCCGCCGACCAGGCTCCAGACGTAGAACTTGCGGCGGTCCATGTGGGTGACGCCGGCGACGACGGTGACGTAGGTGCGGATGAAGGCGATGAACCGGCCGATCACCAGCGCCTTGCTGCCGTGCTTGTCGAAGAACTCACGGGTCTGGTCGAGATGGCTCTGCTTGAGGAGCCGGCCGTTGCGTTGATAGAGGCGCGGCCCGATCTTGCGACCGATCTCGTAGCCCGTCACGTTGCCGGCGAACGCGGCCGCGAGGAAGAAGAGCATCGCGATCACGATCTCCAGCCCCGGCGGCCCGAAGAAGATGTCGATCTTGCCGGTCGCGATGAAGATCCCGAGGGCGATCAGCAGGCTGTCGCCGGGCAGGAACGGGAAGAAGAGCCCGCACTCGACGAAGATGATGACCAGGCTGATCCAGAAGAGCGGCTCGCCGAATGTCGCCAGGAGGAAGTCCGGACTCATCCACTCCAATCCGGCCATCATCGGAGCAAAGCTCCCCACACCTGTCACGGCCACTACGGTACCCATAGGTAACAACTCTTGTTGTCGAATAATGTGACTCGGCGATGAACGAGACACCACCGTCCGAGGACGAGCCCAGAGCGCCGTACGACCCGATGCCCCATGGGCAGCCGGAGGTCGGTGTCGGCCCGTGGCAGGGGGAGTGGCCCGAGGGCGACCACTGGGACCCGGAGCTGCTCGCGAGGGGCGACCGCCGCAACGTGGTCGACCGCTACCGCTACTGGAGCCTCGAGGCGATCGTCGCCGACCTCGACACGCGCCGCCACGACTTCCACGTCGCGATCGAGAACTGGCAGCACGACTTCAACATCGGGACGATCGTGCGCACCGCCAACGCCTTCCTCGCCGCCGAGGTCCACATCGTCGGCAACCGCCGCTGGAACCGGCGCGGAGCGATGGTCACCGACCGCTACCAGCACGTCCATCACCACCCGGACGTGCCGGCTCTCGCCGCGTACCTCCATGAACGAGACGTACGCCTCCTCGGCATCGACAATCTGCCAGGCTCGCTCCACCTGGAGACGATGGAGCTGCCGCGGTCGGTCTGCTTCCTCTTCGGGCAGGAGGGCCCCGGTCTCTCCGAGCAGGCCCGGGCGAGTGTCGACGGCACCTTCTCGATCGCGCAGTTCGGCTCGACCCGGTCGATCAACGCCTCCGCCGCTGCGGCCATCGCGATGCACTCCTGGGTGGTCCAGCACGCCGACCTCTCCGGCGAGGAGACCTGGCGCGGCTGACGGGCGCGCGTGAAAAGCAACGGCCCCCCGGGCGAAACCCGGGGGACCGAAAGCGGCGAGCGATCAGCGGGTCACTTGCTGGTCTTCGCGAAGCAGACGACCCAGTGGTCGCCGGTCTGCCACTCGTACTTGCTCGGGGCCACGAAGGCTCGCGTCCGGCTCGGGCACTTCTTGGCGACCGCGCGCTGGAACGACGCCATCGAGGGATAGGCCGTGCCCGACTTCTTGACCGCGGAGATCGACTTGTAGCTGTGCGAGCTCAGGCAGGAGTACGGCCCGAGGAGCTTCCCGCTCAGGCAGCCGCGCGTGCGCTGGGTCAGCGCGACGCCCTCGAGGAACTTCGACCGGTTGGTCGGCAGGTTCTTCAGCGAGCCCTTGCCCGGCAGCACGACGTCGCAGCGGAACCAGCGCTGACCGGCCTTGAACTGCGCGGCGTTCGGCACGTAGAAGGCGGTGGTGTACGCCGACTGGTTGCGCTTGGCGTACGTGCTGCCCAGCTTCGCCTTCAGCGCGCGGATGCACGTCTTGGAGATGTGCTCCGCGCTGGCCGGCCTCAGGATGGAGGCCTCGGTGCGGGTCGTGCCCGAGAGGAGCTTGCCCACCGCGATCGTCTTGGCGGTGTGGGCCTTGCCGCAGGAGACCTTCTTGCCGGTCTGCGACATGGCCTGGTAGGCCTGCCAGCCGTAGTTGTAGCAGGTGCCCACCTTGGGCTTCGACGCAACGGCCGCCCCGGCGGGGGCGGGGGTGAGGCCGATGAGGGAGAAGACGCCGACGATGAGCCCCAGGACGAGGGGGAGCATCATCGGCTTCTGCGCAGGCGCGACGGCGCCGGCACGAAGACGAGTCATTGATCGTGCTTTCGATTCAGTCGGATGTGGCCGCTGAATCTTCCCAGCGGTATGCCCATCGGGGCATAGTCAATTCGGGTGGTTGTAATCGAGTTACGCCCCGCTGGCCAGCGCCCCTTGCCCGACCCGCTAACGTTTACTTTGGGTCGCCCGGATGTGCTCCTTCAACAGGAGTGTGGCCTCGGGGCCGGGCGGCAGCGGGGGTCCTCAGGCCCGGTCCACCTGATAGCGGATCTTCACCTGCTCGCCGGACCGCATCACGTCCAGAACCCGCATCCGCTCGCTGGTGATCCGGCGGGGGAGCAGCGGCGCTCCGGCCCCCAGCGTGACCGGGCAGATCCCGACCACGACCTCGTCGAGCAGCCGGGCGTCGTCGAACTGGCCGACCAGGTCCCCGCCGCCCACGATCCAGATCCCGCCGTCGACGGTGGCCGCGACCTCGTCGTACACCGGTCGCACGTCGCCCTGCACGAAGTGCACCTCCGTCCCCTGGATCGCCGGCAGGTCGGTCGCATGGGTGAACACCCACGCCGGCCGGTCCTCGTAGAACTGCTGCCACTGCTCCGGTCCAGTGAGCATCTCCGGGTGATGGTCGATCATCCAGCGGTACGTCGTGGCGCCGATCACCAGCGCCGCCGACTCCGCCATCAGCCGCTCCCAGGACGTCTCGTCGTCGCCGTGGGGCGTCTCGTAGAGCCACTCCAGCCCGTTGTTCTCGTCGGCGATGTAGCCGTCCAGCGATGTCGCGGTGAAGTAGGTGACCTTGGGCATGCTCCTGAGGCTAGGACGCTCAGGAGCATGCCCGCCCGACCGTTCTTGCTCGATCAGGCTCGGGACGCGTCCCCCGACTCCATACGGGTACGCAGCGCCGCGAGGCCGCGCGAGGAGTGGCTCTTCACGGTGCCCTCGCCGATGCGGAGCTCCCGCGCCGTCTCGGCGACCGACAGCTGCAGCCAGTGGCGCAGCACGACCACCTTCCGCTGCATCTCGGGCAGCGCCTGCAGGGCCTCGAAGAGCTCCGACCGGTCCTCGACCTGCTCGGTCTGCGCAGCCGGGCCCGCCCGTTCCGGCAGGTCGCCCGAGCGCTCCCGCTTCCACCACGGCCGCCGGGTCTGGTCGATGTGCGCCCGGACCAGGATCGTCCGGACGTACGCCTCCTCCGATCCCGGCGTCACCCGCCGCCACGAGGCGTACAGCTTGACCAGCGCGGTCTGCACCAGGTCGTCGGCCCGGTGCCAGTCACCGCACAGCGCGTACGCCACCCGCACCAGGTGCGGTCGCCGAGCGGCGACGAACGCGGTGAAGGTCTCGTCGTGCGCGCTCATCGCCACAGCCCCTGTCCCGGGGAGCTGCTCTGGTTTAGCGCAGCGGCGAACTCCGCGAGGGTGAGCGGCCGGCGGTCCTCGGCGCGCGGAGCAGGGACGACGGAGTACGCAACGGCCATCGTGACGCCGTCACGCTCGCGGGCCAGGACGTAGCGCTCCTGCTCTCCGACCTGGATGCGAGCGACCGCGGTCCGTGACGCCCGCTCGGAGAAGGCGGGGTCGGCAATGTCCGGCTCAGCCGCCTGCTCGAGGATCGCGACGTTCTCCTCGGCAGGGACTAGCTCCGAGCCGGAGCCGAACTCGACCGTGGTGGTCGTCGTTCCGCTGAAGGGGGAGTGCTCGGGGCTGAGTTGCGGACGACTCTTCTTCTCGTAGTCCGACAGCCACTCCTCGAAGGTCTGGCCCGGGATCGCGTAGAGCTCGATGTCGGCCTCGGCCTCGGACATCCCGACTCGGGCGCCGCTGTGGACGAGCCAGCGTTGGGCGCCGTCGCGCTCGACGATCGCCGCAGCGGATTCCCACGGCGCGTCATAACCGAGCGGGTTGGAGATCTCTCGGACGACATCCCAGCCGCCGCTGCCGACCTCGAGCTCGCCGTTCTCCCAGATGGGCTCGAGCGGGTTCAGCATGAGGCCGTCGACCCAGGCTCGGAGATCTTCGGTCGAGGTGCGGGCGGCGTCGACGAAGGCGATGTCGTAGGGCGTGTCGAAGAAGGCGTAGATCGTCGTGGTGCCGTCCGTCGCAGCGACCGCCAGTCTGTTGCCGGACGTGAGCGGGCCGACCCGGTCGACCTCGGTCCAGCCCTCCTGGAAGGTGGTCTCGCCGGTGCCGAAGTCATAGGCGACCGGTGCCAGGTCGCTCAACGGGATGTCGACAGGTGGCGGCCATTCCTCCTCGGCCGTCTCTTCGCCGGCTGACTGGGACGCGATCGGCGGCGTCGGGGTGGCTCGCTCGCGCGCGGGGTCGACCACCATGCCGATGCCGACCACCGCGATCACCGCGGCGACCGTGCCGGCCACGACGGCGATCCGCCGGCGGCGTACGAGCCTCTTCCCGTCCGCCACGAGCGCGGCCGGGTCCGGTCCTGCGGGCGGGGGTTGGGGGATCGCCCGTTCGAGGGTTTCCTGCCAGTCCATGATGCCTCCAAGGTCAGTCTCACCTGTGGATACGGATCTCGTGGCAGATCGGTTGTCCTGCTTGATCGATCCAACTCCGAGCGTTGGTACCGGGCGGTAGAACGCCCATTACGCTGGCCACCAGCGCACCGGTCGACAACGGATCTCAAGGAGACCCCCAGATGCCCATCGCCACCCCCGAGAAGTACGCCGAGATGCTCGCGACCGCGAAGGAGAAGGGGTTCGCCTTCCCGGCGATCAACGTCTCCTCGTCGCAGACGCTCAACGCGGCGCTGGCCGGCTTCGCGGAGGCGGGCTCGGACGGCATCATCCAGATCTCCACAGGTGGCGCGGAATACCTCTCCGGCCCCACGGTCAAGAACATGGTGACCGGCTCGGTGGCCTTCGCGGCCTACGCGACCGAGGTCGCCAAGTCCTACGACGTCAACATCGCGCTGCACACCGACCACTGCCCCAAGGACAAGCTCGACGGCTTCGTACGTCCTCTGCTCGAGCTCTCCTCCGAGCGCGTCCAGCGCGGTGAGCTGCCGCTGTTCCAGAGCCACATGTGGGACGGCTCCGCGGTGCCGCTCGACGAGAACCTGCAGATCGCCGAGGAGCTGCTGGCGCTGGCCAAGTCGGCCCACATCCTGCTCGAGATCGAGGTCGGTGTCGTCGGTGGCGAGGAGGACGGCATCGTCGGCGCGATCGACGACAAGCTCTACTCGACCCCCGAGGACGCCATCGCCACCGCCGAGGCGCTCGGCACCGAGGGCTACCTGACCGCGCTCACCTTCGGCAACGTGCACGGTGTCTACAAGCCGGGCAACGTCAAGCTCCGTCCCTCGATCCTGCGCGACGCCCAGGACGCGGTCGTCGCCAAGCTGGGTCTGCCCGCCGGCTCCAAGCCGTTCGACCTCGTCTTCCACGGCGGCTCGGGCTCCAGCGCCGAGGAGATCGCCGAGGCGGTGTCCTACGGCGTGGTCAAGATGAACATCGACACCGACACCCAGTACGCCTACACCCGACCCGTCGCCGGCCACATGCTGGCCAACTACGACGGCGTACTCAAGGTCGACGGCGAGGTCGGAAACAAGAAGCAGTACGATCCTCGCGTCTGGGGCAAGCTCGCTGAAGCCGGAATGGCTGCTCGGGTGGTCGAGGGAGCCCAGCATCTCGGTTCTGCGGGCAACTCCATCGGCTGAGCAACACGCCGGGGATGGGCCAATGGTCCCGGTTCGGAAAACGTTGTGGCACACGGCATAGCAAACTCGGGCTTATGTCGTTGTGCCGGTCATTGGTAAAGCGATTCAATGCCCTGGCTGGACGGCGACCCTCGGGTAGTTGAGGTCGGACCGTCCCCTCGGCGTTGATCTTGGGAGGGACATCCTCGGTATGGAAACCACTGCGCGAAACCGCACAATCGGCGGGATCGTCATAGGCGCAATCATTCTGATTCTGCTGCTCGTCTTGTTCTCGTGCACCGTCAACGGTGACCCGCAGAGCTCGCCGGAGAAGAAGGATCCGACGACCGGGGAGTCCTCGCTCCCCAGCGATCCTGACACGCTGGAGCCCGAGGAGAAGCCGTCGGAGTCCGAGTCCGCTTCGGACGAGGCCGACCCGAACGACATCGTCCCGGCCGCCAACACCGGCGTGACCTTCATCCCTGCGGGCAACGTCCCCTCGGGCAGCACCCCGACCTGTGAGCTCGACCCGAGCGCCTGTGAGGACACTCGTCCTCCGGGTGCCGGTGTGGACGTGTGTGAGATCCGTCCGGATCTGACGATGTGCCAGGAGCCGGAGCCGACTCCGACGGACCCGCCGACGGACCCGGGTGAGGGTGACGGTGGCGACGAAGGCGAGGACGAGACCTGCTGGCTTCCGCTCATCTGCCCGCCTGGTGATGGCGATGGCGATGGCGGTGGCGACGACGATGGCGGCGACGACGAGGACAACACGTCTCCCAACCCCGTCATGGGCGATGTGAAGTGTGAGGTCCTCAGCCCGACCGAGATTCGTCTGTCTTGGCCGAAGGCGAAGGACGACAAGGACGAGGACGTTTCTTACACCATCGATGGTCGTCCGCGCATCGACCGGCAAGAGACCATGGGCCTCGGTGGCGTGTTCAAGGGGCTAACCCCTGGCACGGACTACGAGTTCGAGGTAAGGGCCACCGACAGGGATGGCAACAACTCCGATTGGTCTGAGGTTCAGTGCTCGACGAAGGACGACACCGAGAACCCGTCCGAGCCGGGGCAGTTGAAGATCGAGCACATCACGAGCACGACGGCTGACCTGTCGTGGAAGTCGTCGACCGATGACTCTGGCGTTGACCACTACGAGATCAATTGGATGCCGGAAGACGGTGGTCGAGGTGGATCCGACGAGACCGACGGAACGGACCTCTACATCGAAGGCCTCGATCCTGAGACGACCTACATCTTCAACGTCGTTGCTGTAGACATCGTCGACAAGTCGTCGAGCATCGCCTCTATCAAGGGCACCACGCTCGTTGAAGACACTGAGGCGCCGAAGGTTCCGTCAAACGTCAAGATCGAGCGCATCGACAACGACACGGTCCGTGTGTCTTGGGGTGCCAGCACTGACAACCAGTCGCGCGCATCGTCCATCAAGTACGACGTCACGGTCACTGGGGGGCTCCTCCCGGCGCGCGGTTCCGTGACAGGCGAGACGAGCGTCAATGTCGATTACCTCGCACTGTTGGCGGGCGACATCACCGCTGCGGTAACCGCGACTGACGAGGCAGGCAACACCTCGGAGGCCGGAACGGGTCAGGAGACTGAGACTGAGCCTGCGGAGCGGCAGCGTCCCACGATTCGTTCGAGCACTCCGGGCAAGGACAGGTCCGACGCTCCGGCCGACGAGCCGAGCTCGACGGAGCCGTCCGAGGAGCCCTCGGAGGAGCCGTCCGAGGAGAAGTCGCCGCTGCTCCCGGGTCTGGACAAGGTTCTGCCGGGTGGCGACGAGAAGCAGTCCGAGGCCCCGGTTGAGGAGAAGTCCGAGGAGCCTGTCGAGGAGGCGGAGCCGACCAAGTCGGAGAGCCCCGCTGAGAAGGCCACCGAGGACGCCGCCGAGGAGGAGGAGACTCCTGCCGAGGAGGACGACCGCAACCTGCTCGAGAAGATCGGTGACTCGCTGACCAGCGCCGTCGCTGCGGTGTTCTGACCGATCACACGCTGAAAGACAGGGCGGGAAGAGTCGAGAGGCTCTTCCCGCCCTGTTGCGTACTGGAACGGTTGCGCTCGGCGCGGCCGGACGCTCGCCCGAGGTACTTCGCTACGCACCACCCCTCGGCTGGCCGGGCCGTTCACCGAGTTACCTCGGCGAGCGCGCACTTCCTTCGTGGAGTTCGCCGAGGGAGGTGACTGTTCACCGAGGTACCTCGGTCAGCATCCGCCTCG
Source organism: Nocardioides luteus (assembly GCF_014648595.1). GTDB lineage: Bacteria > Actinomycetota > Actinomycetes > Propionibacteriales > Nocardioidaceae > Nocardioides > Nocardioides luteus. The sequence goes on along the minus strand of NZ_BMRK01000009.1, from coordinate 146,786 downwards.
GCCGCCCCGCCCCGGCCGTTCACCGAGTTACGTCGGTGCGCATGCACTTCCTTGGTGGAGTTCGCCGAGGGAGGTGACTGTTCACCGAGGTACCTCGGTGAGCGGGCGGGCCTCGACGGGCTCGACCACCGGGACGGGAAGGCTCGGGCGAACCGCAAAACCAAGGAGTCGGATGCCCAGCGCCCCCCACAAGCCCTGGACATCCGACGATCTTGGGCGACCGACTCAAGTTTGCTTCGGCCGTGCGCTCAGGTTAGGCATAGAAACGCCCGCGAATCCAGAAAGTTAAGGCGAAATTCATAAAAAACCGTGCCGATTCGAACAGAATCGAACACAACTGTCAGACGAAACATCTGGATCCATACATTAGAGTCTCGGATGTGCGCGTCATGACGTCACGAGCCCGTGCGGCCATCTTCGCCCCGATCGGCGACGAGGGCCGAGCGACACGCGTCGAGAACCGGCTGGCCGAGGCGATCCGCTCCGGAGTGCTCGCTCATGGCGAGCGGCTGCCGAGCGAGCCCGAGCTCGCCCAGATGCTCGGCGTCGCGACGGTGACGGCGCGGGAGGCACTGGTCGCGCTGCGCGCGAAAGGTCTGGTGGTGACGTCGCGTGGTCGCGGTGGCGGGTCGTTCGTCCGTGCTCCGAAGAGCGTAGACCTGGTCGAGGACCGGCTCGCGGCGATGTCGCGGATCGAGCTGCGCGACCGGGCGACCTTCTACCAGGTGGTGCTGGCCGGGTGCGCGGAGATCGCGGCGGAGCGTACCGACCCTGACGAGGTCGAGGACCTGCGTGACCTGCTGATCCCGCTCAACGTCAGCGACGTGGCGCGCTGGCGCAGCGCCGACAGCGAGCTCTACCTCTCGGTGGCCGCGCTGACGCAGTCGGCCCGGATGACCCGCGAGGTCGTCCGCCAGGAGGCCGACTTCGGTGCGCTGCTCCGGATCCCGCTCAACGAGCCGGGCTTCCGGGAGGCGACGGCGATCCGTCATCAGGAGCTTGTCGATGCCCTCGCTTCGGGGGATGCTGTCAGAGCACGCGAGAGCGTACGTGAGCACATCGCTCACTCCCTCGAACGCTTGGCCGAGATCCATGAGGCGGTGCGACGATGACCGAGACGATGACCCCGATCGACTGCGTGACCCAGGTCGAGCAGCATTTCGGGCCGATCGTGACCGAGCTCGAGCGCGTACGCAGCGAGGTGACCGCCCTCTTCGAAGCCGGCCAGGTCACCGCTGCCGCGCTGCGAGACCGGCTCGAGCCCGGGTCGCTGACGTTCCTGCGCAACCCCAACCTCGTCGGCGGCGGCTTCGTGGTCACCCCGGGCGTGCTCAGCGACCGCCGCCTCTACCTCGCCTGGTGGCAAGGGGAGGAGCGCGAGTTCCTCGGCGACGCCGATGCGCCGGCCACAGGAGAGGCGATCGACTACACCCGCCAGCCGTGGTACCGCACCCCCGAGCGCACCGGCGAGATGACCCTCGTCGGGCCGTACGTCGACTTCGTCTGCACCGACGAGTACGTCATGACCACGACGATGCCGGTCTACGCGGGCGGCCGCATGGTCGGCGTCGCCGGGGCGGACACCCTGATCGAGACGCTGGAGACGATGTTGCTGCCCGGGCTGCGCGAGGCGGGCGCGACGCTGGTCAACGGCGCCGGCAAGGCGGTCGTCTCCGCCGACCCGCAGCTGGCCACCGGTGACCCGCTGACCACCGCGCGCGACATGATCCCGTGCCGCGGGCTGCCGCTCTCGGTCGCGCTCTCCTAGACCGCCGGGCTCGCGGGAGCCGCCGGGCTCGCCGGCTTCGCCATGTGGCGCGGAGTCGTGAAGAAGAGCACCGCGACGAACCCGACCGCCAGCGCGACCGCCGGCAGCAGCATCACCTCGGACATCGACTCGGCGAACTTCGAGGCGACCGCCGGCGGGATGGCGGAACCGGTCGCGTTCTCGTGCCCGCCCGCCAGCGACCCGCCCAGCCCGTGGGCGTTGAGACGGAGGTCGATGAGCACGGCGACCGCGGCAGAGCCGATCACCGAGCCGACCAGCCGGGTGGCGTTGTAGACCCCGGAGCCGGCCCCGGCCACACGCATCGGCACGTTGCGGGTGGCGGTCGCGGCCAGCGGTGACCAGACCGCCGCCGAGCCGAGCCCGAAGACCGCCATCGGCAGCAGCAGCTGCCACAACGGGGAGTCGACGGTCATCGGCACCGAGAGCCAGAAGAGCGAGACGGAGCAGAGGAAGAACGCGGCGCCGGTGAGCAGGCGCGGGTGCATCCGGTCGGTCAGCCGGCCGACGAACGGCGCGGCGACGAAGGAGACCGCGGCCATCGGCACCAGCAGCAGCGAGGCCTCGAGAGCGGTGTAGCCGCGGACCAGCTGGGCGTAGAGCATCAGGGGGAAGCCCTGGGCGACGGCGGCGAAGCCCATCGTGGAGATCGCCAGGCTGGAGACGGAGAAGTTGCGGTCGGTGAAGATGTGCAGCGGCACCAGCGGCTCCTTGCGGTTGCGCGCCTGCCACCACACGAAGAGCCCCATGATCGCGACACCACCGATCACGAGGGCCCAGGTGAGAAGGTCCCACCCGCGCTGCTCGCCGTTCTGCAGGCCGAAGACGACGCAGAACATCCCGACGCCGCTGAGCACCACCCCGAGCCAGTCGAAGACGTGGGCATGGGTCTCCAGCCGGGGGACGAGGATCCAGTTGAGGACGATCGCGACGACGCCGATCGGCACGTTGACGAAGAAGATCCACTCCCAGCCGCCGGCGGCGACCAGCGCACCACCGGCCAGCGGCCCGACCAGCGTCGCGATGCCGGCGGTGGCGCCCCACAGCGCCATCGCCGAGCCGCGGCGCTCGGACGGGAAGATCCGGGTGATCGTCGCCATCGTCTGCGGCGTCATCATCGCCGCACCGAGCCCCTGCACGGCCCGAGCGGCCACCAGCGACTCGATGCTCCCGGCGAGCCCGCACCACAGCGAGGAGACCGTGAAGACGGCCAGACCGGCGAGGTAGACCCACTTCGGGCCGAACCGGTCACCGAGCCGGCCCATGATCAGCACCGGGATGGCGTAGGTCAGCATGTAGGCGCTGGTCACCCAGAGCACGGCGTTGGCGCTGGCGTCGAGCTCGGCCATGATGTCGGGCGTCGCGACGGTCACGATCGTCATGTCGACCAGCAGCATGAAGAAGCCGATGCACAGCGCGAACAGCGCCCGCCAGGGATGCTCGGTCGTGGCCGAGGTCGGGGCGCCGGTCGTCTGGGTCATGGTCACAGTCAACACCCGACCACCCACATTCCCGGGATCGCTCTGCCCGCCGAGGAGCTGTCGGTGACGACGGGCACAATGGTGGTCATGACGCACCAGGACCTGATGGCCGGCCCGCCGCCGACCCACCTCCCCGCCGACCCCGCGACCGACGAGCTGACCGCCGGCACCGATCCCGCCGAGGTCGTCCGCAACCACCCGGCCTCGCCCGCCGCCTGGGCCGCCCTCGCCACCGCCGCCAAGGAGTCCGGCGCCGAGGACGTGACCATCTACGCCTACGCCCGCGTCGGCTACCACCGCTCGCTCGACATGCTCCGCCGCAACGGCTGGAAGGGCCACGGCCCGGTGCCGTGGGAGCACGAGCCCAATCGCGGGTTCCTGACCAGCCTCGCCCTCCTCGCCGAGCAGGCCAAGGCGATCGGTGAGACCGAGGAGTGGGAGCGCTGCAGCGAGTTCCTCCGCGACAGCAGCCCGACGGCGTACGACACCCTTCTGGGGTGACTTACCGAATCGCGTAGGACCAGCGATTTCGCCTAGCCTTGCCCTGTGACTGAGCAGACCACCGACGCCGCTGTCCCGGGCCCCGACGAGCCCAGCTTCGACGAGCAGAGCATGGTGCGCCGCGAGAAGCGCGAGCGCCTGCTGGCCGAGGGCAAGAAGGCGTACGCCATCGAGGTCGGCCGCACCCACACGCTCGCCGAGGTGCGCGAGGCCTACGCGGACGAGCTCGAGGCCGGCGAGGAGACCCAGGACGTGGTCACCGTCGCCGGCCGGGTCATGTTCGTCCGCAACACCGGCAAGCTCGCCTTCGCGACGCTGCAGGAGGGCATCGGCACCCGCCTCCAGGTGATGCTCTCGCTCGCCGAGGTGGGCGAGGAGGCGCTGGCCGAGTGGAAGAGCCTGGTCGACCTCGGTGACCACGTCGCCGTCACCGGCCGGGTCATCTCCTCGCGTCGCGGCGAGCTGTCCATCATGGCCTCGAGCTGGCAGATGGCCTCCAAGGCGCTGCGCCCGCTGCCGGTGCTCCACAAGGACCTCTCCGAGGAGGCGCGCGTCCGCCAGCGCTACGCCGACCTGATCGTGCGCCAGGAGGCGCGCGACATGGTCCGCACCCGTGCGGCGATCACCCAGGCGGTGCGCCGCCGCCTGGAGGACGACGGCTACCTCGAGGTCGAGACGCCGGTCCTGCAGCTCATCCACGGCGGCGCCCACGCGCGTCCGTTCAACACCCACATGAACGCCTTCGACCAGCAGATGTCGCTGCGGATCGCGCTCGAGCTCAACCTCAAGAAGGCTGTCGTCGGCGGCGTCGACAAGGTCTACGAGATCGGCCGCATCTTCCGCAACGAGGGTGTCGACTCGACCCACAGCCCCGAGTTCACGATGGTCGAGGCCTACCAGGCCTACGGCGACCAGTTCACCATCGCCGAGATGCTCAAGGGCCTCTTCCTCGCCGCCGCCGACGCGGTCGGCTCGCGCCAGATCGAGGTGTCGACGGGCGAGACCGGCGAGACGCAGGTCATCGACCTCGACGGCGAGTGGACGTGGCTCCCGGTCTACCAGGGCGTCTCTGAAGCGGTCGGCGTCGAGGTCACCCCCGACACCGACCTGGACACGCTGCGGGCCATCGCCGACAAGCACGGCGTCGAGCTCGACCCGGCCTGGGAGGCCGGCAAGGTCGTCATGGAGCTGTGCGGCGAGCTGGTCGAGCCCCACCTGCTGCAGCCGACCTTCCTGTGCGACTTCCCGGCCATCGCCCAGCCGCTGGCCCGGCTCAATGACGACGAGCCGCGCCAGGTGCTCGCCTGGGACCTGATCATCGGCGGTGTCGAGCGCGGCACCGGCTTCACCGAGCTGATCGACCCGGTCGTGCAGCGCGAGATCCTCACTGCCCAGTCGCTGATGGCCGCCGGCGGCGACCCCGAGGCGATGCAGCTCGACGAGGACTTCCTGCGCGCGCTGGAGTACGGCGCCCCGCCGATGGGTGGCATGGGCTTCGGGCTCGACCGGATGATCATGCTCTTCACCGGCGCCGGGATCCGGGAGACGATCCTCTTCCCGCTGCTCAAGCCGGAGGCCTGAGGCGGCGGGGCGAGCCTGCTCGCTCCGCCGACCCGAAGGGATCGAGCGAGCCCCGCTACCGCGAGCGTGCGAGCGGTGGCGACGGGCGGGTCGAGATCCACGCTCGGAGTGACGCTGAGGCGAGCGGCGCTTCCTGAGCATCTAGAGTGCCAGGTATGGAGATCGGCCGGTCGCAGACGCTGATGACCGCGCTCGGGTTCGACCCGGGCTCGGCACAGCTCTACAGCCGCCTGCTTCCGCTCAACGGCTGGCCGTTGGTGGTCGTGGCGGCGACGCTCTCGACCTCCGAGGAGGAGCTGAGACAGGAGGCCGCGCCGCTGATCGAGAGCGGCGTCATCTGCGTCGGCGAGACGCTGACCGTGCTCAGCCCGCCCGCGGTGGTCGCCCACATGCTGGAGCGCGCCGCGACCAGGGCCCAGGACGCCCACGACCACCTGCTCAAGATCTCCCAGTCGGTGCCCTACGTCGCCGGCACCGCCGCCCGGATCCCAGGTCCGATCGGCGAGGAACACCCGATCGACGGCGAGGTGATCGCCACCGAGTTCACCCCCGAGACCTTCGAGCGGCTCGTCTCGGCGACCTCAGGGGAGATGATGTGGCTGCGCCCGTCGGTGACCGTGCACCCCTCGGAGATGCGGTTCATCTCGGTCATCGAGGCCACCATCAAGGCAGGCCGCCGCTGCCGCGGCATCTACCCGGCGACGGCGTGGAAGAACTCGCCCGACGTGCTGCGGATGCGCGCCGAGATCGGCGAGGAGATCCGCATCCTGCCGCGCGTCTCCACCCACCTGATGGTGGTCGGCAGCACCCATGCGATGTTCCCGGACCCGCTCGGTCCGGTCCAGCAGCCGATGGTCAACGTGCGCCAGCGCGGCATCGTCGAGGTCGTCACCAACTACTACGAGGAGCTCTGGCGACGGGCGATGCCGGTCGACGGTCTCGACGAGGAGCCGTCGGCCGAACGCCGCCTGCTGCTCGCCGAGCTGGCCAGCGGCGCCCAGGACGAGCAGATCGCCCGGCGGCTCGGGGTCTCGCTGCGTACGGTCCGTCGAAGGGTCGCCGAGCTGCTCGAGGAGCTCAACGCGACCTCCCGTTTCGAGGCCGGTGTGGAGGCCGCCCGGCGCCACTGGATCGACTGAGGATCACGTCCACCGGCGCGCTTCGTTGTGACCCGGAGGCGTACGTCTTGCTAGTGTGTTGTCGCAAGAGCCCTGGTCTTGCCGGGGTTTTCTGCATTTCAGATGGATTCAGCACACACACACTAATTGAATGGTGCGTCGAGCAGCCGCCGGAAGGCGGAGGGACTCCGTCCGCAGCGAAGGAGCAACACATGCCCGCGATCACGATCATCGGAGCCCAGTGGGGCGACGAAGGCAAGGGCAAGGCGACCGACCTTCTCGGTGAGCACGTCGACTACGTCGTGAAGTTCAACGGCGGCAACAACGCGGGTCACACGGTGGTGATCCCCCAGGAGAACGGCCCGAGCGAGAAGTACGCCCTCCACCTGCTGCCCAGCGGCATCCTGACCCCGGGCGTGACGCCGGTGATCGGCAACGGCGTCGTCGTCGACCTCGCCGTCCTCTTCGAGGAGCTCAACGGTCTGGAGGAGCGCGGCGTCGACATCACCAAGCTGAAGCTCTCCGCCAGCGCCCATGTCATCGCCGACTACAACCGCCAGCTCGACAAGGTCACCGAGCGGTTCCTCGGGTCCCGCAAGATCGGCACCACCGGCCGCGGCATCGGCCCGACCTACGCCGACAAGGTCAACCGTGTCGGCATCCGCGTCCAGGACCTCTTCGACGAGAAGATCCTGCGCGGCAAGGTCGAGGGCGCGCTCGAGCTGAAGAACCAGGTGCTCTCCAAGATCTACAACCGCCGCGGCTTCACCGTCGACGCGATCGTCGAGGACCTGCTCTCCTACGCCGACCGCATCGCGCCGATGGTCTGCGACACCGGCCTGCTGCTCCACGAGGCGCTCGACAAGGGCGAGACCGTGCTGCTCGAGGGCGGCCAGGCGACCCTGCTCGACGTCGACCACGGCACCTACCCGTTCGTGACCTCCTCCAACGCCACCTCGGGCGGTGCCTGCACCGGCTCCGGCATCCCGCCGACCCGCATCGACCGCGTGGTCGCGATCGTGAAGGCCTACACCACCCGCGTGGGCGAGGGCCCGTTCCCGACCGAGCTCTTCGACGCCTCCGGCGACTACCTGCGCGACAACGGCCACGAGTTCGGCACCACCACCGGCCGCCCGCGCCGCTGCGGCTGGTACGACGCCGTCATCGCCCGCTACGCCGCCCGCGTCAACGGCGTCACCGACTTCGTCCTCACCAAGCTCGACGTCCTCGGCGGCCTCGACGAGATCCCGGTCTGCGTGGCCTACGACGTCGACGGCGTCCGCCACGACGAGATGCCCGTCAACCAGTCCGACTTCCACCACGCCAAGCCGATCTACGAGATGCTGCCCGGCTGGAAGGAAGACATCTCCGGCGCCCGGTCGTTCGACGATCTGCCCGCCAACGCCCAGGCCTACGTGAAGTACGTCGAGGAGATCTCCGGCGCCCCCATGTCCGTCATCGGAGTCGGCCCGGCGCGGGACGAGACGGTCATCATCAACTCGCTGACCTGAGGTTGTGAAGCTGAGCGTGGCCCATAGATCACGCTCAGCTTCACAGCTCGGCGTTTTCCACAGCCCTCCCTCTTTGGCGTTGCGGCATCCCGTTTCCCGAGGTCTCGTGTTCGCATGAAGGAGCAGGGATGGCGAGCGGTCGCGGCCGCGCAGGCCGGGTTGATCACCCGTCGGGATGACGAGATGGAGCATCGCGCACCGCGTCGCGTCCGAGCGCTGGCAACTGCTGTCGCCGACCGTGGTCGCGACTGTCACCGGCGAGCTCACGGACGAGCAGCGGATCTGGAACGCAGTGCTGCACGCCGGCCCCGGCGCGATGGCCGGTGGGCTCACCGCGGCCTCGCTCGCCGGCCTGAGGAACTGGGATCGGGACCAGATCACCGTCCTCGTGCCGTATGAGCGCGGCCGGCCGAGTGCGCTCGACGGCGTCGGGTTCGTGCGGAGCCGGCGACGGTTGCGATCCGTCGGCTCGCCGCCACGATGCCGCGTCGAGCCGGCGGTGCTGCTCTTCGCCGCCTCCGACCGGTCGGAGCGGTCGGCTCAGGGCGTGCTCGCAGCCGCGGTCCAGCAACAGCTCACCAGCCCGCAGCGCCTGCTGGAGTGGCTGGATCGACTGGCGCCGCTGAGGCGCGCCGCGACGTTGCGACGGGCTGTCGAAGACATCGAGGGAGGTGCTCAGTCGCTTGCGGAGATGGATGTTCGGCGGATGTGCCGCGACCTCGGGCTGGCCAGACCGACGCGCCAGGTGAAGCGCCGCGATGCCGACGGGCGGGTCCGCTACACCGACTGCGAGTGGCGGCTTCCCAGCGGCCGAATCCTCGTGCTGGAGGTCGATGGTGGGTTCCACATGGAGATCGAGCACTGGGAGGACGACCTGGCGCGGCAGCGGGCACTCACCGCCCCCGATCGGATCATCGTCCGCTGCACAGCCCGTGAGCTCCGCGACGAGCCGGAGCGGGTGGGGCGAGACCTGCGTGCGCTGGGCGTGCCGCTCGCGGCGTGAGGTCAGCTCGTCGGGCGTCGGATGGTGATCCGTCCGGCGCGCAGGTCCACCTCGCGGGGACGATCGCCGTCAGGTGAGGGGACCACGTGGCCGATGTTGTCCTGCTCCTTCAGCTCCCGCGCGGCGCGGGCGTTGCCGGGGTCGAAGACGTCGATGAAGCTACCGAGGCCGTCGCCGATACCGGAGGAGACGCCGCGTCGCGACGAGCGGAGGAGCCTGGTTCCTGCCGCGATCATCAGTCCGAGCACGGCGACGACGGCGACGCCGAACACGACCCAGGTCATGTCCGGCAGGCTACGCCTCGCTCAAAGCAGCGAGGCGCCCTCGACGACACCGAGAGGTTCGGCCGCGATGTCGGAACGACGCTGGAGACCGTCGAACGAGATCAGGTCGGCGGCGGCGTACGCCCGCGAGCGCGCGTCGTCGATGTCGTAGCCCTTCGCCCGGACGGCCAGCACGCGGCCGCCGGCAGTGACGAGGTGGCGGTGACCCGGCTCCTCGGGGGTGGAGGCGTCGACGATCGCGGTGCCGGCGTGGATGACGTCGACGTCGTTGACGGAGTTGGCGTTGCCGACGCCGGTGATGAGGTCGCCCTTCGAGGAGGACTCGGGGTAGCCGGCCGAGGCCAGCACGACCGTGACCGAGGCACCGTCGGAGAAGGTCGGCGCCTCGACCGTGTCCAGTGCGCCGGTGGCCGCCGCGAGCAACAGGTCGCCGAGCGAGGACTCCAGGAGCGCGAGCACGGGCTGGGAGTCGGGGTCGCCGAAGCGGCAGTTGAACTCGATCACCTTCGGCCCCTTCGCCGTGAGCGAGAGCCCGACGTAGAGGCACCCGACGAACGGAGCGCCTCGCTTCTCCATCTCGGCCAGGGTCGGCTCGACCACGGTCGCCAGCACGACCTCGGCGAGGTCGGGCTGCGCCCACGGCAGCGGTGAGTAAGCGCCCATCCCGCCGGTGTTGCCGCCCTTGCCGCCGTCGAAGATCCGCTTGAAGTCCTGGGCGGGCTGCAGCGCGTAGGCGCGCGACCCGTCGCAGATGGCGAACAGGGATACCTCGGGGCCGTCGAGGAACTCCTCGATGACGACGCGCTCGCAGGCCGCGGCGTGCGCCAGCGCCTCGTCGCGGTCACGCGTGACGACGACACCCTTGCCGGCGGCGAGCGCATCGTCCTTCACGACGTACGGAGCCCCGAACTCGTCCAGCGCCGCGGCGGCCTCCTCGGGCGTGGTCGCCACCCGCGATCCGGCGGTCGGCACGCCGGCGGCGGACATCACGTCCTTGGAGAACGCCTTGGACCCCTCGAGCCGCGCGGCCGCACCGGACGGCCCGAAGACCGCGATCCCGGCTTCTCGGACGGCGTCGGCGACACCCGCGACGAGCGGCGCCTCGGGGCCGACGACGACCAGGTCCGCACCCAGCTCCTCGGCGAGCGCGGCCACCGCGGGACCGGACATGATGTCGACCTCCCGCAGCGTGGCGAACTCCGCGATGCCCGGGTTCCCGGGCGCGGCGTACACCTCGTTCCCTTCCTGGGAGAGCTTCAGCGCGAGCGCGTGCTCACGACCACCGGTGCCGACGACGAGGATCTTCACGCGCCCACCTTATGCGCGTTCGGGTTGTGAACCCGAGCGTGGTCCATGGGTCACTCTGAGGTTCACGACCCTGCGGTCACTCTTCCGGCGGTGGCGTGACCGCCTCGTCGGGCCGGTGCGCGATGACGTCCTCGTAGTAGGACTCGGCCGCGTTGATGAGCTTGACCCACTCGCCGGCGAACTGGGAGAGCACCCAGCGGTGCTCGAGGATCTCGTGGAACATCTGCGCCGGGGTGAGCTTGGCTGCGGCGCCGGGCGGGCGCATGGCCACGATGGGCTCGTAGATCTCTCGGCGCCAGCGGCTCGCGGCGACCTCGATCGGCAGGTCGCCGAGCTCGCGGGTGGCGCGGTAGGCGGCGATGTCGTTGAGGATCCGCCGCGCCTGGGCGTCCTGGACGTCGAGGCCGGTGAGGTTGCGCAGCTCGCGGCGGTGGTGGCCGAGCTCGACCACCCGCGGCCGGAGGGCGACGGTGTCGCCGTCCTCGCTGGTGGTGATGTCGAGCTCCTCGACGTCGAAGCCGAGGTCGTGGAGGCGCTCGATCCGCTGCTCGATGTGCCACATCTCCTCGGCCGAGAAGACCTGCTCCTCGGTGAGCTCGCGCCACAGCGCGTCGTAGCGGTCCTGCAGCCGTTCGACGATCGCGTCGATCGGGAAGGCCTCCGGCAGCGACTCGCTCGCCTGCAGGTCGAGCAGCTCGCCGTAGATGTTCTGGTAGGCGACGTCGAGGTCGTACTCCCGCAGTCGGTCGGAGAGCTCCTGCTTGAGCTCACCGGTCTCGGCGTCGACCAGGAAGGCGGCGAAGCCGGCGGCGTCGCGCACGAAGAGGACGTTCGAGAGGGATACGTCGCCCCAGTAGAAGCCGGCCAGGTGGAGCCGGACGAGCAGGACGACGAGCGCGTCGATGAGGCTGGGGAGCCGGTCGGCGGCCAGCCCCCGCTCGAAGAGGGCGCGGTAGGGGAGCGAGTAGGTGAGGTGGTCGGTCATCAGCGCGGCGCCGAGCTCCTCGCCGTCGTGGTCCTTGCGGCCGGTGACGACACACTTGGGGACCACCGTCGGCAGGCCGAGGCGCTGCAGTTCGCGCAGCATGTTGTATTCGCGCCGGGCGATGTCGGCCTGGGTCTCCTTGACCGCGTAGACGTTGCCGCGCACCCGCACGATGCGGACGACGTGGCGGCTCAGCCCGCGGGTCAGCGGCACCACGACGTCGTCCGGCCACTCCTCCAGCGGGAGGGACCAGGGCAGGGTGTAGATCGCCGGGTCGGGCCGGCTGGCGAGGATTCGCAGGGCCATACGGTCACGTTAACGGGGTGGGGGCCGGGGCATGGGAGAATGTCGGCCGTGACTGTGGTGCCCAACGTTCTCGCCAACCGCTATGCCGCTGCCGACCTCGCCGGGATCTGGAGTCCCGAGCACAAGATCGTGCTGGAGCGTCAGCTCTGGATCGCGGTGCTCAAGGCTCAGAGGGATCTCGGCATCGACGTCCCCGACGGGGTCGTGGAGGCGTACGAGAAGGTCGTCGACGACGTCGACCTCGACTCGATCGCGGCGCGTGAGCGGGTGACCCGCCACGACGTGAAGGCGCGGATCGAGGAGTTCGCCGCGCTGGCCGGCCACGAGCACATCCACAAGGGGATGACCTCGCGCGACCTCACCGAGAACGTCGAGCAGCTCCAGGTCCTCTCCAGCCTGAAGGTGATCCGAGACCGCGCCGTCGCGACGCTGGCCCGCCTGGCCCGCCTCGCGACCGAGCATGAAGCCACCGTGATGGCCGGCCGCTCCCACAACGTCGCCGCCCAGGCGACGACCCTCGGCAAGCGGTTCGCGACCGTCGTCGACGAGATGCTGGTCGCGCTGCAGCGGGTCGAGGAGCTCATCGCCCGCTACCCGCTGCGCGGGATCAAGGGCCCGATGGGCACCGCCCAGGACATGCTCGACCTGCTCGACGGCGACGAGAGCAAGCTGGCCGCCCTCGAGGAGCGGGTCGCGTCCCACCTCGGCTTCGAGAACGTCTTCACCAGCGTCGGCCAGGTCTACCCGCGCTCCCTCGACTTCGACGCGGTCTCGGCGCTGGTCCAGCTGGTCTCCGGCCCCTCCAACCTGTCCACGACGATCCGGCTGATGGCCGGCAACGAGCTGGTCACCGAGGGCTTCAAGGAGGGCCAGGTCGGCTCGAGCGCGATGCCTCACAAGATGAACTCGCGCTCCACCGAGCGGGTCAACGGCCTCTCGGTCGTGCTGCGGGGCTACCTCTCGATGATCTCCGAGCTCGCCGGTGACCAGTGGAACGAGGGCGACGTCTCCGACTCGGTCGTGCGCCGGGTCGCGCTCCCGGACGCCTTCTTCGCCGCCGACGGTCTCTTCCAGACCTTCCTGACCGTGCTCGACGAGTTCGGCGCGTTCCCGGCCGTCATCCAGCGCGAGCTCGACCGCTACCTGCCGTTCCTGGCCACCACCAAGGTCCTGATGGCCGCCGTCCGCAACGGCGTCGGCCGCGAGGAGGCCCACGAGGCGATCAAGGAGGCCGCGGTCGGCACCGCGCTGTCGATGCGCAAGGGGCAGGCCGAGAACGACGTCTTCGCCAAGCTCGGCGCCGACTCCCGCCTCGGGCTGACCGAGGAGCAGATCCAGTCGCTCGTCGCCGAGCCGATCGAGTTCACCGGAGCCGCGGTGGCGCAGGTCCAGGAGGTCGTACGCCGGGTCGAGGCCGTCACCGCCCGCCACCCCGAGGCCGCCGCCTACGCGCCCGGGGAGATCCTCTGAGCACCGTCGCCGGCTCTGTCTCCGGCCCGGTCGTCGACCCCGTCATCACCGTGGCGGCCGTCGTCTTCCGTGACGCGGAGGGGCGACTGCTGACCGTCCGCAAGAACGGCACCTCCAAGTTCATGCTCCCCGGCGGGAAGCTGGAGCCGGGGGAGTCGGCCGCGGAGGCGGCCGTCCGTGAGGTGGCGGAGGAGCTCGGCGTACGTCTCCGGGTCGAGGAGCTCGCGCTGCTCGGTGAGTTCGAGGGTGATGCGGCCAACGAGCCGGGTCATCTGCTGCGCTCGACGGTCTTCACGTGGGCGGGCGAGGTCGCCCCGGACGCGGCCGCCGAGATCGCGGAGCTGCGCTGGGCGAGTCCCGGCGAGATCGCTGACGGGGCCGAGTTCGCGCCGCTGACCAGGGAGTGCGTCGTACCGGCGCTGTGATCGCGGGTCTCGACAGGCTCGACCTCCGGGGGACAGGGGTCTCGACAGGCTCGACCTCCGGTGGGGGTGGGTTTCGACCGGCTCGGCCTTCGGTGGGACGACGGTCTCGACAGGGGCGACGGCCGACGGGAGACTGTCGGTATGCCGGGGTATTTCGCTGCTGATTCGATGGTGGTCCGTGCGATGCGGCAGCGGGCCGTCGGGCTGACCTGGGGGCAGCGGGCGCTGGTGATCGGCGGTCTGCATCCCCGGCTCTTCGTCGGCACCGCGCAACACACCGCCCACCGGGCGACGCCCTACACCCGGCTGGCGCTGACCGCGCGGCTGATGGAGACGGTCTTCCTCGGCGCCAAGGAAGAGGCCGACCGTGCGCTCGCGTTCACCGCACGCCGCCACGTGCCGGTCGAGGGCACCATGGAGGTCGACGGCGGCCCGGCCCATCCGGTGGGGGCGCACTACTCGGCGGCCGACCCCGGCCTGATGTGGTGGACGGCGGCGTTCGCGCTGGACGCGGTCGAGTTCATGTACGACGCGCTGGTCCGCCCGCTCCGGCCGGACGAGCGCGAGGAGCTCTTCGAGGGGTTCGTGACCTGGGCCGGTCTGTTCGGGATGCCGGCGTCGGCGGCGCCCGCTTCGTACCCCGACTTCCGGCGTCGCTTCGACGCCTGGCTCGCCTCCGACGAGCCGCACCTGGTCGAGGAGGCGCGGCTGGTCGGGCGCCACATCGCCGGCACCGCCGGCTACTACCTGCCCGGTGGCTCGGCGACCTCGGCGACGCTGCGCACCGTCGTCCAAGGCAGCCTTCCGCCGCTGGTCCGGGAGCGCTACCGCATCCCGTGGTCGGACGCGGACGAGGCGAGATGGCGGGCGGTACGCACCGCCAGCCGCCTCGCCCACGGCCGGTTGTCGCTGCTCGGCGCCACGCCGGTGCTGCGCGGGCGGAGCGAGCCGTTCTACAAGGTCGTGCAGAAGGGCGAGCAGGCGCTGGTGCGCCGGGGAGGCGTGAGCATCCCCGGCGTCTCCGACGTCACGCCGGCCTGATCGGCTACGAAGGCTTGACGTCCAGCGCGACCTCGAACTCCAGCAGGTCGGCCCCGGTGGCGACCGGCTTGCGCGGCTCCTCGCCCGGCGGGGTCGCGTGGGCGGCACGGGCGTCACCGTCGCGCCAGGCCGCGAAGGACTCCTCCGAGTCCCACTGCGTCACCACGAAGTAGCGGTCGTCGCCGGCGACCGGGCGCAGCAGCTGGAAGCCGAGGAACCCCGGCGACTTCTCGACGGTGCCGGCCCGCGCCGCGAACCGCTTCTCGAGCTCCGGGCCCGCGCCCTCGGGGACGCGGATGGCATTGATCTTCACCACAGACATACCGCCAACCTATGCGAGGGCTGGGGACGCGAGGGTGGTGACTGCGACGATGGCGGCATGTCAGATCCGGTAACCGTGACCATCGCTCGTCGAGTCTCCGTCGAGCGTCGCGACGAGATGGTCGCCTGGATGCAGGCCGGGATCCGGTTGGCCAGCGAGTTCCCGGGCTTCCTGGGTGCGGGCTGGGTGCGGCCGGCGCCGGAGTCCGACCAGTGGCACCTGCTCTACCGCTTCGACTCCCACGAGACGCTGGGTCGCTGGGACAACAGCCGTCAGCGCGGCTGGTGGCTGGGCGCGGGCGAGCCGTTCGTCGAGGAGACCACCGTCGAGCGGCGTACCGGGATCGAGGGCTGGTTCGACCCGCCCTCCACCTACGACGTCGAGCAGGTCTCCGGCGTCGCGACCGCGCCGCCGCGGTGGAAGCAGACGATCACGATCTTCCTGATGTTCTTCCCGGTGAGTCTGCTCGCGAACTGGGCGCTCGGGCCGCTGGTCGAGGGGTGGGCCCTGCCGCTGAAGGTGCTCGGCGTGATGGCCGTGACGCTCCCGTTCATGACCTACTTCGGGTTGCCGTGGATCACCCGCAACATGGAGTGGTTCCTGCACGGCCGTCCGGCGCCCTGGCGGCGTCGCTAGGCTCGCGGCTACGTCTCGGCGGAGAGCACGGCGTCGAGCAGACCCGGGAACTTCGCGTCGAGGTCCTCGCGGCGCAGCGAGAGTCGCCGGGCGCGACCGTTGGCCTCGTTGCGCACCACCCCGGACGTACGCAGCACCTTCATCAGGTGGGACTTCGTCGACTTCGGCACGTTCGGGTTGCTCAGGTGGCACTCCGCCATGTCGAGAGGTCCGTCGACCAGCTGGCGGGCGATCGCCAGGCGCTCGGGGTCGCTGAGCGCGAAGAGCACACCGGTCAGTGAGATCTCCGACCGCTCAGGATGTGGAAGGTCCGGGGAAGAACTCATGGTTCGATAATAGTTGCACAGTCGAGAGAAGGCACGTACGCTCCTTCGATGGTTTGAAAATCTTCGAACCATTGAAGGGAGTGATGATGTCGACAGAGGTAGTGAGCGGGGCGACGACAGGCGTCCTCGCGGGACGGCGGCTCGGCGCCGGGCTGGCGCTCGGGGCGGTCGTGGTGATGATGGCGGGGGCCAGCGCCCCCTCGCCCTTCTATCCCGGCCTGCAGGTGGATCTGGGGCTCGCGCCCTGGGTGATGACGGCCGTCTTCGCGGTCTACGCGGTCGCGCTGCTGGCCACCCTGCTCGTGGTCGGCTCGATCTCCGACCATGTCGGTCGGCGCCCGGTGGTGACCGTCGGGTTCGTGCTCCTGGCGGCCGGCTTCGCGCTCTTCCGTGGCGCCGACAGTGCTGCGGTCCTCTTCGAGGCGCGGATCCTGCAGGGGCTGGCGAGCGGACTGCTGCTCTCGACCCTCTCGGCCACCGTGACCGACTTCGAGCGGCCCTCACGGCCCGGCTCGGCGGCGATGGTCAACGCCATCGCGCCGACGGCAGGACTCGCGGTCGGTGCCGTCGTCGCCGGGGTCGTCCTGGAGGCCCTCGCGGACGCGCGGCTCGTCGTCTTCGACGCCCTCGTCGTGCTGTCGCTCGTCATCGCGGCGGCGGTCTGGCTCGTGCCGGAGACTGCCCCGCGCCACGAAGGGCTGCTCGCCTCGCTCCGCCCGCGGGTCGCCGTACCGCCCGCGATCCGTGGTCTGCTCGCGCTCAGCGCACCGGCGATCTTCGCCGGCTGGGCCACCGGCGGGCTCTTCCTCTCGCTCGGCGCGGCGATCGTACGCAACGAGCTCGGCGCCACCAGCCACGTCCTCCAGGGGCTGGTGATCGGTGCACTCTCGGGTGCCGGCGCGATCGCCGTCTATCTCTTCCGGGGCCGCACTGCGCGGGCGACGACGCTCTACGGCACGGCGGCGCTGGCCGGCGGCACGGTGCTCAGCCTGCTCGCGCTCGCGAGCGGGTCGGTGGCTGCGTACCTGATCGCGGTGGTCGTCGCCGGCACCGGCTTCGGCACGGCGTTCTTCGGCATCCTGCGCACCATCACCCCGCTCCTGCCGGCCCACGAGCGGGCGGAGGTCTTCGCGGTGATCTTCGTGATCTCCTACCTGGCCTTCGGCATCCCGGCCGTCGTCGCCGGGCTGCTGACGCCGCAGATCGGCCTCGCGGCGACGACCTACGGCTACGGCGCGGTCGTCGCGCTGCTCTCCGCGACCGCCGGGCTGCTGCGCTGGCGCAGCGCCCACTGAGCGGGGTGGGTCCGGTCAGGGGTGCGCGATCGCGCCGCCGCCCTTGTGCTCCTGGTAGGCCGCGGAGAGCTCGTCGTAGGTGCGGCTGATCCGGGCGAGCTGCTCGGCGTCGGCGAGCGGGGTCAGGGCAGTGCTGGCGAAGTAGTCGTTGACGCGGTTGTAGAGGTCCCGGTCCGCGGCCGGAGCGTCCCGGTCGGGGTCGGGCACCGCGTAGACCGCGCGCAGGATCGCCAGGTCGTGCGGGATCGCGAAGGAGTCGGCGGAGTCCTGGTGGCTGAAGAGGTAGGCGAAGGCCGGGAACCCCGACCAGGCGATGCCGGACAGGCACAGCGAGCACGGCTCGTGGGTGGCCAGCAGCAGGCAGTCGGCGGGCGCGGGTCGCTCCTCGGCCTGCAGCTCGAAGAACCGCTTGATGGCATAGATCTCGCCGTGCCACAGCGGGTTCTCGATCTCGTTGTTGGTCTCGGCCACCACCACCGACAGGTCCGAGCGCCGCACGATCGCGGCGCCGAAGATCTTGTTGCCGGTGGCCACCCCGGCACGGGTCCGCGGGACGATCTCCTGCTCGATGATGTCGAGCAGGCGGCGTACGTCGGCCGCGTCGGGAGGGCTCACCGGCCCCATCAGACCAGCGCCTCGCCGCCGTGGGTGGCCAGCTTGCGGGCGACCTCGGCGAGGTCGGCGCGCCAGATCTCCTCGGGTCCGGGCGGCAGGATGTCGTCCCAGTCGGGCGAGAAGCTGCCGCGCACCGAGGGCAGGCCGGCCGTGCGGGCCAGGAACCACATGTGCAGGTGCTCGGCGCCGTCGCCGATGCGCATCGAGTGACAGCGGCCGATGTTGGGCAGGCTCTCGATGATCCGTGCGAGTCGCACGGTGAGGATGCCGAGCTCCGCGGCCTGGTGTTCGTCGAGGTCGGGGAGGTCGTAGTGCTCCACCGGCTCGAGCGAGAGCACCAGCGGGAGACCCGACTGCTTCAGGTGCTTCACCCGCCAGCTCTCGTCGCGCCAGATCACGCCGGGCAGATCCTCGCCGCACAGCTTGCAGTCGACCCCGTCCTCGCCGATCCGCGGCTCCTCGGGGGCGGGCGGGGCGAGCGGCTTCGGCGCGATCGCCCCGTCACGTACGACCCAGGGGAAGATGTCCCACTCGGTCACGCTCGGCGCGGGTAGGTCGCCCTCGGCCTGGACGCGGGCGTAGATCTCATCTGCAGTCTCGGCCATGGCTCGAACGATGCCACAGCGGGCGGAGATGTAACACGCTGTTCGTAGGTCTATCCGGTCGTTCCGATAGGGCGAACAGTCCTACGAACGACGTGTTACCGGAGTTCAGGCGAGAAACGGATCCGAACGTGGATCTCTTAGGCTGATCCCGTGGCTGAACTCAACATCCCGCCGGCGCCGGCGATCCCGGGCGCGAAGCACCTCCACTCGGGCAAGGTGCGCGACCTCTACGAGCTCGAGGAGGGTCCCTACGCGGGCCAGCTCCTGATGGTTGCCAGCGACCGCATCTCGGCCTTCGACCACGTCTTCGACACGGTCATCCCGGACAAGGGCGAGATCCTCACGAAGCTGTCGCTGTGGTGGTTCGAGCAGTTCGAGGACCTGGTCCCGACCCACGTCCTCTCCACCGACGTCCCCGAGTCGGTGGCCGGCCGCGCGGTGGTCGCCCAGAAGCTCCACATGCTGCCCGTCGAGTGCGTCGCCCGCGGCTACCTGACCGGGTCCGGACTGCGCGAGTACGAGTCGACCGGCGAGGTCTGCGGCATCCGGCTTCCCGACGGCCTGGTCGACGGCTCCCGCCTCACCCCGCCGATCTTCACCCCGGCCACGAAGGCCGAGCTCGGCGACCACGACGAGAACGTCACCTACGAGTACGTCTCCAGGCTGATCGGCGAGGACGACGCCGCCGCGCTGCGCCGGCTGACCCTGGACGTCTACCAGCGTGCCGACGAGATCGCGCGGGGCCGCGGCCTCATCCTGGCCGACACCAAGTTCGAGTTCGGTGTGCGCCAGGACGACCTCGGCATCCGCACGATCGTGCTCGCCGACGAGGTGCTCACCCCCGACTCCTCTCGCTACTGGGACGCGAACCAGTGGCACCCCGGCACCGCCATCCCGAGCTTCGACAAGGACGTCATCCGCCGCTGGCTGCTCTCGCCCGAGGCCGGCTGGGACCGGGCCGCCGGCGACCCGCCGCCCGACCTGCCTGCGGAGATCGTCGAGCGCACCCGGGCGAGGTACGTCGAGGCGTACGAGAGGCTGACCGGCCACCGCTTCTGAGGGGTGTGTGGTGCTCGGCGGCGAGACCGTGTTCGTCGCCGGGCTACGCGCGGGTAGGTTGTGATGCGTAACACGCACACCACTGGAGGCCATGTGTCCACGTACAACCTTGCGTCGCTGCTCGAAGACACCGCGACGAAGAACCCGGAGCGCACCGCGATCGTCCTCGGCGACATCCGGCTGAGCTACGCCCAGGTCAACGGCGCCGCCAACCAGGTCGCGAGCCTGCTGGCGAGCAAGGGCATCGGCGCAGGCGACCGGGTCGCTCTGATGAGCCCGAACCTGCCGTACTTCACGATGGTCTACTTCGGCATCCTCAAGGCCGGGGCGACCGTCGTGCCGCTCAACGTGCTGCTGAAGAGCCGCGAGGTGGCCTACCACCTGCAGGACTCCGGCGCGAAGGCCCTCTTCGCCTTCGAGGGCACGCCGGAGCTCGCCATCGGCGCCGAGGCGCATGCGGGCGCGCAGGAGGCCGGGGTCGAGAACCTCTTCCTGATCACCGCCGACCCCACCGCCGCATCGCCGATCGAGGGCGTGACCACGCTCGGCCAGGGCATCGGCACCCAGCCGCCCACCTTCGACACGGTGGCCACCGACGAGGACGACACCGCGGTCATCCTCTACACCTCCGGCACCACCGGGCGGCCCAAGGGCGCCGAGCTGCGCCACCGCAACATGCGCGACAACGCGCTCTCCGGCGGCGACCTCTTCGGTGCCTCGGAGGACACGGTCGACACCTACCTCGCCGTCCTCCCGCTCTTCCACGCCTTCGGTCAGACCGTCGTGCAGAACGGCGCGATCGCCTACGGCGGCACCATCGTGCTGCTGCCCCGCTTCGACGCCTCGGCCGCGCTGGCGACCATGCTCAAGGAGGGCGTCACCTTCTTCGCGGGCGTCCCGACGATGTACTGGGGCCTGCTCGGCGCCCTCTCCGACGACATCGACGTGACCACGCTCGCCAAGAACCTGCGCGTCGCCGTCGCCGGTGGCTCGGCCCTCCCGGTCGAGATCCACAAGGAGTTCGAGAAGCGCTTCGGGGTGACCATCCTCGAGGGCTACGGCCTCTCCGAGACCTCGCCGGTGGCGTCGTTCTCCGTCTTCGGCCAGCCGGTGCGCCCGGGCTCGATCGGCGTACCGATCCCCGGCGTCGAGATGAAGCTCGTCGACCCCGCCTCCTGGGACGAGGTCGAGTGGACCCCCGACGCGATCGGCGAGATCGCGATCAAGGGCAACAACGTCTTCAAGGGCTACTACAACCGCCCCGAGGCCACCGCCGAGGTGCTCACCGAGGACGGCTGGTTCCGCTCCGGTGACCTCGCCAAGCGCGACGAGGACGGCTGGTACTACATCGTCGACCGCGCCAAGGAGCTCATCATCCGCGGCGGTTTCAACGTCTACCCGCGCGAGATCGAAGAGGTGCTGCTCACCCACCCGGCCGTCTCGCTCGCCGCCGTCATCGGCGTCCCGCACGACTCCCACGGCGAGGAGGTCAAGGCAGTCCTCGTCCTCAAGCCCGGCGCCTCCGCCACCCCGGAGGAGATCGTCGCTTGGTCGAAGGAGCAGATGGCTGCTTACAAGTACCCGCGCATCGTCGAGATCGTCGAGGCCCTCCCGATGACCGCGACCGGCAAGATCCTCAAGCGCGAGCTGAAGTAGCTCGGTTCGTACGCCGGCAGGTGCTGGCGATCTTCGGGTCCAGGGATACCCGGTCGACCGGGTATCCCTGGACTTGACGGGCACTGAAACACCCGACAAGTCCACAAAGTGCCCGTCAAGGACCTCCAGCTGTCTCACATGATGGTCATCTCGGTCAGGACGATGCCGGCCGGCGATCAGTCGGTGGCGGCGGACCCCGGCCCGCGAGGCACCCTCAGCGAGTGCGGAAGGTGAGCATCGGGCGCGAGGTCGCACCGATGGCGGCGAGGGCGAGGAGGCAGGCGATGCCCCCGCTGACCAGGGCGAACGAGCCGGAGGTGAGCTGGGCGACCGCGCCACCGCGGAGGTTGCCGACCTCCGGGCCGCCGGCACCGACGATCATCTCGATCGCCGCGGTGCGGCCGCGAAGGTCGTCGGGGACAGCGAGCTGGACCAGGGTGCCGCGGGTGACGACGCTGACCGAGTCGGCCGCGCCGGCGACCGCGAGCAGTGCGAGGCAGAGCCAGGGCGAGGTGACCACACCGACGAGGCCGAGAGCGAGCCCCCACACGGCGGCGGCCCCGATCGTGATCACGCCGGGGCGGCTGCGCCGGGTGAACGAGCCCGAGACGAGCGAGGCGGCGACACCGCCGACCGCGATGGCGGTCAGGAAGAGCCCGAGCGTACGCGGGTCGCCACCGAACCTCTCCTCGTTGACCAGCGGGAACAGGCTCACCGGCATCGCCAGGACGGTGGCTGCCAGATCGACGAGCAGCACGCCGCGTACGACGGGCTGGGTGGCCGCGAACCGCAGCCCGTCGAGGACACCACCGCCGCCGGTGCGGGTCACGGGGGCGAGCGCGGGGAGACCGACGACGCCGAGGAACCCGGCAGCGAAGGAGGCGGCGTCGAGTGCGTACGCGATCTCCAGGCCGGCATAGCCGATGACCAGCCCGCCCAGCGCCGGGCCGAGGAGCACCGCCCCCTGGAATCCGAGCCGGTTGAGGGCGAGGCCGGCGGCGACCTGGTCGGCGGGGAGCAGGCGCGGGATCAGGCCCAGGCTCGCCGGGGTGGCGACCGCGCCGGTGGCGGCCATCAGGGCGACCAGCACGAGCACGGGACCGAGAGAGGACGCCGAGGTGCCCAGCCAGAGAGCCTGCGTCATCAACAGCAGCGCCAGCACCAGCTGGGTCACGTTGGTCGCCAGCAGGATCGAGCGGCGGTCGGCGCGGTCCGCGATCGAGCCGCCCCAGAGGCCGACGACGAGCATCGGGACGAGCTCGGCGATCGCGACGCTGCCGGACCACAGCGGGCTGTGGGTCGCCTCCCAGACCTGGTACATCACTGCCAGGACCGTGAGCTGCCCACCGATCCCGGAGACTGCGCGCCCGATGAAGAAGCGACGGAACGCCGGCGACGTACGCAGCGGCGTGATGTCGATCAGCAGTGAGCGCACGAGGAGCGATCGTAAAGACGGCGATGACCAGGCGCGAACGGTTTAGGTCCGGGGCGCTCGCCCGACCTAGACTGCAGCCATGCCTCGCGTTGTCGTCGACGTCATGCCCAAGCCCGAGATTCTCGACCCGCAGGGGAAGGCCGTCCTCGGCGCCCTGCCGCGGCTCGGGTTCACCGGGGTCACCGAGGTCCGTCAGGGCAAGCGGTTCGAGCTGGAGATCCCCGAGGTCACCGACGAGGCGCTCGCCCAGATCGACAAGCTGGCCGAGACCTTCCTGGCCAACACGGTGATCGAGAACTACGTCGTGCGCGTCGAGGAGCCCGCCGAGGAGATGGCCAAGTGAAGATCGGCGTCATCACCTTCCCGGGCACGCTCGACGACGTCGACGCCCAGCGCGCCGTGCGCGTCGGGGGCAACGAGGCCGTCGCGCTCTGGCACGGCGACCACGACCTGCAGGGTGTCGACGCGGTGATCCTGCCGGGCGGCTTCTCCTACGGCGACTACCTGCGCTGCGGTGCCATCTCGCGGTTCGCACCGATCATGACCGAGGTCATCGAGGGTGCCCAGAAGGGTCTCCCGGTCCTCGGCATCTGCAACGGCTTCCAGATGCTGGTGGAGTCTCACCTGCTCCCCGGCGGCCTGCTGCGCAACGACCACCTCAAGTTCATCTGCCGCGACCAGAAGCTGCGCATCGAGAACGCCTCGACCGCCTGGACCTCCGCGTTCAGGAAGGACCAGGAGATCGTCGTCCCGCTGAAGAACGGCGAGGGGCAGTACGTCGCCGACGACGAGACCGTCAAGCGCCTCGAGGGCGAGGGCCGCATCGTCGCACGCTACGTCGACGTCAACCCCAACGGCTCGATCAACGACATCGCCGGCATCACCAACGAGGCCGGCAACGTCGTCGGCCTGATGCCCCACCCCGAGCACGCCGTCGAGAGGCTCACCGGCTCCGGCACCGACGGGCTCGGCTTCTTCACCTCGCTGGCCGAGAAGGCCTTCGCCTGATCATCGGCACCTGAAACGGCCCGGCTCGCGATCGCGAGCCGGGCCGTTCGGGTTCCACCGAGCGGTCGGTGTGCTCACTCCGCCGCGGCGACCACCGGCTCCGGAGCGTACGCAGGCACCCGGGTCGGCCGCCGGATGACCAGCGTGAGCGAGGCGATGATGCCGATCGCCGCGAGGGAGGCCGCGGCGAGGAAGGCCTCGCGGAGGCCGGGTACGACCTCGCCGGGGGTGCCGTTGGCGACGTAGACCGAGGCGATCACGGCCAGGCCGATCGAGCCGCCGAGCTGCTGCATGGTCTGCACCAGACCCGAAGCGGAGCCGGCGTGGGCGGCGTCGACGCCCTCCAGGGCGAGGGCCGTGGTGGAGGTGAAGACGAGCGAGGCGAAGGCGCCGTTGAGGATGAACGGAGCCAGCACGGCACCGGCGTACGTGCTCGTCTCGGACAGCGTGCTCAGCCAGACGAACGACGCGGTGAGACCGACGGCGCCGACCACCAGCACCCGGTGCATCCCGATCCGCCCTGCGATCCGCGGAGCGATGCGGGACATCGTGAAGATCGTCAGGGACAGCGGCAGGAAGGCCAGCCCCGAGGCGAGCGGACCGAGGCCGAGCACGCCCTGCAGGTAGATCACGGTCAGGTAGAACGTAGAGAACTGCGCCCCGACCAGACCGAGGGTGGCGACGAGCGCGGCGACGCGGCGGTGGCTGGTGAAGAGCTGGAGCCGCAGCAGCGGGTGAGCGACCCGGCGCTCGGTGAGTACGAGGGCGACCAGCAGGAGCAGGCCGACCGCGATGCCGCCGATGGTGCGGGGGGAGGCCCAGCCGTGCTCGGGTGCGCCGATCAGCGACCAGACGATCGCGGCCGCACCGCCGGTGGCGGTCAGCGCGCCGACGACGTCGAAGCGTCCCGGCCGACGGTCGGTCTCGGAGACGAGCCGGCCGACGAGGGCGAGGACGACGAGGCCGATCGGCACGTTGATGAACAGCGTCCAGCGCCACGACGCGATGTCGGTGAGGATGCCGCCGAGGATCAGGCCGATCGACGCACCGCTGGAGGAGACGGCCGCGAAGAGCGCGATCGCCCGCGCCCGCCCGGCCTCGTCCTTCGCCGAGGTGGTGAGCAGGGCGAGCACCTGAGGTGCGGCGATGGCGGCGCCGAAGCCTTGCAGCGCGCGGGCGAAGACCAGCAGGTCGTCGGTCGGCGCGAGACCGCCCGCGAGAGAGAAGAGGGTGAAGACGGAGAGTCCGATGATGAACATGCGGCGACGACCGAAGACGTCACCGAGCCGGCCGCCGAGAAGCAGCAGGCCTCCGAAGGCGAGGGTGTAGCCGTTGAGGACCCAGGTGAGGGCGGCCGGCGTGAACTCGAGGTCGGCGGCGATCCGGGGGAGTGCGACGTTCACGACCGCGGAGTCGAGCACGATCATCAGCTGGGCGACCAGGACCAGGGCGATCCCGGCGCCGGCCGCTCTGGCGGCCGTCGGGGCCGGGGGTGGCGTGGGTGGTGCCACGGTGGATGTCATTCGAGAGCTCCTGTTGGAGACGGAGAAGGAGTACAGTGAAGCGGAGGAAGTCTCCGCTTGATTGGAACACTACCGGAGAGTGTCTCCGGTTGGCAATCTATTTAGTTCTTCGAGCGGTGCTTGCTGTTAACTTGAGGCCCCGGCACGCCCGACGGGTGCCACTGAGGAGGTCAAGATGAGAGCCGACGCGCAGCGCAACCGCGAGCGGCTGATCGAGGTCGCTCATGCGGTGTTCAAGGAGCGCGGTCTCGACGCCCCGCTCGACGAGGTCGCCCGCCGCGCAGGCGTCGGCCCCGGCACCCTCTATCGCCATTTCCCGACGCGGGAGGCGCTCCACGAGGCGATCTTCTCCTCGTGGATCGAAGAGGTCTTCACCCACGTCGACAAGGCCCTCGCGACCGAGGGCGGCTGTCGGGAGAAGCTGCTCGCCTGGTTCGAGGAGTACATCGCCCTGCTGACCCGCAACCAGGGCGCCGCCGCCAAGATCACGGCCTCCCTCGGCTGCCAGGACTCCCCGCTGCGTACGAAGTGTCAGGCCTACGCCGACGCGAACGAGCGCGTCCTCGACGCCATCGCTGCCGGCGACGCGCTCCGCGAGGACGTCGACAACCTGGATGTCTGCCGCCTCCTCGGCGGCGTCGCGACCATGGCCGACCAGGCCTCGCTCGAGCCCGAGGACGTACGTCCCATGCTCGACGTCATCGCCAACGGCGTGCTCAAGAGCTGACGCGTTTCCCGCCCGGTCTGCGGCACACTGGGAGTATGTCCTTCTCTTCGCCGGTCAGCGGCCCGCAGCGCCCGCTGAAGCTGGAGTTCCCTCAGTCGCTCGCGACCTACGACGACTACGCGGCTGCGCAGAAGACGGTCGACTTCCTCGCCGACAAGGAGTTCCCGGTCGAGAACTGCATGATCGTCGGCACCGAGCTGAAGCAGATCGAGCGGATCACCGGCCGCCTCACCTGGAGCAAGGTCGCCCTCGCCGGTGTCCTCTCCGGCGCCTGGCTCGGCGTCTTCGTCGGCCTGATCATGTCGCTCTTCGGCGGCGAGAACTTCCTCTTCATCCTGCTCTCGACGGTGCTCCTCGGCGTCGTCTTCGGCCTGATCTGGTCGCTGATCGGCTACGCCGCCACCCGTGGCACCCGCGACTTCTCGAGCGTGAAGGTCGTGGTGCCGACCAAGTACGAGGTGCTGGTCGAGCACAAGGTCGCCGCCCGCGCCCGCGACCTCCTCGCGGAGCTCCCCGGCGCCCTGCCCAACCCGTTATCATGACGCGGCTGCACGACATCGTCCCGGATTTCGGGGCGAGTGCGACGTTTCGGGGTGGCCGCGCGTGTTCAAGGGAAGAGCTCGCCGCACACTTCAGCACGCCCGAGCTGATCGACCCGGGATCGGAGCCTCGCACAGTGACCGCCACCAGATCGACCCTGCTCGGGGCTTCGCTGATGGTCGGAGGTCTCGTCACGGCTGGTTGTGCGAAGGTTCCGGAGGGCGAGCGGGAGGTCGACGGCGTCCGGTTCGAGTCCGAGGTCACTCGCTCGGGCAGTGCGCTCGAGGTCAGCTATCGGGTAGCGAACCGCGCTGACGTCGATGTCTACGTGGTCGACGCGATTCCGGCGTACGCCAACGGGTCGCTGCAGGCGAAATCGGCCAACACGGTCTACGTCCTGGGCAGCGGCGGCGATCGGGCCGAGGTGAGCAAGCGGGTCTTCGCGCTGCCGGACGACAAGACGTTTGCCCAGATGCCGGCGGTCGGTTGGGCCGAGGTGGCGGCGGGCGAGGAGCTGAGGCGAGACGTAAGCGTGCCGCTTCCGCTCGACGAGTACCGCCCGTTCACCGACGACTCGGTCCCGAAGCTTCCGGACTCGGTAGAGGAGGTCATCTTCTGTGTCGGTGTCCTCGACCTCCGCGACGTCTACCCCGAGGGTGTGCCGACCGAGATGACCGGTCTCGCCCATTCCGACTCAGCCGCCGAGGCCCAGCAGATCTTCTGCTCGGACCCGGTACCCCTGGGCTGATGGTCCGCGTCTTCGTTCCGGCAGTCGCGCTGATGCTGGCCCTCAGCGGCTGCGCGCATGACGAGCCATATGGCGAGCACGGGCCGTCGAGCACCGCCTCCGCGCCCGAGGCGCGCTTCGACGTCGAAGTGACGCCCGGGAACACCGAGGTCGAGGTGCGCTACCGGTTCTCCAACGATGGTGACGAGCCGCTGATGCTCGTCAACCGGCCGGCGGTGCCGTCGGGTGGTGGTGTCCGCCACCGCGAGGACACGGCGTACGTCACCGAGGACGCGGGCGGCGGAGCCCTGCTGTCGCAGGCGCTCTTCGGCTTCCCGGAGTCGGACCACATCTGGGAGTCAGTCCCGAGAGTCGGAGTCACGATGGTGAAGCCGGGGGAGACCGTAGAGGTCGACGTGAGGTCGGCGCTTCCACTGACCTGGTTCCATCCGTTCGGGAACGACTTCGGTTCGGGGACGCTGTCGGTGCCGAGCGACGTCGAGGAGGTCCGGTTCTGCCTCGGCGTGGTCTCCTCGCCGTTCCCTGAGTCGATGACTCCGCGCACGGAGGAGGACGGCACCCGGACCGTCGGGCATGCGAGTGCCGATCAGCACCTGTTCTGCTCGGACCCCGAGGAGTTGTGAAGCCGAGCGTGACCGATGGGCCACGCTCGGCTTCACAGCTCGGGACTCAGCGGCCGTGGGCCAGGTCGTACCAGGTGACCTCGGTGGCCATCCCGTTGGCGGTGCGGCCGAGGCGCTTCTGGTAGGCGACGAGGGCGACGTGGGTGTTCCAGTCGAGGGTGCCGGTGACCTTCGCGCGCTCGCGGGCGGTGGTGGCGTTGAGGGCGCGCTGGAGGTCGCGGACGCGCTCGCCGGTGGAGCCGCGCTTGAGGAGCGGGCGGCTGTTGGCGGCCCACAGCGTCTTCCAGGCGGCCCTCGTCCAGGTCTTGCGCACCGACAGCCCGTGCGAGCGCTGCCAGGCGTTGACCGACCGGACCAGCCCCGCGTCGTACGTCCCGTCGATGGGACCGCGGAATCCGCCGCGCTCGCGCAGCATGCACTCGAGCGCCTTCACGTAGACGGGTGAGGGCTGGTAGGAGCTGGTGCGGGGCTTCAGCTCGGGGTAGCTGGTGAAGCTGACCGGGACGCCACCGCAGTGGGTCATCGCCCGGGCGGACGAGCCGCGACCGACGTCGACGTAGTTGGAGTCGATCTCGATCGTGACGCCGCCGTGGGTCTCCTTGTGGGGGCCGCGGTACTGCTTGACCCTTCGGTGCGGGCTCCACGGCTTGGCGGGGATGTACTTCGTCGAGGTGCCGGCGCGACCGTCCCAGTCGGCGATCCAGATGTCGGCGGGGTAGACGAAGCCGCGCGGCTGGGCGTGCCAGACGTCCCACATCGCCTTGATGCCGGAGGAGGCGCTGGAGTACATCGCCGGGCGGTAGCCGAGCTTCTTGATCCGGTGGCTCCAGGCCGAGACGAACCACATCGCCGACTCACGGCACCGCTTGTTGCGGATGTCGAAGCCCTCGAGGTCGTAGAACATCGTGCTGCCGCGAGCGATGCCGTAGCGCTTGGCCGCGTCGGCGGTCGCGTTCGCCTGCTTGACGCCCTGGCTCTTCGCGGCGGCGTACTGGTTGGTCGACTTCGCGCTGATCCGCGGGTCGTCGCGATAGCGCGGGAAATGCGGGTTGCACGAGGCCTGCGGTCCGAGCGTGATCGGCAGCAGCCGCCACCCGCGGGCCTGCTGCTTGCGGACCCAGGTCGCGCTGAGGTTGGTCTGCTTGCGGCAGCCGCGGGAGTTCCCGGCGATGTAGATGCCGACCGCGCCGAAGTTGGAGTGCTTCCACCAGCGGTCCATCGCCGTCTGGGACGGCGCGTTGCACTGGTCGAAGCCGAAGCCGGTGAAGTTGCCCGGCGTGACCGGGTTGGCGGCGGCTGCGGGGCTCGGGACCACCATGCCCGCGACACCGACCACGCCGGAGATCAAGCTGACACCGAGCACCCGTCTGACGTACCTGAATCTTCTGTAGTCCCCCATAGTTTCGTCACGGTAGTCACAACCGTCACTCTGACACCAGAGGACTCGCGCACCGACGACCGCTTGGTTGACCTGACATCAGTTGTCTCCGGCCCTTGGGCCCTAACCAAAGCGGCGCTGCGGCGTTACCTTGGTAAAGGAGCGATCGCAAGGGGGTGGGGGCCTGTGCAGCGACGACGAGACTGGATCACGCCCGTCCTCTTCGCGATCACCGTTCTGCTCGCGCTGACGGTCGCCGGGATCATCCACCTCGCCCACGGCGGCGAGGTGATCGGTCCCTTCGCGGTCGCCGACCAGGTCAGTTCGACCACCCAGCGGACCAACACGCCCTACGTCTGCTGGGACGGCGACGGCTCCGGCTCGCTGACCCGCTGCCCGGACCCGCGCGGCGAGGACGGCATGAAGTGGGTCTTCCCTGGCTACGTCGACGCCGCCCGCGGGGGTGAGTGCACCCGTCGCGAGACCGGCGAGCGTGACCTCTTCGTGGAGTGCTCGATGACCTGGGAGGGCAGCCAGGTCTACCTCCACTACGCCTACTGGAGCGAGTGGACCACCGGCCGGCAGAAGTACGCAGCCACCGGCTCGACCCCGAAGGTCGAGCAGCGTCCCGACGGCGGGATGTCGCTCTCCTGGCGACCGCGAC
Source organism: Nocardioides luteus (assembly GCF_014648595.1). Lineage (GTDB taxonomy): Bacteria > Actinomycetota > Actinomycetes > Propionibacteriales > Nocardioidaceae > Nocardioides > Nocardioides luteus. The sequence continues at coordinate 116,826 of NZ_BMRK01000009.1, read as the reverse complement.
GACTGCCCACCCCGCACGGCGAGGCCTCCTGGATCACCGCCGAGATGGTCGAAGGGCACGGCTGGACGGTCGCGGCCTACGCCGGTGACGGCGAGATCGCCAGGCAGGCGCTGGCGGAGTTCGGGGAGATCCGAGACCTGCGGGAGTGGCGGGGGCTGCCTCGCTGACTCGGGGGATCGGCACCTTCTGACGTAGATTTCTGCCCGTGACCGAGACTTCGTCCGCCGCCGTTGAGTCCGATCTTCCGCTCCTGGACACCGTGCACCACGCTGCCGGTGACCCCGACCGCGAGCAGCCCTGGGCCGAGCTCGGTCTGAAGGAGGACGAGTACGCCGAGATCAAGAGCATCCTCGGCCGCCGGCCGACCGGCGCGGAGCTGGCGATGTACTCGGTGATGTGGTCGGAGCACTGCTCCTACAAGTCCTCCAAGGTCCACCTCAAGCAGTTCGGCGAGATCCCGCAGGAGACCCCGGCCGGCAAGATGCTCGCCGGCATCGGCGAGAACGCGGGCGTCCTCGACGTCGGCCAGGGCTACGCGGTCACGTTCAAGGTCGAGTCCCACAACCACCCCTCCTACGTCGAGCCCCACCAGGGTGCGGCGACCGGCGTCGGCGGCATCGTCCGCGACATCCTCGCGATGGGTGCCCGCCCGGTCGCGGTGATGGACCCGCTCCGGTTCGGCCCGCTGGCCGAGGAGGACACCCACCGGGTGCTGCCCGGCATCGTCTCCGGCATCGGCCACTACGGCAACTGCCTGGGCCTGCCCAACATCGGCGGTGAGGCCGTCTTCGACGCCTCCTACCTCGGCAACCCGCTGGTCAACGCGCTCTGCGTCGGCGTGCTGCGCCACGAGGACCTTCACCTCGCCAAGGCGAGCGGCGCCGGCAACCTGGTCATCATGTACGGCGCCCGCACCGGTGGCGACGGCATCGGCGGTGCCTCGATCCTGGCGTCGGTCGAGTTCGACGAGGACGGCCCCGCCAAGCGGCCGAGCGTGCAGGTCGGCGACCCGTTCATGGAGAAGCTGCTGATCGAGTGCACCCTCGAGCTCTTCTCCGCGGGCATCGTCCGCGGCATCCAGGACTTCGGTGCTGCCGGGATCTCCTGCGCCACCTCCGAGCTGGCCGCGGCCGGTGACGGCGGCATGCACGTCCATCTCGAGCGGGTGCCGCTGCGCGACTCCACGCTCGCTCCGGAGGAGATCCTGATGAGCGAGTCCCAGGAGCGGATGATGGCGGTGATCGCTCCCGAGGACGAGGCGACCTTCATGGACATCTGCGCCAAGTGGGACGTCGAGGCGGCCGTCATCGGCAACGTGACCGGCGAGGGCCGGCTGCGCGTCGACTGGCACGGCGAGACGATCGTCGACGTCGACCCCACCACCGTCGCCCACGACGGCCCGGTCTACGAGCGTCCTTACGCCCGCCCGTCGTGGCAGGACTCGCTGCAGGCCGACGTCGCCGAGAAGCTGCCGCGCGCGGCCTCCGCCGACGAGCTGCGCGAGACGATCCTGAAGCTGGTCGCCTCGGAGAACCTGTGCGACAAGTCCTGGATCACCGAGCAGTACGACCGCTACGTCCGCGGCAACACCGTCCTCTCCCAGCCCGCCGACGGCGGCATGATCCGCGTCGACGAGTCGACCAACCTCGGTGTCGCGCTCGCGACCGACGCCAACGGGCGCTTCGCCAAGCTGGACCCGTACGCCGGTGCGCAGCTCGCCCTCTCGGAGTCCTACCGCAACGTCGCCTCCGTCGGTGCCCAGCCGCTGGCCATCTCCGACTGCCTCAACTTCGGCTCCCCGGAGGACCCCGACGTGATGTGGCAGTTCGCCGAGGCCACCCGCGGCCTCAAGGACGCCTGCCTCGAGCTCGGCATCCCGGTCACCGGCGGCAACGTCTCGCTCTACAACCAGACCGGCGAGGTTGCCATCCACCCGACGCCGGTGGTCGCCACGCTCGGTGTGATCGAGGACGTCACCACGCGTACGCCGTCCGACTTCCAGGCCGCCGACGAGGTCGTCGTCCTGCTCGGTGAGACCCACGAGGAGCTCTCCGGCTCGGAGTGGGCCCACGTCGTGCACGGCCACCTCGGTGGTCTGCCGCCGAAGGTCGACCTGGCCGCGGAGAAGGCGCTCGCCGAGCTGCTCGGCGAGGCCCGCTTCATCACCTCGGCCCACGACCTCTCCGACGGCGGCCTGATGCAGGCGCTGGCCGAGCCGGCGATGTCGTCCGGCATCGGCGTCTCCGTCACGCTCTCCGGCGACTCGTTCGTCGCGCTCTTCTCCGAGTCGGTCGCCCGCGCGATCGTCACCGTGAAGGCCGACGACGTCGAGCGGCTCACCTCGCTGGCCGAGCGCCACGGCGTCGCGGCGACACAGCTCGGCACGACCGGCGGCGCCACCTACTCGATCGCCTACGACGGCGGCACCGTCGAGATCCCGCTCGAGGAGCTCACCGGCGTCTGGCGCTCGACGCTGCGCGAGGCGCTGGCCTGACGGTTCCTGGAACCGGCCCGCCGCCGTGACGTGCGCTGGATGATCCACTCGGCGATCAGCAGGTTCACGACCCAGCTGACCCAGGCCGAGGCCGCGGCGGCGCTTGCGAAGGTCGGGTCCGCCGGGCTGAGGTCCGGGTTGGTCATGACCTCGGGGACGTACAGGATGATCAGCGCCACGCCCCAGAAGCGGTTGACGACGATCGAGAAAGCCAGCGCGTAGCTGCGGTACATCCACGCGCGGTGGTCCTTGAACCGGCGCTGGCGTGCGGCGCGATAGCCCTGCACGGTGCACAGCAGGAGCAGCGCCGCCCCGAAGGTGTTGCCGACCTGCTGAGCCGGGCCGGCCGCGGGGAACTGGCTGGTGACCAGCGCCGCGACGGCCGTCGGGATGCCGGTGGCCACGTAGGCGCGCCCGCTCCAGCGGTGCACCGTGGGGTGGTGGGCCCGCAGCCACGGCCACAGCTGGAGCACGCCGCAGGTGAGCATCACCGACCCGAAGAAGATGTGTGTCACCAGGGCCGGGTAGAAGGCCGCGCCACGGTCGGTGGGACTGAGCGACTGCGACGGGTCCAGGCCGACGTAGCGCGGCAACGCCGTGACCAGGAAGATCACCGTCGTCGCGGCCAGCGGGAAGACCCACCATTGATTCAGCAGAGGTCTGTTCGAGGATCTCATGGGGTGCCCGATCTAATAGCGTATGATGTTAACTGTTTATAGAGTACGCAAATGGAGAGCGGGGTCAACACGTTTCGACGGGATCAGGGCATGATGGAGGCGATGAGTTCCGATCTGATCCCGCGCCTGTGGGGCAAGTCTCCGGCCGGCCGACGCGGCCCGAAGCCGGCGCTGAGTGCCGCCCAGATCGTCGAGGCGGCCTACGTCATCGCCGACGATCAGGGGCTCGCCGCGGTCTCCATGGCCCGGGTGGCCGAAGAGGTCGGCTGCTCCCCGATGGCGCTCTACCGGCACGTGAAGAACAAGGACGAGCTGCTCATCCTGCTCGCCGACCGCATCAGCGCGGAGCTGACTCCGCCCCCGCGCGATCTCGGCTGGCGCGAGGGGCTGGCGGCGTGGATGCGCGCGCAGGTCGACCTGGCGCTGAGCAAGCCCTGGTTCCTGGACCTGCCGCTCGGCTCCGCGCTGCCCGGCCCCCGCCGGCTCGCCTGGCTCGATCTGGGCTTCTACTACCTGCGCGATGTCACGCTGCCGGCCGACGAGAAGCTGGCGATCCTCGGCATCGTCTCCCAGTACGCCCTGGGTGAGGCACGGATCGAGGTCGACGCCGCTCGGCAGCCCGAGAACCCCTATGAGGCCTTCGAGCAGACGCTGGTGACGTACGCAGATCCGGAGCGTTTCCCCAACCTGATGGGGGTGATGGCCGGCTGGGAGCCGAGCCCGCCCGGTGGGGAGCTGGAGTCGGACGACGCCTCGGCGTTCGGGCAGAGCCTGCTGATGGCCGGGATCGCGGCCCACATCGAGCGCCATCTCTCATCAGGCGATTCGAAGTAAAGGTAGATACCCTGGAGGGGATGTTCCCCCACCATCGCCCCGTGTCCTACGTCCTCGCCCTCCTGCTCGCCGTCGGCGCACTGTTCATCAGCGCCGGCCCCGCGGTGGCAGGGGAGGGCGGCGCCATCAAAAGGCTGGCGAACTCGGCCCGCGCCGACGCCGGGCTGAAGCCGCTCACCCGCGATTCCGCGCTCGACGAACTGGCGCGGAAGTGGGCCGACAAGATCGCCGCCGACGGTGCGCTCTCGCACAACCCCAACCTGGCCGACCAGGTGCCGAAGGGATGGCAGGGCGTCGGTGAGAACGTCGCGATGGGCTATCCGACCGGCGCCGCGATGCACCGCGGCTGGATGAACTCCGACGGGCACCGGGCCAACATCCTGGGCGACTACACCCACATCGGGATCGCGTTCATCGTGGTCGACGGCACCAGTTGGGGCGTCCAGGTCTTCGCGAAGTACCCGCCGGGCGCACGCCCGACGGATCAGCCGAAGGCCACGTCGGCGCCGGAGCCGCCGCCGACGACCAAGGCTCCGAGCCCTCGTCAGACGCCGAAGCCGAAGTCGTCGACGACGTCGTCACCCACCCCGTCGCGTACGCCATCGGCTGCTGCCTCGACGTCTCCGTCGGAGTCTCCGTCCCCCTCCGAGTCGCCTTCGGAGTCGCCATCCGCCTCCGAATCGGAGTCGGACTCGGCTCTCGCCGGCGACGACTCGGAGACGGCTGGACCGGTGACGTTCTCCGACGCCGGCGGGCCGACCCCCGCCTCGAGCGGGCTCTTCGGGATCGGCATCGTCGAGCTGGCGCTCGCCGTGCTCGGCCTCTCCGGGCTGGGCCTGATCATCGCCTTCCTGCTGGCCCGCCGTCGCCGCCGTGAGCGGGTCCGGCGTGATGCCGAGGCCGTGCCCGGCCGGCACGCCGCTCCTGCCGGTCCTGTGCCGGGCTCTGGTGGTGCCCCGGCCTACCGGGGCCCGGCCCACCCGGGCCGCCCGGCTCCACGCGGCCCCGCCCCGAGCCGGTTCGCGCCCCCGCCGGGACGTCCCGTCCCCGGACGGCCGCTCCCGGGTGGCCCGAACCCGGGTCGTCCCTACCCGGGCGGCGGCCACCGGCAGTGGTGACGCCTCAGTCGACGGCTGCGGCGGCAGGCTGCGGGTCGACGGGCACGGCCTGAGCCGACGGCGTACGACGGAAGACCACGAGCGCGATCACGGCCGAGACCGTCATCATCGCGACCGGGAGCCAGAAGGCGACCCGCATGGCCTCGGCGGCCAGCGGCGCCGCGGCCGCGAGCTCGGCAGGTGAGGCGGCACTGAGCGCGCCCACGCCGTCGCCGGCCAGGCCGGGCAGGCGCGAGGAGAGCGCGGCGGCGAGGAGCACCGAGACGCCTGCTGTGCACAGCGCGGTGGCCACCTGGTTCAGGACGTTGATCAACGTCGACCCGGCCGGGATGGCGCTGTCCTCGAGGTAGCGGGTCGCCACGGTCATCGTCGGGAGCATCACGAACCCGGCGCCCGACGTCGCGACGGCGTGGGTGACGGCCAGTGCGAGCATCGGCGCGTCGGCGCTCAGCTGCAGCGCCAGCGCGACGAAACCGAGGGTGGAGACGACGATGCCCGAGCCGATCACCGGCAGCGGTGGGAAGCGGTCGATGAGTCGCCCGGAGACCTGGATCATGATGCCGGCCGCGATGCCGGCGGGTGCCATCAGCAGACCGGCGGTGGTGGCGGACTCACCGCGCACGGCCTGCCAGTAGAGCGGCACCAGGATCATCGAGCCGAAGTAGCCGCCCGCGAAGCAGACGAGCAGCGCGGCACTCCCGCCGGTCAGGCGGCGGCTGAGCAGCCTGATGTCCAGCAGGGGCGCCACCGAGCGGAGCGCATGCCGGACGAAGAGCGCGATCAGCACGACCCCGGCGCCGATCGGGACCAGCACCTCGGCGGCGAGCAGGGTGTCCTCGGCGAACGAGGTGCCGAGCACCAGCAGCGCCATCGCCGGAGGAAGCAGCAGAAGACCGCGTACGTCCAGGCGAGCGGTCGGACCGTTGGGCAGCCGCGGCAGGTTGCGGAGCCCGAGAGCCAGACCGATCAGGCCGAGCGGCAGGTTGATCAGGAACATCCACCGCCATGACATCGTGTCGAGCAGCCAGCCGCCGAGCACCGGCCCGAAGACCGGCCCGACCAGCACCGGCAGCCCCATCAGCGCCATCAGCCGGCCGCGTTCCTCGGGCGGTGCCGAGCGCAGCGTCAGCGTCATCGCGGCCGGCATCACGAAGCCGCCGCCGAGGCCCTGCAGCACTCGGAACGCGATCAGCGACTCGACGTTCCAGGACGCCGCGACCAAGCCGGAGCCGATCGTGAAGACGCCGATCGCGGTCAGGAACACCTGCCGGGCGCCGAACCGGCTGATCGTCCAGGCAGCGGCCGGGATGACCGTCGCCAGGGCGAGCGTGTAGCCGGTGGCGACCCATTGGATCACCGGCAGCGAAGCACCCGTCTCCTGGGAGAGACGGGTGATCGCCACGGCGACGATGGTGATGTCGATGGGGATCATCAATGTGCCGGCGATGACTGTCAGCACGATCGTCATGGGGCTGGGAGGTCTGCGAAGTCGGGAAGTCATGCTTCAAGTCTGTGAGCTGAAGTCCGGTTGAGCGCAAACCATTTCTTTACATTGGCTCCCTCAGCTGGACCGCTCCATCGTCCGTACGCCGACCAGGACTCCGGCCACCGCGACGGCCGCCGCCGCGACGAGACCGCCGGTGACGACATCGGCCGGGAACCGGCCGGCGAAGAGCGCGCGCTCCGCCTCCACGACGTACGTCATCGGGTTGATGTCGCTGAGGAACCGCAGCCAGCCGGGGGCGCCGTCGAGCGGGAGCAGGACGCCGGAGAGGAGCAGCAGCGGGAAGATCAGCATCTGCTGGACGGTCCAGAAGACCCAGTCCTGCTCCTTCGCGGCGGTGGCCAGGGCGAAGCTGAGCGCACCCAGGCCGATCGCGAACAGCGAGACGATGACGGCGCCGACCAGGACCCCGCCGAGATGCAGGTCGAAGCTGAACGGCGTGACCACGGCGAGGATGAGCGCCGTCTGGAACAGGACCGGCACGACCTCCTTCAGGGCCCGCCCGACCAGCAGGGACGGCCGGGAGAGGGGCGAGACCAGCAGCCGCTCGTGGGAGCCCGAGCGGATCTCGGCGGTCAGGTCGGCGCCGGTCATCGAGGCGCCCATCAGTGCGGTCATCACGACGATGCCGGGCACGAACCACTGCAGCGCGCTGCCGCTCTCGACGTCGGGGAGGAGGGGCGCGAAGAGGGCCAGGAAGACGAGCGGCTGCACCATCGCGAAGAGCATCGAGGCGGGCTGACGCAGCTTCGGGGTGAGCTCGCGGACGAGGACGGTCCAGGTGTCGGTGAGGAACCCGGTCGGCCGGCTCTTCGGCTGGGTCGTGCGTCGGGCCTGGGTGGTGGGGACGGTGATGGTGGTCATGCTGCTGCTCCTTCGGTCTGGGTGCCGGTGGTGGACTCGGCCGACTCGCGCAGGCTGCGGCCGGTCAGGTCGAGGAAGACGTCGTCGAGGGTGGGGGTGTGGACCTCCATCCGGGACGCGGGTGTGCCGTGGGCGGCCAGGTCGAGGGCCAGGGCTGGGGCGCTGTCGGCTCCGCGCGGGCTGCGGATCGAGACCTGCGTCCCCGTCCGCTCGACGAGGGTCGGACCGGCGAGGACCGACTCGGCACGGCCTGCCGCGACAGCGGCGTCCGCCTCGGTGGCGAAGCCGAGCCGCACCAGGTCACCGAGCCGCTCCTTGAGCCGCGTCGCGGTGTCGTCGGCGATCACCACTCCGTGGTCGACCACGATGACGCGGCCGGCGAGGGCGTCGGCCTCCTCGAGGTAGTGGGTGGTCAGCACGATCGTGGTGCCGTCCTCGTGCAGACGGCGGATCTGCTCCTGCAGGTTGGCCCGGTTCTGTGGGTCGAGGCCGGTCGACGGCTCGTCGAGGAAGAGCACCTCGGGGTGGTTGAACAGCCCGATCGCGATGTCGAGCCGCCGGCGCTGACCGCCGCTGAGCGTCTGGACCGGGCGGTCGGCGTGCTCCTGGAGGTCGAAGGCGGTGAGCAGCTCGTCGGTGCGCGTCTTCGCGGCGGCCCGGGGGATCCCGTGGGCGCGTGCCTGCGACATCAGCTCGTCCCGGCCGCGCTGCACGAAGGCGGCGGCGTTGCCCTGCCCGACGTAGCCGATCGATCGCCGGACGGCCCCGCGCGAGCGGACCACGTCGTGACCGGCGACCTCGGCAGTGCCGGAGGTCGGCGGGATGAGCGTGGTCAGCATCCGCAGCGTGGTCGACTTGCCCGCCCCGTTCGGGCCGAGGAAGGCGACCAGCTCCCCCTGCTGGATCTCGAGGTCGAGCCCGCGGACGGCCTCGACCGTCTTCTTGCCGCGCGTGAAGTGCCTGGTGAGCGCCTGAGTGCGGATCACCGGCCGCTGGTGGTTGTGGTTCGTCATGACTCCACTCTCCGAAGTCATCCGGTCAGTTCCTGGCCGCTTTCGAAAGTTTCCCGAAATCGACGGTTTAGAACTGCAGATACTGGGTAGGAGGGAGGGAGCGCGGCGGTGGTCGGCTCGAGGAGGGGGCGAGCCGACCACCGCGAGGGGGGCGCGCGACCGACTTCGCGCCCCATGTTGGCGCTCTATCAGGTCACGACCTGACCGCAATCCGGCCTAAGGTCGCAGTCATGAGCACAAGCGCCCGGATGCTGCAGCTGCTCTCCCTGCTGCAGACCCACCGGTTCTGGCCCGGCACGGAGCTGTCTGTGCGGCTCGAGGTCAGCGAACGTACGCTGCGCCGCGACATCGAGCGGCTGCGAGACCTGGGCTACGACGTGGACGCCACCCGCGGGGTCGCGGGCGGCTATCAGCTCCGGGCCGGCAACGCGCTGCCGCCGCTGCTGCTCGACGACGAGGAGGCGGTGGCCATCGCCGTCGGCCTGCGCACCGCCGCAGCCGGCATGATCGCCGGCATGGGCGACACCTCGGCCCAGGCGCTGGGCAAGGTCGTCGCGCTGATGCCGCCCCGGCTGCGCCGTCGGATGGATGCGGTCACCTCGCAGACCGACTCGCTGCCCTGGGGTGGCCGGGTGCCGTTGGACGCAGGCGTGCTCGGCGTCCTGGCCCAGGCCTGCCGCGACGACGAGGCGCTCACCTTCACCTACCGCGCGCCCGAGGCCGAGCCGACCCGGCGCCGCGTCGAACCGCACCGCCTGGTGAACCTCGGCAACCGCTGGTACCTCCTGGCCTACGACCGGGTCCGTCAGGACTGGCGCTCCTTCCGCGTCGACCGGGTCACCGATCCGACCACGACCGGCCAGCGCTTCCGCCCCCGCGACATCCCGGGCGGCGACGCCGCTGCCTACGTCCAGAAGGGGATCCGCTCCCGGGCGGCGACCTACGACATCAGCGTCTTCGTCCGCGTCGAGCCCGACGTGGTCGCCGGGCGGGTGGGCCGCTGGGGTGAGGTGGAGCCGGCCGAGGGTGGCTGCCGGATGCGGATGCAGGCCGACGACCTGGGCTGGCCGATGATGATCCTCGCCGGGATCGAGGCCGACTTCACCGTCGAGCAGCCCGCCGAGCTCGCCGAGATGGTGCAGCGGGCGGGGGAGCGGTTCGTACGCTCCGGCGCCTCATCCACCTGACCGGGAGAGCCACTCCTCGCTCAGCAGCCCGTAGACCACCAGGTCGCGGCGCTCGCCCGGGTAGGCCTGCGCGCCGCGCAGCGTGCCCTCGTGGGTGAAGCCGAGGCGCTCGGCGACAGCACGGCTGCGCTTGTTCATCACCGAGGTCTCGATGATCGCCCGGGCGATGTCGTACTCCTTGAAGAGCGTGTCCAGCAGCGCGGAGACGGCTCGGGTGACCAGCCCGCGGCCCTCGAACTCCTCGCCCAGCCAGTAGCCGATCGTGGCTGACTTCTCGTAGAGGTTGATCCGCGCGGTGGTGGCGCCGGCGACCTGGCCGTCCTGCCGGATGATGCACGGGACCGCCTCGCCCTTGACCCACTGGTTCAGCAGGTAGGTGCCGAAGCCGGCGACGCTCAGGATCGTCTGGTCGCTGTGGGCCCACGGCTCCCACTCACGCAGATGGTCGAGGTTGGCGTTGATGAGCTTGTGGACGGCGAAGTCGGTCGACCGGTCCCGCAGGACCATCTCCGCGCCGTTCCCGAGGTCGATGCTGAACAACTGGGCTCCTACCGTGCCGGACCGGGATTGGATCGTACGCCCTCAGTCCGCGCGCAGCGCGTCGATCAGCTGTGTCCCGTGGTCCCGCATCCGGGCCAGCACCGGCAGCACCTCGCCGTCGAAGCGGCAGATCACCGCGTACGCAGCACGTCGACCGCCGGTCTGGAGCAGCCCGACCTCCGCGCGGACGCCGTCGTCGGTGCCGGTCTTGCTCCAGACGCGCAGGTCCGCACCCGGGTCGGTGTGTGCCAGCGGGTCCAGGCCGAGCGCCGAGGAGACCATCGAGAGGTCGGTGGCCGGAGCCAGCCAGGAGAGGACGGTCGGGTGCGGCGTACGGAAGTAAGCTGCCCAGTCGGCGGCGCAGCCGGTGGAGAGCATCGGCGGGTCCTCGGGCGTGCGTACGTCCCGGACGGCGTCGTAGAGCATCGAGCCCCCGGGCGCGAGCCGCTTCGCGACCTCCTGGACCGGGGCGAGCCCGACCAGGTCGAGGAGCACGTTGGTGGCCAGGTTGTCCGAGACCGCTCCGACCAGCCGGGCACAGTCGTTCACGCTCAGCTCGGCGGCGTCGAGGTGCTGCCACAGCCCGCTGTCGGCGACCGGCTCGACGCTGTCGCGGCGCAGCATCCGCTGCCCGAGCGTCGGGTCGGCGTCGAGGAGCTCGGCCAGGTGGTGGAGCAGGAAGAGCTTCCCGACGCTGGCGGTCGGCAGCACGAGGTCCGGGGTGGACTCGATCAGGGTCTCGCCCGAGTCGGCGTCCACCGCGAGGATCGACCAGTCGGTGTGTGAGCTCATGCTCCGAGCCTAATGACGCATCACTAGGCGGACCGTTGCGAGGACTGCTCCTCGCGCAGCTGATCGACGACCTGGATCTTCTGCCAGATCTTGCGGTCGAGGTCGACGGTGAGGCTCTCCACCGTGCTGACCGTGTCCAGGACGACGTCGTCCTGGGAGTCCTCGGCGCACAGCGCGGCGGTCTTGCCGACCAGGCTGAGGAGCTCGGAGCAGTACTCCAGGTAGTGGACGAGGTCGTCGGCATCGAGGGTGAGCCGGACGCTCGCCGAGGTCGGGGTGAAGCCGGTGCGGAGCCACTCCGGGTCCTTGGTGAGCTGGTGCATGTCGATGATGTGGGCCAGCGATCGCAGCCGGTGGAGCACCTGCAGCGCGCGCGAGCGCAGCAGACGCTCGGGGATCGTATAGAGGAAGAAGATCGCGACCCCGGTGAAGATGAGGTCGTTGACCGTGCTCTCGAACAGCGGCAGCCACTGGGCGCCGCCCTTGAGGGTCGGGTCGCCGATCGCCGTCGCCAGGGCCCAGACGATCGCGACCAGCGTCAGCGCCAGGAACGCCACGATCACCGCCCGCGAGGCCGCCCGCGTCCACAGCAACCGCCGGCGGTGCCGCTCGCCCGACCCGGACGACTCCCTGATCAGGCCGATCAGCTCCTCGGTGACCTTCACCAGGCCCCGTTCCGGGAAGCGCGTCGCGATGCGTACGTGCAGCGCTTCCACGGTGGTCAGAACCTTCGCCGACTCGAGTCTCTCCAGTCCCACGGTCGGACCCTATCGGCTCGCTGGGGCGTAGGTGGACGAGTTCGCACACCTCGTCGCGACGGTAGGCTCGCCGCTGTGCCAGCACGACTCAAGCCCGCCCCGGCCGCCGAGGTCTCTGCAGCGCTCGAGCGCCTCACCGCGTCGGCCGAGAAGGCCGACCTTCGACTGCTCACCAAGCACTTCCTCGCCCTCCTGGAGCAGCGCGCCCCGGGCCGGAGCGTGGAGGTCCGCGTCCCGCCGTACGCCGCGGTGCAGTGCGTCGAGGGCGTCCGGCACACCCGGGGCACGCCGCCGGCAGTGATCGAGACCGACGCAGCCACCTGGATCGCGCTCGCCACGGGCGAGCTCACCTGGGCCGACGCCGTCGACCAGGCCCGAGTGAGGGCCTCCGGCGAGCGCACCGACCTCTCGGCGTACCTGCCCCTGTAGTCCCCTTCGCTGGTCGAGCCTGAGCCTCCGCTGGTCGAGTCGAGACCAACACGGTCCCCTGTCGCGCTCGAATCGACTGTGTTGGTCTCGACGCGCCTCCGCCCAGGGGCTCCGGCGGCTCGACCAGCGGGGGATCCGGAGGTCGAGCCTGTCGAGACCCCTCGAACGAAAGATCCCCAGCAGTTTGAGCCGCGAGGCCGTCTGAGCATCCGCTGGTCGAGCCGGGAGGCCGGCCACGACCGAGCGTGTCGAGACCAACACAGTCCATTCGCCGCTCGATGAAGCTGTGCTGGTTCCGACACGGCTCGGCCCAGAAGCTCCGGCGGCTCGACCAGCGGGGGTCGGCAGCGGACCGCGGACCTTCAGCGGCGACGGCCTGCTTGTAATCTCACCCCATGACCCTCTCCACCGAAGACATCAAATCTCGTGTAGACGACCTCTTCCCCGGGATCCGCAAGGACCTCGAGGAGCTGGTGCGGATCGAGTCCGTGAGCGCGGACCCCGCGAGGCTGAGCGAGGTCGAGAAGAGCGCGGAGAAGACCCGCGACCTCTTCGCGGCCGAGGGCTTCGAGGTGGAGATCGTGCGCGCCTTCGACGGTGCGCCGCCGGCGATCGTCGGCGAGAAGAAGGGGCCGGAGGGCGCCCCGACGGTGCTGCTCTACGCCCACCACGACGTGCAGCCGGAGAACGACCACGCCGACTGGGACACCCCGCCGTTCGAGCCCACCGAGGTGGGTGACCGGCTCTACGGTCGCGGCGCGGCCGACGACAAGGCCGGCATCGCCGCCCACATCGGTGCCGTCCGCGCGCTGGGCGACGACCTCCCGGTGACCGTCCGCCTCTTCATCGAGGGTGAGGAGGAGGTGGCTTCGGCGACCCTGCCGCAGCTGCTCGAGAAGTACCAGGACCGGCTGAAGGCCGACGTCATCGTCATCGCCGACTCCGGCAACTGGGACATCGGCGTCCCGGCGCTGACCACCTCGCTGCGCGGCCTCATCCGCGTCGACGTCGAGCTCCGCACCCTGGGCCACGCGGTCCACTCCGGCATGTGGGGCGGTCTGGCCCCCGACGCGATCATGGCGCTCGTACGCCTCCTCAACACCCTCTGGGACGAGGACGGCGCGCCCGCGGTCGAGGGGCTCGTCTCCGGTCCGGCCGCCGACGTCGACTACCCCGAGGACCGGCTCCGCGCCGAGTCCGGCGCCATCGACGGCCTGCACTGGGTCGGCAAGGGCAGCGCCGTCGAGCGGATGTGGACCCAGCCGGCGATCACCATCACCGGCCTGGACGCGCCCAAGGTCGACGGCGCCTCCAACACCCTCTCGCCCGCGGCCCGCGCCAAGGTGACCATCCGGATCGCCCCGGGCGACACCGGTGAGAACGCCGTCGCCGCCCTCACCAAGCACCTGGAGAAGCACGTCCCGTGGGGCGCCCAGCTGGCCACCAAGGTCGTCGACACCGGTGAGCCGATCGCCCTGGACGCGACCGGCCCGGCCTACGACGCGGCTCGCGCCGCCTTCACCGAGGCCTGGGACGGCACCGCCCCGATCGACATGGGCGTGGGCGGCTCGATCCCGTTCATCGCGGAGTTCCTCGAGGCGTTCCCGCAGGCGAGCGTGCTGGTCACCGGCGTCGAGGACCCCGACACCCGCGCCCACGGCGCCAACGAGGGTCTCCACCTCGCCGAGTTCCGGCGCGTCGTCGTCGCCGAGGCGCTGTTGCTTCAGAAGCTCGGTAGCCGCTGACCGCGACCGGCACCCGGGTGGTTACGCGCTGTACATCGTGAGCACGACCCGGGTGCCCTCGCCCGGGCTGGAGTCGAGCTCGACCAGCCCGTTGTGGCGGTTGGTGATGATCTGATCGACCAGCGTCAGGCCGAGACCGGCCCCGCGTGAACCGCCCAGCGCGGAGTTGGAGCCCCGGAAGAACGGCTTGAAGACCTCTTCCTGCTCCTCGTCGGAGATGCCGACGCCGGTGTCGGCGATGATGATCGTGACCTCGGCGCCGGCGCTGTAGAGCATCACCTGCACCCGCGAGCCCCGGTAGCTGTAGGTCAGCGCGTTCTTCACCAGGTGGAGGAAGGCGGCGCGCAGCTCGCGCGGGTCGGCGACGACGTACGCCGGCCCGGTAGGGGTCGTCAGGACGCACTCGATGTCCTTCTGAGCGGCGTCGGGATCGAGCTCGTCGAGCACGTCGTGAAGCATCTCGGAGACCTCGATGGTGGTCTCGCCCGGAGCGTTTGCTGGGTCGCGGATCCGGGAGAGCAGCAGCAGGTCGCTGACGATGCCCTCGATCTGGGCGCTGCGTACGGTGAGCGTCTCCACCTGCACGATCCACGGCAGCGTGTTGGGCTTCTCCGCACCCAGCGCGTTGAGCGAGGTGCCGAGCGCGTTGACCGGGATGCGAAGCTCGCGCGCGACCGCCTCGATGAGCCGGTTGCGCTCGCGGTCGGCGTCGGCGAGCTGCTGGGCGAGGTCGCGCTCCTGGGTGTAGGCGTTGGCGGTGAGCACTATCCGGCCGAAGTCACGGCCCAGCTCCATCGCCAGGCGACCCTCCGCGTCGGTCCAGCTGGGCCTGCCGGGGGAGCGCAGGAGGACGATGTGGCCGAGCCACTCGTGGTCGGCGCCCACCGGCACGACCAGCGCGCTGTCGGCGCCCAGGGTCTCGAAGAACTTCTCGGCGACGGCCGCCTGCTCGCTCCACTCCGCGGACTCCACGATCTGCTGGCGGCTCATGATCGAGTAGGTGCCCTCGGCCCAGTAGCGGGACGAGTTGCGTGAGGTGAGCGAAGCCAGGCCCGGGTCGGGGTCCCAGTTGAGGCCCGGGGTCGCGTGCACGACCATCTCGTTGTGGGGTCCCTTGGTCGCCATCCAGATGCCGTCGGCGCCCAGACCGCGGATCAGCGAGTCGTGGCTGGCGTCGAGCACGTCGGCGAGGCTGAGCTTGGAACTGGCGTCGCGCAGGAACTCCTTGGCGGTCTCCAGGTTGGCGGCGCGCTCGTAGAGGCGCTCGCGCTCGAGATAGCCGAGCACGACCCGCTGGGCACGCTTCGCGAACCGGTTGAGCACACGCCGCTGGGTGAAGTCGGGACGACGACCGCTGATCGGCATGTCGACGGAGAGACAGCCCTTGATCGACCCGTCCTCGCCGATGATCGGCGCGAGCAGCATGTCGTGGGGGTGCCAGGCGTCGGGGGCGTCGATCATGTTGGTCGTCGAGACCCAGCTGCCCTCGTGGAGATTGACCCGCTCGTGCGGGATGAACCGCCAGGCGCCCCAGTTCTCCCCGCGGGAGAGGTTGCCCTGCATGTCGGAGAGGGGCCATCGGGTGCCGAGGATCTCCTCGGCGGTCTCGCGCTGGCCGTGAGCGTTCAGGCCGCTGGTGAAGCCGTGGACGGCGACCATCTCCACCTCGTCACCGCGGACGACGTTGATCGCGGCGATGCCGAAGCCGAGCAGCTCGCAGATGCCCTCGGCGATCATCTGCAGAGCAGGGTCCACCGGCAGCGACGTCTTGCTCGGCGTGCTCTGCGGCACGTCGATCGCATCGACTGACTGTGGTGGGGGCATCCTTGCTCTCGATTAGGTCGGTCAGGGGGTGTTGCAACGTCGTGGCAGTCCTGAGGACCTGGGCACCACGGAGTGTTGCACGAAACACGCATCCTGTGCAGGCGTAGGCCACCGTCTCGACCAGATTGTGACGTTCGGTTAACCGAGCGAGGCCGCGTCGTTGGACAGCGGGAGCACCATCGAGACCCGGGTGCCGGTGCCGGGCTCGGAGCGCAGCGTCACGCGGCCGTCGTGGCGTTTGGCGACCCGGTCGACGATGCTGAGCCCCAGCCCGACACCCTTCCGGCCGCCGATCGCCTGGCTGGTGCCGCGGTAGAACTCGTGGAAGACCTGGCGCTGCTCGCCCGCCGGGATGCCGACACCGTTGTCGGTCACCGAGATCGCCGCCTCGCTCGCGCTCTCCACGATGTAGAGCCGCACGTGGCCACCGCGGTGGGTGTAGACCAGCGCGTTGTCGACCAGCCGCAGGATCGCCGCCTTGATCTCGCTGCGGTCGCCGAGCACGTGGACACCGTGGTTCGGCACGTCGATGGTCACCTCGATGCCACGCTTCTCCGCCTCGTACGTCCTCTGCTCGAAGATCTCCTGCAGCAGCGAGGTCAGGTCGACGACCGCCAGGGTCGGGCGCGAGGACGGGTCGGAGAAGCGGGAGAAGAGGAGCAGGTCGTCGACCATCGCGACCAGCTGGTCGGACCTGCTGATCAGGTTGCCGACCTGCTGGAACCAGGTGGTCGAGCCGCGGTCCTCGTGGCGGATCGCGTCGATGCCGGTGGTGAGAGCGGTGAGCGGGTTGTGCAGCTCCTGGGCGACCGACTCGATCAGCCGGCTGTGCACCTTGTCGGCGGTCGCGAGCCGCTGGGCGAGGTCGCGCTCCTGGGTGTAGGCGTTGGAGGTGAGCACGATGCGGCCGAAGTCGCGGCCGAACTCCATCGCGAGGCGTCCCTCGGCGTCGGTCCAGCGGGGTCGTCCCGCCCCACGCAGCAGCACCAGGTGACCCAGCGCGGTGGTCTCGACGCCGATCGGCACGACCAGGAGCGAGTCGGCCTCGACGGCGTCGAGGAAGTCGATGCCGAGCTGCGCGAACTTGCGCTGGTCCGGACTCTTGTCGTGGAGGATCGTGTGGCGGAGGATGTCGCGGTTGATGATGCGGTGCAGACCCTCGTTCCACAGCCGGGTGCTCTGGTAGGACTGTATGCCCGTGCCGGCGTAGTCGTCGGCGCTCCACCGCAGGCCGGGCGAGGCGTACCAGACGTTGCCGCCCATGCCGTCCCGCGCCTGCACGTAGAGGCCGTCCGCGTCGAGACCTCGGCTCATCGCCTCCTGGGTCGCCTCGAGCACCGCGGTGAACCCGAGCTGGGAGTTGGCCTCGCGCAGGAAGCTCTGCGCCTCGAGGAGGTTGTTGGCCCGCTCCTCGAGGTATTCGCGCTGCAGGGTCAGCAGCACGGCGCGCCGCGCCTGTCGGGCGAAGCGGTTGAGGATCCGCTGCTGTCGGCGACCAGGCCGGCGGCCGTTGGTAGGGCGGTCGATCGAGAGCACGCCGACGAGCTCGCCGGCGTCGTCGTAGAAGGGGGCCAGCAGCTCGTCGAGCCGGTGCCAGTCCTGGGACCCCTTCATGATGTCCTCGTCGGTGTCGGCGACCCAGTAGCCCTCCGCCTCACCGATGGTGTTGCGCTCGTGGGGGATGAACTTGATGTCACCCCAGTCCAGCGACATCTCCAGGAGCTCGGTGACGACCGAGACCGGGAACCGGGTGCCGAGCATCTCGGCGACGGTCATCTCGCCCTCGACGGTGTGGCCGGTCTCGTCACCGTAGGCAGCGACGATCTCGAACTCGTCGCCACGACGGATGTTGATGACCGCGGCCCCGAAGCCGACCAGCTCGGTGACGCCTTCGGCGATGAGCTGCAGACCCGGGTCAGGGGTCGGGTACGCCTCGGAGGCGCCGTCTGGCACGTCCGGTTCCCGTGAGGGCGTACTGGTCATGAGCTCTCCGCCGAGATGAAAAAATGCGACCCGTTACCGGTGCCTGGTCGAACAATCTTCGTCAAACAATGGGAAGCGTCACACGGAACGTGCTTCCCTCGCCAGGTGTCGAGTCAACTGATATCAGTCCACCACGTCGGCTGATGATGCGCGACACGATCGTCAGACCAAGTCCGGTGCCAGGTTGTTTGAGGGCGGTGGGGTTGGTGGAGCGGAAGAACTCGGTGAAGAGGCGTTCCTGGTCCTCGGGCGAGATGCCGAGACCCTGGTCGGTCACCCGGAGCTCGAACCAGCCGGGGCTGGTGCGCGTGCTCACGATGACCTGACCGCCCTCGGGGCTGTACTTGATCGCGTTGGTGACCAGGTTGATCACGACCCGGTCGAGGTCGCCCGGCGCCATCGTCACCCGGACGTCGTCGTCCGGCATCTCGAAGACGAGCTCGTGGGTGTCGTTGCTGGGCATCTCGGCGAGGAGCTCCTTGTGGACCTCCTCCAGCACCTGCGAGACCTGGATCGGCACCGTGTTGGGCAGATGGTCGGGATCGGAGACCTTCGAGAGCATCGCCAAGTCGGCGACGATCTTCTCGGTGCGGTCACGGTTGCGGGTGAGCGCCGAGAGGACCTCGGAGTACTCCTCCTCGGACTCCGCGTAGGGCAACGACTCGATGTTCCACCGGAACGCCGAGAGCGGGTTCTTCAGCTCGTGGGCGACCGTCGCGATCAGCCGGCTCTTGTGGGCCTCGAGCTCGCGCAGCGAGTCGACCGCCGCCTTCTGGCGCAGGTAGGCGCGCGAGTTGTGGACCACGCGGCCGAAGTCGCGGCCGAGGTCGGCCGCGGTGATCAGCTCGAGCTCGCTCCAGTGGGGCTTGTCGGGGCCGCGGCCGAGGATCATCGCGCCGTACCACGTCTGGCCGGACCCGATCGGTACGCCGACGAGCGAGCCGATCTTGTGGTGGCGCACCCACTCGGTCATCAGCCGCTGCGCCTCGGGATCGGGGTGGGGCAGCCGCTCGGGGCCGTCGGGGGTCTGCACGGTGATGCTGCGCTGCTCCCACAGGTAGCGGCCGTAGTCGACCATGAACTGCAGGTTTGTCAGGTCCTCGATCGGGAGCTTGAAGTCCTCGCGGTAGACCTTGGTGCGGATGCCGCGGCCGCTGGGGCGGGACATGTGCAGCCAGAAGTCGGTCAGGTCGAGCACGTCGACCAGCCCGGTGCTCAGCGAGTTGAGGATCTCGTCGGGGTCGAGCTCGCGCCCGGCGCGGCGGATCACGTCGCGGGCGGCCTCGGCGAGGCGTACCTGCTCGGAGAGCTCCTCGCGCTCCAGGGCGAGCAGGATCGCGCGCTGGGCCTGCACCGCGTGACGACCCAGGACGGCGCGCTTGTCGCGGCTGGGCCGCAGGCCGTCGGTCGGGATGTCGACCATCAGGGTGCCGCGGAGCCTGCCGCTGTCGTCACGCAGGGGCGCGACCAGGAGGTCGAGCGGGTTCCAGGCGCCGGCGGCGCCGGAGGACTCCATCGACGGCACCCAGCCGTACGCGTCGGCGGGCGACTTCAGCCGCTCGGCCGGCACGAACTTGAAGATGCCCCAGTCGTCCGCGCGCGCGAGGTCGGCCTCGAGCTGCTCGATCGGGGTGACGGTGCCGAGCAGGTCGGCGCGGGCGGAGTCCTGGCCGGAGACGACCACCATGTGCAGGTGGCCGTCGGCGCGGGCGACGCTGATCGTGGCCATCTCGAAGCCGGCCAGCGCGGTCAGGCTGTCGGCGATCAGCTGGAGGTCGGAGAGATCCTCACCCGGGGTGAGCAGGCCTCCGATCTCGGCCAGATCCGTGGTGATCGTCGTCATCGTCGTGGTGAGGTCGCTTCTGGCGCGCTTCCCGCCCAACGGTGGTGGGGCGAAACCCGGCGGCACCGTCAGTCGGTGCCCGCCGGCAGGCTTGGGCGCTGGAGAAGTCATCGGGGCGATTATCCGGGAATCCGGTCCCGGGCGGTAGGGCAGACGTGGATAGTTCTTTGCATTCATGATCCCCAGACGTTCATGTTTCCACTTTCGCAGGGCGGTCAAGGGTTCGGAGATCGTCAGAGTCGGCCCTTACACTCGGTGCCGTGGTCAACCTCACCAGCTCAGGTAGGCACGTGTCCCGACGCAAGGGCGGCGACGGCCGGCTCACCGCCGCCCTCGACCCCCACGACCAGGGTCCCCAGGACCACTGTGGAGTCTTCGGTGTGTGGGCACCGGGCGAGGACGTCGCCAAGCTGACGTACTTCGGCCTGTACGCCCTCCAGCACCGCGGCCAGGAGTCGGCGGGTATCGCGGTCAGCAACGGTCGGCAGATCCTGGTCTACAAGGACATGGGTCTGGTCAGTCAGGTCTTCGACGAGCCGACCCTCGAGTCGCTCAAGGGCCACGTCGCCGTCGGTCACGCCCGTTACTCCACCACCGGTGCCTCGGTGTGGGAGAACGCGCAGCCGATCTTCAAGCCCACCCCGGACGGCTCGGTCGCCCTGGGCCACAACGGCAACCTGATCAACGTCTCCGAGATGCGCTCGGCCGTCGAGGAGCTCCCTGAGCACTCCGAGGGCAAGCACGCGCCGGTGTCGACCAACGACACCTCGCTGCTGACCGAGCTGCTCGCCTACCACCCCGACTCCTCGCTGGAGGCGCGTGCGCTGGAGGTGCTGCCGACGATCCGCGGCGCCTTCTCGCTGGTGTGGATGAACGAGGACACGCTCTTCGCCGCCCGCGACCCGCAGGGCATCCGCCCGCTGGTGCTGGGCCGTCTCGACCGCGGCTGGGTGATCGCCTCGGAGGACTCCGCGCTGGCCACCGTCGGCGCGAGCGTCGTCCGCGAGGTCGAGCCCGGCGAGATGATCATCATCGACGAGTCCGGCCTGCGCTCGGCGCGCTTCGCCGAGGCCGACCGCAAGGGCTGCGTCTTCGAGTACGTCTACCTGGCCCGCCCCGATGCCAACATCGCCGGCCGCAACGTGCACGAGTCCCGCGTCCAGATGGGGCGCGAGCTCGCTCGTGAATACCCGGTCGAGGCCGACCTGGTCATCCCGGTGCCCGAGTCCGGCATCCCCGCCGCGACCGGCTACGCGCTGGAGAGCGGCCTGCCCTTCGGCCAGGCGTTCGTGAAGAACTCCTACGTCGGCCGCACCTTCATCCAGCCGTCCCAGACGCTGCGCCAGCTCGGCATCCGGCTCAAGCTCAACGTGCTCGAGCACATGGTGCGCGGCAAGAAGATCGTCGTCGTCGACGACTCGATCGTGCGCGGCAACACCCAGCGTGCGCAGGTGCGGATGCTGCGCGAGGCGGGTGCGCTGGAGGTCCACGTACGCATCTCCAGCCCGCCTGTGAAGTGGCCGTGCTTCTACGGCATCGACTTCGCGACCCGCGCCGAGCTGATCGCCAATGGCCTCGACGTCGAGGAGATCGCCTCCTCCGTCGGTGCCGACTCGCTGGGCTACATCTCGCTCGACGGGATGATCTCGGCGACCGACCAGGACCCCTCCACGCTGTGCACCGCCTGCTTCACCGGTGAGTACCCCGTGGAGCTGCCCGACCAGAGCATGCTCGGCAAGCACCTCCTCGAGGTCTCGCTGCAGTCCCCGACCGCGGGCAAGGCCCTGCCGGTCCTGAACAACCCGTGATCGGAGATCCACCAGTGAGCCAGACCCCCGAAACCGCCTCGGCCAACGCTTACGCCGCAGCAGGTGTCGACATCCACGCCGGTGACCGCGCCGTGGATCTGATGAAGGTCTGGATCGAGAAGTCCCGACGCCCTGAGGTGCTCGGCGGGGTCGGCGGCTTCGCCGGTCTCTTCGACGCTTCGGCCCTGAAGGCCTACGAGCGCCCGCTGCTGGCCACCTCCACCGACGGTGTCGGCACCAAGGTCGCGATCGCGCAGGCGATGGACAAGCACGACACGATCGGCTTCGACCTGGTCGGCATGGTCGTCGACGACCTCGTCGTCTGCGGCGCCGAGCCGCTCTTCATGACCGACTACATCGCCACCGGCAAGGTCGTCCCCGAACGGGTCGCCGCGATCGTCAAGGGCATCGCCGAGGCCTGCGTCGAGGCCGGCTGCGCGCTGGTCGGCGGCGAGACCGCCGAGCACCCGGGCCTGCTGGCCGCCGACGAGTACGACGTGGCCGGCGCCGCCACCGGCGTCGTCGAGGCCGACGGCCTGCTCGGCTCCGACCGGGTCGAGGCCGGCGACGTCGTCCTCGCGATGGAGGCCTCCGGCCTGCACTCCAACGGCTACTCCCTGGTCCGCCACGTGCTGCTCAACTCCGGCGCCTACACGCTCGACCAGCAGGTCTCCGAGCTCGGCCACACTCTCGGCGAGGAGCTCCTCACCCCGACCCGCGTCTACGCCAAGGCCTGCCTCGAGCTGGCACGCGGGACGAAGACCCACGCGATGTCCCACGTCACCGGTGGCGGCCTGGCCGCGAACCTGGAGCGGGTCATGCCGGCCGAGCTCTCCGCCCGCATCGACCGCACCACCTGGACCCCGTCCCCGATCTTCGACCTGGTCCGCCGCACCGGCTCCATCGACCTGCCCGACCTGGAGATGACCCTCAACTGCGGCGTCGGCATGGTCGCCCTGATCGCCCCCGACGACGTCGACGAGGCCGTCCGCATCCTCGCCGGCTACGACATCCGCGCCTGGGCCGCTGGTGAGGTCACCGACGCTCCTGGCGGCAAGGTCGAGCTCACCGGGGCGTACGCGGGCTGGTGAGGTTGGGCCCGCTGGGGCCCAGGCCAGGGATACCCGGTCGACCGGGTATCCCTGTACTTGTCGGGTGTTTCAGTGCCCGTCAAGTCCAAGTTTTCCCGGTCAACCGGGTATTCATGGGGCTGATGTGACTGCTGTGATCAGCCCCTGAGCACCTGGACCACCGCCGGCCGCGGACCAGCGAACTCGCCGACGCGTGCCCGGCCCTCGACATAGTCAGGAAAACGGGAGCGCTGCGCGTCCCAGGTGCCGTCCTCGCCGGGGTGCTGGACGGCGACGAAGATGGAGCCGTCGCGGTCGTGGACGACCGGACCACAGGTCTCGGCGTCGCGCGGGACGGAGAGGAACTGCTGGACGTGGCCGCGCTCGCGACCCTCGAGCGGCACCTTGAAGAGCCCGTCGCACTTCTGGATCGAGCTGGGCTGGCCGTCGGTGGAGATCCACAGGTTGCCCTCGGAGTCGAAGGCCAGGTTGTCGGGGCAGGAGATGGGGGAGACCTTCTCCTTCGGGTAGCCGGCGAAGTAGGTGCCCTCGGCGGCCGGGTCGCCGGCGACGATCACGAGGTTCCACCGGAAGACTCGGGAGGTGTGGTCGCCGTCGTCCTCGACGATCTCGACGATGTGGCCGTCCTTGTTCTCGGTGCGCGGGTTGGCCTCGTCGACGCCGGCCCTACCGCTGGTGCCGCGCTGGGAGTTGTTGGTGCAGGCGACGTACACCTTGCCGGTCGTCGGTGACGGCTGGACGTCCTCGCAGCGGTCCATCTTGGTGGCGCCGGCCCTGTCGGCGGCGAGACGGGTGAAGACGAGCACCTCCTCGACGCTCATCCCTGCCACCTTGCTGCGACCGTTCCTCACCAGCGGGATCCACTGGCCGTAGCCGTCGAACCGGCCGTCGCGCGGGAGCGTGCCGGTGCCGTCGATCTGGGATGCGGGGGAGTCGCCGTGGAAGCGCGCCACGTAGAGGTCGCCCTCGGTGAGCAGGTCGAGGTTCCGGCGCCGGTCGCGCTTGTCATAGCGTCCCTTGGACACGAACTTGTAGAGGTAGTCGAACCGCTCGTCGTCACCGGTGTAGGCGACCACATGGCCGTTCTTGGCGACGACGACGTTCGCGCCCTCGTGCTTCAGCCGGCCCAGCGAGGTGTGCTTGCGAGGCGTCGAGGTGGGGTCGGTCGGGTCGATCTCGACGATGTAGCCGAACCGGTTCGGCTCGTTGGCGTAGTCGGCCGTACGCGCGTCGAACCGCGGCTCGATGGCCTCCCAGCCGTACGTCGACTCACCCTCGCTCAGGCCGTAGCGCTTGTTCTCCGGCGTGGAGCCGTCGGCGCGGAAGTAGCCGTTGAAGTTCTCCTCGCCGGACAGGATCGTGCCCCACGGGGTGGTGCCGCCGGAGCAGTTGCCGATGGTGCCGAGCACCACGGTGCCGGTCGGGTCGGCCGCGGTCCTGAGCAGGTCGCTGCCGGCGGCCGGGCCGGTGAGCCGGAACGGGGTGGAGGCGGTGATGCGGCGGTTCTTGGGGGCCGAGGGGACGTAGCGCCACCGTTCACCGGGCCTCGAGCGCTCGAGCTCGACGATCGCGAACCCGTGAGCGGCCATCGCGATCCTCAGCTGCTCGGCGGCGTCGAGGTCGGGCGGGAACATGATCGCGGGGTTGACGTACTCGTGGTTGCAGCACAGCAGCGCCTTCGTGCCGGCGCGGTTCGTCACGATGACGTCGGTGTAGTCGTTGTTGTAGCCGAAGGCCAGCGCCTGCTTCTCGGCGCTCTGGTCGCTCGCGTCGAACGGCACGCCTCCCGGCAGGATCGGGTCGCCCCAGCGGATGATCGGCTCCCAGGTGTAACCCTGCGGTACGACGAAGGTGTCCTCGGTGGCGGCGACCGGGGAGATCGGCCGGAACGGCAGGTTCGTACGTCCGCCGGGGCCGTGTCCGTGTCCGGAACCGTGGCCGGGACCGTGGCCAGGGGTGGCAGCCGCCAGGCCGCTGCCACCGACCGCGAGCGCGAACGCACCGGCCCCGGCGAGCCCGAGGGCGCGGCGGCGGCTGAGCGCGCTGCTCGCGATGTCACGGAAGTAGCCGTTCTCGGAGGTGTTCGGGACGGGCTTCGCGCAGGCGCTGTCGCACTTGAGGGCACAGGTCACCGCGCTGCGCTTCCCACGGGTGTGGCCGGCCATGGGCAGCAGCTTGCGGCGCGCGGCCGCGTCACCACTCAGGTCGTCGGGCTGGTCGCTGCACGAGGGACAGGCGTGGTCGGTGCGGGGGTCGCTCAGTTCGGTCACGGCACTTCCGTTCAGACGCGTTTGTCGGATCTCCCGAGATCGGCAGGGACGCTATGGGTGTCAGGACAACCGTCGGACGCCTCGATCCGACGGCGAGGTGAACGGGGGATGACGAGCGAGAACAGGCTCGGAATCGTGTGACCTCAGTAACATTCGCTCCTAGCGAACGCATTTTCGACACCCCGGCGTGCGGAATCTTGGCATGAACCGGTAGCGTTGCCCTTACGAGAAACCTGTGAACAGCCCGGGACTATCCCGGCCAAGTGCGACGAGGGGGCTGGACCCTATGGGGCGCGGCCGAGCGAAAGCCAAGCAGACGAAGGTCGCACGCGACCTGAAGTACCGGACCTATGAGACGGACTTCGGGGCCCTTGCGCGCGAACTTCATGGTGATGACGACACCAGTCAGAAGTCGGATCCGATGCCGGACGACTACGACGACTGGTCGGACTACGACGCGGGATCCTCGCGCGACTAAGGGGCTGTCGACCAGAGCGGTGACGCCTTGGTCGACATCTCCTCGGACCGATCAAGCCTTGACCGATCGGCTCAGGACGACCTCACCGTGGGTGCCATAACCCGGTAGCCGGCCGCCGTGCGGCGTGCCGTCGAAGGCGACGTGCAACCACTCGTTCCCGACAGGGATCAGCGTGGGCCACGGGAGGTTCGAGACGTACTCCGACCGGAGCTCTGCGACCTCCTCGAGGTCCAGATCGAAGACCGGGTAGCGAGCGCGGACGTGACGTGGGTTGTCCCGTCCGTCGCTGGCCCCGACCACGACCGTGCCGCCCAGCGGGACGAGCGTGGTGCCCTCGGTGGCTGTCCGGTCGGTACGCGCTGCCCGCAGGGTCAGCGCGTCCAGACTCGGTCCGCCGGCGAGCATCGGGTGGAAGTCGAAGTACTTCTTCGCGCTCACGTAGCCGACCAGCCACTCACCGTCGTGGCGCACGAGGTGGGGGTCCCAGACGCCGACCGACGGGCACTGCTCGACGCCGGGCCCGTCCGTGGGCAGCTCGAGCGGGGTCGCGTCGAGGACGTGCTCGCCACGGGTCAGATCTGCCCGTGAGCGGGCGATCGCGACCCCGACCGGCGTCCACGGCTTGCTCGGGTCGGTCTCGTCCGGCGCCTTGAACCCCGCCCAGGTGCTCGTCGTGACGACCCACTCGTCGCCGTCGCGCATCAGATGGGTCGCGTGGTCGCCGTAGACCAGCCCGTCGCGGCGGAAGTAGAGCGCGCCTCGGTGGACGAGGTCGTACGTCACCGGGTCGAGCGCCCATACCGAGGTGTGCGCAGTGGGGAAGAAGCCGGGCCCGGCGCTGGTGGCGGTGAGCAGCACGGTGCCGTCGGCGTCGTGGAACGGCGAGCCGTCGGCGTACGTCACCACCCGGATGTCGCGCAGCCCGAGCTGTCCGAAGGCGCCGGTGCGCACGTCCGAGGCCGCGCCGTCGTGACTCATGCTCAGGCCGGCGAGCCAGCTCTCCGCCCGCGGCTCCACGCCGACCTCGGAGAGGTCGACCCGGGCTCGCGCGACCCAGTCGCCGTCCGCGCAGGTCAGCGCGGTCAGCATCGTCCCGGTGAGGGTCAGCGCGAAGCGTCTGACCCTACGCCTGCTGCCGCGCTCGACGACGCCGTGGCGCCGGCTGGCGTGGGACGTACGCCGCGACCCGACAGTCGTCTCGAGCCACACCCGCCGCCCGTCGTACCTCCCGGTGAGCACGTCCCCGCCCGAGGAGAGGCTCAGCGAGACCGGGCCGTCGCAGGCCGCCTCGATCGCGGCGTTGGCCGCGGGCCGGGAGGAGCTGGTGGAATCGACCGCGATCGTGACGGGGCGCTGGCGACGTACGATCTGGAATTCGGGGAACATCGACTCCAGTCTTCCGGGCCCACGGGCAGAGCCCTAACGCAACCCCCTGACATAGGCGGTGGCGCGGCGCAGGTCGTGGAGTCGCGCCTCCCAGGTGATGCCGAGGAAGAGCAGCAGGAGACCGGCCGCGCCGAGGACCCACCACTGCTGCAGCGCGTGAGCCGACGGCATCTGCGCCAGCGCGAGCACGGAGGCGACCAGGGCGCCGCCGACCAGCGGTGCGGCCCAGCGCAGCCCGGCACCGCCGATGATGAAGGCCAGGCAGGCGAGACCGAGAAGCGCGGTGCGCATCGAGACCGGGTCCTGGAGCGCCGCCGGGACGGACGGGACGAGCGCCAAAAAGACGCCCGGCCCGAGCACCGGCAGCGAGGCGACGTCGCGGTCGAGGCGGAGCTTGATCACGCCGTAGACGACCAGCACGATCGCGGGCGGCAGCGTGTAGGGCTCCCAGATCGCGACCGAGGTGTTGGCCAGCCGGATCCAGAGCGCGATGGTACCGAGACCGAGCCCGACCCAGCCGAGCCAGCGACGCTCCTCGTGGGCGATCGCGTGGATGGAGACGGCGACCGCGCCGAGGATGAGCAGGATGCTCAGCCAGAGCACGTCGACCCGGCCCGACTCGGTGGTCGTGGGACCGCGCAGGCCGAAGTCGACGGTGCCGAACTCGATCGTGCCGACGAGGATCGTGATCGTCGCTGCGATCGCGGCGGTGATCTCGGCCGACGGCAGCAACCGCAGGACGGTGACCGCGGTGAGGATGACGATGATCCCGGCTGCGGCGTGCGGCTGCGCGATCTCGGTGAGGTTGGCGAACATCCAGCAGAACGCGGTCAGTGTGACGACCCAGTAGGGAGCGGTGACCGTCTTGGTCTGCTGCTCCCAGGCGAGCCGGTCGACGGCGACGGCTGCCGCGGTGAGCACCCCGGCCACCACCAGCGCCAGCAGGTCGTTGTTGAAGGCAGCGCCGAGCGAGCCGAGGCCGAGCAGGCCGGCGATCGTGAGCCGCGGACCGGACTGCTGGGACTCGTGGCGAAGGACGGTCGCGATGCACATGACGCCGGCGATCAGCAGGAGGATCGCCAGCCAGTCGGTGTCCAGCGCCCAGGAGTCGTCGAACGCGCCCAGCACGATCGACACGATCCCGCCCGCTGCGGCGGCCGCCTCGGTGGAGGGGCGGCGGCGGACGAGCACGATGACGCCCAGCCCGAGCAGGACCACGGCCGCTGTGTAGGGCCGCTCGACGTCGGCCAGGCGGGCGGCCTGCCAGACGGCGGCGGTGAGCGCGAGGATCCAGTAGGAGGTCGCGACCTCCCGGGTGTTGCCGGTCTGCACGCGGTCGACGAGCACCGCGAGGGCGGTGAGGATGATGGTCACGACCAGAGCCAGCACGTCGTCGGTGAGGACGGCGGCCGTGGCTGCGCCGAGCCCGACGGTGCCCGCCACGGCCAGCGCGGGAGGCTGACGATGGTGGATACCGATCGCGGCGGCCAGGACGGTGGCGATGGTCAGCATGATCGCCGCCCAGGTGACGTCGACGGCGCCGATCCCGATCGAGATCGCGGCGCAGGTCGCGGCCGCCCACCAGCCCGAGGCGCGGAAGCGGAAGAGGGTGATCAGGCCGAGTCCGGTGACGATCGCGCACGCGGCCCACTGCCGCTCCACGTCGATCAGCGGCGCGAGCGACCAGGAGCCGAGCGTGAGCATCGCGACCGAGTAGCTGGCGGTCACCTCGCGCTCGGCGCCGAGCAGACCCCGACCGGCGTACGCAGCCACCCCGGCCAGCGCGAGCGCCACGACCACGGTGAGCAGGTCGCTGGGCAGCGCGGCGCCGAGCGCGGCCAGGCCGAAGATGCCGGCGGCCAGCAGCCGCGGCCAGCGCTCGGCCGTCCACGCCAGCGCGATCGCGACGCCGAGCAGCAGCAGCGCCGGGAACAGCAGCGGCGCGTCGTAGCAGGCGATCGTGACGGCGAGCCCGGAGAGGCCGCTGGCGAAGAGGATCCAGTAGACCGTC
Organism: Nocardioides luteus; assembly: GCF_014648595.1. GTDB lineage: Bacteria > Actinomycetota > Actinomycetes > Propionibacteriales > Nocardioidaceae > Nocardioides > Nocardioides luteus. The sequence continues at coordinate 88,177 of NZ_BMRK01000009.1, read as the reverse complement.
TCCCGGTAGGAGCGGAAGGCGGGCGGGTTGGCCCGGTAGAACCAGACGGTGCCGAGGGCGTCGATGGCGACCAGCGCCGGCAGCGTGAGCCATCCCGGCAGCAGCGACTCGGGGCCGTCGATCGGCGCGAACGCCGACTCGGTCCACGGCTCGGCCGCGAGCCGGACGGCGGCCGAGGTGGCGAGGACGAGGACGGCGCAGGCCAGGCTGACGGCGTAGGGGCTGAGCGCGGCCGCGGCCCAGCGCCAGGGCCGGGGGAGCAGCATCAGCGCGGCCGCGGCGATCAGCGTGACCACCACGGCGACGATGGTGAGCGTGACCGTGCCGTCGTCGAGCGCGGGCTGGGTGAAGGTGTAGGCGGCGATCAGGAGCGAGCCGCCGACCATCGCGACCTTCGCGTCCTTGGGGAGCGGGAAGAGCAGCGCCACGATCGTCAGCACCGCGGCGGCGCCCAGCAGCAGCGGGAGGGTGCCGCCGAGAAGCAGCTCGCGGCCGGTCAGCGCGGGGTCGGCCAGGCCGCGTACGAGGAGCAGCAGCCAGAAGCCCGCCATCACGATCATCGCGCCGAGGGTGAGCGCCTGCAGGTCGGTCTTGCTGGCGACGATCACCACGACGAGCGCGATGATCGTGGCGACCAGCGGGAACCAGATCAGGTCGGAGATGAGCTCGAGTCCGGCCAGGGCGGTGAGCACGCCGACCGAGGCCGCCACCTGCGGCCCGATCACCGCGGTGAGGTTCTCGCTGCGCGAGGCGATCAGCGACATCGCGGTGCCGGCCAGGAAGACGGCGACACCGACGATGACCAGGAAGCCGCGGTCCCACTCGACGTCACCGAGCCAGCCGGCGTACTTCATGCCGGCCAGGTCGAGCGCTATCAGTCCTAGTGCGAGCGTCCAGACGCCTTCGGTGCCGGCGCGGAGCTGGAGACGCATCAGCACCGCGCCGCCGACCGTGAAGAGCGCGGTGAAGACGAGCAGCATCGTGGTGCGGCCGCCGACGCCCATCGCGGCCCAGGCGACCGCGAGGAAGACGACGCCGGCGACCAGCAGGAAGAGCACGCCGACGCCGACCAGGATCAGCGGCACCGTGATCGGCGCGCGCCTGGGCGCGGGAGCGCCGGGGAACGGCGCGGGCGCGGCCACCGGCGCCGCCGGCTCGGCGAGTGGCGTGGCGACGGGTTCGACCGGTGCGCCCGGTTCGGGCTGGATCTGCGGGGGAGCCACCGGCGGCGCGCCGACGGGCGCGAGCGGAGGCGGTGCGGGCGGCGGGACCGCCCGTGCGGCCCGGTCGGCCTCCTCCCGGATCGAGCGCAACCGGGTCATCAGTACGTCGGCCCGCAGCAGCGTCCCGTAGAGCTCTTGGGCGACGGCGTTCTCCAGCGGCAGCCCGCAGTGGGGGCAGGGGCTGGTGCCGGGCTCGAAGGACTCCCGGCAGTCGGGGCAGCGACCAGGATCGGCGTACTTCACAGCGAACCATCCTTGCGTAGTTCCGCTGATAGGTGTGCGGGAAACGCAGGGCGTGGATACCGAGTCCCGAAATCACAATCGGCTCCGACCCATAGCCGCAGGTCGGAGCCGATTGTTGCTTGTGGGCAGGGGCGGGGTCGAACCGCCGACCTATCACTTTTCAGGCGATCGCTCGTACCAACTGAGCTACCTGCCCAAGCGAGATGGAACATTACCGGAAACGCCCGCGACGTTCCGAATCGGGACCCGAGGATGGACACAGGGCGTCGCTTTGGCTGCCTCGGACGCAGGCCTCTAGGATGTCTCGGCAGGCCCCCTTCGTCTAGCGGCCCAGGACCCCGCCCTTTCACGGCGGTAGCGCCGGTTCGAATCCGGTAGGGGGTACACAGTCTCTGCATGGCTCGATTCTGGATCTCGAGCGAGGCCGGCCACATCGGTACGGATACTCAGATCGGTTTTGATGCCAGACTGCGCACTGTGAGTGCGTGGGCGTCGCCGGCGGCGATCGAGGTCGAGAGCAGCCTCTTCCGGGCGCTCGCCGTGCTGCGCGTGGTCGTCCTCGTCAACGCCATCGGCCTGACCGCCTACCGCGCCGGCAACTACGTCTCGGTGACCGCAGCCATCGTCTGTGGGCTGGTGATGATCGGCTGGACAGCCTTCGCGATCTGGGCGTACGCAGCTCCCAGCCGCCGCACGGCGCTGCTCGTCGGCGCCGACCTGGCGATCGCGCTCGGTCTCCTGCTCGTGACCCCGCTGCTGAAGGGTCCGGGGTTCCACGCCAGCGTGCCCGGCTTCTGGGTCAGCGGCGCGCTGCTCGCCTGCGCGATCCACTACCGCTGGGTCGGCGGTCTGCTGGCCGGCGCGGCGCTCGCCGCGGTCGATCTCGGCCTGCGTGAGTACATCGACCAGTCGATCTACGGCAACGCGTTCCTGCTGTTCATCGGTGGCCCGGTGGTCGGCTACATGTGCGAGTCGGTGCAGCGCATGGCGCTCCAGCGCGACGAGGCCGAGCGCGCTGCGGCGCGGGCCGAGGAGCGCACCCGGCTCGCCCGCGCGGTCCACGACGGAGTGCTCCAGGTGCTCGCCCTCGTCCAGCGCCGCGGCGGCGAGCTGGATGGTGACGCCGAGCTCGGTCGGCTCGCGGGGGAGCAGGAGCGGGAGCTGCGCGCGCTGATCCGCGGCGAGCAGCCCGGCCGCCACCCGGGAGCCGGCATGGTGGATCTGGCCGCTGCCCTCGCCGAGCTGGAGACCGGCAACGTGACCGTCTCCGGGCCCGCGAGCGCCGTCGAGCTGCCCGCGCACGCGGCCGAGGAGATCGTCGCGGCGACCGGCGCGGCACTCGACAACGTACGTCTTCATGTCGGGGAGGACGCGCGCGCCTGGGTGCTGCTGCAGGCCTTCCCCGACCACGTCGAGGTCTCGGTGCGCGACGAGGGTCCGGGCATCCCCGACGGTCGGCTCGCCGAGGCGGAGCGGGACGGGCGGCTCGGCATCGTCGGCTCGATCCGCGGCCGGATCCTCGATCTCGGAGGGACTGCCGAGCTCAGCACAGGAAGGACAGGAACGGAATGGGAACTGATCGTGCCGCGACGCGGTCTGGAGAAGGTGGAGCAGCGGTGAGGGTCATGGTCGTCGACGACCACCCGATGTGGCGCGACGCGGTCGAGCGCGACCTCGCCACCGCCGGCTTCGAGGTCGTCGCCACCGCCAGCACCGGCCGGGAGGCCATCACCAGGTTCGCCGCGACCCGTCCCGACGTCGTCGTCCTCGACCTGCAGATCCCCGAGCCCGACGGCGTCCAGGTCACCACGGAGGTCGTCGCGCTGCACCCGACGACCAAGGTCCTCATCCTCTCCGCCTCCGGCGAGCAGAACGACGTGCTCGCCGCTGTCAAGGCCGGCGCGACCGGCTACCTGATCAAGTCCGCCTCCCGCGAAGAGCTCCTCGACGCCGTACGCAGCGTCGCCGCCGGCGACCCCGTCTTCACCCCCGGCCTCGCCGGCCTGGTCCTCGGTGAGTTCCAGCAGAGCGCCGACACCGAGGTACGCGGCGACAAACCCACCCTCACCGACCGCGAGACCGAGATCCTCAAGCTCGTCGCCAAGGGCCTCAGCTACCGCCAGATCGCCGACCGTCTCGTCCTCTCCCACCGCACCGTCCAGAACCACGTGCAGAACACCCTCCGCAAGCTCCAGATGCACAACCGCGTCGAGCTCACCCGCTACGCCATCGAGCAGGGCCTCGACGCCGACTGACCCCATGCCGAGTCGGCGCATCTGCCCCGGATTTCGACGCCGAGTCGGCGCGTCTGCCTCAGCTTCTGGCGTCGAGTCGGCGCGTTTGCCCCATATCTCGGGGCAGTTGCGCCGACTCGGCGTTGTAGAGCGGGGCAGTTGCGCCGACTCGGCGGTCTGTGGTGGGGCAGTTGCGCCGGGTCGGGGTGGGGGATGGGGGAGAATCCTGGGGTGGCCACGCTTCTCTATCTTCACGGTGTCGGGAACGGCGATCCGCGCGATGCCTGGCGGCGTGCGTTGGACAAGTCGTTGCGAGATGTCGGCTATCCGGGGCTCGACGAGGTGGAGGTGATCGCACCGAAGTACCCCGACGTGCTGCGCACCGACGACGGTGACAAGACGATCAAGCTCCCGCCGATCACGACGCCGCGGATGAGTGCCGAGGAGCAGCGAGACGTACGCCGCCGGGTGGAGCGGGCGACCGCTGAGCTCGAGTCGGTCCTCGGTGAGCCCGTTCCGGCCTCGCCGGTCGGCGTGACCGACTCGCTGGCGCCGATCGTGCTGCGGGTGCTCCGGCAGGCCCACAACTACGTGACCAAGCCCGGCATCCGGGCCCGCACGCTGCGCATGCTGCTCGACGAGCTCCCCGAGGAGGGCGAGATCGTCATCGTCGGCCACAGCCTCGGCTCGATCATCGCCATCGACCTGCTGCGCCGGCTCCCGCCGAAGCTGAAGGTGGCCGGGCTGGTGACGATCGGCAGCCCGGCCGCCCACCCCAACCTCCACGACGACTCCGACCGCCTGGAGATGAAGGCGCCGATGGGTCACGTCGCCTGGTGGGTCAACGTGTGGAGCAACGGCGACGCGGTCACCGGCCTGCGCGGCATCTGGCGCCACTTCCCCTGGGCGCTCGACCTCCAGGTCGGGCTCGGCCTCGACCACCGCACCACCACATACCTCCGCTCCAAGCCGGTCGCCACCGCGATCGGCCGCGGCCTCTTCGGCTCGCTCACCAAGGAGCTCGCGGTCGTCGAGGGCACCCCGGACGTCGCCCTGAACTCGCTCGAGGTGCGGTTGGCGATGTGGCTCGCCTACGCGCAGTTCCTCCGCGACCACCTCAAGGGCGCCACCAAGGAACGCTTCGGTGCCGCCCTTCGCGTCGTCCAGCACGAGGTGCTGGAGCGCCTGATCGAGAACTATCGGGCAGATGACGTACGCATCCCTCAGCAGCTCCTCGACCTGCGCGTCTCGCCGGACGTCCCCAGCGACGCCGACCTGCCCCGGCCCAAGCCGCTGACCCAGGTCTCCAAGGAGGAGGCGGTCCTCGCGCTGGTGGCGCTGGCGACCGCCAACCCGGTGCGGCCCTACGAGATCGAGGTCCCCGACGACGTACGCCGCCAGGCCTTCCATGACCTGACGGTCTGGATGGGGCTCGGCGGCGGTCTCGGCGAGAACCTGCACGCGGCGATGCAGTCCGCGTCGAAGGCCGTCTACCCGGTCGACCAGTGGAAGCTGTGGGTCGGCATCGGCATCGGTGCCGCCGTGCTCGTCGCCGGCCCCATCGGGCTCGCCCTCGCCGCACCCGCAGGGCTGGCCGGGGGAGCGGCCATCATCGGTGCGCTCTCCGCCTTCGGGCCCGGCGGGATGGTCGGCGGCCTCGTCACCGCCGGTGCGATCACCACCACGGGCGCCGGCACCATCGCCGCCACCCTCGTCTCCAGCTCCTCCACCGCCGAGGACGTCGAGGTCACCGTCATCCAGCTCCTCACCGCCGCGATCCTCCGCTCCCGAGAAGGTCTCGAGCAGGACCTCGGTGTCTGGCTCGCGATGTCCGAGATCCAGCGCCAGACCGGCCGCGAGGTCGCCCGGCTCGCGGCCTACAGCGACGACAAGGCCCCCGGCGTCGAGGCCCTCCGACGCAAGGCCCGAGCCGCCGAACGGGCCATGACCTACATGGTCAAGAACCACCTCGTGGAGGGGCTCACCGACGAGGAACCCAAGGGCGACGAACCCTTCGAGGAGTAGGACGCGTCCCCGATTGTGAATCCCTCGCACCCATGGGCTATGTTTTTCCCGTTGCCGCACGAAGCGGAAACAAACAAGGCCCTGTAGCGCAGTTGGTTAGCGCGCCGCCCTGTCACGGCGGAGGTCGCGAGTTCAAGTCTCGTCAGGGTCGCAAGAGTCGAGGCGGCGTGTGACTTCCAAGGAAGTCCACGTCGCCTCTTGCATTTCATTGCGGCCTCCGGCCGCGGCGGGCATATCCCCGCACCCCTTAGTTGCTCGGGGTGATCGATCGCTCCCGTGCCCGTTGGTCGAGCTTGTCGAGACCTCTCGTACACGCGTCGCCGACCCCATCGTTTCCGGCCGGTTCCGTGTGGCTGGAGGGCCTTGTTTTCGTTGGTGTGGCGCGTGTGTCCGGTGATGTTCTGGGACGGTGGGACACGCCGGGCTGTGGCGAGCGCACGACGGGCCATGCGTGGGAGGGTGGACGTCCTGCTTCGGCGGGAGTCTCGGGCCGAGAGATCCTCGGATCTCACCCCCGGTTCGGGCCGTTCGACCCTGTGGGATATAAGCCGAATTGGCGGTAACGTGCGGGCTGCTGTCCTCTCGTGAGAGGATTCTGCCGCTTGTGTCGACGTCGCAAATCGGCAGGGCACGGGGGAACGACTAAGACGTTCGGTATTCAGGAGGCAACACCACCATGTCGTCGTACTACCCGCATCGGCCGCCCCATGCGGCAAGTGCGGACGAGCTTGCGTCACGGATGCAGACGAACGGTGCCTACCGCACCCCGGCCGCGCCCGCGCAGCAGCAGCCCCCCGCCCTTGGTTGGGACCAGCGTCCGCAGCAGTCACAGGCCCAGCCGCAGTACCAGGAGCCGGCGATGCAGCAGCCGGCTGTCATGGCCCAGACGACCGGTACGCACTGGCCCCAGTTCGTCAACAACAACCGTCTCATCGGTGCGCTCGTGGCCGGTTTCGGCGCCACCCAGCTCGCCACGATGTTCGGCTACTGGATCTACGGCCTCGGCATCATGGAGGGCCCGCTGGACTTCGCGTTCTTCAACGGCGTCATCCTGACGCCGAACGCGACCGCCAACGAGGCCGGCTTCGCCGTCTCGCAGTGGTTCGCCGGTATGGGCTTCCACTACTTCAACGGCATGGTCTTCGCGCTCGCCTACGCGCTGGTGATCTTCCCGTGGCTCGGCAAGACCCACACCACCGGCAGCAACCTGGCGCGCTCGATGGGTATGGGCATGTTCCTCGCCACCGCGTCCTGCGGTTGGTGGATCCCGGCCCTCCACCCGGAGGACGTCATCGGCATCGACCCGGGCTTCTTCTCGATCAACCTCGGCTGGGGCACCGTCCTGGGTGTCTACCTGTGGCACGTGGTCTGGGCCGTCGCCCTCGGCCTGTTCTTCAACCCGCAGGACTGACCCGCGGGTCGAGATCCACACAGCAACACAGACAAGAGCCCCAGCCACACGGCTGGGGCTCTGTCATATCCGAAGGACGTACGCGGCGCGCTACTGCTCCGGCCAGGCGTCGTAGACCTGGCCACCGTTGGTGGTCAGGTGGTTGTGCAGCTGCTCCCCGGCAGCGACGTCGCGGATCGTGCGGAGCACGAGCCGGCGGCCGTCGGTCGGGTTGGCGGTCGGCGGTCCGGGAGTCAGCGCCATGGTCTCGCTGATCCGGTCGGCCAGGACCCGCAGGTGGCTGCGCTCGCCGCCGGCGTAGATGACGTGGGTGTGCTCCAGCGGGGAGGCCCACAGGATGTTGCCCTCGACGACGATCAGACGGGACTCGGTGGCCATCACCTTCATCTCGACGTCGGTCATGTTCTGGATCATGTCGGCGCCGGCCAGGATCGACTCGCCCTCGTGGAGGAAGGCGGGGAGGGCGTGGGCGAGGTTGGCCTCGACCATCGCGGCCTCCTCGCGAGCACGCTGTTGGCTGTTCTGCTGGGCCGCACCCGCGTAGCCGCTGCCGACGGTGCGGTAGGCGCCGGTGTTGGGGGCCTGACCGTAGGAGCCGGTGTTGGCGCCGTAGCCCTGACCACCCTGGTTGCCGTAGTAGGAGGAGCCGGGGTTCGGGTAGGCGCCCGGGGTCGGCGCCACGCCGTAGCTGTTGGGAGCGGGCTGACCGTAGGCGCTCTGCCCGCCGCCGGCGGCGGACGGGCCGTACTCGCCACCCCAGCTCGCGTCGACGTTCACCTGCGCGCCCGCGGCACGCGCGGCGTAGTCGAGGGTGGGGAAGAAGTCGTGGAAGGCGTCCTTGTCGCGGATCTTCATCGTCGTCGAGTAGGACGAACCGGGCACGAGGGCCTCGATGATGAAGTCACCCAGGCTCGGTGGCGGCGGCACGCCGATGAAGGTGAGCACGGCGAGGTTGACCGAGAAGACGCGCTCGTGGAACTCGAACATCACCCGGCGGTCGGTCAGGAACGCGTGACCCGAGGCGTTCCCCTCGTGGGGGAACTTGACCGCGACCCGAGCCCACTGCACTTCGCCGGGCTGGAGCAGAGACTTCACCAGAAGCCAGTCGCGAGATTCCGAGGCGATGGCTCGGCTGTTGGGATCATGCGCCATCCGTCGGTGGAAGTCCTCCACGGGTCGGTGGCCCACGGTGATGTTCGCCGAGGCCCTTCTCATTGAGCGCATGGTCGCAAACCCTAGCCCTTCCTCCCTCTAGTGTGGATTGTTTGTACCAGCAGGTTCGGGGTGTTGTGGAATCCCCCGGTTGGGTGACATATCAACTCTGCTCCCCGGCTCCAAGCACCTGCCTATTGACAGAAAACTGACAGGCCATCCGACCACCCTCTTTGGTGGGTATCCCTGAAGAGGGGGATCAGCGAGGGGATGGGAACTGTGATGACTTCGTCGGTGGCGACTGCGAGCGAGACGACCGGCGTGCACTGGAGCGAGCTGCCGTGCGCGATCGAGGACGGCGACCTGTGGTTCGCCGCGACGAGTGCCGACGCGGACCGAGCCAAGGAGCTCTGCCGTACGTGCCCGCTGCAGCAGTCGTGCCTGCAGGGCGCGATCGCGCGGCAGGAGCCGCACGGCGTGTGGGGCGGCGAGGTCTTCTACGAGGGGATCGTGGTCGCTCGCAAGCGCACCCGCGGCCGCCCGCGCAACGGCGAGCTCCACCAGCGGGACCTGGAGCGCCAGGCTCGCGCGAACCTGCGGAAGAACACACCGGAAGCGGTTGCGTAACGCTGTCTGCGACCCGGCAGAATAGAGGGCGTGGGGATCGAGACAAGCCCGGAGCGCTTCGACGAGCTCGTGGATCAGGCGTTGGACGCCATCCCGGACGAGCTCGCCTCCCAGGTGCACAACCTGGTAGTGCTCGTCGAGGAGTGGCCGCCGGAGGGGGAGCCGCAGGACACCCTCGGTCTCTACGACGGGGTGGCGCTGACCGACCGCAACGATCTGTACGGCATCACGCTGCCCGACCGGGTCTTCATCTTCCGGCAGCCTCTCCAGCAGATGTGCGAGGACGAGGACGACCTGGCCGCCGAGATCCGGATCACCGTCATCCACGAGATCGCGCACCACTTCGGCATCGACGACGAGAAGCTCCACGAGCTCGGCTGGGCCTAGACAGGCCGGCCTAGAGCGCTGAGCCGATCAGCCAGCCCAGACCGACGGCGGCGAACCCGACGGCGAGCGAGCCGATCACGTTGAGCGCAGCCGCGTGCCACCGCCCGTCCTCGGCCAGCCGGACGGTCTCGTAGGAGAACGTCGAGAAGGTCGTCAGCGCTCCGCAGAAACCGGTGCCGGCCAGCGGCAGCATCCATTCAGGCAGTACGCCGCCTGCGGCCGCCCCGGCCAGCACGCCGAGCACGAACGAGCCGATGACGTTGACCACCATCGTCCCCCACGGGAACGCGCCGCCCCACCGCTCCCGGACGTAGAGGTCGGTCAGGTAGCGGGCCGGTGCGCCGATCGCTCCGCCGAGCACGACGAGCAGCGCGGTCATCGGTCCTCCTCGCGGCCGGGGTCGGGGTCGAGATCCGGATCGACGCCGCCGACGACCACCTCGCGCCCGCTGTCGAGCACGACCACCCGGCCGATGGTCAGACCGAGCCAGGCGGCGCCGATCCCGGCGACCATCGAGACGAAGAGGTAGAGCAGCGCGAGCGCGGGTGCGTCTCCGCCCAGGACGTACGTCTCCAGCTCGTAGGTCGAGAAGGTGGTGTAGCCGCCGAGCACGCCGACGCCGAGGAACGGGCGCAGGTAGCGGGTGCGGGACCACGGGCCGAGAACGAATGCCATCAGCAGGCCCAGGAGCAGCGAGCCGGAGACGTTGGCGATCAGCGTCGCCCACGGCAGGCCCGCTCCGTCCCCGGTGGGCAGGGCGACGGCGAGGCCCCAGCGGGCGAGCGATCCTAGCGCTCCGCCGGCGGCGATGGGAGCGAGCAGGTCGCCATGCTCACGCAGCACGCCGTCAGCGTACGGGTTCTAGGAGGCGTTGCCGGTCATCTGGGTGCCGGTCCAGCGGGTGGGGCGGCCGCCGGCGGCCTGGGTGAGGTATTCGCCGAGGAACCAGCGCTGGAAGGTGACCTGCTCGGGGGAGCGGGCCAGCACGAGCAGGCGCTCCTGGCGGCAGAACTCGTCGATGAGGTCGAGCATGTCGAGGAAGCGGCGCATGGTCTCGGCGGCGGCCCGCGGCATGCGTACGTGCAGGTCGGCGGTCTCCCGCTCACGACCCTCGCCCGGGCCGATCACCCCGGAGAGCTGGCCATGGCCCAGACCGTCGAGCAGCTGGCGCTCGAGGGTGCTGAAGAGGGACGAGAGGCTGGCTGCGAGGGGGTAGTCGTTGGCGTGGGCGAGCGAGAGGAGGCGTACCTCGCGGCGCAGCTCGCGGAAGTGGTGCTGGAAGCCGCGGTAGAGCGAGAGGGGCACGCCGAGGATGCTCACCTCGACGGTCTCGGTGCCGAGCCGCTCGGGCTTCGGCGGGGCGCCGGAGGGCCCGGTGATCACGCCCTCGACCCCGTCGCCCTCGTCGATCTCGGCCGCCGGGGTGAACCAGACCGTCTTGCCGGCGCTGTCGATGTCGGCGCCCCAGGCGTCGGAGACGCTGGCCACGATCGAGAGCCCGCGGCCGACCGTGAGCAGGACCTCGTCCTCGTCGTCGAGAGCGAGGGGCACGGGAAGCAGCGGCGGCTCGGTGGAGGCGTCCCGGACCTCGACGCGGGGGTGGTCGACGGTGCCGCGCAGCCGGATCGTGACTGGTGCGGCGCCGTGGAAGAGGGCGTTGGAGACCAGCTCGGAGACGCCGTACTCAGCGCAGTCGACCAGGTCCGTGCGGTCGATCTCCGTGCACACCGAGCGGACCCAGGCGCGAGCGTCCTGGACGGCACGAGAGCCGGTGCGAAGCAGGAGAGCTGGCCGGTTCAACGGCATGGTCTCCTCCTCCGATCTCGCGGCTCGGGGTACACACGATTGCGTTGTGTGCTGTTCGTTGCAAGAATTTTCCGCACTTGAAGGTGTCCGATATCTGCCCCGGACCACTAGGGCACAAGGTCCCGGTCACCCTCAGAGATTACGGTGAACGCGTTTCGAGCCGACGACGGACACGCGGCGAAAACGCATGCACAGCGGCTATCAGGCAACTGTGACGAAGTAGGCGCACCCAGGAATGAACAGATCCCCCGGAATGGTTCAGAATAAGGGTGGAACGTTCAAAACGTCTCTTGTCGAGATAGCGGAGGGTTAGCAATGTCAGCGGACCAGGCGAAGCACCGGGTCGTCATCATCGGTTCCGGCTTCGGAGGGCTCTTCTCTGCGAAGGAGTTCAAGGGCCGTGACGACGTCGAGGTGACCTTGATCGCGAAGACGACGCATCACCTCTTCCAGCCACTGCTCTACCAGGTGGCGACCGGGATCCTCTCCCAGGGCGAGATCGCCCCGCCGACCCGCGACATCCTGCACCGGCAGAAGAACGCCAGGGTCCTGCTCGGCGAGGTCACCGACATCGACACCGAGGCCAAGACCGTCTCCGCCGGTGTGCTCAACCAGCAGATCGACGTTCCCTACGACTCCCTGATCGTCGCTGCCGGCGCCGGCCAGTCCTACTTCGGCAACGACCACTTCGCCGAGTTCGCGCCCGGCATGAAGTCGATCGACGACGCCCTCGAGCTGCGCGGCCGCATCTTCGGCGCCTTCGAGATCGCCGAGCTGACCGCCTCGCGCGGTGAGCCGATCGGTGACCTGCTGACCTTCGTGGTCGTGGGGGCCGGCCCGACCGGTGTGGAGATGGCCGGCCAGATCGCCGAGCTGTCCCGCCGGGTGCTGAAGAAGGACTTCACCCACATCCAGTCCGAGAAGGCCCGGGTGGTCCTGGTCGACGCCGCGCCGCAGGTGCTCCCGCCGTTCGGTGAGAAGCTCGGCGCCAAGGCCGAGAAGGCGCTGGAGAAGGCCGGTGTCGAGGTCATCCTCGGCGCCATGGTCACCCACGTCGACGAGTTCGGCATCGAGATGAAGTTCAAGGACGGCAGCACCCAGCGGATCGGCTCGATCGCAAAGATCTGGGCCGCCGGTGTGCAGGCCTCCTCGCTCGGCAAGACGCTCTCGGAGCAGACCGGCGCCGAGCTCGACCGGGCCGGCCGGATCGCGGTCAACCGCGACCTGACCCTGCCGGGTCACCCCGAGATCTTCGTGGTCGGCGACATGATCAACCTCGACCACCTTCCTGGTGTCGCGCAGGTCGCGATCCAGGGCGGTAAGCACGCGGCGAAGACGATCAAGAACCGGCTCAGGTCGAAGCCGGAGCCGGGTGACTTCAAGTACTTCGACAAGGGTTCGATGGCCACCATCAGCCGCTTCAACGCCGTGCTCACGATGGGTCGGTTCAAGCTGTCCGGCGTGCTCGCCTGGTTCGGCTGGCTGCTGGTCCACCTCGCCTACCTGACCGGCTTCCGCAACCGGCTCACCGCGACCCTGCACTGGATGATGTCGTTCATCGGTCGCGACCGCTCCGAGCGCACCACCACCATGCAGCAGATCTTCGCCCGCGAGGCGCTCGAACGCGTTCCGGGTGGCATGGCCGCGCTGATCGACGACCCGGCCGAGGTCGCCGCCCAGGTGGAGGCCCGCCGCAAGGAGCTCGAGGAGCACGCCGCCGAGGAGTCGCGCCTGGCCGACTCCCGCAGCTCCTAGCCGAACAGAGCCGGCGCACCGCGCCCGACGATCCGACCCGCCGCAGACCGGTCTGCGGCGGGTCGATCTCATTTCGCCTCCCGCGCGCCGAGATCGGTGCTTGCTATTGTTCGCGGACACGGTGTCTCATTAATCTTGGCACGAGACACCGGCGACCGGAGGAGGACGCGTGACCGAGGTGACGACACGACTGGTCGAGGCCAGTGACGGGCTGCAGATCGCGGTCCACGAGCAGGGGCCGGCGGAGGCCGAGACCGTGGTGCTCGTCCACGGTTACCCCGACAACCACACGGTGTGGGACGGCGTCGCGGCGGTGCTCGCCGAGCGGTTCCATGTCGTCGCCTACGACGTACGCGGGATCGGGGAGTCGGGAGTGCCCGACTCGACCGCCGGCTACCGGCTGCCGCAGCTCTCCGCCGACTTCCGGGCGGTCATCGATGCCGTCTCGCCCGATGCGCCGGTGCACGTCGCCGCGCACGACTGGGGCTCCATCCAGACCTGGGAGTCGGTGACCGACCCGGCCCTGGGCAGTCGGATCGCGACGTACGTCTCGATCTCGGGGCCCGACCTCGGGATGGCGACGACGTGGTTGCGTGAGCGGGCTCACCTGGGGAGCTCGCTGCGGCAGCTGGCGCACTCCTGGTACGTCTTCGCCTTCCAGCTGCCGCTGCTGCCGGAGGCGATGGTGCGGTCCGGGCTGCTCGCGCGGTTCGTCGGCGGCGGGCCGCGGCCGACGAAGGACCAGGTCAACGGGGTGGAGCTCTACCGGGCCAACTTCATCGGCAAGGTCATCAGCCCGAGCCCACGGCCGACCGACGTGCCGGTGCTGGTGCTGGCGCCGCGCGGCGACGTCTACGTGACGGTGCCGCTGCAGACCGAGGCACCCCGGGCGTACGCATCCTCGCTGGTCACCCAGGTCATCGACGGGGGCCACTGGGTGGTCGCCGAGGAGCCGGAGCTGGTCGCGGGCGAGATCGCGGCCTTCATCGAGAAGGAGGGGTCGCGATGATCAAGCCGAGCATCCCGAGCATCCCGATCAGGCCACGCGCGAAGAGCAGTCGCGGGCACGAGCCGGCCAAGGTGGCTCTGCACCCGCGCAACGTGAAGTTCGACTGGAGCCGGCTGCCGCTGGTGTGGATCCCGGGCGAGGTCTTCGCCTCCCACTACGTCAGCGTGCTGCACCTGCTGCTGCCCGAGGGGGAGCGGTGGTTCGTGAAGGTCTTCTCCGAGATCCTGCCGCTGATCGAGGACGACCAGCTGCGCGAGGACGTGATCGGCTTCATCGGGCAGGAGGGCGTGCACGCCGCGGCCCACCAGGAGGTGCAGGACTACTTCACCTCGAACGGTCTCGACGTCCGCCCGTTCACCGCCGAGATCGAGGCGCTGTTCCGCAAGATCCTCGGCGACCGTGACCTCACCGGCCGGGCCAAGGAGGAGTGGCTGATCGAGCGCGCCGCGATCATCGCCGGCCTCGAGCACCTCACCGCCGTGCTCGGCAACTGGGTGCTCAACTCGCCCGAGCTCGACGCCGCCGGTGCCGACGAGACGATGCTCGACCTGCTGCGCTGGCACGGCGCCGAGGAGGTCGAGCACCGCAACGTCGCCTACGACGTCTTCCAGCACGTCGACGGCCGCTACCTCCGCCGCGTACGCACCTATCTCCTCGGCGGCAGCGCGCTCCTCGTGCTGTGGTGGCGCGGGGTCGGCTACCTGATGGCCAACGACCCGACGGAACCCGACCCGGAGCAGCGGCCGCGGCCCGGGTTCCTGAAGCTGCTCGACGCCGAGCGGCGTGGCCTCGTGCCCGGGGCGGTACGCATCGGGTGGGCGACCTGGAAGTACTTCCTGCCCGGCTACGACCCGGCCAAGGAGGGCTCGACCGCCCAGGCGGTGAGCTATCTGGCGAAGTCGCCCGCGGCACTGCGGGCGGACGCCCTCGCGGAGGCGCAGTGAGTCGGGCGGCCCGCTACGCGGTCCCGGACATCCCCGACTCGAAGCTCTACCGGAGCTTCGAGACGATCGTCGGCGGCTACTGGACCAAGGCCGCCTACCGCTCCTGGCGCCGGCGCAAGCCGCTGGGCCGGATCGACCGGGATCTGCGCGTGCGTGTCAGCCGGGTCGACGAGGAGGGCGTCGACGTCAGGGCGATCTGGTTCGAGAGCGAGGACGGGGTGGACCTGCCGCCCTGGGACCCGGGCGCGCATGTCGACGTGGTGCTGCCCAGCGGCCGGCTGCGGCAGTACTCGCTCAACTCCGACCCCGACGACCTCTCCCGCTACCGGATCAGCGTGCGGCGGATCGAACCGGCCGCGGGCGGTGGCGGCGGATCGTTCGAGGCCCACCATCTCGGCGTCGGAGACCGGCTCGTCCTGAAGGGTCCGCGCAACGCGTTCCCGTTCGTCGACTCGCCCGCCGGCTACCTCTTCGTCGCCGGCGGCATCGGGATCACCCCGATCCTGCCGATGCTGCGTGACGTGGTGCGCCGCGGGGTGCCGTACGAGTTCGTCTACACGGGGCGCTCGCGCGACACCATGCCGTTCCTCGACGAGCTCGCCGAGATCGTCGGCGACCACGAGATCCACCTATGGCCTGATGACGAGAGGGGCCTCCCGGATGTCGAGAAGATCATCTCGCTGGCGCCGGAGGGCGCCGCGCTCTATTGCTGCGGGCCGATGCCGATGATCGACGCGATCCGGGCGCAGATCCCGGCCCCACGGATCGACACCCTGCACTACGAGCGCTTCTCGCCGCCGCCGGTGCTCGGTGGCAGCCCGTTCCGGGTACGCCTCGAGGAGTCCGGCCTCGAGGTCGAGGTGGGCTCCACCGAGTCGGCGCTGACCGCCGTCCGTCGGGTGCGGCCTGCCCAGGCGTACTCCTGCCAGCAGGGCTTCTGCGGCACCTGCCGGGTGCCGGTGCTGGCGGGCGAGGTCGAGCACCGTGACCATGCGCTGGCCGACTACGAGCGCGAGGGTCACATGATCCTGTGCGTCTCGCGCGCGAAGGGCACGGTGGTGATCGACGGCTGAGGTGGTCGATAACCAGTTGCTCCGATGGTCACGGCCTGATGTTCTGGGCTCATGACCACGCTCACCGTCCCCACCACCGATCTGTACGAAGCCTGGGCGGCCTGCGTCGCCGACTTCGGTGGAGCTCACCTGGACGGCGCTGCGATCCCGGACGAGGAGGCCGCCGACGTGAGCCGCGAGGCGTGCGAGCGGGTGGTCGCCAAGACCGCGCGGGAGCGTGACGTCTCGATGCCGCCGCCGGACGGGCGGGTGCACGGCTCTGCCTTCTGGATCACCGAAGGCACCGAGATGGTCGGCTTCATCCAGCTCCGCCACGAGCTCAACGACTTCCTCGAGCAGGTCGGCGGCCACATCGGCTACTCGATCCGCCCCTCGGCCCGACGCCGGGGCCACGCCACCCGCGCCCTCGGGCTGGTCCTCGAGGAGGCCCGCGCCCTCGGCCTCGACCGGGTGCTGATCACCTGTGACGACACCAACCTGGCCTCCGCGCGCACCATCGAGTCGCAGGGCGGCGAGCTGCAGGACGTCGTCGACGGGTCGGAGTACGGTTACGGGATGATGCGGCGCTACTGGATCAAGCTGTGAACGACGCGGTCGCCACCCAGGTCGAAGTGGAGTGGGCGCTGACCGGCGACACGGGCGCGCCCGCCGACCTCGTCGACGAGGTGCTGACCACGCTGCGCGACACCGGGCGCGTGCCGGAGGCGGGCGTCGACGTGTTGCGTGCGGCGGCTTTCCGGCTCGCCGCCGAGGACCGGGTCGACGAGATCGGCCAGGCCTGGCTCGAGCTCCTCGACGCTGTCCGGGCCCACCCCGACGCCGCGCTCACCGACCTACCGCCCGCGCGCACCGACTGACCCCACTCGCCGAGTCGGCGCATCTGCCCCGCTCTGAGACGCCGAGTCGGCGCGTCTGTCTCGCGCTGGGACGCTGAGTCGGCGCGTCTGTCTCGCGCTGGGACGCTGAGTCGGCGCGTCTGCCTCGCTTTGGGGCGTCGAGTCGGCGCGTCTGCCCCGCGCTGGGGTGTCGAGTCGGCGCGTCTGCCTCGTAGCCGACCGAAGCGGT
This sequence comes from Nocardioides luteus, assembly GCF_014648595.1. GTDB lineage: Bacteria > Actinomycetota > Actinomycetes > Propionibacteriales > Nocardioidaceae > Nocardioides > Nocardioides luteus. The sequence goes on along the minus strand of NZ_BMRK01000009.1, from coordinate 71,223 downwards.
GACCAGCGCCTCGAGCCGGATGGTCGATCACCGCCACCGGCGGCCAGTGCTCCGTCTTCCCCGCCGAAACGGCACTTCGGTCGCTCGAGATGGCACGTGCGTTGGTCGAGATGGCACCTGCGTTGGTCGAGAGGTGACGTCTATCGGTCGAAACGTCACTTAGGTCGTTCGAGTGTGTACGGCGTCATCTCGATCGGCGTACTTGCCGTCTCGACCGACGCGACTGCCGTCTCGGCCGACGCGACTGCCGTCTCGGCGGACGCAACTGCCGTCTCGGCCGACGCAACTGCCGTTTCGGTCGGCGTACTTGCCGTCTCGGCCGACGCGACTGCCGTTTCGGCCGACGCAAGTGCCGTTTCGGCTGACGCGGTTGCCGTTTCGGCGGCTACCTCCACAGGACACCGACCGGAATCCGAAGATCGGATCAGCGGGAGAGCGAGCGGCGGCGGCTCACCAGGCTGGAGAGGCCCTGGGCGGCGGCCCGGACCGGGGTCACGAAGGCCTCGGGCTTGAAGCGGCCGACGGGGCCGGTGATGCTGATCGCGGCCAGGGCACGCTCGCCGTCGCCGAGCACCGGGGCGGCGACGCACTGGAGGCCGACGGCCGACTCCTCGCGCTCGAAGGCGACGCCGGTCTCCAGCGCAGTGGCGAGCTGGCGCTCGAGGAGCCCGGGCGCGACGATCGTGTGCGGCGTACGTCGTTCGAGCGGGCTGCTGAGCAGCTCCTGCTGCACCTCGGCGTCGGAGAAGGCGAGCAGGATCTTGCCGATCGCGGTGCAGTGGACCGGCATCCGTCCGCCCGGCCGCGAGGGCGACTTGGCTTGACGGTGGCCACCGATCTTGGCGACGTAGACGACGTCGTGACCTTCGCGCACGCCGAGGTGGACGGTCTCGTGGGTGCGCTCGTAGAGGTCCTGCAGGAACGGCATCGCCAGCTCCATCAGCGAGCGTTCGACGGAGGCGCGCATGCCGAGCTCGAAGAGGCCGCCGGAGAGGCGGTAGCCGAGGTCGGTGCGGTCGAGCAGACGGTTGGTGACCAGGTCGCCGGCGACCCGGTGGACGGTCGCCTTCGGGAGCTCGGTGCGGCGGACGAGCTCGGCCAGGGGGAGCACCTGGTCGTCGACCGTGAAGGCACGCAGGATGGTCACCGCCTTGCCGAGCACGGTGTCGAGATCGGCGGACGGGTGCGGTGGCATGGGTTCACCGTACCGGTCAGCGGGACGCGAGCCACCCGGGTTGGGCCCAGCTGCTGAGACCGTGGGCACATGAACGAAGTGACCTCCCCGCCCGCGGTGGTGGCTGCCGTCGACCGGCTGCTGACCGCCGCTGCCACGGGCACACCCGTCGCGCCGATGCGGGACCTGCTCGACGCGACCGACCTGAAGTCGGCGTACGCGATCCAGGAGCGGCTGACCGCCGCCCGGGTCGACGCCGGTGCGACGATCGTGGGCCGCAAGATCGGACTCACCTCCAAGGCCGTCCAGGAGCAGATAGGCGTGGACACGCCCGACTTCGGCGTGCTCTTCGACGACATGGCGTACGCATCGGGCGACATGATCGCCGCCGACGCGATCCTGCAGCCGCGGGCCGAGGCAGAGATCGCCTTCGTCCTCGCGGCCGACCTCGCCGACGGCGACCTCGGCTACGACCAGGTCCGGGAGGCCATCGACTACGCGGTGGCGGCGATCGAGATCTGCGGCAGCCGGATCGCGGACTGGAAGATCTCCTTCGGCGACACGGTTGCCGACAACGCCTCCGCGGGCGCCTACGTGCTCGGCACCGAGCGTCGCCGGCTCGACGAGTTCGAGCCGCGCGAGGTGACCATGTCGATGTCGATCGACGACGAGGAGGTCTCGACCGGCACCGGCGAAGCCTGCCTCGGCGACCCGGTCAACGCGGTCCAGTGGCTCGCCCGCTACGCCCGCGACTTCGGCGAGCCGCTGCGCGCCGGCCAGCTCATCCTCTCCGGTGCGCTCGGCCCGATGCGGCCGGTCGCCCCGGGCAACACCGTTCGTTCCACCGTGTCGGGCCTCGGCTCGGTGACCTTCACCGTAGGGAAGTGACCTCCATGAGTAAGACCAAGGTGGCGATCATCGGGTCGGGCAACATCGGCACCGACCTGATGATCAAGGTGATGCGTACCTCCCAGCATCTGGAGATGGGCGCGATGGTCGGGATCGACCCGGCCTCCGACGGCCTCGCCCGTGCGGAGCGGTTCGGTTTCGCCACGACCGCCGAGGGGGTTGAGGGTCTGATCGGCCTGCCCGGGTTCGACGACATCGAGATCGTCTTCGACGCGACCTCGGCCAAGGCCCACGTCGCCAACGCGGCAGCGCTGGAGCCCTACGGCAAGCGTCTGATCGACCTCACCCCGGCCGCGATCGGGCCGTACGTCATCCCGGCCGTCAACATCGACGAGCACATCGACGCACCCAACGTGAACATGGTGACCTGCGGCGGGCAGGCGACCATCCCGATCGTCGCCGCGATCGCGCGGGTCGTGCCGGTCGCCTACGGCGAGATCGTCGCCTCGATCTCCTCGCGCTCGGCCGGCCCCGGCACCCGGGCCAACATCGACGAGTTCACCGAGACCACCTCGGCGGCGATCGTGCAGGTCGGCGGCGCCAAGCGCGGCAAGGCCATCATCATCCTCAACCCGGCCGAGCCGCCGCTGATCATGCGAGACACCGTCTTCGCGCTGGTCGAGGGCGGGTCGCGCTCGGAGGAGGAGCTGACCGCCGAGATCACCGAGTCGGTCGAGAAGATGGTCGGCGACGTCGCTGCGTACGTCCCCGGCTACCGGCTCAAGCAGAAGGTGCAGGTCCACCCGATCCCCGACGACCAGCCGGTGGAGACGCTGCTGGCCGAGGGTGAGACCGCGCGCCCGACCCATCAGGTGTCGGTGTTCCTCGAGGTCGAGGGCGCTGCGCACTACCTGCCTGCGTACGCAGGCAACCTCGACATCATGACCTCGGCCGCGCTGCAGATGGCCGAACGGATCGCCGCGGCGAAGGAGAACCGACGATGAGCACGCCCATCTATGTCCAGGAAGTCTCGCTGCGCGACGGCATGCATGCCGTACGCCACCGGATCACGCCCGAGGACGTCAAGCGGATCGTGATCGCCGCCGACGAGGCCGGCGTCGACGCCATCGAGGTGGCCCACGGCGACGGCCTGACCGGCGGCTCGGTCAACTACGGCCCCGGCTCCAACTCCGACTGGGAGTGGATCGAAGCGGCCGCCTCGGTCATCAAGAACGCCAAGCTGACCACGCTCCTGCTCCCCGGCGTCGGCACCATCGACGACCTGCGTCGTGCCTACGACCTCGGCGTACGCTCCGTCCGCGTCGCGACCCACTGCACCGAGGCCGACGTCTCGGCCCAGCACATCGCGGCGGCCCGGGAGAGGGGGATGGACGTCTCCGGCTTCCTGATGCTCTCCCACATGGCCCCGCCGGAGCAGCTCGCCGAGCAGGCGAAGCTGATGGAGTCCTACGGCGCCCACTGCGTCTACATCACCGACTCCGGCGGCCGGCTGACGATGAACGATGTCCGCGACCGCGCCCGGGCCTACCGCGACGTACTGCACGACGAGACCGAGATCGGCATCCACGCCCACGAGAACCTCTCGCTGTCCGTGGCCAACTCGGTCGTCGCTGTCGAGAACGGCGTCTACCGGGTCGACGCCTCCCTGGCCGGCCACGGCGCCGGCGCCGGCAACTGCCCGATCGAGGCGTTCATCGCCGTCGCGAACCTGTCCGACTTCAAGCACAACTGCGACCTGTTCAAGCTCCAGGACGCCGCCGACGACATCGTCCGCCCCCTCCAGGACCGCCCCGTCCGCGTCGACCGCGAGACGTTGACGATGGGCTACGCGGGTGTCTACTCGTCCTTCCTCCGCCACGCCGAGAACGCCTCCGCCCGCTACGGTGTCGACACCCGCGACATCCTCATGGAGTGCGGCCGCCGTGGCCTCGTCGGTGGGCAGGAGGACATGATCGTCGACATCTGCCTGACGAAGCTCGCCGAGCGGGAAGCGGCGAGCTGATCCGCTCTGCGACCCAGTGGAGGGTGAGGCGTTCCTGGTGCGCCTCGCCCTTTGCATCATCGTGATTCCGCGATAGTCCCTCGCGACTACGAAAACGTAGTCAGCACGGAGGACTACGATTTCGTAGTCAACCGGCATGAATACGTTATCGTAGTCGTGGAGGTGGTTTCATGCCGTACACAGGAAAGGTCACCAGTCCCGAGTCGCTGGGCCGAATCCTGCAGCAGGCGCGGCTGCTCAACGGGTGGAGCCAGCGTGAGCTCGCCGCGAGGATCGGGACGACCCAGCGCTACATCTGGGAGATCGAGGCGGGCAAGCCGTCGATCTTCGTGGAGCGTCTCTTCGCGCTGATGCGGGAGACCGGCACGGAGCTGACCGCGACGATCGACCCCAGGAACGACGATGAGTGATCTCGTCGTCGAGCTCTACGGCGAGCCGGTCGGTCGGCTCAGCGGATCGAGCGCGACCTACGACTTCGTGGCCGCACCTGAGGCGATCGAGACGTACGGCCTAGACAGCACGGTCCTGTCGCTGGCCGTCCCGCTGGCTCCTGTCGCACCGCGCGGGCGCAAACCGCGGCGGCAGAACTTCTTCGCGGAGATGCTGCCGGAAGGACGGATGCTGTCGAGGCTCGCCGCGATGATCCGCGTCAGTGAGCGCGACGTGATCGGACTGCTTCGCGTCTACGGCCGCGACGTCGCCGGCGCGCTCCAGATCTGGGACCCCGACATGCCCGGCGAGCCGAGAACCCCGAGGCTCGAGCCGGTCGGAGAGCAGGGTGTCGCCGACCTCCTGCACGAGGTCAGCACCTTCCCGCTGGCCAACAAACCGGCCGGTGGCAAGACGTCACTGGCGGGTGTCCAGGACAAGATCGTGCTGGTCCGGAACGCGGAGGGCTGGCACCGCGCGCTCGACGGGTATCCGTCGACCCACATCCTCAAGCCGGTCACCTCCGACTTCCCGTCGATGGTCTTCGACGAGGAGTACGGCGCGCGGATCGCGCAGGCGATGGGGCTGACCAGCTATGAGACGTACATCGAGGAGTTCGCCGGGACGCCGGCGCTGGTGATCGAGCGGTACGATCGCCGGCGACGGCTCGACGGTCTCCCGAGCCGGGTCCACCAGGAGGACTTCAACCAGGTGTTGGGTGCGCGCGGCGACCAGAAGTACCAGAAGTACGGCGGCCGGGTCTCGCTGCGGAGGATCGCCGCGGAGCTCGGTGCGCTCGGTGATTCCGCATCGTTGCGCAGGCTGGCGAAGATGACGGTGCTGGCCGCAGCCGTCGGCAACCTCGACATGCACGCCAAGAACATCTCTCTGCTTCACCATCAGGACGGGTCGGTGGAGCTTGCGCCTGCGTACGATGTCGTGCCGCAGCGGCATCTGCCCAACGACGGTGAGCTGGCGCTGGCGGTCGACGGGGTCTATCAGCATGCGGCCCTCACCAGCGCCGATCTGGTCGCGGAGATCGCCTCGTGGCACCTCCGGGATGCAGAGTCGCTCGTCGAGGACACCTTGGCGGACGTCGCCGAGACCGTCGAGCGACAAGTCCCCGCCGACGGCGCCCGCCCGGGGCTGGTCGAGGACATCCGGACGTTCACCGCCAACTTGCGGGCAGGGCGCTCGGTGGGAGCGGCGCTGAGCGGGGCGCGCGACGGCTCGTGACCGTCACGAAACACGCTTTGCCCCTTGTGAAAGAGTCGTGCCCGTGACCAAGAAATCTTCATCGCTCGATCTCCCGCTGGCCGGCTTGGCCGCACTGTTCCTCGGCTCGGGGACGCTCCATCTCGTGAAGCCCCAGGTCTTCGAGCCGATCGTGCCGCCGCAGCTGCCGGACGCGCGCAAGGTGGTCGAGGTCTCGGGGGTCGCTGAGATCGTCTGCGGGCTGGGGCTGCTGCACCCGAGGACCCGCCGGATCGCCGGGCTGGCGAGCGCTGCGCTGTTGGCAGGGGTCTTCCCGGCCAACGTGCAGATGAGCGTCGACGCGGGCAGGCGGGCCAACCGGAAGCGCACCGCCAAGGCAGCGGGGTTCTTCGCGGGCACGCTGGCGCGGCTGCCGCTGCAGTGGCCGATGATCAAGGTGGCGCTGCGCGCCGGGAAGGGGAACCAGGCATGAGCTACGCGCCGGCGGAGTCGCGCTACGACTCGATGGAGTACCGGCGTACGGGACGCAGCGGTCTCGATCTGCCCGCGGTCAGCCTCGGGCTGTGGCACAACTTCGGTGACGACCTGCCGTTCGAGCGGCAGCGGTCGATCCTGCGTACGGCCTTCGACGCGGGCATCACCCACTTCGACCTGGCCAACAACTACGGTCCGCCTTACGGCTCGGCGGAGGAGAACTTCGGCCGGCATCTCCGTGGCGACTTCCAAGGGCTGCGCGACGAGCTGGTGATCTCGACCAAGGCCGGCTGGGACATGTGGCCGGGGCCGTACGGCAAGATCGGTGGCTCGCGGAAGTACCTGATCTCCAGCCTCGACCAGTCGCTGAAGCGGATGGGGCTCGACTACGTCGACATCTTCTACCACCACCGGCCCGACCCCAGCACCCCGCTGGAGGAGACCATGGGCGCGCTCGACCACATCGTGCGCTCCGGCAAGGCGCTCTACGTCGGGCTCAGCTCCTACTCCTCGGCGCTGACCCGCGAGGCGGCCGCGATCCTGCGCGAGCTCGGCACGCCGATGCTGATCCACCAGCCCTCCTACTCGATCCTCAACCGCTGGCTGGAGACCGACGGGCTGCTGGACACCCTCGACGAGGTCGGCGCCGGCGCCATCTCGTTCTCACCGCTTGCGCAGGGTCTGCTGACCGACAAGTACCTCGGTGGCGTCCCGGAAGGCTCCAAGGCGAACCAGGGGAAGTCGCTGGCGACCTCGACCATCACCCCCGAGGTGCTGAGCGCGATCGAGTCGCTCAACTCGCTCGCGGCCGAACGTGGCCAGACGCTCGCCCAGATGGCGCTCGCCTGGGCCCTGCGCGACCCGCGGATGACCTCGGTGGTCATCGGGGCCTCCCGTCCCGAGCAGGTCACCGACTGTGTCGGAGCCCTCGCCGCGCCGGAGTTCACCGGCGAGGAGCTGGCCAGGATCGACGAGTACGCCGCGGGCACCGGTGACGCCATCGACCTGTGGAAGCGCGCGCGGGTCGAGGGTGACTACCGGCAGATCTTCAACTGAGCAGATCTTCCGCAGAGCAGATTCTCGGGTCGCCTCGTCCTTCCGGAAACGAGGTGGTTGTCATGGGTTCGGTGGTCTCGACAAGCTCGACCACCGGGCGACTGAGCCGCGGCGCGAGAATTTACCCGGGCCGCGGCCTCGGGTTTGCTACCGTCGCGGAGCCTTCGTCGTTGCAGGCGACCCCCACGCTCCGTCTCGGTAGGAGATCCGCATGTCCGCAACCACCGAACCTAACGCACCGACGCGAGGCGACCGGCTGCTCGCCTGGGTCGAGAGGACCGGCAACAGGCTGCCGGACCCGTTCATCCTGTTCCTGATCCTGTTCCTGGTGGTCGGGGTGGTCTCGACCGTCCTGGCGCTCATGGACGCCGAGGTCACCCTGCCGGGCGCCGACGAGGCGCTCGTCATTCACGGTCTCTTCACCGCCGAGGGGCTGACCTGGCTGACGGTCAACCTCGGCGCCAACTTCATCGGCTTCCCGCCGCTGCTGACGGTGGTGACGATCCTGCTCGCGGTGACCGTCGCCGAGCGCACCGGCCTGCTGGCGGCCCTGATCCGGCTGACCCTCGCCTCCGCGCCGCGGTGGCTGCTGCCCTACGCCCTCGGCGTCGTCGGCGTCACCGCGAGCGTGATGGCCGACGCGTCGATGATCGTCATCCCGCCGCTGGCCGCAGCGGTGTTCAAAGCGGCCGGCAGGCACCCGATGGCGGGGCTCGTCGGCGGCTTCGCGGCAGCCGGTGCCGGCTACTCGACCAGCCTCGTCGTGACCAGCCTGGACGCGCTCTTCTCCGGGATCACCAGCTCGGTGACCGCCACGCTGCCGGACCCGGGCGCGGCGGTGACCCCGGTCTCCAACTACTACTTCAACGTCGCCTCGGCGATCGTGCTCGCCCTGGTCGCGGGCTTCGTCATCGACCGGATCCTCGAGCCCCGGATGCTGCGCCAGAACGTACCGACCGACGAGGTCGAGATCGAGACCGACGACCGCTTCGAGACCAAGGACGACGAGGTCGCCACCGCCCTGCGGAGCAACCGCCAGCCGCTGGACGCCGAGCTCACGCCGAAGGAGCGCAAGGCACTCCGGGTCGCCGTCGTGGCCGGCACGGTGCTGGCCGTCGCGATGGTCCTGGCGGTGCTGCCGCAGGGATCGCCGTGGCGCAACGAGGACGGCAACTTCCTGCCGGAGTCGCCGCTGATGAGCTCGACCGTGTTCATCACGTTCGTGCTCTTCCTGGTGCCTGGCATCGTCTACGGCTTCGCCGCGGGCACCCTGAAGACGGCGGCCGACGTACCGAAGGTGATGGGTCAGGGCATCAAGGAGATGGCGCCGTTCCTGGTGCTGGCGTTCATGCTCGGCCAGTTCATCGCGCTCTTCAACTGGTCCAACGTCGGCCCCGCGTTGGCCAAGGTCGGTGCCGACGGGCTGCAGTCGACCGGGCTGACCGGCTTCCCGGTGATCATCGGATTCATCATCCTGTGCTCGTTCCTGAACCTGTTCATCATCAGCGGCTCCTCGATGTACACGATCATGGGCGCGGTCTTCGTCCCGATGTTCGCGCTGATCGGCTTCGAGCCCGGCTTCACCCAGGCCGCGTTCCGCATCGGCGACAGCGCGACCCAGGTGATCACGCCGATGAACCCCTACATGTTCGTCGTGCTGATGATGATCAGGAAGTACGAGCCGGCAGCAGGTCTCGGCACCCTGATCTCGCGCACCCTGCCGTTCGTGGTCCCGTTCTGGGTCGCCTGGCTGCTCGTCCTGACGGTCTTCTACTTCGCCGGTCTCGACGTCGGTCCGGGAGTCAGCCCACGGATGGACTGAGGGACGCTAACCTGCGCCCATGCGGGTCGATGAGTATCTGAGGTACGACGCTACCGGGCTGGCGAAGCTGGTCGCCGACAAGGAGGTGACCGCGGCCGAGGTGCTGGCCGCGGCACGAGAGCGGGCCGAGGCGGTGAACCCGCGCATCAACGCGATCGTCGCCGACATCCCGGAGGCCGAGGCCCAGGCCGCCGACGACAGCCTGAGCGGGCCGTTCGCGGGGGTGCCGTTCCTGGTGAAGGACCTGGCGCAGGAGTACCAGGGTCATCCGACCACCTACGGCTCCCGCGCGCTCGTCGACGACGTCGCCGAGGAGCACTCCTACTTCACGCGCAGCGCGCTGGACGCCGGCCTGGTGATCTTCGGCAAGACCAACACCCCGGAGTTCGGGTCGAAGGGGATCACCGAGCCCGAGCTGTTCGGCCCCGCCCGCAACCCGTGGAACCCCGACCACACGCCGGGTGGCTCCTCGGGCGGCTCCGGAGCCGCGGTCGCGGCCGGGATCGTCCCGGCCGCCGGCGCCAACGACGGCGGCGGCTCGATCCGCATCCCGGCCGCCTGCAACGGGCTGGTCGGGCTGAAGACCACCCGCGGCCTGCTGCCGCTGGGCCCGCAGACCCTGGACGCCTCCAACGGCTTCGTCGTCCAGGGCGTGGTCACCCGGACCGTACGCGACGCGGCCGGTCTCTACGACGCGCTCATCGGCGACGAGTCGCTGGCCATGCTCCACGCCCCGCGCCCGTCGACCGGCTTCACCGAGGCGATCGCCACGGAGCCGCGCAAGCTCCGCATCGGGGTCACCTCCGCCTCCTCCATCGTCGACCCCGACCCGGAGGCGGTCGCCGCCGTCGAGGACGCGGCCAAGCTGCTTGAGGCGCTCGGCCACGAGGTCGAGGAGGTCGAGGCGCCCTACGACGCCGCCGAGCTCGGCCGCGACTTCCTGACCATCTGGTTCGCGTCCGCGGCCGCCGAGGTCGCCGAGACCAGGCTCCGGGTCGGGGCGAAGGACGCCGACTTCGAGGCCGACACCCTCGCCGTGGCCGAGCTCGGCCGGGCCGGGGGAGTGGTGGCGCTCGAGCTGGCCCACCTCAACCGGCGCAACCACGTGCGGCGACTGAGCGAGTTCCACGAGACGTACGACCTGCTGCTCACGCCGACGCTGGCCAAGCCGCCCCTGAAGGTCGGTCAGCTCACCACGCCCAAGGCGCTGCAGACCGCCGCGCGGGTGCTCTCGAAGGTGCACGGCGGCCGGGTGATGCGGGCGACCGGGATGATCGACCAGCTCGTGGACGAGAACCTCGGCTGGGTGCCCTACACCCAGCTCGCGAACCTGACCGGGCGGCCCGCGATCTCGGTGCCGACCCACCGGACCGCCGCCGGGCTGCCGCTCGGGATCCAGCTCTCCGGGCAGCTCGGCGACGACGCGCTGCTGCTGCAGGTCGCCGCTCAGCTGGAGCAGGCGAAGCCGTGGGCGGAGCACTGGCCGACCCTCTGAGCGCGTTCCGATCTCGTTGGTGAAAGAAATTTTCATTCCTCTACCCAACGAGGTTCCAAAGCGGCAGTATCGGAGCATGACCCCCACCTCGGACATGCTTCTGACCTCTCGCCGTACGCTGCTCGGCGGCACGATCGGCGGGGTCGCGATGACCCTGCTCGGTGGTGCCGCGGTGGCCTCCACGCCGGAGGACCCGACGAAGTCGGCAGCGGCCAGGACGCTCGCCGCCCTGGCCGGCAAGCCGCCGACGGTCACGCCGGACGAGCTCACCTTCACCCCGCGGACCGTCCTACGTCCGGGGCATGCCCGCCAGGTGGGTCTCGACCCGGCGCAGATCGCCACGATCCGCACCGAGCTGACCCGGTTCCTCGAGCCGACACCGGAGAACCCCGACCACCCGCTGTACGCCGGGGCGACCGCGATCGCGGTCAAGGACGGCGTGATCGTGGCCCACGAGAGCGTGGGCAAGGCGCTCAAGTACGGCCTGGACGGCACCACCGTCGTCGAGCTGCCCGCCGACCAGCAGGTCGACGCACAGCTGGACACCATGTGGGACGTCGCCTCGATGTCGAAGCTCTTCACCACGACCGCGATCCTCCAGCTGATGGAGCAGGGCCGGGTCGACCTCGAGGCGCCGGTGGTCACCTACCTGCCCGAGTTCGCGCCGCACGGCAAGGACGCGATCCTGGTGCGCCACCTGCTGACCCACGTATCCGGTCTCCTCGCCGGGCCGGTGCCGTCGTTGTGGGCGGGCTACGACACCTACGAGGAGCGCGTCGCGGCGATCATGGACACCGAGCCGACGCACGCGCCCGAGCAGATCTACCGCTACTCCGATATCAACCTGATCACTCTCGGGCTGATGGTCGAGCGGCTCTCGGGGAAGAAGCTCGACGTCTACGTGCACGACCACGTGACCGCCCCGCTGGGCATGCGCGACACCATGTACAACCCGCCCGCCGACCGGCTCGACCGGGTCGCCGCGACCGAGTACGAGCCCTGGGCAGGCCGGCCGATGATCCGCGGCGAGGTGCACGACGAGAACTCCTGGGCACTGGGCGGCGTCGCCGGGCACGCGGGGGTCTTCTCGACGGCCGCCGACATGGCGAGGTTCGGCCAGATGTTCCTCAACGGCGGCGTCTACAACGGCACCCGGATCCTGAAGGAGGAGACCGTCCGGCTCTCGCTGCGCGACTACACCGGCGAGCAGTTCGGAGACTCCCGCGGCCTCGGCTGGGAGCTCGCCACGACCTGGTACCACGGCCCGATCTGGTCGCCGGTCTCCTTCGGCCACACCGGCTACACCGGCACCAGCATCGTGATGGACCCGATCGGCCACCAGCTCGTCGTGCTGATGACCAACCGCGTCCACCCCAGCCGTGACTGGGGCAGCAACAACCCCTCCCGCCGAGCCGTCTCCGACGCGATCGGCATGGCCTCGGCCGTCCGAGCCGCCAAGGGACGTACGTCGTGGTTCTCGGGGCGGGCCAACTCGAAGACGGCCACGCTCGACGTGCCGCTGCCGGCGACCGCGGGCGCGAAGCTCACCTTCGACTACTGGTTCGACACCGAGCCCGACTTCGACTACGGCCGGCTGCAGTGCTCCACCGACGGCACCACCTTCACTGCGCTGCCGGCGACGCTGCACGGTGGCGGGTACCGCTGGGAGAGCGGCGGCGTCGTCGACGGCTACGGCGGGCGCCGGTGGCTGCGCGGCGCGGCCGAGCTGCCCGAGGGCACCACCACGGTCCGGTGGACCTACGAGACCGACGGGTCCTCACAGGGCCGCGGGATCTTCGTCGACGGCATCGTGGTGAGCCAGGGGAGGCGTACGTTGTTCGACTCCGGTCGGCGCTCCGACGAGGCGCGCATCGTCGCCGACGGCTGGGCCCTCAGCGATCGGTGACGTGTCACCGATAGCCTCGGGCGACATGAGCACGCCGCAGCAGCCGAACCCGTTCCTGGTCAACCAGCTCCGCGACGAGACCGACGCCAAGGCGCTCCACACGAAGGCGACCGAGTCGAGCTCGGCGGGCGCGCCTCGCGGCATCCTGGATGCGATCCGCGACAAGCTCGCCGACCTCGGACCGGAGCTGGTCGCGGTCTCGCACGACCTCGCCGAGCACCCCGAGACGAGCTTCGAGGAGCACCGCAGCGCGGCCGGCCTCGCCGAGTTCGTCGAGGCGCACGGTTTCGAGGTCGCCCGGGGCGCGTACGGCCTCCCGACCGCGCTCTACGCCTCCGCCGGCGGCGCGAAGGAGGGGCCGACGATCGCGGTGCTGTCGGAGTACGACGCGCTCCCCGGCATCGGCCACGGCTGCGGCCACAACCTGATCGCGACGGTCGGCGTGGGTGCCTTCCTGGCGATCGCGAGCGTGATCGACCGCATCGGCGGCCGGGTGATCTGGCTCGGCACCCCCGCCGAGGAGGGCGGTGGCGGCAAGGAGCTGATGGCGCAGAAGGGCGCCTTCGACGGCGTCGACGCGGCGATCATGATCCACCCGTTCACCTACGACAACTCCGAGCCGGTCTTCCTCGGCCGCCGCCAGCTGAAGGTGAGCTACATCGGCGTGCCGGCGCACGCCTCGATCCAGCCGTTCATGGGCCGCAACGCCCTGGACGCGGCCAACCTGCTCTACACCGGCGTCGCGCTCAACCGGCAGCAGATGCCGCCGACCGACCGGGTGCACGCGGTCTTCACCGAGGGCGGGCTGCGACCCAACGTGATCCCGGAGCGCGCCTCGCTCGAGTTCTACGTACGCTCCGCCTACCCCGAGACGCTCAAGATCCTCTCCCAGCGGCTCGAGGAGATGGCGATGGGTGCGGCGCTGATGACCGGCTGCGGCGTCGAGTTCAGCTGGGACGAGTCGCCGGTCTACCTGCCGATCCGCAACAACTCCGGGCTCGCCCAGGTCTGGAACCGGCGCTACCAGGAGCGCAACCACACCGTCCTCGCTCCCGGCGTCGTCCCCGACCTGCTCGCCGGCTCCACCGACTTCGGCAACGTCTCCTTCCGCGTCCCGGGCCTGCACGCGATGGTCAAGATCGCCGAGCCCGACGTGTCCCTGCACAGCCGCGAGTTCGCCGCTGCCGCGGTCACGCCGTACGCCGACGAGGTGCTCGTCGACGCGGCGTACGGCCTCGCCGGGGTCGCTGCCGACTACCTCTCGGACGCGAGCCTGCGGGAGACGGTCCGCCAGGAGTTCGAGGAGGCCGGTGGCGCGGTGGACGTGGCGGAGTTCTTCGGCTGAGACGTCCGGAACTTTACCAAGATCGAGGCTCATCAACGGTTGATGACGATTCGGCAGCGGTAACCCGATTACCTCTTCACAATCACAACCCGAAGGGGCATTGTTCCCTTCGTCGATCACCGAGATGGGGAGCCCACAGCAATGCCTCGTAACCTCCGCAGACTTCGCCCCGTAGTGGCCGTTGCCGCCGTCGCTCTCGCGGCCGCCGCAGTCGCCACTCCGGTCGCGACCGCCTCCGCCAAGCCGGGGAAGCACCTCGTCGATGTCCAGCTGCTCTCGTTCAACGACTTCCACGGCAACCTCGAGGCGCCGTCGGGTTCGAGCGGGCGCCTGGTCACCGACCACCACATCGATCCGGCCACCGGCGCGCCGGTCGACGACACCGTCGACGTCGGTGGCGTCGAATACCTCGCCTCCCACCTGGCCGAGGCCCGCAAGGGTCACGACCGGTCCCTCACCGTGGCTGCCGGTGACCTGATCGGCGCCTCGCCGCTGCTCTCGGCCGCCTTCCACGACGAGCCCTCCATCGAGGCGATGAACCAGCTCGGCCTGGACGTCACCTCGGTCGGCAACCACGAGTTCGACGAGGGCTACAAGGAGCTGCAGCGCATCGCCGACGGCGGCTGCATCGACGACGGCGACGGGGAGAACAACCAGAACTCCTGCGCGGCTCACGAGTACGCGGGCGCCGACTTCGACATCCTCGCCGCCAACGTGGTCGAGGACGCGACCCGCAAGACCATCCTGCCGTCGTACGCGATCAAGGAGGTCGACGGCGTCAAGATCGGCTTCATCGGGATGACCCTGGAGGGCACGCCCGACATCGTCACCGCCGAGGGCATCAAGGGGCTCTCCTTCAAGGACGAGGTCAAGACCGCCAACGCGCTGGTGCCCAAGCTGAAGAGCAAGGGCGTCAAGGCGATCGTCACCCTGATCCACGAGGGTGCCAACCTGCCGAAGGAGAAGTGGACCGACCCGGCCACCGGCACCGTCCACGAGGTCAACGCGACCTACGACTACACCTGTGAGCGTGGCGGCGAGCTGGTTCCCGACTCGCCCATCGTGCCGATCGCGAAGAACCTCGACCCCGAGATCGACATGCTGGTCACCGGCCACACCCACAACCCCTACGTGTGCGACGTGCCCGACCCGAAGGGCAAGTCCCGCCTGGTCACCTCGGCCTCGTCGTTCGGCCGTCTCTACACCGAGACCAACCTGAAGTACGACCTCAAGAAGCGCGACATCGTCCGCTCCTCGGTCAGGGGCTCGAACATGCTCGTCACCCGTGACGTGGCCAAGGCGCCGGCGCAGACCGAGCTGATCAACACCTACAAGGAGCTGGTCACCCCGATCGCCTCCCGTGTGCTCGGCACGATCACCGCCGACGTGACCCGCACGGCCAACGCCTCCGGGGAGAGCGCCCTCGGTGACCTGATCGCCGACGCCCAGCTGGCCGACCCGTCGACGGTCGTCAACGGTGAAGCGCCGGTCATCGCGTTCATGAACCCGGGGGGCATCCGGGCCGACCTGACCGCGGCCAACTCGCCCTACGGCGAGGCCGTCGGCGACGTCACCTACGACGAGGCGTTCACCGTCCAGCCGTTCAACAACTTCATGGTCTCGCTGACCATGACCGGTCAGGACATCTACGACCTGCTCACCCAGCAGGTCACCGGCGCCAACGCGGGATCCCACAAGATCCTGCAGGTCTCCGAGGGCTTCTCCTACGAGATCAGCTCCTCGGGTCCGGTGGAGGGCTCGGTCATGCTCAACGGTGAGCCGATCGACAAGTCGGCCTCCTACCGGGTCGTGACCAACAACTTCCTGCAGGGCGGCGGCGACGCCTTCGAGGCCTTCACCCGGGGCACCGACCCCTACTACGGCGGCCTCGACATCGACGCCTTCTCGTCCTACCTGGAGTCCAGCTCGCCCTACACCCCGGGCGCGCTCGACCGGATCACCGGCACCCACTGAGGCATCACGACAACGGGCCCCGACCAGCAGCTGCAGGTCGGGGCCCGTCTCGGTTCATCGGGACCCGGCGAGCACAGCCTCGTCCGCGACCTGGCCGCCGGACGTCTGCCGCGGCCGCGGGATGAGCAGCACGATCAGCGCGCCGACACCGGCCGCGAGCGCCCCGATCACGAAGCAGAGCTGGAAGGCCCCGGCCGTCGGGATCTCGGGCATGCCCGGAGCCAGCACGGTGGTGCGGCTGGTCAGCACGATGGCCATGACCGCGCCGGCGACCGTGGTGCCCATCGAGCGCATCAGGCTGTTGAGCCCGACGCTCGCGGCGGCCTCGGCCTGCGGGACGTTGCCGAGGATGAGCGTGGGCATCGCGGCGTAGCCGATCCCGACACCGGCCGAGGCGACGCACGAGGCGAGCATGAGCTGCCACGGGGCGTCCATCAGGAAGACCGCGACGACGTAGCCGCCGGCCAGCACGACCGCCCCGATCGCCATCGTGCCGCGACCGCCCAGGCGGGTCAGCAGGCGCGAGGAGACCGGGGTGAAGAGCATCATCATCAGCCCGGCCGGCGCCATCCACATGCCGGCCTGGAAGATGGTCTGGCCCAGGCCGTAGCCGGTGGCCTCGGGCATCTGCAGCAGCTGTGGGACCACGATGGACTGCGCCATCATCCCGAAGCCGATCAGCACCGCCGCGATGTTGGTGAGCAGCACCGGTCTGCAGGCAGAGGTGCGCAGGTCGACGAGCGGGTCGTCGTGACGCAGCTCGTACCAGCCCCAGAGCAGCAGCACCACGACGCCGCCGACGATCATGCCGAGGGTCTGCGGCTCGTCCCAGCCCCAGTCGTTGCCCTTGGAGACGCCGACCAGCACGCCGACCAGACCGAGGGCGAGGCCGAGCGCACCGACGAGGTCGAGGCGGCCGGGGTGGGCGTCGCGTACGTGCGGGACGACCGCCGCGGTCAGCACGGTGACGACGAGGGCGAGCACCGCGGAGACCCAGAAGAGGGCGTGCCAGTCGAAGTCCTGGGCGATCCAGGCGGCCAACGGCAGGCCGAGCGCTCCGCCGACCCCGAGGGTGGCGCTGACGCCGGCGATCGCGGTGTTGCGCAGGTGTTCGGGCGCGATCTCACGGACGAGGCTGATCGCGACCGGGATGTAACCCATCGCCATGCCCTGGAGCACGCGGCCGACGAGCACCGGACCGACGGCGTCGGAGAGCGCCACGATGAGGGACCCGAGGACGAGCACGATGCCGGAGATCACCAGCACGGGCTTCTTGCCGTAGAGGTCGGCGAGACGGCCGGTGACCGGCATCGTCACACCGGCACCGAGCAGCGTCGCGGTGACCACCCAGGAGGAGGTGCTGGCGGTGGTGGAGAGCAGCTCGGGGAGCTCGCTCTGGATCGGGATGACCAGCGACTGCATCAGTGCGGCGCAGAGGCTGCCGAAGCAGAGCACCACGATGACGGCCACGGCGCCACTCGTCGAGCGCACGGTGGGCTCGTCGGCGGGGGAGGAGGAACTCAAGACATACCCCTGATGTGTAATCTACATATTGACTTATGTATGGTACACATCATGTGGTCTCAGCGACAGCGCCCGGAGATGTGATGCCGTCCACAACACCTTCGTCCGACGACCCGATCTTCAAGCCGGTCAGCCCCGACCTGTCCCCGGACCGCCGGGTCGCCTCGCTGGTCGGTCGGCTCGAGGTGCACCGACGGCTGGCCGAGGACCGTAGCGCGCTCAACCACGCCGACGGCCGGCTGCTGTGGTTCCTCTCCGACGGTCGGCCGCGCACGCTCCGGGAGATCGCCGAGGGGCTCAACCTCGAGCAGTCCACCGTGAACCGGCAGGTCAATGCGGCGCTCGCCGCCGGTCACCTGCGGAGGTTCTCCGAGCCGGGCCGCTCGGCGCGACTGATCGAGCCGACCGAGGTGGGGTTGGCGATCTATGAGTCGGCCTCTGCGCGAGCGCTCGGCGCCTATGCCGACGGGCTGGCCGCGCTCGGCGGTGAGTCCGAGAAGTTCCTCGAGCTGCTCGAGCGCTTCGTCGGCGCCTATGGCGAGGCCGTCCGGGAGTGAGCCTCGGTCGACGGCGGGAGCTCGTCGAGGAGGGGTGCTGCGGACGCTGCTGCAGCGACGATGTGACTCTCGGAAATGCCGCAGGCGCGTAGGCAGGTGGAAGCGATGGCGTCGGCAGCGGTTTCGTCGATCGGCAGGCCGATGCTTCGCATGGAGGTGGTGACCTCGACCAGGTGGATGAGCATCTCGCCGAGGTGGCGCGCCCCGGTGGTCGCGGCTACCCCGGGCGAGGCGACTCGGGCGGCGATGCGGGCGTAGGCGGAGGCGAGCTCGGCGCGGGTGCTGCGGAAGGCGTCGAAGGCCTCGCTGCTGGCCACGTCCGGATGAGTCGCCAGGGCGCCGATGTTGTCCGGGGCCTCGGCGAGCGTGCGGACGTCGATGACGGCGAGCAGGTAGAGCGTCACCTCCGGGCCGTCGGCGGCGGTGAGCTGCTCGACCTGCTCGATCCGATCCATGGTGGGACGCACGGAGCGCTCGAGGAGCTCGGCGAGGATCTCGTCCTTCCCTGCGAAGTGGTAGTAGAGGGAGGCCTGCCTGATCCCCACCTTCTCGGCGATCTCCCGGGTCGAGGTGGCTGCGAAACCTCGGGTCACGAACAGCTGCGCCGCCGCGTGCAGCACCTGCTCGCGGGGCGGCGCCGTGGTCTGTGAGGGGACGAGACGTGGTCGCCCGGGCCGGTTGTGTCGGATGCTCATCGGTCCTGCCTTCCTCTCGACGGCGACCCCGACATCAGTAGAGCATAATATCTTGAATCTGCCAATCATGATGTGCATCTGGACGTGAAGTATGCCCATGCGACACGATGGGGCTCGTCAGGTCCGTCGAAGGAGGTCGTTGTGTCCCGCGCCAACCGTCGAGCCCGTGAAGCACTCACCGAGGCGCTCCGGGAGGTCCGCCGCGCCGCCGGCCTGACCGGTGCTGGTCTCGCCGACGTGCTGGGCGGTGGCTGGTCGCAGCCGAAGGTGTCCAAGATCGAGTCCGGCCGCCAGTGGGTCTCCGAGGACGAGGTGCGTGCCTGGGCCGCCGCTGTGGGCGCCGACCGCGACATGCTGCTCGCGCTGTGGTCCCGTGCCGACCTGGAGCAGACGGCGCTGCGCGACGCGCACCCGACCGGCGGCGCGGAGCAGCAGCAGGAGATCTTCGCGGCGACGGAGGTGGCCGCGAAGGTGCTCACCAGCTTCCAGCCCCACAGCGTGCCCGAGCTGCTGCAGACCCCCGACTACGCCCGTGCCCTGCTCGCCCTGGCCGGCTCGCGTGATCAGGACGCCGACCCGGAGGAGATCGCCGGCATGATCGCCGCGCGACTGCGGCGGTCGGCGATCCTCTACGAGGCGGGCCGGTCGATCACCATCCTGGTCGGTGAGGCGGCGCTCCATCACCTGGTTGGCTCGCCGGACATCATGCGTGCCCAGATCGAGCACGTCGCCAAGCTGGCGACCACCACCGAGGCGACCATCGGGATCGTCCCCTTCGAGAGCTTCCCCGTGCTGGTCCAGCACGGCTGGGACCAGCGCGACCGGGTCGTCACCCTCGAGACCAGTGCCGGCGACCTCGAGATCGCCGACCCCGTGGAGGTCGCCCGCTACGAGCGCTGGGCCGAGCTCCTGCTCGAGCACGCCCTGACCGGGACCGCCGCCGCCGAGCGTTGCGAGCGGATCATCAGCGAGCGAGGCGGGTCGCCAACGCCGTCCGACGACCGCGAATAGGAGCAGGCGCCTGCTCCGGTAGACTCCCGGCGGGCCGTTAGCTCAGTTGGTAGAGCAGTGGACTTTTAATCCTTTCTACGGGGCGCTCCGTTGTGAGTGGTGACAGCGCCATCTGGTCATGTTATTCCAGGTCGCAATGCCTTTGATTCTGTCCGACTCGCTCTGGTGTTCGATGGCGTTCTACGGCTGACTGTCCCCTATTTCTCCCCTAAGATTCGGTCGACAAATGCTCCGAGGGAGCCGAGCCGTGCCCCGCCGACGCTGTCCGAAGGGCAGGGCGGGTCTGGACGGTGAGCACTACGACGAGAGGCCATGTGCCTTCGCCAGCAGGTCTGCTGCCCAGTCGTAGCCCCGTTGCCGAAGGATCGGGATGAACGTCTCTAGGGGCGGGATGTTGCTCGTGTGCCGGTGCTTAGACCGCCACCCGGGCCTGTTGAGAGGCCTCCTCCGGGGCCGGTGCTAAGGCCGCCACCCGGGCCTGTTGAGAGGCCTCCTCCGGGGCCAGTGCTTAGACCGCCACCCGGGCCCGTCGATGCTCCACCGCCGGGCCCGGTGCTCAGACCTCCGCCGGGACCTGTGCTTAGACCTCCGCCGGGTCCGGTCGATCGATCGCGAGGCCATCCCTTGTAAGTCATGCGAGCACGCTACTGCGGCGTGCACACCTCACGCCCTCCCTCAGAATGGGTACGTCGGGTCGCCAAACCGTCCCTGCTCGGCCAGCTCGCGGGGCAGACTTGTTGGTATGCCGACTACCCGGTTCGAGGACTTCGCCGAGGCCAACGAGGTCACCTACGCCCGGGGTCGGCTGACGACACGCACGTACGTGAGCAGGAGTTTCACAGCGGCGATCGGACAGGACGTTGGGCATCCATCGCGCTACATCTACCGCGTGTTCGACGAGGTCGAGGCCAAGGACAGCGAAGGCTGGGAATGGACGAACCACGTGGTGCTTGAGACGCATGGAGGGCGCAAGCAACTGCAGTTGCAGATCGCACGGTCACAGGGAGCGGTCCGACGACTGCGCATCCAGAGGGTGCCCGCCAATGGGGACGAGACCAAGTTAGAGAGAGTCCTTGATCTGAACCGAACGCAAGCCAGGTCCCTGATCGACCTGTTGCGGGCAGTCGACGATATTCCGATCGAGGGGGAGACCACCGTCCATGTCGACGACCAGTTGCTTCGGGATGTCTTTGAGGACCCTTGGGCGGTGGAGAGGATGTATTCAGGTGAGCCGGAACGATTCCGTGACCTGATCGAATCAGATGCGAATGCCGACGACGTTATTGCGCTCCAGCGACGTCGCGAGGTTGCAGCGATGATGCGCCGGTGGCTTGACGAGCCCGTGGCTTTCGACGCGGCTGCGGCTGACGCCGGAGGCCCTGAGAAGGCTTGGCAGCAGTTGTTGGAAGAGAATCCCTGGATCCTCGGGGTTGGACTCGGAGGACAAATCCTCACTTCCTGGGACGATGGCCGCCTTGAACAGACTGTCGTAGGCCCGAGTTTCACCAACGCAGGCAAACGAGCGGATGCCCTGATGAGGACTACGGGGGTTATTCAGTCCTTGGTGTTCGCCGAGATCAAGCACCACCGCACAGACCTTCTGAAGAAGGAGTACCGACCGGGATGCTGGAGTCCGTCCCCGGAGTTGGCGGGTGCGGTCGTGCAGGTGCAGCAGACCGTGCATCGAGCGTGTCAGGAAGTTGGTGACTATCTGCAAGACCAGACTGATGAGGGCGAGCTACTCACGTCTGGAACATTCCTCGTTCGGCCGCGATGCTTCGTGATCGTGGGATTACTCGACCAGTTGACTGGCGCGAGCGGTGGTCCTGTCCGGGACAAGGTTCGGAGCTTCGAGTTGTTCAGGCGCAACCTCAACGAGCCGGAGGTGCTCACGTTCGATGAACTCGTTGCGCGAGCCGAGTGGCATGTCGAGTTTGCCTCGACGACGTCGGCTGGTGCCGGTTATGTCGAAGAAGCGAGCGAAGAGGGTGAACCGGACCCTTGGAACCAGCCGAGCTGGGGACCGACAGACCCATGGGGTCCGCCGGCGCAGTCAGCCGCGAAGTGGGGGGAAGTTGGCGAGTCCGAGTAGAGGGGATGTGTCCGGTGTCGCCCGGGTTGGTCCTCGCGCTGAGCCTTGCGGCAGACTGTCCTTGGGCCGTTAGCTCAGTTGGTAGAGCAGGAGACTTTTAATCTTCGGGTCGTCGGTTCGAGCCCGACACGGCCTACCAATGTCCAGGGCTCCGAGTGCACGGTGTGCGCCCGGAGCCCTGGCTGTTTGGATGCTACTTCTCGTCGTTGAGGGCATCCTCGATGCGCTTCATCGCGGCTGGGCCTTGGCCGTCCACGGCGTGCGCGTAGACCTTCACCGCGTCCGGCAACGCGTACGACGACGGCGCAGAGCGCCGCGGCTGGCTCATCGGCCACTTCATCGACCCTGAGTCCAGCCCGCTGCACTCGACCGACGTCGAAATCAAGTGGGGCACGCACCAAGCGGGGGAGGAGCGTCACGAGTGGACTGTCGCCGAGGAGGAAGTCCGTACGACGATGGTCATGCTCCTCCGAGGTCACTTCGCTGTGCGTCTGCCGGATGGTGAGCAAGAGATGAAGCGAGAGGGCGACTTCGTGGTTTTCGGGCCGGGCACACCTCATTCTTGGCAGGCGTTCGATGACTCGGTCGTACTCACGGTGCGGTGGCCGTCGGTCGTCTGATTAGGGACGTGACCTCATTTGTTGGGTCCTCATTATTCGGTAAGCCACCGAGGCGGGAGTTGATTCGGCGTACACGCAGGGCACGCTGAGCGGGTGAGTCAACTCGATGACCGTCGCTTCTATCCGGTATCGCCTGATGTCGCCTATGCCGCTCTCGTGGAAGCGGTACGGGACGTGCGATTCACGCTCAAAGCGAAGGACGATTTCGGAAAAGCCGTCCGCGTCGGTACGCCGATGAGCGGCTTTTCATGGGGTGCGACGCTGTCCCTATCTGTGACGCCCGAGCCGTCGGGTTCGTCCATACAGGTCTCCGGGGGCGCCAACATGAAGGCGAACCTGACCGCGCGCGGACCTGAGGCCAAGAACGTAACCAGACTTCTCGCCGCGGTCTCCGCAAGGGTTCAAAAGTACGTTGAGTCCGGCGGCACTGTCGAGGCGAACGATGCGGCAGGCCCAAGGCGTTCAAGTTTGCCCGACGAATTGGCTCGGCTCGGTGACCTCAAGGCGCGAGGGCTCATCACTAACTCCGAGTTCCAGACTGCCAAGGCCAAGCTTTTGGCGGACTGATCGGGGGACCCGGCGCGCTAGTTGCCCTCGGAGTCTTGGCGCCATTTGCAGCGTGCTCGGGCTACGCCATGCAAGAACTTGCGAATAGGGCCAATTCGGCGCGGAGCTTCTGTGTTGGCTATGTCTTCCAGCGCACTGACGAGACGCGCCCGGCTCTCGGATAGTGATGCGTACGCATGCGCGCCGATGCTAGATGTTCTTCGCCTTCATCAGACCCGGACCCTGGTCCGACTAGGCCCCTGAGACCACGCTTGCGTCGCCGGTAGTCCAGACCGTGTGCAGTTCGCGGCGACGGATGCGCCAGCCGTCCTTGGTTCGAACGAAGTAGTCCGTGTATGTACCGCCGGTGTGGTAATGGCCCCCGCCACGATGGTGATGGGCGATGACCTGCGTACGCGTTCGTACGCCGTCGTCGGTGAGGTCGAACCACATGGCGCCCAAGAAGTGTTGGGTCGCGTCGATCCGCCCCATGAGGCCGCCGACAGACTCCGCGATGGCGTGCGCGCCGCGGGCGAGCACCCCAGTGAACGCGTCAGCGCCCGGGATGTATGCCTCGAAGGTGTTCTCGAGTTCTGCGGTGTCCGTGAACACGCTGGCGATCCGGTCGAAGTCCCGACCGTCGAGCGCCTCGACGTAGTCGAGGATCACTGACTTGATCTCGGCCTCGTCGTGAGTGTCCACCTGCTGAGTGCTGTCTGTCATTCTTCTTGTCCTTGCCGTGCTTCCGTTATCCGCCCGGTCTCAGTGGCCGGAGCGGGTTATGTATAGCGCGAGCGCGTTGTGGAGCACGTCCGCGACTGTGACTTTCTCCAGTTCCTCGCACAATGCGCGCTGCGCGTCGCGGTAGGTCTTGGTCAACACGTCGTGGATGCCGTAGCCCACGTAGCACTCGGGGTCAGGTGGCGCGGATGGGAGGGCAAAGATTTCGCCCTCTCCCACTGCGCGGTAGACGTCTAAGAGGGTGATGGTCGCCGCGTCGCGTGCGAGCTGCCAGCCGCCCG
This sequence comes from Nocardioides luteus, assembly GCF_014648595.1. GTDB lineage: Bacteria > Actinomycetota > Actinomycetes > Propionibacteriales > Nocardioidaceae > Nocardioides > Nocardioides luteus. The sequence goes on along the minus strand of NZ_BMRK01000009.1, from coordinate 47,394 downwards.
ATCGTCCACGGCTTCCTTCCACGAGGCCTGCGGTCTTGAGTTGTCCGAGTGTCCGGCGGATCACCACGGCGTTGGTGTTCACGCTGGTGGCGATTCGTTCTGACGTGCCGACCTCCTTGTCGGTCCCACGGCGGTCGTAGGCGATCCATGCCAGGACGTGGACCGCAACACTCATCCGGCTGTTCGTACTCATAAGTGAGACCACCATCCTCGTTTGACGTAACTGCAACAGTTACATATGTTATCACGTAACAGTCGCAGTTACATTAGACCTTGCGGGGTCGATGGATGGGAGTTCCTCGTGGAAAGCAGGCTCAAGGAGAAGCGCGCACTGGTCACGGGAGGCGCGCGTGGGATCGGCGCCGCTGTGGTCGAGAATCTGGCGGCCGAAGGCGCGGACGTGACGTTTACCTACGCGACGTCGCACGCGGCCGCCGAGCGGCTGGTCAAGCGGGTGCAGGAGACTGGAGGGAGGGCCAGTGCAGTGGCCGTGGACAGCTCTGACCGGGATCAGCTGCGCCGCCTCGTGGAGGACGTCTCGTCCTCGGCTGGCCTAGATATCGTGGTGGCCAATGCGGGGGGTGGAACCATCAAGCCGCTGGCTGAGCTCGACGATGCGGCGATTGATCGCATGATCGATGTGAACGTTCGCGGCACGGTCGATCTCATTCGGTTCGCGAGCCCTCACCTTCGTCCCGGAGGCCGGGTCATCACAATCGGCAGTGCCAGCGCGCACTACATGCCAGACGACGGGACGTCCGTCTACGGCATGACCAAGGCTGCCGTGGCGGGTCTGGTTCAGGGTTTGGCGCGCGAGTTCGGGCCTCGGCAGATCACCGTGAACAACGTCCAGCCCGGACCGGTGAACACGGATGCGAACCCGGCCGACGGCCCAGTCTCAGACCGGCTGCGTTCACTGATTCCAATTGGGCGCTTCGGTCGCGTGGGTGAGGTCGCCTCCCTGGTGACCTACCTCGCCAGCGACGCGGCGACCCTCGTCAACGGAGCCTCTATCGACGTCGACGGCGGCTACAGCTCGTGACGGCCGGCACAGGCAGAAAGACACCCAAGATCGCACGGGAAGAAGAGAAGTGAACAAGCCAGTACTGATCTACGGTGCCACCGGATATACCGGCCAGCTCATAGCCGCCCACGCACGCGACCGCGGATTGGCTATCGTCGTCGCTGGGCGAAGCCACGACCGCGTCGATAAGCTTGCCGCTTCGCTGGGTGTACCTGGCCGAGTGTTCGACCTGCTCGACCCAGAACAGACCGTCGCGGGACTGGATGGGGTGGTCGCCGTCTTGAACGTGGCGGGGCCGTTTCGTGAGACCGCCGAGCCGCTTATGCGGGCCGCGGTAGCCGCGGGCGTGCACTACCTGGACACAACCGCAGAGTTCTCGGTGTACGCCTTGGCAGAGTCTATGGGACCCCGTGCCGCACGCGCTGGAGTCATGGTGATGTCCGGAGTCGGGTGGGACGTCGTGCCAACGGACTCTCTTGCCGTCCACACCGCGGCCCGGGTCACCAACCCTGACCGCATCGCGATAGCGCTGCGAATCACTGGTGGATTCTCGCGGGGGTCGCTCGCTAGCGCGGCGGGAATCGGCGACCTAGGAGCCCTGGTTCGCGAGGCCGGAGACCTCATCACACTGCCGGTTCCCGAGGCCCGAACGTTCGACCTGGGCAACGGCCAGGAGGACTACACGCTCGCACCGATGGGCGACTTGATTACCGCCCGGCGCTCGACCGGGATCGGAAACATTCGCGTTTACATGCGCACCGACGCGGGCTTTCCCTCCGTCGACGACGACGCGAGCGGGCCCACGCCCGAGGAACGCGCTCAGGGGCGCTATTCGGCCCTGGTCGAGGCGTTTGGGCAGCAGGGGGAGGTGGCTCGGTCGGTGATCAGCACGCCGACCGGCTACACCTTCACGCAGCACAGCTCCGTCGAGATAGCCAGCCGCGTCGCGGCCGGTGACTTCCAGCCGGGTTTTCAGAGCCCGGCCTCGGCGTACGGGCAGCTGGCGACAGCCATCGAGGGCACGCTCATCACCGACCTCTGAGGGCAGAGGATCCCGCGTTGTCCGGGCCGCCGGCCGCAGCCCGGACAACGCGGGGAGCGCAGACGACACGCTCGCGCCTACCGGCGCAGGTCGGCCCTCACGTGCTGGATCAGATGGTCGGCTGTCAGGGTGATGTCGAAGATCCCGCCGATACGCCGCTCAGGAAATGTGCCGGTGAACTCGACCTCGACGTGGAGGTAGCCGTCGCGCGGCTCGGTGCTGATTAGACGGGTCTGGGTGTTGTATCCGATGAAGTAAGACCGAAAGTATTCGCCGATCCCTGCATGCCCCTCGAAGACGTCCCCAACCGAGGGATCGTCGAGGACGGCATCGGCGGCAAAGAACGCCAGGTAACCGGTCGGATCATGTGCGTTGGTCGCGGCAATCCAGTCGGTGATGGTGGTGTTCTCAGGACTGCTCTGCATGTGTCGTCTCCTTGGGTGGTGGTGTGCCGATTGATCGGGAGATGGGTTGGACGCCAGAGGTGGGCCGTCGTCCCGACTCAGGTTTGTGTTGGGATGGACGAACTGGCGTTCGCGGCTATGAGGTGGCGTAGTCGACGTCTGTGGGCGCCTCTGTCAATGCCTCGGGGCGGACGAGACATTGCGGACGTGCGGAGTCCGGTGGCGACGGGTGGCCGACAGTGCGGCGGCGTTCATCGCTGGAAAGCTCTCGAGGTGAGGCCGTTGATGGTCGTGGGTCCGTACTGGAAGGGTAGGGCGATGCTGTCCATCACCGTCATCGGATAGTCGAGCGTTGGCGTGGTCATCGCGGACAGCCGGGCCAGATGCTCGGCGTTGAGGTCGATGTCGATCGAAGCGAGGTTGTCGTTCAGTTGGTCGACGGTGCGCGGCCCGATCAGTGTGGACGTGACGGCGTCCTGCTGTCGCACCCATGCCAGGGCGACGCCGGCAACCGTGCCGCCCGCGTCATCGGCGATCTCTTCCATGACCTCGACCAGGTCGAACAGCGCGTCGCCGACGTGGGGCGCAACATGCGCACCGCGACGACTGTCGCCGGCGGTCGGCGTCGCTCGCGTGTACTTACCGGATAGTGCCCCGCTAGCCAAGGGGCTCCATGGAACGATGGCGAGGCCGAGTTCCTTCGCGAGACCGAACTGTTCGCCCTCCGGAGTCCGGGCCAGCAGGGAGTACTCGTCCTGAAGCGCCGCGATCGGAGTCCGGTCTCGCCATTCAGCGAGTGTGACCGCGCGGGCGACCCACCAGGCGGGCGTGTTGGACACGCCGATCGCCCGAACCTTCCCGGCCCGGACGAGGTCGTCGAGCGTGGACAGTGTCTCCTCCATTGGGGTGTGCCGGTCCCACTGGTGCATCCAGTACAGGTCGACGTAGTCCGTTCGCAGGCGTCGCAAGGAAGCGTCGATCTCCTCGTGAATCGCCTTGCGGCTGGCCCCGCCCGCATTCGGGTCGTCTGGACGCATGGTCCCGCCGAACTTCGTGGCGAGCACTGCCCGCTGGCGGCGCTCTGGCCGCTCCGCGAAGTAGCGGCCCAGCACCTCCTCGGACTGGCCCCCGTTGTAGGCGTTAGCTGTGTCGACGAAGTTGCCGCCGAGGTCGAAGTAGCGGTCCAGGATGCTGAAGGCGTCCGCGGGTGCGGTGCCCCAGCTGCCGTCGTCGAAGTTCATGGCGCCGAGCGCTAGGGGACTGACCCGCAGTCCGCTGCGGCCCAGGGTGCGGTAGTGGTCAAGAGGCACGGTTGTTCACCTTCCTGGTCGGAGGAGTGGCCCCCGGTGGGGGCGACGCACGGCCAGCCTGCGCCGCTGCAGCCAGGCGAGGAAGGGTGCGCGAGGCAGGGAGCACTGCACCCCCTTTCGGCTCATGGTCGGCCGTGACAGGGCCGCGGCCCTGTGGCACAATATTTTGTACCAAGCGTTATGAAAACCAGAAGTGATGACGGAGTGTGACCATGGCTGGACCAGGAAGACCTCGCAGGTTCGACGCTGACGAGGTACTGGATGCCGCGGTGGAAGTTTTCTGGAGACGCGGCTTTGAAGGCGCCAGCCTGTCGGAGTTGTCGGCCACGATGGGCATCAACAAGCCGAGCATCTATGCAGCATTCGGCGACAAGGCCCAACTGTTCCAGTCTGCGCTACGCCGCTATGTCGAGCGCAACATGGAGTACGTCACTGAGGCCCTGCAGCAGCCGACGGCACGAACGTGCGCGGAGGCCTTCCTCACTGGCAATGCCCGTGCCGTGACCGTCCCCGGGCAGCCGGCAGGCTGCTTGTCCGTGCAGGCCGTCTCCGCCCCGGCCGAGTCGGGCGAGTACGCCGTGCTCGCCCAGAACCGCGCGACGGTCCAGCAGCTTTTCGCCGACCGGTTCCGTCGCGCGATCACCGACGGCGATCTGCCTGCGGACGAGGACCCTGACGATCTCGCCGCCTTTCTCATCACGCTCAGCAGCGGCTTCGCAATCCGTGCCGCCGACGGGACGCCGCGAAGGTCTCTGCTGGCCAGCGTCAACAGGGCGATGTCTGCCTTCCCGGCGCCCCCTGATAACCGACCCACCAACTCGAAGGAGAGCACCCATGCCTGAGCCCACCGCATCACTCGACACCGCCCGCGAGCAGGCGCTGGCCGTCCGCGCCCTCTATGAAGTACTGGAGGAGCGCTTCAACGGCAAGACCTGGTCGATGCACGAGTTGATGATCGGCTTCACCAACGACGTTGGGTACATCGGGCGCCTTTTGCTCGCCAACGAGGGCACCTGGGGCATCGACGGCGACCCGCGCGCGGAGCTTGAGCACAAGCTCGCTGAGTCGATGTGGTGGACGTTCGTCCTGGCCGACAAGCTCGGCATCGACCTCGATGAGGCCTACGCCCGGACCATGAATCGGATTGGGGCTGGGCTGAAGTCCACGATCGCGCGGACCGCCCCCGCCGGGCCCGAGTCCGACTGATTTCACACGGCACTACACCTCCCGCCACGCCTCCGCAACACCGGAAAGAGGATCCATGTCTGTCTCGCAGCCCACCCACCACCTGCACGCCGCCGACGAGCCCGAGCACGTCCTGGCGCCTGCGGCCACCTACGTCGCTGTCTTGGGCGCCGGGTCACCGGGAACCGACGAGTTCTACCGGAAGAAGACCCTGGTCACCGAAATCGCCCGACACCTAAACGAGTCCGGCACCGTGCCGGCCGAAGAGATTCAGTACTGGTATCCGCAGGATTCCGAGCCCGTCGAGATCGCCGACTTCTATAGTGTGAACCCGGTCCCCTCCCTGCTTTACCGAGTGCTGGCGCAGGTGCCCCCTGGAACCACTAGGCAGGACATCGAGGACGCCCGGGCCAGAGCGGCCAGCGCCGCGGACACGATGTCGGATGAAGTCGCCGTCTTCGCCATTCCCGAACAAGACGTCGTACAGGTCATGCACCACGGCCCCTTCGCCGAGGAGTTCACCACGCTCGGGCGACTTGGCGACTTCGCGCGGCAGCGCGGTCTTCACCGGAGTGGCCCTCATCACGAGATTCATCTGGACGCCTTCACCCGCGACACGCCCCAACACTCCTTGCGCACGATCCTGCGCGACCCGGTCACATGAACGGCCCGTTGCACGGACACTGCGGTGGCAAGGCCTCGCCGCGAGGCAGGGAGCGCCGCACCCTGCCTGTGCTGGATGAGTGCGGTTAGCGTGAAGCACATGGCGACATCACCTGGCCCGCTGGGCGAGTTCCTGAGCGCGCAGCGCGCCCGCATCACGCCCGCCGACGTCGGCTTGCCCGACGTCGGCGGGCGGCGGGTGGCCGGGCTGCGCCGCGAGGAGGTAGCCGTACTGGCCGGCGTCAGCGTCGACTACTACACCAGACTCGAACAGGGCCGGGAGCGGAGCCCGTCGGCCCAGGTGGTCGACGCCCTGTGCACCGCGTTGCGACTCAGCCCCGACGCGCGGGAGCACACCTTCCGCCTCGCAAGGCTCGCGCCCGCGATCCAACCTGAGCCAGGACCGGTCAGCCCCGAGTTGCTCCAGCTCATGGACGCCTTCCCTCATGCCGCGGCCTACGTCGTGGAGCCCGGATTCCAGATCCTGGCCGCCAATACCACGGCCAAGGCACTCCTCGGCCCGTCGCAGCTGTCCCTCGGTGCATTTGACTACCTCTTCGTCGACCCCGCTGCGCGAACCTACTTCGAACACTGGGACCAAGTCGCACGCTCGGCGGTCAGCGCTCTCCGCCTGGCTGCTGGCTTCACCAAGCCACATCCGGCCGTCCCTCCCCTCGTGTCCCGCATGCTCGTCGCGTCGTCGGAGTTCGCGTCGTTCTGGGCCGACCAGACAGTGGCGGGTCTCACTTTGACCGAGAAGATCATCAACCACCCCGACGTCGGCCGGTTGACCCTGAGCTACCAGACCCTTGACGTCCGCGACGCCCCCGGCCAGCAACTCACCGTCGCCACGGCGGCGGCTGGATCAACTAGCGCCGATGCCCTCGCGCTTCTCGGCACACTCGAGGCCACTCGAACGTCGCGCCCGGGAGGACACCATTGATGGCGCGAATGACCCGCGAAGGCGATGCGATCGATACGTCACACGCTGCGAGTCCGGTCGGGGCCCTCATCCCGATGACGGCCGTTAGCACTTAGGACCGCTAGTCGCGCTCCAAGATTGGCCGTTCGTAAGGGATGAGCATGGCACCCGGTGACCCAGGTTGGCTCGGGTTTTCCGTGGTCTGACCGGGGAGGGCCCTCCCTATTCCTCCCCGGGAACAAACATCTTGGGATGTTTGGGCTGGTCAGAGCCTGCGGGGCTGTCCACTTTTAATCCATGGGTCGTCGGTTCGAGACCGACACGGCCTACCGCGACAAGACCCTCGCCCGGGCTCCGGGTGAGGGTCTTCTGTCCTCGTCGTCGGCGTCCGATCCCTCCGGAAACACGCCCGGACGGAGGCGCGGCGAGAGGCTGCGTACGTGCCGCTGAGCGGCTCTTTCGCAGCTTTGTTGCGGAACCTTCACCGCTTCGCACGTAAAACGATCGGTCAAGGGGGGTTCCCCCAGGCGCGGGAGTTGCTAATGTCACTCCCGCAACAGGAGCAAGTTCCAGAAGGTCTGACGCCTGCGGAGTTTGTGATCCAACGGCGTTTCTGCTCTGTGCTCGCCCGGGCCCCGGTTCGGGAACACAGGTCGGAGCGACGTGTCACCCGCCCCTGATGCGGGGCTACCGAACCTGGTGGCCTCTCGCCCCGACTAAGGAGTAACGAGCAGATGGCTCAGGGCACCGTTAAGTGGTTCAACGCCGAGAAGGGTTTCGGCTTCATCGCGCAGGAGGACGGCGGCGACGACGTCTTCGTGCACTACTCGGCGATCCAGACGCAGGGCTACAAGTCCCTGGACGAGAACCAGAAGGTCGAGTTCGACGTCACTCAGGGCCCGAAGGGTCCGCAGGCGGAGAACGTTCGTCCTCTCTGATCAATCAAGGCGATCTCGGGTTCGGCGTCAGCCGACACTGATCATCTGCAACGAGGCCCCAGCCGTTCGGCTGGGGCCTCGTGGTCTGATTGGAGCCCTCTCAGGCTTCTGTGTCACGCTTGATGTGACAACTTTTGATGGTTCTTGACGGATCAGCGCGCAGATCGACCACAACTGGGCGATGATGGGACGACGAGCTTGTGGGTGACGTGAGGAGGCGGCGGGCGTGGCGGATCAGTTCGATGTGACGCTGGAAGATCCCGAGCTGCTCCTCGAGGTCGAGCTCACCACCAACCTCATCGTCGCGGCCAGCGAGTCCGAGGACCATCTCTCCCAGGAGGAGATCGACCGGATCCTCGGGATCCTTCCGTAGGGCGCCTCAGCAGGTCGCGAAGAGCAGCGGCCCGTTCGCCAGGTCGGAGAGCACGGCCGCGTCGTCCTTCGGCCGCAGCTGCATGGTGACGACCTCGTCCTCGGCGGCGACCTTGCCGAGCGCGAACCGCTCGTCGAAGGTGCCGCCCTGGCCCGGCGCGGGTCCGACGGCGAGCTTGGCCCGGGTGTCGGCATTCGTACGCGCCTGGTCGTCGTTCTCGAACGACATCGCGACGCGTACGTCGCCGCTCTTCTCGGCGGCCATCGCGAAGCCCGCGATCGGGTTGATGTCGCCGGCGGCGTCGACGAGACCGTCGGCCTGATCCTGGTCGGCGGCCGACGCGCTGCCCAGACCGATCTCGCCGCAGGTGAAGTCACCGTCGTAGACGTAGGCCGAGAGCGGGTCCTCGAGCCGCTCGGCCGCCTGCGTCATCGGGTCGTTCAGGTGGCCGTCACCGAGGGTCTCGACCTGGTCGCTGAGATAGCGCCGGCCGTCGGAGGCGAGGACGAGATCGTGCTCGGGCACGAACGCGATGTAGGTGACCTGCGGGGTGATCGTGGAGTCGATGCCGGAGTCGGTGAAGGTGGAGAACGGCACCAGCGAGCCGTCCCAGACGCCGCCGTCGGCGGGGTCGTCCTCCGGAGCGGTGAAGCCCATCGAGGTGAGCTGGTCGGCGAGGTGCTCGGCGTCCATGTCCGAGAGATGTCCCATCATGAGCGCGCCCTCGGTCGACTGGGTGTAGAGCTCCCAGTCGAGGGTCGCCGGCGACCAGCCGAAGTGCTGCTGGAGCAGCCCGGACGCGTCGGGCAGCACGGAGGTCGAGGTGAGGTCCTTGGTGTAGGCCTCGTCGATCATCTCGTGCACCTCCTCCGGGGAGGAGTCGGCGTCGAGGTCGGCCCCGAGGCTCTGTCGGATGCCCGACCAGTCGGTGAACGAGACACGGGTCGCCTCGTCCGGAGCCAGCCTCAACGCCTTGTCGAGATCGTCCCCGCGGGCCGCCCACGCCCGGGCCAGGAAGATGACGAGCGCGAGCACCACGACGCCCACCGCGACGGTGACGACGGGGTGGGCGCGTACGACTCGGGACGAGCGGTCTGCCCACATCCTGGGGCGTTCGAGAAGCTGGGGGGAGGGCGGCATCCCGACGAACCTTAGACGAACGGGTCGTCTTCTCGACATACCCTGTGTCCATGCCCGAGATCCCGGCCGCCGGCGTGGTGGTCTTTCGTGAGCACGGTGGCCGGGCCGAGGTGGCACTGGTCCACAGACCCAAGTACGACGACTGGTCCTTCCCCAAGGGCAAGGTCGACCCGGGGGAGAGCCTGCCGGTGACCGCGATCCGCGAGGCCTTGGAGGAGACCGGCCTGCGGGTCGCGCTCGGCCGTCCGCTGCGGCCGCAGCGGTATCCGGTCGAGGCCGGCACGAAGGTGGTCCACTACTGGGTGGCCCGCACCGCGGCCGGCACCAGCGACGTGGTCGACGACTACCCGGCCAACGACGAGATCGACCGGGTCGAGTGGCTCTCGGTGAAGAAGGCGCGCAAGCGGCTCAGCTATCTGCACGACCGCGAGACGCTGCAGCAGGCCGAGGACGTACGCCACCCCTCCACGCCCCTCATCGTCCTGCGCCACGCGGTGGCCGTCCGTCGTTCTGCCTGGGAGGGTGAGGACGCGGCGCGGCCGCTCGACGACTCCGGGCGCACCCAGGCGGTCACGCTGGCCGGGCTGCTGACGGCCTACGACGTGCGCCGGGTGATCACCTCGAGCAGCACCCGCTGCGTGCAGTCGGTGGCTCCCTACGCCGGGCTCGCCGAGATCGTGCCGGAGCAGACGAGCCTGCTGAGCGAGGAGGGCGCCGACAGGGAAAGCGCGTCCGCGCTGGCCGCGAAGGTCCTGGGCGACCTGACGGTCCCGACCGTGATCTGCACGCACCGTCCGGTGCTGCCGTGGCTCTTCGAAGGGCTGGGCGTGCGTGACCCGAAGCTGGCGAAGGGTGGACTGGCGGTGCTCCACGTCGCCGCCAGCGAGATCCGTGCGGTGGAGGAGCTCGAGGCCTGACCGGGCCTGAATCGAGCCTGTTCATCTTCTGTGTCTGCGACTGACACCGAGTTGCCATCGACTCTGCGCCCCGCGTTCAGGCTGTGTTCACCTACGCCGATCTTCCTGTCCACCTCGGCTCCCTACGGTCGTCACGACAACTCCGAATCGACTGTTTCATCAGGAGACTTGCGTGAACACCACCTCGCTGCGCCGGGCACTCGTCCCGGGCATCACGGCTGCGACTCTTGCTCTTGCGATCAGCGCCTGCGGCGCCGCCAACGAGCAGAACAGCGGCAGCGACGGGGAAGGCACCCTCTCGGGCACCATCAAGGGTGGCGGAGCCTCCTCGCAGGAGAAGGGCCAGGCGGCATGGGTCGCCGGCATCCAGGACGCGAACCCCGACCTCAGCGTCGTCTACGAGCCCGTCGGCTCGGGTTCGGGTCGTGAGGGCTTCGTCTCCGGCGGCTACCTCTTCGCCGGCACCGACTCCGCCCTCAACGACGACGAGGGCGAGCTGAGCAAGGCCAAGGAGAAGTGCGGCGCCGACCCGATCCAGGTCCCGGCGTACGTCTCGCCGATCGCCGTCGCCTTCAACGTCGAGGGTGTCGACGAGCTGAACCTCGACGCCGAGACGCTCAGTGCGATCTTCTCGGGAAAGATCACGAAGTGGAACGACGAGGCGATCACCGCGCTCAACTCGGAGGCCGACCTCCCGGACACCGCGATCACCCCGGTCCACCGCTCCGACGACTCGGGCACCCAGGAGAACTTCACCGACTACCTCTCCCAGGCCGGTGGCTGGTCCGAGAAGCCGGACGGTGAATGGCCTGCCGGCATCAAGGTTGGCGAGGGCGCCGACGGCACCGCCGGCGTCGTGACCGCGCTCCAGGGCGCCGGCTACATCGGCTTCCTGGACGAGTCCGCCGCGCGCGAGAACGACCTCACCACCGTCAAGGTCAAGGTCGGCGAGGACTTCGTCGAGCCGACCCCCGAGGCCGCCGCGAAGATCCTGGCCGCCTCGAAGCCGGCCGGGCTGAGCGACAACGACCTGGCCGTCGAGGTCGCCCGCACCACCACCGAGGCCGGCGTCTACCCGGTCGTGCTGGTCTCCTACCTGCTGGCCTGCCCGTCCTACGAGAACGCCGAGGACGCGGCCAACGTGAAGGGCTACCTCGAGTACGTCCTCTCCGAGGAGGGCCAGCAGGCCTCCGCCGACGAGGCCGGCTCTGCGCCGCTCGACCGGGAGATCGCCGACAAGGCCCTCGAGCTCGTCTCCGGGATCAAGTGAGTCTCCAGAGCTCTGAGATGGTAGCCGTCCGAGACGAAGCAGTGGGCGAAGCCGCGGACGGATCCGTGGCCGGAGCCGCGGTCGGGATCTCCGGCCGCGGCTCGGTCGGCGACATCGTCTTCCGCGGCTTCGCGGTCGCCGCTGCCGCGCTGATCCTGGTGGCCCTGGCCGCCGTCTTCATCTTCCTCGGCATCGAGGGCATCCCGGGCTTCGACGTGGACGAGCAGCACTATGCCGGCCAGGGCTCGTTCCTGGGGCTGGTCGTCCCGCTGCTGTTCGCCACGATGTACGCAGCCGTGCTGGCGCTGATCATCGCGGTGCCGTTCTCGGTGGCGATCGCGCTGTTCATCAGCCACTACGCGCCGAGGCGGATCGCCGTCCCGGTGGCGTACGTCATCGACCTGCTCGCGGCGGTGCCGTCGGTCGTCTTCGGGCTCTGGGGCGCGGTCGCGCTCGGTCCCTACCTGGTGCCGGCGCACGGGTGGCTGGCCGAGAACCTGGCCTGGCTGCCGTTCTTCGACGGCCAGCCCTCGGGCAACGGGCGCACGCTGTTCACCGCTGCGATCGTGCTGGCGGTGATGATCCTGCCGATCATCACCTCGATCTGCCGCGAGGTCTTCGCGCAGACGCCGCGGCTGCACGAGGAGGCGGCACTGGCGCTGGGCGCCACGCGCTGGGAGATGGTCCGCTACGCGGTCTTCCCCTACGCCCGCTCCGGCATGGTCTCCGCCGTCATGCTCGGTCTCGGCCGTGCGCTCGGCGAGACCATGGCGATCGCGATGATCGCCTCGCCGAAGGTGGTCGTCTCGCTGTTCGTCATCGGCACCCAGAACCCGCAGACCATCGCGGCCCACATCGCGCAGGGCTACAAGGAGAGCACGCCCGACCGGTTGTCCGTGCTGATCGCGACCGGCCTGGTGCTGTTCGCCTTCACGTTCCTGGTCAACGCGCTCGCCCGCTGGATCGTCGCCCGAGGGAGGGCCAAGTGACCGATATCGACCTCTCCGCGCAAGAGACGGAGCTGTCCCACGCCACGCTCCCGCGAGGAGCCCAGTGGCTGGTCGCGATCGCGGCAGCTGCGCTGGGCGGGTTGAGCCTGGTGCTCGGCGCCGGCATCGTGGGTGCCGTCGCCGTCGGGGGGCTCGCCTTCGTCCTCGGCTACCCGCTGTGGGCGCTGCTCGTGGAGAACCGGCGCTCGGCGACCGACAAGCTCGTCACCGGGCTCGTCTGGACGGCCTTCGGCGTCGCGGTGATCCCGCTGATCTGGCTGATCTACATGGTCGTCGCCCGCGGCACCGCCGCGATCAGCCCGGAGTTCCTCACCTACTCGATGCGCTCGGTCACCGGCGACGAGCAGGGCGGCCTCTACCACGCGCTGATGGGCACCCTGATCGTCACCGGCATCGCCGCGCTGATCTCGATCCCGATCGGCATCATGACCGCGATCTACCTGATCGAGTACGGCAAGGGCAGCCGCCTCGCCAAGGCGATCACCTTCCTGGTCGACGTGATGACCGGGATCCCGTCGATCGTCGCGGGCCTCTTCGCGTTCGCGCTCTTCACCCTGGTCGTCGGCCCCGGGACCCGCTTCGGGTTCGGCGGCGGAGTCGCGCTCTCGCTGCTGATGATCCCAACCGTCGTCCGCTCGACCGAGGAGATGCTCAAGCTGGTCCCCGACGACCTGCGGGAGGCGGCGTACGCCCTCGGGGTGCCGAAGTGGCGCACCATCACCAAGATGGTGCTCCCGACCGCCGTCGGCGGCATCGTCACCGGCGTCGTGCTCTCCATCTCGCGGGTGATCGGCGAGACCGCACCGCTGCTGGTCGCCTCCGGCTTCAACCCCAACATGAACACCAACGCCCTCGAGGACAGCCCGATGATGACCGTGCCGGTCTTCATCTACACCCAGCTGTCCGAGGCCACGGCGAAGGGCGTCGAGTACGCCTGGGGCGGGGCGCTGGTGCTCTTCGTCCTCGTCATGGCCCTCAACCTCATCGCCCGCATCGTCGGCACGATCTTCGCCCCCAAGACCGGGCGCTAGGAGAACCCCATGTCCATCAGCGTCAAGGACGCCAGCATCTTCTACGGCGACTTCAAGGCCGTCGAGGACGTCACCATGTCCATCAAGCCGAAGTCGGTCACCGCCTTCATCGGCCCCTCCGGCTGCGGCAAGTCGACCTTCCTGCGCACCCTCAACCGGATGCACGAGGTCATCCCCGGCGCGTACGTCGAGGGGAAGATCTCGATCGCCGGCCAGGACATCTACGGCTCCGGCGTGGACCCGGTGGCCGTACGCCGCAAGGTCGGCATGGTCTTCCAGCGGCCCAACCCGTTCCCGACGATGTCGATCTACGACAACGTGCTCGCCGGCAACAGGCTCAACTCCAAGCGGATCAAGAAGGCCGAGGCGGACGAGATCGTCGAGGACGCGCTGCGCGGCGCCAACCTCTGGAACGAGGTCAAGGACCGTCTGGGAAAGCCCGGCATGGGCCTCTCCGGCGGCCAGCAGCAGCGGCTCTGCATCGCCCGCGCGATCGCCGTCCAGCCCGAGGTGCTGCTGATGGACGAGCCGTGCTCGGCCCTCGACCCGATCTCCACCGCCGCGATCGAGGACCTCATCCATGAGCTGAAGTCCGACTACACGATCGTGATCGTCACCCACAACATGCAGCAGGCTGCCCGGGTCTCCGACGAGACCGGGTTCTTCAACCTGAAGGCTGCTGGTCAGCCTGGGCATCTGGTGGAGTTCAACCCCACCAAGCAGATGTTCACGAACCCGGACAACCCGGACACCGAGGCTTATATCTCGGGGCGGTTCGGGTGACTGGTCTTCGGCTGGTGTAGGTGATCACGCGCCGAGTCGGCGCATCCGACCCCTCTCGCTCGCTTCGCTTCGCGAGGCACGGGGTCAGATGCGCCGACTCGGCTGTACCAGGATCGCGCCGACTCGGGCTGTACCAGCACCGCGCCGACTCGGCTGTTTTACGGGAGCTGGAAGACGAAGTGGCAGATGAGGTAGGTCAGGGCCGCTACGCCGCCGGCGGCGGGGAAGGTGAAGACCCAGGCCGCGACGATCGACTTCGCGATGCCCCAGCGGACCGCTGAGAACCGCTTGGTCGCGCCGACACCCATGATCGCCGAGGTGATCGTGTGGGTGGTCGAGATCGGGGCCTCCCAGACGTACGCCGTGGTGTAGAGCACCGAGGCGGCGACCGACTCGGCGGCGAAGCCGCGCGAGGGGTCCAGGTGGATGATGCGGCGGCCGAGGGTGCGCATGATGCGCCAGCCGCCGGACATGGTGCCCAGCGAGATCGCGGTGGCGGCTGCGGCGATGACCCAGAACGGGAGACCGTCGCTCTCGGAGAGGAAGCCGCCGGTGACGAGGGCCAGGAAGATGACACCCATCGTCTTCTGGGCGTCCTGGAGGCCGTGGCCGAGGGCCATCGCGGCGGCCGAGATCGTCTGCGCGATCCGGAAGCCCTTCTGGGCCCGGTGCTGGTTGGTGCGGCGGAAGAGCCACATCACCGCGAGCATGACGCCGAAGCCGAGCCCGAAGGCGACCACCGGCGAGACGAACATCGGGATGACGACCTTCTCCAGCACCGTCCACCAGTTGACGAACGCGCCGGCGGCGATGGCCGAGCCGGCCAGGCCACCGATGAGCGCGTGCGAGGAGGACGAGGGGAGACCGAAGTACCAGGTGATCAGGTTCCAGGCGATCGCGCCGAGCAGACCTGCCATGACGACGGTCAGCCCGTGGGCGCCTGATGGTGGGGTGATGGTGTCGGAGACCGTGTGGGCGACCTTCTGGCCCAGGAAGGCACCGACGAAGTTCATCACCGCGGCGAGCAGGAGGGCGATGCGCGGAGTGAGTGCGCGTGTGGACACCGATGTCGCGATCGCGTTGGCGGCGTCGTGGAAGCCGTTGGTGTAGTCGAAGACCAGGGCGACGACGACCACCCCGATGACAATGGCGAGTTCCATCAGGCGGTGCTTTCAGGCTTCCAGACGTTGCGAGCGGCGGCGCCGCCGCCGGCATGCGTGATGGCAGGCGCGTGGTAGCGCGGAATGTCGGAGATCACGGGGGCTCAGGATTCCTTGACGGCGATCTGTTCGACTGTGTTGGCGACCTTCTCCATACCGTCGATCGCGTCCTCGAGCGACTCGACGATGTCCTTCAGCTTGAGGACCTCCATCGCGTCGTACTCACCGGAGAAGAGCTTGGCGAGGATGCGACGGTGGTTCTTGTCGCCCTGGTTCTCGAGACGGTTGATCTCGATCCAGTATTCCGAGAGCTCGGTCATCGAGCGCAGGTTGGGCATCGCGGCGGCGGTGAGCTCCGCGCAGCGCTGGAGCACGGTGACCTGGTCGGAGAGCTCGGGGGGAATGGTCTCGACGCCGTAGACGAAGATCTGGTCGACGACCTCGTCCATCGAGTCCATCACGTCGTCGAGACCGGAGCCGAGGGCGTAGATGTCCTCGCGGTCGAACGGCGTGACGAAGGTCGAGTTGACCTTCTTGACCAGCGCGTGGGTGGTCTCGTCAGCGGCATGCTCGGCGTCACGCATGCGACGCGCGACGTCCTCACGATCGGCGGTGTCGCTGAGCATCTCTGCCAGCAGCGCTACGCCGCCGACGAGGTGGGTGGCTGACTCGGTGAACAGGTCGTAGAACGACGTGTCGACCGGTCGGATACGGAAACGCACGAGGGGCTCCTGGCTGGATGAGGCAGACCTGCGGGCTCATGTTAGGCGAGTCCGCTTGACACAACGCAAGCCAGGGCGTGTTCAGCCAGTCGCGGCGCGCCTGCGCTGGCGCTGTCGTGTGATCAACATCGCCTGCAGATGGTTCGCAGCGTGGTTGCGGGTCCAGGTGCCGTCGGGCTCGAGGACCCACGCGTCGGTGGTCGGTTCGAAAGCCATGTCGAAGAGTGCGCCGACCTCGGCGACCAGCTCCGGCGTGGGCAGGCGTACGAGGGCCTCGACCCGGCGGTCGAGGTTGCGATGCATCATGTCGGCCGACCCGATCCAGGCGACCGGCCCCTCCCCGTCCTCGGCGGTGGCGTTCTCGAACCAGAAGATCCGCGAGTGCTCCAGGAACCGTCCCAGGATCGAGCGCACCTCAATGGTCTCGCTCAGCCCCTCCACGCCCGGGCGGAGCGCGCAGATGCCGCGCACCAGCAGCTGCACCGGCACGCCGGCCTGCGAGGCCAGGTAGAGCGCGTCGATGATCGCCTCGTCGACCACCGAGTTGGCCTTCAGGCGGATCCTGGCCGGCCGTCCCGCCCGGTGGTGGGCGATCTCGGCGTGGATCTGCTCGATCAGGCCGCTGCGTACGTTGCCTGGGGCGACCAGCAGCTGCTCGTACGTCGCCTGGCGGCTCCAGCCGGAGAGGTTGTTGAAGAGGTGGGCGACGTCCTCGCCGATGGCCTCGTTGGTGGTGATCAGCCCCATGTCCTCGTAGAGCCGGGAGGTCTTGGGGTTGTAGTTGCCGGTGCCGATGTGGGTGTAGCGGCGGATCGTGCCGTCGGGCTCCTCGCGCACCACCATCGCCAGCTTGCAGTGGGTCTTCAGGCCGACCAGGCCGTAGACCACGTGGCAGCCGGCCTGCTCGAGCTTGCGCGCCCAGCGGATGTTGGCGACCTCGTCGAAGCGGGCCTTGATCTCGACCAGCACCAGCACCTGCTTGCCGGCCTCGGCGGCGTCGATGAGGGCGTCGATGATGGGGGAGTCGCCGGAGGTGCGGTAGAGCGTCTGCTTGATCGCCAGCACCCGCGGGTCGGCCGCCGCCTGCTCGATGAAGCGCTGCACGCTGGTCGCGAACGAGTCGTAGGGGTGCTGGAGGAGCACGTCGTCGCGGCGGGCCACCTTGAACACGTCGACGGGCGCGGCGCTCTCGACCGGGGCCAGCGCGGGGTGGGTGCTCGGCACGAACGCCGGGTACTTCAGCTGCTCCCGGTCGATGTCGGCGATGCCGTGCAGGCCGCGCAGGTCCAGCGGGCCGGGCAGCCGGAACACCTCCTTGTCGGAGATGCCGAGCTCGGAGACGAGCAGGTCGAGCGTGGAGTCGGTCATCGACTCCTGCACCTCGAGGCGTACCGGCGGGCCGAAGCGGCGGCGGAGCAGCTCCTTCTCGAGCGCGGTGAGAAGGTTCTCGGCGTCGTCCTCCTCGACCTCGAGGTCCTCGTTGCGGGTCACCCGGAACGTGTGCACCTCGAGGATCTCCATGCCCGGGAAGAGCTTGGAGAGGCGCTCGGCCATGACCTCCTCGAGGGGTACGAAGCGGTCGTTGCCGAGCGGCACGAAGCGGGTGAAGATCGGCGGCACCTTCACCCGGGCGAAGTGCTTCTTCTTCGTCTTCGGGTCACGCAGCCGCACCGCGAGGTTGAGCGAGAGCCCGGAGATGTAGGGGAAGGGGTGGGCCGGGTCGACCGCGAGCGGCGTCAGCACCGGGTAGACCCGCTCCTTGAAGAGCTTCTTGCACGCCTTGACCTCCTCCGGCGAGAGGTCCTCCCAGTGGAGCAGCTGGATGCCCTCCTCGAGCAGCGCCGGCTTCACCTGGTCGCGGAAGACCCGGGCGTGGCGCTCGGAGAGCTCCCGGGCCGTCCGCCAGATCGTGTCGAGCACCTCGCGCGGCATCAGCCCGGACGCGGCCCGCACCGCGACCCCCGCCGCGATCCGCCGCTTCAGGCCGGCGACGCGGACCATGAAGAACTCGTCGAGGTTGGAGGTGAAGATCGCCAGGAAACGTACGCGCTCCAGCAGCGGCAGCGACTCGTCCTCGGCCAGCTCCAGCACCCGCTCGTTGAACCGCAGCCAGGAGAGCTCCCGGTCGAGGAACCTGTCCTCGTACTTCTCGACCTCGGCCAGCGCCTCGTGATCGGGGATGTACTCGGGCTCGACGTCGAACGGCTGGTCGGGGACCGCGGTCAGGCTGACGGTGTCCTCGGCCGAGCGCGTGGGGGCTTGCGGGTCGAGACTCATGACACCAGTCTTCCACCCGCAGCCGGGTTCGCGACGGCCGATTTCAAGGTACGTCCGGCGACCGTCCGATGAACTACCTGTTACACGATGTCTCTGGTAACAGGTAGTTTGTGCGCATGTCGATTCTCGCGCGTGCGTCGTCCCTGATCGATCCGCTGCTGGTGCCGGTGAAGAAGCCTGCGTTCACAGCCGCGATGAACCTGCCGGCGGCGGTGCAGCGCCGGATCGTCGGCAAGCCGGTGACGTACGACGGGCAGACGCTCGCCGTGGACACGCAGACCATGCTCGCGCTGATGAAGGTGTCGGGGGAGCCGGACCCGTCGACGCTGCCGATCCCGAAGGGGCGGGCGGCGATGCTGCGGCAGACGCGGCTCGGTGGCGGCCGTCAGGAGATCGGGTCGGTGCGTGAGCTGTGGGTCGCCGGGCTCAAGGCACGGCTCTACGTCCCCGAGAGCGCCTCGGGCGACGCGCCGCTCCTGGTCTTCCTGCACGGCGGCGGCTTCATCTTCGGCGACCTCGACAGCCACGACGCACCGTGCCGGCTCATCGCCCGTGAGTCCGGGGTCAAGGTGCTCTCGGTCGACTACCGGCTCGCGCCGGAGGCACCGTTCCCCGCCGCCTACGACGACTCGCTCGCGGCCTTCCGGTGGGCGGTCGACCACGCGTCCGAGCTCGGTGTCGACCCGTCCCGGATCGGGGTCGGCGGCGACTCCGCCGGCGGCAACCTGGCTGCCGGCGTCGCGCTCGCGGTCGGTGAGGCCTGCGCGTTCCAGCTGCTCATCTACCCGGTCACCCAGTCCGAGGGGAACACCCGCAGCCGCCAGGAGCTCGGCGAGGGGTTCTACCTGACCTCGGAGTTCATCGCCGCGGCCACCGGCAACTACCTGCCCGAGGGCACGGACCCGCGCGACCCGCGGCACGCGCCGCTCTACGCCGACATCCCGGCGACCGGGGTCGCGCCGGCGTACGTCGCGACCGCTGGCTTCGACCCGCTGCGGGACGAGGGCGAGGCGTACGTGGCCAAGCTCGAGGAGGCCGGGGTCAAGGTCGTCCACAAGCGCTTCGACGACCAGATCCACGGGTTCTTCAACGTGGTCGGCGCCGGACGTACGTCACGGGCGGCCGTGCTCGAGATCGCTCGGGTGCTGCGCGAGAACCTGTAGCGGCTAAGGGGTCTCGACAGGCTCGACCACCGGGTCTGGAGGTCGAGCCTGTCGAGACCGTGTGCTCGGGGTCAGCCGGCCATGTCCGGGCGCCAGCGCAGAACCTCGCGCTGGAACGCCTCGGCGTCGACCATCGACTTGTCGACCTGGACCGCACCGGCCTCGTCGGTGTTGAAGACGACGACCCACTCGTCGGTGGCCGGCTCACCCTTGATGGTGATGTCGGTCTGGGTGTCGTAGAGGTCGTAGGTGTGGGTCTGCTCGTCCTTGCGGACGTCGAGCACACCCTCCTCGGTGACCGTGACGGTGCTCTCGGTCATGAGCGAGCCGTCCTCCGGCTTGAAGGTGCGGACGGTCAGCTTCTTGGCGCCGATCTCCTCGGCTTCCGGCGCCGGAGCGGCGCTGTCGGCACCGGGGATCTTGGCGCCGGGGAACTTGCCGGACTCGGCGAGCTTCACCGCGGCCAGCCAGCCGCTCGACCGCTGGGGGAGGGCATCGCTCGGGGTGTCGGGCAGGTCCGCGTTGCGGCCGCCTCCGTTCGGGCCCTGCCGCTTGCCGGTGGGCCGCTCGGGCAGCGCCACGGGTGCGGTCGGAGGGTTGGCGGTCGGGGCTGAGTCGACCGGCGCGGGCGCGGTGGCCTGGGAGGTCTCGGGCTCGGGCTCAGCAGGCTCGGGCCCAGCAGGCTCGGTCTCGGCGGGCTCGGTGGAGTCCGCAGGCTCGGCGGGCTCGTTCGGGACCGGCTCGAAGCTGCCGGCCGGCTTGAACGGGCCGGGGTCGGACAACGGCTGGGCCGGGGCGTCCGGGATCGGCAGCTTCGCCTCGGGCGGCTCCGGGGTCGCGGCGAGGGTGAGCTCGAGAGCCTGCATCGCCCGCTTGTTGGTGCTGCCGCCCTTCACCGCCAGCATGACGGCCTCGCGCAGGTCGGCGAGCTGCTTGGCCAGCTGGGCGCTGCGGCGCTCGGCGGACTGGCGGTCGACGATCGCCTGCTCGACCAGCTCGGTGTGGTGCAGGATCGAGGCCTCGACGGCCTGACGGTCGATCGCCTTCTGACCGGCGACCTCCTCGGCCTCGGCCCGGAGGCGTACGGCCTCGGCGGCCTGCTCCTGGACGTCGGCGAGACGGTTCATCATCTCGGTCATCCGGCGCTCGGCCTCTTCGCGCTCACGCGACTGCGTGGTGACGACCTCGGCCATCGACTCGTGGGCAGCGCGGAGCGCGACCTCCGCGGCCCGGCGGCCCTCGTTGGCCTCGGTCGCGGCTCGCTCGGCGGCGCGCCGGCCCTCGAGGGCCTGCACGGCGAGGTCGGCGTGCTCGGAGGCGCGCTGGTCGGCGGCCATCCGGGCGAGATTGGCAGCCTCGGCGGCCTGCTCGGCCTGGGAGGCGAGCTCGGTGAGCTGGCGGTAGCGCTCCTCGTTCTCGTTGGCCTCGTGCGCGGCGGCAGCTGCGAACTCGGCGTACTGCTTCGCGCTCTTCTCGGCCTCGAGACGGGCGTCGTTGGCGGCGTCGGCGGCCTTGAAGGCGCGCAGCGCGGCCTCCTCGGCCTCGGTGCGCGCGGCGAGGGCCTCGGCCGCGACGGCGTACTGGTCGGCTGCCGCCGCCTCGGCCGCGGCGCGCGTCATCGCGTGGTCCTCGGCGTTGGCGTCGGCGGACTTGCGCTCCTCGTAGGCCTCCTTCGCCGCCTCCTCGGCCTCGGCACGGGCGGTCGCAGCGGCCTCGGCCGCGGCGTAGGCGGCCTCGGCGGCGGCCTCGGCCTCCTTGCGGAGCCGCTCGGCCTCCTCGGCCTGCGTCGCCATGGCGACCGCCGACTCCTCGGCGGTGATCCGCGCGGCAACGGCCTTCTCGGCCTCGGTGGCGCGGTCGTTGGCGGCCTGCTCGGCGGCCTGGCGGGCGGTGAACGCGGCCAGCGCCTCGTCGGCACGGCCGGCCGCAGCCGCGTCGGCCTCCGCGCGCATCCGCGCGAGCTCCTCGGAGCGGTTGTCGGCGTCGGTGCGGGCGGCGTAGGCGGCCTCGGCGGCGGCCTCGGCCTCGCTGCGGGCCTCGTGGGCGGCACGCGCCTCGTCGGCCGCCTTGCGGGCGGCCTTCTCGGCCGCGGCCAGAGCGTCGCGGAGCTCGTCCATCTCCTCGAGACGGTCCTCGGCGGCGGCTTCGGCCACGCTGCGGGCGGCGTAGGCGGCCTTGGCCAGCTCGGCGTGCTCGGCTGCCTTCTCGTGAGCCTCGGCTGCGGAGGCGGCCGCAGCGGCAGCCTCCTCGGCGCGGAGTCGAGCGGCCTCCTCGGCCTCGGCGCGAGCGGTGGTCTGCTCCTCGGCGGCGCGGGAGGCCTCCAGGTAGCGACGCTCGGCCTCCTCGAGCTCCTTCGCGCGGGCGACCGCGGCCTCCTCGGCCTCGGCGCGCTCCTTGGCGCGGCTGTCGGCGAGCTTCTCGGCCTCGACCCTGGCCCGGGCGTACTCCTCCGCGGCCTTCTCGGCGGCCTCGCGCGCCTGGTGGGCGTCGGCGGCGAGCTCGGCGTGGAGCTTGGCGGTCTCGTCTGCCTTCTCGCGGGCGGCAGCGTGCTTGGCAGCGGACTCCTCCGCCACCAGCCGCTCGGCCGCCTGCTCGGCGGCTGCTTGCTCGGCGGAGATGCGGAGCGACTCGGCTGCCGCGGCAGCGCGGGCCAACTCGGCAGCGCGCGCCGTCAGGTCCTCGTCGTCACCCGGCTGGGCGGCCGAATCCCGGCTCCACCACTTGCCACTGGGGGTCTGCGTGCTCACGGGGGTGAATGCTAACGGCGAAGTAGGTGGTATGTGGAGTCTCCGAGATGATTAACACGTCCGCCAGGTGGAACTACAACGGCGTAATTCTGACAGTCGTCCAAAGACTGCCGTCGGCTCAGTAGACGAGCGCCTGCACACCGTCGCGCAGGATCTCCTCGGCGAAGACGAAGGCACCCTTGATGACGACGCCGTCGATGAGGTCGTCCTCGGAGAGGTCGCGCCGGGAGGCGCACTGGCTGCACACGGTCACCTGGCCGGACTCGAGGACCAGCGCGATCAGGTCCTGCAGCGGCGCGGCGTTCTCCAGCGTGAACTCCTCGGCGCGACCCGGCACGGCGAACCAGGTCGCTTCGCCGGTGAGCCACAGCGACACCTTCGCGCCGGCGGTCGCGGCCGCGGAGGCGACCGTGAAGGCCTGATTCGTACGCTCGGGCGTCTCGGCGCCCACGGTCACCTTCACCACGAGTTCTCGCATGCTGCGACACTAGCGCCTCGTCTCGGCCGTGCGGTTCGAACCCGGCGGGATGGCGCTTGCGTTTCGGGCCGTGAGCGGCGTACGGCCTAAACTCGATGTGTGGCTTTCGAACTTCCGGAGAACCTTCACCCCGATGCCGGCCCGTGCGCGTGGATGCTCGGCACCTGGCAGGGCAACGGACACGGCGACTACCCGACGATCGACAAGTTCGAGTTCGGGCAGGAGCTGATCTTCACCCATGACGGGCGACCGTTCTTCCACTACTTCGCCCGCTCGTGGATCGTCGACCCCGAGACCGGCGAGAAGGTGCGTGACGCCGCTCTGGAGACCGGCTTCCTCCGCTTCCGTCCTGAGGGCGAGGTCGAGTGGGTGATGACGCACAACACCGGCATCATCGAGGTCTGGTACGGCAAGGCCGAGGGCGGCAAGCTCGACATCACCACCGACGCGGTCGGTCGCACCCAGACCGCCAAGGAGTACACCGCCGGCAAGCGCCTCTACGGCAACGTCGAGGGCGACCTCCTCTACGCCTTCGACATGGCCGCGATGGGTCAGGCCCTGCAGCCGCACCTGTGGGCGCGCCTCAAGCGGGTCGCCAAGTAGCAGCCATGACCGAGGCGGCTGAGGACTGGCGCGAAGCCCTTCGGGCGAAGGGCTACCGGCTCACGCCCCAGCGCGAGCTGGTCCTCGCCGCGGTCGAGCGGCTGCGCCACGCCACCCCCGAGGAGGTGCTCGCGGTCGTACGCGAGTCGTCCTCTGCCATCAACCTCTCCACCGTCTACCGCAACCTCGAGGTCCTCGAGGAACTCGGCCTGGTGCGCCACGCCCACCTCGGCGAGCGGGCCTCGACCTACCACTCCGTCTCGGGCCGTCCGCATTTTCATGCGGTGTGCAGGAAGTGTCAGAAGGTCACGAGCGTTGACCCCTCTGTGGCCGACGGAATCTGCGAGCGGCTGCGCGAGGAGTACGCCTTCGAGGTCGATGTCGCTCATCTGACCGTCTTCGGGGCGTGCGTCGATTGTTCTTCCGAGGAGTCAGAGTGACCGAGACCAGCCCCACCAGCCCGCTGTTGTCCCTGCCCGGCGCCGTCGCCGGCGACGGTGTGGACGCGCCGGTCGCGGCCCACTACGGGTCGTTCAACCTGGAGCAGCGCACGCTCGCCTCCGGCGAGGGGTTCGTCGACCTCTCCCACCGCGACGTGGTGCGGATCGCCGGCCCGGACCGGCTGACCTGGCTCCACTCGCTCACCTCGCAGGCGTTCGAGGGCCTGGCTCCGGGAGCCTGGACCTCCGCCCTGATCCTCTCCCCGCAGGGCCACGTCGAGCACTTCTTCTCCGGTGTCGACGACGGCGCCTCCTTCCTGGCGTGGACCGAGCCCGGCGCCGGGTCCGCCCTGGCCGGCTACCTCGAGCGGATGAAGTTCTGGTCCGACGTGACGGTGACGGCGGAGCCGTCGACCGCCGTCGTGTGGCGGGGCGGCGCCTACTCGTTCGTGCCGCGCGAGTCCCTGGAGGCGTACGCCGCCGCCGCGGGCCCCGCCTGCGGCTTCTGGGCCTTCGAGGCTCTCCGGATCGAGCGCGGTGAGCCGCGTTTCGGCGTCGACACCGACGCCCGCACGATCCCCAACGAGGTCGGCTGGGTGCCCGGCGCCGCCGATGTCGTCGGACCCGACTACGCCGTCCACCTCGACAAGGGCTGCTACCGCGGCCAGGAGACCGTCGCCCGCGTCCACACCCTCGGCCGCCCGCCCCGTCGCCTCGTCCTCCTCCACCTCGACGGCTCCGAGAACCGCCTCCCCGCCCCCGGCTCGGAGCTGGTCCTCGGCGAGAAGACCGTCGGCTTCCTCGGCTCCTCGGCCCGCCACCACGAGCTCGGCCCGATCGCCCTGGGACTGGTCAAGCGCAACGTCCCCCTCGACGCGCAGCTCGTCGTCGACGGCATGCCGGTCGCCCAGGAGGTCCTCGTCGACCCCGAGATCGGCCTGCACATCCGGCCGCTTCGGAAGTGACCTGCTCCTCGGGTGAAAGAAATGCTTCTTTCACCCGAGGGCCAGACGATGTCGCCGACGAACGTCCCGGTCGACTCATCTCGGTCTGTGAAGCCCGTCAGGGTCGGGACCGCAGCCCCGCCCTGACCGCGTCGTGGACGAGGGTGATGAGGAAGTCGCCGGGGATGCCGGGGTAGCCGTGGCTGAGGGCGCGCCACTCGGTGGGGACGGCGGAGGCGCCCCAGCGGGCGCCGAGGAGGCCGCCGGCGATGGCGGCGACGGTGTCGGTGTCGTTGCCGATCCGGATGGCGGTGTTGAGGGCCTCGACGTAGTGGGTGCCCGGGTCGTGCTCGGGCACGGGGGTCTGTGCGATCGCCGACCACGCCGCTTGGAGGGCGGTGACGACCCAGCCGTTGGGGTTGAACTTCCCCGGCGCCTCGGTCTCGGCCTCGTCGAGCTTCTCGGCCCAGAAGGAGGCTTCGGCGGGGGAGAGGTGGGCGAGGCCGGAGCGTACGTCGATCTCGCCGTGCACCACCGCGTGCTCGATCGCCAGCGACCACAGCGCGCAGCCCGACCGGGCGTGCTCGTCCCAGTGGGTCAGGGCGCTCACCGCGGCGGCGGCCTCGGCGACGGCGGGGCGGTCGCCGAGGTAACGGAGCGGGACCGCGGCGGTACGCATCAGGGAGCCGTTGCCGCCGGTGTGGCGGGTCATCTCGTGGAGCTTCTCGGAGACGTGGCGCAGCTGGGCAGCGGTCGGCGCGGGGCCGGCGGTGTTGAGGACGCGGGCGGTCTGGTTGCCGATGTCCTTCGGCTCCGTCTCCGACCACTCCCGGAAGTTGCGGCTGACCGCGGTCAGGCCCTCCTCGGTGCGCAGGTCGAGGCCGCTGGCGGCGACGTCGAGGATGCACCACGCCATGGTGGTGTCGTCCGTCCACTCACCAGGGGCGAACGGGCCGAGCCCGCCGCCGAGCATCTGCGCCCGCTCGTCGTCGCCGAGAGGAGGCCGGTCGAACTCGTAGTGCGCCCCGAGCGCGTCCGCCACCGCGGTCCCGACGATGGCCCCGACGGCCCGGTCGCTCTGAGCCTCTGTGAGTTGGGATCGGTTCAGCTGCACGCGATGACACTAGCGGCGGGTGTACTGCACATGGGTGTCCGCCGCGGCGCGGGTGAAACCGAGTCCTTCGTAGAGCTTCACGGCCGGGGTGTTGTCGCCCTCGACGTAGAGATGGATCGCGCTGATCCCGACCTCGGCCAGATGGTTCAGGCCGAGGAGCGTGACCAGCTTGCCGAGCCCGCGGCCCTGCGCGGCGGGGTCGACCCCGACGACGTAGACCTCGCCCTCGGTCTCGCTGTGCCGCTTGGTCCAGTGGAACGCCAGAAGCCTTCCCCCGGTGGTCGAGCTTGTCGAGACCTCCCCGTTGGTCGAGACCCCCCATGCAGTGATCAGCCCCTCCGGATCGAACCACGGCTCCGACATCCGCTCCCGCAGCCCGGCCTCGTCCAGCGAGCCCTGCTCGGGGTGGTGGGCGAACGCGGCCGCATTGACCCGGAGCAGCTCCGCCTCGTCGCCGGGTTCGAAGCCGCGGACGACGACGCCGTCGGGGGCCTCGGGAGCGGGCGGGAGATCGGTGGACGGGCGGCGCATCACCCACAGCTCACGGGTGCGCTCCCAGCCGTGCCTCTCGGCCAGCGCGGCGGCCGCGGGACTGTCGCCATGGGACCACGCCGTCGTGCCGGCCGGGAGCTCGCCGGCCTGCAGCAGCAGTTGTCGGCCGAGGCCGACCCCACGGTGCTGGGTCAGTACGACGAGCGACAGCTCTCCAACGGTGGTCGAGCCTGTCGAGACCAACAGCCCGAAGCCGCGTACGTCTCCCCAGATCGTCACGTCCTGCGGACGGTTGCGCAGCGTGAGGAGGGTCGCTTCGTCGAGCGGTGCCACCCCGTCGTACGCCTCGGTCGCTTTCGCGATGGCCAGGACCTGCTCGACGCTGAGTGCCATGTGGTCAGCCTAGGGTGCGCGGCCTAGGGTGCGCCGGCTAGGCGTCGGCCCCCAGCCGGGGCGACGGGGCGAGGCGCGCGCCGTCGGCGGCGGCCTCGTTGTTCTTCGAGGGGAGGACGAAGCGGTAGCCGACGTTGCGGACGGTGCCGATGAGGGTTTCGTTCTCCGGGCCGAGCTTGGCGCGGAGGCGGCGTACGTGGACGTCGACGGTGCGGGTGCCACCGAAGTAGTCATAGCCCCAGACCTCCTGCAGCAGCTGCTGGCGGGAGAAGACGCGGCCGGGGTGCTGGGCGAGGAACTTCAGGAGCTCGAACTCCTTGAAGGTCAGGTCGAGCGGGCGGCGGCCGATCTTCGCGGTGTAGGTGGCGTCGTCGACGACGACCTCGCCGGAGCGGATGACATGGGCCTCGGGGTCGGAGGCGTCGCGCGCCGCGGAGGTGCGGCCGATCGCGAGCTTGATCCGGGCCTCGAGCTCGGCCGGGCCGCAGGTGTGCAGCACGACGTCGTCCATCCCCCAGTCGTGGGAGACGACGGCGAGACCGCCTTCGGTGGCGACCAGGAGGACGGGGACGTCGGTGCCGGTCGTGCGGATCAGGCGGCACAGGTCACGAGCCTGCGCGAGGTCCTGGCGACCGTCGACGAGCAGCAGGTCGGAGTCGGGCGCTTCGAGGAGCGCGCTACCTTCAGCAGGAAGGATCTTCACCTGGTGACCGAGGAGCGCGAGCCCGGGGAGGACCTCGGCCGATGGCTGGAGCGAACTGGTCAACATCACGAGCGAGCTCATGGAGGGTGCCTCTCGGTCTATGAAAGAGGAGCACCGAAACGCAACATTGAGCCTCGGTGAGGTGATCGTTGCACCATATTAACGAAACCTCGCGGTGACATAGGAAGGTTGTCCACGAGAAAGTGACGAACGTTATAGAGGTCCGCTACTGGGCGGCGGCCAAGTCTGCGGCCGGGACGGCCGGAGACCGCCTGGAGTTCGACGGGACGATCACCATGGCCGATGTCGTACGCCGTGCCGCAGAGCTGCACCCCGGCACTCGGCTCCGCGAGGTCCTCGCGGTCTGCTCGGCTCTGATCGGCGACCAGCCCGTGGGTACGGCGGACCCCGGCGGGATCGAGGTCCCGCCGGGGTCCACAGTGGAGTTCCTCCCGCCGTTCGCGGGGGGATAGGTCCCGCCCCGACGACTCACCTGCGTAAGGGCCTGACGGGGCGGGCCACGATCAGCTCTCGATCGCTGCGGGCTCCTGCTTGGGGGCCGTGGCGATCTCGATCTTGCGCGGCTTGGCCTTCTCGGCGACCGGGATGACCAGACGCAGCACGCCGGCGTCGTACGCAGCCTCGATCTTCTCGAGGTCGAGGTTGTCGCCGAGCACGAGCTGACGGCTGAAGCTGCCGCGGACGCGCTCGTTGGCGAGCATCTGCCAGTCGCCGTTCTTCGCGACCCGCTCGGCCTTCACGGTGAGCACGTTGCGCTCGACGTCGAGGTCGATGGTGTCCGGGCTGACCCCGGGAAGGTCGAACTCGATGACGAACCGGTCGCCCTCGCGCCAGGCGTCCATCGGCATCACGGCCGGACGGTTGGTGGTCCCGCCGCCCAGGAGCTGCTGGGTGAGACGGTCGAACTCGCGGAACGGATCGGTGCTTCGGATCAGCATGATTCCCTCCTCACGGGATCTATATTTGGTGTTACAGGTTTTATATATGCCATCGACTACAAGATTTCAAGTCGTCGTGTCAGAATCTTTGGCGTGAGCGAGCGAACCAGGGCCGTCTACGCCATCTCGGTGGCCGCCGACATGGCTGAGATGCAGATCCAGAACCTCCGCGTCTACGAGCGGCGTGGACTGGTCGACCCTGCACGTACGTCGGGGGGTACCCGCCTCTACTCGATCGCAGACATCGAGCGGCTGATCCGTATCCGCGACCTGCTCGCCGACGGCCTCAACCTGGCCGGGATCGCCCGTGTGCTGGCTCTGGAGGAGGACGTACGTCGCCTCGAGGACGCCAACGAGGAGCTCCGGAACGCCTCGCGAAAGTGACCGGCGGGAATGATCAGGGCCGGGTTCCGGTTCAATAGGTATATGAGCACCGGAGCCTGGATCGCTGTCGTCGCGATCGTCGCCGCCCTCGCGTTCGGCCTGTTCCGGCTGTTCACCGATGGACGGTTCAGAGGTACGAAGGAGCTGCCTGTGTCCGGTGAGCCCGCCGAGACGAGCGCCGCCTCCGCATGGGGAGCGGTCGCCGACGCGCTGGGTGACCAGGTGCTTGGCGAGCGGGCCACCCTGGTGCAGTTCTCCAGCGCCTTCTGCGCCCCGTGCCGGGCGACCCGCCGCATCCTGGGCGAGGTGGCCGAGCTGGTCCCGGGAGTGGTGCACCTCGAGGTCGACGCCGAGCATCACCTCGACCTGGTGCGCCGCCTCGACATCCTGCGTACGCCGACGACGCTGGTGATCGACGCCGCCGGCAACGAGGTCGCGCGCGCCTCCGGAGCGCCCCGCAAGGAGCAGGTCCTGAGCGTGATCCCTGCTGTGGGTCTCGAATCCTGATACGCGTGTCCATATTTCGGGACATTGATTTCGCCGCCGCCCAGCGGTCGCGCTACTGTCTTGGCATGTTCTCGACCATGCTGACCAAGCGCCGCGCAGTGGATCACTGCCGCGTGCGCTCGGCGCTGTGTCGTTCCTGCATCTGATTCCTTGAGATTGTCGGCTGAGTCGGCCCTCGGGATCGCTTTCGCCTGTCAGGCTCGTCCTGACGACCCTTCCTCCACTCTCGCAGGAGCACACCCATGTCCGAGACCTCGCGCCAGACGTCTACCCAGACCGGAATCGACCCCCGTGGCCCGCAGTTCGCTGCGGCGCTGACGGTCGTCGTGCTCGTCCTGGCGCTGCTGCTCCCACAACCGTGGGCGCTCGTGGTGACGGCCATCCAGACGGTGCTCTTTGCGATCGGAGCGGGTCTCGGCGTTCAGCGAACCCCGCATGCCTGGCTCTTCAAGAAGCTCGTACGTCCGCGCCTCGGTGCGCCGAGCGAGCTCGAGGACCCGGCGCCGCCCAGGTTCGCCCAGGGTGTCGGCCTCGCATTCCTCGTGGTCGCGCTCGTGGCGCACCTGCTCGACGCCACTCTCGTGGCGCAGATCGCCCTCGGCCTCGCGCTGGTGGCGGCTGTGCTCAACGCGGTCTTCCGCTTCTGCCTCGGCTGCGAGATCTACCTGCTGATCAGGCGACTGGGTCCCACCCCGTCGGCCTGACCCCTGAACGCAAGAAACACCAACGAAAGGTACCTAGATGACCCGCGAGAACTCCCTCGTCTCCGCCCAGTGGGTGGAGGAGCACCTCGACGACCCGAAGGTCGTGCTGATCGAGGTCGACGAAGACACCACCGCCTACGACAAGGGCCACATCAAGGGCGCCATCAAGCTCGACTGGACCACCGATCTGCAGGACCAGGTCCGTCGCGACTTCGTCAACAAGGACCAGTTCTCCGCTCTGCTCTCCGAGCGCGGCGTCGCCAACGACGACACCGTGGTGCTCTACGGCGGCAACAACAACTGGTTCGCCGCGTACGCCTTCTGGTACTTCAAGCTCTACGGCCACCAGGACGTCAAGCTCCTCGACGGCGGCCGCAAGAAGTGGGAGCTCGACTCCCGCGAGCTGACCGATGAGGCCGTCACCCGCGAGGCGACGACCTACACCGCCAAGGACCAGGACCTCTCGATCCGCGCGTTCCGCGACGAGACCGTCGAGGCCATCGGCGTGAAGAACCTCGTCGACGTGCGATCGCCTGACGAGTACGCCGGCCGCCTCCTCGCGCCGGCCCACCTCCCGCAGGAGCAGGCCCAGCGTGCCGGTCACGTGCCGACCTCGATCAACGTGCCGTGGAGCAAGGCGGCCAACGACGACGGCACCTTCCGCTCCGACGAGGAGCTGCGCGAGATCTACGGCGCGGCCGGCCTCGACGACAGCAAGGAGACCATCGCCCTGTGCCGCATCGGTGAGCGCTCCTCGCACACCTGGTTCGTGCTCAAGGAGCTCCTCGGTCACGAGAGCGTGAAGAACTACGACGGTTCCTGGACCGAATACGGCTCGCTCGTCGGCGTCCCCGTGGCCGTCGGTGACGAGCCTGGGGAGGCCTGAGATGTGCGGAGCGACTGAGGGCGGGCTCTCGCTCGCCGGTGTCGACGTCGCCAAGGAGGCCGTCATCCAGGGTCAGGTGACCCGCGACGGCTCGCCGGTCCATGGTGCCTACGTCCGGCTGCTCGACCGCAGCGGCGAGTTCACCGCCGAGGTGCCGACCTCTGCGACCGGCCACTTCCGGTTCTTCGCCGGCAACGGCGAGTGGACCCTGCGTACCCTCGCGCCGAAGGCGGACCCGGTGGACAAGAAGGTCCACGCCGCGGTCGGCAACGTCGCCGAGGTGACGATCCCGATCGGCTGATCCTTCACCGATCACCGTCGACCGGCCCGTCCTGCTCCGGCAGGGCGGGCCGGTCGCGTTGTGTCGGCTGTTGCTCAGGTCTCGTCCGAGGTGCCGGGCGGGAGTCGTCGGTTCAGCGAGAACAGCCGGCCGAGCACCGGCATCAGCACGATGTTCATCGCGTGCAGGAAACCGATGGTGAACAGGATCCCCGCGACCCGGGCGAAGGTGTCGCCGAGCTGGCCGGCGGTGATGTCGCCGTACGTGCCGTACCAGTCGCGTGACGGCTCGAAGCGGGTCGTGGCGAGGATGTAGGCGGCGAAGATCAGGTAGTAGACGATGTCGGTCAGCACGATGTAGCTCTTGCCGGTCCGCGGGTTGTCGTGGAACACGTCGGCGGCGTACGCGCGACCGAACCGTTTGATCAGCGGGCCGAGCCAGAGCGCTATCGCGACGAGCAGCGCCGTGGTCGCGATCTCGAGAGTCCACCAGGGCATGGTTGCCTCCCCGTTCAGTTGACGGATCTTGTTGAGTGCGGCCACGGCGCCGATCGCCGCGACCGCGACGGTGACGGCCGCAGCGATCTGCCGGCCTCGGCGACGGCGGGCACGGTCGTCCGCGATGCTGTCGACGACCCGGGAGAAGAGATCGGCCGAGGCCTGCGGTGGACGCTCTGCGTCGCCCATCGCCTCCCGCAGGAGCTCGTCGAGCCGACTCATCGGGTGTCCTCCAGGGCTGAGGCCAGAGCCTTGCGTCCGCGCCGCAGGTGGGTCTTCACGGAGTTCTCCGAAAGGCCGAGCGCTGCGGCGGTGGCAGCGACGCCGAGGTCGTAGTAGTAGTGCAGGGTGAGGCACTCCCGCTGACGCATCGGCAGCGCCCGCAGAGCCTCGATCACCTCCGCCCGCGCGGCCCGACCGTCCGCGATCTCCTCGGTGGACGGTTCGTCGGGATCGGCGGGCGGCCGGTGACGGAACGAGACGAAGCCGCGCCGGTTGTGGTCGCGCGCGAGATTGATGACGGTCCGCCGAAGGTACGCCGTCGCCTTGCTCGGGTCGCGCAGGCGGTGGATGTGCCTGGACAGCCGGATGAAGGCCTCCTGGACGAGGTCCTCGGCCGCTGTCTTGTCGTCGACGTACCACCGAGCCATGTGCACCAGAGCAGCTCCCTCGTCCGCGAACAGCGCCCCGAGGAAGCCGTTGTCAGCGCTCTCGTCGGCGCCGATCCGTACGTCCATGGCACTCGTCCCATCACCTCGTTGACGAGTGAGACGGGTCTGGGGGTGACAGCCCCCGAGCAGAAAAGAAACTCCTTCGGCCGGTCACCCTCCGTGGCCGGCACAGACGTCTTCGAAGCGATTCTACGAATTCGTCACGTCCGAAGGAGGGGACAAATGTCCTATGTGCATGACCCCCATACGGCTCAGCAGCTCGCGGCTGAGCACCGTGATCGCGAGATCGCCGCGTGCCAGGCCGGGCATCGCGTCGAGATCGCCAGACAGGCTCGCCGGCAGGAGAAGTTCGCCCAGCAGATCGCACGTCAGGCCGAGATCTACGAGCAGATCCCACAGCCGCAACCGGCCGTGGAGTGGCTCCCGAAGCCCCGGCATCAGCACACCGACAGCATCTTCGTCCTGGTGAGGCGGATCGGCGAAGCCGTACGCCACCTGGTCGGCCGCGACGGTAGGACTCCGGGTGTCCAGGCGCGGTGATCTCGGGCGCTCGCTCCTGCTCTATGCCGGGCTCGGGCTCGGCTGGGCCATCGCCGCCCGCCTCTTCATGCGGCTCTTCACCGACGACCCCACGTTCACCCTCTCGGGGACCGGTCTGATCGTCGCGCTCGTCCTGCTGGCGTTCGTCGGGCTGGGTGCGGTCCGCGGCGCCCGTCTCTCAGGACGTACGCGTTGGTGGAGGCTCGCGCCGGTGCCGGGGCTGCTGCTCGTCCTCGGCCCCGGGATGCTGCTCCTGCCGTGTCTTCTCGCAGGCGTCATCGCCGGCCGCTGCCGCAGGTCGTCGGTCCAGGTGGTGATCGCTCTGGTCGGGGCCGCTGCGTCTCTTGCCCCGCTCGTCATCCTGGCGGCAGACGCGACGGACAACCCACCGCTCCTGTCGTTCGTCATGGGGATCGTCCTCTACTCCGGCTGCGGGCTGGCGCTCGTCGCTGCGGCGCGGGAGTGGTCTCGACCTTGGCTGGATTCACCGGATTCGAAAGGAAATATTGCGGTCCAACAGGGAGCTGACGATAGGTTGTCCTCATGTCTGGACTCCTTGTGACCGTTGCCCCGACCGGAGCAGAAACCGCGAAGGAAGACTGTCCGCAGCTGCCGACGACGCTCGAGGAGCTGGTCGCGACGGCGGTGGAGTGCGAGGCGGCCGGCGCCCGGATGATCCACGTACACATCCGCGACGACGACCACGCCCCCACTCTCGACCTCGGCCGGCTGACCGACACGGTCGACGCGCTGCACGAGAAGACCGACCTGATCGTCCAGCTCTCCACGGGCGGCTCGGTGCACGACCCGCTCGACCAGCGGTTGAAGGTGCTCGACGCCGGCCCGGACTCGTGCTCGCTGACCATGGGCACCACCAACTTCGGCGACGACGTCTTCTCCAACCCGTGGCCGTTCATCACCGAGCTCTATCAGCTCACCCAGGAACGCGGTGTCGTGCCCGAGTTCGAGCTCTTCGACCTGGGGCACGTGGCGTCGCTGCAGCGGTTGCTCGGGAAGTACGGGCTGCCCGCAGGCGGCAAGGTCCACGTCGACTTCGTCATGGGCGTACCCGGCGGCATGCCCGGCACCTCCGCCGCCCTCGTCGCGGCCGTCGCGGCACTGCCCGACGAGGTGACCTCGTGGTCGGCCACCGGCATCGGCCGCTCGACCCTCCCTGTCATGCTCACCTCGTTGGCGATGGGTGGACACCTGCGCGTCGGCATGGAGGACGTGCTCACCCTCGCCAAGGGCGTCCCCGTCGAGGCCAACCGCCAGCTCGTCGAGCGCGCCGTCGAGGCCGCCGCCGTAGCCCAGCGCACGCCCCTGAGTGCCGAAGAAGCCTGGGCCCTGCTCGGCCTGAAGCTCTAACCCCCAACCCCGACTCGGCGCATCTGCCTCAAAATCTGACGCCGAGTCGGCGCATCTGCCCCGGAATCTGACGCCGAGTCGGCGCGTCTGCCCCACGTACGAGTGACGTCTCGGGGCAGTTGCGCCGACTCGACGTCTCTGGGTGGGGCAGTTGCGCCGACTCGGCGTCTATTTCTGGGGCAGATGCGCCGGGTCGGCGGTGAGGTAGCGGTCGATGGTGGGCGCTACCCAGGTGACGATCTCGTCGGGGGTCATCTCGACGATGGGCGGGAGGCGGAGTACGTAGCGGCCGAGGGCTACGCCGAGGAGCTGGGTCGCGACGAGGGCGGCGCGGCGTGGGGCTTCGGTGGGGTCGTGGCACAACGGGGCGACGGCGGCGGCCACCTGGCTGGCGAAGATGCCCCGCATCTGCTCGGCGGCCTGGGGGTCGGAGGCGGCGCGGCGGAGGAGGGCCATGAGGGTGCCTTCGGCGTCCCAGGTGCGTACGAAATGGGCGGCCATGACCCGGCCGGCCTCACCTGGTGCGGCGGTGGTGAGGTCGGGGAGGGCGAGGTCGATCGAGGCGGCGACCTTGAAGAGCTCCTCCTTGTTGCCGAAGTAGCGCATCACCATCGACGGGTCGATCTGCGCCTCCGCGGCGATGGCGCGGATGGTGGTGCGGTCGTATCCCTGGCGCGCGAAGTGCTCGCGGGCGACGGCGAGGATGCGTTCTCGGGTCTCGGCCCCGGACCGGCGCGTGTCAGGCATGTCAACGATTGTAGGCCAACACCTGTTGACGTCAAGATCGAGTGCGCGCTACCTTGGTCAACATCAGTTGGCCAACACTTGTTGACCTAGCCGAGAGCAAGGAGTGCATCATGTCCACCATCACCACTGATGTCCTCGTCGCCGGCGCTGGCCCCACCGGGCTGGCGGTGGCGGCCACGCTGGCCGCGGCCGGCCTCGACGTCACCGTCATCGACAACCAGGCCACCGGGGACAACACCTCCCGCGCCGCCGTCGTCCACGCCCGCACCCTCGAGGTCCTCGCCGATCTCGGCGTCTCCTCGCGGCTCGTCGACGAGGGGATCGAAGCACCGCGGTTCACCATCCGTGACCGCGACAAGGTCCTGGTGCCGATCCGCTTCGACGGTCTCCCCACCGCCTTCCCCTACGCGCTCATGGTCTCCCAGGCGGTCACCGAGCGCGTCCTCCTCGAGCGCCTCACCGAGCTCGGCGGCCACGTCCGCCGACCCCTCACCCTCGTCGACCTCACCCAGGACGACGACGGCGTCACCGCCACCACCGGGGACGGCACCGAGATCCGCGCCCGTTACCTCGTCGGTGCCGATGGCATGCACTCCACCGTGCGCGAGCGCGCGGGCATCGGCTTCCCGGGCGGGAAGTACGCCGAGTCGTTCAGCCTCGCCGACGTACGCATCGAGGGCGACCTGCCGCACGACGAGGTCATCCTCTATTTCTCGCCGGAGGGCACCCTGGTCTCCGCGCCGCTGCCGGACGGCTCCTTCCGCTTCGTCGCCCCGGTCGAGGACGCCCCGGCCGACCCCGATATCTCCTACGTCCAGGGCCTGGTCGACCGCCGCGGCGGTACGAAGGGGCCGGTCAAGGTCACCGAGGTCGTGTGGGGGTCGCGGTTCCGGGTGCATCACCGGGTGGCCGACACCTACCGCGCCGGCCGGGTGCTGATCGCCGGCGACGCCGCCCACGTGCACAGCCCGGCCGGAGGCCAGGGCATGAACACCGGCCTCCAGGACGCCGTCGTCCTCGGCGCGGCCCTGGTCGCCGTCATCACGACGGGTGACGAGGAAGCGCTCGACGACTACGCCGCCCGCCGACGCCCGGTCGCCGAGAAGGTCATCGCGCTCTCCGACCGGCTGACCCGGTTCGGCATCGCGCGGGGAGCCCGCCGGAGCGTACGCAACCTGGCGCTCTCCACGCTCGCCCGGCTCCCGCGCTTCCGCCGCGCGCTGGCCTGGCGGCTCTCCGGCCTCGTCTACCGCGACCGCTAGACCCGGCGGTCCCGAAGGGCGCGGAGTGCTGAGTCGATCGAGCCGCCGGACGGGACGACGCTCACCGACCGCACCCCGTCGGAGATGTAGATGCCTCGACGGTAGATCGGGAGAGGTGCGATGCTCAGGATGTCCTGGCGGCCGACGACCACGAGCGCCGTGTCGACCTCGGCATCCGCGCGGTCGACGTGCCAGCGCGGCGCGGTGTCGCGGTGGCCCCAGATCTCGAAGCGATCCGGCCGCACGAGCACCGCGAACACGTCGTTCCTACCCAGTCGGCGCGAGCTGGCCCGTGCGCGTCTCGCGGCCTTCCGAACGTCCACGGACCCGAAGCTGTAGACGATCCACGAGTCCGGCGCGTCGACGTCGAGCACGAAGTCGAGCGACGACGACAGCGTGCGGCGCGCCGCCAGGACCCCGGTGACCAGCATCGGCACGCCGAGGACGAGAGCGATGAGACCGGCGTCGTTCACTGCCCAAGCGTGACAGGTCGCGTGCGGTCATAGAAGCGAACGGTCGCTCAGAGGTCGAGGTAGCCCGCCTCGCGCAGGCCCTCGATGACGTCGTCGAGCGCGTCGTCGATCGAGCGGCCGGTGGTGTCGACGCGTACGTCGGCGTCGGCCGGCTCCTCGTAGGGCGAGGAGATCCCGGTGAACTCGGGGATCTCGCCGCGGCGGGCCTTCGCGTAGAGCCCCTTGCGGTCGCGCCGCTCGCACTCCTCCAGCGGCGTGGCCACATGAACCAGGAAGAAGGCGCCGCCGGCGTCGTCGACGTAGCGGCGTACGTCCTGGCGGGTCGAGTCGAACGGCGCGATCGGGGAGCAGACCGCGAGGCCGCCGTGGCGGGAGATCTCCGCGGCCACCCAGCCGATGCGACGGATGTTGGTCTCCCGGTCCTCCTTGGAGAAGGTCAGCCCGGCCGACAGGTTGCGGCGCACCACGTCGCCGTCGAGCGAGGTGACCGTACGCGCGCCCTGCTCGAGGATCCGGTCCATCAGCGCACGGGCGAGCGTCGACTTGCCGGAGCCGGAGAGCCCGGTGAAGAAGACGACCAGGCCCTGCTCCGCGGGCGCGGGCTGGTCGCGGTCGATGACCGCGGCGATGGCGTCGGGGTAGTCGTCGGAGTCCGCCGCCAGCGCGTGCACCTCGTCCTCACCCGCGTACGCAGCCACGACCGCCACGCCGAGGGCGTGGTCGGCCTCGGGGTCGTCGTGGGCGGCCAGCGGGACCGCGACGACCGCGGCGTCGGGCAGTGTGTCGGCGGCCAGCAGGGTGGCGCGCAGCAGCGCGACGGGGGAGAGCGAAGGCGTACCGTGGCCGACGAGGGCGAGCAGCAGCACCGGGCCCAGCGCCGCGATCTCGTCGATCTCGGTGGTGGTGAGTGCGTCGGCGACCGGGACGACCGTCCGCCCGGCGTACTCCGTCCGGGTCTGCTCCGGCGTGAGGTAGAGCCGCCGGAAGGGACCGTAGGCGGGGGAGGAGAGGCCGGTGACCTCGCCGGCGGGCCAGGTGACGCGGGCCAGCGGAAGGCCCTCGGGATCGACGATCTCCACCGAGCCGTCCACCGTCGCCGCCGAAGCGACTGCATCGGGCAGGGCGAGCGTCAGCGGGGAGCCGGGAGCGTTCAGCGGGCCCGGGAGGGCGCCGGAGACGATCAGCTCGATGTCGTCGAGCTCGCGGGGGGACGGGGAGTGTTGCGGCACAGGCACGTCCCGCACTCTAACGTCGGCGGGGAGGAGGGCTGGAACTGCTCTCGCGGGTTGTCGGGGCGGGGGGAAATTCCCGCCATGGCGGGAAAATGCCCCCGCCCCACCCACCGCGACAACCCGCCCACCACAACGAAAGCGGCGACCCCCGACAGGGAGCCGCCGCTTCGTACGAGCTTGAGCGAGTCAGTCGTTGATCATGCCTGCACCGACGGTGACGCCGGTGGCCTCGTCGATGAGGATGAAGGAGCCGGTGGTGCGGTTCTTCGAGTAGGGGTCGCACAGCAGCGGCTTGGTGGTGCGCAGCTGGACGCGGCCGATCTCGTTGAGGCCGAGCTCCTTGGTGTCGAGGTCGCGGTGGAGAGAGTTGACGTCCAGGCGGTACTGGATGTCCTTGACCAGCGCGCGCGCCGAGTTGGAGGTGTGCTTGATGGCCAGCTTCTGCCGCGGACGCAGCGGAGCGTTGGTCATCCAGCAGATCATCGCGTCGATGTCCTGGCTGGGCTCCGGAGCGTTCTTGATCCGGGAGATCATGTCCCCACGGCTGACGTCGACGTCGTCCTCGAGCCGCACCGTGACCGACATCGGCGGGAACGCCTCGGGGATCTCCTTGTCGAAGAGATCGATCGCGGCGATCTTCGACGTCATGCCGGAGGGAAGGACCATGACCTCGTCGCCCGGCTTGAGTACGCCACCGGCGACCTGACCCGCGTAGCCGCGGTAGTCGTGGTGCTCGTCGGACTTCGGGCGCACGACGTACTGCACCGGGAAGCGCACGTCGACCAGGTCGCGGTCGGAGGCGACGTGGACGTGCTCGAGGTGGTGGATCAGGGTCGGGCCGGAGTACCAGTCCATGTTGGTGGACCGGGTCACCACGTTGTCGCCCTGGAGCGCCGAGATCGGGATGATCTCGAGGTCGGGGATGTTGAGCTTGGTCGCGAACGCGGTGAACTCGGCCGAGATCTGCTTGTAGACGTCGGCGGAGTAGTCCACGAGGTCCATCTTGTTGATGCACAGCACCAGGTGGGGCACGCGCAGCAGCGAGAGGAGCACCGCGTGGCGGCGCGACTGCTCGGTCAGCCCGTGACGCGCGTCGACCAGGACGAGCCCGAGATCGGCCGTCGAGGCACCGGTGACCATGTTGCGCGTGTACTGCACGTGGCCAGGGGTGTCGGCGATGATGAACTTGCGGTTGGGCGTCGCGAAGTAGCGGTAGGCCACGTCGATGGTGATGCCCTGCTCGCGCTCGGAGCGCAGGCCGTCGGTCAGCAGCGAGAGGTCCACGTAGCCGTGGCCCTTGTCCTGCGAGGTCTTCTCGACCGACTCGAGCTGGTCGTTGAAGATCGACTTCGAGTCGAACAGCAGCCGCCCGATGAGGGTGGACTTGCCGTCGTCGACGGAGCCCGCGGTGGCGAACCGCAGAAGGTCCATGTCCATCAGAAGTAGCCTTCCTTCTTGCGGTCCTCCATGGCGGCCTCGGAGAACCGGTCGTCACCGCGGGTCGCACCACGCTCGGTGACCCGGGCGGCGGCGACCTCCTCGATGATCTCGGGGATGGTGGCGGCGGTCGACTCGACGCAGCCGGTCAGGGTCATGTCACCGCAGGTGCGGTAGCGGACCGTGCGCTCGGTGACGACCTCGCCCTCGCGCAGGGGGTTGAACGGCGTCTCGGTCAGCAGCAGACCGTCGCGCTCGAAGACCCGGCGCTGGTGGGCGAAGTAGACCGACGGGATCTCGATGCCCTCGCGGCCGATGTAGTCCCAGATGTCCAGCTCGGTCCAGTTGGAGATCGGGAAGACCCGCATGTGCTCGCCCTCGTGGAGGCGGCCGTTGTAGAGAGACCAGAGCTCGGGGCGCTGGTTCTTCGGGTCCCACTGGCCGAACTCGTCGCGGTGGGAGTAGACGCGCTCCTTGGCGCGGGCCTTCTCCTCGTCGCGGCGACCGCCACCGAAGGCGGCGGTGAAACCGTTCTCCTCGATCGCGTTGAGCAGCGTCGGCGTCTGGAGCCGGTTGCGCGAGGTCTTGCCGTCGTCGACGACGATGCCACGCTCGATGGCGTCGTCGATGCTCGCGATCACCAGGCGTACGCCCAGACGGCTGACCCAGCGGTCACGGGTCTCGGCGACCTCGGGGAAGTCGAGTCCGTTGTCGATCTGAAGGACCGGGAAGGGGATCTTGGCGGGGAAGAAGGCCTTCTCCGCCAGTCGCAGCATCACGATGCTGTCCTTGCCGCCCGAGAACATCAGGACGGGCTTCTCGAACTCAGCCGCGGCCTCGCGGAAGATGTGGATCGACT
Organism: Nocardioides luteus; assembly: GCF_014648595.1. Lineage (GTDB taxonomy): Bacteria > Actinomycetota > Actinomycetes > Propionibacteriales > Nocardioidaceae > Nocardioides > Nocardioides luteus. The sequence continues at coordinate 7,340 of NZ_BMRK01000009.1, read as the reverse complement.
CGGCTTCCAGCTGGTCGAGCTGGCTGAGCCGGTAGTCGGCGTGTGTTGCAGTCATTACGGAACCAGAGGACCTCTCCGTCAGGTTGAGGCGCCCATGCTAGTGGCGGCTTCCACGGCACGGCGAAATGTCCCATCCCCGCCTGGGCTGGAATCCGAGTGTACGCAGACCGGCCGAGGCGCCCTGGCAGGCTCATCGAACGCTGAGACGCCGCCCGTCACTTCTTGTAGAACATGGTGCCGACCTGCAGGTCGGAGGCCTTCTGGGCAACCCGGAAGCTGAGCCGCCGCATCACGTCGAAGGCGTGAGCGTCCTTCCCGACCACGACCCGCTGCTTCCCCCTCAGCGTCGCCTCGACCATCCGCTTCGCGACACCCTCGGGCTTCGCCGCGAAGGCCTTGGTGAGCTTCTCGGAGACGCCCAGGTCGGCCGAGGTGCCGCGCACCAGGTTGGTCCAGACGGTGCCTGGGAGCACGGTGGTGACGGTGACGTTGCTGGTGCGCCGCAGGTCCTGGGCCATCCCGTAGCCGAACAGGGCGAGCGCCGCCTTCGAGGCGCCGTAGACCGCTGCGCCCGGGAACGGCGCGATCGCGGAGAGGCTCGAGGTCATCATGATCACCGCCTCGGGCCGCTCCAGCAGGTGGGGCAGGAACGCCCGGGTCAGCCACACCGCGCCGAAGAAGTTGACCCGCATCAGGACCTCGATGCGCTCGTCGGTGATCTCGGCCGTCGTCTCCGGCCGCTGGGCGATGCCGGCGACGTTGAAGAGCCCGTCGACCTTCCCGTACGCAGCGACCACCGATGCCGCGAACGAGGTCACGCTCGCCTGGTCGGCGATGTCGAGCACCCGGCCCTGGAACCGTGCCGGGTCCTCGGCGGCGGCCGCGGTCTCGGCCAGACCCGGCTCGTCGAGGTCCGCGCCGATGACCGACGCGCCGCGGCGGACCAGCTCCAGGGCGACGCTGCGGCCGATGCCGTTGCCGGCTCCGGTGACGACGAACACGTTGCCTGCGACCTGCATCGGGAACTCCTGGGGTGGCGGGCCTGGCAGCGTACCGGGCTACAAAGGGGCCGGCGCGACCCGGGAGCCGGCGAGCAGGAACGACGAGCCGGCCTCGGGGCCTCGCCGGATCGTCTCGGCATGGATGCGCTGTCCACCGAGGCGGTCCCAGCGCTCGACGACGAGCGCCGGCTGCCCGCCGATGGTGACCAGCTCGGTGCGGGCAGCCGGGACGCCGCGGGCGCGGGCCCGGTCCAGCTCGGCGATCCGCTCGGCCGCAGCCTCGGGCGTGGTCGGGCGCAGGATGTGGGTCGAGGGGTGCTCGTAGGTCGGCCAGAACCACTTCCCGGAAGCCCGGCGCAGCGTGAACTTCCCCGAGCGGCCGCCCAAAGAGAACCGCGGCCGGGCCCGCTGGTCGAGCCACGAGGTGGGCTGGTTGCGCAGCGCGGCGAGCCGGGTGGCGATGTCGTGGGTGGTGGCCTCGACCGGGCTGGGAGCGCGTCGCCAGGGCAGGTCGGGATCGGCGGACAGACTGATCGCGCCGGCGAGGTCGTCGCCATAGGAGGCGAGCAGCGTCATCGGCTCGATGTCCGGCAGCCCACGCTCTCGGGCCCATCTGCGGCGTACGTCCTCCCGGGTGGGCAGGAGACCGTCCAACCAGGCGTACGCAGCGCCCGGCTGTGCCGGGCGGGCACGGGGGAGCGCGAGCGAGACGGGGGTCGGGCCGGCGTCGGGTGCGTACTCGAAGTCGACCTCTTCTCGGCGAGGACCGGCGACGAAGGTGCCGACGTGCCGACGGCCGGCGAAGGCGTACAGCCGCCTCACGGTTGCCTCATAGATGCCGCGCCAGGACGGCGTCGAGGTCGACGTCCTCCAGCGGTGGCGCGATCGGCGAGAGCTGGGTGGGATAGAGGTAGACGTCGAGGGCCTCGAGGAGGGCGAGCGCCTTGCCGAGCTCGGCGCGCGGGTGTCCGGACTCGACGTCGACCACGAACCGCCTGCCCACGCCTGCCCGGTGGGCGAGGTCGCTCTGGGTGAGCCCGGCGCGCTGCCGCGCCGAACGGACCATCGACCCGAAGGCGGCCGGAGAGGTCAGGTACGGCGACGGCACGATGAACACTCTACGCGATGTTCCCGTACGGGAACATGGTCCTGGGAAGTTGCTGACATCGGCCTCAAACCGCCGCTTACAGTGCCGAACATGAAGATCACCGTTGTCGGCGTGGGCTACGTCGGGATGTCGCTCGCGGTCCTGCTCGCCCAGAAGCACGACGTCGTCGTCCTGGACATCAGCCAGGAGCGCGTCGACCTGGTCAACTCCGCCAGGACGCCGATCGAGGACGCCGAGATCACTCGCTTCCTGGCCACCGAGGAGCTCGGCCTGCGCGCGACCCTCGACAAGGAGGACGCCTACGCCGGCGCCGACTACGTCATCATCGCGACCCCGACGAACTACGACGAGGCCTCGAACTACTTCGACACCTCCAGCGTCGACGGCGTGATCGCCGACGCGGTGACGTACGCCCCGGGCGCGGCGATCGTGGTGAAGTCGACGATCCCGGTCGGCTACATCACGGCCAAGCGCGCCGAGCATCCCGACGCGACGCTCTTCTTCAGTCCCGAGTTCCTCCGTGAGGGCCGGGCGCTCCACGACAACCTGCACCCCTCGCGCATCGTGGTCGGCGACGACTCCCCGGCCGCGAAGGGCTTCGCCGAGCTGCTGATCGAGGGCTCGCTCGACCCGGACGTGCCCGTGCTGATGACCGGCGCCACCGAGGCCGAGGCGATCAAGCTCTTCGCCAACACCTACCTCGCCCTGCGGGTCGCCTACTTCAACGAGCTCGACACCTACGCCGCCACCCACGGCCTCAACACGACCCAGATCATCGAGGGCGTCGGCCTGGACCCGCGGATCGGTCGCCACTACAACAACCCGAGCTTCGGCTACGGCGGCTACTGCCTGCCCAAGGACACCCGGCAGCTGCAGGCCAACTACCAGGACGTCCCGCAGAACCTCATCTCGGCGATCGTCGAGGCCAACACCACGCGCAAGGACTTCGTCGCCGCCGACATCCTGCGGCGCGAGCCCAAGGTGGTCGGCGTCTACCGGCTGATCATGAAGTCCGGCTCCGACAACTTCCGCGACTCCTCCGTGCAGGGCGTGATGAAGCGGATCAAGGCCAAGGGTGTCGAGGTGGTCATCTACGAGCCCGAGCTCGACGAAGCCACCTTCTTCAACTCCGAGATCATCAAGGACCTCGCCGAGTTCAAGGCCCGCGCCGACGTGATCATCGCCAACCGGCGCACCGACGTCCTCGCCGACGTCGCCGACAAGGTCTACACGCGCGACATCTACGGGCGCGACTGAGCCGGCACTGCCGTCGTTCTGCACCACTCGGTTACTGGTCAGTAACCGAGTGGTGAACATTGACTGGCAATGAACCGCGAGCCGCTGCGTACAGTTATGGTCGCGTCTTCTGCTCAGTGTCTAGGAATGAGGGCAAACATCATGGCTGGTGACTCCGAGACCCGCCCTTGGGGTTCGTGGCACGTCATCGACGTGGGTCCGGGCTACAAGGTCAAGCGGATCGAGGTGCTGCCCCACAGCCGCCTCTCCTACCAGACCCACACCCACCGTTCCGAGCACTGGGTCGTCATCTACGGCAAGGCGACCTGCATCATCGACGGCGTCACCACCGTCGCCGGCCCGGGGGAGTCCGTCGACGTCGCCGTCGGCCAGGCCCACCGGATCTGCAACGAGACCGACGAGCCGCTCTCGATCATCGAGGTCCAGCGCGGCGGCTACACCGGCGAGGACGACATCGTGCGCCTCGAGGACGACTTCGGGCGGGCCGAGCAGAAGGTCGTCGCGGAGGCCTGAGGCCGGGCTCGAGGCGAGGCCAGGCGTTACATCAGGCCAGCAGGCCGAGCAGATACTTCCCGTAGCCGCTCTTCAGCAGCGGCTGGGCGAGCTCGGAGAGCTCCTCGTCGGAGAGCCAGCCCTGACGCCAGGCGACCTCCTCGGGGGCACCGATCTTGGTGCCCTGGCGGTGCTCGATCGCGCGGATGAAGTTGGCGGCCTCGTTGAGGTCCTCGAGAGTGCCGGTGTCGAGCCAGGCGGTGCCGCGCGGCAGCACCTCGACCTGCAGGGTGCCGGCCTCGAGATAGATCCGGTTGAGATCGGTGATCTCCAGCTCGCCGCGCGCCGATGGGGTCAGGTTGCGGGCGTGATCGATGACCGAGCTGTCGTAGAAGTAGAGGCCGGGGACGGCGTACGGGCTCTTCGGCATCGTAGGCTTCTCCTCCAGGGAGATCGCCCGGAAGGAGTCGTCGAACTCGACCACGCCGTAGGCGCGCGGGTCGGCGACGCGGTAGCCGAAGACGGCGCCGCCGGTGATCTTCTCGAAGCGGGCCAGCTGGGTGCCGAGGCCGGGGCCGTAGAAGATGTTGTCGCCCAGGACGAGGCCCACGCCGTCGTCGGACTCGTCGAGGAAGCCGACGTCGGCGCCGATGGTGAAGGCCTGGGCGAGGCCGTCGGGGGAGGGCTGCTCGGCGTAGCTGATGTTCACGCCGAGATGGCTGCCGTCGCCCAGCAGCCGGTGGAAGGCGGAGGCCTCGTGGGGCGTGGTGATCACCAGGATGTCTCGGATCCCGGCCAGCATCAGCGTGGTCAGCGGGTAGTAGATCATCGGCTTGTCGTAGATCGGCATCAGCTGCTTGCTGATCGCGAGCGTGATCGGATGCAGACGTGAGCCGGTGCCGCCGGCAAGGATGATGCCTTTCATGGTGCACCGATCCTACGGATGTTCACCGTACGTTATGGGTAACTTGCCGGGGCGAGGCGACGGCCCGGCGGTTAATTCTGCCTACGATGACCCGGTGCAGATTCTTGTGACCGGCGGTGCCGGGTTCATCGGCTCCAACTTCGTCCACCACCTCGTGGCCAACACCGATGCGTACGTCACGGTGCTCGACAAGCTGACCTACGCCTCGTCCGAGGCGTCGCTGCGGGGGCTTCCGGAGGACCGGGTGCGGCTGGTCGTCGGCGACATCGCCGACGCCGCGGTCGTCGAGCCGCTGGTGGCGGAGTCGGACGCGGTCGTGCACTACGCGGCCGAGTCCCACAACGACAACTCGCTCTCCGACCCGGCGCCGTTCGTGCAGACCAACATCGTCGGCACCTTCGTGCTCCTCGAGGCGGTCCGTCGCCATGACGTCAGGTTCCATCACGTCTCCACCGACGAGGTCTACGGCGACCTCGACCTCGACGACCTGAAGCGCTTCACCGAGGACACCCCCTACCAGCCGTCCTCGCCCTACTCCGCCTCCAAGGCCGGCTCCGACCACCTCGTCCGCGCCTGGGTGCGCTCCTTCGGCGTGCGCGCGACGATCTCCAACTGCTCCAACAACTACGGCCCCTGGCAGCACGTGGAGAAGTTCATCCCGCGCCAGATCACCGAGGTCATCGAGGGCCGCCGCCCGCGCGTCTACGGCGACGGGCTCAACGTCCGCGACTGGATCCACACCGACGACCACTCCTCGGCCGTCTGGGCGATCCTGTCGCACGGTCGGATCGGGGAGACCTACCTGATCGGCGCCGACGGGGAGAAGTCCAACGTCGACGTCGTCCGCGCGATCCTGCGCCACTTCGGCCGTCCCGAGGACGACATCGAGTGGGTCACCGACCGCGCGGGCCACGACCGCCGCTACGCCATCGAGTCCGGCAAGCTGCGCAGCGAGCTCGGCTGGGAGCCGAAGTATCAGGACTTCGACAAGGGCCTGGCCGCGACCATCGCCTGGTACCAGGAGAACGCGGCCTGGTGGTCGCCGATGAAGCACGAGACCGAAGCCAAGTACGCAGCGAAGGGGCAGTGACACCGGTGGAGCTTCGCATCGAGGAGACGCCGATCCCGGGCCTGCTGGTCGCCCACCTGCCGGTGCACGGCGATGCCCGCGGCTGGTTCAAGGAGAACTGGCAGCGCGCCAAGATGACCGAGCTCGGCCTGCCCGACTTCGGTCCGGTGCAGAACAACATGTCCTTCAATGCCTCCCGCGGCGCCACCCGGGGCATTCACACCGAGCCGTGGGACAAGTTCGTATCGGTCGCCTGCGGGCGGGTCTTCGCGGCCTGGGTCGACATGCGCGAGGGCGACTCCTTCGGCGCCACCTTCTGGGTCGAGATCGGCCCGGAGACCGCGGTCTTCGTCCCGCGCGGGGTCGGCAACTCCTACCAGGCGCTCGAGGACGGCACCGTCTACTCCTACCTGGTCAACGACCACTGGCGACCCGGCTTCGCCTACCCGGCGCTCAACCTCGCCGACGAGACCGCCGCGATCCCGTGGCCGATCCCGCTGGACTCCGCGGAGATCTCCGAGAAGGACCTGGCCAACCCGCGGCTGGGCGAGGTCGCCCCGATGAAGCCGAAGAAGACGCTGATCCTCGGCGCCAACGGCCAGCTCGGCCGGGCGCTGGCGGCCGGCTTCCCCGAGGCGGAGGCGGTCGGCCGCGACGAGCTGGACATCTGCGACGAGAAGTCGGTCGCGGCCTGGCCGTGGAACGACTACCAGGTCGTCCTCAACGCCGCCGCCTACACCGCGGTCGACGAGGCCGAGACCCCCGAGGGGCGCCGCGCGGCCTGGGCCGCCAACGCCACCGCGCCGGCGCTGCTCGCCCGGGCCGCGACCGATCACCGGCTGACCCTGGTGCACTACTCCAGCGAGTACGTCTTCGACGGCACCGCCGCCGAGCACACCGAGACCGAGCCGGTCTCCCCGCTCGGGGTCTACGCGCAGACCAAGGCCGCCGGTGACATCGCCGTCGCCGGCACCCCGCGCCACTACATCCTGCGCACCTCCTGGGTCGTCGGCGACGGCAAGAACTTCGTCCGCACCATGGCCGCGCTCGCCGAGAAGGGCGTCTCGCCCACCGTGGTCGACGACCAGATCGGCCGGCTCACCTTCACCGACACGCTCGCCGCAGCCACCGCTCACCTGCTGCGGTCCGGGGCTGCGTACGGGGTCTACAACTGCACCAACGCCGGCGACCCGTGCTCGTGGCGCGACATCGCCGCCGAGGTCTTCGCCCTCTCCGGCCGCGACCGCGCCGACGTCGCCGCCACCTCCACCGAGGCGTACTTCGCCGGCAAGCAGAACATCGCCCCCCGCCCGCTCAGCTCGGTGATGTCCCTCGACAAGCTCACCGCCACCGGCTTCACCCCCGACGACCACCTCGACGCCCTCCGCCGCCACCTCACCCCCTGACCGCCGAGTCGGCGCATCTGCCCCGCCCCAGAACGTCGAGTCGGCGCGTTTGCTCCGGCTGAGGGCGTCGAGTCGGCGCGTT